>DAHB01000003.1 GCA_002498365.1 Methanomassiliicoccaceae archaeon UBA421 | reverse complement strand
TTAAACAAACCATTTAAGCCCCCTTCAATGGGGCCATTCTTCCTCTATCATCGGGTCATGATATTGATTTTTGTCATGCTGGCACATTTAATAGCAATCTTCACATCAATCGGACGTCGGTGGAAAGAGTAAGGAGCGGAATAATAAACCCGAGGGCGTGGAAGGTGTGAAACGCACCCGTCCCCCGCCGCACGGCGGAGACCTATACCAGGTACCCGGCTTTCGCCGCTCACAACTTCTGTAACTACATTGTTCGACATATATTTAAATCTAATTTAAGTAGTCTATATATTGATTAAAATACAGATATATATTAATAATTATACAACCAGCGGCGATTTACTGTATTTTTAGATGCTCTATCGCGCACTAACAGTCGCTAGGTACACCAAAACAACAAACTATCAGGATGGTGCACGAAGAAAAAAGCACGTTCTTCGAATGAGCTATCGGGGAAGAAAGACCATAGGGTTTTTACGGACGATATCGCTGATGCTCCATGGTTGTTCCTCTGACCGGTAAGCTGATAGCCAACACCGGGCCGGGACTGGCAATACAGGAGGCCCTGTATGGCTTCATCATGGCGATGATATTCGTCAACGCCGCTCAGGTGGGAATAATCTATTTCGACTCCAATATCCATCTGGCATTCATCATATTATCCATGAATTTCACATGGGGCATCATAGATGTGCTGATAATCATTCTCGTAGGCAGCCTGGAAAGAAAACGAGACATAAACATCCTGTTGAAAAGTCGAGAGAACGACTGCGCGGAATGTGAGTCCATTGTGAAGGACGATCTTTCCGGCACGATCCTGGATGCTATAGAGCCGGCGGATGAGCGGAGGATAATCCTGCAAATATTATCTTCCAAAATGGAATCCGATCAGGGACTTCGCAAGGACCGGGCAGAACTAATAAAAGCAGGCATGTCCAGTTTTGTTATAACGGTATTGGCGGCCCTTCCCGCGATCATCCCTCTGCTTCTGATTCCAGATCTTACTTCAGCTCTTTTTGCGGCCTCCGCCCTAGGTTCCGTCGCCTTATTTTTTGTAGGATACACCATGAGCAAATACATAGGCGCCAACAGATGGAGGATGGCCCTGGTCATGACACTGGTGGGATGGTCCGTCACGATAATGGCCACATTCATGGGCGGATGAAGTTCCGTTGCGTCAGCAGGCATCCTTCACGATAAGGCCCTCTGTCGTCATAACGTAACCGTTCATTTTTGTCGCTGCACCTTATCTTCCGCTGTCAGGGGAGGACCCACTGGGCGGTAAGTATTCCTGTCGGTGCCTTTACATGTGGATGGAAGATATTTATCCGAAGTGGCGGATTAGGAATCATGTCCGTAATCCTGGCATATGATGGAAGGCCCGGTACGCGGAGGGCTTTGGATTTTGCGATAGACTACTCAAAAATGTCCAAAATGCCCCTCTACATCTATTCTTCCATAGTCTCCCGCGACATCGTGGAGCACGAGATAGAGTTCGATAAGATCAAGTCCTACATGAAAGAAGCAGAGGATGCCGCCAGGGCCGAAGGCATCGATGTGCATTCGGTCATAGAACCCGGGCCTGCGGCCGAGAACGTCTTGGCCGCCGCTTCGAGGTTCAAATGCGATATGATCGTGGTGGGAAGGTCAGATAAGACGTTCATAGACAGGGTCGTCCTCGGCAGCGTTTCACAATATGTGGTAAACCATGCCAAATGCAACGTTGTCGTTGTGCATTAATCCTGTCCGAACGCCTTCAAGAGGGCGAGCAAAACTCTTCCGGGGGAAGGAGGGCATCCGGGTATGTAGATATCCGGGTGAAGCGTATCCTTTATCCCTTCTCCGAAAACATCTCCTTCGACGAAAATACCGCCGGATATGGCACAGGTGCCCATGGCCACGACGACCTTCGGGGAAGGCATGGCCTCATAGGTATCAAGCGCCGCAGCCTTCATGTTTCTCGCCATGGGCCCGGTGACCAGAAGAACATCGGCATGCCTGGGGGAAGCGACGATCTTCATTCCGAACCTGCTCATATCATAGAAAGGATTAGACATGCAGTTGACCTCGATCTCGCAAGCATTGCAGGACCCCGTATCTAGCTCCCTTATCGCTATGGACCCTGAAAGGACCTCGGCCTTCGATTTTTCGATGCCGTCCTTTAATTCCTTCGGCGGGTTTGAAAAACTGAACGTCAGTTCGTTCCTTTGGGTCGCGTAGAGGGGTGCGGGGATTTCTTCGACGGCAGATGCCGGGCAGGAACCTTTGCATTCCATGCAGAAAATACATTTTCCAAGGTCGACCGTCCACTCCTCATCTATTTCGATCGCACCGGTGGGGCAGACATCTATGCATTTTCTGCATTTTGCGCAACCGACGCTTACAAACGGCATCATGAGACAATCGGCATGCAGCTCTTCCCTGGACACGGCGGGTCTTTTATGCGAAACAAGATTTGAAATGCTCTTTTTTATCATATCATCACCTCAAAGATCATTACCGCAGTAGGACAGCCCGAAGCTCTTGTTTATCAAAGGGAAATCAGGGACAATATTCCCGAGGACCGCCAGCTCCAGGGCGGGCCAGTTCACTACGGAAGGGTCCCTCACGCTGTATCTCCAGATGTTACCGTCTCTTATGTCCGCACAGTGCAGGAGCTCTCCTCTGGGCGATTCGACTATGCCGCAGGAGAAACCCTCAGGAGCCTTCGTTTCGGTTCTGATCTCCCCATAGTCCATATCGGTGATGCATTGAAGTATAAGGCTTACGGATTCCGCCACCTCTCCCACCCTGACCGCGGCACGGGACATCACGTCGCCTTTGTTCTTGTATATGGTGTTGAACGAAAGGGAGCCGTAGGCGTCGTAAGGAAGGTCTGCCCTAACATCCGAAACTATTCCACTGGCTCTTGCAACAGTACCAACGGTACCAAGTCTCAGGGCGTCGTCCGTTACCAGTATTCCCGTAGTATCCAGGCGGTCCACTTCTGAAGGAGAACGCCTCATATATCCGTCCAATTTCATGGCGGCGAAGCCCGCTCTCATAACCGCGTTCTCGAGTTTGTGGATGCGATCGGCTGAAAGGTCCTTTTTCACTCCTCCGGGAACGATGTTCCCCATAAGCATCCTGCTACCGAACAGTTCGTAGTTCGCTCTGAGCAGCTCTTCCCGGGCCTCCGCTCCGTATGACGCTGCGACGCTAAAAGCGGTATCGGTGCACAGTCCTGCGACGATGTCGAGGTGGTTGTGGATGCGTTCCAGCTCCGAAAGTATCGACCGCAAGTAACGTGCCCTGTCGGGAATATCTGTGTCGCCTTCTATTGCGTGAGCATGTGCCAGACCGTGGGCGACTGCATTATCGCCGGATATCCTCTCTGCCAGATGGGAGAGGTTACGTCCGACCGGTCCTTCCATGAGCTTCTCTATTCCTTTGTGTGCATATCCCAAATGGACTTTCAGTCCCAGGATGGGCTCCCCTGCGGCACTGAATCTGAAGTGTCCCGGCTCTATGACGCCTGCATGGACGGGGCCAACAGGGATTTCGAACACCCCTGTTCCCGAAACGTGATTCTTAGGTATCGGGATCTTTGATTCGCCGTCGGCGAAGTATCCTCCTTTCTGGAGAGGATGGCCGTTGCCCTTACGCCAGTATATCGAAGGAACAAGGTATTCGTGGCCCTCGGGTATTATCCCGTTCATCTCCCAGATCGTTCTTTCGAAAACCGAAGCGGAAGGCACGCGGGGCGTTACGGCAGGATATCGGCCCTCGACCTCCGATGTGATCCTGATGACCTCGGAACCTCTCCTCAAAAGGACGTTGAGCGTGGCGCCCGGTGAAGACTCAGAGGCGAACATGGACATGATCCTCCATCCGTCACCAAAAAATGTCCCAAGATACTGTGCCAGTATTTCTTGGTCGCAAGGAATTGGATTATTCAATATCATATCGTGCCCCCGGAAAGGATGAGAACCATGCCATCGAATACATCTCTAACCATTTCAGGCATGAACAGACCGAAGAAAAGGGCGGCGACTATCAGAAGTGCCAGCGATCCTTTCCTAAGCAGTGAGACCGGCTCGGAAACCTCTCTGTCGGTAGTTCCGGACAACATGGGGAATATATTGAGCACAAGGCCGGCGAATACGAACACAAGGATAAGTGCCAGCAATCCGGCGAGTACATACATTCCCGCACCTATCGCACCGGATATGATCAGCAGCTCTCCGACAAACAAGGGGAAAGGAGGCGCTCCCGCAATCGCAAGACCTGCTGCCACGGTGGCGAAACCGGTGAACCTCATCTTCTCGGTTACTCCGCGGATGAGGGACATCGTCCGAGTCTTGTATATCTGGGTTATGTTCCCCGCACAGAAGAATATGAGGGGCTTACATATGGAATGTGCCAACACCTGGAACATCGCCCCGAAAAGAGCCAGAGGCGTTCCGATACCCAGTCCGATGGCGATCAGCCCCATGTTCTCCACGCTGGAATATGCCAGCATCCTCTTGAAGTCCTTGGATATCAATATGAAGGCCGCGGCGACAAGAAGGGACGATATCCCGAAGAACAGGAGCACGTTGGACGCGAAGCCCGGGTTGACGATCTCGGATACGGTGTAGAACCTCATTATCCCGTACATGGCGCAGTTCAGCAGGACCCCGGACATCATCCCGCTGACGGGACTCGGAGCCTGGCTGTGGGCGTCGGGCAGCCAGTTGTGCAAAGGTGCCAGGCCTGCCTTCGTACCAAGGCCTATGATGAAGAATATTGCCGCGAACTTCATGAAGACCGGGTTCAGATCGGCCGCGTTGGCTACCAGAGCGGGCCAGTCGAGGGAGCCGTCTCCAGGTATAACTCCGGAAGATGCAGCATAAAGCAGGGCTATCCCAAACAGTGCCAGAGTTATACCTACAGAACAGAGGAGGATGTACTTCCATGCGGCTTCGGTGGCGCTCTCGTCCTTGTACATGCCGACAAGGAACGCGGAGACCAAGGTGGTCGCCCCTATGCCGATCCATGTCAGAGCGGCCGAACGCACAGCGAAGGTCAGCAATATCGTGGACACGAATACGAACATGGTAAGGTAGAACCACCTCATCTCCTTGGCGTTCAGACGGCCTTCTTCCCACTCGGTCCTAAGGTAGTCTTTGGAGTACAGCAACGTCACGAAGGAGACGAATCCCGATATCAGAAGGAAGAATGCGGAAAGGCTGTCGATGTACCAGATCGACGTGTCTATGACTGTTCCGGTTATGGGCGATATGCAGCAATATACTACCGTTGCAAGGGATGCGAGGGCTCCCGCGATGGAAATGCGGAAAAGGCCCTTGGTGCCCAGGGGGAGCAGGCACAGCACCCCTGCCAGCAAGGGGACCAGTACCATTATGGTAGCGATCATTCCTCTTTCAACCTCCTCAGCAGAGTGGTGTCAACGGAATCGAAGGACTTGTTGATCCTGAAAGCGAATATTCCGATGATGATCATCGCGATCAACACATCGAAGAAAGCTCCCAGTTCGACGATGAAGGGCATGCCGTTCGATAGGGCTATCGCCCCGAGGAATAGGCCGTTCTCTGCCATGAGGAGCCCCACGACCTCGCTTATCGCCTTGCGGCGCGTTGCCATCATCAGCATCCCGATCAGCATTATGGAGAAAGAGAGCACGAGCGAGTTCCTCTCTGCGGTATCGAGGGTGATGATGAGAGGTTCCGAAACGAAGTACGAGAAGATGATGAGTGCGGCGGAAAGCAGCATCGACCCGGGTATGCCCACGGAAAGGGCCATCTCGTCATCTACCTTTATGCGGGCCATGATGTACTGAAGCATCTTCGGTATGAGGAGGACCTTGATGCCGAAGGTCATGGCGGCCATGACGTAGATCTCTGGCTCGTTCTGGGAATACGCGACGGTGAACTCGAAAGCCGTCAGGAAGACGGATTGCAGTATGAACAGCCGTATGAGCGGCCGCATCCTGACGCTGGCCATGGCCAGCACCGATGAGAGCAGCATGCATACGGCGAAGATGTCGATGAGATTGCTGGTAAGTATCTGGTCCATTTTTCTTCCTCACAGAACGTACAGCGAGATCATCGCCATCAGGGACAGCGCAAAGGACGCGGTCAGCATGTTGGGCATCCTGAAGACCCTCATCTTCGCGATCGTGCTCTCCAACAGGGCGATGCCGAACGCGATAACAAGCATTTTGATGGCGATCGTCACGACGGACGTCGCCAGCTCCAGGGGCGCCAGCGTCACAGCTGTACCCCAGGGGAAGAACAGCGTGCCGAACAACGCCATGAAGATGGTCAGCCTCAGCATCGACGCCATCTCCATGAACGCCAGACCCTTGCCCGAATATTCCAGCAGCATCCCTTCGTGGACCATGGTGAGCTCAAGATGAGTGTCCGGATTGTCAAAAGGAACACGGGTGTTCTCGGCCACCATGGTTATCAGGAAAGATGTTCCGGCCAGCAGAAGCGCTGGAGATATCGCTGCCGCGCCCTCTCCGATTATGGATGAAGAGATATCGGTAATATCAAATCCGGCCCCGGTCATGGCAGAAAGGGTCATTATGGATATCAGAAGCGCCGGCTCTATCAGCACGGACATCATCGCCTCCCTGCTGCTACCCATCCCTCCGAATGCGGAACCTCCCTCCAGACCTCCCAGCACCATGGCGAATCTGAACATGGTGAATATGTAGACCATGGCTATGACGTCGGCATAAGGGGCCGCCACTCCCGAGTATACGAAAGGGGTCATGGCCGCAAGCAGGACCATGGACGTCATGCACACCAAAGGTATCGCGCGGAACAGGAAGGATGCGTTCTCGGAGACCACCGTCTCCTTTCTGAAGAGCTTGAGAAGGTCGCGGTACGGCTGGAACACGCTTGCGCCGACCCTGTTCTGCATAAGGGCCTTGAATTTTCTTATTATGCCCGCCACCAGGGGCGATACCAGTATCAAAGCCGCCGCCTGCATAAGCATTATGGCAACCTCGGCGTAATTCACAGCAATCTCACCGCCAGGAGGGCGACGACCAGGGTCGCCAGCATATATCCGAAATAAGTCTGGATGTTGCCTGTCTGTATCCTTCCGATCCTCTCGGAAAGGACCGATACGATGGCCGCCACCGGCCTATAGAGGTATTTAACGAAAGGCTCGGAGAACTCCATCACCAGGGTCTTGTTGTCCTTATCCCCGGATTCTTTCACCACCGACGTATCTCCGTAGAACGGGTGGAAGACCTTCACGAGGGGCTGGGAGAATCCTATCGATGAATATTGCATATTGCTGTCCAGCTTCTCGCCGCACCCCCAGGTCCGGGTCTTCCTCGCCTTGCGTTTCTCCTTTCTGAAGGCCCATAACAGCAGCACGAGGACCGCAGTGACGGTCACGCCGAGCAACAGAGGCAGAAGCTCTCCCGACATGACGCTCCTATATCCCGGACCGGACGGGATACCCGTCGCGGATTCGATTCCGGAGGTGAGGACGTCCATGAACACGGTGGCGAAGAACCCCATGGCGAGACACAGAAGGGCCAGCACGGCCATCGGGAATACGGTCCCCTTTTTCATTGGACGCGGTTTCTTCATGCCTTCGGAGCGGGGCCTTCCCAAAAACACGAAACCGTAGAGGCGGGCGTAAGACGCGGCCATCATCATGCCGCATATGCCCACGGCCGCCAGGGCGAGGGGCATCAGAAGGCTCATGGCCTTGGACTCCAGGTCCGCTCCCATTATGGACTGGATCATCAGCCATTCGCTGACGAATCCGTTGGTAGGCGGTATGGCGGCCATCGATAGGACTCCCACTATGGCGACCACCGACAGGACCGGAAGGGTCTTCGACAGCCCTCCCATATTGCCTATGTTCTTCTCCCCGGTGCAGTCCTCTACAGTGTCGATTGTCATCAGCATCAGGGATTTGAAAACGGCGTGGTTCATCGTATGGAGCATCGCGGCGATCAGAACGAGCTTGGCCATCACCGGCGACTCGCCTATGTATACGGCCCCCAGGGCCATGCAGAGGACGACCAGGGCCATATTCTCCATGCTGGAGTAGGCGAGTATCTTCTTGGGCTCTTTCTGGACCAGGGACTCCATCGCCCCCCAAAGCGCCGTAGCGGCGGCCAGGGCGATTATGGCGAAGGCGGCCCAGGACATTGACGGCGAGACTCCGATGTAGGTGAAGATGCTCTCCATCAGAACGAGTATGGCGACGTTGGAGCAGACGGTCGAGAGCAGCGCAGTGGTATGGATGGGCGCGGACGCGTAAAGATTGGGCATCCAAGCATGGAAGGGTATCAGCCCCAGCTTGGAACCGAAGCCGAGCACGATCATCAGGACGAGGGCGGTAGAGGTCATGTCTCCGAGGGAGGGCCCCAGGTCCCTCCACTGGGACAGTATCTGGGTCCCGGCTACCGACGATATGTATACGAAGGCACAGATCAGCATCATGCCTCCGATGTGGGCTATGACGAAGAACAGCCATCTGGCCTTTTCATTGTCTCCGTTCTTTGAAAGAAGGAAAGTCACCAGGGTGACCATCTCCCAGGACAGCAGGAGGACCAGCGCGGTGTCGGCCGCCATGCAGGAGAAGCATGCCAGGAACAGGGTGTTGAGCAGGGCGCTGTACTTGCAGCCGGAATCCGATGTCGACTTCACCACGTGGACCACGATGAGCATGAATATCACCGAGGAGAAGGAGATCATCGTTGCGGAAAGCTGATCGATGGACAGCATATACTGTCCGGCGGCCGAAGGAAGCGGAAGCGTATAGCTGAGGTCGATCCCGGCGTTCCATAGGAAATATGTCGACGCCCCGGATATGCATGATACTATACAAAGGCTGGCCACCACGTTGGCGACCCTGTTCGACCTGAAGAACATTCCAAGTAATATGCCTGCCAAGGCAGGTACGAATACAGCGACGAAGAATACCGCTGCCAATGCCCCATCCTGCAATTGAACGTTAAGGATATCCATTCGAATTAACGGCCCATATGCTCATCATATTTAAGCAGTTTGGGTCAGTATCTTCGATTTTTCATTACTCTGTTGACATTTTCGTTATCGACGACCCCCCCGGGAGACTGAAGTACAATGTCATATGAAAAAAAGAAGATCAAAAGAAATGCCACATAAGACAACCTCTTAAAAGTTGTGAGAACCCATATAAATGGTGGTAGAGGTGGACAAGGCGAGATTTGAACTCGCGGCTTCTTCGTTGCGAACGAAGCGATCTACCGGGCTGATCTACTTGCCCAACTGAGAGTGTCATTCAGAAGTAGGATATAAACCATTTGCAACTTTGCACCCGATAAAGGCGCCAGCAGCGTTCTGTCGGATGTCTGATGCATACGGATAACATGAATGTAATATCCGGGTAACACTAATCTGAAATCGGTAATAATGTTATATATGCGCGGCCGCATTTAAACCTGAGATCTGCATGGCGTTCTACAATGTGACCTATAACAAAAAGCATGATTTTGCGACCGTACATAATTATGGGTGCACATTCCGCTGCCCGATATGCAGCTACAAGCTCCGGAGCGGTCCCAACGGCACCCCCGGTCTGGCATATCCCAGGCCCGAAAGGTTCCTCAAGCCGGAGGAGATCGAGGACGCGCTTCTTTCCGTCTCCCCCTCCCGCGTGAACTTCATGGGCGGAGAACCAACCGTTTCCAAGGACCTTCCGAGGCTCCTGGCATTCAGCAAGGACATTCTGGGCGCCACCACGTCCCTCGGCCACACCAACGGGTCCAATCTCTCCATGGAGAACATCGATGCCGCCAACGTCGGCCTCAAGGCATGGTATGAAGACTGCCATCTGCTCCTCACGGGCATACCAAAGGAGAAGATATACGGCGAGGTCAGGTCCGCTGTCGAACGCGGGATGGACGTGGCCACGAATATGATCTACATCCCCGGCCGCGTCGACGTGGACCAGATAGAGTCTGCCGCCGAGCACCTGTCTTCCATCGGAGTGACCAAATTCCACATCATGGGATACATACCCGTTCCCGGACAGCCGTATCAGAGGCCTACGCTGGAACAGATGGAGGACGCATGCGAGGCGGCCTGCAAATACATCTCCGGTACGTACTATTCGCATCTCTCGCCGGAGGAGGCCTTATCGCTCGACAGGAGCGACGACCGTTTCGACGTCGAAGTTATATTGGGGACCGAAGCCACCAGAGGCGTCGTGACCAAGGCCGAAGACGGCATCCCCGCATATTCGGCCGTGAACTGACTAAATATTTACGTCAGATGGGCGATACGCACCCATGGCGATAAAAGGACTTAGCTCGGAAGTTATGAGTGCGATGGAGGGGCAGAGGATCTACGCCCTGGCGACATCGTCCAAGGACGGCGTCCCGAACGTTGTGCCTGTTGGTTTTCTTTTCGAAGGTCCGGACGGGAACATCTGGGTCATCGACAACTACATGGACAAGACTCTGAAGAACGTCCGCGAGAATCCCGTAGCATCATTCTACATATGGCACGACGGCGTCAAAGAAAGCTATCAGGTGAAGTGCTCCGTGAAGATAGAGGATTCAGGTCCGGATTACGAGAAGGCCGTCGCGCTGGCACATGAGAGGAAGGAGACATATCCCGCGAAAACGCTGCTAAAGCTGACGGTGAGGGACGTCTTCTACGTCACGCCCGGCGCTCACGCGGGCAAGAGCCTCTGATCATTCTCCCTTGTCGACGAACAGGGTCGCCCATCCCATGAGGCCCCCGAAGGGTATGAAAAGTAGATATTTCAGCGAAGGGTCGAGATAATAGAATATGGAGAAGACCACGGCCCCGGCAATGAGACCGAACGCCATGGCCTGTTTCAGTCTGGAGTTGCGTTCTTTCACGGTCACGCCCTCCTGCCGAGGGCCTTCTCCGCTGCGGCGACCATGCGGTCGGTGATCTCTCCCGAGCCTCCGGTGTAGCTCGCGGGGTCCATGACGGCCCTGATCTCTTCCGCGGTAAGGACGCCTTTCAGCTCCTCGGTCTGGAGAAGCACGTCGCGGAGCTGGCGGTCCAGGTCGACGGCGGTCATCGACGCCTTGCGGATGACCTCGTGCGCATCCTGCCTTCCCATACCCTTCTCGGTGAGCTTCATCATGACCGGTTCGGCCATGACGAGGCCTTTGGAGGACTCGATGTTCCTGAGCATGACGTCCGAATGTACGGTGAGTCCGCCGAATATGTAATCGGTCTTCTTCAGCATCTCGTCCGCCAGCGCGAAAACGTGGGGGAGCGTGAACCTCTCTGCCGACGAATTGGAAAGGTCCCTCTCATGCCAGAGCACCTGGCATTCGAATGTCGGCGTCACGAAGCCGCGCAGGACCCTGGCGAGTCCGCAGACGTTCTCGGAGTTGATCGGATTGCGTTTGTGCGCCATGGTGGAGCTTCCGACCTGTTTCGTCTCGTCGAAGGCCTCGGAGGCCTCTCCGATCTCCGACCTCTGGAGGTTCCTGACCTCGGTGCAGTAGCGCTCCAGGGAGGTCGCTATATTCGCCATTAGGCATATCAGCTCGGTGTACCTGTCGCGCCCCACGACCTGGGTGGCCGCCGGCTCATATTCCAGGCCGAGGTCCTTCATCACGGCCTCCTGGACCCTGAAGAAGTTCTTCCCCAGGGCCGCACCGGTCCCGACGGCGCCAGCCATCTTTCCGGCGCAGGCGCGGGGCCTTATCTCCCTCAGCCTGTCCCTGTGCCTGAGCATCTCCGCTATGTAGCCGGAGATCTTGAATCCGAAAGTGATGGGGATGGCGAACTGGGCGTGGGTCCTTCCGATCTCCAGGGTGTTCCTCTCTCTTTTCGCGAGCTTGGCGAAAGTGTATATCAAGGCGTCCACGTCTTCGTCGATGATGTCCAGGGCCGCCTTGATCTGAAGCGCCGTGGCGGTGTCAACTATATCGTTCGACGTTGCGCCCAGATGCACGTACTTGCCCGCGTCGCCCCTGCACTGTTCCGTCATGGCCTTTATCATCGCCATGACGTCGTGCCTGGTCTCCTTCTCGATCTCCTTGACCCTTTCCGGCCTGACCGTTTCCAGGTTGGCGATCCTCGAGATCTCGTCGGCATCTTCTTTGGCGATCGCACCGAGGGATGCGTGCGCCCTGGCGAGGGCAGACTCCACATCCATCTGGTACTGAAGACGGCTGTCATCGTAGAATATGGACTTCATATCCTCGCGGCCGTATCTGTAGTCCAGAGGGCATAGTTCCTTCATGTGAATCGAGTGTGTGAGTGAATCTCATTATTTATAACTGATTAAGTACCGTCCTCTGATGCGGGGAAGCTTCTGAACAGGGCTTCATTTTCGACGATTATAAGAGAAAATCTTATAAGCGAATTGTCCATAGCGCAAAATGTAAGTGGACCATGCTTTTGCTCATGGTCGGTCGAACACGAGTGTGGATTTATGAAAGAGGTTGATGTGGAAGTTCAGCAGAATTCTGAAGAAGTTCAGCAAAAAGAAGTCGAAACGGTCGATGTCGGCATTATCGAGGACGTCGAAACCGAAGAGACCGAAATGCAGACTACGGAAGAGGACGAAAAGGAGTCTGCGGAAAGGCTCGAGACCCTCGAGGAGAAACGCAGCATCGTAAACAACGATGCCGACAAGCACAGGAAGCTAAGGGACGAATATCATGCCATGACCAAAGAGTGGAAGTCCAAGAGGGACGCCCTCAACTCCCAGGTCAGAGAGCTGGTGACCGATGCGGGAAAGTGCAGGGACGAACGCGATCAGTTCAACACGCTGGTCAGGGAGGCCAAGGCCCAGAGGGACGAGTGGAACGTCAAAGTGTCTGAACTCAAAGGAAAACTGACGGAACTTAGACCAGAGAGACCCGAAGACAAGGAGAAATCCGGACCGTCGCTCGAAGAGATGAAGAGGAACCTCAGAAGGATGGAGCTCGAACAGCAGACCGGCGTGCTCACCAAAGCCGCTGACGACAAGCTCGTAAAGCTCATCTCCCAGCTGGCCAAACAGATAGACGACCGCGAGTCCGAGATGGAGTCCTCCACGGAGCACAACGCTGAATACAGAGAGGTGCAGTCGCAATTCAGGGAGGCCAAGGCCGCGGCGGAAGGATTCCATACCGAGATGTCCAAGAACGCCGATCTTGCCCAGGATGCCCACGAGAGAATGATATCCCTCTATGACCAGGCCGACAGGCTCAGGAAGGAGGCGGACGGCGCACAGGCGAAGCTCGTGGAGTACAAGCGCCTCGGAGACGAGGAGCACAGGATGCACATCGAGCTCGTCAGGTCCATACAGGACACGGACAGAGAGGCGTCCAGCATCAGGAACCGCAAGTCCAACGCCCGCAAGAAGAAGGCCGATGCCGACAACAAGAAAGAGGCAAAGGAGATCTTCGAGCGCTTCAAGAGCGGGGACAAGCTCAGCACGGAGGACCTAATGGCCCTCCAGAGGTCCGGTTACCTCTGAAACCATTTGCCTGCGGACATCCGCAGGCATCAAAAACCATTTTGGATTTTTACAAATATTTATATAGGACAGCAACCAATCAAGTGATACGGGGATTAGGTCAGTTCTGTAGAGTGCATCCCATCCCTTCTGACCGGCTGGCCTCTTCCCGCACTTCTACTTCTTCTGGAAATCTATAATATATCCAAGCCCATCTAGGATTCGTTCCCATGGTTCTGGAAGGTCTAGGCAAGTCGCTGAGGAACGTCCTCGGCAAGATAAGCGGTGCGTCGTCAGTAGACGACGAGTTGATAAAGGAAATATCCAAGGACCTCCAGCGCGCGCTCCTTCAGGCAGATGTGAACGTGCAGCTCGTGCTTAAGCTCACATCCAAGGTGCAGGAAAGGGCCTTGAACGAGAAGCCTCCTGCGGGGAAGAGCCCGAAGGAGCATGTGATCGGCATCATATACGACGAGCTCGTCTCTCTTCTGGACAACGGGGAGGGGCTGCACCTCAAACCGCAGAAGATCATGATGGTCGGCCTTTATGGACAGGGTAAGACCACCACATGCGGCAAACTTGCCAATTATTTCATGAAGAAAGGATTTACTGTGGGCCTCATCGGAGCCGACGTCTATAGGCCGGCCGCCCTTGACCAACTCAGTCAGCTCGGACAGAAGGTGGGCGCCGAAGTGTACGGCGAGCCCGGGGAGAAGAACGCGGCGAAGATCGTCAAGAACGGGATGGCCGCATTCAAGGACAAGAAGATCGTCATCGTGGACACTTCGGGACGGCATGCCCTGGAGGACGACCTGATCCAGGAGCTCAAGGACATAGATGCCGCTGCAAAGCCCGACGAGAGGGTGCTCGTCCTGGACTCCCAGGTGGGCCAGCAGGCCGGCCCGCAGGCGGAGGCGTTCCATGCCGCGGTGGGCGTCACCGGAGTGATACTTACCAAGATGGACGGAACGGCCAAAGGAGGAGGCGCTCTCTCCGCAGTGTCCAAGACAGACGCCAGGATCGTGTTCATCGGTACCGGGGAGCACATACGCGACCTGGAGCCCTTCGACGCCAACAGGTTCATATCCAGGCTTTTGGGCATGGGCGACCTGTCATACCTTGCGCAGATAGCCAAGGACGAGTTTGCGGGCGACGAGTCCGTGGAACAGGCCAGCAAGAACATGTTATCGGGAAAGTTCACGCTGGTGGACATGTACCAGCAGATGGCCGCCGTCACCAAGATGGGCCCCCTGCAGAAGGTGATGTCGATGTTGCCGGGCATGAGCAGCATGGAGGACAAGATCGATTACGACGAGTCCCAGAAGCGTCTGGCGCAGTTCAGGGTGATCATGGACTCCATGACGCTCCAGGAGAAGGAGCAGCCGGCGATTATTAAAGGCAAGCGCATAGATAGGATAGCGGCCGGCTCCGGGGTGGAGCCCAAGGACGTACGTCTTCTTTTGAAACAGTACAACCAGAGCAGGAAGATGATGGGCACCATCGGAAAGGACCGCAAGATGCGCAAGAAGCTGATGAAACAGTTCGGCGACATGGATGCCGACATGGGGCAGTGACCAATGCGCTATTTCGTAATCACGGGACACCGCGCGTACAGCACCCCCGATTTCAAGCTGGACGACATATGCGGAGGGGCGGGAAGGCTGGACGTCCTTGTCAGATGCGTCACATCCGCCTTCTTCCTCAGCCATGACATCAGAAGGGACACCCAGGTGTATCTTGTGCTCCAGGGAGGTTCCGACGCACCGAAAACGGTGCGTTTCTCCGGGGAGGAGATCAGATATCTCAACCCTGACGAGAGGAGCACCGCATCGCTCATACGCAACGCCCTTCTGAAGAAGGTCCCGCCTGAGGGAGAGGTCAGGTCCTCTCCGGGAGTTTACATATCCAGGATGTCCTTCGAGGACGTGATGGCGTCTCTTTCGGGAAAGGGAGAGCTCGTCTATCTCAAAGAGGACGGCACCGACGTGAGGGATTTCTCATTCCCCGAAGACCCGGTGTTCGTCCTTGGGGACGACAGGGACCTCACCGAAGAGGAGGAGGCATTCCTTCTAGAGAGCTCGCCCGCCAGGATATGCCTGGGCCCTCGAAGCCTCCACGCAAACCAGTGCATCGTGGTGGTCCAGAACGAGATGGACCGTGCAGAGTGAAACTTTATTATCTGCACCGGGATGACCCATCATGGCCGAAGTCGAGAGGATACCCCAGCACAGACACTGCATTAACTGCGGGAAGGCGTTCGTAGGAGTAGGCAACTATTGCGGCAACGAATGCAGAGACACCTCCGGCAAAGAGGTCAAGAAGAAACTGAAGATATACGTCGCGGTCCTGGCGATAATAATGGTCGCCACGGTCGCGATCGTCGTCAGCGGGTTATGATCATGCGCTCTGCGGTAGCCGGTACATTCGATATCCTGCACGACGGCCACCGTGCCCTCCTCAGGCGGGCTTTCGAGGTCGGAGACGACGTAGCGGTAGGGATCACGTCCGACGAGATGGCCGCCATCGGCAGGAATATGATACTTCCGCTGGAGCTCAGGATATCTGCCCTGAGGTCGTTCCTCTCGGGGATGTCCAAGCCCTGGGAGATATTCATCATCGACGATATTCACGGTCCGAAGGACCTTATGGACTCTGTGGGCGTGCTCGTCCTGACGGAAGAGACCCTGCCTAACGGAAAGAGGATCAACGAAGACCGCAGGTCCCGCGGTGTGCCGCCCCTGGAGTTCTCCGTGGTGCCGCTGGTGATGGCCGATGATGGAGAGAAGATATGCTCCAGGGCAATACTCGAAGGAAGATACGGCAGGAACGGCGCCAGCAACGCGCTGGACGTAGCGGTCGGGTCAATGAATCCCGTTAAGGTGGAAGCGGTAAGGAGCGTGCTCGAGAAGATCTACGGCAGCGTGAGGATAACCGCCGCGGACGTGGACAGCGGAGTTCCCGAACAGCCCTTCGAGTCAGACGTCAGGAAGGGTGCCATAAACCGGGCCAGAAAAGCTCTTGCCGGCCACGAGATGGCCTTTGGCATTGAAGCGGGGGTATTCGAGCGCGAAGAAGGACTTTTTGATATCCAGTACTGCGCTGTGTTCGACAGGCACGGAATGCTGACGGTCGGAATGGGTCCGGGGTTCGCATACCCGGAAGACATCGCAGACCTGGTGCGAAACGGCTACACGGTGGCCGGAGCCATAGCGGAGCTTTACGGCGATAAGGGCATCGGAAAAAGGCAGGGCGCCATAGGGATGCTCAGCAACGGACTGCTTGACCGCAAGACCCTGACCGAGCAGGCGGTAACGGCCGCGATGGTTCCGCGCATCTCGTCCGACCTGGGTTATTGAATATAAATATCCTTGCGACGTTACACGGCCATATGGATCATGTTCTATTCGTGACGGGAAATCCCGGTCCCGCCTTGGGCGTATTGCAGTCTTTAATACAGGACGGCGACACATTTTCAGCGGTGGCGATCGGTGGCGATAAACTCGACGATATGCTCAAGACGTGCACGTCTGCCGGCGCCTCCGGAATCTACCGCCTGATGGATGAAGGATTTATGGGCTCCGACACCTGGGCCCTCGCCAGGATATACGCGGCCTTCGTGGGCAAATACAGCCCTGACGCTGAAACCTTCATATTCGCCCGCCACAGCTCGGCAATGCCGATGCTGGCACATCTGATACGGGCCCAGCAGTTCTGCTATGTCACCGAGATCGTAAGAGATGCGGAAGGTATCGTGGCGACCCAAGACTATGGGGACGAGAGAAGGATATGCCGCGTTCCCCGCGGATCGGTCATATCGCTGAAGGACGATCTGCAAATACCCTTCGAGAGAAAAAGTGCCAGAACACCGGATGTTAAGATATTGGGACGGGAAGACATCGAACTGGCGGAGAGGTCGGTGGGATTCTGCGGATCCCGGGTGCTGGCAAGGGAGGTGTGCTGATGGGAGGATGCGACGGTTGCGCTTCCAGCGGTTCATGCCCCTCATACAGTTCTGGCGACTCTTGCAGCACCGGTTCGTGCGGAGGCGAAAAGAAGCTTCCGCCCGGGATGCTCGAGAATTACAATACAAATCAGTCCACTGCGGACGGGACGTTGGTTTTCATCGAGGTATCCGATAAAAAGGGCGTCCAGGCCATCGAGCCCGTTTCGAAGCAGCTTCTGGGCAAAGCTTCGGAGATGGGGGGCGGCCGTATTTTCGGGGTCATCTTCGGAGGTCCGGAAAGGAAAGAGCTCTACAAGGAGGCCTTCTCTTACGGGGTGGACACACTATACCACGTAAGGGACCCGCGCCTCTCGACATTCCATCCTGAAGCATATGCGGAATCGATAGCGGCAGTATGCGAGCGCATCATCCCTGCGGTCGTACTTTTCGGATCTACTCCGAGGGGGGCGGAGCTGGCACCCAGGGCCGCAGCATCCATGGGCACAGGGATCGTTACGGACTGCAGCGATCTGGCAATCGAAGGCAGAATGCTCAGCATGTTCCGTGTATCGGAAGGGAAGAAAGTACGTTACGAATGCGTGACATTCCCCCAGGTGGCAACGGTGAAAGAAGGTGTGTTCCCGTCTCCTGCCGCTCAGGAAGGGCGCGGAGGCACGGCTTTCTACTGGCAGTACGGGGGGAACGGTTTCAAGCAGACCCTGTGATCAACGGCTCTTGGAAAGATATACGGCGCGGTCGAGCACCTCCTGTGCGTGGCCGTCCACCTTCACCTTCTTCCATACGGCTTCGACCTTCCCGTCCTTTCCTACGATGAAAGTGGAACGTACGACGCCTTCTACCTCTTTGCCGTACATCATCTTCTTTCCCCAGGTCCCTGCGGCCTCCGTGAGGGAACGGTCCGGGTCGCTGAGGAGCTTGATCTTCAGTCCGTTCTTGTCGATGAACTTCCTGTGCGAAGCGGGAGGGTCCCTGCTGACCCCGATGACGGCAACGTTTCGAAGCATGAAGTTGACTATGAGTCCCGAGAAGTCCACGGCCTCCCGGGTACACCCGGACGTGTTGTCCTTCGGATAGAAGTATATCACATAACGTACGCCCGCAAGCGCCCTGCTGTCGAACATCTCGCCGTTCTCGTCGGCCAGCACAAAATCCGGAAACAAATCTCCGACGTCCATATCGTCGCCTCAGAACATGCTGGTGCTTTCGGACACGAATATGTCCAGGTCCAGCTCGATCATCATCACCGGGTGGTTGATCTCAAAATCCGTGACCACTTTCGGAGACACCTCTCCGAACATACCTGCCGGCACGCCGTCCGCAATAACGAGGGCGCCTCTTCCCGGGACGAATGTTTCGTTCCCGCAGCTCTCGATGGAACATTCGCATCCGATCTCCCTGAGGATGCTTTCCGTGAGAGATTTCGCTTCGGTGAACGAAGTCTTGGAAGCCGCCATGACGGCGCAGAGATGGAGTCTGTTCCTGCAGTCTCTGACCACGTATCCTGCTTCGAATATCTTCTGGGGCAGGTCCCTGTGGCGATTGTGCCTGAGTATCCGCATGAGGCTTGGGAACAGATTCGCCCGGAGGCACGTGTGGTCCTCAGTTATCGGGTTCTTTATACGGACGGTGTCGACCTCCGGGATTCCCGAGATGCCGAACTCCTCCGTTTCGTTGCTAAGCGTCAGGGTGGTCACTTCGGTGTAGCCGAGCCCTATCATCACGTTGCGGACGTTATCCGAGAAGACGGTATCAGCAAGACGGGAGGCCACGGTCTGGTCTAACTTGTACGGTCCGCCGAACTTCTCGAAACCGTGGCCGGCGGCTACATCCTCGTAGATGTCCACGTCGTGCATGATGTCCAACCTGGTGGAGGGAATGGAAACGAACACTCCGTCGGAGCCATCCCTTGCGGGTGCGGCGTCCAGCCCCATCCTGCGCAATGCATCGGCGGTCCCGGACGGTTCGAGCGCAGTGCCCAGGAACTTATCGCATTTGCATGAAGAGATCATGCGGTCGGAGGGGGTGAGATCGGGCGAAATGAAATCATCGGCTCCATCGTGCATGTGGACCGCCCCGATGCTGCCGCCTCTCTCCGCGAGGGCGGTGCAGACGATGTCGAGGGCGCCCTTCACCGCTTTGCGGTCGGTTCCCGTGACATCGATGAAAAGGTTGCGGGTCTCCGTCGTGACCGTGGTGAGGGCTCCGTTGATAATGGGGGGGAACGACAGTACGTTGCCCTCGGAATCCCTGATGATGGGGTATTTCTCCGCACCCTTAAGCAGGTCGGCGTATTCGCGTCCCTTCTCATGCTTCTCGAGTATCTCCTCCAGGTCCATATCTTCTGTCTTGGCGAGGGGGACGAACCTTGCCTCTTTGGGGTCCTCGAGGGAGTATGTGAAAGGCGGTACCACTCTGTCCAGGTCGTGTATGCCTATCGCCAGCTTGCTCCTCTTGCGTCCGATGGTGAGATGAAGTTTTTCCTGGAGCTCCATCATCGATTTGAGAAGTCTTTCGTCGACCTCCACGTCGAACACCGCTCCGCAGAGGAAATACGGACGCAGGGACCTGACGCTCCTGTCGATCGTGACTTCGATATCGGTATCTTCCACATGATATTCCTGCATCCCCGTCTGCAATCCGAGAAAAGATCTGAGGGCCCTTGCGAGCCCCTCGACGCAGTAGAGGTCCGGCCTGTTCGGGAAGAATTCGACCGACATGTCGTCGGAGCCTTCCTCTGTATCGTGCATGTCCGCGCCAAGCAAAGGTATCTTATCGACTAGCAGGGACTGCGGAACTTCCTCACCTATCAGCGAACAAAGGTCGCCGTAGCTGAAGTTGATTACTGGCATATCCACATCATGGGTAAATCCCTATAAAAGGACTTTCAGGATCAGCGTCCCAGGGCGCTGTGTGCCGAGCCGAGCTGCCCTGCGGCCTGCGCGGCCAGGTTGGAAAGCTCCCCCGCGAGCACCGTGGCGGCCACGATCTCAGAAAGCTTTCTGGCCTTCCCGGATCCAGAACATCCGATCATGGAGAGGGCCTCCTTCTGACAGGGCAGGGACGTCCCGCCCCCCACCGTTCCCACCTCTACCACCGGCATTCTGACGGAGACATAGAGGTCCCCGTCGGCGTCCTCGCATGAAGTGAAGGACATACTGGCGCCTACGACCTGTGCAGGGTCCTGTCCTGTGGCGATGTAGAGCGCCGCGGCCATGTTGGCGGCGTGAGCGTTGGCGCCCAGGGTCACGGACAAAGCGCTGCCCATGAGGTTTTTCCGGTAGTTGACCTCGACTATCGAGTCAACGGTCGCATGCAGCCTCTTTCCTACGACCTCTTTAGGGATGAGGGCCTCCGCGATAACGGTCTTTCCGCGCCCCCTCACTATGTTTATTGCGGCCGCCTTCTTGTCGCTGCACATGTTGCCGGATACCGATATCATCGTCGCTCCGGTCTTCTCCTCTATCAGCCTGCTGGCAGCCTCTGTTGCTATGGTGGCCATGTTCATTCCCATGGCGTCACCGGTGGCATATACGAATCTGAGGTACAGGCTCCTACCGTTGGGGAGCATCTCGATATCGATAAGTTTTCCGTGGGAGGTCGTCTTGCCTACCGCCTCATCTATCATTTCCATGTTGTCGGTGACCCATTCCATGACCTCTGCCGAATGTGCCAGGTCCCTGACCCTGAATATGGGCGCGCGGGTCATGGCGTCCCAGAACACCTTGGTCCTGATGCCTCCGCCGTCCTCGGCAACAGACATTCCGCGGGAAATGGAAGCAATCAGGGCACCCTCGGTCGTCGCCAGAGGGATGAGGAACCTTCCGGAGGCATAGTCTCCCTCGATGGTAACGGGTCCCGCGAATCCCAAGGGGATCTGGGTGGCCCCGATCATATTCTCTATGTTCTTGGAAGCGGCTTCCGAGCTGAAGCAGTATTTGGATATGCTTTCGAGAGACGCACCGCTGAACTCCTCCGCCGCCGCACGGCGTTCGTCCACATCGCTGTGCGTATATCCTCTGTTCTTCAATCCCTTTGGGTCGGCCATGATACAGCCTATCGGTTGCCATTAATATTATATTTGCGAAAGGATAAGGTCATTGACGATCATGTACCAGGGGTGAGGAAGGCAGAACATGGGATCAAACGACGCTAAACCCAGGCACGAGAAGCTCGACGCGATCATCATCACATATTTCCCGTTGGTGATATTGAGCTGCCTGCTGACGGTGGGAATACTTTCCACGGAGTACTCGGCCAGCACGACCTATGATATACTGTACTGGCTATGCGTCGGTTTCGTTGTGGGGTTCGTGGCGCTTGGCGTCCTGTGCGCATTCTTCATGGACTCGCCCATGATAAAGTATCGTTACGTCGTCCCGGTCCTGATACTTCTTCCCATCATCCTTTCCTACGCGCTGTTCTACATCTACGGCAAGGGTTTCGCACCCAACCTCTTCATCAGCCGTTTCTACTTCTTCATGGGTGACGGAGAAGTCACCGTCAGAACGATGCTGGCAGGATTCTACGTCATAGAGACGACTGTCCTCTTCGTGGCCATAGCGGTCTCCTCTGTCATATCCGCTTATTTCAGAAGATACTTCTCCAGGCTGATGCTGGGACTTGTTAGCCGCGATCCCGAGAGCAAGACGAAAAAGATCGCATTGTGGCTTTTCGACGTCCCGGACATAATCGATGTGAAGGACGTGGTTCTGGAACCCGAGGGGGACGACGGAAAATTCAATTCGGAGGTCTTTAAGGAGGTGGCTTTCGACATATTCTATATGGGTTTCATAATCTGCTCGTACATCTTCCTGAACCCCTACTTCGTGAACGAGATGCCGATAGAGGAGATGGTCATGGTCTCTCTTCTTCTTTCGCTTTTCATAGCGGCCCTGATAATACCCTGGCACATCATACGTGCCGTCGGCGCGAAGGCGATATCCCAGGCCCCGAGGGAGCTTTATCTCTGGAGAGGGATGAAGAGGCGCCTGAGCATGAGCGTACTGGCCATAACCTTCTTCATGCTTCTGATAACTCTGCTGGCATACCTGGATATGGATTTCTCCAAGGTCCTGATCACATACGGCAGCTACATACTGCTGATGGGGGTCACATCCATTCTTTATTCTTTCATATATGTCAACAACTTCTATAGCCAGTTTAAAAAAGGACTTGTCGACAACTTCAACGACGAGAAACAAAAGAAACTGAAGAAGTACCGGGAGAGCGACCTCTAAAGAGGCCGCTCACCTATATCTGTCCGTTCCCCGACCGGAAGGTCACTTCTGCTTCTGGAACTTGCCGTCCATCTTGTGGACCGAGACCTTCGCCTCCTTGTTATTGGCCTTCAGTTCTTTGACCTTCTGTTCGGCCTCGACCTTCGTGTTATAGTAGCCGATGGCACGTTTAGCTCCGTCGGCCTTCACCCTCCACTTGTTCTCCTCTTTGTCGTGGACGATCCTATAGGTCTTGGAGCCGGACTTCGGCTTGATCTCTTTTTCGTCCGGAACGGGTTTTTCCGAGTTTGCAGGCGTCATCGGGGCGATAATCGACTTAACCGTATTTAACCGTTAGATGTGCCAATAACGGAATTTATCATGTCTCTGAGGCTTTCCGCGTCATTGGCGACCCTACCCTTCAAGGCGCCGGTGATCATGAAATTGTCCGTTCCGTATTCCGATGTCCGTATATCCGTCTTGAAGCCGAAGCATTCCATTCCTGCTCCGAAGGCGATACCCAGCTCGACGCATGCGCCCTCGTCCGGGACCCTCCCGTCCATCACCATGACCAGCACGTCGCAGCTTTTAAGTGCGTCCAGGTCCGATTCGAATATCGGGACGTAGGCATCGTTGTCATATGCCGCGATGATGCTTCTCACGTCGATGCCGAGCTCCTGGGGCAAAAGCACCTCGAAGCCGTGCCCCCTCAGCCGCCCGGCGAGCTTTTCATTGAAATCCAGCTCCGCTTCGCAGAACAGCGGGCCGGCCAGGTATATCTTCGTCGCCATCTCGGGGACATCCCCTGCGGATTTGAAAAACATTACTGAGAAGAATTATACGCTAGCTTTCCTTCGGGGAATCATGAAGGACCCAGCGTACGAGGCCATGGAACGAGCCAAGCGTCAGAGCTCCAGCGGGAACCCGGAAGGGGCCGCGAAGACCCTTGAAGAGTACCTGAGGGACGACCCGCACAACGCCAAGCCCCGTATCCTACTGTCTAACATATACATCTACGGTCTGAACATGTTCGACTTCGGCGTCTTCCAGCTGGACGTCGTATCGGATCTGGAGCCCGATAATCTGGACTGCCTCAAGGCCAAGGTTACGGCCCTGAGCTCCAAGAAGAAATACAATAAGGAGACCGACGAGCTGTACCGCCGCCTTGTGGAGCTGGACCCTTCATCGGATGTGTTCGACGCTTACGGCACCTTTCTGAAAATGCAGATGCTGGACTTCAAAAAGTCTGCCGAATACTATTGCAAGGCCATAGCCAAGGACCCGAGGAACAGCGATTACCGCATCAATTACGCTTCTCTTCTGCTGAACGACCTCAGGGACTATGTGAAGGCCAAGAAGGAATTGGAAGCCATCATTTCAATCGATCCCGACAACCAGAACGCGAAGAAAAACCTCGCGAAGCTACTGAACAATCACTTCGATCCAAAGGGTGACCTCAAGAAAGGATTCGGTCACAAACCTAAAAAGATCTGATCGTCAATAAACAATACTTAACATCGTGAATCGAATAAAGATAAGTTCATATCTGCTCAAAGCCTAGCCGGGCCGAGGTGAAATATGGAACTCAAAGGATCGAAGACAGAGGCAAATCTTAACAGCGCTTTTGCCGGCGAGAGCATGGCCAGGACGAAATACACCTATTATGCGTCGCAGGCGAAGAAGGAAGGATATGAGCAGATCGCTAACATATTCATGGAGACGGCAGAGAACGAAAAGGAGCATGCAAAGCTCTGGTTCAAGGCGCTCCATGACAACTGCATACCCGACACGGTCGCTAACCTGAAGGATGCCGCCGAAGGCGAAAACTATGAGACGAACGAGATGTACCCCGAGTTCGCAAAGGTCGCCCGCGAGGAGGGATTCCTGCAGATCGCCGCCCTTTTCGATGCCGTGGGCGGTGTCGAGAAAGATCACGAGGAGAGATATCTGGCGCTTCTCAAGAACATCGAGCAGGGCATGGTCTTCAAGAGGGACAAGGTCGTGATGTGGAAGTGCAACAACTGCGGTTACATACACGTCGCTGCCGAGGCGCCCAAGGTATGCCCGGTGTGCAAGCACCCCCAGTCCTACTTCGAGATAAGAGCTACTAACTGGTGAGAGCTCACCAAACCATTTACCCTTCGGGGTCCGCTCATCTGAGCCTTATGGTCTCCAGGTTCTGGGGGGCCTTGGTCTCGATCCCGAACTTCTTGTATATGGAAGATGCCAGGTCGGAGCATTTGCGGTCCTCGCCGTGGCCGATCAGTATCTTGTCGGGCCTCGGCTCCATCGTGGATATGTACTTCATCAGTTGCTTGCGGTCCGAGTGGCCCGAGAATCCGTCCACGGTTTCGCGGTTCATCCTGATCTTCAGATTGATGGATTTTCCGCGGTGGTTAAGGGTTATGTCGGTGCGCCCTCTCTGTATCGTGCGTCCCATGCTGCCTTCGCTCTGATATCCGACGAAAAGAAGCCAGTTCCTCTCGTCGTCCGCCCATTCCCTGAAATACTCCATGACCGGGCCGCCGGACATCATGCCGCTAGTTGCAAGCACGATGCAGGGGTCGGGGGAATGGCATATCTCCTCCCTCATGCCCGAGGTCTCCACCCTCTTGAATATGGGCGACAGGAACGGGTTTTCGTCCTGCTGGAATATGCGGGTCCTGAGCTGGCTGTTCAGATACTCCGGGTAGGCCGTGTGTATCGCCGTCGCCTCCCATATCATGCCGTCGAGATAGACTTTCAGCGTCGGTATCTTTCCGGTGCGCATCAGCTCCTCGATCACCAGCATGACCTCCTGGGACCTTCCCACCGCGAAGACCGGGATGAGGACCTTGCCCCCGCCCTCGGTGGCCTGCCTCATCAGCTTCCCGAGCTCTTCAGAGGCGTCCGCCCTGGAGGGCTGCTCGTCATTCCTTCCGCCGTATGTGGATTCTATCACGAGCGACTCGAGGCGGGGGAACTTGTTGTTGGCCGGGTTGAAGAGCCAGGTCTTTTCGAATTTGGTATCTCCGGTGAATGCCACATTGTGGAGGCCGTCACCCACGTGGAAGTGGGCTATCGACGAGCCCAGTATGTGCCCTGCGTTGTACAGGGTGAGGCGGACATCGGGAGCGATATCCGTGGTCTCGTTGTACTTCAGAGGGATGGTGTGCATCATCTCGTTGCGCACGTCCTTCGCCTCGTAGAGGTTCTTCCTGCCCTCTCCGAAGCCCAGCTTGATGTTGTCCAGCTGGAGGAGCGCCATGAGGTCGCGTGTGGGAGCGGTGCAGTACACGGGTCCGTCGTAGCCGTATTTGAAAAGCGCGGGAAGAGTGCCGCAGTGGTCGAGATGGGCGTGGGTTATCACCACGGCGTCCAGATCGCTTAGCGGCTGAGCCTCCGGGATCGCGAAGTATGGCGTCTCCTCGCTCCCGGGGTCGAGGCCGCAGTCGATAAGGACCTTGCTCTCCCTCGTGGTGAGGAGGGATGCGGACCTTCCGACCTGCCTGAATCCTCCCATGGCCGTGACCCTGACCCACTGCTCCCCTCCAATCATGGGGCGGGCGAGCTTCTTCGCCACCCGGCGCAGCATATCGTGCCTGTCGTCCCTGTACGCCCTCAGATATCCGCGGACGTCGGAGATGGTCTTGGACGGTATCGGAGGGGTACGGATCACTTTGACGTTCCATCCCGTCTCCTGTTTCAGGTTGAGTATCAGCGAACCTTCGTCTCCCTTGACAACGTCCGGCTTTATCGCCTCCACAATTGCCTCGCCTGTTTCGTCGTTGAAAAATATGTCGAAAATCCCCGCCGCCTCAGGTATCATGGAGCGGAGCTTTCCCTCCACCACAGATGGGTCGCCCAGCGTTGATGGGTCCGGCCTGATGTCCACTCTTTTGTGTAGGCTCTGCGCTAGATCCCTCGCGGCCTTGTTGTTGCCTGATACCTTGTCGTACTCTTTTGTATAGACGACAACCAAGGGCCCCTCGAATTCGATTGAGGATATTTCGAGGTTCTCCGGCGCAAGCCGGGTGACCTCTTCCCTTAGGCTGTCGAACAGCCTGTCTGCGTTCATTTGAATCCTGCCAAGGCGCCGATAGAAAACAACGACGCCTGTTATATTCTAAATTGTTAAAAATTAAAGGTTTTGAAACCGGTTTAATTCGGGTAGCGGAACCCGAGCTTCTCGCAACGCTCGACGATCTCGGACTGCGGAATCTCCTGATAACCGTCCTTATCGATGTACGCCATCATAAAGCCATCGCCGCTGAACGTGTCCCTCCTCCTCGAGGAGTTGAGGGCGGTTATGGCGACGTCCATGCCCTCGTCCTTGGTCATGCCGTCCTTGAACGAGCCCTCGAGGGAACCCAGCGCGAAGACCGAGCCTGAACCGACGGACATGTATTTGTCCTCCAGGTATCCTCCGGCGCCGTCGATGCTGTAGACGTGGCCGCCCGAGGGGTCGTAGCCGCCGACTATGAGTCCGAGGTAGAATCCCTGGCGTATGACGTTTGAAACAAGGGTTGCGGCCGATCTGACCGAGATCTGAGTGCCCTTCTTCATGGAATACAGCGCGATCTCCGCCGTCATGTACCTGACCATCAGCTGCGCGTCCCCGACGGAGCCCGCAATGGTCATTCCTATGTTGTCCGACAGAGGGTAGACCTTCCTAACATCGCTGTTAGCGATCAAGTTCCCCATCGTCGCCCTCTGATCGGTGGCCAGTATAACGCCGTCCTTCAGTTTTAGGCCGATCGTGGTTGTACCTGTCTTAAGAATTTCATCCCCTGCCATTTGTTTTACCTCAGATTTGTAATATAAGAATCAGCCGCACCGGGCTTACTGACACCCATACTTTCGTTGATTATATATGTTTTCATTTCAGCCTCGAACCGAATATTTGGCCCGAGGCCGCAGACCCTCCCCTGCCGCGGGCGTTCGGCAACGGATAAAGAAGCCATCGTACGGGGTCCGGGGAATAGAAAGCGCATATTCCGGAGAGGGCAGGCACCATCGTGCCGGTCCCTGAGGGGCTCGTCGCGGCCGTAATATCCGGCGCCACGGCCCCATCGGTCTGTGCCCGTACGCCATGACCATGGCCGGTGCGATCGCCGTGAGATTTTTCCCCATGTTCTTCGCCCCGGCCGTCCCGGGAGCGACAAGCTCCAGGAATGCGGCTGAACAGGCGGTGCATGCGATCGGCGGAAGCCCCATCTCCGTACGCCTGTCGGGGACCGGGCTCGCAGGGCTTCCCTGCAGCAGTGTCCGAACCGGAATCCGTCCGAACAAGGACCTGGAACATAGATTTAAAATCCTTTCTTTCCGTTTTTCCCTGTGGAAGGTTACAATTTATTGCGTATTTATGTTCAAAACGGTGTGCTAGCAAATCGATATTAACCTATAGGGCATCACCGCGGACGGAGAAACTGTATCATGGAGATCGAGGATTGGCTCGGAAGGGATAATCAGCTGGGGATCGACATCTGGCAGAAGAAATACTGCCACAGCGGAGAATCTTTCGACATGTGGCTCGATCGCATTTCCGAAGGCAACAAGGATATCCGCAGGATGGTTGCGGAGAAGAAATTCCTTTTCGGAGGTAGGATCCTCGCCAACCGCGGCCTGCACAAGACGGGCATCAAGGTCACCTATTCCAACTGCTACGTCCTGACCCCTCCGGAAGATTCCATCGAATCCATATTCGAGACCGCGGGAAAGCTGGCCCGAACCTTCAGCTACGGCGGGGGCGCAGGCATAGACCTTTCCAAACTGGCGCCGAGGGGCGCGAAGATCAACAACACGGCATCCGAGACCTCCGGGTCCGTGTCCTTCACCGACCTCTATTCAATGGTCACGGGCCTCATCGGGCAGCGCGGACGCCGCGGGGCCCTCATGCTGTCGATATCCTGCGAACATCCGGACATGGAGGAGTTCATGGGCGTGAAGACAGACCTCGAACGCGTAACGAAGGCCAACATGTCGATACGTATGACGGACGAGTTCATGCGTGCGGTCAGGGACCACAGCGGCTATGTGCAAAAATTCACGAGGCCGGAGACCGGAGGGACGGTCGCCAAAGAGATAGACGCCAACGCGTTCTTCAAGAAACTCTGCAGCGCCAACTGGGACTACGGAGAGCCGGGATGCTTGTTCTGGGACCGGATATCGGACTGGAACCTGCTGAGCGAGTTCCCTGACTACTCGTATGCCGGGACCAACCCCTGCGCCGAAGAGCCCCTTCCGGCGGGCGGGAGCTGCCTCCTGGGAAGCATAAACCTTGCGGCCTTTGTCAAAGAAGGGCTGTTCATGGAGGACGAGTTCAGAGATGCGGTCGGCATATGCGTCCGCGGCCTCAACGAAGTCCTGGACGAAGGCCTCCCGCTCCACCCGCTCCAGGAGCAGAAGGAGTCCGTCAGGGACTGGAGGCAGATCGGCCTGGGCATAATGGGCCTCGCTGACATGCTCATAAGGCTCAGGCTCAGGTACGGGTCCGAGGAGGCGGTGGAGTTCTGCGACAGGCTTGCGTTCATCATGGCCGATGCGGCGATCCGGGAATCGGCCCTGATGGCCTCGGAGGATGGGATGTTCCCCAAGTGCGTCATCGAGCAGGTCCTGTCCTCCCCGTACTTCATGGAGAACACTACCCAGGAGACCAGGGACCTCGTCGCCATGTACGGGATCAGGAACTCGCAGCTGCTGACCATAGCACCTACGGGCACCCTCTCCACCATGCTGGGGATATCCGGCGGGATAGAGCCCATATTCGCCAACTATTACGAGCGCAGGACCGTTTCTCTTTCGAACAAGGACGAATACTACAAGGTCTATACCCCTGTGGTCAAGGAGTTCATGGAGGAGCGCGGCTACCTGGACGATTCCGAACTGCCTGACTACTTCACCAACGCCCAGGTTCTGGATTACAGGCAACGCATAGAAATGCAGGCCACCTGGCAGAAGCACATCGACGCCTCGATAAGCTCTACGGTAAATCTTCACACGGACTTCCCCGAATCCGACATCGAAGGCCTGTATCTATACGCCTGGGAGAAGGGCTGCAAAGGTGTGACGGTCTTCAGGGACGGATGCAAGCGCGACAGCATACTCACCCCGAAAGAGACGGAAGAAAAGAAAAAGAAGGAAATGGAGGAAGAGGAGGCCGAGAAGAAGAGGCGCGGTTCCGTACTCGAGGTCGGAGACAACGTCGTTGGCAAGAAGAGAAAGCTAATGACCGGCTGCGGAAGCCTCCATTGTACTGCGTTCTTCGACCCGGAGACCGGCGAACTCGTGGAAGCTTATCTCAACAAAGGCTCCACCGGCGGATGCAACAACTTCATGATAGGCCTCTCGAGGATGATATCCCTGGCCGCCAGGAGCGGATGCGACGTTTACTCTATAGTGGACCAGCTCAAGAGCTGCGGCTCGTGTCCCTCTTACACTGTTAGGACGTTCACCAAGCATGACACCAGCAAGGGATCGTGCTGCCCCATGGCGGTTGGATACGCCCTCTTGGACATGTGGAAGGAGATGCAGATAGAGGTCAACGGCATCGAGAACATCCCTCCGGAGTCGGCGAGGAAGGTCATAAACCCCTGTCCGAAGTGCGGTTCCGAGCTCGAGTTCCAGGGCGGATGCAACGTATGCAAGGCCTGCGGATGGACCAAGTGTGATTAATACTGCGAAGACGATATTCCAGCGAGGGAGAAGCGATAAGACCTGTTCTTAGCCGCACTGTATTGAAACGTGCTCCTCAAATCGAGAATTCAGACAGGCCCGCGTTGAGCCTCAGCTCTCTCCCTCACCCTTCCACGGCTCCGACGCGATGTTCTGTATCACCATTGCGATGCCCGCCCCCCCGATGATGCCAGCGGCGAACCTTAGAATGTCCCAGTCGTAACCGAGGACTGCACCTGCGGCCCATTCGGCCGCCATCACGGATATCAGTATGGATCCGGCGTACATGGTCTTCCGTTCGGTGAACGGACGCTTACCGGCATGACCGTATGTGAGGAGGAGCCCTGACGCGCATCCCGCGATAAGGCCGATGTCCCTGGCGCAGAACGCGGTCTGAGAACCGTTGACCATGAAGCTCCTTTCCGTCTGCTGGTGGCAGAACATGTCCCCCAAGGCATATATGAACTGTCCGGCGCTCCAGCCGTGGTCCATGACGCCCGTTGTGCCGTCAAGGGACACGAAAGTCCCCGCGGGGTATGCCATAGGTACGGCGGCGATAAGTGCCAGGACAGTAAATAGAAACGCCGCGATCAAAATTCCCGGAGTGCCCGCCCTCATAGGCACCGGATGGCCGTTCGATATAAAAAATGCTTAAATGGTTTAGAGGGAGAACGACATGCACGCATATAAGACGGCCATCGACAGGGGAAGCATCATGGAGAACCTGTAGACCATGTTGCTGACGCCACATCCTCCCTTGTGCGCCGCGGTCAGGAAGGCCATCAGAGCGCATAGTTCCGCCAGGTATACTGCGATGACCGCCGACGTCCCGGTAAGGTCCGCCGCATCCGATATCTCGGAAAGGGGCTTCAGCATCGCGACCGACAGCCCCAGGACCATGGGCGCGAACACGGCCGCGGTGGCGGTCATCATGTCAAAGACGCTTTTCAGCTTGTTCGATATGCCCTTGTTCACCGCCTCCTGGTCCTGCATCTGCCTTCCGATGGATATGGCGAGCCTTCCTGCTTCCCCGACGTCCCTCCGCGATGCGTCGTAAACCTCGCAGTATGCGTCTGACGCCACCCGGGATGTTCCGCCAATGGCCGACATTATCGCCGAACGGACGTCCCCCCTGCAGAGGACCGCCTCTTTTCTGAACAGGTCGGCGATGGGCGAGGTCTCCTTCCTTGTGTCCAAGGCTCCCGCCGCCGCGTTCTCGAAGTTCTCGCCCGATATCAGGCGGTTGCCCAGTTCAAATACCGAATCTTTCAGAAATCGTTCTTTATCGGCGCGGTCCCTCTCCCTTTTTTGAGACGGGTGAAGCACGGCGAAGGTCAGCGCGCATGCGGGGGCCGCCGAAAAAACAAAGGTCTGCACGATGTCCCCCGTGAAATTCCAGCCGATAAGTGCCAGCGGCACGGAGGATATCAACGGTGAAAGGGACCTCCATTCCCTGTCTCCCCTCCCCGTCGCAAAAGGGTCCTTCTTTCTGATCGAAAGGGTGACGCAGAGGACGCATGCCGGTACGATCACCAGGGTCGTCACGACTACCGGACCCAACCCCATCGACTCGCTGAACATCCCGCCCATCTGAAGTATCGGGAGTATCGACATAAGGATCATGGGGACCATGATGCCCAGGCCGAATATGGCCATGCAAGGGTTCGAAAGAGAAGAGCCGTAGGCCTCGCCCGTCTCCCTCAGGCCGTTTATGGATGTGTCGGTGGCATCTTTCAGGATCCTTGTTTTTTCGGGGCCCGAAGCCATCTCCGATGCTGCCATCAGCATGTGGACCGAACGCCTGAAGAACGCCAGCTCTTTCGGGAGAACGGACGTCAGGGACCTCAGTCCGGACCTTATGTCAGGGCTTCCCCTGACGTCGGCGTCATGCACGATCGCGGAGAACGCTTTCCCGGCGTTCCCTGGACCTTTGGAAGCCACCTCCCTGACCGCCGAATCCAGCGACCCTCCGGATTCGATGACGACGGACATCATGCCGACTGCGGTCGGACCCTCGCCGATAAGCCGTTTGTAATCCTTCTTTTCATTCTTCAACCTGTCCAGCCCCCTCTGCCCTGCGGACCTTTGCTTCGAAGGAGCTTATGAGTATCCTCGGATTTTTGCCGGAGTTCCTGGACACATGGTCGTTCGCAGTGTTTATCCATTCGGGGCCAAGGAACCTTCCGTCGCGGGCCCCGGCATCCGCCAGCATCTTTCTTATCCCGGACCTGGAGCGTATCTCGTTCAGGATATCGTTCCTATCCATCCCGCAGGAAGAGGAGATCCTTCTCATGACGGGCGAAGAGAAAAGCCCTTCCGCGTCGGATATGTCGACGAACTCCCCCGGCCGTCCGCCGGTCGCCACCATCTCGCCCAGGGTCCTCCTCTGGTCCCCCGATCTCCTGTCCCTCACCGAACCCAGTGTCAAAAGCAAGTCCGTGGCCATGAATGCTTCCGGAGCGATCCCCATGTCATGGACCACCCGTTCGTAGACGGACCTGGCGGAATCCCCGTGTATCGTCCCCATGATCGAGCTTCCGGCACGTCCCGCCCTCATGCTCTGATAAAGGGTCTTCGCCTCCTCTCCCCTGACCTCTCCGAGCACGATGGCGGACTCGCCCATCCTGAGCGACACCCTCAGGGCTTCGTCGGCGCGGGAAAGGCTGTCGCCCTCGATCTTGTCGTTGATCAGCATCGACTGCACCTTGTAACCCATTCTTCTCATTTTATCGCCCGGGAGTTCCATGGTGTCCTCGATGGTCAGTATCCTCTGGGAGACGGGGAATTCGAACATGAGCGCTGTCAGCAGCGAGCTCTTGCCGGCGCCTCTCGCCCCGCATACAAGGAACGTGCAGCGGTTGTCCACCAGGAATGAAAGGAGGCCGGCCGTCTCGTGGTCCAGCGTTCCGTTGGCTATCAGCCTGGTGAGGGTCCAAGGCCTGGTCGAATGCTTCCTTATCGAGACCGCTTCTCCGTTCGGGCTCATAGGATAACCGATGACCGTTGCCCTTGCGTCGCGGCCTTTCATGTCGGTCTCCAGGACCGGTTCCGACTCCGAGAACTGAAGGCCGCTGTCCCTTTTGAGCACGTTTATCAGGTTCATGATCTCCTTGCGGTCCACCATGAGGTTGGTCCTGCACCTTAGATTGGAATTGATCCCGGACGCTCCGTTCATCGTCACATGGATGCGGTTCTTGTCGCAGGGAGCATCGATGTATATGTCCTCCAGCCTGGGGTCGGAGAGCAGGATGTCGAAGATCCCTAGCCCCACGGTGTATCTGTGGACGGTCTCGCAAAGGTTGTCGATGACCTTGCCTATGTCTATGCTGTTGCTTCCGTAGACGGCTTCGATGGTGTCCGAACGGTCCATTATCCTTCCGCGCGCCTCGCTGAGGACGCTCTGCCTGTCCATCCTCCCTCCCTTCTCTCTGTAGGAGCTTCGGACGCAATCGATGACATCGGACACCAATGCGTTCACCGAGTCCGCGGAAGTGTACTCGTCCGGGGATAGGTTGTATTCCGTCTCCCCGTCGGAGGACGTGCCTATTGTCACTCTCGCCCCGGGGAGCCGGTATTCCGAGATCAGGTCGAGTTCGTCTGCAGAGCCGATGAGCCAGCAGTCAGCGTATGTGGGCTTTGTCCTCGTGTTGGACAATGCGATCCTGCCGAAATCGGAGACGAATCCCGTCGTGTCGGATTCCAGCCTCGCCGGCGCCCCGTATCTGTTGACCGGCAGGTCCGGGCATTCGTTAAGGGTCTCCGGGGCGTATGACGGTCCCTGCCCGTCTGAGCCCTCCCCCCTATCTTCCGTTCTTATCCTCGGCATCATTCAGGCCCCCTTGCCGTCGGCCATCGCCGAAACCCTTTTCGAGACCTCGGATATGGAGAGCTCGGCCTGGTCCAGCGCCCTGTAGGTTTTCTGAACGCATACCTCGCATACGCTGTTCGAGGGCCTGAAGGACATCAGCTTCCCACGTGCGCCCGCGAAATCGGGCGAAGGGAAGGCGCCCCACGCTATGCCGACGACCCTGTCGCAAGAATAACGGCAGGACCCGCATCTGCGCATTTTCCTGACTCCAACTGAAGAGGCGGACCTGTCGATGAAGGAAAGCTCGCATAGGACCTCTGCCGCAGGCCCGGATATCTCTGTATCCCTCCCCGTTCTTAGCCTGATCCTTACGGCGCATCCGTTCTCCGATATCCGGGAGACGATGCATCTTATGCATTCTGCGCTTCCCGGATCGGGTATCTTTCCGCAGTCCCTGCAGTCGATGCTCAGAACATCGCCTTCGATCTCCGAGCCGGCCGCACCGTTTTTTCTGTTTCCTTTCTTCTTTGCTCCGGAATACATGTCTGTCATACCGGTCGGCCGGGGTATTAAAACCGGAAATTACAGTTAGCCTTATGCGGAAGTCCGAGGCATAAGTTATAAAGGATTGGCCCGCCTAGCGTCCACCATGGAAATATTGGCTCCCGCAGGTTCCCCCGAAGGCCTGGTCGCCGCGATCAAAGGCGGATGCAACGCAATATACCTTGGTGGCAAATCATACGGGGCCAGGGCATTTTCGGATAATTTCTCCGATCAGCAGGTAGAGGGGGCGGTCGCGTATGCCCACGACCGCGGCGTGAAAGCCTACGTGACCGTCAACACACTGATCAAGGACTCGGAGATGGACGATGCCGTCTCCTTCGTAAGATTCCTTTCCGATATCGGAGCCGACGCCGTGCTGGTCCAGGACCTGGGCCTTTTGAGGCAGATCGGCAAGATCGACATAACCAAGCACGCCTCGACACAGATGGGGATACACTCAAAGGCGGGGCTCGAATGGTGCGCCGCAAACGGGATCGACCGGGCGATACTTGCGAGAGAGCTCACGTTCAAGGAGATAAAAACGATCGTCGAGGACTCGCCGGTGGAGACAGAGGTCTTCGTCCAGGGCGCCCTTTGCTACTGCATGTCCGGCGGATGTCTTTTTTCCAGCCTAATAGGCGGAAGGAGCGGCAACCGGGGACAGTGCGCCCAGCCCTGCAGAAAGAAATACAAGCTGGGTTCCAGGGACGAGTACGTGATGAGCTGCGCGGACATCTACGGGCTGGATTACATTCCCATGCTGAAGGAGATAGGCGTAACATCGGCGAAGATCGAGGGGAGGATGAGAAGTCCTGCATACGCGTACCTTGCGTCAAAAGTCTACTCCATGAAAGAGAAGGGCGAGGACAACAAGACCATAGCGCCCACCGCGGGCCTCCTGCATACGATATTCAACCGCGGGATATGCGACGGATATTTCGGGGGCGTCGTTTCGCCGGTGCAATCGCTGTACCCGGACAACAGAGGTTACCTCCTGGGGAGCGCGAACATAACCGATCGCTCCTTCCTACAGTCCGACCTGAGCGAGGTCCTCAACCCGAAGGACGGAATCTCGATATTCAAGGGTGATGAGAAGATAGGCGGTTTCAAGGTAAGCGAGACCAAGAAGGTGACCGTGCCCTTCAAGATTCCCAACGGAAAGTACCAGATCTACAGGACCTACGACCCCCGGATAGACGAGGTGAAGAACAGCATCGGGCAGGTCCCCGTGCTGTCGGGAACGACCAGGCGCGTCGACCCCAAGCGGAAGCCAATAAGGGAAAGGGTCCACAGGAAGGATGTGAGGCCCGAGATGTCGTTCTACGTGAACTCCATAAGAAATCTGGAAGCCGTTGCAGACTACGCCGACAGGGTATATTTTGAATTAGGCGACAGCATCGGAGAGGCCGTAGACATCTGCGATACGGGAAAGATCGAACTTGTTGCCCTGCTCCCGAGGTTCGACCCCGAAGACACCGTCCCCGGAAACTCGAGCGTGATGGTTAACACAGTGGGACAGCTTCATGCGAACAGGAATGCTCCCCATATCTACGGAAGCACCCACATGAACTTTTTCAACTCGTACTATCCCCTGACCGTCAACCAGACCACGCTTTCGATGGAGCTGTCCAAGAACGAGGTCCGCAACATCACGGAGTACTACAGCGGCCTGGTGGAAGTAATGGTCTTCGGCAGACAGGAGCTTATGGTGACCCGGGACCCCGCCATGGGAAACGGGATACTCGAGGACGAGAAGGGATTCCAGTTCCCCATATACAAAGACGGCGACGAGATGTCCCACATGCTCAACTCTTCGGACCTGATGCTTCTCGAACAATTGCCCGAGCTTCAGAAGATGGGCGTGGACTCTTTCGGGATCGACCTGAGGAAGCGCCCGGCCCGGCTCGCCAAGCTCGTTGCGGAGGCTTTCGCAAAACGCGACGCGTCCAAGAAGCCGAAGATCTCCGAAATGTGCGGCTCCGTCACCTACGGCCATTATCAGCGCGGAGTGAATTAAGCTAACTGTACCTCGGAGTCTATTTCCCGTCCGGAGCCGACCTCCTACGTATGAGGATGGACAAGAAGGGAGACATAGGTTTCATGGAGGCCATGGCCGCGGCGATGGCGGTCACCCTGGTGCTGACGGCGTTCATCGGAGCGGTGGCGATACATGCCGGCGGTCAGGAGGATGTCGCGAGAGGCGTCGACATCGATGCCCTTGCCGACAGGATCAGCATATCCGACGGCAGGATCGAAGGCGATCTCGGGGAAGAGCTCAGGTTCCAGATCCAGATCGGGGGCGTCAGGGGGGCATCGGTCCGTTGCGAATCCGCGCCCGGCCCCTCGGGGGGACCCAGATTCGAGGGCAGGCTTTATTTTTCGGCCGGGACGGCAGAGGGTGCAATGTCCGTGGAGAGAAAGCTCTGCTCTGTTGAATACGACGGAGGCACGGCGCTTGTGAACCTGGAGGTCACCACTTGGCGCTGAAGGGCGGGAGAGGTTTCACCGCCATGGTGGACGCGATGTTCTTCATCCTCCTGATGGCGATCGCCTTCTCTGTATTGTTATCTATGACCGGGCCGTCGGAAAAAGCAGACTTACAGGATGCCGACGACATACTTCCGTTGCTTCTCGAGACCGATATCGAGGCGGAGATAGACAAGGAGTGCGGTCCGGTGACGGTCAGAATGTGCGAGGCGCTGGTCTACGATTTTTATAGGGACTGCGGGGCCGGGCGGGCCGCTGCAGAAATACTGGATTCCCATTTCATGAGGGAAGGCGCGTATACGCTCTGCGTCCGGCACGACGGCACGTCATATACTTTGGGATCCGGGACCGGGATCCCGGTATCGTCGTGCACCATCAACGTAACCGGGGATGTCTTCTCGGCGGTGTACGTTCTGACCGTCTACTGATCAGGCCCCGTATTTCTCCGTCCTGTTCGCAAGGTCCTTGCATATGGGAACTATGTCGAATCCCCTTATGCGCCCAATGGAGCCGGATGCGCACCCGGACTCGCTGAAAGATGTCGCCGAGTCGATCACCATGCCGGGAGTGTATATCGTGATGGGCACAGGGTCCCCGCTGTGGTCCATGAGGCTGCAGGGGGTGCTGTGGTCGGCGGTGAACACGATGACAAGGTCTTTCGGGAAGTTGTCCCGGATATATCCGGCCATGTCGTCCAGCCTCTGAACTATCTCGCATTTCAGCTTGGCGTTTCCGTCGTGTCCGCAAACATCGGGGGCCTTGCAGTTCATCAGGATGAAATCGTATTTATTCAGAGTTTCCAAAGCGAATTTCGCTTTAAGTGTGAAGTCGGAATCGGTCCCTCCGGTGCATCGGGCCGGAAGGTCGAGGACGTCAAGGCCGCACACTCCGCAGATCCCCTTGATCATCCCGACGCCCGCTACGCAGGCGGAGCGCATGTTGTGGACCTCCGGGAACGGCTCGATGTTGGGGAAGGAGCCGCCGCCTCTGGGAAGCAGCACGTTCGCCGGAGGCAGCCCCTCGGCAATGCGCCTCTTGTTCACCGGATGGTCGTTGAGGACCTCATAGCTCTTCTTCACGAATTTGTTGACCACACCTGCGGTGAATACCGCTCCGGAGCATTTCGGCTTGGATTCCAGCACCTCGGCGAGGTCGTGGGGGTCCGGGTCCGTCACTTCGGGGGAAAGCCCCGGTCCTCTGAGAAGCAGGGCCGCGCGGTGTTCGGTTCCCTCTCTCACGATGGCCTGCACACCGTCGATCGTCAGACCTTCAAGGGATTTCACCAGCTCGGAGGTGTCAGGCTCCTTGATTCTTCCGGCCCTGCGGTCGATGACGTTCATACTTTCGTCCACCGTCGCGAAGTTGCATCTGAATGCGATGTCACCCTTCTTGCTTATGAGCCCTATTCCTGCGGCCTCGAAGGGGCCCCTCCCGGTGTAGACCTCGCGCGGGTTGTAGCCCAGTATGGATAGGTGGGCGGTGTCGCTTCCGGGCCTGATGCCGGGTGCGATGGTGTCGCAGATGCCCGACATGCCGTTTTTCGCGAACCAGTCGAAATTCGGGGTCTTGGTGGCCTGGAGGGGCGTCTGCCAGTCCAGCTCTTCGTTGCCGCGGTCTCCGAGACCGTCCATGACTATCAACAGGATCTTCTTTTTCTGCGACGACATGGGATCACTCCATCTTCTTGAGGGTCCAGGCCATGTTCTCGCCCAGCGCCTTCATCGTCGCGACCCCTTCCGCATCGTTCTCGTAGTCGCCGGGCGCACGGGCCAGGCTCATATTCCAATAAGTCGAGCCGGGGACGATCATCTCGTTGATCAGAAAGAAGTGGTTGATGCTGTCGAATGCGTGGATGGAGCCCGCCCTTCTGACGGCGATGACGGCTGCGCCCACTTTTCTTCTGAGGGGGTTCCCTTCTTTCGTCTTGCAGGAGTATCCGACCCTGTCGATGAGGATCTTCGCTTCGGGGCTGATGTCTGCGTAGTAGGTCGGCGAACCGATGATTATACCGTCGGAAGACACCATCTTCTCGGAGAAGCCATTGAGCGCGTCGTCGTCCTGGATGCATTTTCCGTCCAGGTTCTTCTTGCACCTTCCGCAGGCGTGGCACGTGTGCATGTCGACGCCTCCGACCTGCACCAATTCTGTTTCTATGCCGTTCTCTTCGAGGACGGACAACACCGTCATTAACATGTGCGCTGTGTTCCCGTTCTTGCGGGGGCTGCAATTGAATGCTGTGACCTTCATTTGGACGTCCTGCTTTTCGCAGTCAGGAGAAGCGTTCATTCTTTTAATAAATGACCCATGGCCGCTCGTCACGTATATGTACGGGCATGATAATCGGCAGGCATGCCCATAGCCAAGCTGAACGGGGTGGACCTATCCTACTCCGTAACGGGGTCCGGTGACCCCCTTGTACTTCTGGCAGGATTCGGCAGCAACATGGATTTCTGGAGCGACGTCTTATCCGAGGCGTCCGGCCGGTTCACCGTTGTGACCGTTGACAACAGAGGCTCCGGCGCAACGGAATATGACGGACCCTTCACGATAGACGACATGGCCGACGACGTGGCCAAACTGCTGAAGAGGCTCTCTTTCGAGAAGGCCCACGTCCTGGGATGGTCCATGGGCTCGCAGGTGGCGCAGTCCCTGGCTATACGATATCCCGACAAAGTCTCCACGCTGGCACTCGTGTCATCCTACCTCAGGAGACCGGAAAGGTCGTCTTTCATGCTCCACGGGATGATCGAGGCCGTGAGGGACGGGATGCCACTGAAATATCTCAGCGTCCCTCTCAAGGCCATGTGCTTTCCCGAGAGGTATTTCTCAACGAAGAAAAGGAAGACGGCCGAAGACTTCGGATACAGCGTCGACGGCCTGGAGGACCAGATCAGGGCCGTGGACCTATACTCGACGGAAGACAACGCGCATATGATTATGGCGCCGACACTGTCGATACACGGTTCCGAGGATTACATGGTCCCTCTGGATTTCGGGGACGCGCTTGCAGACCGCATAAGGGACTGCACGATGATAAGGCTGAGGGGCGAGGGGCACAACATTATGCCTTCCAAGTATATCGAGAACTATCTTTCATTCGCCATGTCTCACGGAAGGTGACGTCCGGCCCTGATATCCCTGGCATCTGCCACCTTTCCGGCGATGGTCTCCCTGATATTCTTGGTGCAGGGCCACTCGCCGTCCATATAATCGATCAGGTCGAGGACGTCGGCTTCCTTGTTCACAATAGCGAGGTACACCCGGCTCATGAACGTGGACACGAGATAAGGGAACTCCCTGCAGACCTCGGGGCGGTCATTCCATATCTTGCACCTGTTGTCCTTGCCGAGGAACGCGCAGGGTTCGGTCTGCAGTAGCATTATCCTGCCGTCTTTGGAGAATCCCACGTATTTGGACATGAACTCGCCCAGGGGGACCCCTGCGGCGGAAGAGATCCTGTCCACTTCGTCGGGCAGGATCGTTATAAGCTTTTGACGGCAACATCTTCCGCACTCCTGGCAGGGGAAGGAGGCATGGTACTGCTCGCAGATGCCGTATGCGAGGTCAAGGTCCTTCATCATCTCTTCGGATATGTCCGAGAGGCCCTGAAGGATGTAATGACCTCTGTATACAGCCATATGAAAGCCTCAGATGTTCGCGAATCCCAGGATGAAACCGATCATGGAAAGCAGAAGCCCGGCGGCGGAGGCGGTCATGAGGACCTTCTGGTTGCGGGGCTTCACAATGCGGACGGCGTTTATCGCGTAGCCGCCAACGACCAGTCCCGCTGCGCCTGCCGCCGCTCCGGCGATGGCAACATAGAATGCGAGGACGACCGAAAGCACTCCGCACGCAAGCACCGCAAGGGAGAGCGTGTCGACGTTCCGCTTCTTGGAAGCCCTGAAGGGCATGTCCAGGCGCCAGTCGCACTCTTCGCAGAACAGCGTGCCTTCCGGATTGTCAGCTCCGCATTTGGGACAGATCATATCCCGGCCATTTTATTCTCGAATATAATCCTATCGGAACAGATTAATGCCTTGACCCGGCGTCATGGTTTTTCGAGAATGCATTCAGAGCGGCTTCTCACGGTCCCGAAACGGGTTTTTTCATCGACCGTTCCTAGATGCAGCCGGGTGAACCCCGGAAATCCCGATCCGATATCTTCCGGCGTCCTGTAACGATAACTTATGCCGTTCCTTACGGAGTTTCCCGGTACGGCCCTCATGTCCCCCGGGGAGAAGGACCTGACGAACATCCTCCCTCCCGGGCGGAGGACCCTGAAACATTCGGAGGCGAACATCTTCATCCCCTCATCGTCCAGATGCTCGGTCACATGGACGGCGTAGATGCCGTCGAAGGCGCCGCCGTCGAACGGCAAATCGGTGCAGTCCGACACAAAGAACTCCGTGCTTCCGCCCAGTCTTTCCCTGCACGAGTCCACCGCGGCGCTGGAGAAATCCACGCCGGTCACCGAAAACCCCATCTCCGCCAAGGCCGCGGAGGTCTTCCCGTTGCCGCATCCCACGTCCAAAACCGAACTTCCTGCGGAAAGGCCCATGTCCGGGACTTTCGATGAGCCCCTCCATGCCCTCGGCTGTCTGCGGTAAAGCTCGTCCCAAGCGGCCCTTTCCTCTCCCATCCGATGGTCTAACGCGCTCGCTCAATATAAATAAAGGGATACGATAGGGAATACCCAGTGGACCGCCATGTTCTGGAACCATGACATAGAATGCATGCCGAAGGAAGAATTGAAGAGGCTGCAGTATGGCAGTATAAAAAATCTCGTTACCGAGCTCTATTCTTCCAACGCATTTTACAGGCACAAGATGGATTCCGTCAACGTAGGGCCTGACGACATAAGGTCTCTTTCCGACGTTTCCAAGCTCCCCTTCATGACGAAGCAGGAGTTCAGGGACAACTACCCCACGAAGATGTTCTCCGTGCCCAACACGGACATCGTGAGATATCACGTATCTTCGGGTACGACGGGCAAACCCACGCTGGTGGGATATACCAGGAACGATCTGGAATACTGGACGGAAGCCCTCGCCCGGTCTCTTTCGTCGATAGGTGTGGGGGAGGACGACACCCTGCAGGTGTCCTATGGATACGGGCTGTTCACCGGCGGCCTGGGCCTACATTACGGGGCCGAACGGGTCGGTGCGTCGGTGCTTCCCGCAAGCACGGGAAGCACGGAGAGGCAGCTGGAACTGATGCAGGACCTCGATGTCACCGTCATCGCGTGCACCCCCTCGTACTTCATACATATGATCGACGTCGCCAAGGAGATGGGGATCGATTTCCTGAGGGATACGAAGCTCAGGAAGGCGGTCCTCGGTGCAGAGCCCTGGAGCGAAGGCATGAGAAAACGCATAGAGGAGTCTTCTGGCGTCAGGGCGTACGACATCTACGGGACGTCCGAGCTCGCCGGGCCCATGTTCACCGAATGCGAGGAACGTGACGGCATACATATTTGCGGAGACATAGCCTACATGGAGGCGATCGATCCCGAGAGCGGAGAGGTCCTGGAGCCCGGAGAGAAGGGCGAGCTTGTGGTTACGATGCTGAAGAAAGAAGCGTTCCCCCTCGTCAGGTATAGGATACGCGACCTTTCCGCGGTCTGCGACGAAGTGTGCGCATGCGGAAGGAGCTCGCCCCGCATCTCAAGGATATCCGGCAGGTCCGACGATATGCTCATCGTCCGCGGGATCAATGTTTTCCCGTCACAGATCGAATATGCCCTCATGCAGGTCCCCCAGGTGGGAAACCAGTACATGATCCAGGTGACCAGGGACGGCGCCTTGGACAACATGGTCGTCCAGGTCGAGATAAGGCCCGAGTCCTTCAGCGACAAGGTCGAGGACATGATACTGCTGCGCTCCCACATAGAGAGCGAACTTAAAAAATACCTCAACCTTGCTGTACACGTGGAGCTCAAAGCCCCCGGGGAGCTGCCCAGGTTCGACGGCAAAGCATCCAGGGTCAAAGACAAGAGGTCGTTATAATGCCAGAAGAGAACGTCATAATTCAGCTTTCGATTTTTGTGAACAACGAGCCGGGGCGCCTAGCGGCCATCGCCAGGACGCTGAAGGAGAGCAGGGTCAACATGAAAGCTTTCAACCTGGCCGAGTCCGCCGAGTTCGGGATACTCCGCGCGATAGTGGACGACCCCGAGGAGTCCTTCGAGAAGATCAGGCAGAAGGGCATAATAGTCAAAAAGACCCAGGTCATCGGTATAGTGATAAACGATGCGCCCGGGTCCCTCTTCGAGGCCGCCGACGTATGCGGCCGCGAAGGCATCAACATCGAATACGGATATGCCTATGCGGGCAAGAATCTATCCGCATTCTTCATCCGCGTCGACGAACCCCACAGGGCCGTCGAGGCCCTGAAGAAGGCGGGGATAGAGCTGGTAAAAGGAACGGATATCTGATGAGCAATCTCAACGTCGCTGTCCTGGGCGCCAAAGACGTCGCGGGCGAGATAGGCAAGAAAGGGACCGTCACGGACATAACTTTCTTCGAGCTTAAGAAAGGGAACGATTCGGTGACATTGCTGGAACCTTCGAAATACCCTGAGAAGATGTCTTCGATCTTCTATGCCGTGGAGATGGCGGAATTCGCGATCCTGGTGGTGGACAAGATAGACTCCTTCCTGGGCGAGACGATAGTCATGGCCGACTGCGTAGGCATACCCAAAGGATGGATCGTCCTCAGGAACTACATACAGCCGGAGCAGCTGAGGCCCCTCATCGCCGGGACCTGCATGGAGAACTACGATTTCAAAGAACTCGAGCCGATAACGATGAGGGACGAGCTGCTGAAGATCGCCGCCGATCAGAACAGGAAGCCCGGAGACGGCACCAGCGGATCCTGCCCCGTGGACAGTCATTTCAACGTCAAAGGCGTCGGGACCGTGGTCCTCGGATCGGTCGCCGAAGGCCACTTCCGCAAGCACGACAAGATGACGGTCCTCCCCCTCAGACGCGAGGTCGTCCTGAAGTCCATCCAGAAGCATGACATCGACGCCGAGGATGCCGTGAAAGGCGACCACGTGGGTCTTGCTCTGAGAGGCATAGAGTCCGACGAGCTGGACAGAGGATACGTGGTCACTACCGACCGCGAGGTCACGATGACCCGCAGGTTCACAGGGAAGGTCGAGATGGTCAAGTACTGGAAGAGCCCCCTCAAGGACGGCATGGTTATGCATCTGGGACATTGGATGCAGATGGTCCCATGCTCCGTTTCTGCCTCCGGGGAGGAGGTAACGCTCAATATGGAATCGGACCTGATATACAGGCCCGGGGACAGGGCCGTCCTCATGTATCTGGAAGGCGGCAAGCTGAGGGTGGCCGGCTCCGTGACGCTTTGAACGTAGGGATGCTGGCAGACCTAAAGGTATAAGTCTTAGCTGATTATTCTGGCAATAACGTGCTAGTCGGTAGCACGGAGGCGTGTATCGAATGGCGTACTGGAACAAAGAGCTTGAAACCAAGCCGAAAGAAGAACTGCAGAAGATGCAGCTGGGCCTGCTGAGGAGCGAATTGCGGACCATGTACGACTCCTCGAAGTTCATACACGACAAGATGAAGTCTGTGGGCCTGCTTCCCGAGGACGTCGACAGTTTCGAGAAGTTCAGAAAAGTCCCTTTCATGAGGAAGACAGACCTCAGGGACAACTATCCGGACAACCTCTTCGTCAAACCTTACAACGAGCTTGTGAGACTTCACGTTTCTTCCGGGACCACAGGCAATCCGACCGTGGTGGGCTACACCCAGAACGACCTGGACAACTGGGCCGAGTCGCTCGACCGCGGAATGACGTCTTTCGGGATGTCAAAGGACGACATACTCCAGAACTTCCATGGATACGGCCTTTTCACCGGAGGTCTGGGAGTCCATTACGCCGCCGAGAGGATGGGCGTGACCGTTCTTCCGATCAGCACCGGCAACACCGAAAGGCAGATCAAGATGATGCAGGACCTGCCGATAACCGCGTTCGCCGGAACGCCGTCCTACATGTTCCACATCGCGGACGTATGCGACCAGAAGGGGATCGAAATCAGGAGGGACACGAAGGTGCGCTATGCCATCGCCGGCGGAGAGCCCTGGTCGGAGAGCATGAGGCAGAAGCTCCAGGACAGGACCGGGATAAGGGTCCACAACTGCTACGGTGCCAGCGAGTTCTACGGGCCGATGTTCCTGGAATGCGAGAAGCAGTCCGGGCTCCACGTTTGGGCGGACATGGCGTATGTCGAGGTCCTCGACAAGGACGGGGAGCCGTGCGCCGACGGCGAGAGGGGCGAACTTGTCGTCACGATGCTCAAGAAGGAGGCCTTCCCTCTCGTCCGCTATAAGATAGGGGACATATCCGCCCTGACCTGGGAGAAGTGCGACTGCGGACGCACCCATCCGAGGCTCATGCGCATATCCGGACGCACGGACGACATGCTGATCGTCCGTGGCGTGAACGTATTTCCTTCGCAGATCGAGGGCGTAATAGGGGAGTTCGCATTCCTTTCGCCATTCTATAAGATAACGCTCACCAATGAGAACTTCATGGACAGCATGTCCGTCGACGTGGAGATAGCCGAGGATTCGCTGACGGACGATACGGTATCGATCGACAGGATGACCCGCTCGGTGGAGTCCAGGCTGAAGGACGTCCTGAACATCAAGGCCTCTGTGCACCTCGCGCTCCCCGGCTCCCTCGAAAGGTTCGAGGGGAAGTCCCGCCACGTGGAAGATCTTCGCAGGTACGACTGATCATCCGGTGATGCGGTTCACGAAGTCCTTCAGTTTCTCGGCGTACAGCGGACGGTTCACCTCGTCCTTGTCGGCATAGGGGACTGCGAACGACGATAGGTAGGTCATGTGGTAGTATTCGCACATGTCCAGCATGCCGCTGACCGCATAGGAGGCCACATACTCGTCGTCCCCCATGGTCATGGCCAGCGCTATCCTTTTGCCGTCGAGGGAGTCGTACATGCAGTGAAGGCGTTCCAAAAATGCCTTGGTGCACGCCGTGAACTGCCACATATAGATCGGACTGGCTATTATCAGCAGCTCGGAATCGTCCACGACCGTGAATATGGGCCGCATATCGTCCGCGATTGTGCATTTCCCTTCGTTCCCTTTCTTCTGGCATACTCCGCAGTTGTTGCATCCGCTTATGACCTTGTCAAAAAGGGTCACGGTCTTAACTTCGCATCCCGCGTTTTTGAGCCCGGCGCTAAGGTTCTTGATAAGTTCCGAAGTATAGCCGTTGCTCCTGGGTGTCCCGCTGATTATGGCGACCTTCATTTTCGTCTCCGGGGAAGGATGCAGGTCCTTGAAGATAACCGTTTGCCGTGTCACTCGACGCTGAGTATCTTGCCTTCCCTCGAAACCGTGTAGACCTTCAAGGGGACGTTCTTGCCGCTGGTCCCGATCGCTTCCTTCACCGCGCGGACCATGCCTCCGCAGCAGGGCACCTCCATCCTGACCAGCGTCACCGAGCGGATGTCGTTGCTGCTCAGTATCTCGGACAGCTTCTCGCTGTAATCGGCGGAATCCAGCTTCGGGCAGCCCACGACCGTTACGCGTCCCTTTATGAACTTCTCATGGAAGTCCCTCACTGCGAACGCGGTGCAGTCGGCCGCCACCAGCAGGTCCCTGCCGTCGAACCAGGGGGCCTTGGAGGGGACGAGCTTAATCTGTATCGGCCATTGGGACAGTTCCCCGTCGGCCTTGCTCCTCTCCCCGACGTATATGAGGGGGGGCTTGTCCGAACAGTTGCACTGGACGTTCTGCGACGGGTTCTCCACGAAGTCCGGGGCATCCCTCACCTCGAAGGATATGGCGTCCATAGGGCATGCCGGAAGACAGTTGCCGAGCCCGTCGCAGTAGTCTTCGCGGACCAGTCTCGCCTTTCCGTCCACGAGGGCCAAGGCCCCCTCTTGGCAGGCGTCGATGCAGAGCCCGCAGCCGTTGCACTTCTCCTCGTCGATCTTGATCATCTGCCTCTTCATACACCCTAATCGACGGCCCAGTATACAAACCGTAAGTATTCGATCGGAAACCATTGGATAAGTGCGGGGGATGGGATTCGAACCCATGAACCGCTAAGGACAGGATCCTAAGTCCTGCGCCGTTGACCAGCTTGGCAACCCCCGCTAGGCCGAAGTATGTCAGCCTTGTTTTTATTGTTTGTCTCTCAAGTAACCTATTTTAATAAAACCGTAGCATTACACTGGATTACAAGAGGCTGAAAATGTCGGACATATTGGCAAAAGACGGAAAGCAGCTCCTTCTGGGAAACGAGGCCATCGTCAGGGGGCTGTTCGAGGCAGGGGTAAAGTGCTCTTCCACATATCCGGGGACTCCCTCGTCCGAGGTCGGGAACATTCTGGAGACGGAAGCCGAAAGGGAAGGGATGTACTTCGAATTCTCTACCAACGAGAAGACCGCGTTGGAGGTCGCGGCCGCCGCGGCATCTTCCGGCGTGCGTTCCTTCGTCTTCATGAAGCACGTAGGGCTGAACGTGGCCGCGGACCCGATGATGACGCTGGCATACTCCGGCGTCAGGGCGGGGATGCTGATAATGACCGCCGACGACCCCTCGTGCCACAGCTCACAGAACGAGCAGGACAGCCGCACGTATGCCACATTGTCGCTGCTCCCGATGGTCGAGCCTTCCACGCCCGCAGAGGCCAAGGACATGGTGTCTGCGGCCTACGAGATCTCCGATGCTTTGGAACTCCCCGTCATATTCCGTACCACGACGAGGGTCAACCATGCCCGCGGCCCGGTGGAATTCGGTCCTCTGGGGGACACGGCGCCCAAAGGGCGCTTCGTGAAGGACGACCCCAAGTTCGTCAACATACCCGCATACTCCAAACCGAACAGGGTGAGGCTGCTCGAGAAGCAGAAGAAAGCCATGGAGCTCTCCGAGAAGTCCCTCCTCAATTTCGTCGAAGGAGAGGGCGACGTGGGCGTTATCACTTCCGGAGTGTCCTACACATACGTCAAGGAGTTCGTGTCCGGAGTATCCGTTCTCAAACTGGGATTCACCGCGCCCCTTCCCGAGAAGAAGATCGCTGATTTCATCAGAGGGAAGAAGGCCGTCATAGTCGTAGAAGAGCTGGAGCCCTACCTTGAAGACGCCGTCCTCCGCATATCCGCACAGAACGGCCTTGGCGTCCCGGTCTACGGGAAGAGGAGCGGCAACTTCCCCAGACAGTGGGAGTACTCTCCCGACGTCCTTTCGGGGATAGCGACCCTGGTCAAGGTGAAGGATTTCAAAAAACCTCTGCCGAAGGCCGAGACCGTCCTGCCCGGAAGGCCCCCGACGCTCTGCGCGGGATGTCCGCACCGCGGCACCTTCGCGGCGACGAAACGCGCCGTTGGAAGCAGGGACGCAGTGTACTGCTCCGACATCGGGTGCTACACCCTGGGAGTACAGGCGCCCTTCCGCGCGGCAGACTTCATAATATGCATGGGAGGAGGCGCGGGCGCGGCCGGCGGTTTCGCCCAGTCGACCGACCAGCTGCCTATCGCGTTCATAGGGGACTCGACGTTCTTCCATTCCGGGGTCCAACCCCTGATGTCTGCGCTGTTCAACGGCCATAAGATCAAGATGGTCATCATGGACAATCGGACGACGGCTATGACGGGACACCAGCCGAACCCCGGCACTGGCAGGGACTTCGGCGGCATCAGGACGGAGCCGATCGACATAGAGGGACTGGTCAAGGGGATCGGCGTCCGCTTCGTGGAGACCGTCGACCCTTATGACGTTAAGGCGATGAACAAGGTCATGAAGGACGCGATCGAATTCGACGGGGTCGCGGTCGTGATCGCTAAACGCGCCTGCCCGCTCGAGCTCAAAAGACAGAAGATGCTGGTAAGCAGGAGATGCGAGGTGGACCGTGACAAGTGCATCAAGTGCTACACATGCCTGAAGACCATCGCATGCCCTGCGCTTTTCAAGGACAAGGACGGCGCCATAAACGTCGATCGGGTCCAGTGTATCGGTTGCGGCATGTGCGCCAACGTATGTCCGAAAGGCGCGTTGGAGGTGAAGGAATGAAATACACGGTACAGATCGTCGGAGTGGGTGGCCAAGGTGTCCTCCTGGCTTCGATGGTGCTCGGAAATGCGGCCATGAAAGAAGGTTACGATGTGGCGATGAGCGAGATCCACGGAATGGCGCAGAGAGGAGGCAGCGTCCTTTCCACCGTAAGATTCGGAAAGGGAGTATACAGCCCGCTGGAGTCCGTCGGAGGGGCGGACCTACTCATGGGATTCGAACCCGCAGAGACATGCAGGAGCCTCGGCCTTTGCAACAGGGACACGGCCATCCTGATGAACCTGGAGCCGATACTTCCATCCTCCGTGGCGGCCGGTTTCGAAGAATATCCGGACGTGGAGGAAATAGTCGGAGCGGTGAGGAGGATAACTCCAAAGCTGATAACCATCAACGCCACGGACCTGGCGGTGAAGGCCGGCAAGGCAGTGGCCGCCAATGCGGTCATGATCGGCGCCGTGGCGGCGGCGGACGGATTCCCCATCGGAAGAGAGGTCCTGCTGGAAACACTGCTGGAAACCGTCCCGGAAAAATTCTCCGACATCAACCGTAAGGCGTTCGACCTCGGATACGAATACTATAATTCGAAAGAAAAGCCCTGAGGGGCGGAAAAACACTTTACGTCAAGAAACGGGGTCCGGCGGGAGGACTCCGGACCCGTTTCTTTCTCTTTTATATCAGACCGCCATCTTCGCAGATGCCGTTCCGCCTGCCCCTTCGCCCACATTGGATTCGGAGGGGCGGACCCTCCTTATCTCCTCGGCGAAAGCCTCGGCGATGTCGTCCGTCTTCTTCATCACATATCTGACGATGCCGTCGTTCACGGCATCGAAAGCCTGCTGTATCGTCATATCGGGGAACAGCTCGACCATCCTGTCGTTCTCCACCGCGACCGTGCCGGGGCATACGGACCTGAGCGCCCTCAGCCCCTCTCCTGCGGCGGCCCCCCTGCCCTCCATGGCGAGCGGCCTTATCGCGATGGCCATGGTCACCATGTTGAGCCCCTGCGCTATCTCAGCGACCACCGATGCGGCACCGGAACCGGTCCCGCCTCCCATGCCCGCGACTATCACAGCGACATCATGCCCTCTGAGTGCATCTCTGATCTCTTCGGCATGCACCCTCGCGCATTTCTTGCCGAGAGACGCGTCTCCTCGGGTGCCGATACCCTTCGTCACGTCCCTGCATATGAAAATCCTGACGTCGGCGTGCGTCTCCTCGAGCGCCGCCCTGTCGGTGTTGACGGCTATGACGTCGACCGGCATAAGCTCTTCGTGAAACCTGCCGGCGGCATTGCATCCGGCGCCGCCGACGCCGACGACGGCGACCCTGGGTTCAACGCAAACCTCGCCGCCTTCCGTTCTGATCGTAACCATCCTGTGCATCCCCCTTCTTTAAAGTGTTTGATCAAGCGATCCGGCGGACAAGTCCCATCCCTCCGCCGGGGCGCTCGATATCCCATCCCTTTTTCTTCACTTCATCTTCGAGGTAAGCTGTGCGGTCCTGAAGGCGTTCACGGCGGATTCCTTTTCGGTCTCCTCCGTGACGAGCTTCTTCAGGACGCATGTTCTGACGAACTCCTCCTCGCTGAAGCATATCCCTTCTTCCTTCAGCAAGGACAAGGCGTTCAGCTGTACCTCGGAAAAGCGGACGAAGATCCCGCTTTCCTCCGTGCGTCCGTCGATGTCGGGTGCATCTCCGACGACGAACGCCCGGACGGCGGCGCGTATGAAATTGGACCTCGTTCCGACCTCCGGGTGCTCAGCCACATAGTCGTCCATCAACTGGAGTTCCTCGGGTCCCATCCTGAGCGTGACCTTTGCGTCTTCAGACATCCATCCCACCTCACCGCAGAGCTTGTAGAGTCCCATCCCTTTCGGCTCTGTAATAACATGTAAGACAGGATATATAAAACTGTCGGACATTGTCTTACATTGTCCGACTACGGCATTTCTATTAAAAACGCCTTATTTTCTTAGTATGACGTGTTGCTGTGCAATCGACAGAATACTATATAATCCGTGTGTACTTCTTCTCGCCAGTGTCGGGTAGTGATTATGGCGCGCGACTATACTGATGTGGAAAAGAAATGGCAGGCCAAGTGGTCGGCGGCCGGGATAAACATGGCCTCTCGCGACGAGAGGCCTAAGTTCATGATAATATTCGCATATCCCGGGGTGACCGGTTATCTGCATGTCGGACATCTCAGAGGCTACACGTATGCCGATGCCATCGGCAGGGACAAGAGGCTTCTCGGCTACAACGTGATGTTTCCGGTCGGAACGCACGCCACGGGCAACGGCGCCATCAGCCTGGCCGCAAGGATCAAACGCAAGGACCCGGACATCATAAAGTACATGAAGGACAACGGTTGCACGGACGAGCAGCTGAGAGGTCTCACGGACCCCATGTCTGTGGTCGACTTCTTCAACAACGTCTATGTCAACGACTACTGGAAAAGGTTCGGGTTCCTGTCGGATTGGCGCAGGTTCACGTGCACCTTGTATCCCGATTACGGAAAATTCATAAAATGGCAGTTCAGAAAGCTCATGGAGGCGGGACTGCTCATCCAGAAACCCTATTATGCGCCTTTCTGCTCCCAGTGCGGCCCTGTCGCCATAGACGCGTCGGAGACGGACATATCTAAAGGGGGCAACGCGGAGACCCAGGAATACACTCTGCTCAAGTTCGAATTCGGGGAGATGAAACTTGTGGCGGCCACCCTGAGGCCCGAGACGGTCTATGGCCAGGTCTGCTTCTGGGTCAACCCCGATACAGAATATTACAAGGTCATGCATAGGGGCGAACTCTGGGTGGTCTCCAAGCCCGCGGCCGACAAGCTGGCGATGCAGTTCGACGACATCCAGTTCTTCGGCACCGTGAGGGGGCGCGACCTGGTCGGATGGACATGCAAGGCGCCGATCGTGGGACGGATCATTCCGATCCTGCCGGCCACCTTCTGCGACCCGGAGGTAGGAACGGGGATGGTCACTTCCGTGCCTTCAGACTCTCCGGACGACTGGATCAACCTGAAGTACATCAAAGAACACGTCGGCGAATATGCCAAATACGGGATCGACGAGAAGACCGTCGCATCAATAAACCCCGTGTCGATAATCAGGATCGAAGGATACGGGGACCTTCCAGCCAGGGACGCCGTTGAGGCCCTCGGCATAACGTCTCCCGACGACCCCAGGCTCGACGAGGCCAAGAAACAGGTCTACAAGGACGGGTTCCACGCCGGCCGCATGAGAGAGACCTGCGGGCCGTATTCCGGAATGCGGGTCGACGAGGCCAAGGAGAAGATCAAGCAGGCGATGATAGACTCCGGGGAGGCCGAACTGTTCCACGACCTTTCCGAAGAGGTGGTATGCAGGTGCGGCGAGACCGTTCACATAAAGAGAGTGGACGACCAGTGGTTCATCGACTATGGTAACAAAGAGCTGACCGAGAGGACGTCCGCGCACTGCAGGGACATGGAGATCTACCCTCCCGAATACTACGCCAACATACACGGGGTGCTTGATTGGTTCCGGGAGCGCGCCTGCGTCAGGCAGGGAAACTGGCTCGGCACCGGGTTCCCCTTCGACGAAAAATGGATCATCGAAGCAATATCCGACTCGACGCTGTACCCGGCGTATTACATCATATCGGTGTACGCCAACAGCGGGAACATAAAACCGGAGAACATGACAGAGAAGTTCTTCGATTACGTGATGCTCGGAAAGGGTAACGAGGAGGAGGTCGCCGAAGAATCGAAGGTCGGCGTGTCGCTTCTCAAGAACATACGCGAGGACGTGAAGTACTGGTATCCCCTCGATGTCAACCTCGGCGGCAAGGAGCACATGACCGTGCACTTCCCCGTCTTCCTGTTCAACCACATGGCGATACTCCCGGAGGACATGCAGCCCAAGGGGATAATCGTCAACTGGTACATCACCGGCAAGAAGTCCAAGATCTCCAAGTCCAAGGGCGGCGCCCAGCCGATCCCCGGGGCGGTGGAGGCCTTCGGCGTGGACGCGATGCGCTTATACTATTCGCATGTGGCATCGATGTTCGTCGACGTCGAGTGGAACGAGGAGATCGTCGTCTCCTACAAGCAGAGGCTGGACCGCATCTATTCCTTCGCAGAGGACCTGATGCAGGTCTTCGGCGACGTGTCGGACATCGACAGATGGCTCCATTCGAGGTTCCAGGTCCACATCGCCAACATCCGCAGCTCGATGGAAAAGTACGACCTGAGGCAGTTGGCGACCACGGCGTACTACGAGATGTTCAACGACCTCAGATGGTACGTCAGGCGCGGCGGTTCGGACGAGGCGACCATCAACGATGCCCTTAAAGTATGGATACAGAGCATGATGCCGATAACCCCCCACATGGCGGAGGAGCTCTGGGAGATGGCCGGGTTCGAAGGGTTCGTATCCAGTTCCTCGTATCCGGAATCGGGAGGGCCAGACTTGTCGGCCGAGTATGGAGAGGACCTCATACGTTCCACGATCTCCGACGTGGCCCAGATAAGGAAGGTCGCATCCATCGATGCGACCAGCGTCTACATCTACACCGCGTCCGCCTGGAAGAGGAAGATATACTCTCTGGCCGCCGACATGGCAGAGTCCGGGAACGGACTTACCATCCCCGGCCTCACGAAAGAGTCCATGGCCGACCCCGAGATAAGGAACAACGGGAAGGCCGCATCCGAGCTCGCCAAAAAGGTAGCATCCGAGATGGTCAGGGAGTCCCCTGCAAAGCTGAGGCTTTATTCGGACTCGGACGAGTATTCCGTATTGTCGGAGGCGTCGAAGTTCATGAGCGAGGAGATCGGGCTGCCGGTCAAGGTGCTAAGCGCCGACGACACCGCGAGGTACGATCCCAGGGGCAAGTCGTCTGCGGCAGTCCCCGGAAGACCGGCGATATATCTGGAATGATCATTTCCATCTGAGGAACATATCGTTGTCTATCCCGGCGGAGTCCATGGCCCTGCCGACCACGAAGTCGACGATGTCGTCCACGGTCTTCGGGACGGAGTAGAAACCGGGATTCGCGTCCAGCACTACGGCTCCGCAGCGTGCGAGCTTCAGCTCGTTCTCCAACATGATCTGGCTCTTGGGCGTCTCCCGTATAACCAGAACAAGCCTGCCCCGTTCCTTGATGCGGACGCTGACAGCCCTGGATATCAGGGTGTCCGCTATGCCGTTGGCGAACTTTCCCACCGAAGATTCGCTGCAGGGCGCGACGAAAAGACAGTCGTATCTGAAGCTTCCGGAAGAAGGCGGGGCAAAAAGATCGTCATCTTCGTACACCTCGTGCGCCAGACCATAGACCTCTTCCATGGACATGCCCGTTTCCGCGGGGATTATCTTCTTTGCGGTCTTTGACACTATCAGCATCTTCTCGCCGGGAAGTCTCTGAAGCAGACGGACCCCGTAAATGCTGCCCGATGCGCCGGTTATCGCGACCGCGGTCTTCATATTCTTCCATACGCTCGGGAGATATAATAACTGACGGTCAGTCCATGGCCGAATTTATCGCCAGTTCGGATAGGTCCATCGCATATTCGGCCATGCGCCTGAGGCTTCCGGCGATCGTGCTCGCGGCCATCCCTCCGTTCTGGTCCAGATTGGCGGCCATCCTTGAGAGCACTTCGGTGCGCTTGACGAGGCGCGTGCTCTCTTCGATGCATCTGTTGGCCATCACCATATCTTTGTTCAGCCAGTTGGTGACCGACATCGAAATCTGCTCGCACACCTCCCTTCCGATCGAGATTATCTCTTTCACGACCTCCGACGTGCCGGGTTCGGAGAGAAGGATGTCGAGATTCTTGGCTACGAGGAGAGTATGGTCGCCAATGCGTTCAAGCGCCCTGCTGGCGGTATTGCTTCTGGTTATCTCGCAAAGGTTTGAGCCTATTTTACGGGCGAGCGAGTACTCTTTCTGATATATGTTGACCTGACGGGAGATCAGCCAATCTATGCGGTCTATCTCCCTATCCTTGTCGTTGAGACCTTCGAATATATTCTTCCTATTGGCCTCGGCATCGTCCAGCACGTCCGTCAAAAGGTTCTTGATAAGCACCCTCAGGCGCTCTATCGATTTGGCGGGGCGCATCTCGGTCTGGTCCATCAGGTCCTTTATGAGGATCCTGTTGTCGCTCTCGTCCATGATCTCCAGGCCTATCGCGGTCTGCGTGAAGGAGGAGGCCACTCCGGCGACCATGCTCGATATCTGACCCGACGACCTCAGCTCTATCGCGCTGTGGCCGGCTATATAGGAGCCGACGAGCAACCTGTAGAGATATTCCCTGTCGTTCACGGTGTCGACGTCGATCGTCTTTATCGTCCGTTCGGCCGTCTTGCGGGCCCCCTGAGGGTAGATGACGATGCTCCCGTCCGGTTGGCCCTGGAGGCTTACCGAATCGTTCTTTTTCAGCCCTACCGAATCAGCCCAATCTTTTGGAAGCGTGACCATGAACGACGATCCGCCGGTGATCTGTATTCTTCTTACGTCCACGATGCTGTTAGAGATCAGTTCGGATTTAAGCTTATCTATATCAGTATGTAAATTGTTTTTTATTATATATAGATTGAATCGTTCTCAGATCGGTTTTTCTTATAACCTTTCACAGCTTTCATGCGATAGGTACATATTCACAATCTTGTTCGCAATAACGATGGGGTTGTGAACCGATCATCGATGCCAGATCTTCCGCGGGAATATAGCACTATAACTAATATATACCGTACATTACGAATATATTGATATATAGTACATCATATAATAATTCGATGAGGTATATATGCATTCTACCATTCCTATAACACGAGGTGTAAACCTTGGAAGGCAAAATGGTAACGTTGATGGCGATCTGTTTGGTCGTCGGAGCAGGGATCGGCGTAGGTACCGGTTACTTCGCATGGGGGTCTGACGGAAACGGCGACTCCGGGATAGAGTGCATAGCGATCAAAGTGGACGGCGTAGTGCCGTCTTCGGAGAATGTTCTGAACGACACGTATGAGATCCAGAGGAATCTTATACTCGCGACGGACGGGGCCCCGACCGGTCTCGCCCTTGACTTCATGAACTGGATCCTGAGCGCGGAGGGTCAGGCCATTGTCGCTGACGAAGGTTTCGTCGCACTTACGGCACAGGATTACACGACCACATCTCAGAGCGGAGATCTCAATGTGGCAGGCTCCACCACGATACAGCCGGTGATGGTCAAGTTCGTAGAGGCCTATGAGGCAAAGTACCCCGGTGTGACGATCAACGTCACCGGCGGAGGCTCCGGGGCCGGTGCCACGTCCGTCATGAACGGCACCGCCGACATCGGGATGCTGTCCAGGGACCTTAAGTCCTCCGAATCGGTGCTTACAGCGACCACCATAGCCAAGGACGGGGTCGTCCTGGCTGTCGACGCGGCCGCCGGGGTCACCGACCTGACGATCGACCAGATTGCCGAGATATTCAACGGCGACATAACGAACTGGAGCGAGGTTGGAGGCAACGACCTCGAGATCGCCCCCATAATCAGGGAGGACGGGTCCGGAACCAGGGAGACCTTCGATGCCAAGATGGCTGCTTCCCTGGGAATATCCGTCGCCGATTTCGGCGAGAACATGGTGGGATACTCTGCCACGAACTCCACCGGAGCGATGCTCGGGCTCTGCAAGAGCATCGGCGGGTCGATCGGATACGTGAACCTCGGAAGCATGTCCGATCTGTGAGATGATATCTATGGATGCAACTAAGAAGGAACAAAAAGCAAGCAAAAAACCGTCAACGGAAATAACTCGCGTTTGTGGGCTCTCCGCAGTTGCATCGACAAGGAGGTCTTACGATGGCTTCCAGTGATATGGCGTTCGGGTTCGAAGAGGTCGGAAAGACCGGTGCCGGGCTTGAGACCCCGGACGTTAAGGGCAGGAGCATCAACTCCCGCCGTTTCAACCCGGACACCATACCCAAACTTGTTTTGACGGTCACGGCCTTGTCGGCCGTGATCGTAGTATTTTTCATAATAGTCTATATCACGAGTCTCAGCCTGCCGGCGTTCAAGGAGATCGGCGTCTGGGAGTTCATTACCGGCGACAGATGGCAGCCAGGACACGGATACTATGGGGCGCTTCCGCTCATAACAGGCACGGTCCTCGTGACAGCAGGCTCCATAATGTTCGCGGTCCCCCTCGGTGTCGGGGCCGCCATCTATCTTTCGGAGATAGCTTCGGAGAGGGTCAGGAACATACTCAAACCCGTGTGCGAGGTTTTCGCGGGGATACCCAGCGTCGTATACGGTTTCTTCGGTATGATCGTGCTCTGCCCGTTCCTTTTGGACCTTTTCCCGGACCAGCTTAAATATTCCACATCCTGGCTCGCCGGGTCCATACTGCTGGGCATAATGGCGCTTCCCACCGTTATATCCGTGTCGGAAGACGCGATCCGCGCCGTGCCCGTCTCGTACCGCCGCGCTTCACTGGCAATGGGGGCCACTGGATGGGAGACTACAACGAAGGTCATCCTCCCTGCGGCATCGTCAGGGGTCATAGCCGCGGTCATACTCGGCATCGGAAGGGCGATGGGCGAGACCATGGCGGTCATAATGGTCAGCGGGAACTCTCCGATCATCCCCGAGCCGCTGTTCAACATATTCTCCAACATAAGGACGCTGACGGCCACGGTCGCATTGGAGATGCCCGAGGTCGTTTACAACGGCATCCACTATTCTTCGCTGTTCGCGGTGGCCCTTCTGCTGCTCGTTTCGGTCATCTTGGTCAATCTCACCGCCAACGCCATAGGCAGGAGGACGAGGAGGAAGCTCGGGATAATCAAAGCTCCGAAACACTCCCTCGACCTCAAAGGCAGGATCCTGGACAGGATCGACGACGAGACGCTCAGGGCCATCCACAGGGCCAAACCGGTCATCAGGACGATGCTGTCCGCGGCCGTACTGTTCGCACTGGCATCGATGATGCTCTCACTGTTCATGTCCAGCAATATGGCTCTGCTCTCGGCGGGGGCGATAACGGCAGGATTCGTCCTTTTGTCCAGGGCAATGAGATACGTGAGCTCCACGGATAAACAGACGGCGGCGCACACTTCTCTGAAACTGCTCATGGTCTTCGTGCTAATTCTGCTGGCGGTCATTATCGGGGACATCCTGGTAAAGGGACTTCCGGCCATTTCGACCGATTTCATATTCGGAATGCCAAGCAACTCCGGGCGCGAGGGGGGCATCTGGCCCGCGATAACCGGTACCTTGGAGCTCATATCGTTCACCGCCGTCATAGCCCTGCCCCTGGGCATCGGCGCAGGCATATACCTTTCGCAGTACGCTCGCGAGAACAAGTTCACGCGCACGGTCCGCAATGCGGTGGACGCCCTCAACGGCACCCCGTCGATCGTCTTCGGACTTTTTGGTATGTCCGCCCTTGTCATGGCCCTCGGATGGGGATACTCCGTCATCGCAGGCTCCGTGACCCTGGCGTTCATGATTCTTCCGGTCATAATCAAGACCACCGAGGAGGCCGTCTCGGCCGTGCCGAAGAGCCTTATCGAGGCTTCCATGGCCATGGGCTCCAGCAAATGGCAGGCCATATACAAGGTCGTGCTCCCCGCCGCGCTCGGAGGAGTCATCACGGGGATAATCCTGAGCCTCGGACGCGCCGCCGGAGAGACGGCGCCCATCATGTTCACCGCGGCCGTCGCATTCAAATCCCAGGTGTCGTTCTCGCTTTTCGAGCCTATCATGGCGCTGCCGTACCACCTCTACTTCCTTGCCAGCGAGGTGACGGGCTCCACCGCCAACCAGTACGGCACCGCCGTCGTCCTGCTGGGCATCGTGCTCTCGATGTTCCTGGTCGCATCGCTGGTCAGGCATCATTACTCTAAGAACGCAAAATGGTGATCGCTTTGAACGAAAATACAGATTTAGCCATGAATGTCAAGAACCTCAACCTGTGGTATGGGAAGAACCAGGCGCTATTCGACGTCTCGATGCCCATCTGGAGGAACAAGATCACGGCATTGATCGGCCCGTCGGGATGCGGTAAGTCCACGCTCATAAGGGCCTTCAACAGGATGAACGACCTGGTGGACGGGTGCAGGGTGGAAGGGCTCGTCGAATACAACGGCCAGAACATCTACGGGCCCGAGGCCGACGTTCTGGAGGTCAGGACCCAGATAGGGATGATATTCCAGAGCCCCAACCCCTTCCCCATGACCATCAGGGACAACATCACATACGGGCCCAAGATCCATGGGATAAAGGACCAGAGGAAGCTCGACAAGATCGTCGAAGAATCCCTCAGGAAGGCCGCGCTGTGGGACGAGGTGAAAGACCGTCTGAACACATACGCCATGAAGCTGTCGGGTGGGCAGCAGCAGAGGTTGTGCATCGCACGCGCGCTGTCGATAAATCCGGACGTGCTACTCATGGACGAGCCCACCTCGGCGCTCGACCCGCTGGCGACAAAGAAGATCGAGGAGCTGGCCGTACAGCTCGCCAAAGAATACACCGTCGTGATAGTGACGCACAACATGCAGCAGGCCCAGCGAATAGCCGACTACACCGCGTTCATGTACCTCGGCGAGCTGGCGGAGTTCGGAGAGACGAAACAGATATTCAACGACCCCAAGAACGAGCTTACGAAGAACTACGTTCACGGAGTGTTCAGCTGACCGGGGCCCCGCGGGACGGGCCCGCCGAAATCAGAAAACGTCCTCCGTACCCTGCGCACGGAGGACGATATAAATCGTTTTCAGTCCTCGAACGCCGGCTTGGCCGTGTACAGGAAATACGTGACCAGCAGCCCTATGGCCGCGAACAGTACGCCGTCCACGCCCGAGAAGACAGGAATTATCGAGCCTGCGGCGCACAGTATCACCGCGAGGAGGTACTTCCTCTTAAGGATGCAAAGGACGAAACTGACCGCGACGAGGGCCACGGAAACGGCGAACAGGAGGCCGAGCGTGAACATGGGGTCGATCATAGCGTATATGTCCGCTACCGTGAACCCTAATTCCGCAAGGGCGGCAATGAAATCGGGATCGGACTCCATCGCCCCGACGAGCGCTCCGAAGCTCATGCCGACGATGGCCATGACCGAACCCAATATGACATATCCTACGAGAAGGAAATATATCCATGTCAGCCTTTTCTTTGCTTTGGTCTTATCGGCTTCCTGGACGCCGTAGACGTAATTCGCGGATTCCGGTCCGGACCTGTAAACGTAGTCGGACCCCTCTACAGGGTTTCCGCACTCAGGGCAGAATGCCGAGCCCGTCTCGAGCTTGGCCCCGCAATGCGTGCAGAACTCTTGGGTATTATCTACCATAGTCGCCCATCATCGTTCGCATTTATTAGATTGTTTCTAAGCTATGTCCGTGTCGCCTTCTGCAAATAGTTAATATACGGCGACATCTTCGTCTAGGTCACGGAGATCGCCTTGCCGGACAGCCCGACGAGGTGCCGTGGCGGATATTTCGTCCGCAGTCCATACGGGGGCCGGTGGCCGAACGTGCGGGTTTGAAGCATTCACACTTCCTATTAGCAATGCTTTTATATGGTCTAACAATACCAGTGCTGTTGTCCGCATATTTACGTATCGGACGCATGAGGTACAAGCATGGTAACTGTCTATGATGTTCCCGCCGAAAAACTCATACTCAAAGCGGCTGAAAAGCTCAAGGGGAACGATAAGATCTCCCCTCCCGAATGGGCCGAGTATGTGAAGACAGGCAGGCACACGGAAAAAGCCCCGATGCAGGAGGACTGGTGGTACACCAGGTCTGCCTCCATCCTTAGGAAGCTTTATGTGAAAGGACCGATGGGATCTTCCAGGCTCGCAGCCGAGTACGGAGGGTTCTCTGACAAAGGATCGATGCCCAACAGGGCAGTCAAAGGAAGCCGCAACATCGCCAGAAAGTGCATGATGCAGCTCGAGGCAGCAGGGCTGCTGGTCTCAAAGGACAAACAGGGAAGAGCGATCTCCCCTGCCGGACAGTCTCTCCTCGACAACGCGGCCAAAGAGGTCTACGACGAAATGAATGCGTGAGGAGGATTGAGCATATGGATGACCCTGAACTGGAAGCTTTGAGAAGGAAGAGGATGGCCGAACTGCAACAGCAGCAGTCGATGTCCCAGCAGCAGTACGCCCAGCAGCAGCAGGCGGAAGAACAGAGACAGCAGTACGAAGCTCAGAAGCAGGCCGTTCTAAGGCAGGTCCTCACCCCGGAGGCAAGGGACAGGCTCGCCAACGTCAAATTGGCCGACCCCCAGCACGCCGACATGGTGGAGAATCAGCTCATTCAGCTTGCACAGTCGGGAAGACTGCAGCAGGTCATCAACGAAGATATGCTCAAAGAACTTCTCAGGCAGATCGCCCCTAAGAAAAGGGATATCAAAATCGAGAGGAGATAAAAATGTCAAGCACTAAACCGCCTGCGATGAAAGCAAGGCTGAACAAAAAGGTCAAACAGAACCGCCGCGTTCCGGCCTGGGTTATGATAAGGACAAGCAGACAGTTCCTCCGCCACCCCAAGAGAAGGTCGTGGCGCATTGGAAAGCTCAAGGAGTGATTCGGATGGCAGATGAAATTGAAAGAGTCATCATCATCCCCCTCAGAGCGACGAAGCAGGCGCCCCGCACGAAGAGGGCCAAGCGCGCCGTCAAAGAGGTAAGGGAGCACGTGATGAGGCACATGAAGGTCGACGAGGAACACGTTTGGATGGACACCGCTCTCAACGAGAAGATCTGGGAGAACGGGATCCGCAACCCGCCCTCCAAGATCGCGGTGAAGGCCACCAAGTTCGATGACGGGCTCGTTGAAGTAACGCTCGCAGAGTGATAAACATGATCAGACTCTCCCGTTACGGCGGAAACTGCAATATCGGCGTGTTCGCCGCGGCGGGGGAGGACCTGGCTTTAGTCGCCGCGGACGCTGAACCGGGTTTCGTGAGAGACCTGGAGGCCGTCCTCGGCGTCGAAACGGTCCTTACATCGGTGGCCGGGTCGTTCGTGGTCGGGTCCCTCACGGCGATGAACTCCAACGGCATCGCCGTGTCAGGCATGGCCGAGCAGGACGAACTCGAGAAGATCAGGTCCGCGGCCTCCAACGTTGTCACGGTCCCGGGCAGGTACAACGCCGCCGGGAACAATATCCTCGTCAACGACCGCGGCGCGATCGTGAATCCCGTTTACACGGACGCGGCGCTAAAGGAGCTCTCTGACGTTTTCGGCGTCGAATGCGTCCGCTCCACATTGGCCGGATGCGACACCGTCGGCTCCGTATGCGTAGTCACCAACAGGGGATGCGTATGCCACAACGACACGACGGACGAGGAGATGAGGCTCATCGCCGACGTCCTTAAGGTCGGGTGCAAGAGGACGACGGTGAACCATGGCGTCGATTTCCTGGCGTCAGGCATAATCGCCAACTCCAAGGGCGCCCTGGTGGGCGACCTGACCATGCCGATAGAAATGGGCAGGATCGAGGAAGGTCTGGACCTTTACGACTGATTAGCGGTCGAACACCCAGCACTCGCTGTGCTCCGGAAGTTCTTCGTAAGAGAGGTCGATCTCGTTCCCCACATAGTCGACGTTCTCGGACGGCACCATGTTCAGGAAGTCGTCGAGCGGAAGCAGCGCGATGCACAGGCCGAAAACGCGGTAATGCATCGGGACTATGACCCTCGGGTCCGCTCTGGCTATGAACTCCTTAACCTCCGGCAGTTCCATGGTGTAGTTGGCGCCCACGGGCACGAAGAGTATGTCCGTCCCTCGGACCTTCGCCATCACTTTGTCATCGGGCATGGCGCCCAGGTCCCCGCAGTGGCAGACGGATATGCCGTCCATCTCGAAACGGTACATCGTGTTCATCCCTCGCTTGGACCCGCGCTCGTCGTCGTGGTATGACGGCAGCCCTTCGACCTCGAACGGCCCGGACCTGAATTTACCGTTCCTTCCGAGATGGTCCTTATGGTCCCCGCTTATGACGCGGGACACGTTATGGTCGTAATGGTCGTGGGTCATCAGGACCACGGAAGCATTTCTCGGCGATGGCGCCTTAATGCCTATCGATTTACCGTCGTGAGGATCGATTACGATGGTTCCGAGATCACATCCGAACTCGAAACATGAGTGACCGTGCCATCGGATGAGCATGCTCAGGACAGTGCAACGCTGACTTTAATTATTTCCCAAAGGGCAAAGCGTTTATCATTGGGATTCAATTTACCCGTGTGAAGAAAACTCTGGTCCTTGTGGTGGACAGGGACGATGATTTCGGCGTCAAGGGCGGGGTGGAGACGCCCGTGATAGGAGTGGAGGACTGTTCTGTGGCAGCCGCCGCGCTGGGGATCGCCGACCCGGAAGATTCAGACATCAATTCTCTTTACGCCGCGATTAACATCTACCGCGACATGCTGACGGAGGGTGCGAACGTCGAGATAGCCCTCATCTGCGGCAACACGAAGATCGGCTACCGTTCCGATTCTGCGGTCATAGGCGAGCTCGACCGGGTCATACAGGAGGTGAACCCCGACAGGATCATCCTGGTCGGCGACGGCGCCGAGGACGAGTACGTCTATCCGGTCATTTCGTCGAGGGTCCCGATAGATTCCGTCAGGAAGGTCGTGGTGAAGCAGTCTCCCGGGCTGGAGGGTACGGTCTACATAATCACCAAGATGCTGGAGGACCCCGTAAAGCGCAAGAGGTACATGACGCCCGTAGGATGGCTCCTGGTACTCATGTCGTTCGTGTACATCCTGCCCATGATATACTTCTACGGGCTGGATGCCGACAGCTTCTCCAGGATATCCGGGGCGCTCATCGTCCTTGTCATAGGAACGATCCTGCTGGTCTACGGATACAGCCTTGTGGACAAGGTCTCCCGCTGGCTTTCGCGGTGGGCGGCGAACCTCAGGTCGGGGAGCGTGGTGATAACTTTCTCTCTGATATCCCTGTCGCTGGCTGCCTCGGGGCTGATATTGGGGGTGCTGACGGTCCAGAACTACTACTCCCCCTCGCCGTACCAGATGATCCTCAGGTTCTGCGCCGTGGCCACGTGGCCCGTCGTCTTCTCGATATTGGTATTCTCGGTCGGCAGCTTCATCAACGAATATCTGTCGAAGGGCTCCATAAGGCTCAGCTTCATCACGGGCTCCATCAACTTCCTGGGGATAGGAATGGTGATCACCGGTGCGATCGACCTCATGATGTCTTACATCAGCATCGGGCTGAACATAACCAGCCTGATAGCCGCCGAGATAGTGACGGGGATAGTCTTCGCTATGATCGCTACTGTCATCAGGATCTATTTCCAACGCGAGATGCCCGCCTCCACGGAAGCGGAGGCATGATCCTTGGAATATGCGGAATGGGAGCCTGTCTACCTTGAGATAGTGAGGGACCTGGGCCTCGACATCGGCGAGGACGAGAACTCCGTCAGGGTGCTGAAGGCGCTCACGCTCAACTCCGACCTCGCGATGGACGACGTGCTCGCCGAGGCCATCGGTACGGAGGTCACGGTATTCGGGGACGCGGGTTCGCTCGAGGAGGACATAGGGAAGGCGGAGCCCCGTGGTACCCTGATCTCCGCAGGCTCGGCGACGGACAGGGTCGTCGAAGCCGGAATAGCGCCGGACATCGTCGTCACCGACCTTGACGGGGACGTGGACTACCAGATAGAGGCCAGCGGCTCCGGCGCGATCACGCTGATATTGGCGCACGGAGACAACTACGACGCCGTGGTCCGTTATGCCAGAGAGTTCAGGGGCCCCCTCGTTCTGACCACTCAGAGCCGTCCTTTCGGGACGGTCGCCAACTATGGCGGATTCACGGACGGCGACCGGGCCGTCTGCACCGCGAGGCATTTCGGAGCCGCAAGGATATTTCTGCACGGTTTCGATTTCGACAGGCCTAGACTCAGGTCCGGGGACGACCCGGAACGTTCCAGAAGGAAGCTGGAATGGGCCCGGCGGATCATATGCGATATGAATCCTCCCGGTGTCGAAATAATCATGCCCTGACGCTGGTACGTAAAAAGCCCGTGCCCAGCCGGCAGATCTCTCGGTCCTTCAAAGTAAAGATTAATAAGCCAAAGTTATTGTGTGTCCGAGGGATTGGGCATCAGCGTTATCTGGATCATCATCATTCTGCTCACGGTTCTATACGTTCCGATCTTCGTATGGGTCTGGCGTTCGCCCAGGGCCGCGGATCTGGGACTCTCCGTAAGGGGCCCCATGGTCATGTACAGGACACAGAGGGGGCAGCGTCTGATGGAGGGCATAGGGTCCCATCGCAGGCTCTGCGGAGCGTTCGCGGCCGCGTCCGGCGCGATCTCGGTGCTGCTAATGGCCGTGATGGTCTTCTTTATGGCGACCGCCGTGATCAATCTGCCCTATGCGTTCGCCAGTTCCGGCACCGCGTCCTTCGTGTCGGCCGGCCTCAACGTGACCCATTTCATCGTCTTCGGCGTCATAGCCCTGGTCGTTTCGATGGTCATCCATGAATTCGCACACGGCGTACAGTCCAAGGCCAACGGCATACGCGTCGAATCCTCGGGCCTGATGTTTGCGGTGGTGCCCCTGGGAGCTTTCGTCGAGATGAACGAAGAGGATACGAACAATGCCTCGCTCCGCAGCAGGATGAGCGTCTATTCCGCAGGGATATCTGTGAACTTCGTCGCCGCCGTGGTCTCGTTCCTGGTGTTTTCGGCCCTCATGCTCGGTTCGGTCGGCACCGTCGCGGGCGTGTCGGACGACGGCGCGGGAGTCTACGGGATCACGCCCGGTTCCCCCGCCGACGATGCGGGCATACCCGCGGGAGCGGTCATTACCGAGATAGACGGGGCCGCCGTGACCGCCGGCGAATACATGGGATACTACACTCTTACCACAGAGCCGGACTACGGCAGTTCCACCCATACAGTGACATACCTTACCGAGGACGGCGAACATACCGCAGAGATGGCCCTGGGGCTTTATGTCTCGTTCGTGTCGCCCGGCTCGCCCGCCGCGACGGCAGGGCTTCCCGACGGCATCATCATCAACAGCATAGCCTCCGGTTCGGAGCTTTACGAGATCACCGGTGTCAGGACCTTCAGGGACTTCATCTCGGGCTCCGGGCAGGGAGAGGTCGTGACCGTTTCATACACGGTCCTCGGCAGCGGCCTTACCGACAGCAGGACCCTGACCCTCGGTGACAACAACGGGGTCGGGTACATCGGGATCGGCGTCAGCTACAGCGGGATGAGCCTTCTCACCCCCGGCTATGTCAAGGGGACCGCATCGGACCCCTCTTTCGGAGCCACCGGCTTCACCGACGGCGTGCTGACCGTGCTCAACTATCCCTTCATCTCTTGGAGCGGGTTCTCCCCGGTCCCGGAGCACTGCCAATGGTGGTTCGACGCCCCTGGCGGAGAGATATTCTGGATCGTTGCATCCCTTTTCTACTGGATGTTCTGGATAAATCTTCTTCTGGGCATAACCAACGCCATACCGGCAGTCCCCTTCGACGGAGGATTCCTACTCAGAGGGTGGATAAACCAGCTGCTCGACAGGCTCGACTACAGGGACCAAAAGGCCCGGGAGGCCATGGCCGAGAACGTTACGAGAGCGGCATCGGGCCTAATGATATTCTTATTAATACTAGTCATCGTTGCTGTTATATTCTAAGGGGGGTGAAGAATGTACGAGGTTTACGGAATGGTCGACGGCCGCGCGGTCATGATCGACGAAATTAAGGACAACGTGTGGATCAATATGATACGTCCCACGGAAGAGGAGATCATGGAGGTCAGCACGAAGCTCAGGGTCAACAGGGACTGCATAACTGCGGCCCTGGACGACGAAGAGGGCTCGAGGCTGGAGATACAGAACGACTATTCTCTCATCTTGATCGACGCCCCCGCCACCGAGATAAGGAACCAGCGCGAAGAATACACCACGTATCCGCTGTCCATAACGATCACGTCCAACGCCATCGTCACAGTATGTCTGCAGAACATCTTCGCCATCAGCTCGCTGGTGACGGGTAAAATGAAGCCCATCAACACGATAAACGTGGAGAAGCACACACGGTTCGCCCTTCAGATACTGTTCAGGGTGGCCCTGCAGTACCAGAACCACCTGAAGCTCATCGAGAAGAAGCGCATGGCCATCGAGGCGTCCATAAGGAACAGCACCCAGCGCAACGACCTGTTCGAGCTTCACGAACTGGAGTCGAACCTTGTCTACTTCAAGACATCCCTGAGCATGAACCTCTCGGTTGTGGACAGGCTCAGCAAACAGTTCAAATTCATAACGGAGCCGGACGACCGCGACCTCATGGAGGACGTGTCGATCGAGACGAATCAGGCGCTGGAGATGACCATGACCTACAGCGAGATCATCAAAGGTACCCGCCAGCTGGTCGAGTCGGACATCAACAACTCGTTGGCCAGCGTCATGAAGTTTTTGACGTCGATAACGCTGATCATATCGATTCCCACGATGCTCTCGGGCATATTCGGAATGAATTTCTCCGTCATCCCTCTGTCGGGCTACGACTGGGGATTCTGGGCGATGATAGCCGTGATGGTCATATCCGTCGTCTTCGGCATCGAGTATCTGCGCAAGCGCAACATGTGGAGATGACCGCATCCCGGCATGGGCGCCGGGGTGCGGCCCCCACAGGGGCCGCTGATAAAATAAGAGCTCAGAGGCACTGGCCCTTGCGGCGGTCCGCGAGCTCGCCCCTCTTGCCCTTGTTCCAGCCGGATATCTTCGAGAAGAATCCGGTCACGCGGGTTATCCCTTCTATATGGGCGGAACCGCAGAACGGGCATTTTTCCGAGAGTCCCCTGGAGGTCTTGCCACAATCGAGACAGGACGTGAACTCCGGGCTGAATGCTATCTGCCCGTTCTGTGTCTTCTCGAAGGTGTTCCTGACGAACGAGGCGACGCTCTCCGCGGAGGGCTTCGATTCCCCGAGCCATATGTGGGTCAGCGCTCCGGCGTCTATTATTGGATGGAACATCCCCTCTATCTTGACGCGTTCGACCGGACCGACGTCGGCCCCGACGTTGAGGTATGTGGAATTGGTGTAGTACACCTCGCCGGTGTTGCGGTCGCCCTTGACGACGGCGCCGGCCTCATGAGGGAAGTCCCTGAGGTCCAGTTTTGCGAACCTGTATGCGGTGGACTCGGCGGGAGTCTGCTCCAGCGACAGTTTCAGGCCGCTCTCGAGGGAGAGCCTCTCCGCCTCCTTCCTCATGTACGCTATGATCCCGAGCCCGAATCTGATCGAGTCCTTGGACTCATGCATCTCGTGCCCGGTGTGGAACTGTACCATCTCGTTGAGGCCCAGGATGCCTATCAGGTACGAGGACTTCTCTATCCTGTAGTACGGCTCGCCGTCGAGGTTCATCGTGAGCAGGCCCAGGGGGCCGCTGTTGCCGAGGGCGAGCAGTTCCTGGATGAAGGCCTTCTTCTCCTTGTGCGCCCTCACCACGAGCCCGAGGGCCTCGGTTATGCCGCTGTACAGCGCCTCGTCGCTGCCTTTCGCCATGTAGGCTACGCGCGGGAGGTTGAGGGTTGCGTTCTGCATCGCCGAGAAGCGCATCTTCCAGGGCGTCTTCGCGTCCTCGATGTCCTGCTCGTCGAGGTTGAACGAGAGCCTGCAACATTCCGAGACGCGGGCGGTGTCCCCGCGGTCGAACACGAAGTAGGTGTTGCCCATCTCCGAGGCTAGGCGGCATATCTTCAGCATGAACTCCTCGCTTCCGGGCGTGGCGAAGAAGCGGTCGGTGATGTGCACTTCGGGCTTGGGGAAGAAGAACGGCCTGCCGTTCGCGTCACCCTCGAGATATACGTCCATGAGCGCCATCGCGAACCTCTGGGATTCGGCCTCGTAGTCCTCGTAGTTCTTACCGGTGTATTCCCCTCCGGGACCTATCGCCGGGACGCCGATGAAATGCTTCGGCGTCTCCCAGTAGATGTTCAGGTCGCTGAATATTGACTGTCCGCCCCTGGCGACGGCCTGTTGCGCGTATTCGTATACCAGTATCTGAGCGAGCTGATGCATCCTCCTGTCGTCCAGGCCCACCAGGTACGGCGAAAGGAACACGTTGAAGGCGTCCCACCCTATGGCCCCGGCGTAATGGCCCTGCAGCGCGGCGGAGAATTTGATTATCTGCTCTATGAGGACCTCGGGGTGTTTCGCAGGTTTCGCGATGGACATGGCGTTGGGGAGGTTCAGACCGAACTTCTTTACGTACTCTATGGATTGGCCGCTGCAGTAAGGGCGGTCCACCATCCCTAAGTCGTGGAGATGGATCAGCCCGGACATATGGGCGTCTGCGACGTCCGGAGAGAATACCTCCAGCAGTGCGAACTCTTTCTTTATGTTCTCCGCCAGGGTCAGATTTGTGGCTTCGGGGCCGTGGGGGACGTTGGCGTTCTCCTTGTTGGGAGACATGATGATCTCCCTCGCGTCGTAGATGGGCACACCCAGCCTGGTATGTTGCTTCCTGACGTCCTCGAGGCCGTGCTCCATCAGCTTGGCGTTCGTGAGCTCTCTGATCAGGGGCGCGGTGATGTAGCGTATGCCTATCTGTCTTACCATGCGGTCGACGTCGTTGGCTATGATCATCGCGTTAAGCTCGGAGATGTCCGTCTCCCTGAGGAGCGCGTCATAGATCCTCTTCTTGTCCCATTTCTTGAAATCATCGTCAGAAGATCTGACGAACAGGCCTATGTCCGTTGATTCGGGCCCCCCCTTCGCGATATTGTCTGATTCCGTGTACATCTCTTATCTCCCCGACCGTCCTTCTTGCCATCCGTGTTTGTTTTGGTCGATATAAAGTACTTTTTGAACTATAATTGGTAATTATCTTGACACGGTTTATTACCATATTTGTTATCAATATTGTTATCATTAAAATGGCCAGTAATTTAGAAAACATACAATTGATGCTCATTGCATCAATATGGACATCTGAGGCCGAACGCTCCGTAACGGTCTCCGGCGGACTTCCGGGAAGGTTCCGGACGAGCAGTAGGTTTAAGTTACCAGATTTGTTATCAGCCTCTATGTTCAACCCTGACAAGGACTTCCTGAGGATCCTGCTCGGATGCCTCGGAAAGGACGGGAAGTCTATAAGCGCTCTGTCCAAGGACCTCGAAGCGCAGGGTTTCAAACACCACAGGCTCATTTTGACGGGCTACCTCAGGGCCCTTGCGGACATGAACGTCGTGAAAGAGCGTTCCGTCCCGCCTTCGAAGATCTATCAGACTTCGAAGACCCCGTCTAACAATGTTTACGAGACGGTGGGGCGATCGTGCAAAAAGAAATACCCGGGTAACAACGACATCATAGTCTACATCCTCTGCCAGCTGTTCAAACGCCCCGTCTTCGAATCCGAGTTGCGTCTCGCCGGCGCGACATATCACGGGGGCCGGCCCGCACAGCAGCAGGAGGTCGCCGAATGCAGAAAGCTTTTGAAGCGTTCCGGTAACGTGGTTCCTACACAGGATGCCTTCTATCCCCTTTCCGACTATCCCAACGAGATGGCAGAGGTCATGTCGGACATACTGATCGATTCCACGGACTCGTCGCACCTGGTGCTGGTGACCAAACAGATGCGCCTCATATAACCTACAATATCCTTTTATCGGCGTTGGCTTATCCCCGGTCCATGTCGCTGGATGAACTAGTGGGTGCCATACGCACCTTTCCGGGCGTTACGAGAAAGCACCCGATCCACGAGATAGTCGACCTTCTGCCTCTGAAAGATTTCCCTCAGGTGTTCGCCGCCGAGGGCGAGGACGCCGCCGCGATAGACTATGGTGAAGACTACCTTCTGTTCGCAGCCGATGGCATAATGAGCTCTCTGGTCAGATCGGATCCTTTTTACGCCGGATATTTTGCAGTCCTCGTCAACGTGAACGATATAGCCGCGATGGGAGGGAGGGCGATTGCGATGGTGGATGTCATCTCGATGAAGAGTTCCAAGGTCTGCAACCAGATACTGCGCGGCATGGAACAGGGCGTTAAGAAGTTCGACGTGCCCATAGTAGGGGGGCATACCCATCCGGACAGCGACTTCGATTCCATAGAGATTTCCATAATGGGCTCCGTGCCCAAAGAGGACGTGATCCTCAGCTCCACCGCCGCGGAAGGCGACGACATAGTGTTCGTTGCCGACCTCGACGGTTTCTACCCCAAGAACCTCCCCTACGCCTGGGACACGACAACGCTGAAGCCGGACGCGGTGGTCCAGGAACAGATGGCGGCGCTTCCCAGGCTGGCGTCCGAACACCTGGTGAGCGCCGGCAAGGACATGAGCAACCCCGGGAACATCGGGACCCTGGGGATGATGCTGGAGGTCTCTTCCCTGGGGGGAACCGTGGACGTCTCGAAGATCCCGAGGCCCGGCGACGTCGACCTGGTACAATGGTGCCTTTCATACCAGGGGTTCGGTTTCGTGTTCTCCTGTCCGCCCGGGAATTCCGCACGGGTCATCGAGATCTTCGAATCCGTGGGGGCCGCGGGCGCGGTGGTGGGCAACATCGACGGCTCCAGAGAGCTGAAGCTTGAAATGGACGGAGAGACAAGGGTGCTCTTCGACTTTTCAAAGGAAATAATCACCGGATGCCGCCCCAAAGAGAAAAAATGAGGGTCGGAGTGTTTGGCCGCATGGGTTGACACCGCATCCCGAATCAAGAGCCCTGTATCGTTCCTCGGCCCTGCAATCCCGCAAACGTCAGTAGCTCAGGGTAAGGCTGCTCCCGTCAGGACCTGACCCGGTCCCCCCGATTAGTGCGCTTCCGCGGCCCTCCGGCCGCTTCGGACGCATGCTCTGACTCTGCAGGACAAGACCTCATTGTCCCGATACAGGCTTGAATGTTCAACGGGGCCGTCCCATGCTGTCACCCCAGCATATCGACGATTTCAGGTATAGGGCACGCCGAACTCCCCGGTCAAGCCAAACAGTCCACTAACGAACGACTAGATATTTAACCGCTTGTCACACGGAAAGGTTCACAGTTCGTCGTATTTCTTGTTCGAACCTCTGGATTTGTCCGCGGGATACTTTTTCCCGTTCTTGTAGACTTTGGATTCCAGCGCCGAAGCCAGATCGATATCGTTCGTCTGCGCGAATCTGAGGACGAAGTACAGCACGTCCGCAAGCTCGTCGCATACGGCCTCCCGGCACTCCTCGTCCTCCAATATCTCCCGGCACTCGGCAGCATCCTTGAACCTGAAGATGTCCAGCAGCTCCGATGCCTCGGTGGTGATGCCGATGGCGAGGTCCTTCGGGTTGTGGAACCTGTCCCATTCCCTGTCCTCGCAGAACATTCGCACGACAGTCTTCAGCTCGTCCACAGTGGCCGTAAAGTCCCGCATGAGCGAGAATGTACGGTGGCGTGTTTACTTTTTTCCCTATTTTCGACGCCGGTCCGCACGATCTCCGGCAATAGGATTAAATACCGTGCTATGTGTTAGCACGCAACTCGGAGAAAATCAAATGTTCGGAATAACCGACCCATACATCTGGGGGGCCTATGCGGCATGCATCCTCACGACTGCGTTCTGCATAATTTTCGGCCTTGTCAAAGGAAGAACGGAATGCACGGAAGAAGAGGGGGAAGCCGATGACTGAAGGCGTGAACCTGCTCATCTTCGGCGTGATGGCCGTGCTGTTCGCGGTCGCCACCGCGGCCCTGGGCTATTTCGGATATAAGAACACACGAAGCAGCCAGCAGTTCATGCTGGGCAGGAACAAGACCAGCCCCGTGATCATCGCGCTCTCCTACGGCGCCACGTTCCTGAGCGCATCGGCCATCATCGGTTTCGGAGGGCAGGCCGCGGTGCACGGGATGTCGATATTGTGGCTGTGCTTCCTGAACCTGTTCGTGGGCCTTGTGGTGGCTTTCATCGTGTTCGGCCCCAGGACCCGCAGGCTGGGGAAGAAGCTGGGAGCTTCGACTTTCGCGGACCTGTTGGGCAAGATATACAAATCCAAAGGGATCCGCGCGTTCACCGCGATGCTCATAATCATTATGATGCCGATCTACTGCGCGGCGGTGCTGAAGGGCGCGGTGAACTCGCTTTCCGTCGTCACAGGCCTGACGCAGTACTACGACGTCCTCCTTGTCGCGCTGGCCCTCGTCGTCGCTCTTTACGTCGTCTACGGAGGCATAATCGCCGTGATGTACAACGACGCGTTGCAGGCGGCCATAATGTTCATCGGAATGGCAGTGATACTGGTCTTCACATACACGATGTTCGGGGGCGTGTCGTCTGCCAACGGGCAGCTGACGGACCTCTGGGACGCAGGCGTGATCGACCAGCTGGGCACGCTTGAGGGCGCCAGAGGATGGACGAGCTTCTCGGAGTTCGGCAGCTCCGAATGGATGCTTGTGGTGACAACGTTCCTTATGGGCGTGGGCATCGGCTCCCTGACCCAGCCGCAGCTGGTCGTCAGGTTCATGTCCGCCAAGGACGATAAGACGCTTTACAAGTCGCTGATGATAGGCAGCATATTCATGCTGGTCGTCGTTGGTTCGGCATACACGGTCGGCCCGCTGAGCAACATATACTTCGCCAACGAGTATGGGATGGGCTCGTTCGAATACATAAAAAGCCTGGGCCTCGGGACGGATTTCATCATACCGCAGTTCCTGTCCGAGATATTCAGCAATACGACGTTCGGCGACGTGTTCATCTCGTTGTTCCTGCTCGCCCTGATATCCGCGGCGATATCCACGCTGAGCGCGCTAATGCACACCATCGGCGTCGCAGGCGGCTACGACCTCTTCACTCTGGCGAGGGGGCGTTTTTCGAAGGACGAGAGGGACTCGCAGTCCATCAGGGTGAACAGGATATTCACCATGGTCATGCTGGTCGTCGTCGTGGCGTACTGTTACGTGATGCCCAAGGACATCATCGCCAAGGCCACGTCCGTATTCATGGGCCTCACCGCGGCCGCGCTTCTTCCGGCGTTCGCGCACGCACTGTATTCAAAGGCCCCGAACACCAGGGCGGCGATAGCGAGCATGGCCTCGGGGACCGTGACGTACATGATATGGGCGCTGTTCATCAACTCCGGGACGGCGACCTTCCTGCCTATCTGCAGGCTGATCACCGGCAACGCGGTTTTGTTCCCCGGCTCGGCGATAGCGGGGGTGGACGCGATGATAGTGGCGCTGCCCATCTCTATAATCGCGATGCTTTTCGTGCTGCTGGTCGATAAGATCTCGGTCAATTCGGATGCGGAGGCCTCAAACCTCTAATTCCCAAAAACCTTTTATGTCCACCTTTATGGACTCGGCAGTGTTCTCGAGATGCTGCATATCGTCTTCGTCCATGGTGAAATCGAGTGCGGAGACGATGCCGCCGATATGCGAGGAGCGGGTTACGCCCACGATGGGTATCGCCCCGCGCCCTATGCTCCAAGCTATCGCGATCTGCGAGTCCGAGACGCAGTAACTGTCGGCCAGCTTCTCCATCTCCGTCTTGAGGGGCGAAAGCGCGTTCATGACCTGCTGGTTGTATATGCGCCCGCGGTAAGTGCCGGGGTCGAAGAGCGAGGAACTGGAATACCTCCGGGTCAGTGCGCCCTGTTCCAGCACCATATAGGTGAAGAACAGCGCGTTGTTCTCCCTGCACCAGTCGATCAACCCCTCGTCCCTCTCCTCGTGGCTGATGATGCTGTAGTGGTTCTGGACGTATGCGAGGGAATGTCCCGCCTTCTCCAAAATCTCCTGGGCCTGGACGATCTCGCCGAGATTGTGGTTCGATACCCCAACGTTCTTGACCAGCCCCTCGTCCAAAAGGGGTATGAGCTCGGTGGTCCATTTCTTAACGTCGGCGGGGGTCTGGACGCCGTAGAACTCCAGAACGTTCGTTCCCAGGGCCTCCATGCTGTTCATGGCGGACCTGCGCAGGGCCTTCTTCGTCTGAAAGCCGGACGGGATGAATTTTGTGGAGAATTTGACGGACCTGTTGGTCCTGCTGGCATAGCCGAGCGCGGTCTCGCTTGTCCCGAAGGCGGGGGAAGTGTCGAAAAGATCTATGCCCTGCGCCACCGCCTGTCTGAAAATATAGCTCAGCTCGTTGGCGGAGACGCTGCTTCCGTACATCTGGCCGCCGCCGTTGATGCCGCCGCCCCAGGCGGCCGTCCCGATCCCCACGGGAGAAATGTCCGTACCTCGGAACCTTATGTTTCTCACGGATTCCCGTATATGTTCCTGGATTATAACTGATACGCAATCCTGTTTCCGACGTCCGCCATGTTTAGATAAATTGACGGTATAGCCGAAGGCATGGATATGGCAATGGAGCTGAGGAACGTCTCCGTAGTGAGGGACGGGAAGCGGATACTGGATTCCGTCTGCCTCGATATCGGCGCCTCCGAGAACGTTGCCGTCATAGGGCCGAACGGTTCGGGGAAGACGACGCTCATCAAACTGCTGAGGGGCGATATTTATCCCTACTACGACGAGGACCGCCCCGCGGAGATGAGGATCTTCGGTGAGAAGATATGGTCCATCTACGACATACGGAGCCGCATGGGCGTGGTCTCCATGGACCTCCAGGGCATGTTCGGCGGCGAAACGCTGGTCGGAGACGTCATAATGTCGGGATACTTCAGCAGCCTGGACATTTTCCGCAACCATGAGGTCACCGACAACATGCGCTCCGGGGCCTCGCGAGCGGCCGGATACATGGGAGTGGAACATCTCGTCGGCAGAGATCTGTCCGGCCTTTCTCTGGGAGAGATGAGGCGGACGCTGATCGCCCGGGCGCTGGTCACCGCCCCCGAGATGCTCGTCCTCGACGAACCGATGACGGGCCTCGATATTGTAATGAAATCCAAATTCAGGAAGATGTTCGACATCATGACGGAAACGGGAGTGAGCATCGTCATGATAACCCACGACCTCACCGACATCCCCGTTTCCTTGGACCGCATAATAATGATCAAGGATGGGAAAGTGTTCGCGGACGGTCCTAAAAAAGACGTCCTGACGTCCGAGGTCGTCAGCGGGCTTTTCGATGAACCTATTAATGTACAATGCGTTAACGGGATATATTCAATGAGGATGGATGAGTGACAAGGTATATCTGTTCCGAATGCGGGAACGAGATTCCGTACGTTTCGGATTTCTGCTACCAGTGCGGTAGCCTGAAGAGCAAGGCGTTCAAGATAGACGAGGGCGGCGAGATGGAGGGCGGGGAGGTCCCGTGCCCCAACTGCGGAAAGCCCATAGAGGAGGACGCCCGGTACTGCAGGCACTGCGGAATCGAGACCGATTCCGTAACGGCGCCCGGCATCCCGGCAAGGCCCCATATGTTCTCGCCGATGGTCCTGAGGAAGAACGGCGCCCTGGCCATGGGCCTGGCGTTCCTTTTCGGTTTCCTCGGGATATACGGGCTCGGCCACCTGGCGATGAAGAAATGGTCCAGGGGCATCATGTTCCTCTCTATGTCCGCGGTCAACTGGTACATATACATAGCGACGGGGGACCTGGTGACGGTGGTGATGCTCATCTCCCTCTTCATCTTCTTCAGGCAATCTATGGAAGTGACGGCCCTGGCCTACGGGAGGGAATGACACGTCCGACGACTGGGCCGAGAAGTATCGCCCCCGGACGCTGAAGGACGTCCTGGGGAACCCAGGCGCGGTCGGCGAGCTGAAGACCTGGGGCGAGTCTTGGAGGGACGGTGTGCCGGAGAAAAGGGCTGTCGTCCTTATAGGCTCGCCCGGCATCGGGAAGACCTCTGCCGCCCTCGCCCTCGCTTCCGACATGGGATGGGGCGTGGTGGAGATGAACGCCTCCGACCAGCGTACCGGAGAGGCCATAGAGGATATCGCCCTCAGGGGGGCGATGTTCAACACGTTCACCGATGACGGAGAATATCTAAAGACGTCCGACGGCGGAAGGAAGCTCATAATATTGGACGAGGCGGACAGCCTGTTCGGCCGCCAGGACAGGGGGGCCATGCCTGCCATCGTGAAGCTGATAAACGAAACAAGGCAGCCCGTCATCCTCATAGTCAACGATTTTTACGCCCTCAGCAAAAAGAGCTCTTCGATAAAGACGAAGACGCTGCAGATCACTTTCAAGAAGCCCACTTCGGTCTCGATATCCAAGACGCTCAGGAAGATCGCCGAAAGAGAAGGCTTCAGGATAGACCCCGTGGCCGTGGAGACCATAGCCGACAACGCCCACGGCGACATGAGGGCGGCCGTTAGCGACCTCCAGTCCATCGCCGAAGGCAAGTCCGTCGTCACCGGCCGGTCGGCGGAGGCGCTTTCGGAGAGGGACAGCCGCACCTCCATGTACGATATGGTCTACTCCATATTCAGAAAGAACGATCCGGCAGGTTCCAGAAGGGCGCTCCTAGACTCGGACACGGACCCGGAGAGCGCCATAATATGGGTGGACGAGAACCTGCCCTACGAGTACACGGACAAGGGCGACCTGGTAAGGGGCTACGAGAAGCTCAGCCGCGCCGACATACACCTCGGCAGGGTCCGCAGGCGCCAGTACTACGGGCTGTGGTCATACGCCGGCGATATGATGACCGCCGGAGTGGCCACGGCAAGGCATTCCAACATATATTCCGGGGGAAGGGTCCGTTTTCCCCAGTATCTTATGAAGATGTCCCGCAGCAGGGAGGTCCGCGGCACCAAGAAGGCCGTATGCCTCAAGCTCGCGGTCTACATGCACACGTCCACGAAACGCGTGGAGCTGGACGTCCTTCCGTATATAAGGGAGATCGCGTCCGCGGACCGCGAGTTCAGGACTTCCCTGGTCAAAAACGCGGGGCTGGACTCTGAGGAGCTGGCCTTCCTGATAAGGAAGAAGATCGATTCTCCGGAGGTCGTCGATGCCGTGGCCGCGGCGGCGCCGGGGCCCTATAAGAAGTCCGATCCGGGGGCGCCGATGCTCAAGGACGAGTATCCGGAGGTCCCCGAACCTGTGAAAAAGGCGATAGATGAAAAACCTGCCCCCGAGGGGGCCCAGAAAAAACTTTTCGATTTCTGAGGCGACCATGGACCCCGAATACAAGGCACTGCTCGAAAAACAGCAATATCGCATCTGCGGAGACCATGCGGCCGTTAAGCTCTGCCATTGGGCGAAGGAGTCCATAACCGGGAGGAGGCACTGCTACAAGCAGGATTTCTACGGGATAGTGAGCCACAGGTGCCTGCAGATGACGCCGGCCATAAACGAATGCAGCCATCAGTGCTCTTTCTGCTGGCGCGTCCAGGGGAGAGACTACGAGGTCAAGGACTGGATGGAGCCCGGGGAGATGCTCGATTGCCTCATAGAGTGCCAGCGCATGCTTATCACCGGGTACAAAGGGGACCCGAGGGTCACCCCGAAGGCATTCGAGGAGGCCAGCAACCCTGACCAGGTGGCCATATCCCTGGCGGGGGAGCCCATAACATATCCGTATCTTTCTGATTTCTTCAAAGAGTGCCACGGCCGCGGAATGACGACGTTCCTGGTTACCAACGGCACATACCCCGAAAGGCTGGAGGCGCTGGACGAGCTTCCCTGCCAGCTTTACGTGACGGTCGCCGCACCCGACAGGCAGACGTACGTCAGAGCCTGCAGGCCCAAGATTGACGACGGATGGGAGCGTATCATGAAGACGCTGGAGCTCATGCCCTCGTTGGACACCAGGACCGTCGTCCGGCACACGCTTGTGGACGGTATCAACTTCTTCGATCCCGAAGGTTACGCCAGATTGGACATGCTCGCGGACCCCGACCTCATCGAACCCAAAGGATATGTTTTCGTGGGAGGCTCCAGGCAACGCCTTTCGATGTCGAACATGCCGTCGTTCGAAAGCATACTGCACTTCTCTGCCGAATTGGGCAAGCTGGTCGGAATGGAGGTTCTGAAGGAACGCGGCGACAGCAGGGTAGTGCTCCTCGGGACCCCGGGCATGGAGACCGATATAAGAAAGGTCTGCGCCAGAAAGTTCGACGCCGGACGCACCGACCGTCTCTGACGCGGTCGCAGGATGTTATTCACCGACCTACCACGTATTCGTCCACGTTGGGCGCCTGACCCTTTCCGACGTCATCGAAACCTTGCGGAAGAAAACTTCGTTCTCGGTACCGAGCTCCTCCGCCATCCTGTAGCATCGGGCGGCGCCCTCTCTTCCGGCCGCTGAACGGCATATGAGGCCGTCGCTTTGCCAGGCCTTCCCGCGAAAGGTCGGTGCCTATGAAGGGCGCCCGTGGCCGGGGTCCCGCCTTCTGACACTGTACGCCACGGCGTACGGTCTACCGGCTACGTACAGCGCTGTCTTTTCGCTTATCCCGACCTTGATGAGGACGGCACAACAGCATTCTTCGTCGGTTGGGCCTTTGGCGACTGCTCAGACCGAGCCTTTAATCCTCGAGATATATTCGTCCACGCCCGGCATGTCGCCTTTCCTCAGCTGCTTCCTTATTCCGGAGAAGAACACGGCGTCCGCGATGCCCAGCTCCTTGGACACCCTTTCGCACTGGGTGGCGGCCTCCTCGTCCCTGAAGGCGCAGCATAGGAAAAGTCCGACCTTGCGCCCCTCGAGCTGGCCCCTGTTATGCTGGACGAAGGACACTATAAGCTTGTTCGGCTTTCCGCCGTAGATCCCGGAACCGAATATGACACGTCCGAAACGCGAAAGGTCGATTATAGACTGGTCCTTGAGGTCGAACACATCAGCGCCCAGCTCCTCCGCGATGTAATAGGCGGCCTTTTTCGTGCTGCCGAGTTTCGACGCGAATATGACGGCTGTTTCTGTCATCGGCCTCAGAACTTCCTGCCGATGGCTTTGGCCTTCTCGAGTACCGCGATGTCCTTGGACGCTGCGTCCTTGTCCCCCAGGTCTTTGAGCGTTATGGTCCCGATCGGTGCTCCGCCGAAATATTTTTTGAGCACGTGGTTCATGTGATCGGCCTGCGCCTGTGCATCTTCGCCATCCGAGCCGCACGTGACCACTGACACGACCTTTTTTCCGGGAGGGATGTTGCTTCCGTTGGGTCCGATGCCGGAATACAGGCGGTCCTCGAACACACGGTACTGGGCACAGGTCTGGCAGAAATACAGGGGAGAAGTGAGGATAAGGCCGTCGCACTTCCTTATGCTCTCTATCAACTCGGAGATGTCGTCCCCGAGGATGCATCTGTCGTTCTTCTTGCAGTAATTGCAGGCTTTGCAGGGGTTGAGGGCCAGGTCCTTTATGTGGACGAACCTGACCTTGTTGCCCTTCTCCTCCGCGCCCTCGGCTACGGCTCTGGCGATGGTCTCCGAATTGCATCCGGTCCTCGGGCTGCTGATGATGGCGATTATTTCTGACATTATGTTTTTCCTCTCGGCCTCGGCCTTGGCTTGATAGGCAGATAATGATTTAATATTCTTTTGATACTATGAACAGGCATGACGGAGCAGCCTCGTTATGACTGTGCGGCGGATGCGACCATGTCGGTCATCGAAGGCAGATGGAAGACCACCATCCTCTGCATCTTGGTCAGTCACGGAACCCTCCGCTTCTCCGAGATCAGGAAGAAGATACCTCCTATCTCCCCCCGCATCCTGACTAAACAGCTCCGGGAGCTGGAGTCTGACGGCATAGTCGACCGAACAGTGTCCGGGGAGAGGTCCTCCAGGGTGGAGTACTCCCTGACGGACAGGGGCCGCTCGCTCGGCCCGGTCCTGAAATGCCTGGCGGAATGGGGCATCGAAAACATGTTCAGAGACGTGTTGTAGCCCGAATGACCTCCGCTTGCCACGGAAGATTTCGTGGCCCGTTTTAATAGATGCATTCCCATTGCGCTACGATAAGATGGGCTACAGAGTGGACATAATAAGCACAGAAAGAGTGCGGGAACTGAAGGAAAAGTACTCCGGAAGGAATTTCTTCACATCCAAGGCGGACATCTGCGGAGTATGTTTCCAGCTCTACACGGAAAACCGCGGATATCTCGAGATGTGGACCGAGAACTTCTACGCCATGGGCGACCGCGTCCGCTCCCATGCCCGCGCATACGAGGTATCGGACCCCGCGGAGGACCCGCATGTGGACTACGACCCTCTGTCGTCGACCGTTTTCATCTTCAACTTCGACTACTACGGATGGGTCAAGAGCATCGCCCTGGGAGTGACGGGAAATCTCCTGGAGGACGTTCACAACATCTATTCTATCCACGGGGCCGTCATCGACGTGGACGGCTCCGGCGTGACGCTGATCGCTCCCTCCAAGACAGGCAAGACCACTCAGTCCTGGGGCCTGCTCAGGATGCCCGACGCGCGCCTGATCTCCGACGACTGGTATTTTGTCGTCATGGGAAACGGGAGGCCGACCGCACTGGCCTCCGAGAAGAACTGCTACATAGACGCTGACATAGGGGACGTATGGGAGGAGTACAGGCCGCTGGTCACATGCACCGAGTTCGACAACAAGGGGCGGTGCGTGGCCAACATCAGATGGGTCCGCGGAGAATCTTCCGTCATTCCGTCCACTTCCGTGAGGACGGTCGTCTTCCTCAAGCGCGACGGTTCCGACCCGGACCTCGAGACCGAGCTGGACACCGAAAGCGCCATTGCGTACATGCTTAAAAACGACATGTGCAACCCTCATCAGCTCATCCGTACCGAGGACAAGATGAAGCTCCGGACCGATTTCCTGAGGAGGTATTTCGACTCCTGCAGGATATTCCTGGTCAACACCACCACGCCGCCCGAGGAGACCCAGGAAAGGATAAGGAAGCTCATAGCGTGAGCCCGTCCCGGAATTTCACCGGAATACGATGTGCCAGATTCAAAGAGTATTCGTTTACTTCGCATGTGTATGCCGAGACCTCGACCCCGGCGGAAACCGCCTCTTCGAGTGCGGTTCCGAACTCCTCGTGCATCTCGTAGTTCGGTGAGAAATGATCGGCGCGGGACATCTGGACCACGAAAACGACCGATGCGCCATAACCCTCGGAAATGCAATGTGCCAGACCTCTTAAGTGCTTGACGCCTCTGTCGGTGGGCGCGTCCGGAAATAGTACCGTTCCGTTGTTTTCCAGCGTCACGCCCTTGACTTCGGTGAATATCTTTCTGTCATTTTCCTCGATGTAGAAATCGAACCTGGAATCCCCGTGCCTCGCCTCTCTCTTAGTCAAAACGCTCCCGCCGTATATCTTACCTGAAGACAGGGCTTCGGCGTACACTGCGTTGGGGGCCTGGGAGTCGATGTTTATTAGCATATCCCCTTTGTATGCGGAAACCAAGTCGTAAGAGGTCTTCCTGTCAGGTTTATCGGAATGTGCCAGTATAACTTCCGCACCGGGGACAAGTATCTCTCTGCACCGTCCGGTGTTCTTCACGTGGCATACCACCTCTTCCCCGTCCAGTTCGGCTCTGGCTATGAATCTGTTGGGGCGTTCGATGAACTTCGCCCTCATCGTCTCCGGATACCTCATCTGATCCAGCCCAGGACCGGGACCTCTTTCCTCGGCTTGACGGGGGTGGTGCCCGAGGGCCTACCCAAAGTTATCGCCGCCAGATACGTGTAGTCATCAGGGACGCCCAGGTCTTTTCTGAAGCCGGTATCGCGGCCGAGCCCCTGTGCGAATCCGACATAACAGGTCCCGAGGCCCATGGAGTGGGCCGCCAGCATTATGTTTTCTGCGGCTATGGAACCGTCCTCCACGGGCTCCACGGCCTCAGGAGAAGCGAATATGAATATCTGGACCGGAGAATTGAAGAAAATGTTGTAATCTTCCCGGGACAGCATGTCTATCACGCGGTCGCTGGGATCGCATTTCATCTTCTCGCCGTCTATCCTTAGCTCCTTTGCCCTGTCCGAGTATTCCTTGGCTTTCTCCTTGTTCTCGACGACGGCAAATGCCAGAGCCTGCCTGTTCATGGCGTTCGGGCCGCGGAATCCCGCTTTCAGAAGCTCTCTGACGGTTTCTTCGGGTACTTTCTCTTGGGTGTATTCGCGTACCGATACACGTGTGTTTATGTTCTCGAGGACTGGGTTCATGGCATTGTAATACCGATGGATGTAAAAACAGATTGTCATGACTGATTGTTAGAAAGCGCGGAGGGAGGGATTCGAACCCCCGGGGCGAGACGCCACCGGTTTTCAAGACCGGCGCCTTAGTCCAGGCTGAGCTACCTCCGCTTGAACGAATAATATTGACTCAATATTTAATTGGAACTCTCTGTTTTACGATTTCGGCGCGTCCTGGGCAGGAGACCGTCACGTCTCGGCGGCCTGACCTCTGTCCTCCGTTGGCCATATCCTTTCGCTGTACGAGGTGAACATCGTGAACCATACGGACTCCATGATAAGTGACACGGCGCAGGGCACGGCCGCCTCCGTCCCCGCCAGCAGCACCATGCAGAAGGACACAGCCATGCCGGAGTTCTTCCATACAGAAAATAGGATATACGTCATGCCGCTGTCGCGGTCGGTTCCCGATCTCTTGAGGAGGTACGTCACCGCGCTCCCGAGGACGAAGATCTTTACGAAGCATGCGATGACGACCCAGAGCACCATGTCGAGTTCGGAGAGTATGTAATCTCTGTTGGACCCGAATGCCAGGAACATCAGCATGAACAGCATGATGTTGATGAAAACGATCTTTCCGCGGCGGGGAAGCGAAAAGCGTTTCAGTACCTGCGACGCGATCAAAGGAATCGCTATGAAGAGGACTATGTACCTGAATATCTCGAGAGGGCCCACAGCCGAGCCCAGGAAGGCCCAGGTCATCATAGGTGTCAGTGCCAGCGCCGAAACGTATATGGCGCTGGTCATCAGGACTGTCGCTTTGGTATCTCCGTTCAGGTAAAGGGATGCGGATACGACAGATACGGCGGACGGGACGGAAGCGAGCATGACCCAGCCGTACCAGATCGCGGTGCTCGAAGGTATGAACAGAGAGCCTATCAGTATCGTTATCCCCGAATTGACGATGAAACAGCATACGATGCCCCATAGTATTGGCCTTTTGTAGGTCTTCATGTCGTCCTTTCTGAAAGTGAGTCCGTCAAGGGAGACGCTCATCTGCATTATGAGGACCATTATCATTATCGACGATGCGGCCTCGCCTATGGAGCCGAACAGCAGAGCGGCGACGAACCCCGCCGCTATCCATACCTTCAGGTCGCCGAGGACGTCGATCAGGGCCATATGACATGGCAGAGCTATGTCGGATTTATCCTTTATCTTTTTGATATTGCCAAGGATTCTATAATGATAGACCTGTGTCCCTGTATAATTCATCTTTCTGCTCTTCCATTCTATCGTTATCACCTAAGGTATGCAAAAATTTTCGCGAATATGAAGTCGTGGACTGGACCGCTATGGCAAATCGATGCAAGTATCAGAAATAGCGAAGGATCAAACGATAATTGTTCCCCGTAAGGAATCGTATTCGTTGGAAATGTGTTTTATAAAATGCAACAATGTTTATTTGCAAAGTATATATTTCGCCGTGCTGAAAATTACTTCTGAGCTCATCATGAGAATTCACCGTGAAGCTATCGATGGAGGGACTCCCCTGTATGACTTCCAGCATGGATTTCGTTCCTATGATCTATTCGCATAAGATCGTTAAAGGACCATATGAAAAACCTTTCTTTTAAAAAATATTCGTATAACTCTGTCAAGACTGGGGCGGACAACGGCTTCTGTGCAGTATGTTTATAATCCTATTCGCTCAGGCATTTTTACTATGACAAATCTATCGATAAGCCCAAGGCCGAAGTGTAAGAATCATCTATCTGATATCATATGGATCGACCTCAGACCCCATTTCATCGGAATTTGTCCTTTAGAAGAACCGTTTCGCGTCGGCGATCGGGTCTTTAGTTAGATGGGCTTCCAGGTCCGAAGCGTATCTGGCGGCGCGCTTGTCCATTATCACGCACATGCCCCGGTCTGTTTCAGTGCGTATCAGACGTCCGATAGCCTGTTTTATCTTCCTCGTGGCGGGGGCTTCGCTGACGAACTTCCAGCCCGATCCCTGTCCGAATCTTGAATCGTAGAGCTCCGAAAGCGCGTTGCCCTCAAGGGACGGCGGAGGGTAAGGTATTCCGATTATCACCGCCAGGGACAGCTCTTCTCCGGGGAAGTCCATCCCTTCGGCTATCGAGCCGCCCATGACGCTGAAGAACACCCCGTCCCGCCCCTTCTTGAATTGTGCCAGCTCCTCCATTGTGCGGCGAGGTTTACCGGAATGCTCCCAGTACATCGGCCGGATTATATCGCGTTCGAGGAACGGCCTCATCCTGTTCATCATGCCGTAAGAGGTGAAGAAGACCAGGGTGTTCCTGTTCACCGCATTGCAAAGCTTGGCGGTCCTGCGCTCGATCCTCGAGAATATGCTGGGATCTTTCTTCATCTCGTCGTACTTGGTTGTCACGTCGTTCATGTACACTACGAGACGGTTCTCTTTCGGGAACGGAGAAGGGTAGGTCTTTGCCACCGTTCCGGCGGGGAGCCCCATGGTCTTAACGTACTGTTCCAGCGGACGCAAAGTCCCGGACATGTGCACTCCTCCGTCCAGCCCCCGCATGAATTCCGAAACGTCTGTGGGCTCCACGCATGCGGCGTAGAGGTACTCGCCGTCGTCGCTCGCCTTTATGGATTTGATATAGTTGCCGCCGGTCGCCCCCAGCCAGCTCAGCAGAGAGATTGCCAGCGTATCGATGTCCGACACTTTCCGCTCGTCGCTCTCCGAAAGCAGCACGGTCCTCTCGGAGCCTATGTCGGCCATGTTGTTTATGGCCACGTCGAGGCTCTTGTCGCTTATGCCGTATTTCAAGGAAAGTCCCTCTCTGAGGACGTCGTTTTCCACCACCTCTTCCTTTTTCCCGAGTTCCAGCTTGTCTCCTGCCGTCTTTTTGATTATCGCCTTGATCTGCTTCAGGAAATCCTCGAGCTTTATGCCCTCTCCTATGGAGGTGGTCCTGAACGTGGTACATTCATCGATGGCAGCATCTACCATTCTTACGGATATCCGGAAGCTCTCCTGCTCCCGCGCCGCATCGATTATATTGTGGGCCTCGTCCACTATGACGACGATGTCCTTGCTTTCCGCGTCCATGTTCCCCATGAAAGTGTCACGGATGTTGTCTGAGAGGATGTGGATGTACGGTGCGACGATGACATCGGCGGACCTCATTATCGTCTTCTTGGCCTCATAGGGGCAGACGCCTCGTGCTTCGCAGTAGTTGTCCAGCTGGTCCGAGGTCGGGAACTGGGTCCTGCAGTAGTCCCATACCGCGTCGATCATCTGGTTGGTCCGCCCGTAGTATTTGCACCTGTCGCCTTTTCCGCGTTTTCGGTTCTCGCATAGCGAGGAAAGAACGTTTGCGGGAAGAGATTCGTTCCTGAACAGGAGGCATGAACGGCCCCTGCCCGTTATGGGAAGTCCGGTAACGGGCCTTATCCTGGATATGGCCTTTAGCTCGCTCATCACCTGGTTGCTCTGCGATACGGTGCGCGTCAGGTAGACCACCTTCTTCTTCCTGGGTATGGCGTGCTCCAGCGCCGCGGACAGAGAAACTATCGTCTTTCCCGTCCCCGTCCCCGACTCCATGACGATATGACGCGAACCGTCGAGACATCCCCTGATGTCTCCGATGATCGATATCTGCCCCGGGCGCGGAACATATGGAAGATAAGGCGCATCTTCGTTCTCTGTCTCGGCCAGGACGGGCGCGGGTTCCGCAGGCTCGCGATCGAAAACTTCTTCGGCCTGAAGGAGGCAGCTCTGAGCGCTGACTGCGTCCTCGCTAAGCCTGGTGCCGCATATGCGGCAGCGTTCGGCTCCCGGAAGGTTCAGGCTCTTACAGCGTCTGCAGAACAGGCCTTGCATAAATCTGATAATGCCCTTCCCGTTATAACCGTTCCCCGGGGTGTTCCGAATGTTCCGAAAGTGCGACGGGGCAGGTCATTCTTCGTCGTTGTCGGCAAAATTCAACGTGGCGTTTCCGACGTTCAGCTCCAGGGCCCGGAGGAGATGCCTTTCAGCATCATCGGTCTCCCCCATCCTCATGAGTATCTCGGAAACCTCCCTGTGGATCTGTATAAGGAGGCCCTTGGTATCGGGGCGGTGGAACGAAAGCATGACCTCGAGCACCGCAATCGCCGCCTCGTAATCCCTTACCGCGTCTTCGAACGCTTCGTCCTGCGCCTCCGAATCGCCTCTGGAGACGAGCGCGAATATCAATCCCATCTCATCATCCAGCGCGTTCTCCCCCATCAGCTCCTGGCAAAGGGATATCGAACGGTCGTAGCGCTCGACGGAATCATCGTTCCTTCCCAGTTCGTGTTCTGCCTGCCCCATGAGGTTGAGGGCTTCGACGTAACGGTTCCTGGACCATGCATCGGTCCTGCTGAAAAGCATCCTCTCCGCCTTTTCGAAAAAAGGCCCCATTTTCTCCGGGTATCCTTCGTCCAAGAGGTCTTCGGCACAGGAGATGCACATCTTGACGATCCCCCTCTCGTCGAAATGCCTCGACTTCGGACCGATCTCGCAGAGGCGCCCGGACGCTTTGGAGTAGTCCTCGGCCATGCCCGCTGCGCCGTCGGAAGTTCGAAGCTCGCCCCTGGACACGTACGCCTTGACGTACGTCCCGGCGTCCACGGGCTCCCCCAAGGACTCCATGAGTTCCATTATCTCCTCGGCTTCGTCGAAGTCGGTCACGGCCGATATGAAGGAATCCATCATCGAAAGCACGCATCCCCGGTTCACGTAGGCCTCGAGGCGCTGCTCGTTTGTCCCGCCTTCCTCGCATTCATCGACCTTTCTGTTGTAATCTTCGAGCGATTCCTCGAGGTGACTGTCCGACCTGCTCATCGTCCTGTATGATGACGGGGGATGCTAAAAAGCATTGCAATCTCCGCTGTTCCGAAGTAACACTGTTATTATTATTGCCTGCAGAAGTTTTTATTAGGTCGTCGCGTTGCGTTCTGATATGGCCCAAAAGAAGGTCGTCGCGATCCATGACATCTCGTGCTACGGGAGATGCTCCCTAACTGTAGCATTGCCCATCCTCTCGGCCGCCGGCATCAACGTACCCGTGATCCCGACCGCGGTGCTTTCCACTTACGTCGGGCCGTTTCCCAACTTCACGTACCGTGACATGACGGAGGACATCATGCCGACAGTGGAGCACTGGAAGGACATGTGTTTCGAGTTCGACGCCGTCTACACCGGATTTTTGGGCTCGAAGGACCAGGTCGACGTGGTCAGAAAGGCTATCGCAATGATCAGGGGGCCCGGGACGAAAGTATATGTGGACCCCGTGATGGCCGACAACGGAGAGCTATACTCGACGTTCGGCCCGGACTTTCCGGCGGAGATGCGCAAACTGTGCGGCGATGCCGACCTGATAATGCCGAACATCACCGAACTGACGCTTATGCTCGGCGAACCGTACAAAGAGGGCCCCTATGACGAAGCGTACATAATGGAACTGCTCCGCAAATCGGAGGCGCTCGGGGCGAAAAGGGTCGTGCTCACGGGCGTGTATTTCGACGAGAACGAGCTGGGCACCGCGGCATACGACTGCGGGACCCACCAGGTGCAGTACGTGATGAAGGGGCGCATCCCCGGATACTATCACGGCACAGGGGACATATTCGGATCGGGCCTGGTGGCTGCCCTGGTCCACGGATGGTCGCTTCCCGACGCCGTGGACATCGCCGAGGACCTTACGATATCCAGCATCATGAAGACCCTCGACGACGGAGAAAACGTTAAGGACGGCGTCAATTTCGAATCGAGCCTCAGCGGGTTCGGGGCCAGGGTCTCAAGGGTCAGGGGCCACCGAACGATAACCGAGAAGAAGGGCGCATCGAATGTCAGCTCCATGGCATCGGAGATCTGGCACGAGGCGTACGCCGACATGGTGGACAAAGACCAGACCGAATACATGCTGGGAAAGTACCTGTCGCCGGACTCCATAATGGAACAGATCTACGAGGGCGCCGTGTACGAGTTCATTATCGAGAACGGCGAGGATGCGGGCTTCATCGCGTTCAAAAAGGACGGAGATAGGCTTTTCCTCAGCAAATTCTACATCAAGAGGGAGTACAGAGGCTCTGGCCTCGCCTCCTATTCGCTCCGCCATATAGTGGATGAGGCCAGGAAGATGGGGCTCAGGTCGGTATACCTCACGGTCAACAGGAATAACATCAAAGCGATATCGGCATACGAGCACTGGGGATTCGTCGCGGTGAATGACATGGACACTGACATCGGGGACGGATTCTTCATGTACGACCATATGATGGAGATGCCCGTCGGCAAGCGATAAAATACTGCCACGCCCTTAGCCGTACGTGAATTCCGCCGGCACGGCAGCCGTCCTGTTAACCGTAATATTCGCCGTTACGGCGTGCATAAGCCTGGCGACGGGGAGTTACGACGGAACGGAAGACGAACCGTCCCCATGCGAAATAACCGTACTTTATGACGATAACATCGAAACTGTGACAGGGCTTGGCACGTTCGACCACGGTACGGTCATATCCCTTTCCGCGGTCGCGAAACCGTATCATACGGTGGACGAATGGAACGAAGACGGCGCCCTCGTCGGCAACGGACCGTCCATCTCCTACACCGTACGGGGGGATGCGGAGCTTCATGTCAGCTCCGCCGTTGAAAAAGATCCAAGCTTCACTTTTACGCAGACCGGATTCACGGACCCCTTTTCTTTCACATGCATTGATGTGTTCTCGCCCTATTCGACGGATACCTGGTCCGCTACGGGCGTCTGTCAAGACGGCGGCGAAGAGATCCTCGAATGCGATTACCGCGAGGATTCCCCGGGCTCCTGGACCCTCACCGTCGCCGGGAATTCCGGGAGGCTCTCCGACCTCCGGAGCATGACGATAACCCATACGTCGTCATATACCGACAGCACATCGTCCAGCAGTTCCATCGAAACCGGTTCGTACGTATGGAAAAATTACAGCCCGGTCGACGGCGCGTATAACGAATACGCGATGTTTCTGGTACTCGACGCCGAGAGACATGATTCGGCCGGGACCTTCTCATCGAGATGGAACAACGCCTACGACAGACTGTTCCGTTCGATGACGCTGTTCGACCATATCGTCGTAGAGGACCCGACGATCGAGACAGTAGCAGACAATATCGAAAAAATAACGTCCGAATACACGAGCGACATCAGCAGGGTCCAATGCGCCCTGGACTTCGTCAGCTTCACCGTGGACTACCGTTTTGACGACGACAATTACGGCACAGGCGAATATTTCGCCACTGCGTACGAGACGTTGTACATCAGGTCCGGAGACTGCGAGGACACGTCCATCCTCTTCGTCTCGATAGCAGGATACATGGGATACGACGTCTACATGATACCGATGATAGTGCACATGGGCGGAGGCGTCGTGATCCCCGGCCTGGAAGGAAACTTCGACGGGTTCCCAGGCCTCATGTTCTGCGAGACGACGGACGATCCGCCGGCGCACCACGACTACAGCTGGGACGTGGGAGACATCAGCGGTCTGGAAGATCATATTCCGAACGCGACGCCCATTCATGTCTCGGTCTTCACCAACAGAATCGCAATCAATCTATAATCTTTAGACGTTGAACGCACGACATGTTCATTCCAACCACGCTGCAGGAGGCCAGGGAGAGAGGATGGAGCTCCCTGGACATCATCCTGGTCTCGGGGGACACATATTACGACACTTCATACAGCGGCAGCGCTCTGATAGGCCACTGGCTCATCGATAACGGATACAAGGTCGGGATCATCCCCCAGCCGACGGGGGACGACATCGGGAAGCTCGGCGTCCCGGGCCTCTTCTGGTCCGTATCGGCGGGCTGCGTCGATTCCATGGTGGCCAACCGGACGTCCGCGGGGAAGGTCAGGAACGACGACGACTTCACGCCGGGCGGAGCCAACGACCGGCGTCCCGACCGTGCGACCATCGTCTACACCAATATGATAAAAAAATTCTGCAAGGACAGACCTATCGTGCTGGGCGGGATCGAGGCCTCCCTGAGAAGGATCGCCCATTATGACGTCTGGTCCGATTCCGTCAGAAGAAGCATCCTTTTCGACGCCAAGGCGGACTATATCACCTACGGGATGGCGGAGTTTTCTAATCTTGAACTAGCGAACTGCCTGCGGGACGGCAAAGATACTGCAGATATCAAAGGCATCTGCTACATCTCGAAAGAGAACAGGGAGGGATATGTCGATCTCCCGTCCTACGAGGAATGCGCCAAGGACAAGGACGAATTCGCCAACGCCTTCCGGGAATTCTACCGCAACTGCGACCCTGTCACGGCAAAGGGCCTGTGCCAGAGGCACGGGGACAGATATCTTGTGCAGAACCCTCCCCAGAGGGACCCCACCACCGAAGAGCTGGACAGGATATATTCCTCGGACTACGAGAACAGGGTCCACCCCTCGTTCCTCAAAGACGGTCCCGTTAAGGCGGCCGACACGATCAAGAACTCGATCACGACCCACCGCGGCTGCTACGGAGGATGCAATTTCTGCGCCATAGCCGTGCACCAGGGAAGGAGGGTCGTCAGCAGGTCCGAGGACTCGATCATAGGAGAGGTGGAAAGGATCTCCAGGGAGCCCGGCTTCAACGGCATAATCTACGACCTGGGCGGGCCCACGGCCAACATGTACGGGATAGAGTGCGGAAAGAAGGCCGAGAAGGGGGCCTGCGAGGACAGACAGTGCCTTTTCCCGCATATATGCGGATCGCTGCGCGTTGACCATTCGGCACAGATACGCCTCCTCAAAAGGGCCAGGAACGTCCCGGGGGTCAGGAAGGTGTTCGTGACCTCCGGCATAAGGTACGACATGGTCATGGCCGACGGGGAGCGCAGGACGGACTATGTTGACGCCATCGTGAAGAACCACGTCTCCGGGCAGCTGAAGGTCGCCCCCGAACATACTTCCGACAGGGTGCTGGAGCTCATGGGGAAGCCGGGAAGCGACATCCTTCTCGAATTCAGAGACCTCTTCAACGATTCAAACGCGGAGTTCGGAAAGAAGCAGTTCCTCACATACTATCTGATGGCCGCCCATCCGGGCTGCACCCAGAGCGACATGGAGCATCTGGGCAGATTCTGCAGGAACAGGCTTAACACGAACCCGGAGCAGGTCCAGATCTTCACTCCGACCCCATCTACCGTATCGACGATGATGTACTTCACCGGCAAGACGATGGACGGGGGCCCGGTGTTCGTGGAACGTTCCGAATCGGGAAAACAGGCACAGAAGGACGCCGTGGTCAAAAGGAAGGATAGATTTGAAAGAAGATGAGCGCCTGTTCCGGCTGATCAAAGAAGCGGGCAGCAGATATCGGCACCCCGTCATAAGTGCGAGATTTGAAAAATTCAAGGACTTCAAAGTAACATGGAACCGCACCGGGAAGGAAAGGTCCTACAAGGTGTCCGACTACATGTCCGATTCTCCCGACGCAGCGCTCTACGAATTTCTCGATACGCTCATCTCCCGCAACTCCGGCAACAAAAAAGGATACGGCCCCGAGTATCTGGACTGGGTGTCTTCCGACGGCTTCGTACTGTCGAAGCGCCCCGTCTACCTGGAGAGGAGCCGCAACATAACGATGAGCACTACCGGGACCCGCAGGGACATCGGGGAATCTTTGGACAGGCTCCTCGGATCGGGACTTCTGGTTGATACCGACATAGACAACTCCTTCTTCACCTGGACCGCCATGCCCGGCTTCACCAAGGTCGGCAGTTGCAACGCCATGTTCCGCGTCGTGACCGTATCCTCCTCGCTCGACTCGGACGACGTACCCGAGAGGGTGCTCGACTTTGTGACATACCACGAGTCCCTGCATCTAAGGCGCGGATACCGTCCGGGCCGCAGGGCCCACGACCTCGCCTTCCGTGAATCGGAACGCGCCTTCCCCGGGTGGGAGGAATGTGAGAAATACCTTCTGAAAATGAGACGGGAACAGAGGGAAAAAATGAAAAGAAGGGGGCAGTCGCCTGTCCCCGCTGGGGTTTAAAAATGCCGATCCGGGGCGTTCATTTCTTTTTCGGAACAAATCCGCCTTTCTTGGGCTCTTCCTTCTTTGCAGCAGGCTGGGCTTTCTTGTCAGCGGGTTTGGCAACTTCTTTTGCCATAGTTCCAAATCAACGAATTCCAATTAAAGGCGACACTTTATACCAAAAAACTACTGGGAAGGCAAAAAGACAGGTACCTTAAATCCGACTGAAAATAACGTAGAAATACCGTCATCTTTCGAAGACGTTCTTCGTTTTCAGCAGTGCCGGGATAGATTGAAGTAGACATAGGAGTTCTGAGTGACATGGCCGAAGAAGAGAAGAACTATGTCTTCGAAACCCCGGAAGGAAGCGTTGAGATGGACATCGGAGAGGTCAGGGAGCTCGCCGATTCGGGGAACGCGGACGGCCAATACGCGTACGGTCTGTCCCTGGTGCTGGGCCTCGACACGGATACGGACGAACAGGCAGGATATGGATATCTCGAAAAGGCCGCCGAAAACGGACAGCCCGACGCCATGCTGTTCCTGGTTAAGATGTATTTTTCCGGACAGTATATGGGGATCGATTCCGCCAAGGCCGTGGATTATTCGCAGAAGGCCTCCGATGCGGGCATTCCCGAGGCGAAGCTGTACCTCGGCACGGCGTACATGGACGGACTTTCTGTGGACAAGGACCACTCCGTCGCCGCTGACCTTTTCAGGCAGGCCGCCAACGCCGGCGTGCAGGAGGCGAGGAACAGCCTGGCATATCTTTACGAAGAGGGCCTCGGAGTGCCGAAGGACGAAAACAAAGCATTCAAGCTGTACGGTATCGCGGCGAAGGCCGGGAACATCAACGCGATGTTCCGGACGGGGGTCTGCTTCGAGTACGGCATAGGGACGGGCGTCGACCTGGTGAGGGCGGTGGAATGGTACGAGGGGGCGGCAAAGGAGGGCGACGCCTTCGCAATGCACCGCCTGGGGATCGTCTATTCCAGAAGCTCTAAGGAAATGAAAGAGGACCCCGAGAAGGCGTTCGGATGGTTCCTCGCCGCCGCCCTTCAGGGGATCGCGGACGCCATGTACGCGGTGGGGATCTGCTACAGGGACGGCTACGGCACCGATGCGGACGAAATCGAATCGAAAAAGTGGATGAAGCTCGCGGCCGACAACGGCGTGGACGGTTCGGACTACGTCGGGACCTGAAACTTATAAACGATGCGCCCCTTTCCGTCACCATGGCCATCGACGGATTGTTATCTTCTGCCGAGGACGGAAGTCCCGACGCGCAATACCGGCTTGCAATGCTCTACATCGAGGGGGAAGAGGTCCCGCAGGATTACTCCCTGGCGGAGAAATGGCTCCGCAGGGCGGCGGAGAAGGACCACCTCCCCGCGAAGAGAGAGCTCGGGATCCTCATGGCCTCGGGCGCGGTAAAAGGCGGGTACGACACCGAGGCGTACGACATGCTGCGCGGGCCCGTGGACAGGATGGACCCGCGTTCGCTGTACTATCTCGCCTTGATGTACGAAACGGGGAAAAGCGTCGAGAGGGACCTGGTGAGCGCCATACGTCTCTTCGCCTTCGCGGCCAATTTCGGGTACCCGGGGGCCGAAGAGGACCACGACCGGGTGCAAAAGATATACAACGAGGAAAGGGCGGCGCTTCTCAGGTCGCGTCCGTTGTTGGACCTGAAAGTTTCGGAGGGCGGCATCGAAGCGGTATGTTGCAAGGACATGCTGGACTTCGTCCTTGACGGGGACATATATTTCATCGACACCTACAAGGGGCCCGCCATATGCGCCCTTGACGAGAACGGAGAAGAGGTCGTACTGGAAAAATGCCCGTTCTGCGGCAAAGAATGCGAACAGACCGCAAAATCCAGCTGATGCCTTCGCTTCGGTCTGCCAGTTCTGCGGCCCGGCGACGCTTTTCAGAACGTCCGACAAATCGGTTGTTCGGGAAGGATATAATAAAGAGGGCACGTTATAAGCGGAGAGGATTCCGTATGACCGATGAAAATTTCGTTGAAAATGCGTCCGAAGAGAAGCCCGAAGAGATCTGCGGGACCGATGCAGAACAGGGACAGGACGAGGATTATGAATATGACGACGTGGAGGTCCTGCAGGCCACGGTCGACAGGAAGCTCGGCGAGATAGCCGATCTGAGAAGCAAGCTCGCTCGCGCAAGGTCCGAAGCTAACAAGAAGAAGTACGGCGACCTGATCGATTTCCTGATCTCCGACATAGTCGGATACCGCACCGTCATCTCGGACCTTACCGACACCGAGTGCGACCTCACCGACCTCGAGTACGACCCGGACAATATCTCGGATTACGACAGCGAGGAGGTCTACGAAGAATACCTTGCGGGACTGACCGAGAAGGACAGGGACTCGGAAACGCTGGCCGACTCCATAAGGAACGACTACTGCGACGATGTCCTCGAAGACGTGTTCTACGCCGTGGGCATGAAGATACTGTCCAGCGAGGACCTGCTGGACGCCGTTGCGGACTGCGAGTTCGTCGTCACCGAGCTCGGACGCGCCGCCGTGATGGAGGATTCGCTCTACGACCTCATATTCAGCGATGCGGAGGACGAGGACGAAGAAGAGGAGACCTACGAGGCGCTTGGAAAGAAGTCCAAGAAAAAGAAGGCCTGCAAGAAGAAGGGAAAGAAGTCCAAGAAGAAGGGAAAGAAGAAAAAATAAGCATTCTTCCCCGTATGGAGATAAAATAAATTCATTACACCGGAAGCATCCCGCGGCTTTCTGCGGGATGCTTCCACAAGGAGAATCATAAATGGCGTTTTCAACATGCAAATACGACCGCGAACTGCAGTTCATATGGTCCAAAATGGAAAACCTGCGCGGACAGCTGGCATCGCTTGATGCGATCGACGGCGACGAAGAGGAGAAGAAGCTCGTCGCAGACCGCAGGGAAAATATCGAAAATGAGATAAAGATGCTCTCAGGACGTCAGGAGGAGATCGAGGGCTCCTATTTGGAAAACGACATGGAGGAATATCTGGAGACCATGAGGCTGAGGAGGAACGCCCCCGACACCGTGTGGCCCACCGACATATCCCGGTCGGATGCCCGGGCTGCGCCCATGTCCGAGATCGAGTCCATAACCAGGGAGATCTCGGAACTCGAGGTCCGTCTGATAAACGCAGAGTTGGACGGTGACGGATCGGAGTCCGCCAAAATAACCATGTCCCTTTCCGCCCTCAGGTCCAGGCGCTCGGACCTCATCGAAGACCTGAAGTCCGAGAGAGCCCGCGGCGACGCGCCGTCGGACGGTGAGATGGGAGAGCTGAAGAAGGACGTCTCCTCGCTCAGGGCGCAGGTGTCTAGCCTCCGGGGCGACATTATGGAGATCAACGGGTTCCTGAGGCGCATCGCCGATAAGCTGGACCTCTCAGACGGGGACAGGGACGACTGAACCGTACTTTCCAAACCGTTTACTTTACGATTTTTTCATTGTACCCCGAGTTCGACAGGATAATGCCTAATGATCGTTTTTCGTCTGCCACCTCCTCTGATGCCGTTCATCGTCCCGCCTCCATGTTTGGCAATCATTATTCAAATGTTGAAATATTTATATAGAAGTTCAAACACTTAATCGAACCATCCAACATTCAGAGGTACATGAATGGCAAAAAAGAAGTTCAAAGCAGAAACCGAACGTCTCATGGACCTGATGATCAACTCGATCTACAGCCATAAGGAGATCTTTTTGAGAGAGATAGTATCGAACGCCTCAGATGCCATAGACAAGATGAACTACCGCATGATGACCGACCCCTCCATAGGGGTATCGAAGGACGGTCTGCGCATAGACGTCGCGGTGGACAAGGAGAAGCGCACCGTCACCGTTTCGGACAACGGCATAGGGATGAGCGCCAAGGAAATGGAGAAGAACCTCGGAATGATCGCATACAGCGACTCGTCGGAGTTCAGGAAGAACCTGGAAGAGGGGGCCGACAGCGACGTCATAGGCAAGTTCGGCGTCGGTTTCTATTCGGCCTTCATGGTCTCCGACAAGGTGACGGTAGTATCGAAAGCGTACGGCGAGGACCAGGCCTCAGTATGGGAGAGCGTGGGCACCGACGGCTACACCATAAGGAAAGGCGAGAGGGACTCCGCAGGCACGGACGTCATAATGCATATCAAAAATGACGCCGGGGAGAACGACTACAGCGAGTTCCTCGACCCGGTTCGTCTGAGGGAGCTCATCGTCAATTATTCGGATTACATCAGATGGCCTATCTACATGGACGTTGAGACCGGAGAATGGAAGGAGACCGGAGATAAAGAAGACGACGGGGAGCCCAAGAGGGAGTACGTCACGACCGTGCAGAACAAGGTCATCAACAGCATGGTGCCCATATGGCAGAAGGACAAGAACGACGTGTCCGACGAGGACTGCAAGGAGTTCTACAAGCAGGAATTCTACGATTACGAGGACCCGGTGTCGGTCATAAGGGTGAAGGCCGAGGGTCGCGTCAGCTACAAGGCCATGCTTTTCATCCCCAAGAGGGCGCCGCACGACTTCTACACACGGGACTTCCAGCCCGGGCTGCAGCTCTACTCTTCAGGAGTTCTGATAATGGAGAAGTGCGCGGACCTGCTCCCGTACTACCTGCGCTTCGTGCGCGGAGTCGTGGATTCTCCGGACTTCTCGCTCAACATCTCCAGGGAGATGCTGCAGAACGACGGCACCCTCAAAGCGGTCGGTTCGAACCTGGCCAAGAAGGTCAGGTCCGAGCTGGAACGCATGATGAAGGACGAACCGGAGAAATACAGGGAATTCTACGGCAGCTTCGGACTGCAGCTGAAGTACGGCGTGGTGGACAACTACGGCGCAGACAAGGACGTGCTCAAAGACCTGCTGATGTTCGAGTCCTCCGCCGGCGGGATGACGGGCCTGTCGGACTATGTGAAGAACATGCCTGAAAAACAGGATAAGATATACTTCATCGTCTCCGATTCGGCCGAACACGCCAAGAGCCTGCCGCAGATGGAGCCCGTGCTCGAAAAGGGCTACGGCGTGCTGCTAATGACGGACGATGTGGATTCGTTCCTTGTGAACATCCTCGGGGAATACGAAGGGAAGCATTTCTGCAACGTGTCCACGGACGACCTGGGGCTCGAATCCGAAGAGGAGAAGAAGGAATCGGAAGAGAAGGAAGAGGGGCACAAAGACACCTTGGATTTCGTTAAGGAGACTCTTGGGGAAAGCGTCTCGGAGGTCAGGATATCCCGCAAACTGAAGAACCACGCCGTGCTGCTGACCACCAAGGGTGGCATCACCTTCGAGATGGAGAAATACTTCAAGAGCCTGCCCGGAGGCGAGGGGGAGACGCTGAAAGCCTCCCGCGTCATCGAACTGAACGCGGAGCACGGATTCTTCAGGTCCCTCGAGGAGACCATCGGAACAGACAAGGAAAGGGCGGCCAAGATGGTCCGCATAATGTACGGTCAGGCCAGCATAACGGCCGGAGTGCCGCTGGAAGACCCCGTGGCGTACTCGGACCTCGTGCTGAGCATGTTCTGAAAAGAAAAACAATGCCCGTCCCCCCGATGCGTGTATCGCAGAAAGTGCGGACGGGCATGCCCTTGGACCCGCGGACATGTCCGCCGGCCCGATCGATTTGTACGATAGCAGAAATCAAGGTCGGCTCAGGGCGGGGCCATCATCGAAATTGTGGACGGACGCATCATAGTTCGGGTTCGTACACGGTCCCGCGGGAATAGCTCCCTCTTTCATTCTTTACCGTCTTGCGCATCCTGACCATCTCCTCTTCGGGATAGCCCATGAGGCCGCTCAGAGCGTAAGCCACCTCTATCAGGTCCAGGAGGGTGTCCGGGTCGTTCTTTCTGCAGAAGGCCTCGGTGTCATACGCCAGCCTCTCCTTGAGGAGCTCGTAGCGCTCCTTGTGGTCAGATTTGCGGAAGATTCCGCGGTACCCCTCTCCTTCCATTATGTCGGACTCGTTGTCCCTGACCACCCTGATGTCCTCTTCCCTCATGATGACGGTCATTCACGCATCGGATAAAATAATAACGTACGGTAAGCAAATTCATTATACCGATATGGTATTGCGGAGGCATGTTCGCCGATGCCTGCGAAAGGGCAGCTAAGTTCGTCAGACCGGTGATAGTCTCCACCCGGCGTTACGACGGGGTCGTGGATGCTGGGTGCGCCACATTCTTTGTGATCAACGACGAGGGATGGATCATCACGGCGGGACACGTCTTCGATTCCTATGTGAAATACCAGTCCGACCAGAACAAGCTGAAGGAGATAGAAGAACTCAACAAGAAGCACACTGTCATCTCCGGACTCCCTAAAAACGACATCAAAGCTGACCCGTCCTGGATCACCAACCATTCTTTCTGGTGGGGGTGGGACGGCGTACGCCTGACGAACGCATATGTCAACAGGCAGATCGACATCACGATCGGGAAATTGGAGCCCTTCGACCCGAGCTGGGTGAAAGAATATCCCGTCTTCAGGGACCCTGAAACGATGAGGCCCGGTACAAGCCTCTGCAGGCTTGGATTCCCCTTTGTGAACGTGGCGTCGGACTTCGACGAGACGACCAACTCGTTCAGGATACGTAAAGGCGTCCTCCCCATGCCCCTGTTCCCCAACGAGGGGATGTACACACGCAACGTTTTGAAAGGGCGCAGCGTGGACGGGAACTACGAGATGCTTTATGTCGAGACGTCCACGCCGGGGCTGAGAGGACAGTCCGGAGGGCCGATCTACGACAAGGACTGCAGGATATGCGGCATGCAGACACAGACCGTCCATCTCCCGCTGGGATTCCATCCCACCGTCGAATACGAGGGAAAAACAGTCGTGGAGAACCAGTTCCTGAACGTGGGAATGGGCGTCCACGTCAAGACCATCGCCTCGATGCTAAAAGACAGACAGGTCAAATTCGAGACCGGCGGCGCCAAGGAAAGCGGCGGTTTCAGAATAGTGGACTGATCACTCTATAGATATGGCGGTCGCCGGACAGGCGTCCGCGGCCGCTTCGGCGCACTTCTCTTCTTCGGCCTTAGGCTGGCGCTTTACTTTCGACACGAGGTCTCTGTCAAGCTCGAAGATCATTGGGCATTCCTCTTCGCATTTTCCGCATCCGATGCATTCCGACTCGTCTACCGAAACAATCATTTTTTTACCATACGGCAATCGTTGTTCATCGTAATTTAGTCTTGTGTCTCATGCCGTAAGATATTCATAAATATCATTCCTAACCGGATGTTCCAAACCCAGTTTGAATTTTACAACATTGTATTCTTTCCCATCCTCATCCAGGTCTGTGTCGTCTGAAGCACCTTTGATATGAACCCTTCCCAAATAGTAGAAATCAGCATTATCATCAGAGTCGCTTCTTTTTACGAAAAGATAATTGGATATCCCCGCTTCATCGCTACCTATTATCCTCTTTATTTCCGGGCTTTCCATTGTACGTGAATGTTTTGACATCCATTGCATTGTGCCAGGATCGATAAAAGCATCTTTATATTCAACCACTGAACTTATATTTTCATCCTTATTGTATGTGATAAAAATAGGCATGGCGTTGTTCTTTATCTTATATCCGCCGATGTTGAGAGGAATCTCATAACTGTCCCAATTCAACAGACGGACCACGTCCATCCTAGTATATCTCTCGTAAAGTTTGAAGGCTCCGTCCATCTGTTTGTTGTATTCCGTAGAAAAAATCATCAAACCGCATTCAACGGCGTCTTCCGCATATGATCTGAATTCATGGTTTTTGAGACAATGATCGAAGTAATCTGACCTTATCAGGATCTCCCCGCTAATCTCTATGAATTTTTTGCTTCCTTTTTTGTAAGAAGAGTCCAATATGGAAACGGCAGAATCGAGGGGCGCCATATCCGAACAGTCAATAGAGAACTCCTCCTCAAGAATTTGAATAATCTTTCTCTTGCTTACGGAATTGAATTTGATTAGTTCTCTAAGAATGATTAATTCCTGAGCCCGCAACCCAGTGATAAATTCTGAGCTGATGATTTTAATGGCCAGGGCTTCCCCGCTCCCTAACTTTTCTATTTTCAGATCTTTGATTGAAGATTGTAGCTCGTTCAAGCTACCGAAAGCTGTAATCATTGCTCTCGGATCCAGCTCTTTGTCGATGTAAAGTTCTGAAAGGGAAACAGGCCTCCCTTTCATGTCTATAATCTTTTGATAACCATTTCTGACATATGATCTGGCACTTATTTTTGATTCTGAAATAGAGGCAAATATTCTCTCCTTTGCTATTTCGTCGAAATTGATCGTGGACGTGCCTGGAATCGAAGCACTTCCGGAGTGAATGAATCTCCTAAGGTTGTCTTTGACGCAACTTTTGTCGCCGGAAAGTGCGACGGCTATGAGAAAATTACTTTTGTAATTACCAATGAAATCGAGAACTACAAGATATTTTTTCAGGTCGTCTCTTTTTCTGAGCCCTCGACCCAGCTGCTGAACGAATACAATGGCGGATTCGGTAGGCCTCAGCATTATAACCTGATTAACGCTGGGTATGTCGATACCTTCGTTGAATATGTCATATGTTAAGATATAATCCAGACCGCCGTCGTAATCGCCCTCCAAACGATCTATTGCAGACTCCCTCTCTTCATCGGACGATTTACCGGATAGAGCCACGGTTCTAAATCCACGTATATTTAGCATTTCTGAAAGAGTATAACACTCTTCGACCGAACTGCAGAAAATCAGACCGCGTATCCTTGAACCAGAATAACCGTAATATTTTGCTTCTTCCATGATGTGATTGACTCTTTCGTCTGAAGTCAAGGCATTAAAGTCCGTGTCTTCTTCGAGAAGCTTTCCATCAACTGTTATGTCGGTTATCCCAAAATAGTGAAAGGGACAAACCATTCCGAATTCCATTGCATCTTTCAGACGAATGTCGCAGGCCATATTATAATCGAAAATGCTGAAGATCTCCTTGGTGTCTGTTCTTTCCGGAGTGGCCGTCATTCCCAACAAGAACTTTGGCTTGAAATAATTGATTATCGTTTTGTACTGGTTGGCAGAAGAATGATGTGCTTCGTCACAAACAATGTAGTCAAAATGATGTGGATCGAACATAGAAAGGTTATTTTCAAGCGCCATGGACTGAGTTGTTGCAAACAGATAATCAGCTTCGAAATCCTTCCTGCTTCCGGTCAGTTTTCCTACGTTGATATCAATTCCAAGGACTCTTTTGAATGAATACATGGCATCGCTCAGAATTTTGTCCCTATGTACCAGAAACAATACTCGTTTTGGACCGAAATCTCTCACATCGAAAGCTGAAAGATACGTCTTGCCTGTGCCGGTTGCGGAAACAATGAGCGCTCTATCCTTTCCAGCACTGCGAAAGTCCCGAAGATTTTTCAGTGCGTTCTTCTGCATAATATTAGGGGTCGGAATCTTTTTTGATGATGCTTCTGCCCTTTCAATTTCTTGATAATAATGTGATTTTTCATATCTCGGAACGTAATCGGCGATCCATTCTTCCGTGAGAGTTTCGGCGTCAGCCCACATTTTTTCGAATTCTTTTTTTATCTCACCGATTATAGAAGCATCCTTAGATGTCAATCTAAGATTCCATTCTTTATTCTGGCACAATGCGTCTGCCGTCAGATTCGAGCTGCCTATCAATGCTGCGGTTTCGCCGTTTATTTCGAACAGATAGGCCTTTGTATGAAAATTCTCCCTGGTATAGATTCGGACATCTATTCCTTCGAACTCCAGAAGTTTTTTCAAGGCCTTAGGATCATTGAAGTTCAGATAATCGGTTGTTAGGATGCGACTTCTTTTCCCTCCTTCTCTGAAAGGGCGCAATTCCTTGAGCAGAGCAGTAACTCCACTCATGGAAACAAATGCTACTGAGAAATCGAAATGATCGCAGTTCTCAATGTTTTTAGATAAAGTTGTTATTACTTTGGTTTCGTTGAGAGGATTGTTGTAAACAAAATCCAGCCTGCCGACATACTCTGATTCCTGATTTTTTCGGGTTGATGGTTCGCTCAGCGATTCACCAGGCATTAGGAACAAAGCGGCAGCAATTTATTTCAACATGCCGGCACCCAGAGTTGTAATTTAATTTCAAATAATGATATGATTAACACCGATGGTAGATTTTTTCACCACCTAAGGGGGCGTTTAATCTGTTGTACGATTGATAAATTTCATTCTGGTAAGTTCAAAGGCCCCAGAGATGTAATCATCATATTTCGAGTCGAAATAATCCTCCTGAAACGAAGAAGCAACATCCAAACCATGAATCCTGCAGAAAGAACGCATCTCTGATGAAAAGTCACTAAGCACAAGAGAATCTTGTTTCTTTTCAAATATCAATTCAAGGATATTGGATAATTTATCCACATTGATTATTCCATTCTCAAATACGGAGAGGTAATAATTCAGGGATTTGTTGATGTATATCCCTTTTGTTGCTCTATTTAGGGTATCTGAGTGCCTTATTAAATGACTAGCGGGGTGCTCGATTTTACTTTTGGTAGCATTTCCCCTTAATGAACTAGAGGCGCTTATGACATCATGCTCTATGAGCAAATCATTTATGTTCAACATGATCTCCCACCACGCATCCATGATTCCTGTTGATTCCCTCATGTCGACGGCTGCCTTATCTGAAAAAGTGCGCAATGCTACCATTGTGAGAAGAATTATACGTTCCCTGTCTCCGATAGATATGTCTTCAAAAACGTTGAAATATTCACTGTCCAGCGCGTTTAAATAATTATTGTTGCCCAATATATTTATCTCTGTGTAATGAAGACCGGCACCGGTGAATGAATATCTGGATTTGTAATCTGTCCCACGTATGAGGCCCAATTCGATAAGGAATGAAGATGTTGGCGGATCAATATACTCCTCTGCGGTTTCACGGAAAAATTCATGTCTCGCATTGTTAGTCATTTTAATTATTGAAAAAAGCACCGAATTTTTCTTGTACCTCTTATTGTCCATTAGCCATTTCTTGCATGAGTCATACATTTGGCGAAGAACACGAGATTGATAATTGTCGAGTTCATACTCCATAGGAGCTCACCTCTGTCTTGTCTGCAGGCGAAACCGTCATCCCGACCATCAATTTGCCCTCTTTTTGTAACTTTTCAAATTCCTGAAACAGAACACCCAGTGTGGAATCCGTCATAGTTGAAACTTCATCGAAGAGAGCAATTATCATTCTGTTGTCATCAGCAGAAAGTAATCCTTTGAGATAAGATAACTGACTCTGACCTGTACCCATATCAGAGAGGTGGATTATTGTTTTGTCACTAGTGATAATTATCCCGTCGATAAGGTCGACCTCCGACACATCATATTCTTTATCTAAATGCCTTACATTTCTCAGCCTTTTCCCAAGATATGACCACACAGATTTAAAAAATGGATCATTCCTTTGAAAACTGCCATAGCTCTTTTTTTCCACGGCTTCGAGCTTACGATTGGCCGAAAGCAGTGATATCATGAGTCCAGACACCTGATTCTGGAGTTCCTTTATTTCATTCTTATATCCTATGTAGGGCGATGATTGCTTGGATTTTTCCTTATTAATTTTATCTCTGAGTTTTTCTGCTCTGAAGCTAATGTCTTTCTTTTCCGATTCGAATCTCGCAATTGAATTATTTTTAATATCATAATCATCTTTTATTTCGTTGAATGATTTCTCCTTGTATTCATCTCCAAGAATTGAGTGACATTGTTTGATCACATCATCAAGGTTTACCAGATTGATGCCCATTTCAGAAGATACCTTGCTGACATAATCTGATCTATTCTCCTTTGCACGTGAGCATTGAGCTTCCAACCAGCTCAACTCTTGTTCCTTCTCAAAAGATTCGGTCTTATCTTCAGATGGGGGAATGATTGAAGGAACCAATTTGTTGATTTCAGCAATCTGATGCATTATATTTTGAGCCTTTTGACTTATCGTTCTTAATGACTTAATGTCATATTCTGAGTTCATCTCTTCGTATTTTCTCTTAAAATTTTGAAGGAATTCATCAAGTAATCCTATTTCGGGAAGCTCGATGTTCTTGTCCACATATTGGTCAAGTACTCGGATGACTTCTGACATTGCCTTTAAACTTTCTCCCTTGGAAGAGGAGCTTATTGAATCGGCAAAATTTTTTACCTCCGATACTGCATCAACGCATGATTGTGAAATACCGCCCCTCTTAATTACCGCATTTGCGTCTCTGCCTATCTTATCCATCGCATTTTTTAGTTCATCAAACTTTGGATAATTGCATTTGTTGGCCTCTGTTACCAGATCAAATTTAGATGAACTGACAGAATGAACATTTGTACTCAGCTCCTTTATCTTTTTCGAGTATTCTTTCTCTACCTTTGAATTGTCACTGTTTTTGATTTCTTTTTTTGCATTACTAAATATGCGTTCTGCTTCCTCTGCCTTGTCGTTGTACTCTTTAAGTTTGTAAGCAACCATCAATCTTTTTAAAGAGGCTAATTCGGCCTTTTCAGGTTCGAGATTATATTTTTTAAGTGCTTCTTCCTCAAATTTTAAATCATCTTCAAGCTTTTTGATCTCTTCCGGCCCCATGGAGTTGCCAATCTCATTGGATGTTTTTTCTACGTATCTTTGGAATTCGCTTGTTTTTCCAACAAACAGATTTTGAACAGTCTTTATTTCACCTGTCAACTCGTTGAGTCGACCTACAGGGTTCTCCGGTATGTCATATATGAGATTGTATTTTTTCTCGAAATTATCGGCGATTATTATCGAAAAAGAATTGCCACCATCCAAGGACTCTCTTACTTTTACTTCGGTTTCTCCCTTCTTTTTTGAGGATTTCAATGCCCTTTTTGAAACCGGATCCGAGATTGTCATTTCGAATTCCAGATCCTTGTAACCTGGTTTCACGAGTTCCTCCATCCTCGATCTAACCGAGGGTGGAATTTTTCCTTTTGTGAGGCCATGCGAAGCGATAGCAATGATGTTCATCAATGTGCTTTTCCCGCTGGAGTTGGGCCCCTGAATCCTAAAAATATTTTTTAATTCATTGGATATTTCTTTCGGAGGACAATAAATTCGCTTCTCCGTTCCCATATCCACTTCTAGTGAATAGTCGAACTGGATCACTGTTTGACCTCCCTTATGTAATCTAAAATCTCCCTGAGTAACACGTCAGGATCGATATCGGGACCGATCCTCTCGGAAAATAATCGTATTATCTTTTTCTGGATATCTGTTTCCGCTATTCCCAAAAGGTACTCGAGTGTCGATTCATTCATTCTTTACAACTCCTGAATATGAAAGTGGGAATTTCAATATCTTTAATTGCGGCAATCCATGTATTGAGGCAAATGCAAATCCCGTATCCAGTCCCTCCATCTCGTCTTGGGTTGCCCTTACCCCGATATTCTTCAGTGTACTGGAATCGGTTTTAAAAGAAATCTGCGTATTTATTACAGATGACAATCCAGACGGTATGTCGGAGAGACTCTGAGATGCAAAAATAATGCCGATTTTTTTGCTTCTTCCTGTTCTGCAAATGGTGTCTAGGTCAGACAATGCATCCTTTGTATCATCCGAACCATAAAACTGATGTACTTCGTCGATGATTATCAAAATAGGCACCTTACTTAACAGGCTATCTTTTGCATTCACAATCTTCTTGAGAAGGTCGCGAAGAAGGATTGAACCGAATTTGGGGCCTTTGTCTCCTGAGAAATCCAGAATACTCATTTTGCCTGATTCGAGTATGTCTTTGTAGCCGAGATTGATAGAATTTTTGTTGTCAAAAAATTCCTGCGTAGTATCAAGACTTCTTCTCATATTTTCATATGTTCCACTGTGCAACTTAATTCTACTCTCATCTCCGCGTTCATTCAGAGTGTTGAACTCCTTATTGTCGTCCGATTCATCGAAATACTTAACAAAATTGGAGAAATTTTCATTGCCCTTTCTCCTGTACTGCCTCCAGTATCTGAATATGCCGGGAAGGCTCATCGCACCTTTATCTGAAATACCCTGAAGTAATCCAACAAGAGACTCTGGATCTATCTCATCTACAGATAGCGTTATCCTCTTGCAGAGGCCCACGTTTATTCCTTTTATCCTCTCGTAATCGCGGTTTGCCGGCATATACATGGTGAGGTTGTTGACACCATGAGGTGGAAATCCAAGTGTTTCCCATTCTGACTTTATTTTATCGTCGTTTGAAGTAGAGGATTTATCCATCATGAGAAAATCAACATCTTTAACGTTGACTGCCAGGACTGCCCCCTCCATTACTTCGGTAAAATATTGTGCCAGATATTTCATGGCAACCGTCTTACCGCTTCCCGTTTTACCGCAAATCAATATCTGATGAAAGAACATTTCATCAGGTAGACTTGCTGTAATGTGTCTTCCTGATTCATCTTTTAGGATCCTATTCTGATTAGACTGAACCGTAGCGATAAACACCTTAGGTCCGCTTTGACTCATCCCCAGGGCCAGATCCACTTCTTCCTGGGAGGAACGTCTGGCCTCTGTTAATGGTGGGATGAAATCGATCATGCCGTCTTCGCGTTCGAATTCGTCTTTGATACGATATGCAGTTATCTCATTTTTACATTGGCGATCTGCATTGATTCCAGACAGATCCATGTCGACAATGAGAGGGGATGGAGAATATGGTTCGATCTGACGGCTGTCATCAACTCTTAAAATGAATTTATTCTCGCCACTTTCGGCAGTTAGATATGATCCTTTAGGCAATATTGCATTTTTTACGCCACCTTTCGATGTCAATTTGATTTTTCCGTCTGATTCACCTAATACAATCCACTTCATTCTTTACCCCCACCTCTCTTCATTCATCGTTGGCGTAAGGCCAGCACTTCTGACTTCGCGATTAATATCATAAAGCTTCAATACTTCTCTGGCATACTTTTCTGCAACGGCAATTGGTCGTATCTGCGGGTTTTGTTTATTGCCCTGGGCTAACAACAAATAATATATCATATCCAAAATCGTTTCAACACTGGAAAGATGCTTCTCATAAGTTAGTGTTGAAAATTCGATTCTTACTGGACTCGAACCATCCATATGTTTTATATAGCAGAATACTTTAGAATTTGACGAATTGTGACCATCTGTATATTTAAAAAATCTGGTTCTTTCGCCTGTTTTGAGAATAGTGTTTGCCCAGTGCATATCGCTATTGAATCCAGAACAATAATCAGGCATATAATCTGAAATAAGATTGCTGGCACTATTCTTTACAAAAAATACCGGAAATATGTTTCGATCCGAAAGTTTTTTTATTTCCGCCATAACCGATGTATATGCATCTCCTGCGATCAGCGCCCCGTCTATGAACAAGACGGTGTTATCAATGCAATAATTTTTTATCAACTGCATCTTTTCTACTGCTCTATCGATCGCTGCTTGACGATCTGGATTTTCCGTTTTTTTAGCGGATTCCTTAGCTACGTTGATTATCTTGTCTGAACGAGTGTAAAAACTCAAAGTCAAATATGTGATAGGGAGATATTCGTCTGGCCTCAGGTACACAAGGGCGTGAGAAACCATGACGGCTTTTCCTTCAAGTGCTGCATAAATCGCGATCGACTCATCGTAAGCGCATATAGAGTGATTACCATCTTTGATAGCCTCCATCCCTTCTTTTGCACTTAATCGATACTTATCTTCATCTTCTAAAAGAACGAGATTATAATCCGACCCAGTATCGAAATCCATCTCACCTCCTGAAAAGAAAGATGCGCCTGGCAATTTGATATTCAGTTTCTTTAGGTCCCTAATTACGGTATCGCAGGATTTGTCGACAATCAGTTCACTCTTTATTGAGGAAATATCCTGTAACACGAAAAAAGATTGAAGTCGGATTATAGATCGTTTTCGATCTGATCTACATATTCTATGAAACAAAGGTGAATACTATTGCTTCAATTGCGGGATCATATCTTTAAGTCCAACTATGATCAAAAAGCATGAGATATGCAATAATCACCACCGAAGGAACCACGATGTCTCCGAATGGCAACGACGTCGAAAACGTCCAGGTGCTTGCGTTCGTCGATGCTGCCGACAGTTTTTCCGCTATGTTGGAGTTTAAAGAATTGTATTCGCAGGCAACCGAGAATCTGGGATTTACAGAGTATAGTTGTTTCCCCGAAGACTGATTTTGTCAAACAGCCTGTTCGTTGTCCGTTTCCTGTAATATAATATCCTCCGCTTTTGTATGAATAGAAATAGATTATGCCATAATATTCAACGGGAATGATTATCAAATTGTATGTCAGTCAACTTCCATGGCAGACGGATGGGATTGGCATGACGATATTGTGCCCCGCATAGATGGGAAACGCGTTGTGGTGACCGGAGGCGCATCGGGGCTGGGCGCATACATCGCCGAAGCTCTCTGCGCCAAAGGGGCATCTGTCGTATTGGCCGACAGGGACGTAAAAGGCGCGGAAACAGTTGCCGGGAAGATCGCCTCCTCTGTGCCCCGAGCCGATGTTTCCGTCCGTTTTATTGACTTGGCAGACTCTGTCGCGATAGAGGATTTCGCAACCTGGTACATGTCCGAATACAGCACTTTGGACATACTCGTGAACAACGCCGGGATCATGACGCCGCCCTACGGCAAGACCGTCAAAGGATTCGAATCCCAGTTGGGAGTCAACCATCTGGGACATTTCACTCTCGCATATCACCTTATGCCTGTCCTGGCCTCGACTCCGGGGTCCCGCCTCGTCACCCAGACCTCCATCGTGCACCGCGGAGGAAAAATCAATTTCAAAGATATCAATTCCGAGAGATCGTACAGTCCCTGGAAGGCTTACAAGCAGAGCAAGCTGGCCACGCTGCTCTTCTCCCGGGAGCTTGACAGAAGGATGAGGTCCCTCGGCATGGAGGCTCCGATCAGCGTAGCCAGCCACCCCGGCCTTGTCGATACCCATCTCTACAGGAACAGGGAGAGGATGAGAAGATGGCTCAAACCGTTCATGCACGAACTGGAGGCCGGCGCAATGCCGGCCCTCCGCGCGGCCCTGGACCCGGAGGCCCGGGGAGGCCAGCTCTACGGCACCGACGGTTGGATGGAGTTCAAGGGCCGGGCCGTTCCGGTACGGCCTCACGGAAATGGGAAAAGCGCGGACCTGGCCTCCAAGGTGTGGGAGCTTTCCGAAAATATGACCGGCCTGGACTTCTCGGCCCGTCTGCGTGAGTGCGCGTCGGGCAAGCGGTGAAGCAAAAAATCATTATCAGGAACATTGGTGCGGGTCCATGGACCAGATAACCGTCATTGGGCTCGTGGCAGGCCTTATAACCACTATGGGGTACGTGCCACAGGTGATCAAGGGACACCGCAGCGGTCGCATGGTGGACGTCTCCCTTTTCATGCCCGCGCTCCTCACGGTGGGCATGGGCCTCTGGCTGGCCTACGGCGTCTTCCTCCGGGACCTTCCGATAGTTCTCTGGAACGCCGTATCCGTGGCCCTCAACGTCGCATTGATGGTGATGATTTTCCGTTACGGCAGGAAGATAAAAAAGGAGAAGGAAGTCACTCGCTGAGCCGAGAGAACGGGCAGACCGAGATACACCTTCCGCAGGCCCTCTCGGGCTTGCTGCCGTCGCCGATCAGCTTTGCCTCGAACACTCCGCACTTCTTCCAATCTATGACCGCGTCCCGGCTCTCGGGGTGGTGGCCGAACTCGGTTTCTTTCAGAACCTTCATCGCGCACCGGTCGATGCATTCGGTGCATTCTCCGCATTTGCTGTCGACGAGCTTCGCCTTCCGTGTGACCGGCATGTCCGTGAGCACCGCGCCCATACGCTGTCTGGGCCCGTACTCGTCTGTGATGAACAGCCCGTTCTTGCCTATCCAGCCCATTCCGGACCTGGCCGCGATTGCCTTTTGTGATATAGGTCCGAGGAGATTCTCCATGTCGATCCTCTGAGAGGGGTCGATGAACCTGGCCTTGTAGCCCTCGGCCGCCAGGATCTGCACTATCTTCTCTCCCGCCTCCTTGAGCTTCTTGTTGCACATCTTGTAGGCCGATCGTATCTCCTCGCTCGGTTTCTCCAAAGATGCCCGGGCCGCTTCCTTGGGTATCTCCACGGCGAATGTCACCGCATAAGGGAACTCGAAGACGGCGGCATCGCCGGCCGGCATGCCCTTGAGATCGGACATATCGGCGAATCCTATCAGGCATGAGCCCGATTCCAGTGCGGCGGCCTCGATCTTCTGATAAAGCGGTTCCAAAGTACCGGTGTGCGTCATGCGCGGAGGATGCATGTGTCCGAAAATAAAGGTTGTTCTTTAAGTGCGACATTCAGGACGTCAAATTTTCTGAATTTGGACCGAGGCTTCTGTCTGAAGATGAAGCAGACGGTACCTTTCGCATTGTTTTTCATTAAAAATATTACCGTGGTGAAAACAGAGCCAGAACATGATCTGGCTGGATGTTCCGCCCTACATAGAGGACATGGAACTCGGATAAGGATATATACGTATTAACGCCGTGCAACAGTGATCCACATGAACGACGCTGTATCAGACGATATAAAGTTCCAGAAGCTTAGACGGTTCAACCTGATAATGGGATTCTTCCATTTCATCCAGGCCGCCATAATGCTCGCGATAGCGAACTACGACGTGCAGATGAGTTTCACCACTTCGTACATCGACGCCACCGCCGGATTCCCTCCCGTAGGGCCCGGAGCCGCTCAAGTTTTATTCAGCGTGCCCTTGGGACCGATGGTGGCCGTATTCCTGCTGATGTCGGCTATAGCCCACCTCTCGATCGCCACATTCGGGTTCGACTGGTACGTTAAGAACCTCAAGATGAATATGAACAAGGCCCGCTGGTTCGAGTACGCTTTGTCCTCTTCATTCATGTTGGTGGTAATAGCCTGGCTTTGCGGCATGTTCGACTTCGTATCCATCATAATGCTGTTCTCCCTGAACGCATGCATGAACCTGTTCGGCTACATGATGGAGGCGCACAACCAGAACACCAAGAAGACGGATTGGACCTCTTTCATATTCGGGTGCTTCGCCGGGCTAATCCCCTGGGTCGCGCTTATAATGTACTTCACGGGCGTGACCGGCGGCAACCCTCCGGCATTCGTTTACGGCATCATGATCTCGATCGCGTTCTTCTTCAACATTTTCGCGGTGAACATGATAATGCAGTACAAGAAGGTCGGAAAGTGGAAGGACTACCTCTACGGCGAGAGAGTCTACATCATATTGAGCCTGGTGGCCAAGACCGCGCTGGCCTGGCAAGTGTTCGCCGGGACCATGGTCGGCTGAACGCCACCTAAACCCTTTCTTTTTATTTTTCTTTTTTACTTATCTTTTAACAGGAGGCCCGTCGCGCGCTTGTGGGGAACCTTGTATAGAAGGATCGTACGCAATCCGTGAGGGGGAACAGTTCTGAAACATTTCTCTTGAATCATGTACAATTATACCATATTAAAAGACCCAGGCAGTTCGTTTGTTCTGTGATGACTCTGCCGTCCTCCGCACGTGAATGCACCACTTCGTCGATGATCCGCAATATATCCTCTTCATCCCTGTATAATAGGAATTTCTGCATATGGAGTTTCACAAGTCTGTCGGGTTCGCCTTCGTTTCGGGTTTTGATTTCAAAACTCTTTAAGACAGGGTCCCCCCCAATGGATTCCAGGAAACAGAAAAGTACTCCGTATCATGCCCCTCATAGGTATATTCTCTTCCCATCTCCCTCCACACTCGAACCGTCCCAGGGCAAGGTGACGATCGATTCCCAGGACATGATTTCTATGGGGGTCCGCGACGTCACCCGAATAATGGGATATGTGCCTCAGGCCTCTCTTGACGACCTTGCATATCACCGAACGTGTTCGAGGTGAAGATGATGGCCAGGATTCCCCATTCTTCATGGCAATCGAACAAGAACGACCGGGAAGTCACATGGAAGACGTGGGTATGAAGGATTGCTCCTCATCCTTATTAAGCCAGCTGAATGGCGACCAGATGCAGAGGGTTCTCATCGCCCGGGCCCTTGCCCAGGAGGCGAAGATTCTGCTTCTTGACGAGCCTACAAGCAATCTAGACATCAAATTTCAAAGAGAGATCATGGATGTGATGATAGGCCTCGTAAGGACCAAAAACATCAGCGCGTGCATGATACTCCACGACATGGACGCGGCCATGAATTATTGCGATAAAACGATCATCGTCAACGAGGGTACGGTCACCGCAGCGGGAAACACCGAAGAAGCCCTCACAGCAGACAATATAATGGAGACGTTCGGAGTGAAAGTGGCGATCAACCGTAATTACGGCAGACCGCACATCATCGTCCTTTGATGTAGCTGCAACGGCCGCTGTCTAGGATCGCCAGGCCATATACGATCGAACTCGGGTTTGACACATAGAGATTCAATGTGGGTCGATCCGGTTGATTATTTTTCAAAAAGCGTCCAGTAACTTGCGAGAAGATATATTCCGGCGCCGAAAGCGCCCGGACAGGTCGTTCTGGACTTCTATTGACGTCAAAAACCGCTAAACGAAAACGCAGATCCAGCATAATAGAGTGATAAATTTCAGCGGACGCGAGGTCTACCAGATCCCACATATGTCAAACTCGGGTCCAAAATACGACTGCGAGTAATGAGAATCGCATCTGTTGTAAAAACGCACAATTTCTGCATGAGTCTTCCGTTTAAGGCACACTTGTTTTAAACACAGAATCCATCCAACACCTATCTGGCGGAAATAATGGCAAGATGGTCAACAATCTATAGCGATTGATAAGCGTCACATGGATTTCCAAAAAATTACATAAGCAATAGGAACAGTGTGATACAGTGAACATATCAAAAGAGTATCAGAAGATTTACGACGATACGATATTGTTTGCTAGCAAGGGCGTGATTATCACATATGACTCATTATTGGATAAATTCTTATATCAACCAATAAGCCACAACGCTGACGTCGATTGTGTTCAGCAATTATGTAAACTTATGCGTGACAATCTGCTTTTCTATTGTTACGGAGAAGAAGAGGTCGTTAAACACTACGAAAATAACAATTTCTCGAGCTTGGAACGTGCTGCAACTTATGCATACACAAATCGAGCTCCGAAGCGCCAATCTAAAAGCGATGGGCTTCTGGGTGAAGTATTGCTGGATATGTTGATACAAATATTTGAGAAAGATGCATATAAACTGGCTGTCCGCCCCTTACTCCGTCAGGACGATAATTCCGAGATTAAAGGTTATGATCTTACATATTTCACACTTAAAGAAGGCAATATCACACTATGGTTGGGGCAGTCGAAATTAGGCGGAAAAAAATACTGCAGAGAGGGCATCGACAGTGATCTGCTTAAAAAATACAGTAAGGAATATTTGACGAGACAGATTTTTTTCGTATGCGAAAAGCCGTCACCTCAGACCAAGGAAAGAAGCAAAGTCGTAGATATTATCAATGATATCAATCGCATCACATTGAAGAAAAACATCTCAGAACGAGCGACATCTTTATTGAAATGCTTTAAGGAAAACAAAATTTCGATCAATATACCCTGCCTGCTTGCGTATGAAGAAGGTGAGGTGTACCGCGATGTCTCTAATCTACAGAAAAAGATCGAAGAACAACTCGAAGAAATAAAAAATTTCTATTCAGAAAGGAGATATGAGTTCGAAGGATTTGAACCTAAGGTGATTCTATATATCTTCCCCATTAAAGATATAGAAAAACTTCGTGATGAAGAGGGAGGATTTTATCGTGGATTACGCTGAAGAGTTACTTCAAGCTATAAATCTGTACGATGAGCATGACCCAGAAAGTCAAGAAACCTTGAGGTATCTGGTCTGTACCATTTCTGAGGACGACACTATAAAATCAGACTCATTCATTTCAAAACTTCTATATATTGCATCTCAAAAAATGCGTGTTTTCGGCTATAATCACCTAAATGATTTCAAAGAGGACCCCGATATACATGCAAGATTTATTGACGTTGTAAAAAATGAGGTGATAATAGAAACATACAAATCAGAAACAGCCCATGAAAAAACCCTTGATAAATCCCAAAAGGACATCATCGACTTCTTTAATTCCCTAGAATGCAAGAGGATGCTCGTCAGTGCCCCCACATCATATGGAAAGACATTCTTGATGCGTGAGATAGTTTATCATAACAGGGACAGGTACAATAACGTTCTTCTCGTTTTTCCGACCGTGGCTCTCTTGATCGAAAGCACATCAGAAATGGATGGTTTAGTCAAATCAAAGGAACTAGACTATCAGATTATTACATCTGTCAATAGCAACATCAATCCGAACGGACGCAATATTTTTGTATATACGCCCGAAAGGACAATGCAATTACTGGCAGCATATCCTGAAATAGAAATCGATTTCTTCTTCTATGATGAGGTTTACAAAATCGACGAGGGATACTATAGTGATGATGAGAAAAAACTCCATGGCGAGAAATCATCCGTCAACATATTCGAAGACGACCGTACTAAGACATTCAGGGTGTCACTCTATCTTCTGTCTAAGAGAGTACCTGAGTATTATCTGGCTGGGCCGAATCTAAAACAGGATGACTTTGGCAAAGGGATGAGGAAGTACCTCGATAAAAACAACATACAGTTAAGAGAAGTGGTTTTCGAGCCGACAGTCCGCATACAAGTCAACGCCCATGCCAGTAAAATCGAAGAAAAACACCCCTTGATAACAACCTCTAAAGAAGACGCTTTCAGATTGGGTAGCAGAAAATATGAAAAAGTAATTGGTATTGCCAGGTATATTAAAACAGGAGATTACGGGAAGACCATATTCTACTGCACCAATCCCAGTAAGGTCAATGAATACGCAGGATACGTGGCAAGGTCGGATATCGCGGATGCCGTATATGACAAGCGTCTACTGTCCTTTATAAATCATATAGGCAGATCGTACGATATCGATGGTTCATCGAAGGAATGGAAGGTTATCGATATTCTGAGGAAAGGTTGCGGAATACATCATGGAAAACTGCCCAGGTACATTCAAAAAGAGATTCTGGAACAATTCAATAAAGGCAATTTCTATTTTCTATTTTGCACATCCACTATTATCGAAGGCATAAATACCAGGGCCAAGAACATAGTAATCCTCAACGATACCAAGGGATGGAAAAAACTTACAGCGTTCGACATCAAAAATATCGGAGGGCGGGCAGGCAGGTATTACCATTACTTTATCGGGAGGATATTCTACGCGGAACCTAATCTTTTAAAAATACAAAATTCCGAAACGAATGGGTTGAATTTTGTGACATTTGATGAACCTATCTTGGATGGAGTAGATTTAGACAACGCTGAATATTCCGACCTTGAAACAGATAACGCGGATCTGAAAAGGGAACGCATGAAAAATCAGGAGAGTTATTCGTTACCTAGATCTGTATTTATAAAAAATCGTCTGATACCGTACGAGCATCAAGAAAAATTGCTTCGGCTTTTACTAAAGGATGAGGAGTTCGATAGGTTTAGAAAATTAATTGAAAATAAGAACCTGACCAGAATCTTCCTCAAAGACAATTATTTGGATAAAATCCTAGATTGTTTTAACAAAGCAGGGCTTATAGAGGAACACATAAGAACTGTTTATGCCGCGATAGGTAATAATTATTTCAATAAAGGTTTCAAAGGCCTGCTGGGTTATGAGATCGACAAAGTCGAAAACATTGGGGAAAAGATTGATGGGGCATACAGAAACGCATTCAAAAACATGAGGGACATCGTAGAATATAGGATACCTAAGGCCATATCGTTATTCGAGCCTATATTTATCTATGTCGCAGAAAACAAAGGCGCCTCGATGTCTGACTTCAGTCTATCAAAGGTTATCGGTTTTTATGAAACTGGGGTCCGAAGTCCGTTCGGAGCAGGACTTGTCGAATTCGGGTTTCCAGTAGATACTATAAGGAAAATAGAATCAAAATTCAAAGAACTCATTTCGATGGGTGTGATTGAGGGTAAAGCATTTTATCTTTCAAAAATGGAAGGAATCCACGCTCTGCTCGATGATTATGAAAAGTTGCTGATTGTGGAAGCTGTTAAGAGTATACTCTGATGAAGCGCGAGAATCCTCGAGGTTTAGCTAGATTGATGCCTTTTATTGTGACCGCTAGTTTAAGTCTGGAAATCCTGTAAAATTCAAATTTTTACACCCAGTCTCGATTTCGGTGTCGAGTCTATGGCAACTATCATGTTGTCCGTACAAACGGCGGAAGCCACCTCCTGCATTATGCTCTCCAGTAATTCCGGCTCCGATCTTGCGGCGAATTTCCATAACGTTGAAGGATCCGGTATTCTGGATATGTTCGCTGCATTCAGAACGCCTGCCAACGACGGTAGCATATCGACAAAGTCTTCGTATGAACTTACTATCATCTGCCTCACGATCGGCAATCCTATCTTGGCATGATCGGAAAAGATCCTCTTACTCTTCTCCGAACTGTACTCGGGACGACCGAGATCCTTCAATATCGAAGAGGTCGTCCTCATCACGGCAGCCAGCCTATCGGCCGGCCGAGCGTCTGCTCTGCATCCCACACTATCCCATCCTGAGAGAGCTTTCTTCTTAGGGCGGCCCACTTGGTAGGGTGAACTGGCCTTGCAGGACAAATATCTGCGCTCAGCCTTCAATCTCAATTATGGTTTCCTGAAAGCCGTTCAGATGCATAGCTCACAACATCAGGAGGATGTTCGAAAGAAGAGTAAAGGTATGAGGGTTTCAACAGAGCTAACATGTCAAAATGTAAAAATAATAAAATGACAATAGGATGTCATGTCGTTTGTATTCTGGTTTGCCGTGGTATTTGGGGCTTTACCAATATTGATTGCAGGCATCCTCCTTACCCTTGGATATGGAAAGAAATGCTTGCGGGATATAACACGGCAAATCATTATGAACGCAAAAAATACAATGAAAAAAGACTCTTACGTGTCGCTGGCGTGACACTTCTTTCTGTTGGAATCTTGATTGTTTTTGTATTTTACCAATTGGATCAGGGGTCCATCGGGATTGTTGCTTTGCTGGTTGTTCCATTATTGCCTCTTTTAGTGGGAGTTCCACTAATGAACAGTAAGTATGTTAAAAATAATGAATAATCAGTTTCGACAAATTATTACTTGATGAAATCGTATTTAAGGTGAATACTTTAAATTTGTAAATCCCTGATATTGTTGGACATGTAAACAGGACCTTCTTGTTTCTCAATACTTTTAATTTTCCAACATGTTCCTGGCCCAATATGATTGACGGCATCACTGCGGAGTTCAAAAAAGGAGAAGTATCTCTTGTAACCGTTCCGAATGGAATAGGAAAGACTACACTGATCAACATACTTCTGGGAATACTTCAGAATCTAAAAGCCTTTTTTGAAGAATATATTCGTGCGATAATCGTCAATAATTCCCAGGGCGGTCTTAAAAAATATAACAAACTTCAATGTTGTTGTCTTTTACCGATAATGCGACGGCTTGTGAAACTGGATCGTAATGTCTTGGAAGATTATTTCAGGGATGTCGATGACATCAAAAGAATGTTCGTCCTAAACGATCTTAGAAATAAAATATGTCACAATAAGATAATTTTGCAGCTCGACGATCCTCAGAATATCATGGAGACATTTTACAGTGTGTTGCCCGATGATCGTTGTGAAAATTATAAATCAAAAATCAATGGAAGTATCGAGGATCTATAGATACCCAAAGAAGTTATGATTATTTTGAAGTAAAAACCTCACTTTCGGAGACCCCTTAATTTTGTTTAAATATACTCATTTAATCGTATCGTTCATCGAGGGATACGCGGTGATGCACTATTGTAACTACTATGTCACCTGCATATTATTACAACTCACTTTTTGCAATTCTAACTTAAGTGGTAATACGAAATATAAGTTTATATTTACGAAAAACGTAAAGACAGATATTCACCTTAGTGGTCATACTGGTGATAGTTGTGGTGGTAGTAGAGGCCACCAAAGAAAAATACTTAAAAAAAGGTGATGCATCGTGAATTTTCTATTTGTGGTATTGCTCTTGTTTACGTTACTGATAGCATTTATTGGAGTTCAATTTTGGAGAGGTAAATGGCTCGAGCATCTAACTCTCATAGACGATCCAAATAAATTTAGAGACGGAGTTATCGCAAAAACTTCCGGGTTGATGCTTTTTTCATGTGCATTCTTCATGTTTATTTTTTCTTTGAGCACTTTGACTGAATATTTATTTGAAACGATGATCATCCTTATTATTGGATGTATAATCACTTCCATTGTCGGTTATGGATATCTTTATACAAGGGGGAGAAAAAAATAAAGGAAAAGATCGCACGTCGTTTATCTTCTGATTAACATTAGTATTTGGTGCGGTACCTATGTTGTTCGCAGGGATGCTCATGATCTTAGGATACGGAAAAGAATTCCTTGCAGGACATAATACCGCGAATCAGAAACAGAGGGGCGCATACGATGAGAAGAAATTATTGCGAGTTGCAGGATCACAATAACTTCTGTCAGAGTCTTACTCACAATTGCAGCATATCTTTTCGATTTTGGTCATGTTGATAGTGTATGGATGTTAATTGGTTTGCCATTCCTACCGTTGGTTACAGGGATCCCTCTTATGAACAGTAAATTTGTTAAAACATGATTGACATGATTGTGCTCATAGCTGAATCCATACAAAGTAAAACAAGCAGGTGAAAGCAACGATGAAATGTATCTATTGCAATAAGGATTGTCAGGGAGAATATTGCAGTGGAGAGTGTGAAAATAAAGTAATGATACTTGAAAAAAGCGCAGAAAAATATTCTGTTCTGTTTCTGTTGTTACTATTCGCCTCAATGCTCTTTTTGATACCGGGTATTGTTTTTAATGATTACCTAGCTGCCTTTTTTGGTGCAATGTTCTTGGTAATGGGGCTCACTTTGATTATTTTTCCATTCGGTACCCCTGAAACTAACAAATCATGGGGAGTAAAGAAAACTGTCATGGTTGTTCGAGTCATGGGAATAATAATGGTGACTGGAGGTACAGCCTCGATATTTTGGAATCTATTTTTTTAAGTAAATTATGTATTTCGCAACTCGATATTAATATTGTGGCAGAAGCTTGGATGCTCAGTTTGATATTTGTTGTTCCGATTGTAATATTTGGGATATTGATGCTCTTTGGTCGTGGTGGAAGCCTTCTTGCAGGTTATAATACGGCTACATCTGAGCAAAAGAAAAAGTTCGATGAGAAGAGACTTCTGCGTATTGCAGGTATAATGATAATTTCCTTTGCAGTATTGTTTGAGTTAATGCTATGGTTGCAAGATATAGGAATCATCACTTCATCGTTGTATGTGATGATAATACCATTAATACCAATTATAGTAGGAGTTCTGATAGCGAATTCAAAATATGTTAAAAATGAACAACAATAACTACATGAAATATAGGTCCCAACGGGTCCGGGAAGACCACGCTGATAAAATGCATCAACAGGATACTGGAACCTTCCCAGGGCAAGGTCACCATAGATTCCCGGGATGTCCTTTCGATGAAGGTGCGCGACGTCGCACGCATCATGGGCTACGTGCCGCAGGCATCTCTTGACGACCTTGCATCGCCGACGGTGTTCGAGGTCGTCATGATGGGCAGGATGCCTTATTCTTCATGGCAGTCCAATAAGAACGACCAGGAATTGACGTGGAAGGCCCTTGAGGACGTGGATATGAAAAGATTCGCCTCTGTCCCGTTCCGCCAGCTCAGCAGCGGCCAGATGCAGAGGGTGCTCATCGCAAGGGCCCTGGCCCAGGAGGCGAGGATCCTGCTGCTGGACGAGCCCACCAGCAACCTGGACATCAAATTCCAGAGAGAGATCATGGATGTCATCATCGGGCTGGTGAGGACCAAGAACGTCAGCGCATGCATGATACTCCATGATATGGACGCCGCCATGAAATATTGCGACAAAACGGTCATAGTGGACGGGGGGGCCGTTACGGCCGCGGGCGATACCGAAGAAGTGCTGACCGCCGAAAATATCATGAGGACGTTCGGGGTAAAAGTCGCCATCGACCGTAACTACGGGCGCCCCCACATAATCGTCCTGTAATTTTCAGAAATAATTCCTGCTGTAGTCTCTGAAGCAGTCCAGACATACCTGTTTCCCGTCCTGCCAGCGGACCTTGTCCTCTCTGGCCAGCTCTCCGCAGGATTCGCACCTCACGCTGTAGAATATCTTGGCCGTCTCCGGGATGTCGAACACCGGGGTTTTCACTTTCACTACCTCCTCTTCCGGCGCGGTGAGGATGTGTTTCATTAAATCTTCCCTGCACATTTCGCCGAAGTCCCCGTCGATCAGTACCCTGACCTTCTTCCCCGACCTCCTGTCGAAAAAGGAATAGGCCTGCTTGCCGGTTATTCTGAACAGCAGGTTCCCTTTCCCGGCGGTGCACGAATAGATCGCCTGCACCGCATCTATGCCGCACGCGTCGTTTTCGACGACACATACGATCTCTTCGTCTCGGACTTTTTCCAACGGGACCCCGAGCGTCTCTGCGGCCACCTCGGACGCTCTGAATCCCATGGCCAATCCGGGACATGCATGTCCGTGGAATCTTACGCATTCGTTCCAGAGCTCTTCGTTCACAATCGGAGACCCTCGTGAGACTATTCAATTATTTGTCTTACGCACACTTAATTTTATGATCGTTGTTCTAAAGCGGATGTGGGCCCCTCCTGCCGCCCTTCCGATAGATATAAATTACATTGTCGGTTATTGACATATGTCAGAAACTATCGCGTATCTTGCGTTAAGCGGCCCTACGACGGTGGTTCAGTACCGCAGATGGTGATATCGAATGCCGCGTCCGAAGAAATGGAGGAACGTATGCTGCCTTCCCGAAAGCAGGGAATACGGTCCGCTCGACAGGGTCCCGTGTACCGCAGAGACCATCAGGATGACGGTCGAGGAATACGAGGCCTTCCGTCTCATAGATCATGTCGGGATGACACAGGAGGAATGCGCCGAGCGCATGTGCGTCTCACGCACAACGGTGCAGGACATTTACAGCAAGGCCCGGCGGAAGTTGGCTTGCTCCCTTGTTGAGGGGGCCCCTCTGATCATCGAGGGCGGACAGTACCGCATATGTGAGCACAACGAGGGCTGCTGCAGGCGCAAGGCGTGCAGACGCGCCTGCAGGAGCGTAACGTTAGTATTACCAGAAGAACAGGAGGCGAAAAAATGAAGATAATCGTACCGGTCGAAGGAGCATCAGGAATTTCGGAGATCAGCGGATCCCTGGGAAGGGCACCGTATTATTTGTTTTACGATACAGAGGTGGGAGTTGCGACGTATCTTGAGAACCCCGTTGCGGACAGCCCCTCGGGGGCCGGCGTCGGGGCTGCGCAGACCATAACCGATGCAGGTGCGGACGTCCTTCTGACCCTCAGATGCGGCGACCGCGCTTACGAAGTGCTCAGGGAAGCGGGGATCAAGGTTTTTCTAGCCCCTTCCGGAGATGCGGGGTCCGGCATAGAAGCATACCTCCAAGGCCGTTTGTCCGAGCTGACAGACTTCCACGAGGGGCACCATCACGGGGCGGTATGAAGTGAAGGTCGCGGTGCTCAGCGGCAAGGGAGGCACCGGTAAGACGATGTTGTCCGTGAACCTTGCGGCGGCCTCGGGACCGTCGACTTATGTCGACTGCGACGTCGAGGAGCCCAATGGCCATCTTTTTTTCAAGCCTGATGAATCATCCGAGGAGACGGTATCGGTACTCGTGCCAAGGGCCGATCGCAATGAATGCGACGGATGCATGGCATGCGTCCGATTCTGCAGATATCATGCACTTGCATACTCCCTCGACCGCCTGACTGTGTTCGACGACATGTGCCACTCTTGTGGCGGATGCGCCGAGATATGCCCCCGGAAAGCCATAACCGAACACCCGAGGGAGGTGGGCGTCGTCAGGACGGGGAGGTCGGGAGACGTCTCCGTTTACACGGGGACCATGAACGTCGGCGAGGCGGCGGGACTGCCCGTGATTCGCAGGCTCCTGGAAATGACGGCATTGTCCTATGATGAAAATATATTCATCGACTGTCCGCCGGGGAGCTCCTGTTCTGTCATGGAATGCATAAAGGATGCCGACTTCTGCGTTTTGGTAGCAGAGCCGACGATATTCGGAGCCCACAACCTGGAAATGGTATCCGAACTCGTCCGTGTATTCGGTAGGCCGTACGGGGTGGTCCTCAACAAGGTCATCGAAAATGAAAGAGATCCGTCCGAGGAATACTGTCTCGATAACGGCCTGCCGATACTGGGCAGGATTCCTTTCGACATCGGGCTCGGCAGGATATGTTCCGAGGCCGGGATCGCTTCGAGGGAGAATGTCGTATTCGAACGGATGTTCCGCGAGATTTATGAAAAGATGACGGAGATGGTCTCCCGATGAAACAGCTTCTCATCCTGAGCGGCAAAGGCGGTACGGGAAAGACGACGGTGGCAAGTGCTATGATACGCATGTCCGAAGCGCCGGCATGCGCAGACTGCGACGTGGACGCGCCGAACCTCCACCTTGTGCTCGGATACGGCGAAGATGCGGAAAGGAAGGATTATTTCGGTCTTCCCAAGGCCCGCATCGACAAGGACCTCTGCACAATGTGCGGCATATGTTCCGACAAGTGCCGTTTCGGAGCTATCGATATGGGCGATCGCGCAGAGGTGAACCCCTATGCCTGCGAGGGATGCGGGCTCTGCAAGGCGATGTGCCCGTCGGATGCCATCGAAATGCTCCCGTCAGTCGCCGGAGACCTGATGCTCTACTCGGACACGGAAAGGGGGATATTTTCGACGGCACGGCTGAGGATAGGCAACGGTACGACCGGGCTTCTGGTCACAGAGGTCAAGAAACAGATGAAAAAGGCCGCCGGAAATGCTCCTTTCGCCATTATAGACGGGTCGCCGGGGATAGGGTGCCCCGTTATCGCTTCGATCACGGGCGTACATACTGTGCTGGTCGTGGCCGAGCCCTCCCTGTCGGGCATCAGCGACATGGAGAGGGTGCTGGATACCGCCGACCGTCTGGGCCCCCGGACGGCCGTATGCGTCAACAGGTCCGACACGAATCCCGCCATGACCGAACGGATAAGGTCGCTGTGCTCCGGAAGAGGCGTGCCCTACCTGGGAGAAATACCGTATGACCCCAAGGCAGTGGATGCCGTGAACAGGGGGCTTACCCTGGCGGACGTGGAATGTCCTGCGGGAGAGGCCGTACGAACCATATTCGGAAAGATCGTGAAACTGATGGAAGGGGGGGAGGGCGTATGAAAGTCTTTGTTCTGGTCGAGAACACTTCGGGTCCGGGCGGGCCGGAGGGAGAGCACGGGCTCAGCCTTTACATAAAAATGAAGAAGACGGTCTTTCTTTTCGATACGGGGCAGAGCGACAGATTCGTCCGCAACGCGGAGATCCTGGGAGCAGACCTCCGGGAAGTCGATGCGGCCGTAATATCGCACGGCCACTACGACCACGGCGGCGGAATGGCCGCTTTCCTGGCGGCCAACGGGCACGCCCCGGTATACGTTCACAGAAGGGCGTTCGAAACCCATCTTTCCCTGAGGTCCGACGGAAGCTATGCGGACATAGGTCTCGACCCGGGCCTCGAACACAACGGGCGCGTGGTCCTAACGGACGGGGAGACGAATATCTCCGAGGGAGCGGTGCTTTTCTGCGATGTGGGAAACGCGTGTCCGGTTCCGAGCGGCAACGGCAACCTTTTTTTGAAAATCGAAAACGACCTTCGCCCGGATGATTTCGCACACGAACAGAGCCTGATCCTGGAGGAGGAAGGCAAGACCGTCCTGATCTCCGGATGTTCTCATCGCGGGATCGCAAACATCGTGGAGAAGGCACGGGATATCATGGGCAGGTATCCGGACACGGTGATCGGAGGCTTCCACCTCAAGACACGGTCCTGCGGTCCAGATGCCGGATCGGAGGCGCGTAGCGTTTCCGAGGTCCTTCTGAAGACCGGCGCCGATTTCTACACCGGCCACTGCACGGGCGAGACGGCATACGGGCACATGAAAGAGGTCCTGGGAGACCGCTTATCCGCACTGAAAACGGGAGACGTTCTTGAGATATGACGACCTCAAAGCGAAAGATATGAAGATAGACAACATGGAAAAAACAAAGGAGAAGAAAAAATGAGAATAGTAGTAGCAAGCGACGGAGAGAATGTGACAGGACATTTCGGACACTGCGGATCGTTCAGGACGTTCGACGCGGAGAACGGCAAGATAACTGCGGCGGGCGCGATAGAAAATCCGGGGCACCGTCCCAATTTCCTTCCGATGTTCCTGAAAGAGAACGGAGCGGACGTGATCATATCGGGAGGGATGGGCGCGGCCGCCGTCGACCTGTTCAATAAAAACGGGATCGAAGTGATAATCGGCGCCGCGGGAGACGCCAGGACGGCGGCGGAGAGATATCTGAAGGGAGACCTCAAGTCCACCGGTTCGGTGTGCCACGAGCACATGCACCACGACGATTGCGGCGAATGAGACGCCGCCGAAACGGTAAAGCGAGCGGCGTCCGAACAGGGACCGGACGGTCTCCGTCCGTTGGTACGCCGCCTCAAATTTTTTACGCCACTATGGCGCAATCGGTGGCTTCCTCCGCCTTTCAGAGGCGTGCGAAACCGAATATGATGTCTTCGGTGAGGCGAAGAAGGCCGTTGCGTATGAGATAAGAAGGTTCCGGACGGCGGAACTTTGCGCCGCCGTCCGTCATTGGCGTTTCAGTCCTCTCCCCCGTCCTCGAACTGGCTGTTGTACATCTCGCTGTAGAACGCTCCCGCGGCCAGAAGCTCGTCGTGGGTCCCCTGCTCGACTATGTTACCTCCCCTCATAAGAAGAATCAGGTCGGAGTTTTTGATGGTGGAGAGGCGGTGCGCGATGACGAAGGACGTACGCCCCACGGTCATCTGGTCCATTGCGTTCTGGATCGCCCTCTCGGTCCTGGTGTCCACCGAGCTCGTCGCCTCGTCCAATATCAGGAGGGGCGCGTTCTCGACTATCGCACGGGCGATGGTGATCTGCTGCCTCTGTCCCACGGAAAGGGAGGTCGTGTTGTCCAGCATGGTATCGTATCCCTTGGGCAGGGTCTTTATGAAATGATGGATGCCCACGGCCTTGCATGCTTCCACGACCTGCTCGTCGGTCACTCCCTCCTTGCAATAGATGATGTTCTCCTTCACGGTCCCCTCGAAAATCCATGTGTCTTGGAGGACCATGCAGAACAGGTCGTGGACGTCGCTGCGCCTCATTTCTTTGATCGACACGCCGTCTATCAGGATGTCTCCGCTATCGGTATCGTAAAACCTCATCAGGAGATTGACCATGGTCGTCTTACCGGCACCGGTGGGCCCGACGATGGCTATCTTCTGACCGGGCTTTATTTCCGCCGAGAATCCGTGGATGACCTCCCTGCCGGGAACGTAGCTGAAGTGCACGTTCCTGAATTCCACGTGGCCTTCGACCTTCTCGAGCTTGCGCGGGCTGACGACCTCTTCGGACAGCTCCTCTTCCTCGATGAACTCGAACACCCGTTCGCCCGCGGCCGCGACGGACTGCATCCCCGTGAAGGCCTGGGCCATCTGGGCCAGGGGCTGGGTGAACAGACGCACGTAGATCATGAAGGCGACGATGACGCCTATGGACATCTGCCCGTTGATGACCATCGCCGCACCGACGACGCACACCGTCACGTATCCGAAGTTGCCTATGAAGTTCATCAGGGGCATCATGAGGCCCGACAGGAACTGGGACATGAACGCGCTGCGGGCCAGCTCCTCGTTTATGGAGTCGAACTTCTTAGAGGCCTCTTTCTGCCCGTTGTACACTTTGACCACGTTATGCGCCGAATATATCTCCGCGACGTGCCCGTTCATGTTGCCGAGGTTCTCCTGCTGGATGCCGAAATACTTCTGAGAGTACCTCATGATCAGTATCATCATCCCGAAGCCGGCGACACATGAGAGCACGGTCACGGCGGCCATGATGTAGTTCGTGTACACCATCATGACGAGAGACCCGAGAAGCATGGTCACCGAGGTGATCAGCAGGCCGATGCTCTGGTTCATGGACTGGCCCAGCGTGTCCACGTCGTTCGTGGCGCGGCTGAGGACGTCACCGCTGCTGGAGGTGTCGAAATACCTCAGAGGAAGACGGTTGATCTTTTTCGAGATGTCCGTACGGAACTTGGAGGCCATCTTCTGCGAAACTGTCGCAAGGATGTAGTTCTGGACGAACGTCAGCACCGTGCTCGTCGCATATATCGCGATCAGGAACAGGCCTATCTCCCATATGGCGCCCATGTCTATGCTGCCGGTGACCAGGCCCCCGGCGATCAGGTCCGTCAGGTCCCTCAGCTTGTTGGGGCCGACGAGTATCATCACGGTACCGACCACCGCGAAAACGATCGAGATCCAGACCGCGATCCTGTATTTCCCCATATAGGAGAATATCTTCTTCCATGCTTCCGTGAACGCCTTGGGCTTCTCTGCGGTCATGCCGGGATGGTCTGCCGGCCCTCTTCTCCCGCTCATCTTACCAACTCCTCTTCGGAGAGCTGGGAATATGCTATCTCGCGGTACACCTCGCTGCTCTCGAGCAGGTCGTCATGAGCGCCTATTCCGGCTATGCGCCCTTCGTCGAGGACGACTATCGTATCGGCGTCCATTATCGTGCCTATCCTCTGCGCCACGATCAGGCTTGTCACGCCTGCGGTCTCCTTTTTGAGCGCATCTCGGAGGGAACGATCGGTCTTGTAGTCCAATGCGGAGAACGAATCGTCGAAAATGTAGAACTCGGGCTTCCTGCATATCGCACGTGCGATGGACAGGCGCTGCTTCTGGCCCCCCGAGAGGTTTGTGCCGCCCTCGGCGATCCTGCCCTCGTATCCGCCGTCCATCTTTTCCACGAAGTCCGTGCCCTGTGCGATGCCTACCGCCTTCTTGACGTCCTCTATAGTGCGTTCTTCCGACGTGTCGCCGTAGTTGACGTTGCCGTACACCGTTCCGGAGAAGATCGTTGCCTTCTGCGGGATGTATCCGATCTTCCTCCGAAGCGCGTTCAGCTTGTAGTCGCGTACGTCCTCGCCGTCGACGAGCACCTGCCCGCCCGTGACGTCGTAGAAGCGCATCACCAGGTTGATCAGCGTGCTCTTTCCGCTTCCCGTGGAACCGATGAAAGCTATGGTCTCTCCCTTCTTCACCTTGAAACTTATGTCCTCGAGGACGCTCTCGGCGGCGCCCGGATATTTGAAGGAGACGTTCCTGAACTCGATCTCCCCCTCCCTGCCTTCAGGAGAGGACGTCTTCGTGCCGTCCGTGATGGAGGGTTCCGTGTTGATGACCTCCTCGATACGCCTGGCGGCGACCGTCGCACGCGGGAGTATCATGAAGATGAAGACCATCATCATGAAGGCCATCACCACCTGCATCGCATACGATGAAAAGACGATCATATCAGAGAACAGGGTCAGCCTTTCTCCGACTCCGGCGGCGGCGGAGATCAGTATCGCCCCGATCATGTATATGGACAAAGACAGCAGGCTCATTATCGCCGTCATCATGGGGAACAACACCGCAAGGGAGCGGTTCACGAAAAGATTCGTCGACGTGAGGTCTTCGTTGGCCTTCTCGAACTTCTCCTCCTGATAGCTCTCTGCGTTGTACGCGCGGACGACCCTTACTCCGGACAGACCTTCTCCGGTGATCTGGTTAAGATTGTCCGTGAGTTTTTGGATTATCTTAAAGCGCGGGACCACGAGTACCATGATGATGCCGATCGTGACCATCATTACCGCTACCGCCACAGCGGTGGCTATGGTCCAGCTCATATCCTTGTCGGAGATCTTGACGATCGCCCAGATCGCCATTACCGGCGCCTTGATCAATATCTGCATCCCCATGGCGAAGGCCATCTGCACCTGGGTGATGTCGTTAGTCGAACGGGTGATCAGGCTTGCCAGAGAAAATCTGCCGATCTCTTCCATGGAGAACGTCTCGACGTTGTCGAACTGCATCTTGCGTATGCGTTTGGAAAGGGACGCGGCGACGTATGTGGCCACCGCCCCCACGACGATGGCCGCCAGCAGGCTGCCGAACGCGCATGCGATCATCGGCCAGCCCTCGTCCATCACCTGCGCGACGGTACCGCCGGTCGTCAGCAGCGTGGTGATCTGCGACATGTAGCCCGGGATCTCGAGTTCCAGGTAGACCTGGAGGCATATCAGGACGAAACAGGCCGCGACAAGTGACCATTCCTTTTTGCTTACGTATTTGAGTATCAATTCCGAGCCCCCTTGGGCTCGCTGAAATCCTGGTTCAATTTGCTGTTTATCTTGGAACAGACGGACCTGAAAACCATCAGCTCCTCATCTGTCAGGTCGGAGAGGATCTCTTTCCAGATGTCTCCGAGCTTTATTTTGATTAATTTTACGGCACACTCCCCCTCTTCGGTGAGGGACAGGCTGTAACGCCTCGGATCGGCGCTGCAGTTGGCCACGAACCCCATCTCGATAAGGGCCCTGACCGTGCGGGTCGTGATGGATTTGTCGACCATCATGTATGCCGCTATGTCCTTCATAGACGCCCCCGGGTTATGCGAGATCGCCATCAGATAAGGTCCCTGCGAACCCTGGAGGTCCAGGTGTTCAAGGTAAATTGTCATCTTCTTGTCCATGAACTGTTTCATTGCTCTTGGCGAGATGTGCTCGTCAACGATTTCATTCACGGGCGGTTGACTTGTCAACCTTGTATTTAATCATTCGCAGGGCCGGCTTCCGGATGCTGATGGAAGTCATACCGTTTTTTGAATAGGGAAGGTTACTTTTTGTCGGCACGCGACCTTATAATCTACGGATATGCTTCAGACGGCGACGGCGAGGCGATTGGCAGGCAAGAAGGTTCCCATAGATGAACATTAGGACTGAACTGGGTAAGGCCCTCGGCATTACCGACGGGATTTTCTTAAACGATGTGGAGCTGGACCCCTCTGCGGTCAGGGCGGTGATGATCAACGAGGTCGTGCCCTCTGATCCGAAACAAGATTTCTACGGCGGTCCGGGCGCCGATTATATGATGGCCGCCGTCTCGCTGCTTCGGAACGCGGGCGCACCGGTATCTTCGATCCACGACGTTCTGCGGATGGGCATCTATGTGACGAATGCCGTAAAAACCCCGAAATCGAAAAGCGCGGTTGATAGCACGGAAATAGAGAGGAGCCTGCCGTACCTTGAAAAAGAGCTTTCTTTGTTTCCGAACCTGAGGGTCGTAATGCTCATGGGGGACGTCGCCAAAAGGGCTTTCAACATGATCTCCAGAAAAGCCGCAAAGAAGAACGCTGTGCCCTCGGTGTCCAAATATAAGCTCGGGGACAGCGAGATCTATTACGGATGCGTCCGTATCATACCGTCCTATATCATGACGGGAGGGAACATCCTGATCGAGAAGTCCAAGGTTACGATGGCGACGGAGGACGTGGCCAAGATGCTGGACATTATCGGATGAACAGAGGATGATGCACGTTTCCGCTCTGACGGCCGGACGTTACGTTCGGAAGAAAAAACCGAAACATATTTTTTCAATAAACCTTTACGCTCTCCAAGGTGAAATCATGCCGATGTTTCCGGACCCGTTCGCAGGCAATTCAAGCAAGAAGATGACAGACCGTGAACTTGCCCAGGCCATAAGGCTGGACATAGCCAGCGAGCTGGAGGCCATATTCCTTTACGATGCCCACGCCGCGGCCACCGACAACCCCGTCGCTAAGGCCGTACTCGAGGAGATCCGCGATGAAGAAAAAGCTCACTTCGGAGAACTGGTCACTCTGATGAGATACCTTGACCCCCAGGAGGCCGAGCTTTTCGAAAGCGGGGCCGCAGAAGTCAGGGAGGTCATAGAAGAGCTGGAAGAAGAGGGATTGGTCAAGAAGTAATACTCCCTCGGCAAAATTGTCCTTCCTGCCCTCATCCGGCAAGGGGACCCTCATTTTACTTTCACATGTTCTGCGCGGGGCGCGGGGAAAAGGGATCGTGCAGTTCTCCTATCTCCGGGCAGAGCTTTTCCAACTCGGCGTGGTATATCTTGCCGAGCTTCGTGATCGGCAATTCGTTCAAAAATTCTATCTGACGGGGGAGGGCGTACCTGAAGACCTTGTCCCTGCAGACCTCCATGATACGTTCCTTGGTCTCGGACGTAGGCGACGTGCCATCCTCGAGTACCACGAACACCTTCACCACCTGCGAATATATCGGATGGGGGATGCCTATGGCATAGCAGCTGCGGACGAAGGGTACCGAATTTATCACGTTCTCGATCTGGTTCGGATATATGTTGTATCCCGAGCTTATTATCATCCTCTTGATCCTATGCTTGAAATAGACGTATCCGTCCCTGTCCATGCAGCCTATGTCCCCGGTATGAAGCCATCTGATGCCGTCTCCATGGACCTTGAGGGCCTCGGCGGTCTCCTCGGGTTCGTTCACATAGCCCATCATTACCGAGGGGCCGGAAATGCATATCTCGCCGTCTTCCCCATAATCTGCGGCCTCGATCGTGCCGACGCGGACGATCTTGTAAAGAGTGTCGGGGAACGGGATGCCGATGCTTCCTTCGCGTTGCTTCTCTTCGGACTTCGGAGCGAGACATGACGCCGCCACGCACTCGGTGGCGCCGTAGCCTTCCCTTACGGTCGTGCGACAGCGGTGCTCTTTGAGGAACGCGTCCACCCTCTTCTTCAGGTCGGCGGTGAGCGTGTCCCCTCCGCAGAAAACGCCTTTAAGATGGGAGAGGTCTGCATCACCGATCCTCTTGTTCCTCAGCATCAGCTCGAAAAGGGAGGGGACGCCGACGATGAAGTTCGGCTTGTTCTTGACGACTATATTGGCGTAAGACTTGGGCTCGAACTTGGGAATGAGGATGCAGGTACGGCCCATGTATAGTACCATATGGACGCATATGCACAGGCCGAAGCCGTGGAACACCGGCATTATCGCAAGCATGGTGTCGCCTACCTCGCCCGACTCGCTCATGGTCATGGTCTGAACGGCGGCGGCGTTGATATTCATGTTCGACAGGAGCACTCCCTTGCTGCGGCCGGTGGTCCCTCCGCTGTATAAGATGCATGCCAGGTCCTCCTTGGCGGAAAAGATCGGCGGAGGCTCTGACCTCCTGCCGATGCCAATAACATCGTTCCATCTGATAACTTTCCCGTCGAACTTCGGCTTGGGGTCCTTCCGGCCTTGGACGATCTGGTACAGCAGAGCTTTGCCTGCCCCCAATCCGTCCTTTATGCTTGTGACTATGATGTTTTTCAAGGTTCCGGACCCGTCGACGGCCGGGAAGTTGGGATAGAACAAATCCAGAACTATCGCCGCTTTGCTGCCGGAGTTCTCGATGTAGAATTTTATTTCCTCTCTGGCGGAAAGGGGGTGAATCATGGTGGCCACCGCCCCGAGCCTGTTAATGCCGTATATCGATATCAATGCCTGGGGGCTGTTGGGAAGACAGACGAGGACCTTGTCGCCTTTCCGGATCCCCAGGCCGTGCAGGGCGGCGGCCATGGCGTCCACTTCCACGATGAGGTCGGAATACCTCATCTTGCGGCCCATGAACTCGCAGGCCACGGTCTCCGGGCCATCTGATGCGGACCTCATGAGGCATTCGTACATCGTCATGTCCGGGTACTCCAGATTGCTGGGGACCTCGCCGTACTTGCCGTACCAGGGAGTCTCCGGGGTCACGCCGGCACCCCTTCTTCGGAAAGAGGCTTCTCCAATACTTCCGGATCGAGGATGATCTCTTTGAACACGTCGAGCGTTCTGGCGAAGTAATATCCGTCGGATATCCTCTCGTCGACCGTGAATGCGAAATCGACGTACGGCCTGCTGACGACATTGCCACCTTCCATGCAGAGCTTATCGTACATTTTTCCGATGCATAGGAAGACCGAGTTCGTGCCCCACTCGTTGAGGTGATGGAACGGAGCGCCGGCCTGTATGCTGCCCATGTTCGATATGAATATCGAACAGAAGTTCGGGTCCGATGAACTGATGCTCTCAGGTACCTTCCCGTAATAGTTCAGCAACCTCAGGGATCTGGCGACGAACCTCTTCAGGAAACGGGGGAGCTTGGCGACTTTGCCGACCACGTCGTCCGAACCGACGCTCCCGCCCTCCTTCACGCCGTGTACCTGGGAATAGATCCTGTCTGTGACCTCGAAGATGTCGGCTTTATTTTCGAAAGGAATTGTGATGGCGGCCTCCTCCGCTTCGTCTCCGAAGTATTTTTTGGCGATAAACCCGACGTCGACGGTCTTCCTCTCGTACATCCTTTGTCCGCAGATGAACCTGTTGAGCGCCGGCCTGACAGCGGCCGTCCGGACCGCCGTCGCCACGAAGGCGGAGAATAACGTTATGCCGCATCCTTCGCTTTTCTTCTGCTCGATATATGCCAGAAGATTGGTCATGTCGATGCTCTCGCAGAAGAACACTTCGCATTCGGTCCTTCGGGGCATCAGAAAAGGCATTATCTTATGATAGCTGTCGACATCTCTGAGAAGGACCCCGTCCTTTCTGTCGCCTCTCCTCCTTTTTTCTGCCATGGAAAACGAACCGATGCGGATATTTGAAAGAAGGTTTTGCTGATAGGCACTGTCTTTATCCTATATAATCCAATAAGAGCCGGCCTTGTATCCGTCCCAGACGTCCGGGGCCCCCTTCACTTCACGAATAATGCGAGCGGTTCCAGAATGCGGTTGGACGTGGATGCCGACGTTTGAAACGATTGAAGTGACGCCGTTGAAAGTATCGCAATCCGATTTATATCCTATAATGAGGGTTTCGGGTCATGAGCATAACGGATTCGATAAGATCCTATGGCGCCGTGTTTCCTCTGGCCATACTGAGGATATTGATGGGCTTCATGTTCCTGTGGGCGTTCTTCGACAAGATGTTCGGTCTCGGATACAGCACGTCTTCAGAGAATGCGATGATCAACGGAGGGTCTCCGACGGAAGGATTCCTCCGATACGGATCGGATACCCTCGGCTGGCTGGCCGATTTCTTCGCCGTCACGGACGTGATAATAATGGTTGCATTTATGCTCCTGGGCTTCGCCCTCATACTGGGAATAGGTATGAAGGTCGCCACGGTAGGTGGGACCTTGCTGCTCATAATGATGTTCATAGGTGTCGCGCCGCCTACCACAAATCCTCTGATCGATTACCACATAATCTACATCTTCCTGCTCATGGCGATATATCTGGCACATGCGGAAGACCTGCTGGGTCTCGGAAAGCATTGGAAAGAAATGTCCATCGTTAAGAGGTGCCCGATACTGGAATGATCGGGCTGAACTTTTCTGAAAACCGGGCCGTGGCCCTCATCTTTCTCTTTTTTTCATTTGAAAATATTGTTTTCAGGGCATTCCTTATATTCGATGCAGATGTACCTTGTCTGCGCCTGTGGCTAATTCATCAGGGGGATAGTTATGAAAAAAGAGAATAGATTGTCCCTATACGGTTTCAATAACCTGGCCAAGACCTTGGACCTAAACCTCTATACCGTCGAGCGCACGGCTACAGAGGACAAAAAGAAAAGATTCATATCCCATATCGACGGACACTACTGTTCATCAAAGCTCAGGGAGATGATGGAGGAAATATGCAGAGACATCGACGCGAACATCCTCGACGTCTCCACCTTTGACTACGATCCCCACGGCGCCTCGGCGCTGATACTTCTGGCCGAGGAGGAGGTCAACCTCCATATGAAGACCGTGGCACACCTCGACAAGAGCCACATCTCCCTGCATACATATCCGGAACATCACGACTCGGTCGGCATTTCGACCTTCAGGGTAGACATCGCCCTGTCGACCTGCGGCAACATCTCGCCACTCTCGATCATGGACAGGATTTTCGATTTCTTCTCTCCGGACATAGCCATATTGGACTTCAACGTGAGAGGGTACACGCGGGACACAGACGGAAAAAAGATCTTCATGGACAAGAAGGTCGACTCCCTGCAGGAATGTTTCGACGAAGAGACGCTTGAAAAGTACTTCGCAGAGGATTTCAACTTTCCCGAGCTGAGGTCCTATTACACCCGTATGATGAGGAAAGACCTCCTCGAACTGAAGAAAGAGGGAGATGCCATATGGAAAGAGGTCGAGGAGATCTACCTGGAGGGCCCCTCCGGAGAAAATAGATCCCTATCCTGGCACATTGAGAGGCAGTCCGAGGGTGCGGACCTCAGGATAAAGAAAGAAGACATTCTGTACCGTGGCAGAAGCGAATTCCAGGATATAGAGGTCTTCGATTCGAAGACGTTCGGAAAAATACTCCTCATAGACGGCTACATAATGCTGACCGAGAAGGACGAGTTCATCTATCACGAGATGATGGTCCATGTCCCCATGTCCATCCTTGAAAAACCGAAAAAGGCACTGGTCATCGGAGGAGGGGACGGCGGCTCCGTGAGGGAGCTCGTGAAGCACGGATGCCTCGAAAGGATCGATTTCGTAGAGATAGACGGCGATGTGATAGAAACATCGAAAAGATTCTTCCCTTCGGTGGCATGCGGCCTCTCCGACCCCCGTGTCAGGACGGTCGTGGGAGATGGTATAAAGTTCGTATCCGAGACGGAAGATACATACGACCTGATAATAGTGGACTCCACCGACCCCTATACCGGTCCCGGAGAGGGGCTTTTCACTGCAGAATTTTATAGGGACTGCAACCGCATCCTCGGCGAAGACGGGATACTTGTCAATCAGCACGAGAGCCCCTACTACCAGGAAGATGCCGCTCTGGCAAGGAACATGCATCTTAAAATGAGGGAGATCTTCCCTGTCTGCACAGTGTATCAGGCTTTCATCCCCACATATCCTTCGGGCCACTGGCTCTTCGGTTTCGCATCCAAGGGCGCAGACCCCCTCGCGGACGCCGTCCCCGGACGTATGGGACCCATTGATACGAAATACTACAACGAAGAGGTCCGCAGAGCGTCCTTCGCCCTCCCCAACTACGTGAAGAAGCTTCTGGAATGAGCGCAGTTATAACCATCCACCACGATTGCAGGGCATGAAGACGGTCCATCTTGCGGGCGGTTGTTTCTGGGGTGTGGAGAAGTATCTGTCGATGATACGAGGCGTCATAGGCACCCGCACGGGATATGCCAACGGCGGTTCCGAAAAAACCGATTACGGGTCCGTCTGCTCCGGTTCCGGACATGCGGAGGCTGTTGAAGTCGTCTATGACGGAGACACGATCTCTTTGGAAAAACTTCTGAGCATATTCTACAGATGCATAGATCCGCTGAGCGTCAACAGACAAGGCAACGACCGGGGCATACAGTACCGGACCGGCATCTACTACACCGACCGGGAGGACGAGGGACCCATAAATGATTCCGTTTCCTCCCTGGAGAAGTCCCTCGGAAGAAAGACCGCCATTGAAGTTCTGCCGCTGAAGAACTGGTGCACGGCGGAGGAATACCATCAGAAATATCTCGACAGGAACCCGGGGGGCTACTGCCACATCCCTCATTCGCTCTTCGCGGAGGCGGAAAGGTCGAATCAGATACCCAGATACGAGCCGTCGCCCGATTCCTCACTCACAGACCTGCAATACTCGGTGACTAGGAAAAACGGCACGGAGGCGCCGTTCACCGGAGAGTACTGGGACTTTTTCGGGAAAGGTGTTTACGTCGATGTGACCACGGGCGAGCCACTGTTCCTTTCCAAGGACAAGTTCGAAAGCGGATGCGGGTGGCCCAGCTTCTCCTCCCCCGTAGTGCCGGAGGTTGTCGCAGAGAAGGACGACATCAGCCACGGGATGAAGAGGAGGGAGGTGCGCAGCAGGTCCGGAGATGCGCATCTGGGACATGTGTTCCCGGACGGCCCGAAGCAGATGGGGGGCCTGAGATACTGCATCAACAGCGCCGCACTGCGTTTCGTCCCATACGAGAAAATGGAAGAGGAAGGATACGGATGGCTGATGGGCTCCCTCTGACCCGGAGTTCTGACCCTTCCGTTAACCAGTTTCAGCCTTTGAAGGCCTTCAGGTACTTCAGGACGTCCGCATCCTTTTCGGTCCACTCCGGAGTGAACCCCTGCCTGACGTACTCGTTGTACCAGTCGGCGCATTCTTTCATGTATCCGCTCATATCGAGCTTGTCCTTCACGACGAAGAAGGAGTTGGTCTCGTCCGGCACCCACTGTTTGGGCCTTGCGTAATCGCTTTCCCCGAGGAACCCCACAAGGAAGAAGATTTTGTCGAGTTTCGACAGCTCGGCGTAAAGAGACGCCTGCAGCATGTACTGCATCGGAACGTCCGTGTATCCGCCCGAGCCGTCGTCCCATGAATCCCTCGAATTCGAGGTCTTGATCTCCAGGACCGCCTTTCTGATGCCGTTAGCCGTCAGATATCCGTCGACCATTCCGCCGAACAGCTTCTCGTTGTGAAAGTGGTCGTATCCGCATTTGTCTCCTGGCACCGGCTCTTCCACCCGCAAGGGGCCGCAGCCCAGCACCTCCGCGGTCGAAGGAGCGTTCTCCGCGGCATATCTTCTGAGCACCGGCTCTATGATATTGCCCGCTTCGATGTATTTGTTGGGTTTGTCTCCCGGGTACAGACCCGCGATCTCGCAGGCCGCCTTGAAGGGGGTCGAGAACTCGCTCAAGCCCAGGATCGGGCCTATGCGCGTCCCGGTGATCTTCTTAAGCCTGTATGCATCGAAATACACCGTCCTGCCTGCGTCGTCTATCTCGATTATTGCGCGCCTTCCGTCGAACATACACCAATCTCCTCAGATGCTTATCTCCACCGTCTTATCATCGACCATCGTCCAGTTAAGCTCTCCTATGCGGTTGCCGAGGGCATCGATGCTGTTCAGGCCCGGGACCGCGATTATACCGTTGCGGCATATGGCAAAACCCATGTTGTCATGAGTGAACCTGATCTTCGTCATCTCGGAGTTTATCCTCACGGAGTAGCGCCCTTCTTTGAAGATCGGGCTCTTGAACTCGTTGCCGGATATCCTAAGCATATGTGCATCGGCGGAAGAGGTCCTTTCGACCGCTTTACGGTCTGAATCGTCTTTGCAGACAGCCCCCGTCCTCAGCTTCGACAGCTCGAAGCTCAGATCTTCCACATTTTTTCTGAGGGCCTGGTTTTGCGATTCGTAATAGCTCATCATGGCGCTCTTCTCATTGATGAGCTTCTCTTCCCTGGACCTGACGGCGGCCATTTTTTCCTGGAGCTCGGACGCCTTCCTTTCATATTTGATCCTGAGGTCCTTCTCGGAGTCGTCGAGCCTGCTCTCCATCTCCGATATCAGGTTATTCTCCCGGCATGCCAGCTTGGATTCTCTGGATTCGATCTGAGACATTTTGGACTCGTATGCCGCCTCGAGGGCGGACCTTCTTTCCGCATACTCCGCTTCAAGGGCCGATTGTTTCCTCCTGCACTCGTCCTCGACTCCCGCCATCCGCTCTTTGACCATCTGCTCCACAGCGGAATCGACCTCTGGCACAAGATATTCCAGGACCTCCTTCTTCTTCCTGGACCATATGTCGTTTGCGATCGACTGCATCTGGCCGGACATTGCCATTATCTCGGATACCTCGATCTTCCTCACGGGTTCGGCATAGCCCAAGATGCCGGTCTTCATGGTCACCTTGCATATCCATGTCTCATTCTCCTGAACGGCCGTCTTGCAGTTCCAGTCCAGAGATATCTTCTTTGTTCCGGTGTTGCATGACAGCTTGCCGTCGGTACCGGTCTTGAATAGCAACACCATGAGTTTGGTGAGTATCTTCCCGTCTTCCTCTTCAACACCGTTCTCCTCCAGGAATTTTTTTTGCAAATCAATGAGGTCCATCTTGATCTCTTTCCTCGTCTCGATCACTCATTCCACCCCCTGGCACTCTTTTTCAGCCTTGATGAGAGCGAATACATCTGTGAATTCTTCGTCGGTTTCCTTCGGCACTTCGCAGGTCTCCTTTGCGCAGGGTACGCAGTAATCTACGATCGGCAGGGCCCCCACATCCACATATTTGTCCGAAACCCTCATCATAGCCGAGGAAGTGCACATTGAGAAGGATGCGACCTCCACCTTCTTGCCCAGGGACTGGACCGCGTTGATCGCGTGTATGAAGTCCCTGTCACCGCTTATCAGGATGGCCACGTCGTAATGGTCCCTCACGGCGTGCATTATCATCTCCGTGGCTATGCTCACATCGACTTCCTTCTGCCTGTCGTCTTCCATGTGACCGTATACGATCTTGTATCCGATCTCGGAAAGGTATTTCGCCATCAAACCCTTGCTGTTGAAGTACTGGATGGTGTCGAAGGCCATTGCTCCGGCGACCTTGCGCCCGTCGATCAAAGTCGTTGCGAGCAGCTCGTGGTCTATCGTGCTGTTTTCCAGCCCTTCGTGGTCCGAAAGTCCGAAACTGATGTTGGCCAGGTCCAGGAATATCATCACTCTGTCTTCTTTGTCGGTAGTTCTGAAACTCATTTTTTCACCTGCGCATGTGCGCATGATTACATGGGCTGCCGGACGTATATATCTCGTAACGTTATAGAAGTTATAGCCGTTATAAGTGTTGCAATGATATACATGAAAAGCGTATTCTACTTTGAAATATGCCCCGCGATGACAACAAAAGCAAACGGATCGATAGGATAGTAATATCGTGCGTCACTTTCGATACCGTCATGATAACGGACCCGATAGAACATTACGACGCCACCAAGGCCTACCTTGTCCACTACTCGAAAAAAGACGATGATGAATACAACGAATGCTTCAAACGTGTTCTGGAGATTTTGGAAGAGGGCTTCAACACCGTTGTTTCGGATTACGATATGTCCGAGTTCGGATATGACTCCGGCTCGATCGGCGCCGAGATCAAAAAACAGAAGAATCTGAACGTCATCGATGTGAACTGCGAAAAGGTCTATGTGTTCCAGGACATGCTCAGGGTGCTGTTCTCCATCATACGTAAGGAACGGTCCATCTCTTCAAAGAACCACATATATGTTAACGTATCCGCCGGCACTTCCGAGTTCTCGGCGGCCGCGCTGATCGCCTCGATGATGTTCGAAAATGTCGAGGCGTTTTCCGTAGGCACGAAAGAATTCACTATCAAAGGAAGGGAACCTTTCATGGACACGGAAACGGGCAAGTTCATAGGCATGTCCAAAGCCGTGTATCCTCCCCGGCCGATCAATGGTTTCAAGTTGTCCCAACCGGAAAAGAATTTCATACTGGCACTTCGCCTGTATAATGAGATGGGCTTCCCCTCCGCAACAAAGATGATCCGCGCCCTGAAGGACAACGGGCTGTGGAATTCGCCTGACGGCGAACTATCCAACGAGAAGATGCGTTACCAGAGACGGTACATCGACGAGTGGCTGAAAGGCGGCCTCATCGAAAAAAATGGACGCGGCAAATATTCGCTTAGTCCCGAGGGAGAGTTCGCGATAAACACGTACTATACGGACGTCTGATTGACCAGCATGTTTGAACCGTTTGTTACGACCCTTCATTACGGTGGATGCTTTTTGGTTACAAGAAAAACATCCATCGTCGATGAAAATAGTTGATATGACCTTACGGTTTTCGGATGGAAAAATTCAATTTTTACATCTATTTGATGCTAATCATCCATTTGAATATGTTTATGTATATTTATGTACATTTTATTTATACATATATAAATTTAATATGTTAAGTTATCACATATATTATTATAGGTAAAATACAAGACCCACCATTCAGAGAATTATCGAGTGGACGACCAGCTCAAGCACTATCGTAACGACAGTTATCGGAATTCCGATGGCCATAAACTTCCAGAAATCGATCTTTATCCCCTTCGCCGCGGCCTTCTCCGCGACTATTATATTGCACGCTGAACCGAGCAGAGTGGCGTTCCCTGCCAAAGTAGACGAGGCCGCGAGAGTGTACCAGAACGCATCTGTCTGAGGTATCATACCGCTCAAAAGCATTACCGCTGGTACATTGCTCACAAGATTCGAAACGATCGCTGAAAATCCGGCAGTGGCCATCAATGTCGGCGACTCCCCGGAACCGAACCCGGGGACGATATCCGCAATATTGCCCAGCAGCCCGGAGGCCTGTACCCCCTTCATGAGAACGAACAGTCCGACAAAGAACAGCAGGATGGACCAATCTATCCTGTGCAGAACCCACTTGCCTCTTTTGACATCCTTCGACAATATCACTGCAACTGCGATCGCCCCTGCGATAAGCGCAGGCACGCATATCATGATGCCCAACGGACCGCTCACCGCAAACCCGATGAAGGCTAACAACGCAACACCCATAAGGATGCCCAGGCGCGTTTTGTCCACTGCTATGTGCTCTTCATCATCCAGATCTGTAACGACGGTCGCTGCAAGCCTCTTGCGGAAGAATATCAGCAACATAAAGTATGCGACAGGGAGGCACACCAACGCCACCGGGAGCTGGTTGACCAGGAACTGTATGAAAGATATCCCGGACTCCGACACGATATAGGCGTTCTGCGGGTTGCCGATCGCGGTGGCGACACTTCCGATGTTCGCAGAGATCATCGTTCCTACAAGATAGGGGACGGGGTCGGCCTTAAGGGATGCGCTGCATCTGATTATGATAGGCGTGAAAAGCAGAACGACCGCATCGTTCAGCACCAATGCCGCCAATAGTGCATTGAGACACATGATCACTCCCAACAATTTGGGCCCGGCATGATACCTGGACATGAGCCAGTCCGAAATTATCTCAAAAAGGCCACAATATTCCAGGCCTGCAACCAGGGCCATCATCCCCAGCAACAGCAGAATGACATTATAATTGATGGAATCGACGGCCATCATCGGACTGACGACACTGAATATGATCATCGCCGCGGCACCCAATAGAGCGGCCCCCGTACGGCCGATCTTCAATTTGCGATTGCCGCGCACCGAAATCAGCGCGTAAGTAATCACAAAGATCAGCAGTGCAGTAATCATGGGTCGCCAGCGGTCAGGAACTGCGATTACGGATTTAACGCTTGGTCACACGATAAGGCGCATATGTATCGAGGCTGACTTCTTCAATATTTGCTTTCATACCTTCCTCTAAGGTATGGAATGAACGAAGCGACGATCAATGAGGCGCACAACGTAAGAATCACTACGCTGATCGATACTCCTATTTCCGGATCCCTCACCGTTATCGCAACGACGATCCCTGCCATAAATCCGATCACAGCTATTGCCGAGAACAATGTCCATCCGCCGTACTTTGCTATTTGCTCCTTTGTAATGTAAATTAGCCTTATGCTGATAACCAAACACAACGCTACCGAAAATGCCGCCGAAATGTTCATTTTTCATCACTGACCGCGGATATTCCAAACATACGGCTGATGGGGAATCATGATTTTGTGACCGAATAAATAATTAATCGATACTACATGGACATCGAACGCGATGCCTGTATCTACGTAATCAGTCAAGCTGATAGCAGACAGTGCAATAGCTATCACTCCGAGCACAACTGCCCCGAGGGCTCCAACACCTGGTATCAAGGTCAAAGCTGTCGCAGTAATAGAACCTACTGTCGTAAGATCTGAGATTTGCTCTCCTGAAATATAAACTGTATATCCCCAATCGTATTCAATAACGCCCGTTACGCCTGTGTCACTCGAAGATAAGCTCATCGTGGAGACGGATTCCGTGGCGACGGCCAAATTATTAACAGATATGTTTTCCAAATCGACCCTATTCGAAGTCGATTCGATATACTCTGAAAGTCCAGATATTGTTACCAACTTATATTCCTGGAAACATGATGCCGTAGTCGAATCAAAGTCCACGCCATTGTGCAGTACCGATTCGCAAACGTATTCGTATGTCGTCTTGTAAATCGCATCTGGCACATAGTAAATAGTCTCACCTACAAGTACTATGTTGTAATCATCTTCTAAATTACAATCAGAAAACGCATTAGAGATGTTAGTATCATCTACGGCACTAACACCTTCGGATTCCGCTACTGGAATCAATGATAAGGATAGAATCGCTACGATGCACCCGATTACCAAACAAAAAATTGTCTTTGGTTGCATGCTGAAGGAGATGATATTTGCACTATTTGCTGATTGTCACACTATGTTATTATATGAGCCTTTCAGTTTTAGTAAATATAGCTAATTGCTTAATATGATATATTTTTATCAACCTAAAGAATCAGAGTAAAATTAACTCCGTTTAATATTTCACATCGTAAATATATTAACAGCGTTTATTTTTGGAAATTCGTAGCGTTGTAAATAATAAATGTAATTTAGCTATTACATATATTATTCTTCCATCATCAGGATTTATGATCGATCCACTATATTTTTATTAACTTACCGAATCGGAGTAAAATTAACTCCGTTTAATATCTTACAGTGTAAATATATTAACAATGTTTATTTTTGAAATTCGAAGTTCTGTGAATAATATATGTCGTTTAGCTATTACATATATTATTCTTTAATAATCAAAATAATGAAAAAAATACTGCGTAACCGCGTATATTTTATTTATTTTACTAAAATCTGTCATTTTTCTCAAAAAAATCGTTATTTTCAAAAACCACTTCTTTCTTGTCCACGACGGTTCCCCGAATATCAACTTGGGAATGTGTTTTTGACGTTGAAAAGGCTAGACTAAACGATGAAAAAACACCGAACATATTCTTCCAGACGAAAAAGAAGACAATTTACGGCTTATGCACAGGTCTGACGCATAGAATGGTCAGATACAGATGAAAAAGAGAGCTTAGTTCGCAGATTTTGAAATACGAGTGATTTCGTGTTACAAAATAGATTTCTGATTAAAATATTGAGGGCCCGCTTCCGCGGGCCCCGTTCATGAAGTTTAGAGAGCGGCCCTTCTTCCGTAAAGGACGGCGACCATGACTATGACGATGGTTACTATGAGGGCTCCGACGATGCTTGCGGTCCCGCGTGTTACGTCAGTGGCCTCCCAGACCGCGGTCAGCGTGACGTCGGACGATCCCATGATATATTCGTCGCCCGCTTGGTATACGTCAGTCCCGTCGGTCCATCCTCCGAACGTGTATCCGTCCCTGGTGCCGTCGTAATCGGCGATGATGAACGAACGTCCCTCGGACAGAGCCGGTTGCACGGGCGCAGAAGCGGATCCTCCGTCCACGCTGTATGTTACCGTGTAGGCGACCCTTACCATACTTTCATATGTTCCTGCGAAACGGTAACCGCTCAAATTTTCGACGGTGTGGTCCAATACGGTCGTCCCGTCTTCCGCAACGAAGGTCAAGCCATAGAACGCATAGTGACCGATTTCTGTTACGCTTTCAGGTATCGTCACCGACGTCAGGCCGGTGCAGCCTTCGAATGCGGACTGACCGATGTACGTTACGCTTGAAGGTATCGTCACGGACGTCAAACCAGTGCAGTCGGAGAACGCATAGTGACCGATGTACGTTACGCTTTCAGGTATCGTCACCGACGTGAGGCCTGTGCAACCGTAGAACGCAGAACTGCCGATCGACGTGATGCCTTCCGATATCGTAACTGATGTCAGACCGATGCAGTTTTTGAACGCCGAGTCACCGATGGATGTTACGCTTTCAGGTATCGTCACCGACGTGAGGCCTGTGCAGCCGTAGAACGCATACCAGCCGATGGACGTGCCACCTTCCGATATCGTCACCGACGTGAGGCCGGTGCAACCTGAGAACGCGTAGTTGCCGATCGACGTTACGCTGTCGGGGATGACGACGCCTCCTTCGTATCCTCCGGGGCACTGTATCAACGAGGTCTTGTTTTTATTATAGAGGATTCCCTGGCCGTCGTTCGAATAGTTGGCATTATGAACGGAAACTAAGAATTCCGTGAGGCCTGTGCAGCCTGAGAACGCATAACTGCCGATGGACGTGACGCTTGCAGGTATCGCGACGGACGTAAGGCCTGTGCAGTTGTAGAACGCGCCTTCGCCGATGGACGTCACGCTGTCTAGGATGATGATGCCTCCTTCGTATCCTCCGGGGCATTGTATCAGGGACGTTTTGCCCTTGTCATAGAGGATGCCCAGGCTGTCGTTCGAATAGTTGGCGTTGTCGGCAGAAACGACGAATTCCGTGAGGCCGGTGCAGCAGGAGAACGCATCGATGCCGATGGACGTCACACTTGAAGGTATCGTCACAGACGTTAGGCCGGTGCAGTAAAAGAACGCCCCCTGTCCGATGGACGTCACACCGTCGGGTATCGTCACAGACGTCAAACTGGTGCATCCGTAGAACACGTTCCTTTCGATGGACGTCACACTTGAAGGTATCGTCACAGACGTCAAACTGGTGCATCCGTAGAACACGTTCCTTTCGATGGACGTCACACCGTCAGGTATCGCGACGGACGTAAGGCCTGTGCAGTAAAAGAACGCCCCCTGTCCGATGGACGTCACGCTTGAAGGTATCGTCATGGACGTGAGGCCGGTGCAGTAGGAGAACGCAGATCCGCCGATGGACGTGACGCCATCGGATATCGTGACGGACGTGATGCCGCTGCAGCTGGAAAACGCATATTCGCCCATGGACGTGACGCTTGCAGGTATCGTCAACGAAGTCAGGCCGCTGCAGCTGGAAAACGCATATTCGCCCATGGACGTGACGCTTGCAGGTATCGTCACCGACGTCAAACCAGTACAGTAGTAGAACGCATACATGCCGATGGACGTGACGCTGTCAGGCATCGTCACCGACGTCAAACCAGTACAGTAGTAGAATATGCCTTCGCCTATGGACGTGACACCATCGGGTATCGTCACGGACGTGAGGCCGCTACAGCCGTAGAACGCATAGTTTCCTATGGACGTTACGCCGTCAGGTATGACGACGCCTCCTTCGTATCCTCCGGGACACTGTATCAAAGATGTCTTGTCTTTGTTGTAGAGGATACCTAGACCGTCGTTCGAATAGTTGTCGTTATCGACGGAAACGACAAATTCCGTGAGACCTGTGCAGCAGGAGAACGCATCGATGCCGATGGACGTCACGCTTGCAGGTATCGTGACGGACATGAGACCTGTGCAGCCGTAGAACGCGCCTTCGCCTATGGACGTGACACCATCGGGTATCGTCACGGACGTGAGGCCGCTACAGCCGTAGAACGCAAGGGCGCCGATATACGTGACGCTGTCAGGCATCGTCAGGGAAGTCAGGCTCGCACAATCGAAGAATACAAAGTCGCCGATTGATGACACATCGTATGTCACCGAATCATACGTCACGGAAGACGGGACCGTCATTTCCGTTATGCTTTGATCATCTAGGCCTGCGACCTCCGCGGTGCCGTCGTCCTTGATCGAATATTCCAGGCCGCCGTCCGAGAAGGACGTGCCTGCTCCCCCGCCCTCCACCGGTTCGGAATCAAAAACGACCAGATACGAAGAAACGACGGCCAAAACAACAACTGTGAACAAAGATGCTTTCAGAACAGAGGACATGGACATACTTTTACAACCTTTCCGATTATGCCGAGTATGGACAACAGACTGATATCTTTTGAGATCGGACAGCATTATCTGGCTCTGAGCATGTGCGAATTCTCCTAAACGCAGTTTTTTAAATTAAATACTTTTTGCTCGGATCGCTTTCAAACAATTGCTTCCAGCGCGTTGATGCAGACAGTTTTGAGCGGCATCGTCCGATAGCCGGAATTCCAATATGACCCTGATAAATTAAGCAAAATGAAGAGAAACAAGAGAATGATGGCATCTCTCAAGGTTGATGAAACGGTAGCGGAACCGAACCGATTGGTCGGTTTAGTCGTGACTTATTGCGATATATACTTGAATATATGTGAAATATTAAATCCGAACACTAGGATGATGTACCATGTTCCCGTCAGGAACCAAGATTCCTTCGGTCGTATTGTTCATCGGAATAGTTCTGTTCGCATTGTGTTGGACAGGGGCCGTGCTACTGGACCCGTCTTGGACGTTCGGCGTCAACACCATGAGCGAGCTTGGTATTTCCAAAACGGACGCCAGATATCTGTTTCTGATAGGTTGTTTGGGAACTGGGGCCTGCACGTGCTTGTACGGAGCGCTTATGGCATACTCTTTGAAGCCATTGCTTCTGCGCTCCGTTTTCACTATCTTATCGATCGGGGGAATATTCCTCATGGGCGTAGGATTCTTCACCATGGACACAGACCTGCATATCGTGTTCACGGCCGCGTTCTTCATCTCCATCGCGCTGAGCATGGTCAATTACACCCTTTACGTGGCATTCGCCGAAGAGAACTATCTGCTCGCCACCTATACCGCCTTGCTGATCGTAGCGAATATCCTGTTATTGCTTCTCACGCCGCTGGCGTTCGTAGAGCCCGTGGCGGTCATCCTGTTTATGATATGGATTTTGAGCATCAACCACAGTTTCTTTTGGAACGAAGATAAGTGGTTCATTATTAATTACGGCAGATAAGCTTCTGTCTTAATTAATAATGTATCTCAACTCCATCCGTCATAATACATCGCAACGGCGGTGACGAAGACCGCGCCCACCATGAGCAGAATGATCCCCCAGGATACGATTTTAATCTTGGTTTGTTTTTTCATAGGGGGCCATCATCAGTATGGATAATAATCCTTTAGTCGGGATACTTGCCATGAACATTACCGGGCCAAGAATGTCTCTTTAAGGACAGTTACAATATTCACTTTTGTATGTGAAAAGAATCAATGAAGGATAAACATGTAGATCTGAACTGATAATGTCGCATTTTGGGAATTACTAAGTGAGCGGCGGACTATCTGAAGAGGACATGGAAGTTTCCTTCTCGGATGCCTCCCCATATCGATCCTCATCCGGACCATCCCCCTACATCTTCGATAGATGATCTGGCACGTTACCCATGCTGATAACAAAGATATTAGATCCATAACAACGGAACATCGACGATAGAGCCGTTTCCCATCGAGACGACCCGACGTCGCCATGCGGCGTTTGAGACAAACGGATAAAAGAGTTTGACCCCTCCCGGAGGAGGGGCTGGTGTTTTGCTTACTCCGCACACTTGCCGTCGCACTCGACCTTCACGAGGAAGAATGCGAGGTAGAGAGTCAGTATAAAGTTCGCGACGGCGGCTATTCCCTTCAGGAGCACCCATATGTCGGTGCCCTCGGCCACCGCGACTCCGCCGAATATGAATATCAGCGCCGTGGTGATCAGGATCGTCGTCAGTACGGGCGGGTTCTTGGCCAGGTAAGACCAAAGGAACGCTACCAGGTACAGCACTCCGAGCGCAATGTTGGTGTAGATGTCCCCACCGGCCCATCCGGCGTAGAATACACCCGCTGCGACCAAGGCGAACACTGTGGCGCCGAAGTTGGACCCGGCCCTGTATGCGCCGATAGCTGCGAGCAGTATGAATACGGCACATATCATTACGAATTTTCCGAGCTGCTCGGCTGCGAGCCCGTACGTGCTGTCCGCGTACTGCACGAAGCATATCATAGCGATCGGTAACGATACCAACGCTACGAAGAACAGCCCCATGGCCGTCGTGTCTATGCATTTCTCTGTCATTTGTTTTTCCTCCAGGACATTAGTCCCGTTTATGAATCTTACTTGCTTGTATTAAAGGTTTCCTTTATTATTAAATATCATTTTGAAAAGATATCCAGCATATCAAATAACCAGGTCCGCGGCCCCCGTACTAAGGTGACTTTCCCATCCCTCGAACCGCCCCCTGCGCTCGGCCTCTGCGCTCGATTTTTTACATTAATTCTGCTCGCCGATCACCGGCACCAAAAGGACGTTCCTCTTCGAGGGGTCCTTAACTTTTGACGCCATGATCTCCTGCACCCTGTTGAAAAGCTCAGGCGATACGGCCGTGTGGGCTTCGTGGCGTATCAGGACGTCCTCCCACCTCATGTATCCCGCATAGACCGGGTTGTGGAGGATGTTGCTCAGATTGAACTTATTCCAGATGTTGCCTTTTCTTGTCAGGGTCTCTTCTTCGTTGAGATTGCTGCATATCTCGTCGATCGTCCTTCCGTCATAGTACTGGAAAAATATGTTCTCTGCCACGTCGAGCTCGTCCCTGACGGCTTCGAGGGCCCCGTTGTTTATGCGGTAGCCGAATGGAGGATTGAACCCCATCGTCTTCCTTTCCGACGCATCGTTTTCCAGGTTCTCGGCCTTCTCGCGCATGCCGAAGTAGGTGCGCTCGCCGATCTGCTCGCTTTCCAGCTGCGCTATACGCTGTATCATGTCCACCACGAACCTCCCCAGTGCGTTCGTGGTGTCCAATGCCTCCGTTGAAGAGACGAACATCTTGCCCTTGGAGCTGATGTCCTCCATCATCTCCATGAAGTTGCGGCTGTTCCTGTGGATGCGGTCCATCTTTACCACGAGCATTACGTCCCAGAGGTCCGACTCTTCGATCATCTTCGCATAAGCGGGACGTTTCACGGTCCTTCCGGAATATCCGTCGTCCTCGTAGAACTTCGCAATGTTCCAGCCCTGGGAAATGCAGTAGTTGGTCAGCATCTCCTTCTGCGCATTCAGAGAGTATCCGTCCTGTGCCTGCTCGTCTGTAGAAACGCGAACGTATATCGCGGCCCGGTAGTTCTTGTCTTCATCCATTGAAAGGCCCGTTCACTGCCTCGTAGGCTTCCTTGTCGATTATCGCCATGTGACCGCCTTCCCTGACAATCCCGTCCCATTCGATATACCCTAGGTAGATGGGGTTGTGGAGGATGTTGCATATGGACTGCCTGTTCCAGGCGCCTCCTTTCTTGGCTGGGATCCTAGCACGGTTGAGGGAGTCCGCTATGTCCTCCATAGAGGAGCCCTCGTTGTACAGACGGTATATGGCCTTGACTGTGTAAGCCTCGTCCTCGACAACTTCCAGCATCCCCCTGGAATAGACGTATCCGTAAGGGTGGCCGGACCCCATGGGGCCGGTGCCGAACTGTGCCTTCTGCATCATCCCGACCTTGACCCTCTCTCCGATCTGCTCGCTTTCCAGCTGGGCGATGCGCTGCATGATGTCCATGACGAAACGGCCCATGGCAGTGGTGGTGTCGAACTTCTCCTGCATGGAGTTGAATTCTTTGCCGTGTTTCCTGAGCTCGTCCATCATAAGCGTGAAGTTGACGCTGTTCCTGTGGATGCGGTCCATCTTCAGAACGAGAAGGATGTCCCAGGACTCCGATTCGGAGAACATTCTGCGATATTCGGGACGGTCGATGTCCCTTCCGGAGCACCCCTCGTCCCTATATTTCCCCCCGATGTTCCATCCTCTGACCTGGCAATAGGCCTCCAGACGCTTCATCTGAGCGTCGAGGGAGTACCCTTCTTTGGCCTGGTCTTCAGTCGACACCCTCGTGTAAAGTGCAGCCCGCATTTGATCCCATCGACATCACAATAGGTCGGACGGATATTTAATTTTTTCAGACAAATGTCTGACGGGACAGAAATAAAGACCATGTATCAAAACATTAACGTTACCGTCGTAGATCGCGATGGTAGGACGGTGCCAGACATTTAATCATTATTAACGGCAAATGCCATCGTACGTCCCGTCGGATATGTTCGGACTTAAAAATTTGAGTCGAGGGGGAAGTACCCCCTCGTTAATGGTTTCACATCATTCCCGGAGGCATGCCGCCCATTCCGCCCGCTCCCGGCGGGGGGGACTGGGCTCTGCGCGCGGTTATGACATCGTCGATCCTGAGGATCATGTTGGCGACCTCACAAGCAGAGCTTATGGCCTGCTTCTTCACCCTGAGGGGTTCGACTACGTTCTTCTTGAGCATATCGACGGCCTCGCCGCTGTCGAGATCGATGCCGTAGACGGCGCCGTTCTTGTGTTCCTTGTGGGCCTTCTTCAGGTTGATGATGCTGTCGATGGGGTCGATTCCTGCGTTCTCGGCGAGGGTCCAGGGGATTATCTCCAGGGCCTTCGAGAACTTCTCGATCGCCAGCTGCTCCCTTCCTCCGATGCTGGAGGCGTAGGAGGCCAGTCTGATTCCGACCTCTATCTCGGGTGCGCCTGCTCCGGCGACGACCTTTCCGTCCTCGATGGCTACTCCGACGACGCGGATCGCGTCGACGAGCGCCCTCTCCACCTCTTCTATGACGTGCTCTGTGCCTCCGCGGGCGAACAGGGTCACGGCCTTGGGGTTCTTGCATCCGGTGATGAAGACCATTCCGTCCTCGCCGATGAGCTTCTCCTCGACGACGCCGGCGGATCCCAGGTCGCTGCTGTTGATCTCTGCGGTGTTGCCGACTACCGTTCCAGCGGTCGCTTTCGCGATGGCCTCGAGGTCGCTCTGCTTGAGCCTCCTGCATGCGAAGATGCCCGCCTTGGCGAGGTAGTGCTGGGCCAGGTCGTCGATCCCCTTCTGGGAGAGGACGACGTTAGCTCCGGACTTCTTTATGCTGTCCACCATCGCCTTGAGGCTGTTCTCCTCCTCCTCGAGGAAGGAGTTCATCTTCGTGGGGTCGGTGATCTGTATCTGTGCGTCGAACTCGGTCTTCTTGACCTCGAGCGCGCATGAGAACAGTGCTATCTTGGCGTTCTCGACCTTCTTGGGCATGCGGGGGTGGACGCGCTCTTTGTCGATCACGATACCCTTTATCATGCATGTGTTGCCGATGTTCTCGCCTATTTTCTTCTGTATGTGTATGTCGTCGGTGTCGACCTTTCCGTCGTCTTCGACGGACCTGCAGGCCTGGACCACTATCTTGGCGAGCTTGGCCTCTTCCTCTCCGACGGCTTTGCCTGTAAGCGCGGTGGATGCGACCTTCTCAAGAAGTTCGTCGGTGTTGACCGGTACCGCGATCTCGTCCAGAATTTCGGCCGCTTTCTCGGCCGCGAGCCTGAATCCGTTGGTGATCACGGTCGAGTGGACGTTGGAGTTGATGAGCTCCTCGGACTGTTTGAGCAGCTCTCCGGCTATTACGACCGAGGTCGTGGTGCCGTCTCCGCACTCGGCGTCCTGGGTCTTGGCGACCTCGACCACCATCTTGGCGGCGGGGTGCTGTACGTCGATCTCTTTCAGAATGGTCACTCCGTCGTTGGTGATGACCACGTCGCCGATGGTATTGACAAGCATTTTGTCCATCCCTTTAGGCCCTAGAGTCGACCTGACGGCGTCCGCCACCGCTTTCGCGGCCGCTATGTTGTTGAATTGCGCTTCCCTGTCCCTGTTTCTTTCAGTGCCCTCTCTGAGCACTATTATAGGCTGATTTCCAGAACCATACATTGGATTATCCTCCTTTGTCTTGGTTACGATAAATTTGTTCTTCTATATTAACTATTCCTTCACTACCAGCGCAGTTTTCGTTGGTCGCGGGCCCGTTTTATCAAAGGATAAGGATATATATTCATAAGTAAAATATCTTCCGGATGCGTACTTTCAGGATCAACTACGACTCGATGGAAGGAGTGTGGCTGGTCTACCTAGGGGTGTGTTTTTGGGGAGCTTCGCTGCTTTATCTTGCTTTCTTCGCAAGCAGGTGGCCCTTCCCCTCTGTAACTTACGTCGCCCTGCTCCTCAGCTTTCTGATAGGCGGCGGCATTGTCTGCATAGGATACAGGAACCGCGGAGGAGAGGTGCAGGTGAGGGTATCGCACCTTACCGCGGCGATGATACTCTATATGGTATTCTATGTATTGTACATCAGGCTGACCGTCTACGGCTCCATGAACGGGACGTCCCTCTTGTTCTTGGCGATCGTTCTGGCGGTCTCGCTGATCATATTCTTCTATTCGCTTTCCGTGAGGGACAAGCTCACCTTCAGAATACGTCGGTGACCTCCATGCCGGAGTCCCCGGCGAGACGCCGTATCTTCTCCAACGCCTCGGCAGAACCGGTTATCCCCATGCGGTCCAGCCTCTGAGAGAGCAGCGGTCGCAGGTTCAGACGGTCGATGCACATGCGCCTTACGCCTGTGGAAGCGACGGCTTCTACGAATTCCTCCTCCCTGCCTTCCAGGAACCTGAGCACCGGTCCCACCAGCGCATAGGTGTCCACGCCCGCGCAGGTCAGCTCCCTAAGGGCATCCAGCCTCCTTGCTGGAAGCGGTGCGCCCGGCTCGGTCACATGGGAGGCCTTCTCGTCGAGCGTTGTGATGGTGATCCCCACCTCCCCCTTCATCCCAGAGATGATGTCCAGGTCGCGGAGGATCAGGTCGGACTTCGTGTGCACATGGACCCTAAGACCGGCGGACCTAAGGACCTCCAGGCACTGGGAGGTCAGCATGAACCTCTTTTCGGCGTACTGGTAGGGGTCGGTGACGGTCCCCACGCCAACTGTGCCGTCTATGTTCCTCACCTCTTTGGCCAATCTCTCCGCTATGTTGCTCCTGACCTTCACGATGCGCCATTGCCCGAATTCCGTGTGGGTCACCTCGGGCCCGTAGCAGTACACGCAGCCGTGCTCGCAGCCTCCGTAGGGATTCAGAGCGTAATCTATGCCTGGGAGGCCTGACGGGGAGAGCGCCCTTTTGCATTTCACGGTCTCGAACACACCGTCCCATTCGTCCGAGGGCGTGAAGTCGAGAAGGTCAGTAATAGTCCTCTATCCTCCTTTGCGTATACCAGTCCTTCAGGACCCCCGAGTTGCTGACCCATGTGCCCTTGGGTATGTCCATGACCCTGTCCACGTGGTCCATCGCCCGGTCCAGGGTATCATAGCTGTACGGCTTGGTGCGCAGGGCCTCCCTGACGTTCTCCCTGACGTTCCATACGCCTACGGGCATGACGTATCCGGGGTGCGCCTCGCGGAATATCACGACGCCCGCCGTGCGCCTTTCGCTGATGAGAAGCTCGTTCACGGCCATCCTGGCAGCGTAGTAGCATCCGCCGATGTGGGCGTATTCCTTCCGGCCGTCGAAGAACTCGCAGTCGCTGATTATGTCGACGGTACGTCCGGTCGGGTTCCATGTGGTGTTCGGATACCAGGCCTCGATGAGCTCGTACCTCCAGGTGCAGGGCATCATCAGGATGCACCAGCGGTTGTCCAGCTGCTCCCACTGATATATGCGGTAGTCATCGATCGTGCCGTAGAACTTGGTGGTCTCCAGCAGATCTTTGCCTATTATGTCGTCCACCGCCGTGATGCTCCATCTCGTGGGGACGAACCTGCGCCGCTTGTCCACGCCCATGGTCCCCACGGAGAACGCCTTCTCTATCTCGGATATCAGCGTCCCGTTGCGGTAGGACGATATGACGGCATCCACGGCCTTCATGTCGGTGTCGTAGAAGCTGCGTTCCAGGTTCCTTTCGAACCTGCCGTTGCTCTTCTTCATGGACGTCATCCTTGCGGACGGCCCGAACGGCTGCACCTCGTCGTCCATGACCAAGCGCCCCCTTGGCTTGTGGGAGAATTCCGCCTCGATGTCCAGGGGGCGCTCCGTAAGGGCGATCTCCTGTATGTCGTCGACCACCCTGCCCGACTTTTTGAAGTCGCAGGCGTCTATCCTGATCTTTCCGCGGACGAGCTTGAACCTGAAATCGACTATCTCGTCTATGCTCTTCCCCACCCAGCGCTCGGGTGTGTCCATTATGGAAGTGTCTCCGAACTCCGGAGGAATGAGCGGGCCCACGTCCACCTTGGGATATCCGAACCTTCCTACGAACACGGCGGGAGGGCTGCTCCCCGCAAGGTCCTTGGTCTCTATCATCGGCAGGGTCTTCTGCTGTGAGTAGAACTTGATCATCAGCGGGCATCTGTCCTTGCCGCACAGCCTGCGGGAGCCCTTGCAGATGGAACATAATCCCGATTTGATCTCGGTGCTGTTCATCGCGGCCATCGGGTCGAAGAAGGTCTGTCCGCTCATCTCTCGGAGACCCTGCCTCTGGCTATCATGGCGGCCATCGCGCCCGCCCCAATTCCGTTGTCTATGTTCACCACGCTCAGGCCGGGAGAGCAGGATTGCAGCATCCCCATAAGGGCCGCGAGCCCGTCGCCTCCGATGCCGTAGCCTGTGGATGTGGGCACTCCTATGACCGGCACCGGGGAAAGCGAAGACACAAGGGTTGGCAGCGCCCCTTCCATGCCGGCGACCGCCACTACCGCTGCGGCGTCCTTCTATATGATCTCCTTCATAGGAGATATCAGACGGTGCATTCCCGAGACTCCGATGTCATAGTATTCCAGGCACGAGCAGCCCATCATGCGGGCCATAAGGACCGCCTCGCCGGCGACCGGTATGTCGGATGTCCCGGCGGTTACCACGGCCACCGGGCCGTACTTCTCCTCCGGGAATCCGCCGAGGACTATGCATCCGCACTCCCTGTGGAACTCCGCCCCCTCGATGCCGTCTGCCGCTCGGAAGTGTTCCTCGGCGGCCCCCGACACCAGAAGCCTCCCTCTGGACCCCCGCAATATCTTTGCCACGGTCTCGGGGGCCTTCGCCCTGGCGTATACGACCTCGGGAGTTCCCTTCCTGACCTCTCTTCCCAGGTCCATATTGACATCGTTCCCTATCGACTCGATGTAGTCGGCGCGGAGGGACCTTTCCGCCTCCGCGGCGCCGATCCTGCCCGCCTTGTAGGATTCCAACACCTCTCTGATGTCCATATGCGCTCGTATGTGTGCGAAGGGTTAAAGACATTCGCGGAAATGTTAAGGATGAGATGAACAGGTTCGAGGAAGTTTGCGAATTCCTGAGAAAGATGGACTCTGCTGTGCTGGCGTTCTCCGGCGGTTTCGACAGCTCGTATCTGGCCGAGGCCTGCGTGAGGTCTATAGAAGACGTTACTGCCGTTTTCGTGGACACTCCGATGGTCAGCAGGAAGCAGAGGGTCGAGGCGGAGAGGATCGCCGGTTCGATAGGTATCCCCTTTATGGTGGCAGAGCTCGGATGGAAGGACATGCCGGGCGTGGAAGCGAACGGGGCGGACCGCTGCTATCGCTGTAAAAGGGCGATCTACTCGACGGTCAGGACGCTGGCGGTCGAACTTGGAACTGGAAACTGCATATGCGGGGACAACTACGACGACCTCCCCCAGGACCGCCCGGGCCACAAAGCGGCCGTGGAGCTCTTCTTCTTCAGGCCCCTCGAGTCGCTGAAAGTAGGAAGAAAGGAGATAGTCGGGCACGTGACGTCAAAGGATTGGTCGAAGGGGCTGGTCAAGGACACGTGCCTTTCCACCCGCATATCCTGCGGCACCGTCATCACCGATGCCGCGCTGAGGGAGGTCGAGGAGTGGGAGGCCCTCGTCCGGAAGACGGCGGGGGTGGAACAGGTGAGGTTCCGTTATTACGGGGACAGCGCGCTGGTGCAGACCTCCCCGGAGGAACTGGAGCTGCTCCGCCGAGCATGGGGCCGACTGAAAGAAATGGCCGATGAGAAGGGGATATCCCTCGAGTTCGATCCCGAGGGATATAAGGGATTTTAAAGCGGGAAACGGACGTTAATCCATGCAAGGGGTATCCCGCTTCTGAAATTAACATAACTTGCCTTAATTTAATGGTTCCTAACGAAGAGGCGTGGCTGGAAGGGCGTCCGAAAGTCCGACGTTGCGGAAAATCATCTCACGGTGCGTTCTTGCCGCGGGACCTATATCCTCGCCCCTCCCCATCCCGAGGCGCAGATCCTCAGCTCGAGCCCGAACACGTCTTTGAACGGTTCCGAGAGCTCTTCGAGCTTCCAGACCTCCATGCTAAGATCCTCTTTGGACTTCAGGTCGATGAGCACGCTGTCTCCGACCGTAAGCACACGCATGCTGTCCACGGGCGATGACCTGTGCCTGTCCAGCACGTCGGCCATCCGGAGCATCATCGCGCAGTAGCGGACGGTCTTCGCCCGTTGCCTGGGAAGCGTCTTCAGGAGCTTGTGGTTCGCTCCTGGGAACCGCTTGTGGTGGAACTTTGCCATCAGCGCCATGTCCTCCAGCTCCGCCGAGGTGAAACCGGGCATGTTGGAGTTCAGAATTATCGTGTAAGAGTGGACATTGTGCTTGTTGTAGCTGATGAACTCTCCTATGTCGTGGAGCGTCGCCGCATATCCAAGCAGCCCCCTGACATCGCCGTTCATCGAGTGAAGGCCGAGGTCTTTCGTGCTGTCGAACAGCTGCATCGTGAGCATGTTCACCTGGGATGCGTGCTTCTCGTTGAAACCGCAGCGCCTGGCGAGGGTCATGACGGACGATCGCCTGAGGTTGAACTCCTTCCTCCCCTTGCCCAACAGATAGTCGAACTGCATCCCTTCTCTGAGCCCGCGGTCGCTGATGAATATCTTGTCTATCTCGAAAAGACGCATCAGCTCCTCTGCTATGGCTCCGCCTCCGATGATTATATCCGACCTTCCGGGATTCATCCTGGGCACGCCGCGGCGCTGGACCTCGTCCATTGCGCACAGGTCCCTCATCAGCTCCGAAAGCTCTTTTTTCGTCATGTACGAAGCATCGCCGTCCCTGCGGGCGGCGCAAATCTCGGCCAGATTTATCATCGTGCCGGACGACCCCACCGCCCTGTCGAATCCTATCTCCCTGAGCCTGTTGGCCGCGTTCTCGGCCACTTTGTCCACGGCACGGAGGATCTTCTCGTATTCGGCGCTGGACACGACGCCCCGCTGGTCTATTCCCAGCCCGTAGGAGAAGCGCACCGAGCCCGCCATCAGGCTGTCGAGGAATATCGTCTCGCTGCCTTTGCAGAGGTTGATCTCGGTGCTTCCTCCTCCGAGGTCGATGTCCACGCACCTGTCCGGAGGCCCGTACGGTCCGAACACGCCGAGCCCCACGAGCCTGGCCTCCTCGGTACCGGATATTATCCTCAGATCGATCCCCGCTTCGGAGGCCGCATCCAGAAGCTCGTTCCTGTTGTAGGCCTCGCGTGCGGCGCATGTCGCGAATGCGAAGATCTCCTCTGCGCCCATGTCCTTGGCGATCTTTACGAAACGTCCGATGACCAGCTTCGTCCTCTCTATCGTCTCCTGGTCTATGAATCCCTCGGCGAAGAGGTTCTGTCCCAGCCTCACGGACTCCTTGTCGTCGAATATCGGGGCGCCCACGGAATCAGGGAAGAACTGGGTCACCAGCACATGTATCGAGTTCGTGCCCACATCTATGAAACCGACGGTCCTGCCGTCAACCATGCCAGCACCCTCTGTGGTCTATGAACCATTTCTGCGACCTGACCAAGGGCTCCTTCTTCTTCCTCGCCACCGGAACATAGGTTCCGTCGGCGGTCAGCTCGCTGGCCTTGACGTTGTCGTCGAGGTGCACGCGCAGGATGTTGTCCCTGATGGAGACCAGCATCTCCTTGTCGAGGACCGGGAACAGCGTCTCGACCCTCGCAAGGAGGTTCCTCGGCATTATGTCCGAGGACCCCATATACATCTCCGGGTCGCCACCGTTCTCGAAGTAGTAGATGCGCGCATGCTCCAGGAACCTGTCGACGACCCTTACGACGCGTATGTTCTCAGATACTCCGGGAATCCCGGGACGGAGGCAGCACAGCCCCCGTATGTTCAGCTCTATCTTCACGCCGGCGATGGAAGCGCTGTAAAGGCTGGCGATTATGTCGGCGTCTATGAGTCCGTTGGCCTTCAGTGCGATATATCCGCTGCCGGTCTCCTCTTTGCGCCGGATCTCCCTCTCTATCTTCTCGATGAGCGAATCCTTCAGGTTCAGAGGCGACACCAGCAGCTGCTTGTAGTCTCTGGGCCCGAAATAGCCGGTGAGGGAATTGAACAGCTCGCCCACGTCCTCCCCGATCTCCTCGTCCACCGTTAGGAACGATATGTCAGCGTACTGCTTGGCTGTGCTCACGTTGTAGTTGCCGGAGCTCATGTGGGTGTATCTGACGAGATGGCCGCCTTCCAGGCGCACCGCCTGCAGGAGCTTTGAATGGACCTTGAGCTCCAGGGGCCCGAAGACCACATGTATGCCCAGCTGTTCCATGCTTTTCGCAAGCTGGATGTTGTTGGTCTCATCGAATTTCGCCCTTATCTCCATCAGAACGGATACGGTCTTCCCCCTCTCTCTGGCGTCTCTCAGGGCCTGGATTATAGAAGGGTCCTTTCCGATCCTGTACAGGCATATCTTGATGCTCTGGACCGCCGGGTCGTGGGCCGCTTCCTGGAGGAACCTGACGATTATGCCGAACGATTCGTAAGGATGGTACAGCACCCAGTCCCTCTTGGCTATGGCCTCGAATATCGACGAGCCCTCCGCCAGCTCCGGCGGGCAATAGGGCCTGAAGTCCTTCTCTTTGAGGCCCGGCATGTTGAGGTCATAGAGCTCCCAGAGGCTGTTAAGCATCAGCGGCGAACCGGACCTGTGTATCTGCTCCAGCCCGAGGTCCAGGTTCTTGCCGAAAAGCTCCACCATGTCCTGGGGCATCGAGGACTCGGTGACCATCCTGACCGGAAAACCGGTGCCCCTGCCTTCGATGGACTCCTCTACGGCCGACATGAGGTCGCAGGCCTCGTCGATCGTCACCTTGGTGTCCGCATTCCTGGTCACCCTGAACGCGTAGACTCCGTTGATCTTGAAACCGGGGAAGAGCTTCTGCACGTTGTGGCGCACTATGTCCTCAAGAAGGACGTAGTCGAAGCCCGAGGATTCGGACGGTATACGGACGAAGCGGTTGAAGGGACCGAGAGGCATCTTGATCCTCGCATACATCACCTGCCCTTTGATGCCCTCCATCTTGACCGCGAGGCTGAGCGTGTTGCTTGAAATGAAAGGGAACGGATGCGATACGTCCAGCGCGAGAGGCGTCAGAAGGGGATGGATGCGGTCGTTGTAGAACGAATCGACGGCTTCGGTCTGCTCGTCGGACAGGTCGTCGATGGAAAGGATCCTGATCCCTTTCTCGGAGAGAGCGGACCTGAGCTCCAGCCAGCATGCGTTGTATCCCTCGAGGAGGCCTTCCACCTTGGAGTTGATATTCGAAAGAAGGCGGGATGTGTCATGCTCGATGTCGGGGGCGTCGAGTATCGGCGCGCCTGCCACTATGCCGTTGACGATACCGGGGACGCGGATCATGAAGAACTCGTCCAGGTTCCCGTAGCATATGGCCAGGAACTTCAGGCGTTCGAGAAGCGGAACGCCCTTGTCGCCTGCCTCGTCGAGGCATCTCCTGTTGAACTCGAGCCAGGAGAGCTCTCTGTTGATGTATAGATTGGGATCGTAGAGGTCAATATGGTCCATCATCTCACTCCGCATCGTCGAAGCGGACCCTGACCGAATCGCAGTGGGCGTGAAGGCCCTCCGATGTGGACAGCACCTCGATGGTCGGTGCGAGCGCCTCCAGGCCCTCGCGGGTCAGCATCTGCACGGTGGACGTCTTGCGGAAATGGGACACGTTGAGGCCGGAAGCGGTGGAGGAGTTCCCGGCCGTGGGAAGCACGTGGTTGGTGCCCGACGCATAGTCGCCGGCGGCCACCGGGGTGTAGGGGCCCACGAATATCGAACCTGCGTTCCTGACCTTCGAAAGGGTGGCCATGGGGTCGGAGGTCTGTATCGACAGGTGCTCCGGAGCGATGCGGTTCATCATCTCCACCGCCTCGTCCATGTCTTCAGCCAATATGTATCCGGAGTTCTCAAGGGCCTTCAGTATGATGCTTTTCCTGGGCTGGTCGTCGATCATGTGCTCCATGGCCTCCCAAACGAGGCCGGGAAGCTCCGGGTCGTCCGTTATGAGAATGCTGGCCGACGAGGGGTCGTGCTCCGCTTGCGCTATTAGGTCTGCCGCCAGGTATTCGCATGCCGCACCCGAATCGGCAAGGACCCCTATCTCGCTGGGCCCTGCCGGGAAGTCTATCTCAACCTCGTTGCGGAGTATCATCTTTGCGGCCGTGACGTACACGTTTCCGGGACCGACGATCTTCTGGACCTTGGGCACGTTGACGGTGCCCAGCGCCATCGCCGCCACCGCCTGCGCGCCCCCTATCTTGAATATCTTGTCCGCTCCCGCGATGTCCATTGCGACCAGCGTCGCCGGGTTCACCGGGGCGGGGGTGCAGCAGATTATCTCGCCCACTCCCGCTACCCTGGCAGGGATTATGCACATCAGCGCGGTGCTGGGGTATGAGGCTCGTCCCCCGGGGACGTAGCATCCTACCCTTTCGAGCGGCGTGCTCTTGACGCCCAGCGTGATGCCGGGCTCGACTTCCCTGAGCCACATGTCGGGAGGCACCTGCATCTCGTGGAAGCGCTCGATGTTGAATGCCGCGTTCTCCAGCTCGTCGACTATCTCCTGGTCGACGGAATCGTATGCATCTTCGATCTCCTCGCGTGTTACCTCGAGGCGTCCGATTTCTTGTCTGTCGAACTTCTTGGTGAGCTCGAACAGCGCCTTGTCCCCGCCGGCACGGACCTCGCCGATGATGCCGCTCACGGCATCCGATACGTCCCCGACCTTAGATGCGCGGTTCTCTTTCCAGAAATCCTCGCTAACTTGCTTCCACATGGCGCCCGAATCGAAGTCCAGTGATTTATATTGAGCGATACGCTCCGCATATCGACATGCCCGCATATCGACGGTTCGATGCCCCCGGAAGCCGGGACGTTGCGAAAAGCATTTACATCCCCATCAGGATTGAAGAGGCGTAGGGCTTAAGTTCCAGATGAAACTTCCAAGCACAACCGATATAACGGAGCCTAACATCTCAGGACGGGAACTTAGATGAACATCATCATTATAGGCGCGGGAAACGTCGGATATACTTCCGCAGAGACCCTATCTACCGTCCACAACGTGATGATGATCGAAAAGGATGCCCTCAAGGCTGACACCGTCAAGAACCTGCTCAACGTATCGGTGCTCCACGAGGACGGCACGAACCCTAAGATCCTGGAACTCGCAATAGAGAAGCACGACGCCGATATCATCGTGTCCACCCTTCCATCGGACGGGCTGAACCTGTTCATATGCATGATCTGCAAAAAATACAAGCCTTCGCTGCGCACGGTGGCCACCATCAAGAACCCTGACTACATGATAAAGACCACGGCAGAGGGGGACCCGGGAATAGACATGATCATATCCCCCGAGATAATCAGCTCCAACAAGATATTCAAGCTTGCCACGCTCGAGAACGTGGTCGATTACGAAACGATAAAATCTCTGGGCCTGGCTATTGCGACATTCAGGGTCGGCGGCGACCAAAGTATAGTTGGCAACGTGATACTGAACCTCGACATACCGGAAGAGTGCAACATCGTCTGCATATATCGCGGGGACGGGGTCATAATCGACGTCGAGACCGCGGAGGTACGCCCGGAGGACAGGATAACGGTCATCGGCAGCGAGAAGGGCATCGAGGCTTTCAACAAAATGATAGGTATCGAGGAAGAGGCCCTCGAGTTCGTGATCCTGGGGGCGGGCGTCGTGGGGATGAACGTTGCCAAGGCCCTGAGCAAAATGGAGAAGAAGGTCTATGTCAAGATAATCGAAGAGGACAAGGACCTCTGCAGGGAGGCCGCCCGCACCCTCACGGACGCCATCGTGGTGAACTCGGACTCCCTGGACCCCCACATACTCAAAACCGAGAACGTGGGAAGGGCCGATGTCCTGATAAGCGTCACCGAAGCGGACGAGAAGAACCTCCTCGCCTGCATGGCATCGCTGAAGTTCGGTACCAGGAAGGTCATCTCGAGATACCTGACGAGGGAGTACAAAGACATATTCCGCTTCACCGGTATAGAGACGATAATCGGATACCACCTGATAATAGCCAACGAGATCACGAAGGGACTGATATCCGACGAGGACTCGATATTGAAGATGAAGCATGACAGCGAGTTCTTCTTCAGTATCAGGGTGGACGAGAGGTCGCCTCTCTTCAATCGTTTCTTCGGCGATCTGGATATTCCGGACGGGTCGCGTTTTGCCGCCGTGGTCCGGAACGGCAGGGTGATCTACCCCAAATACGACACCAACTTCAGGGACGGCGACAGGGTGCTGATATACGCATACATGTCCAAGATGTCGGCCGTAAAAAAGTTGCTTGGAAAGAATATGCCGGGGTTGTGATCTTTGTCGCTGTTCGAAGACGAGATGAAAATAAGCAAGGGGGCCCGCTGGAGGAACACTGTGCTCCATTCGCTGGGCATGATCATGCTCATGATGGGCGTCTCCCTGGCCGCACCCTTCGCCGCCGCCGCATATTACGGAGAGGATTACGAAATATTCCTGACGCCGCTTTTCCTGCTGGTGCTGGCCGGCCTCGTCGTCCTCATAACGTTCAGAGAGGGCGAGGAGGGCCTCCAGGCCACCTCCGGAATCCTGATGATCGGCGGTGCTTTTCTGATAATGATACTGGTGGGCGCCACCCCCTATTTCCTTTACGGGATGCCGCTGATCGACTCCCTGTTCGAATCTGTCAGCGGCGTGACGACAACGGGGTACACGATGGTCAGGGACTTCGATTCCTTCCCGCAGAGCCTGTTCCTCTGGAGGTCCATGACCCAGTGGATCGGGGGGGTGTCGGTAATCCTGATATTTCTTTATATGCTGCCGATCATGGGCATAGGTGGGAAGGGGTTCTCGATCAACGAGATGTCGGGCTCGGGAGCCAAAAACTTTTCTGTAAGGCTCAAGGATTCCGCAAAGAGCTTTTTGCTGATCTATGTTCTCCTCACGATAGTACAGGCCATCCTTCTTGTCGTCTTCGGGCTCGGAACCATCGACTCCGCATGTATGACGCTTTCTACCGTTTCCACGGGAGGATTCCTCAACAACGCCAACAGCATGAGCGACTATGACCAAATCATCAAGGTCATCGTCATTGCTTTCATGCTTCTGGGAGGCACAAACTTCTACATCCACTTCAAGGGCATTTACAAAGGACATCTGAAACCTTATGCAAAAAACACCGAGTTCAGATGGACGATCTACTGGTATGTCGGGGTCAGTATGCTGATATCCGCCCTCCTGATCAATGCCAGCAGGAACCTGGAACTGGATTATCTGGCAGAAACGGTCGCCGATTCTCTTTTCACGGTCGTCTCGATGGGCACTTCCACAGGATTTGCGGTTGTGAATTTCACGGACCCGGCCATCTGGCCTGTGCCGCTGTGCTCGATACTCCTTCTGATCGTGGCTTTTGTCGGAGGAATGAGCGGGTCCACGGCCGGGGGAGTGAAGATGTATCGCTTCGTCATAATAGGCAAGTACATCAAGAACAGCATCTACAAGACGCTGCACCCGATGGCCGTCTATGATGTGAAAATGGACGGAGACAGCGTAGAGGAGCCCGCGGTCATCAATTCCTTCATAACACTGGCACTTTTCGCCTTGACTATAGTCATCTCGTCTGTGATATTCATGGTCATGGGGATCCTCCCCATTGATTCGATAGGTCTGGCCGTAACTTCCGTGTGCAACACGGGCGCTTCGATAGGCGAGTACGGGCCATATGACACACTGTACACGCTGGACCCGATAGTGAAAGCTGTGATGATATTGATCATGTTCCTGGGGCGTCTGGAGATCGCCACGGCGCTGCTTTTCTTCATGCCCGGGTTCTGGAAGGAGGTCGCGAGGAACAGAGGGAAGAGGGCCCGCAGAGTGAGCGATTTCAGCATCCGGGACCGCATATACAAGCACTGATCAGCTCTTTCCGCCGCATTCTTTCAGTATCCTGACGGCGGCAGGGTTTCCCGGCTCCTTCTCGTTCATGGCGCCTGCCACGATGCTGGCCTCCCTGAACTTCCCTTTATCCATCATGCTGAGCGCGAGAACTTCCATCGCCCCCATATGAGAGGGGTCGGAACGTAACGCGGCCGAAGCGAATGCTCCGGCGGACTGGCTCTTTCCCTCCACATGCATTACGTATGCGGCGACGGCATTGGCATCCGGCGAGTTCCTGTCCTTTTTGAGAAGGCCTCTGGCAAATTTCAAGGCCTCCTTGTCCATGCCCGCAGATATCAGGGCGGTGCAGCGGGAACGCTGTACCTCGTAGCTGTCCGGATCTTCTTTCAAAAGGGACCCGGTGATCTCCAGGGCCTCATGAGACCGTCCGGAGGCGGAAAACCCGTCGGCGGTCAGGACCTTGTCCGGGACCGATGGGACGGATATACTTGCCACGGCCGAGACCGAGTCGCCGTAACGTCCCAACAGATTAAGGACGAGGGCATACTCTCTCAATACCATATCATCCTGCCTCAGACCTGAAAGTATCTCCGCCGCAAGGTCGGCCCTGCCCAGGCCCCTCATGGCCCGAGCTATCTGGAACAGCGTACCGTGGTCATCGGGGAGGTCTAAGTACAGTTCTTCGAGGACCCTTTCGGAAGAGACGTTCCTTCCCACGATCATCAGCACCGACGCGCACTGGATGCGGACGAATGGGTCGCCGGAAGAGGACGCCAGGTCGGAGAGCATCGCTTCCGCCGCATCGATGCTGCCGGAAGAGACGAGTTTTTTGACTTCAAAGAATGTTTTTTCGGCTTCCATCGCGACGAAGAGTTGTTCAACGGAAATAAAGATAGCTCCCGGTCGGGGTAACGGGTACTTAAAATATGCTTAGAGACATGCGGACATGATGAAGATCAGGACGATTACGGTTTACGGGCTCTTCGACGAATGCGACTGCAGCGTCAGTCTGAACCAGGGACCTGTGACCTTCATCTATTCCAGCAACGGATTCGGCAAATCCACGATCATGCGGGCGGTCGTAGCCCTTCTGAAGGGGGAGTTCGAGGTGCTATCTCCCATGCCTTTCGAGAGGATGGACGTCAACTTCTCCGGCGACATGACGCTTATCGTCGAGAACCGCAACGGCACAAATGTGCTGGTTCAGAAGAACGAGCTCGAGCAACCGGTCGACGAGGCCGAGCTCCACAGGATGTTCCAGGTGACGTACATACCTCCCGAGAGGCAGGTCGTTAGGAAGAAGGACGGACATTTCGTCCAGGCCATTTCGGTATACGCGGCCGAGCTGAGGGACCGCATCAGGTACGCAAAGGACAACAGCTCGCTCTTGCAGCCCGGTGAGTCCCAGCGCCCGGACCTGTCGGACGGGGAGTTCGTTTTCCTGTTCAAGGACCTAAAGGCCAAATTGGATTTTATGAAAGGCGCCGGTCTCGAGCCCGAGATGCCCTCCGGCCTCCGCTTCCCTCCGGAACGCCACGACCTGGCCGCCAAGAGGAGGAAGGACTATCAGGACCTGGCGTACGGTCTGAACGACTATATCAGGAAATTCTACCAGCTGGCGGAGTCCGTGGTCGTCTTCAAGGACATCGTCAACGAACTTCTGATGAAGAAGACCATAGAGATAAACGAAAAGGACAACCTGACGGTCAGGCTCAACAGCGGCAAGGAGCTGCCGCTGGTATCGCTTTCCTCGGGAGAGAAACAGATCATGGTGATCATGTACCGTCTGCTTTTCCAGACGGAGCCCGGTTCGCTGGTGGTGCTGGACGAGCCCGAGAACTCCCTGCACGTGGAATGGCAGCAGAAGCTTGGCGGGATACTCGTCGATCTGGCGCGGCTCAGGGACCTTCAGTTCGTCATAGCGACCCATTCGCCTCAGATCATCCATGACAAATGGGACATGGCAAGGGAGCTGAAAGCTAACAATGCGGGAATCATTGACACCGGCAGACATTGCGAATGAGATAACGATGCTTATGTCTTCCGTCGAGGACACCGTCCTCGTGGTCGAGGGGATCACCGACGGCAGGCTTTACGGCAAGTTCAGAGACAAAGAGCATGTGAAGATCGTCATAGGCCATTCCAAGGACAACGTCCGCAAGTCCGTGGACGAGTGCTGGAGCAGACGAGGCCTCGTGCCGGTCATCGGCATCGTGGATTCCGACCTGGACAGGATAACGGGCAAGAAACGCGCCCCTCCCATATTCCAGACCGACCGCAGGGACCTGGAGATGATGATGATCGGAAGCCCGGCCCTGGACGATATCCTGTGCGAATACGCCGATGCCGGCGCACTTGAGGAGTTCGAAAGCAGATACGGCCCCGTATTCGATGCCATAGTGTCGGCTTGTTATCCTGTCGGTCTTCTCATGTACATTTCGGACAGGCTCAAACTGAGCCTTTCCTTCAGAAACCTCGATTTCGACAGGTTCATCGACCGCAGGACGCTTCAGACAGATGTCAAACAGCTTGTTAACGAGGTCATCAGCTCGTCGATGAACGTGTGCGTAAGCAGGAACGAACTTCTCCGCCGTTTGAACGAGGAGATGTCGGAAGGTTACGACCCCATAGACTTCGCCAGGGGCCATGATGCGGTGGAGGTGCTCCTGATGGGGCTGAAGTGCATATTCGGCTCCTTCAACAGCAAGAACCTGCGCGAGGGCGAGCTCTCCGGCGCCCTGAGGCTGGCCTTCAGCGACGTGTACTTCCATGGTACGGACCTTCATGCCGAAACGGAGGGCTGGGCCAGGAAGCAGTGCTTCAGACTTTGGTCACTCGATCTTAAGGTCTGACCTTCTGATCCCTTCCGAGTTCTCGGTTATCTTCTGGACCCTGCGCTCGCTCTCTTCGAGTATCTTCTTGCAACGGTCCCTCAGGACTGTGGCACGCTCGTAGACCTCAAGGCTCTTGTCCAGGTCGAGGGTCCCGCTTTCAAGCTCTTTCACCAGCGCTTCGAGTGCCGTGATGCATTCCTCGAAGCTCATCTTCTCAATGTCTTCGTTCATAGTACTTCACCTTTCTTATCTCCGCTTCGGCACCGCCGTCGCGGAACGAAATGGACACGATGGACCCCGGGGAGAGCGACCTGGCCGACGTAAGGGCGCGGCCCTCGGAGTCCGCTACATAGCTGTATCCCCTGTCCAGCACGCTGCGCGGGTCGAGGTCCGAGGACCGCTGGCCTATCGCATCGAGCTTCGATCCGGCATCCTTCAGGCACCGTCCGATGGCCAGCACCATCCTTTCCGACAGAAAAGAAAGGCGGTCTTTCAGCGACGCTACCTTTCGTTGCGCCGCCGAAGGAGATATCTTGGATTCGGCCGCGTTGAAACGTGACCTCATCCCCTGTACGGAGGACCTGAGCGCCGCATCGGCCTTTTCCGAAAGCTGCCCCACGCGTATCTCGAGCATGGAGAGCTTCTCGTGCTGGCGTCCCGCCTCCAATTTGGAAGCTGCCAGTTCCAGACGTGAGCGCATTTTCACCGATATGTGGTCAAGCGCCCTTCCCATACGTATCCCTAGGCCGTCCACCTGTTTGACGACCTCCCGTTTATCGCGAAGTGCCAGCTCTGCGGCCCCTGTGGGAGTGGGGGCCCTCACGTCGGCGACGAAATCGGCTATCGTGAAATCGGATTCGTGCCCGACCGCAGATATGACGGGGGCTTCCGAGGTGGCAATAGCCCTGGCGACAATCTCCTCGTTGAAGGCCCAGAGGTCCTCTATGGACCCGCCGCCGCGGCCGACTATTATGACGTCCACTTTCTCCCTGTTCAGAGCCTCTATCCCCCTGACGATGGACTTGGCGGCGCCCTCTCCCTGTACCTGGGCCGGCGCAAGCAGTATGTCTGCAGGGAAGAGCCTCCCGGACGTGGTCACTATATCATGGATCACGGCCCCGCTCTCCGACGTCACGACGCCGATGACTTTAGGATACACGGGAAGCTTCCTCTTCCTAGAGGCGTCGAACATCCCCTCTCCTTCGAGCCTCTTCCTGAGCTTCTCGTATTCAAGGAAAAGGTCGCCTATCCCCGACCGGGTCATGGTCTCGGCGATAAACTGGTAGCTGCCTTTGGCGACGTACAGGTCGACGTGTCCGAAGGCCGTTACCTTCATGTTGTCCGCAGGCTCGAAATCGATCCTTCCCCTAGAGCCTCTGAACATGACCGAGCGGATCTCGCTGCCTTCATCCTTCAGCGTGAAATAATAATGGCCGCTGGAGTACAGTTTAAGGTTGGATATCTCGCCTATCACCCAAACGTCCTTGACGGCGGAGGACTCCGACAGTATGGAGCGCACCCTGGTGTTGAGCTGTGTGACCGTCAGTCTGTCCGCCATGCTACCTCCATGGCTCGGACCGATTTAATCTGTTGTACCGTAACGCGGATTTTTTGCGTTCCGGTTAAATACGGAACTGTACATGTTTCGGCATGGACCGATCAGAGCTGCTTTCGATAACGGAAGAGAGCTGCAGATATGACATCGACCGCATAGAATCCATGTCGAAGGCGCCTTTCGCCGCAGAACTGGGGATAACTCTGGTATATGTGTCGAAGGAGAGGACCGTGGCTCGGATGCCCGTATGCGGAAGGTTGCTGAACAGCCTTGGCATTGTTCACGGGGCGGCGACCTTCGGTCTTATAGACCATGCCTTCGGCGTAGCCTGCAACATCGGATGCGATGCCGTGGGCCAATGTTGCAGCGTGCACTACTACAGGCCCGCCACGGAGGGGCCGCTCACTGCCGAAGCCGTACTTATGAACGAATCCCGTTCGATAGTGGATTACGACGTGAAGGTGTTCGGAGGCGGTAAGCTGATTGCGTCCGCCGTGTGCACCGGTTTCAAACTGGGAGAAAAAAGATGACCGAAAGAAGATGTCCAAACTGCGGGGAGATCGTTCCTTCGCTGAGCGTCACGTGCCCCAAATGCTACAGTTCCGTACCGAGGACCGATGATGTGCCAGATATGAAAAGTTCGAAATCCCGCGAAAGAAAGGAAGTGGCTCCGGGCGGGAAGAGCGTGCTGGTCGCAACGTTGCTGGCCGCCATACCCGGCATATTCGGCCTCCAGGGCCTTGGAAGGATATATCTGGACTACCGCAGCGAGAAGGGATGGTTCTTCCTGGTGTTCGGAGGCGTGCTATTCGCTCTGATCTATCTGTGCATCGGCTGGTGGTCGGACGCGGGCTCTTTCACCAAAGTGCTTCTTCTCCTGCTATTGGTGATCCTGGCGGTGCTCTATATCTCTTCATATCTGGCACAGTTGGCGGATGCCCATTTCGGCTCGGTCCTGAAGATGTTCCGCTTTTAATAAAGCCCGTGAGAGCGCAGCATGATGATGATCTCGGATGTCATCTGTGCCAGATGGAGCGCTCTTCTCCCCTTGCCGACGCCGGCGGGGTCGCCGGGGCACAGTACCGAGTAAGCGTACCCGATCCTGTCGTTGAGCATGGTCCCCTGGACCGGGATGGCGTTCCTGGGTATCCTGAGGGAGACCGATGGCATGACCGATACTTCGTGGGTGAGGTCCCAGGGCTCGTATAGGAGATATTTTCCGAAGACCTCTCCGATATCGAAACACGCCACGTCCCCGCCTGCGAGCACATCCCTCACATGCGCGGCTATCTCTACGGCCGGGGAGCCGAAATACAGCTCCCTCGCATCCATTCCGGAAGCGGCAGATATCCAGTCCAGCGAGGCCTTCCCGATGTCCAGTGGGTCCAGCCGAACCACGTCGTGGTAGACTGTGTCGAAATCCTCGGAGCCGAGGTCCACCCTGCATATACCGATCTCCGCCACGACGTTATGCGGATATCCTGCGTCTCCGTCTCCGTTTATCTCCACGGCATACAGTTCGGACACGCCACCTGAAGGGCGGTGACAGTTATTAATCCCGCCGAAGGGCCTGGGCCGCCTTTCGCTGGATAATATGGAAAGGATTACTATCCTCCGGACGATAGGGCGTCAGATGTACAGGACCAAGAGCATCGACGAGATCTATGCGGAAGTGAGGGACTTCGATGTCGTCATAACGAACGACGCCCCCCTCGCCACCGCCCTGAACGGGAGGATAGACCGTCCGATGATCGGAGGCTTCGCATACACCCCTAGACAGTTGGCGGCAGAACTTTCGGTGCAGATATTGGGGGTGCCGTCGATGAGCGACCTGGAGGCCGTCGCCGCCGTATCCGACGAGACCGGATACGGGTTCAAATACGTCCACGGCGAGATCGAGAACATCAGGAACATCAGGAGGTACACGTCGGAAGTTGAAAAGCATCTGTACTCACGCCGTTCCCGGAAGATCTACGATTCGTACAGGGCCCTTCCGACAGTGGAAAAGGCCATGGACGCATTCGTCCCGGAGACGTATCATGAAAGCACAGGGTCCGGTTACGTCATTTCCGACAACATGTTCGCCGGAAGAAGGACCGCTGTGATAGGGATAGAGCTCTTCGACGACCTGGACAAGCATTTCATACCGATCGGGCACGAGGAGATAGAGGTCGTCGCGGAAGACGAGCGTTTTGAAATCGACGAGGTCCGTGTGATAGGCAACGACCGGCAGATCGCCGAGAACATCGTAGACCTCATTGACACGGAGCGCGCCACAGACGCGGCGATAGTAATGGATACGGAGAGCGGGATCGCCGACGCCGTCCGAACGGCGCTGTACAGACGCGGTATACCATTCAAGAACACTATGACCGTCCGCGACCTCTCCCAGGTCAGGGATTATCTCAGGTTCCTCGCACTCGGCATGTCGTACGACACGGTCAGGGTCGGGCATGTAAGGGAGATGTTCTCCGCTTACGGCGGCACGTTGAAGGCGAAGAGCGATAACTTCCTTCTGTCCAGGGCCCCGGACATCGGAGGGAGGGCCTTGGAACTGGCAGAGTGCATGAGGAACCTGAAGGAGTTGACCTTTCTGGAGGTCTGCGACCTCGTGGTGAACGAGAGGGGCAGGCCGCAGGTCCGCCTGCTGCTGGACGAGCTTGGCTTCACCGAGAAGAAGGTAACCTCCCAGCTGGTGGGTGAGATGAACTACGCGGTGAACAACGTGTCCGACCTGCATCACAACGAGCAGATACCGGACAGCGAGAAAAGAGGCGTGCTTCTGGCAGACTGCCACAGGTCCGTGTTCGTCGACCGTCCTTTCGTCGCGTTCCTGGGGATGGGCGAGGAGTGGGGCAACAGGATCGTCGGAAGGCAGTATATCGACAAGGAGGCGGAGGCCGAGAAGGACGCAATGAAATTCAGGGTCCTCCTGCAGCAGGGGACCTCCCGTATCTACGCCGTGAACGCCACCAAGAACGGCAAGGAGGCACGTCCGACCTCGATGTTCGAGGGGATCTGCAAACTCGAAGGCGTAGGGCGGCATATAGCTTCATTCGAGGACATCGCGCCCGTCAGGAAGGGATCGTGGTACAAAGATGAGCCCGAGGTTTTTCCCGAGAGAGGGACCGAGACCATCGGAAAGGATACCGAGCTCGAATGGAGGTTCACCAAATCCACATACAACAACTACTGCGACTGCCCACGTGCGTTCTACTATGGGGACCTGCTGAGCACGCCCGACAACGAGAGCACGGAGTTCGGTAGCCTGGTCCACAGTTTTGCCGAATTGTATGTCTGCCATCCCGAACACGTAAGGAAAAAAGGCGTGGAGCATTACGCCGAGCGCATCGGAAGGATGTATGCCGGGATCTCCTGTCCGCTCATGGAGGGGCTGGATATGGACCGCGTCCGCATAGCCCTGATGAATCTGATGAGCTTCATCGACATCATCCGGGAAGAGCCCGTGCCCCTAGACATCGAGAACGCCTCGCGCAAGCACCCGAACCGGCTGATGGAGTCCGAGGGGCTCGCCATGTGCAGCAGCTATGCCGAGAGAGATATGAATTCCTCCGAATATCCGATTTACGGCATGTTCGACCTCATGATAAGAAATTATTCGGTCGACTACAAGACCGGCGGTTTTCATAGGGGATCGGACATAGCAAGTAATCTCGACATGAAGAAAACGAAATATGTAGAGACCCAGCCAATGATCTACCTTGCTCTGGCCAGAGAGGCGTTGGGCGGCGTGACGCCGATTTTCCGCCTTTTCTACATTTTCGGAACGGACGGGTCCCTGAAAAAAGGTCCGTCCGTGCTCTCCAATTCGGTCGACGTGCGTCTCCTGAAAGAGACCAGATGGGAAGCCCTGGCCGATCCGTCCTCGCCGCTGAGGGAGATCTTTCGGGGTATGAAATCGTATACGGCCATGTATGATGACTGGAGCTCTTTCGTGTCTCCGATATTGTCCTCTGGACTGCCGCCCGAGGAATGGGAGAATAACGCCGGGCTCATCGGGTCCGTGCTGTCTTCCCTCGGATTGAAGAACGATAAAACGAGAACGAAAGATGTGACCGGAGCCTTGAAGAAACTTTGCAAACAAATGAACGAGGAATACTGGACTATGGGGGGGGACCTCCTCGTACCTTCGGACACCATGGACCGTTTCCTTGAGAAACTGACCGAAGACCATGCATCAGCCTCAAGAAAGATCGGGTCCAGATTCGAACCGGAACCGCGTAATGGCTGCACCAGATGCGGTTTCTTCTCGGTCTGCACCCGCGAACCTGCCGACATGACGGATGAGGAGGGATACGATGACTAAAGAGCCCAACATGTCGCAGAAGACCATCGCAGAGGGGCTGGACGGCTTCTATGTCGTGGACGCCGGACCGGGCACGGGCAAGACCTTCACCATTGTGAGCAGGTACGTCAACATCCTGAAAAAGCCGGACGTGCAGACGAAGGACGTCCTCCTTCTGACGTTCACCAGAAACGCCGCCGCCGAGATGGAGGAACGCATCAGGGACAGGCTTGCGGAGACAGAGACGGGAAAGGACACCAGGCTCATCCAGGCCGGAACGTTCGACTCGTTCTGCTACTCCGTGGTCAAGGAATCCCCGGAATCCGTGAGCGACTTCCTGGGTCTCGGCGAGAACCTCACCCGGAGCGCTTCCCTCATCGAGAACGAGACCCTCAACAAAGAGTACTTCAGCAGCTTCTTCGACCGCTTCAATGCAGACCGCGGGAACGATTACGGCGATGTCGCCGTCATCTCCAGCACACTGCCTTCCCAGATGTACGCTTTGATCAACAAGCTGATGGCCAAAGGCATCGTCCCTCTCGGCAAGGGATGGTTCGGAGGCAGGGACGGGAAAGATCTGGAAGGAGATACCTCCAAAATCCTCTCTTCGCTTGAGGAACTGAACAGCGACGATAAGAAGAGGAAAAAATTGTTGGATAACATATCGGACAAGTTGAAGAAGGGGAAAAACTTCTCTCCCGACCTGCCTCCGTTCCCTCCGGAAGAGGAGATGCCCGCCGCGGTCCTCAGATCTGCGGCCTGCGACGACAGGTCCGAGCTACTGAGGTTCGTTCACGACGTCTACTACGAATACATACGCCGTTCGGTGGCAGACGACCGGCTCACCTACGGCCTGACCTCCATGTTCGCATTCATAATACTATACAGCAACGCAGGGGTCAGAGGGCGCATGTCCAGCAGGTACGTCATGATCGACGAATTCCAGGACACCAACGAGAATCAGATGATGATCTCCCTTATGCTGCTCAAGGAGCCCAACCTCTGCGTTGTAGGAGACTGGAAGCAGGGCATCTACGGGTTCAGGTTCGTCTCTATCGACAACATAATAGACTTCGAGAGGCGGGCCGTCACCATGCGCGCCTATCTCAACGACGACATCGAACGCATACCTTTCAGGATACCGGCGGTGACCAGACTGACGTTGGACCGGAACTATCGCAGCTCACAGGAGATCATCGACACTTCGTTCGCGGTCCTCAGCCTGCCGGGGACCGATAATGAAAAAGTCTCCCTCGACCCGGGAACGGTGACGAAACTCACGTCAGGCAACGATGCCATCGGGGCCGACACCCATGTGAGGTACGTGAAAGTACCCTCTTCCGACGAGGCGAAGGAGACGGTCTCCAGGATCATAGACTATGTGACGGGGGACTACACGGTGCACGACGGCCCGGAGGCCAGAAGGCCGAGGTACGGGGACATCGCGGTGATCTGCAGGACCGGCGGCATGTGCCGCGCCGTGTACGACGAGGCACGGGCGAGAGGGGTGGACGCGTTCCTCCAGGGTGACGTGGAGATAATGTCAACGAGGGAGGGCAAGCTGCTCCTCGCGTGGCTGAAATATATAAACAACAGGACGGACCGCTGGGGGCTGGTGGGGATACTGTCCGACATGGAATACAGCCTCGAGGACGTCAGAAGGATGGTCCGCCCCGACAGTAACGGAAACTTTGCAGACGTACCCGCCGAGGTCGCAGAACTGAGGAGGGACCTTATGAAGAAAAAACGCAGGCCCACGGACCTCATCTCCTCCGTTTTCTCGTATTATGGGCTGAACAACGACGTGACGCAGGCCATCATCACGACGCTTTCGTCCGCCCACCGTTCCTCTCTGCTGACGATATCCGACCTGATAAGGATGATCGAGAGGGACATCGCCGAGCACAACACCTACGGCATCGATGCGGACCTGAACTCCGACGCGGTCCTGATCCAGACCATGCACAAATCCAAGGGACTGGAATACCCTATTGTGATCATCCCGAAGCTGGACAGAAAAGTGGTACCGAACACCAGAGGAGATGCTTCCGCGATCTACTTCAGCGAGACCGAGGGCATAAGGTGCACCGAGGAGATCGTTTCCAACGGCGATTTCATCAGAAAGGGCCTGTCGTGGAGGACGCTGCTCGCGAAGTCCGCCGTCAAGAGGGACTACAGCGAAGAACGCCGCACCCTGTTCGTGGCCATCTCCAGGGCCAAGCAGTACGTCACGATGATATGCGGAGACAAGCCCTCGAAATTCATCTCAGGGCTGTCCGGGGACAGGTACCTAGGGACCATAGGCGACCTGTCCGCGCCGGCATCGGCCGAAAGGGACCAAAGCATCCCGAGGCCTGTGCCTGCACCCTACGAATCCCGTCGCAAGGTCATCGGCGTACATGACGTAATGGTCTTCGAAGGCGGTTCCCCGGAGGAAGGGGCGGACGAGGTTTCGGGAAAGGGCATAGAGTACGGAAAGAAGGTCCATTCGACCGCGGAGGCGCTGGCCAAGGGCATAGAGCCGAGGGAGGGCTGTCCGGAGACCGCGGCCGTAAAAGAGGTCCTCGCATCGGTCGCCGACGCGGACCTGATACTGGCAGAGGTCCATTGCATGCTCCCCCTGAACCGCATCGGCGTCTCCCTCAGCGGATACATAGACCTTCTGGCACTTTATCCGGACCGCGTCGAAGTCCATGATTACAAGACGGACGTGTCCAAAAACAACCTGGAGGCCTACAAGCTTCAGCTCAGCATCTACGCCCATGCCGCATCGGGATACTACAACAGGCCGGCGATGTGCGTCATCGACTTCGTGTCCATCGGCGAAAGGCTGGAATTCGAACCGATACCCAGAGAAGAAATTGAATCGTCTGTACAGATGATTTTATAAGCGGATTCGGTTCACGTTTCATGGCAGTCCGCGGCCTTAGCGCCGATGAGGTGGATCAGCGAAAGGCCTCTGGCTTGGTTAACAGGGTAGAGTCATCTGTCAGCAGGAGCTACAGGGACATATTCGTGGAGAACTTCCTGAACTGGTTCAACCTCATACTGATGCTTCTCGGCGTGGCGCTTTACCTTCTGCAGGAGTATACCAGCGCCGTATCGGCGACGGGAATAATCGCGCTCAACATACTTGTGTCCACCCTGCAGGAGATAAAGGCAAAACGGAGACTGGACAGGATCGCTTTGCTGCTCAGGCCCAAGGTGACGGTCGTCAGGGACGGCAGGGAGGTCGAGATAGACCAGTCGCAGATAGTCATGGACGACGTGATACGCCTGACCTCCGGCGACCAGGCCCTGGTGGACGGCGAGCTCATTGAGATGCGCTCGCTGGAGATGGACGAGGCCGCCCTGAGCGGCGAGTCCAGCCCCTTGAGGAAACATGTGGGCGACACCATATTCTCCGGCTCCTACTGCGTTACCGGGGAAGCATACTACAGGGCCGCCGCGCTCGGCTCCGACACTTACGCCTCGAAGATGCTTGTCAGCGCCCGCAGGTACAAGAAGAAGAAGACGCCGCTGCAGATGGAGACGACCGCCGTGACACAGCTCCTCATCTCGGTCGCGGCGCTGATGCTGGCCATTTACACCGTCCTAAAGCTGGTCTCTGGGGCCAGCACGACCCTCAACGAGCTGCTTAAGACGGCGACCATAATCCTGGACGTCGTCCCGATCGCGCTCTTCCTGCTGATCACCCTGACATACATGATCGTGGCGATACGCATGGCCGATACCGGCGTCCTGCTTCAGAGGTCCAACTCGGTCGAGTCGATGAGCCACGTGAACACGGTGTGTATGGACAAGACGGGGACCATAACCACGAACCGCCTTATATTCAAGAAGATGGACTTCGCGATGGACGAGGCCGAAGCCAGAAAGCTGATACGGATATTCGTTGGATGTACCGGAAGCCGCAACCGCACCGTAGAGGTGCTGGCGAGCGAGTTCGGATCCGATGAGAGCGATCTGATGGAAGAGGTCCAGTTCTCCTCGGAAAGGAAGTACAGCGCCGTCCGCACGGTGAAGGACGGGGCGGAGTATGTGGTGGTCATGGGGGCCTGGGACGCGCTCAAGGGCAAAGTGACCGACGGCGAAGGCGTGCAGGATACCATTACCGCCCTTTCCAGGCAGGGCCTCAGGAACGTGGTGCTGTGCGAGGGGAAGGGCAGCCTTTTTGACGGAGAAGACCCTGTCGTCCCGGAAGGTCTGAGTATGATAGGCGTCGCCGCCATAGCGGACGAGATACGCGCCGACTGCAGGGAGACCATGGACGTATTCATGCAGAACGGCATAGACATCAAGGTCATTTCCGGGGACGACCCGGAGACCGTCGACGCGCTTTTCAGCATCGCCGAGATACCGGGAGAGAGAAGTATAATCTCCGGGGACCAACTGGACGCGCTGGAAGGCCGGGCGAGGACGGACGCCATTCTCTCAGCGAACATCTTCGGACGCATGAGGCCGGACCACAAGGAGGTCATAATCGATACCCTCAAACTGAACAACAGGTACGTGGCCATGGTGGGGGACGGCGTCAACGACGTCAAAGCCATAAAGGCCGCCCAGGTCGGCATCGCCTTGGAGAGCGGAAGCGGGGCGGCCCGCGGGGCCGCGGACATGGTCCTGATGAGGGATAACTTCGCCGCCCTTCCGAAGGCCCTGATGGAGGGCAGGAGGACGGTCACCGGAATGAGGGACATCCTCAAGATCTATCTTACCAGGAATTTCACCCTTGTTTTCCTGATCGTTTTCACGCTCCTAATTCTGGGCAATTCGCCGCTGCTTCCTATTCAGAACACGATGTACGCCCTTCTCACCGTGTCCATATCCGCATTCCTGATGACCCTCTGGGCCAAACCGGACGACAACGGGGACATGGTCCTCCCGGATGTCATCCGCTTCGCGATACCCTCGGCGTTCCTCATAGGAATTTTCGGCATCGCCATCTATCTGGTCTTCTACTTCGGGACCGGGACGTTCATACACATCGACTATCACGCCATGGCCGAATCGGCAGGGATACCGTACATCGACCTGGTAAAATCCCTGGACCTGGCGGGACAGAACGCCACGGTCGGGATGTTCGAGAACGACATCAGGGAGATCAACGCCCGCAACGCCATGCTGTTCTTCGTCATGCTCGCCGGGATCTCCGAGCTTCTGCTCGTGCAGCCGATACACAGGTTCCTGTCGGTGGACGGAAGGGTAACTAGGGACGTCAGGCCGACGCTCCTGGTCGGCCTCCTTCTCCTGCTGTTCTCATGCGTATACTTCGTTCCCGAAACACGCTGGTTCGTGATCAAGACCATATCCACCGCCGTGTTCCCGCCGGAATACTACATACCCATAATCTGCCTGGTGCTGGTCTGGCTGTTCGTTCTGAGGGCCGCTCTCCGCAGCGGCCTGTTCTCATTCCTTTCGACGCGCACCGAGACATGGTTCAACAATAAGCTGGAGAAAGAAGTAGAAAAGAGCATGAAGGAGGACGACGTCCCGTATCAGGGCGAATAAGTCCCGTCGCGGAACATGCGTACCATTATGTGCGACGCCACCATGGCGTCGGACATCGCGCGGTGCGCCTGTACGCCCTTTATACCGGCAGGGTCCCCCTCGACTATCTTCTCGTAAGCAAGGTCCAGCTTGGGGTACTGATATTGCCTTCCGTAGTATTGGCTGGGCACCTTGCAGATCGGCGTGGCGGCCTTCATGATGTCCGTGCACTCGGTGAAGAGCCCTTTCATGCTCCAGGGCTCGTGATAGAGGAACTTGCCCATATCGTATTCCGTGTTGTACGACGTGACCCTCCTCCCTTTCAGGAGTTTGCGGACGTCGGCGACGACCTCCCGGAGCGGGGGGGCCGAATCGACCATGTCGAGGGTCATGTCCGTGTTCTCGAATATCCATGCCGTACGGCGGTATTCGTTCCACTCGGACGTATCGTACCCCACCACCGACGAGTACGCGGGCTCCACCCTGCCTTCGTCAAGGTCCACCCTGCAGACCGCGATGTCCACTATCACGTCGTAAGGATGCCCTTTGAGTCCCGTGGTCTCCGTGTCAAGCACATAAACCTCTCCGGCGAAGAAATTATCCAGGGTCGTCATTTGCGACGGGCCTCCTCCTCGAAGCCGTCCTTGAAACGGACGTATCTTATGAATTTATAAAGCGCGTACAGGAAAGCGCAGAGCACGGCGGCCGGAACGAGGGCCTGGCCGTAATAGCTGAAAAGCTGGGGGACGGTCATGGAAGAAGGGTCCAAGGCGGCCGCGAACCCCGAGGGCGGCAGGTCCAAGGCGGCCGCCGAAAGGTCTCCGGCCGTAATCAACACGGTGGAGGCGGCAACGAGGATAATCATAGTGACCGCCTGTATCATCATCGCCCCATAGCATTCGTTTTATAAAAACGGCAATCAAAAGAAATATCAACCGGGCCGCCCGATATACATCCATGGGCGCAGTGATCTCAATGTACGGCAAAGATACGGAAGTGGCCGCAGGGGGGACCGTAGGCGGAGCCCTCGGGTCCATGGGCCTGCTTCCGAACGCCTTCCTTTTCTTGATCGGAGGGACGCCCGTGCCTTCGGACACGCCTCTCGAGGACGGGATGGTCGTCAGAGCGATCAAGGTCGCGTCCGGCGGATGATCATTCCTCTGCGATCCCGTTCAGCGCCTCGAAATCGAACCCCGAGCGCTCCGCCTCTCCTATGAGGGAGTCCAGATTGTCGAGGAATGCAGAGTTTGCATCTTTTCCTGACATCTTTCCACGGGAGTCGGACAGCGAGTCCTCTTCCGGAAACCTGAGGTCCGCATACGGTAGCACACCGAGGCACTTCATGCCCGTGATCTCCTCTATGCGGGCGATGCCGCTGCCAAGTATCGTCGGATCTCCGCGGAAACGGTTGACCATGAATCCTTTCAGCAGTCCGCGCTGTCCTTCGGGCACAAGCTTCCATGTTCCGTAGAGGGCCGCGAACACACCTCCCCTCTCGATGTCTCCCACCAGCACCGCCGGGATGCTCCTCTCGCGCATCATCCCGATGTTTGCGATGTCCCTGTCCCTGAGATTTATCTCCGCGGGAGAGCCCGAGCCTTCGCAGACCACCGCATCGAACCTCTCCCTGAGCCTGTCGTATGCCTTGCACGCCTCCCATGTGGCCTTGCCTATGTCCATCGGCCTGCCCTCCGTCACATCGGAACAGGGCCTCCCGTTCAGGACGACCTGCATCCTTCCTCCGCCTCCCGGCTTCAGCAGTATGGGGTTCATGTCTGCGACCGGTACCGTCCCGGCGGCCAGCGCCTGGAAGGCCTGGCCGATCCCTATCTCCCCTCCTTCGGAGGTCGCGTACGAGTTCAACGACAGGTTCGAAGCCTTGAACGGCGCGACGCGGACCCCTCTGAGGGCCAGGTACCTGCAGTACATCGCCGTCACGGTCGTCTTTCCCGCCCCCGAGGATGTGCCAAGGAAGAGCACTCTCATCTTACCGCCCCTATGATCCCCATCACCTTTTCCATGTCCAACGCCTCCTCGAACACGTCCGCAAGCTTGTCCAGGTTGAGGTCTACGTATTCCTGGTAGTCGACGCTCTCTGCGACGGGGGTGCCGCCTTTGACGAACGAGAGGAAATATCTTCTAAAGTCCTGGGTGTCGAAAACCCCGTGAAGGTAGGTACCGAACAGCATCTCGTCCTCCCGCAGGGACCCCTCGTCGACTCTGCCGGGGAAACGCTCCAGAGAGAACAGGGGCCTTTCTTTGACGTCCGTCTCGCCCATGTGTATCTCGTATCCCGTCACGTCGCCGCCGGTGGCGATCGTCTTGCCACGGACCTGCCTCACGCATTTATCATAAACTTCCCACCTGGTTGCGTTATTGAAAAGCCCCAGTCCATCGGTCTCCGACGGCCTCCCGCCTTCTATCCCGTTCGGGTCGGACAGCCTGGACCCCATCATCTGATATCCTCCGCAAAGCCCGATGATGGGGACCTTGCCCTTCATGGACACTATCTTAGCGGCCATGCCGTTCTCCCTCATCCATTCCAGGTCTGAAATTGTGTTCTTGGTGCCCGGAAGGACGATCGCGTCGGCGCCGTCCAGCTCCCCGGGCCTGTCTGCGAAGACGACGGTCGTGTCCTCGAGGAACAGCGGGTCCAGGTCCGTGAAGTTGGATATGCGCGGGAATTTGACCACTGCCACACGCACGGAGCCTGTGCCCACGGTCCGCGAGCTGCGGAAGCTCTCGGAGTCCTCGCTGGGAAGTTTCACGTCCGCATGAGGGACGATCCCCAGGACGGGTATGCCCAGCATCTTCTCCAGCTCCTCTGCGCCCGGCCTCATCTTCTCGGCGTCGCCTCTGACGTTGTTGATTATTATGCCCTTGATGCGCTTCCTGTCCTTCTCCGGGATGAGCTCGACGGTGCCCAGAGCATATGCGAAGGCCCCTCCCCATTCCGCGTTGACGACCAGGACGCAGTCCGCGTCCGCGATCTCCGCCGCCTGCATGTTCGCTATATCGGAATCATAGATGTTGATCTCGGCGGGGGACCCGGCGCCCTCCATTACGACTATGTCGTATCTGTCGAGGAGGAAATCTATGTTCCTCTTCACCGCCTCCCTGCCCGGCCCGGGCACGAACTCGGAATAATAGGACCTAACATCGTAATCGCCCAGGGGCTTCCCCTCCACGACCACCTGCGAGACCATGTCGCCCTTGGGCTTCATGAGTATCGGGTTCATGTGGTAGTCCGTGTTCTTCAGGCCAGCGGCCTGCGCCTGCAGGACCTGTATCATCGCTATCTCCGAGCCCGTCCTTGTGACCTTCGAGTTCAGGCTCATGTTCTGCGATTTGAAGGGCGCCGTTACGAACCCCCTCCTGTGGAGGATCCTGCACAGCGCGGCCACGGTCACGGACTTGCCGGCGTCCGACGTAGCTCCCAGGACCATGACGGGCCTGCCTCTGCGCCAGAACTTCTCCTTCGCGTCCGAAAATATCTCCGCCATCCTATCGCCGCCGCAATCCCTGAACCCGGAGCGCCTGATCTCGTCCATGACGAAACCGACGACCTCCTTCCGGTGGATGAAAAGGCAGTCGGAGCAGTCCCATACCTGCTTGCCGCGCCTGGAACCTATGAACTTGCCGAATTTCGTGTCCTCGCAGGGGTAGAACGGGCAGAAGCAGAACGTGCAGTCCTGGCCGATGAAATGGCTTGGATGATAGGGGCAGCCGTGATCCGGACCTGCGATTCCCCTCTCTACCTCTTCTTCGACCTTTTTCCTTATGCAGTCCATTGCTCTCCCGGTTGGATGGTATTACCAATATAATATTTGGAGGTAGGGGGGTGCCTGGTCCACTTTCAGTCGATTCGGAGGGCCCCAGGCACCATACTTAAACCACCAGGTTATTGTCGGGGCCATGTCGGACTTCAGATTCATACATTGCGCGGACCTGCACCTCGGCAGCAGGTTCGCAGGCATAAGGTCAAGGGACGGGGAACTGGCGGAGAGGATGACCGAATCCACGTTCTCTTCGTTCTCCGGAATAACCGACCTCGCACGTTCCGAAAATGCCGATTTCATGGTTATATCCGGAGACATATTCGACAAGGAGACCATAACTCCGAGGACCAGGTTCCGCTTCGCCGAGATCCTGGGAAGGCTGGACATCCCCTGCTTCATCGCATGGGGGAACCACGACCATACCACCAGCTGGGAGGAGGGCGTCCCCCTTCCCGCCAACGTCCGCGAGTTCGGCGGCGAGCCCGAGCGGTTCATGCTGGAGCTCAGGAACGGGGGCGCGGTCGAGATATCGGGCATCAGCTTCACTTCCAAGAACACCAGCGAGGACCTGGCGGCCAAGCTCGAGGGGGGGAAGGACGTTTTCACCGTGGGATGCGTCCATTGCGACGTGGATTCCGGCGATGCTTCCGCATACGCTCCCGCCAGGCTCGTCGATATGATAGACAAGGACATCGACTACTGGGCACTGGGCCACATACACAGGCGCGCCGTGCTCCACGAACGGCCGTATGTGGTGTATCCCGGTAACACTCAGGGGAGGAACATCAAAGAATCCGGAGAGAAAGGGGCGTATGTCGTGACCGTCGCCTCGGACACCGTCGAGGAGCTTCGTTTCGTGCCGACGCAGAAGATCGTCTGGGAAAAGATCGAGGCCGATATCACCGGGCACAGCCTCGGCTCTTTCATAGACAGCGTTTCGTCCAAGATCAAAAAAGATTCAGTCGTAAGGATCGCCGTGAAAGGGCGCGGAGCTCTGGACAATATGATCAGGTCCGAGCCTGACGACATTTTGAAGGCTATACAGAGCAGGTCGGCGGGCACGGTCGCAGACCTGGAGGTCTGTTCGAAACCTGAAAGGATGCCGTCCGCAGGAGGGAACGACCTTGTGTCGAAGGTCGCATCTGTGGCAGATTCGGTCATGGGGATGGAAAGGGGCCGTCTGATCGATATCATATGCGACACCGCCACCTCGAAAAAACATCTGCGGAAGTACTTCGAATCCATGAGCGACGAGGATCTGGGGAACCTGGTCGGCGATGCGAAGGTCAGACTGCTGGAACGTTTCTCGGAGGCGTCGGAATGATGATCGAAGCGGTGCGCATCCGTCTGTTCGGAAAGGCAGTCAACAAGGATTACGGCCCGATATCGCCGGGGCTCACGGTCTGCTATGGCGAGAACGAGAGCGGAAAGACCACGCTCAAGGAGTTCGTGAGGACCACGCTCTTCAAGACCGGAAAGCGCAAGAACATCTACCCTCAGACTTCGAACTCCGATTCCGGCGAGATAGACTGCGTCACCGATTCCGGAAAAAGATTCACTGTCACCAGGAACGGAAGCAATGTCGTCTCCAGCATCGGGATTATGCCGTCCGACATCTCCGGCGTGGACCCCAACATATACCGCAGCGTGTACGCCATGAGCCCGGAAGACCTCATCGACACGGATGCGGTCGAGTCGGGAGATATAAAAAGGAGGTTCCTGACCGTCCCTGGCGGCGAGAACATGCCACAGATCTCCGAATCCATAAACATCGGGATGGAGGAGCTCCTGAGGCCGGAGAAGATGACCTCCGTCAAGGGCATAGGCAAGCTGTTAGACGAGATCAGACAGAACGGAGAGGCCATCAGGGACGCCAGGTCCAAGGGTCCCGAGTATGAAACGCTGGTAAAGGCGGAGGCCGAGATCCTTTCAGAACTGTCAACGCTCAAGGAAATGAAGGCAGAGGCCGACGCCGTCCGGGCTAGGGCCGAGGCGTACATAAAGCAGGAAAGGAACCTGAAGGAGTACGGCGACCTGGTGGTTGGCCGCGAAGGCATGGCGGATGCTGACCGGGCCCCGCCGGAGGGCATGGAGAGGTACAGGGAGCTGAAGGATTCAGAAAGGTCCCGGCGCGAGAGAATGGAAGAGACAGATAGAAAACTGAAATCCCTCAGAGATGAGATGGCAGGCGCCTCTCCGGCCGCCGTGATGCGGAACGAGGAGCGGATCAGGTCCCTGAACGAGAACATAGGCTCCTATCTGTCGGCGGCATCGGATTCCGAGGCCGTCGCAGCGTCGGCCTCCCGGCTGGATGCTGAGATCGCCGCTCTGGCCGTTGACGGTCCGGGCCGCGATACGATCAGGAACGCAGACACTGGTCGCGATACGGTCGAAAAGGGGTCCGAGACGGATATGCCGAAAAAGAACTACGCCCCCGCCCTGGCGCTCTTGGCACTGGCTGCCCTCTGCGCGCTGGGGGCCTTCGTTTCGGGAATCCCCTATATCTATGCCGCCTCCGTTTCGGCGCTGGCCGCGATATACTTCGTGCTGCCCGAGAGGAGTCCTGCGAACGGTTTTTCGGATTTTATCGCATCGCGCGGATTCCCGCAAGACACGCGCAGGGAGGACGTCGCCGGGCTGTGCGCGGCCATCGATAATATAAGGGCCCTCGAAGAAAAGCGGGACTCTGAGATCGGCCAAGTAATTAAAATGAGGGCAGATATGGAGAAACTGGAATCGGAGCTGGATTCTGTAGCGTCCGAAGCGGGGATCGAACGGACTTCTTTCGAAGCCGACGTGCGCAGACTGAATGCGCTTTTGGCGAGGTCTTCTGCGATCTCCGATGCGGAAATAACCGCGAAAACCGCCCGTTCCGAGCATCAGACGGCGAAAGACGCCCTGGAAGGATATCTTTCTCCTTATGGGTCGGCGGAGGAGCTTGAAAGAATAGTCAGGCTGAAGAAGGAACGCGACGAGGCCGACAGCAATATGGAGAAACTCAGAAAGATAATGGGTTCGGCCGGCATCGACACCGGTTCCGAGCCTCCTCTGCCCCCCGACGACCCTGCCGAAGAGATCGGCGAAAGACAGAGGAGGTTGGGAATGATAAACAGTCAGAAGAACGCCATACTGAGGGATGCGGACACGGAGCGCCTGATGGACGTTAGAAGCACCCTCCGCGCCGAACTGGAATCGGAGATACGGAGATGGGGCGTGCTCTCCCTGGAGAGGTACATCGCCGACAGGGCATGCGACGACATCTACGAGAGCATGCAGCCACGTGTCATACGGACCGCGGACAGGTACCTTGACATGATGACCGGAGGCCTGTACCGCATGGAGAGCAATCCCCGTACAAAGGATGTCTCCATACGCGGAGGGACAGAAGTGAAGGCGAAGGGGCAGTGGAGCTCGGGGCTCGCGGGGCAGGTGTGCCTGTCGCTGAAGCTTGCTGTGGCAAAGGAGCTTTCAGAGGAGAAGCTGCCGATGCTCCTTGACGATGTGCTGCTGGTCTTCGACTCGGAAAGGAAACAAGGAGCGTGCCGCGCGCTGTCGGAGGCGGCCAAGGATATGCAGATCGTCTTCTTCACCTGCGACCGGGAGACATACGGCCTCATGAAGCAGGCAGGTGCGGAATCGATGGAGATGTCGCTCTGATCCAGGCATCAGACATATGAGGCGCCGGCGAGCGCACCGTTTCGTAACCGCAGGCAGGTTCCGCATCTGCCGCCTAGTGTGCACAATCGGATAAAGAATCGATGAAAGACGTTACTTCTTTATCTTCGCAACCAGCCTCGTCGCATGTCATCAATATGGCCACGGAAGCGAACACGGTTACGCCCAGCAAGAACAGGAGCGCCAAACGTAGCTTCCTGCCTGCTCTTGGCACGTCACCGCCGCTCACAATTTTTTATTGTATTGTACTATATAATTTTTTTGTCCATCTCAATCCTTTTTCTGATTTAATGCCATATTAGACTGAGATCGCCCGGGCCGAGAGGCCGGATAAAATACCAAAAACTCGCCTTATGCTGCTTCCGCCGGAGGGCGATAGATCCGTCCTCCTCCTTGATGACGGGCATTTCAAATAATCCGTCATCCGTTTTTCCGCAAAACATTATAAGCATGATGTGCCTTTTAGCTCCCAAGGGAATTGAGTATTCCCTGTTCACTGATTCACTATCAACCGGTAGCCCCGTCGGAACGACCGGGCCCCAAGACCAGAGCAGATCTCCGCTGAGCGGGAAAGACGACAGGTCTGAGACGAGAATACAGTTCGCATCGGGCGGGTGCCCGTGAGAAAGAGCTGAGCAGGGCGTATATCCATCCCTTCATGGAAATGATTCAAATGTACGCAGATCCAACAGCTACAAAATATTTGGTTAAAGCGAAGATCAATGCTGACGGCGTCGTAGAAAAACCCGATGTTGTCGGAGCGATCTTCGGACAGACAGAAGGACTTCTCGGCGACGACCTCGACCTCAGAGACCTCCAGAAGACAGGAAGGATCGGAAGGATAGAAGTGGACGTGACCTCGAAGGGAGGAAGGTCTGAAGGAAACGTCACTATGTCCTCCAGCCTCGACCAGGTAGAGACCGTCATTCTCGCATCGGCCCTGGAGACCGTCGACCGTGTGGGGCCCTGCAAGGCGTCCATAAAGGTCCTCAGCATCGAGGACGTGAGGATAACCAAGAGAGAAAAGGTCATCGAGCGCGCCAAGGAGCTCCTTTCCGAGCTGATAAAACAATCGAAGGGGACCAGCTCGGACCTTACTGACAACATCAGGAAGAGCCTGCAGGTAGAAGAGATAGTATCCTACGGCAAGGACAGATGCCCTGCGGGACCCAACGTGAAGGATGCAGAGTCCATCATCGTGGTCGAGGGCAGGTCCGACGTGCTCAACTGCCTCAGATCGGGAATAAAGAACGCAATAGCGGTCGAGGGGACGGACATCCCCAAGACCGTCCAGGACCTCTCAAGGGAGAGGGTCGTTACCGCGTTCGTAGACGGCGACAGAGGAGGAGAACTGATCCTAAAGGAGCTTTTCCAGGTGGCAGAGGTCGACTTCGTCGCCCGCGCGCCCCGCTCCCAGGAGGTCGAAGAGCTCACCCAGAAACAGCTTGTCAAGTGCCTCCGCAACAAGATACCGGCAGACCAGTACATGGAGATGAACGGCATCTCGGGCATCTCTGCCGAAGAACCCAAGGAAGAGGAGGAAGAGTCCAGGCCCGCCAGGAGGGAACAGCACTCCGGCCACGACCGCCACCAAAACCAGAACCAGGGATCTAGGTCCAGGGACGATGACCGCGCTCCCAGAAAGGAGAGGTTCAACACCGAGGCGGCCGAGAGGTTCAGAAAGAAGGAAGTAAAGGAAGAGAACGGGGCCGTCGAAGAAGCCGAGGCCGAACACATCAAGGAAACTGTCAAGCCCGAGGCCGTCAAGCAGGAGGCTTCCAAGCCCGAGGCCGTGAGGACCGAAGCGACGAAGCCCGAGGCTGAAGAGAAGGATGATGCAGAGGCTGAAGAGAAGCCCACGAGGACCCTCCGCGCAAAGAAGCCCAGAAGGGGCGATAAGGCGCTGACCGAGGACCAGATCTTCTTCAGGGACCTGCTCGCCGACATGGCATCTACCCACAACGCGAAATTGCTAGACGCCGAGAAGAAGGTCGTCAAGGAGGTCGCGGTGAAGAGCCTTGCCGACACCCTCAAGGAAGAGGGCGAGGGAATAGCGTCCATAGTCTTCGACGGAGTGATATCCCAGAGGATAGTGGACGTCTGCGACGAGAAGAAGATCGGCGTCGTGGTCGCCACCCGCAGGGGAAAGGTGTCCAAACTGCCGGCCGACATGACCCTCTGGGCGAAGGACGATTTCTACTGAGGAAATCCCATGTCAGAAAAGAGGCCCGTGAAATATTGGAGCGATGTGACCGAGCTCGCGTCGACCGGCGAGATACTTCTGCCATCCGACCCCCTGGACAGGGTGCTGGGTCAGAACGAGGCCATCCAAATGGCCAAGATCGCCGCGACACAGCGCAGGAACCTGCTCCTGGTCGGGCCTCCGGGCACCGGCAAGTCGATGATCGCGCAAGCGCTCTCCCTGAACCTGCCGGTGCCTTGCCATGAGATACGCGTCGTGAAAAACCCCGAGAACAGCGAAAGACCGCTCCTCGAAGTGCTGGACGACAAGGAGGTCACCCGAGAAGAAGACCTCACCGCCGAGACCGGGGGCACGCTTCTGGAACCAAAGAAGGCTCCCGCGAACGTAGCAGAACGCCTCGGATTCCGCTGCAAGAAATGCGGCGCATACTCTAGACCCCATGACCTCGTCTGCCCCGAGTGCCAAACGGGAAAGACAAGCGTTGCCGCGAACGCCCCCTTCGCCGATCTTTTCGGCAGCCTCATGGAATCTTTCAACGGGCAGCCGACGCTCGCCGGAAAGGACCGCGTGAACACCACGAGGACCCTCCCCGACGGGACCGAGGAGACGATCGTGTTCGAAAGGGCCGGAGACCATATACGAATGCTCGACCAGAAGTCTCTGGAGAAGAGAAGCCAGCTTCAGGGCACCAAGAACAAGAAGGTACTTGTGAAGCTGAGGAGGAACCCGTTCGTCATGGCCACCGGTTCTTCTGAGACCGAGCTTCTGGGAGACGTACTGCACGATCCGTACGGAGGACACGAGAAACTCGGCTCTCCCGCTTACGAGAGGGTCGTCGCCGGAGCCATACACGAAGCCCACGAAGGAGTTCTGTTCATTGACGAGATATCCCATCTCGGCAATTTACAAAGGTACATCCTGACCGCCATGCAGGATAAGACATTCCCGATCACCGGACACAATCCGCAGTCTGCGGGCGCCAGCGTGAGAGTGGACGCCGTGCCCTGCGACTTCATTTTGGTGGCAGCATGCAACATCCAGGACATCGAGAACATACTATCCCCGCTGCGCTCGCGCATAATAGGCAACGGGTACGAGGTGCTGGTCGACACGGTCATGCCTGACATAAGCGAGAATCGCGCCAAATACGCCCAGTTCGTCGCCCAGGAGGTCCAGAAGGACGGGCGCATCCCACATGCGGACATACCCGCCGTGGAGGAGCTCATCAAAGAAGGTCGCCGCAGGGCGAAACTGGACGAGCAGACTAACTCCCTCACTCTGAGGCTCAGGGAAATGGGAGGGCTCATCCGCGCCGCGGGGGACATCGCCGTGGTCGACGGAGAGGACATGATCACCGCTGAACACGTCCGCAGGGCGCTGAAGCGTGCTATGCCCGTCGAAGAGCAGATCAGGAACAAATACGGCTCGTACACCAAGGGCCTTTCGAAAGACGTCTCCAGCGCCCAGAAGGAAAAATCACAGTATTATTTCCAGAACGAGCACGTTCCCGACGACAGCATGTTCAACTGAACGAAATATTTAAAAAAAGGGGCTTTCGCCCCTAAATGATTTTACTGCTTCTTCTCTTTGCGGAAGCAAAGGAACCAGTCGTAGCAGTACTTGTCCTCGGACTTGTCCGCCACACGGTCCTTCGCGGCACCGCAGCTTCCGGGCGGCGGGATGATGACGTCGTCCCCGGGCTTCCAGTTGGCAGGCGTGGCGCACTTGTCCTTGTCCGCCTTCTGCAGAGCGATCACGACCCTCTTGATCTCCTCCATGTTGCGCCCGGTGCTTGCCGGGTAGTAGAGGATGGTCCTGATCTTACCGACAGGATCGATGATGAACGTCGCACGCACTGCGGAGGTCGAGGATTTGTCGTGGACCATTCCGTATTTGTTGGCGACGCTCATGCTCACGTCGTCGATCAGAGGGAATGCTATCTCTACGCCTTTCTTGTGCGGTCCCCACTCCATCTGGCAGATCGACCTGAGCCAGGCGATGTGCGAGTGGATGGAATCTATGGAGATGCCGACGAGCTGGGTGTTGAGCGCCTTGAACTCGTCCGCCATCGCCGCAAAGGTCATGAACTCGGTGGAGCAGACCGGAGTGAAATCGGCGGGGTGGGAGAACAGGATGACCCATTTCCCTTTGAAGTCCTCGGGGAAATTTATCTCGCCCTGCGTAGTGTTCGCCTTGAAGGCCGGCGCGTCCTCTCCTATGAGTGGGATCCTTTCGCTTACTTCTGCTTCGTCACAGCAGCAGTAATGGTATGGTTCTTCGTTTTCCATTATTTTACCTCGATGCTTAACGGCCTTATGAATAGTTATAGATGTTGGAAGAACCAGAAAAAGATTGACTGAATTACGAGTTCTGAACCGTGGCCCCGATCATCCTGATGGCATCCCCGCCGTTGTTATAGAAGGCCGGCAAGGCCTCGGCAGCTATGAACCCTCGGGATTTGTAGAATGATATCGCGGCCCCGTTTTCTATGCGGACCTCCAGCTGCACGGTGTATGCGCCCTCTGCGACTGCACGCCGCCTCAAGGCCGCCAGAAGCTCCGATCCTGCTCCGCGGCGCCTGCTCTCCCTTTCGACAGCCAGAAGCGCTATCCCCACGCGTTCCGGTCCCAGACGGGAGCCGCAGATGAAACCTATCACTTTACCGGTGACAGAACATGCCACGAGCTGCCCGCCGGGCCACTGGTTTAAAAAAAACGAGAAGACCTCCGGCAGGTAGTACTCGTCGAGCGAGCTCAAGGCGATTGCGTAAACGCGCGGGAGGTCCTCTTCGGACATCTGTCTTATCATCACCGATATCTCCTCTTCCGTTTTTCTCGGGGGTCCCGAGTTCTTTCTACTCTGACGATCCCCAAAGCGGCCACGGAGGCTGACGCCACTATGGCCAAGTATACGGAATTGACATTAATATTGTCGGTATGCCCGTGACGTTCGCCCGTGAGGTATTCTGCCTCTGCGACGGCGGACCTTCCCGTGTCTTCGTCAGAAACCGTAACGATGAGTGTGTGTCTTCCCGGGTCCAGCCCTTCATAGGAAATCTTGGTGACAGCAGAGCTTCGGACGAACCTTCCGTCCCCGTATATGTCCCACACGATCTTGTAATCTCCCTTTGGAGATATTGTCACCTCGAAGGAACCGAAGTCGGACGGCACCTTGTCCCCAAGAGGAATGACCTCCACATTTATCTCCCCGAAAGCATAATTGTCTTCCCAATCCTCCAAGAAATAGGATGTGAAGAAATCCGTAACGCCCGGGGAATCGATGATGGCCGCAACCTCCCTGTTATGAAAAAACGATGTGCTCGTCCAGTTCACGGAACCGACCCACACCCTGTCGTCTGCGATTACTCCCTTGTTGTGAGCCAGCCGAAATCCTTCGCCTCCGTTGATCCCCGCCGCCTTAAGGCCGGTGGTGGTGTTGATCAGTCCTACTTCGGCATATTTGCCTCCCGTGTCGTTAGTGAGGTCCAGCATCAACCTGCCGTCGATGCCGCCGGACGCGGCGTCCACCATCCATGACACGGGGGACCCTTCGGATAGGCTCATGTAAGAATCCGAAAGGTCCATCTGCTGGGCGAAAACCCGGACCTGGGAGCCTTCGATCATGGACCTGAGCAGTCCGTACGAGTTGTCAGGTGACAGAACTGGTGACACGATGCAGTCTCTGAACGTGGTGATCTCATGGCTTGAGTCATAGGTCAGAGCGGGATCGGAATATATCAGACCGCATTCGAACCCTGCCTGTTGGGGGTAAAGTTCCAACAGGTCGCCACAGTCTCCGAAGGCGTTGCTACTGTCATTGAAAAATACCTCCCTCATGTAGGATGCGCATCCCTCGCTTTCCAGCACGGCCCCCCATCCCCTGTTGCCTCTTCCTTCGCCCATATTGGACTCTGTCCAGTTCTCGGATGTTATTATGGTCGTTTTTCCGTCTATGACCGCATATTTGGAATGGACATATGTGAATCTGCTGCCGTGATCCCCGTCGTCTCTGGAATTCGGATCGTTGATGAGCCTCACAGTGCCGCCACTGTCGACCAGACATTTCATCATCATGCGCTCGTTGTTGACCAGCTCCCTGTCTCCCAGAGGAGACCCTTCCAGCAGGACGTTCACTTTCACGCCGCTCTCTGCAAGAAGACAAAGGAGGGCCACGATATCTCTGCTGGTCAACTGATAGATGGATATGAGCACTTCCTCTCTCGCCGATTCGAGTGCATTGAAGATCTGCGAACCGCAGCATTCCGGAAATGTGAACGGCGTCACGTCGGCTGTGAACGAGACGCACGTCCGGTCCGTCATTCCGGGACGGGTCAGCTTCCAATCGTCTGCCGTGTCGGTATCTGTCGAAGAATGGCGGACCAGGTACCTGTCTGCCGTGGGCCGGTCTCCGGGCCGACCGCTCCAGCCTTCGACCGTGACGTTCCCCCAGCAGACCGAGTCCAAAAGAACGTTCCCTCGGCCGTAAAGGCAAAGTCCGTCCCCTGCATCTGCGAGTTTGAATCTTTTATCGGCGACGATCCCGAAGGTCCCGACCTCGTACACGAAATAATCTTCGTCACCTGGACGTTCGAGGAAGGTCTGGACTGCATTGATGTCGAATGAGACGGTTATGTCCGCAAAGGGTTCCAGGATTAAAGACCTGGTGAAAACTAGTTCGCCTTCGCCGTCGGATAGATGATATCCTTCGATATCCAGCCGACGGTCGCCGAAGTTATGCAGCGAGAATCCCTCGGCGCCTTTCGGCTGAACCTCCGAGATCAAGACGCCGTCAGGCACGGCCGCCGCGCTCTCGATCGCCATGAACGCGGGCGTGACTGCTATCAGAGCCGCTAAGAGTAACAGAATGACAGGTCTCATCGCCCGCTTGTCTGCGTTCCCGTTTATCAGGGCTCGAACTACAGTTAATGTGTACGGCCGGCACCGAGACAGAACGGGGACTCAGACCTTGCCGATGAGGTCCCTGACCGTAGCCTCGGGGTCTTTGGACCTTACGACGCCGGAAGCTAGAAGCACGCCGTCGGCGCCGAGGTCGAGCGCCGCCCTGACATCGGCTCCGGTCTTGACGCCTGCACCGCAGAGGATCATGACCGTATGGTTGACCGACCTGACCGCGTCCACCGTGTTCTCGATGATCGCAGGATTGGCCTTTGTGACGGAAAGGTCCCCTCCGATCAGGTCGGGTGGCTCCACCGCGACTAAATCAGGACGGAACTGTGCAACCTGAGCGGCGACCCTGTCGTTGTCAGAACATATCAGGGTGATGAGGTCCGAGGCCTTGGCGAGGTCTGTGCATTCGGATATCTCGTTCAGTCTGATCTTGTGCTCGGTGTGGTTTATCAGGGTTCCTGCCGCGCCGCATCCCTTCACCATGGCGGGAGTGACCCATCCCGTGGCGGACCCAGGGGCCCGTGGGTCGATGTTCTGAGCGAACACCGGGATGTTCACGTTCCTGGCCACGTATCCGAGGTCCACCATCGGCGGGCATATGCCCACCTTAAGCCCGGACTCCTCAGAGACTTTCTCGCATATCCTAGCGAGCTCCAGGGCGCCGGGTCCGTTGACCTCCTGGTACGCCTTGAAGTTCACTATGATTACCGGTCTGTGGAACTTTTTCTCACTCAATGTTCTCAAACCTCGACGTGAGGGTGCTGAGGACCTCCGGCCTGGAGGTGTATTCCATCTCCTCCGGTCCGAGTATGGAGGGCATGAACGGGCCCTGGCTCCTCATGAGCATGGATGCCTTTATAGCGTCCTCCCTTGCCTTGTTCCAGGTCTCTCCCTTGAAGAAGTCCACGGGCACGTGCTCCCCATTCTTGGAGTTCATGGGCTCGAGGCCCTGGAGCTTTCCGTTGTTGAGCTGGAATCCCAGGCAGCATATCCTCGGGGGACCGTCGAAATAGACCGGGTCCGAGTCATCGGGCGAGCAGGGGTACAGCGCGCCGTAGTGGGACCCCCTCATCCAACCGGCCACGATGGTGGGGTTGACGAAAGGCTGAAGGTATTCGCCTACGGAGGGGAGTCCGCTCTGGGCGCGGCAGACGCATACCGGGTCGTCCTTGCCTATGTACTTGCCGGCGGTCAGGTTGAGCTTGTCGGTGGACACGACGCATGCAGGCCCGATGCCCGCTCTCGAGTCGATCCTCTTGATCGCGTATCTCGACGTATCTCCGAGGAGGCTCAGAATGCTGAGCGTCTCTTCGGGCGAGGACAATACCACTTTCTTGTGGTCCATGACGTCCTGGATCTCGACGTCGAATCCCATCTTGGCCCTGGCATCGATGACCAGCCCGGTGGTCGTGAACGGGTCCAAAAATATCCTGGAAAGGATCGGAGAATAAGCGGACGGCTCGGTCTTGTCGGCCATGAAGAACAGCATCGGCTCGGAGTTCCTTTCGACAAAAGAGAACTCTGCAGAGCCTGGGCCGGCACCTTTGACGTTACCGGAGAAGGCATCGGTGAGGATGTCCTGTCCGGCGGCGTACAGCTTCATGGACTTGGCGATCTTGGCCGCCCTCTGGAAGCACTCCCATGCGGCGCCGTGGACGTCGCTGTTGCCGGCACCCTTGTAATGGGTCATGAAAAGGTTGATGTCGTCCCCGACGCGGGTAACGTAGAAATCTTCGATGACGCCCTGCTTCTGTGCGTCTCTGAGGATCTCCCTGGATACTTCAAGCATCGAAGGGTGCGGTTTAGAATGTCCGACAACGGACCCTACGTCCGCCTTTATCACTGATACTGTTACTTTTTCCTCTGACATGGATTCACCCATCTCGAAACTAGACCGAGTAGGCGGTCCCATTAATAATACTTATTCCCGCACGCAGTACTGGGTGGTCCAAAGGCTGAAGTTATTTATCATAAGCGGATATAACCGTTCGATCAAATGACCCTCATCAGGAACACGAAGAGCATCAAGGCGGAGGACGGCATCGTTACCGTCAACGGCTGGGCACAGGACATCAGAAATCTGGGGGGCATATCCTTCCTGACGCTCAGGGACAGGTTCGGCACGGTGCAGGTGACCATGCCAAAGAAAAAGATCGAACCCGGGCTTTTTGAGATGCTGACCACCCTCTCCAGAGAGTCGGCGGTTTCTGTGACCGGAGAAGTGAAGGCCAGCAACCAGACCGCCCTTGGTTTTGAAATAATACCCATGTCCGCCGAGGTCGTGTCCGAGGCCGCCGTGCCTCTTCCCATGGGCGTCGTGGACAAGGTCAACGTGGAGATGGACACCCGTCTCAACCACAGATTCATGGACATTCGCAAACCTGAGATAAAGGCTATATTCGAGCTTAAGTCGATCATGTTCGAACTGATCGGAGAGGCTTGCAGGGAGAACGGATTCGTACAGGTCTCCACGCCGAAGATCAACTCTTCGGGGGCCGAGGGCGGTGCGACCCTCTTCAAAGTGGACTATTTCGGAAGGGACGCATATCTCGCACAGAGTCCCCAGCTTTACAAACAGATCCTGATGTCTACGGGGCTCGACCGTGTTTTCGAGATGTCCCCGGCGTTCCGTGCCGAGAATTCCAACACCAACCGCCACGTGACCGAATTCGTATCCTTCGACGGGGAGATGTCGTGGATATCGTCCGAGGAAGAGGTCATGTCCATGATCGAGAAGATCGTGGATCACGTGCTGAAGGGCATAAGGGAAAGGGGTGCGGAACAGCTTGCGGTCCTCGGAAAGGATATCGGGATACCCGCGGTACCGTATCCCCGCCTAACCTACGAGGAATGCCTCGAGATGGTACGAGAGGGCGGACTCGACATCAAGGACGGCGACGACCTGGGCACCGAGGGCGAAAAGATCGTCGGAGACCGCATGTCGTCGAAGGGGTTCGACCTCTACTTCATATGCGAGTACCCGGAGGACGCGAAGCCTTTCTACATCATGGAAAAAGACGGGACACCTTACTCATACTCCTTCGATCTGGATTACAGAGGGCAGGAGATATCGTCCGGAGGACAGAGGGAGCACCGCATCGACCGTTTGGTGGCCAGGATGCAAAAGAAAGGGCTGGACCCCAAGGATTTCGAGTTCTATCTCGAAGCGTTCAGGTACGGAATGCCCTCGCACGGCGGGTGGGGGATCGGGACCGAAAGGCTTCTGGTGAAGATGCTCGATCTTCCCAACATAAGAGAGGCCATCCTGTTCCCCAGGGACGTATCGAGACTGTCTCCCTGACAGTTTCGGCAATTTCGGCCATCCCACGGTCCGATTTATAAACACCTTACACACTTTTACCTCATGGCCCCCCCAGGCGACATCTATGAAAGAGAGTTGAAATATCTCCTCTCAGGGCACCCGAAGGTCATAGCCAAGATGGTCAAGACCTGCGACGCGGCCGAGGCCGAGGCCTACAACTCGATGATCAGAGAACCGTTCCTCGTGGTGAGGGCGGCCGGCTCCCTCGGGGTCGACCTTGTGGCGCTCCGATGGGACTTCTCGTTTCCGATCGAGGTCAAGAGCTCCAACGAGAGCACTATGCATTTCAGCAGAAACGCCCGGCTGACCGAGCAGGCGGACCAGATGCTGCTAGAGTGCCAGAAGTCGCATCTGATACCCATATACGCATACAGGCTCAAGGGGGTCAGAGGAGACCCTTGGAGGATCTTCACGATACCTTCCGATGCACGGCTCAGGGGAAGATGCGGCCTGCTCAACAGACGCATCCCTAAAATGGACATATCCAGCAACGGCAATTTCATCATGAGGTGGGACAGCGGCATGAAGCTGAGCGAGTTCATCTCCTACATGTGCATGTCGGACTACGAAAAGGATTGAGGGGCCGTCAGCACTCATAGGGCTCATCATGGATCAGCATGAAATCATCTTCATCCGGCCTTCCTCGTAACCCGGATGCTCAGGAGAGATATTGACTTTCCCTTGCAGAAATCCTTGAATTGTCAAAAAACAAATACACATGTGTACATCAGAGTACGTGGTCGCGATGTTCAGGAAGAGAAGAGGGGCGAAGTCGGTTAAGGATGCTGTCTGCAAGGCGCTTGACAGCTTCGATTACAAGTACGAGGTCTCGGAGGACGAGCCCGTGGTGTATCTCACGGCCACCGGAGAAGACATGCCGATCGGCATGGTACTTGCGGCCGACGACGAGCACAAAACCCTTAACATATATTGTCGCCTGATGTTCCAGGTCCCGCCCGGCAAGATGGACGAGCTGACCGTCGAACTGAACAAGATCAACAACACTATAAACAACGGCAGCTTCCTGCTGGACTCCGATGAGGGCTTCATCTCGTTCAAGGTGATACATAGCTACATAGACGGCGTCCCGTCCCAGGACCTGATAAAGCACCTGATAAAGCTGTCCTTCCAGACCGCGGACCTTCACGACGGGGAGCTGAAAGAGCTCATCCCCAAGGGCGGCTGGGAAATGATGTACCGCTGATCAGCGCAGGGATAGCATCCTCTCCACCGGTATACGGGCCCTCATTGAAATATCCGGATCCAGAACGACCTCTTGTTTGCATTCGTTCAGCGCTCTGTGAATGAGGCGGAGGTCCGTCATCTTTATCGTCTGGCATAGTGCATTCGGAGGGAAATAGAACTTGGCGTCGGGACGCGCCTTCCCGAGCCTGTATAGCATCCCTACCTCCGTGGCTATTATGAATTCGCCGTTGGGGGATTCTCGAACATGATCGATCATCTTCTCGGTGGACCCCACGAAATCAGACATTTCGAGAACATCCAACGCGCATTCCGGATGACTGACTATTTCCGCCCCGGAGTGCAGTATCTTTAGGTCTTCAATCTGCCATTTCGTGATGCCATGGTGTGCGGAGCAGTACCCGTGAAAAGGTATTATGTTCTTCTCGGGCAACTTTTGCGCCGTGTATGCGGCCAGATTCATGTCCGGAACGAATATTATGTCCTTCTCTTCCAGGGAAGAGGTTGCCTTGACCGAGTTTGAAGAAGTACAACATATGTCAGCTTCCGCCTTCACGTCCGCAGTCGTGTTGACATATGCCACTACGGCCGCCTCAGGATACAGTTTTTTCATTTCACGGACCTGGGGGGCCGTGCACATCGACGCCATCGAGCAGCCGGCCCTCGGCTCCGGGAGAAGGACCTTCTTGTCGGGATTCAGTATCTTGGCGGTCTCGCCCATGAAGCTTACGCCGCAGAAAACGATAATCTCTGCCTCAGTCTCTGCGGCTTTGCGCGAAAGACCCAGGGAATCGCCCACGTAATCCGCCGCATCCTGTACCTCGGGCAAGGTGTAATTGTGCGCCAGCACCACCGCATTTTTCTCTTTTTTAAGTTGCTGAATGGATTCGAGTGTGACTTCCATCGCGCCGTTATACGATTGTGTAAATAAACCCTTACTTCGGTCAAAGGCTATAAAAATATAATCGGAGCGCATTCCCCAATGGATGACTGACAGGGAGTCTTTGGCTGCCGGCAGGTTCAATTGTTCTGTGAGGGAAAGGGCGCTGTTCGAGGCTGGAATCAAAATGGGGACGGTTTACCACCAGTTCGTGGGCACACCGATCAACTTGGAAGGCGTGGATGCATTGGAGGCCGCAATGGTCAAAAGCATATGCTCGCAGCCTTATGTTGAGAGTGCCAGCATACATATAGATCGCGGTGTTTTCGGCAAATCGAAGGATAGGTATTCGTATTTCTCTCTCACCGGTGAAAAAATCGACGCTATCGTGAAAATCAAGATCCAGGGTGTGTCCGTCACCGCCGAAATGCGTTATGACCCAGAGATTGGATATCCGCTGATGTTCGTATCAAATATCGAAGGGGCGCCTCAACCGTGAATATACTATATATTAGGAACGCTATACAGGTGTACTCTGGGTAAGGAAATTATGGCTCACGATATCAAGATCGGCATCACGGGTCTCCCCGGTTCGGGAAAGACACAAGTGCTGAAAACAGTCATAGAGATGCTGGGCGACAGCGAACTCCACATAGGCGGTATGATAAATGAGCCTATAGACGACGGCAGGCGGAAGACCGGCTGTTCGGTACGCAATCTCGTGACGAACGAGACCGAGGTCTTCGCCAGCACAGAGATCGAGAGCCGCATCATGGTAGGAAAGCTCGGAGTGGACATCGAAGCGCTGGAAAAGATAGGCGTTAAGGCTATAAGGTCCGCATGCCTGGACTGCGACATCATCGTCATCGACGAGGTGGGAAAGCTGGAGGTCGAGTGTCCTGCGTTCATCGATGCCGTCAAAGAGGCCCTCGATGTCGGAAAACCCATGATAATAACCCTTCACAAAAAATCAAGGAATCCTCTTCTGCAGGACATCAGAAGGCGCGACGATGTCCGTATTCTCGAAGTGACGCCTACCAACCGCAATCTTCTGCCTTACAAGATCATTCACCTCATGAACGGTGAAGACCTCTGATGCCGAAAAACATCGTTGTCAAGGAGGGAGGCACATTTCTTTCGGTGCCTTCGGAGCATTCTTCCGGCGGACCGGGCAAGAAAAATTCCGAGATATTCTTCAACGAGCAGATGGCCTTCAACCGTGACGTCAGCATTATGCTTCTGCGTTCGCTGAGCCCGGGCATAACCGTCGCGGATGCCATGACCGCCACCGGCGCGCGGGCCGCACGCATAGCCAACGAGGTGCCCGGGACAGAGGTGACGGCCAACGACATCAACCCGGGTTCTATGGAGTATATTAGGAACAACATAGAGCTGAACGGCCTCGGTAACTGCACTCCGTCTAACAAGGATCTTCACATCCTGTTCTCCGAGCATGCCTTCGGATACGTGGACCTGGACCCTTTCGGCTCCCCGGCGCCCTTCATCCAATCTGCGATCAGGGGATGCAGCAGAAAGGGGATATTGGCCATCACAGCCACCGACACCGCCCCTTTGGCCGGAGCGCATTCCGCCAAATGCCGCAGGAGATATCAATCCGAACCTGTGAGGGGCTACATGTGCCACGAGGGAGGTTTACGGATACTCATGTGCACCATAGCGAGGGAGCTGGCAAAATTCGACCGCGGGATGTCTCCGATGCTGTCGTTCTCCGCCGACCACTACTACAGGACGTACGTACGGGTGACAGAGGGCGCCGAGGCCGCAGACAAGACCCTCTCCCAGCTCGGATACATGCGTTACGACATGAAGACCATGGAGCGCTCGATATCGTCCAGACCTGACGATCTGCACCGTCTAGGCCCGTTCTGGACCGGGAACCTGCACGACCCCGATATCCTCGGAGGGATGTCTCCCGAGGGGATGGCGGACGAACGCAGATGCCGCAAGATGCTTGACCTTTGGCGGGGCGAGATAGATTCCGAGGTCTTCGTCTACGATCTCAGCGAGCTTTCCTCCCACATCAAGATGTCGCCGCCTAAGATTGATTTCATGGTCGATGCATTGTGCCAGCATGGAAAAGCATCCAGAACGCACATGTCCCCGACCTCGTTCAAGACCGACCTTCCGCTTAGCGAAATCGTCGAAATTTACCGTGCTTCGAGCCCCGATGCACACCGATAAGACATTTTATAGGGGAACGCTCTTGACGTTTCGGTGAGCGGTTGCCGGGTCTAGTAATAATAGGCGCACAGTGGGGAGACGAGGGTAAAGGAAAGATCACAGACTATCTGGCGGAGGATGCCGAGATGGTCGTCAGATTCCAGGGCGGAAACAACGCCGGCCACACCATCATCGTCGATGGCAAGACCTTCAAGCTACAGGCACTTCCCTCCGGGGTCCTTAGGCCAGACAAGACCGCCGTTATCGGCAACGGCGTGGTCATAAACATGGAAGAGATGGAAGGCGAGATAAAACGGATCGTCGACGCAGGCGGCTCCATAGCCAACCTGAAGATCTCCGACCGTGCGCACCTCATCATGAACTATCACAAGAAGCTCGACGGCGCCGAGGAGAAATACCGTGGCAACAAACCCGTCGGGACAACAAAAAAGGGCATAGGGCCCGCATACCAGGATAAGATATCCCGAATCGGGTTCAGGGTCGGAGACCTTTACGAGGAAGACCTTCTGAAAGAGAAGATCTCTTTCATGATCCCCTACAAGAAAGACCTCCTCGATATGATGGACGCCGAAAAATGCGAATGCACGAACGGATCGCTCTTCGCCAAAATGATGCGATGGCGTGACATGGTCGACGGGCTTGTGTGCGACACTTCCGTCCTGATCAACGACGCGCTCGACGCGGGCAAAAAAATTGTTTTCGAAGGCGCCCAAGGCGCGATGCTGGACATAGACCATGGAACATATCCCTATGTGACCTCTTCCTCGACATGTGCAGGCGGGGCCTGCACCGGTGCAGGGGTGGCCCCCAAGAAGATAGACAGCGTCATCGGGTGCCTGAAAGCCTACACCACGCGTGTCGGCGAGGGGCCGATGGTGACAGAGATGGAGGGAGAGGAAGAGGAGGAGCTTCAGAGGCTGGGCGGAGAATTCGGCGTCGTGACCGGACGCGGACGCAGATGCGGCTGGCTCGACCTCGTCCAGGCCGAGCATTCTACCAGACTTAGCGGTTTCACCTCCATCGCCATAACGAAGATCGACGTACTCTGCGGATATAAAGAGGTCAAGGTCTGCACCGCATACGAGATAGACGGCGATGTTATCAGACACTTCCCCGCCTCCCTTTCCAAGATCGAGGCCGCGAAGCCCGTGTACAAGACCATGAAAGGCTGGGAAGGATGGAACGATACAGCAGAGGTCGTAAGGAACGGATACGAGGCCCTGCCCGAAGAGATGAGGTCCTACATTTCCCTGATAGAGGAAAGCCTGAAGGTCCCCGTGGACATAGTTAGTGTTGGGCCGGGACGCGAGGAGACGATCGTCCGCCGCAATCCCTGGCACAGCTGAAATTAAAACGTTTCTTCAGTTGGGATAGTAAAAGAACGCGAACACCGTAACTGCCAGCACCGCAAGGAACATTACGGTCCCTATGATCTTGTTGTTGCGCTTCCTGTTCTTCTCTCCCATATCTTCAACTGCCATTTATTCACCTTTCCCGTTGGGATATGCTCTTCGGTATGCTTCCGCTTATTTTAAGACCTATGTCAGTTTCTGGCCACCAACGCCTTCCTGAACAGCGTCAGATCGGCGTCCAGCGGGAGGGTAGCGTCATAGCCAACCTTCCACGTTGTGCCCTTGCTGCTCGGGTCCAGCGACGACCCCGCGGCGCCCGGTATCGTTATTATCTTGTCGGCCTGCATCCTCGTGGCCACAGCCCATTCGACCTCGCGGTCGTCTGAGATGTCGATGTCGTCGTCGACGATGATCACCTGTTTCATCGAGGGGTGGCCCGTGAAGGCCGCCATGATGGCGTTGACCCCGTCTCCCTCCTTGTTCTTGGCGATCGACACGACCCCGTTGAACCAGCAGCACCCCCCTTCGGTCAGACGGACGGCCTTCACCCTGGGCACCGCCTGCCTTACGGTCCTGAGGATCATCGGCTCCCTCGGGAGCCCCATCAGCAGGAAGTGCTCCCATCCGCCCGGCAGGAGAAGATGGAATATCGGGTCCCTGCATGTCCAGACCTTATCGATCTTGATGATCGGCTGCTGCCTCACCATGTCGTATGTGCCGGTGATGTCCACGAACGGGCCTTCTGATGTCTCGTCCAGCGTGATACGCCCCTCGAAGACGTAGTCGGTATCCGCCGGAACCAGAAGGCCGTTGTCGCACCTGCCGACCTCCAGCGGGGACTTGCCGGCGTTTATGCGCAGGGCGGAGGCGACCTCCAGCTCGTCGGCGCCGTAGTCCATCGATGTGGCCGCGGCCAGAAGGACTTCGGCCGGAACTCCGACGCATATGGATATCTTCAGCTCCTTCCCTTCCTTTTTGGCCGCCTTCTGCATAGTGAAAAGGTGCCTGGGTACGAGACGGACAGCGATCTTGTCGCGGTCCATTATCATCATCCTGTGGAAAGAGACATTCCTTATCCCGTTCCATTCGGCGACTATGATGCCTGCGGATATGTAGCATCCGCCATCCTCGGGATAGTACTTGGGTATGGGCATTTCCGTCAGGTCCGCCTTCCCGGAGACCTCTCTGAAGGCAGGGCCCTCGGTCTCGGTGTAAGGCTTGGGGCAGCTCACCGCGGCCGCCATGGCATCGACTATCTCCGATGTTTTTATGCCCAGAGCGCCGGCGATCTTCTCCCTGGTGGAGAAGCGGTTGCCGATCGCCCTGCCTCCGTTCAGATCTGTGAAGTAGACCGTCTTCGCCTGGTCTTTGGCGAGGATCTCCGTGACCTCTCCGGAGGCCGGGTCGACTTTCCTCTCGATCTTCTCGACCGAGCCGGCAAGCGATTCTTTGACTGTCATAGATGCAGATTATCTCCGAGGTATTAATTATAAGTGAGGACCGAGCGGTCAACGATTTATATAAGCATCAGAATTCATGGCCGATGACATCGGAGAGCCTGGAAGTAACCATCAGAAAGTTCGCACTTCAGAACGCAGTGTTTTTCAAAGGCAGGGCGAACCCGAAGGCCGTCCTGGGCAAGATCCTCGGCGGTTTTCCTGAATGCCGTTCCAGGTCGGCGGAGATCGGAGAACTGGTGGATTCCATCGTATCGGATGTGAACGCGATGGGGCTCGACCGCCAGACGTCCGAACTCGAAAAGATGGACTCCTCCATGCTGGTGAAAGAGAAGAAAGAACGCAAATACGAGCTGCCGGCGCTGGAAGATGCTGACGGCAAGATCGTTATGCGCATCGCCCCGGGCCCCTCGGGCCCTCTGCACATAGGCCACACCAGAGTTTCTGTCCTGAACGACGAGTACGTCAAGAGATATGGTGGGAAGCTGATCCTCAGGATGGAGGACACCAACCCGGAGAAGATAGACCCGGAAGCCTACAGGATGATCCCCGAGGACCTTGATTGGCTTGGGGTCAAGATCGACGAGACTTACGTCCAGTCCGACAGGTTCGAGATCTACTATGACCATGTCAGAAAGCTCATCGAGATGGGTAACGCGTACATCTGCACCTGCAACGGCGACGAATGGCGCGGACTCAAGGAAAAAGGAGAGGCGTGCCCCTGCAGGGAGCTTCCGGTCGAAGTGCAGCTGGAGAGATACGACGGGCTGCTGTCCGGAGGATACGGCGAAGGGGAGGCTGTGGCAGTCGTCAAAACCGATCTGAACCATCCAAACCCCGCGGTCAGGGATTTCGTGGCGCTGCGCGTGGTGCTCCATCCGCATCCGATAGTGGGCGGGAAGTACTGCGCCTATCCCATGATGAACCTCTCTGTGGCGATCGACGATCACCTGATGGGGATGACACACGTCATACGCGGGAAGGACCACTTGAACAACACCAACAGGCAGGAGTACATATTCGACTACTTCGGGTGGAAGAAGCCGATCTACTATCACTACGGACTGGTGAACATACCCGACTCGGTCCTGAAGACATCGATCATCAAGCAGTGCATCCGCGACGGAGAGTACTCGGGCTGGGACGACGTGAGGACCGGTACCGTCAGGGCAATGGAGAGAAGAGGTATCAGGCCGGAGGCCATCAGACGCTATTGGGTGGAATCCGGGATGAAATCCGTGGACATACAGTTCTCCTGGGACAATCTGTACGGAATGAACCGCGACATAATCGACGAGACGTCCAACAGATACTTCTTCGTCCAGGACCCGGTCAGGTACGACATCTCCGGCGTAGATAAGATATTCGGTTTCGCACCCCTGCATCCCGATCACGCGGAACGCGGAACCCGTAAATACGCCGTCGAAGGAAGCAATACCGTCTTCATGTCCGCGGGCGACTCGAAGATTTTCGCCGATGCCAAGGAGATAAGGCTGAAGGACCTTTGCAACATAAAGTACGGAACGCCGGCGGTCTACGACGGAAACGACGTGTCGATCCTCAAGACCGGGGTCCGCGCGGTCCAGTGGGTCTGCCGCGGCAGCATACCTGCGACGGTCCTGATGCCGGACGGTACGACCTTGGAAGGGCTTGCCGAAGATGCGGTGTTGAAGGAAAAGAACGACACCGTGCAGTTCGAGAGGGTCGGTTTCGTAAGACTAGAGAAGGTCACGCCCGAGAAGATAGAGGCCGTTTTCACGCACCGCTGATCAGAAGAAGAACAAGAGCCAGTTGGCCAGCATCCCTATTGCGATGGCAGTCCCTATCGAAAGTATCGACACCGCGAGGGTCTCCTTCCACCCCATCTCGCGCCATATGACGGCCATTGTCGCAAGGCACGGCATGTATATGGCCATGACAAGTCCGAAAACGAAGAACTGCTCCGGCCCCATGAACGATGCAAGCTCCATTATGCCAACGCTTGCCGCGATGATCGCGAGCATCCCGACTGCCATCTCTTTCCTGAGCACTCCCACGATGAACGCGAGGATCACCGCTGCAGGAAGTCCCAGCATCCCGACCGTGACGAAAGAAAGCGGTCCGATGACGAAATCTAGAAGATTGTAGCCGAGGGCGATCTCAAGCAATATGCTCCCCACCACGAGAAGCGGGAACGCTATCATGAAGAAGTCCTTGATGCGGTTCCAGGTTTTGAAAAGCACGTTCTTAAGAGAGGGAGCCGATAAGTCGGGGATCTCCATGGCCAGGTTGGAAGGTTCGTATTTGAGGAAACGGTTGAGTCCGAGTCCGAGTACCACCATAAGGGCCAGAAGTATCAGGAGTATTGCGAAGGCATACGTGAAACCGGAATATTTTCCGACTATTCCGATTATTATCGCCATCTGTGCCGAGCACGGCACGCACATAACGATCAGGGATGTGAGTATAAGCTTCTCGCGGCGAGAACGTATCGTCCTTACTGCCATTATGGCAGGGACGTTGCACCCGAGCCCCACGATCATGGGTATGAACGCGCCTCCGTGAAGGCCGAAATGGTGCATGGTCCTGTCCACGAGGACCACCGCCCTCGGAAGATAGCCTGTGTCCTCCAGGATACCCAATATGATGTAGAAAACCATTATGTACGGAATGACCAGAGTGAGTATCGCCCTTATGCTACCATCAATACCCAGCATGATAGCCTTGCCCATCTCCCCGCCTTTATCGGCGCCGAAATCGACGAGGGTGTTGCCGATGAGAGCATCATAGATGTAGCTCACCGCCTCATCCAGCAGCGATCCCAGGAAGATCATCGTCACGAAAAGCATCAATCCGACGGCGATGAGGATCGGTATTCCGGTGGAGGGAGTTATCATCATCTCGGACAGCCTGTCCTTGCGGCCGAACTTGGTACGCGTCCTGGATTGGACCTTCCTCACTATGGCGTCCGAAATGGAATATCTCTCCCTGGCTATCGCGATGTCGGATGTTTCGCGGTGCCCCGTTTCAAAATTATCGCGTAGGACAGAGGCTATCTGGGCCGTCGCGGGCATGACCCCCTCGATGAAGGTCTTTGTGCCCTCCATCAGTTTGACGGCGGTGCCGCGCTGGTCGAACCTGATCTTCTTCAGATGGCCCATGATCTCTTCGATGGCCGCCTCCAGGTGCTCCTCGTACCTTACCTGGAACGTCGACCTCCTTCCGCGTCCTTCGCAGAGTGCGTCCGCGAGGTCGTCCACTCCTTCGGCCGTCTTCGCCGAGACAGGCACGACCGGAATGTCCAGAATACGTTCCAGTTCCTTGTAGTCGGTATCGTACTTCTTGCGGGCCTCGTCAGCCTTGTTGACCGCAAGTATCATCGGGAGGCCCAGCTCCATTACCTCGAAACAGAGCACGAGGCTGCTCTGGAGATTGGTGGCGTCTGCGACGACGATCACGGAGTCGATCTCCGGGTCCCGTACCATCTCTAGCACGACCTCTTCGTCGTCAGAGTTCCCGGACATGCCGTATGTTCCGGGCAGGTCGTATATCCTGACCTTGTTGCCCTTTCTGGTGACCACCGCTTCCTCGAACGTGACGGTCGTTCCGGCGTAGTTCGAAGATATCACGCCGACTCCCGTCAGCCTTGTGAACAACGATGATTTCCCCACGTTAGGTTGCCCGAGAAGGGCCGCGGTGAACATTCCGTCCTGCATCAATCATCACTCGGCTCGATATAAACGAACGATGCCATCTCAGAATCGAGAGCGAATGTCGCATTACCGACGGTAACGACCTTCGGACCGGACCTGGAACCGTTGCTGCCGATGCAGACGTCCCTTCCGGGGACAAATCCCATGGATATCAGTTTCTTGACGGTCTTCGGCTCTTCGCATTTGAGATGCGATATGCGACCGCGGTCGCCCTGCATCATTTCACTCAATTTCTTGCTTATCCGGCCGAGGCCTGTGGCCGCCCTGCACTGCGATTCGCAGCTGGAGCAGTCGTCGTCCACAGGGGTACCGATGATACGGCATATCCTGACCGCCGAATCGTCCGATAACACGTGCTCCATCTTATGCGCCTCCTCGTGCGCCGTGTCCCTGTCCAGGTCGAGAACGTCCGTCAGGAAGCGCTCCATTATATGGTGCTTCTTGCGAAGCTGCTTGGCGTAGCTGAGGCCCTCGGGGGTCAGCTCCGCCCCGCGGTATTTCGTATATGTGACGAAACCATCATTGGAAAGGACCTTTATCATCTCCGATACGCTTGCCGGAGATACACCCAGCTTATCGGCGAGATCGTTGGTCTTCACCTTGCCTTCGCCTTCCGTGAGACGCAATATCTCGATAAGATAATCTTCACGGTTACCGGATATCATCGGACACCGTATGTATGGCCCGTTAATAAAATTAGTTATACCTAAATTGAAAAATAAATACGGTCGGAAGCCCCCGGCCACATTGAAGTTTCTGCCTTACTTCTGCTGGACGTCTTTGCGGTTGTTCTCGCGCTCGGCCTTTGCCGCGGCGACCATCTCCTGCTTTTCCTTCTCGGTGCTGTCGATCTCCTCGTACTTCGCCTTTATGTTCTCGCAGCATTTTTTACCGTCGAAGGCCTCTCCCTTGAGGAACGCCTGATAGATCTTGTCGCCGAGCTTCGACTTCATTTCATCGATCTCCCTCTGGAGCTCACGGATCTTCGAGTTGTATTTGCTCTCGTCGATGCCAGCTCCGATTTTGTTGTCGACGTTCTTGATTCCGGCCGATACTTTATCCATGAATCCCATGACACATCACCAGTTGTAGACCGGGTTGCGATTATAATAAATGCGTGGCCCGCGCGATGCGCGGGTAAGGGGTTTCTGCAAATATCACGGTATAAGTTTGCGGTACTCGTATGCGGGCTCTCCGGCGTTGAAGCAGTACTGGATGTTCGAGAACTGCTTCTTCAGCGCCTTGACGTCCTCTTTGACCTTGGCGGGGTCCTCCTTCTTCTTCACCACGCGGGCTATAAGCTCGGCGACCTCTTTCATCTCGCTCTCCTTCATGCCGACACGGGTCAATTCCTGGGCCCCCAGCCTCAGACCGGAGGGGCGCACGGAGCTCGTATCCCTGGGGAGCATGTTCTTGTTGCAGATGATGTTGGCGTCCTCCAGGAGCTGTGCGCATTCCTTCCCGCCTCCGAACTCGGAGACGTCCACGGCGATGGCGTGGGACCTGGTGAAGCCCAGGTCGGGACAGAGCACCGGGATCCCGAGCTCGTACAGCGACTCGCCCAGCTGACGGGAGTTCTTGCATGCCTGTGCGGCGTAATCCTTGGCGAAGACGTCCATCTCCGCCAGCGTCACGGCCAGCGCCGCCATGGCGTGGAGGTGGTGGCTCGAGGTGACTCCGGGGAATACGGCCTTCTGGAGCTTCTTCTCCTGCTCTTCGGTCATGTTGGAACCGAGCAGCAGCCCGTGGTTGGGCCCGGGGAAAGTCTTGTGGGTAGATGACGAGATGATGTTCACGCCTTCCCTCAGAGGGTCGTGGAACTGTCCTCCTGCGATGAGTCCGAGCACGTGGGCGCAGTCCTCCCATACCAGGCATCCGATCTCGTTGAAGGTGTCCTCGAGCTCCTTGAGGGGCGGCGGGAACAGGAAGACCGAGAGCCCGAACTGCGCGACTTTTGGCTTCACCTGCTTCAGCAGCTTGATCGTCCCGTCCACGTCGATATTCATATTCTCTTCGTTGAAAGGATAGTTGACCGAGTTGACCGCCCTCTGTCCGAAGGCTCCGAACTCGCATGTTGATATATGGGCCCCTTGGGCCAGCGCGCATGTCGTGATCGTGTCCCCGGGTTCGGCGAAGGCGAACAGGACGGCCATGTTGGCGACCGTTCCGGAAATAGGCCTTACATCGGCGAAATCAGCATCGAACAGCTTTTTGGCAAGCTCCATGGCCTTGGTCTCGACCTTGTCGACGAAGATGTTCCCCTGGTAGTAGCGCTTGCCGGGAAGCCCCTCAGCATACCTGTCGGCGAAATCCGAGATGAGCACCTCTTTGGCCAATGGGCTCATGAGATTCTCGGACGCTATCATCGGGATAGACTCTTCAAACCACTTGTTGTGGTTCATTACCTGCTCTCTGATGTATTTTGCATCCTCTGCGGTCATTATATCGTTACCTTGTAACCGCTGCACGGTAAAAAAGGATTGGTAGTCACATCGGGACGTCCGCGCGGTCGCGGACGTCGCGGAGGGGCTTCTCTGTGGTCGGGTCGGTGCTGCGGAGGTCCGCGAGATACAATGAGACGATATCTCCGAGGATGATGCACTTTAGATTCTTCTCCAGGTTGCTGGTACCCTCGACGTGCAGGGTGATCGTCTCTAGATTTTTGTCCACGAGTATGCCGATGGACGTGTCCGTCATGCTTTTCATCATCTTCGACGCGTTGTCGTCGTAAAGGACGACGGGGACGAAATTGCGGTTGTTGTTCCTGTCGTCCGTCCATCCCACGATCTCGTTGTGGTTGAACTCGGGGATCGAGCCGCAGAAGGATATGTTCTTGGAGTTTTCGTTTATCTGGGTCTTCCACCTTATGGCGGAGGAGCGCATGTTGGCCAGACTGTAGATCACGGGGATCTTGCCTATGAGCTTGTCCGCTATCGTCCTCGCGGCCTTGCAATCGTCCTCGATGACCCTGTCCCTTTCCTCCTTGAGAGCGGGGACGATCTTCCTGAGTTCGGTCTTCGCCTCGCAAACGCCCATCTCTTCCAGTATCGAAGCGAGCCGGCCGATGATGCTGCCCATGGCGACGCGCGACTGCATGCCCCCCGGCAGTGTGACGGAAACGTCCCTGCGGCTGAGGCATTTGGAGTACAGCTCCCCTCCTGACGTGACGCATATCACCTTGCAGTTGCGGCGTATCGCCTCGTCATAGGCCATCAGCGTCTCCTTTGTGTTTCCGGAGTAGCTGACGAGGATCGTCCACGTGTCCTCCCCTACCCACTTCGGGAACTCGGTCCTCCTGATTATGAAAAGCGGCGTTTTCGATGTACCGTCAGCGAAATCAGAGAGTATCTCCCCGGCAAGGGCGGACGCTCCCATGCCGCAGATGCAGACCTTGCCCGCCTTCGGGACCGCAGGGATTTCTTCTTCCAGCGCCGCCTCTATCTGTTCCGGGAAACTGGCGGTATTTTTGAAGATCATAGTGCCCTGTACGTTCTTCCCTTCGGACATCGTCCACACCAGCCGATGCAGATATTTAAACTGTTATTCCGTCGCGTTTCTTCCAGAAACACGCGTTATCTTACGTCTACTAAATTGCTGGTACATTGCCAACAGTTTTTTTATACTGTCGCTTTGGCAGACCCCTGGTGATTTGATGAACTTCAAAAAGGCCCTGGATGATATAAGGCAGGGCAAGGTCATACTTGTCTACGATTTCGAAGACCGGGAAGGCGAATCGGATATGACCGTCGCCTCGCAGTACATCACGTACGAGACCGTGCAGATGATGAGGAAGAAAGCGGGAGGGCTGATCTGCACCACCACTCCCTTCGACAAGGCGACCGAGGTCGGCCTGCCCTATATGGCCGACGTATATTACGACGATTCGAACAGATTCCCTCTGCTCAGGGCGATGGCTCCGAACGACATCCCCTACGACAACACGAAATCTTCTTTCGGAGTGACCATTAACCACCGGAAGACCTACACGGGGATAACCGACAGGGACCGGGCGCTCACGATCTCCAGGTTCGCGGAGGTCCTGTTCCAGGATGTGCCCGCATCCGAGATAGCAAGAGAGATAGGCCAGGAGTTCAGGTCCCCGGGCCATGTCCATCTGCTCAACGCCACGGAGCACATACTCACAAACAGGAGGGGCCACACGGAACTGTGCACAGCCATGATGTACATGGCCGGCGTCAATCCGTCGGCAACCATATGCGAGATGATGGGGGATGACGGCGGTTCGATGACCAAGAGGGACGTCATCCGATTCGCGGACGAGAACGACATCGAATTCATAACCGGGGACCAGGTCCTCGGCAAATGGGAAGAGTTCAAGAGAAAGAACGGAGCAGATTACTGATGACAAGGGTCATGGCGTCCGGGGTCTTCGACATAATACACACGGGCCACATCTCGTACCTCGAGCAGGCCAGGTCCATGGGCGACGAGCTCGTGGTCGTCGTCGCGTGTGACAACACCGTGAGACGAAAGAAGCACGAGCCCGTGACGCCGGAGGGCATGAGGGTCCGCATAGTCGGTTCGCTGAAACCGGTGGACCGGGCCGTCGTCGGAAAGGAAGGAGATATATTCGAAACCGTCCGCGACATAGGCCCCGACATAATTGTGCTTGGATTCGACCAGCACTTCAAGGAAGAGGACCTCTCGAAGAGCCTCGAGGACCATGGGCTCGGAGGCATCAGGGTCTGCAGGGCCACCGAATGCGCCGAAGACCTGGCCGCGACCCGACGCATAATAAGCAAGATCAACTCGATGGAGGATAAGGCTTGAAGCTCATCGGAATCGCAGACACCACTTTCGCCCGTTACGACATGGGGAAGGCGGCAATAGACGAACTCGGAAGGACCGGCACGGGATTCAGGGTCGTCCGGTACACCGTTCCCGGAGTGAAGGACCTGCCGGTGGCGTGCAAGAAGCTCATAGAGGAGCAGAAATGCGACATCGTCATGGCCCTCGGCATGCCGGGGCCGAAGGAGAAAGATAAAATGTGCGCCCACGAGGCCTCGACAGGCCTCATACGCGCCCAGCTTATGACCAACAAACACATAATCGAGGTTTTCGTCCACATGGACGAGGCCGAAGACGACAGGGAGCTGGCCGCCCTGGCGGATGCGAGGACCAGGGAGCACGCCGTGAACGCGTACAACCTTCTCTTCCACCCGGACAAGATGACCGCCCAGGCGGGCACCGGCCAGAGACAGGGATTCAAAGACGCTGGACCCGTAAGGATGAGGTGAAAAAATGAAAGAGTACAGGATTGGGATGGTGGCCGCCGAGTTCAACTTCGACGTCACATCGATGATGATCGAGAGGGCAAAGGCCGAGGCAGAGTTCTTGGGCGTGAAGATAACCAAGGAGATATTCGTCCCCGGCGTTTACGACATGCCTCTGGCGGTCAAAAAGCTGGCAGAGCAGGACGACATCGACGCGGTGATCACCATCGGAGCCGTTATTAAAGGCGAGACGGACCACGACCAGGTCATAATCGCCCAAGCGGCGAGGAAGATCACCGACCTGTCGCTGGACTACAACAAGCCCATCGCCCTCGGAGTGTCCGGGCCCGGCGAGACGCAGCTCCAGGCCATGGACAGGATCGAAAAGGGACGCGACGCCGTCGACTCGGTCGTCAAGATGCTCCAGAGGCTCGAGAGGGTCTAAACATTCATGCCATAGGGAAGATTTCCCTATGGCTGACGAATTTTTTCAGACGGCGCTCTCCGGACGGTCCGGCAGGGCTTTGCCGTTTTTCGTGCCGGGTCGCCGTGCGGCCCTATGAACATAAAAAAAAGAAGATGGGAAAGAGCCGGCGGTCAGTACTGACCGTAGCTCTTGTGCTTCTTCTCCTGGTATTTGGGCTTCTTGTCCGCGGGCTCCATCAGGACCTCTTTCTTCTTGTGGAGGTATTCGGACATGGTCGCCATCGTGCGGTCGCTCCTGTCCTCGCGGATCTCGATGAAGGATTTTGACCTTCCCAGCCCCACATTTCCGACGAAAACGTCCTCCAGCTTCCCCACGCGTTTTACCAGGTCCGATATCTGGGTCTTGCTGAAGCCGTCGTCGCGTCCCAGGTTGATCTGCAGGACCACCATCTTCTTCCCGTCTTCGGTGGTGGCTATAACCGGCCTGACGGGTTTCTTCGTATCGTTGATCGGGACGGTGGCGAACTGCCTCTGAGCCTTAGCCGGGGCCCTGACCTGGTCCTCTATGACCATCGTGCCTGCGGAGGGCATCTCATCGGCCCTGACCTTGAGTATCTTCTTGCCCGTCTCCCTTTCGTACTGCCTTATGTGGTACTCTTCCTGTTTCGTTACGAACGAAACGGCGATACCTTCTTTTCCGGCGCGTCCCGTGCGTCCGATCCTGTGAAGGTAGTTCTCGGAGTCCATCGGCACGTCGTAATTCACGACGAGATCTATGTTGTTGATGTCCAGTCCCCTTGCGGCGACGTCTGTCGCTATCAGTGCCTGGAAGCGGTTGTTCCTGAAGCTCCGTATCGTCCTTTCCCTCTTGGCCTGGGGCATGTCCCCGTGAAGGGTGCCGACCTTGATCCTCTGGTACATCTCGTCCGCAAGCGTGTCGACCATCTTCTTTGTCTGGCAGAAAACGACTGTCTTGGGGCACCCGTTGGTGAGGATCGATTCCAGCCTCTCCATCTTGGCCCCCCTGGACATAGGTATCCAGTACTGGGTGACGAGGTCCGACACCGGCTCGTCCCTGGATACGCTGATCTCCATCGGGTCCTGCATCCTGTTGAACGCGATGCGTTTTATGCTTTCGGCCATCGTGGCCGAGAAGAGGAGGGTGTGCCTGTCCTTGGGAACGGCGTCCATTATGAAATCGAGTTCGTCGGCGAATCCCATGTCCAGCATGCGGTCCGCCTCATCAAGGACAACTTCGGTTATCTCCGAAAGGTCCAGCGCTCCGCGTGTGATCATGTCCTTGAGCCTTCCAGGAGTCCCTACGACGATGTCGACACCTTTCCTGAGCCCGTAGGTCTGGTCGCCTATGCTCGCCCCTCCGTAGATGGAGATGCTCCTGTGCCCTGTGTATTTGGAAAGCTTGTAAATCTCGTTCTCCACCTGGGTAGCAAGCTCCCTCGTGGGAGCCAGTACCAACGAGGTGGGTTTTTTTGACCCGGACTCGGTGCGCCCCATGATGATCAGCGCATAGGTTCCCGTCTTTCCGGTCCCCGTCTGCGCCTGGGCGAATATGTCCCTTCCCGCAAGACCGGCGGGCACCGCTTCGGTCTGGATCGGAGTGGGCAGGTTCCAGCCCATGTCCGATATTGCTTTCAAAAGTGTTACGTCCAATCCTAAATCTTCAAAACCTGTCATGATCCTTTATTCCTAAATATTAAAAGCCCGCAAAACAAAGGACCCGTATATTTCAGGCGGTTTAGCATTGACTGTTATTTAAACTCTCTTGACCAACTGCCCTCCGGTCGTCGTCCGAAGAGACGCGCCGGACGTTCGAGCCCTCCGAAGATGAAAAACGGCCGTCGAGATAGATCTATGCGCCTTCCGGTGAGTCCGTCCTCTCCCGGACCGGGGCGGGGACCTCACATCTTTTTGACGATCTCGTCCATGGACTTTCTTTTCTTGGGCCTCTGGGGGTCGTCGGCCTTGCGGTATCCGAAAGACACGACGAGCATTACCTTCTTCCTTGTCCCAAGGACCTCCTGGACCTTCTTATTGCTGAAGTAAGCCATTATGCATGTGTCGAGGGCCTGTTCCGTGGCCTCTGCCGTCAGGTACGCGCACGCTATGCCGACGTCTATCGACCTGTAATCCAGGCCCGTCAGCACGGACCCTGTCTTCGCCATTGCGCTGTAGCTGTCTTCCACGAAGACGACAAAGGTGGAACAGTCCTCGACGAACTTTCCCATCCCGGAGTTCTTGTGGTCAGAGAGCTCCTTCGCCTTGTCCCCCGTGACGGCGTACATGGTGAAGGGTTGCGCGTTACACGCGGAAGGCGCGAGCCTCGCGGCCTCCAGACAGGCGTCCAGCTTCTCCTTCTCCACGGTCCTCGCGGGACCGTACGAACGACAGCTCTGCCTCTTCTCGGCAATCTCGGTGAAGTCCATAGGAATCGAACGTATTACGTGTATTTCAACAAGACCGTGCGCATCGCATCGACCGCCTTTCGTTGAAACAACGGACGCGGCATCGGGCGTTCCGCGCGTCCTCCGAATGCCGCGGCCCCGGATCCTCACTGGTGCCTGGCCATGAACTTTTCCAGTTTGTCGTAGGCTTCTTCCAGTGTTTCCAGCGGAGGCAGGAGTATGGTCCTGAAATGGTCGTTCCCGAACTCCTTGCAGAACCCTGAGCCGTGTACGAGGACCACTCCTTCCTCTTTGATGAGGTCCAGTACGAAGTCCTTGTCGGACTTCCAGCGTCCCCTGAGGTCCACGTGCGGGAACATGTAAAGCGCTCCGTGCGCCCTTCTGGTCTCGATGCCGTCGATCTCGTTGAGCCTCTTGTATGAGAAATCGGCGCGCTTCTTCAGCTTGCGGTTCATATCCTCGATGTAGTCCTGAGGTCCCTGAAGCGATGCCTTGGCCGCCTCCTGGCACGGCACATTGGAGCATATGCGCGCCCTGAACTGTTTCATGACCCCTTCGCGTATCTCGTCCATGAGGCCGGTGTCGTCCATTATGTAAAAGTATCCGACCCTCCAGCCGGGCATGAGGTTGACCTTGGAGAAACCGTTCATTATTATCCTGGGCACATCGCTTTTCAGCCTCGAAGCGGAGAAGAAGTCCCCGTCGAACGCCAGTTTGTCGTATATCTCGTCGGAGATCAGCGGTATCTGGTACTCGGCGCACAGGTCCCCTATCTCTTTGATGTCCTTCCTCTCGTATTCCGCGCCGGTGGGGTTGTTCGGGTTGATCATCACGAGCGCCTTTGTGCGGTTGGTGATCCTCTTCCGTATCATATCCACGTCCGGGGCCCATTCCTCTTCCTCGATCTGCCTGTAAGGAACGGTGCGCCCCTCGTAGAACCCTATGTACTGGGCGTAGGAGGGATAACCGGGGCCGGGTATCAGGACCTCGTCCCCCGGCTCGAGCAGCGTGCCCATGAGGGCGTTGATGCCTTCGCTGACGCCTGCGCTTACGTAGACGTCTTCGGAGGTGATGCGGACCCCGTGCTTCTCGTACTCTCGATCGACGATCGCCTCTCTGAAGTCCAAATTGCCCTGGGAGTTGCCGTATCCGTTATCTGTCTCGTCCACCGCTCTTCTGAGCTTCTCCTTGAAGTACTCGGGCGTTTGAAAGTCCCACTTGTTGGGGTCGCCTATGTTGAGGCCGATTAATTTTTTGCCCGCCTTTTCGGCCTCCTCGGCCGGGACGTTGACCTCGCGTATGGCGTAGTCCATCCCCATCGACCTTCTCGAAGCCCTTATTATCTTCCTCATCGCGGTACCTTCTCCCACTGCACGACGTTTTTGACTATTAACGTTAACGTTCACGTGCTTTCGCCGGTGGCCGCCTTCCTGTCGGACATCCTCAGCAGGAGCACCAGAACGAACGCCGCCGCGCATGTGGCCGCCGCGACGGTGAACGCGGGCGTAAGGTCCCCGGAATCCGACAGGACCTTGGAAAGGAACGGGAACAGAAGCGCGGAGGCTCCGAAACCCAGCGTCACGAGGCCGTAGTTGGTGCCCATGTTCTTCGTTCCGAAGTGGTCCGCCGTCACCGCCGCATAGGTTCCCGAGGCCCCTCCGAAAGCCAGCGAGACCACCGCGACGCAGACGAGGAACAGCGCCCCGTTGGCGAATATCAAGGTCACCGTGCCCGCGGCCGTCATCGCTATTATGAGGAACAAGGCGAAGACACGTCCCGCCCTGTCGGAAAGCCAGGTTATCAGAAGGCGCCCTGTGGCGCTGAACAGCCCGGTTATCATCACGCCGGTGACGGCGTAATCGGCCAGACCGCGCTCCGTCGCAAGGGTGACGAGCTGCGGGTTCAGTATGAAGTACGAAGGGAGCACGAAGAACAGCGAAAGAGCTATCAGATAGAACGTGCGGGTGCCGAGCATCTCCCGCGGCGTGTACTGCCTCTGCTCCGTGTTCCTTTTGGCGGTGGCCCCGGGGACGGTGTATCCTGCGGGGGGGTTCGCCAGGACCAGGGAAGAGGCCACGCATATGGCCATGAACGCGGCGCCGAATATCATGAACGTCTCCGGCACGCCGACGTCCGAGAGCAGACTGTTGGCCAGCGGCGAGAATATTACGAGGGAGAATCCGAAAGACCCGACCATCGCCCCCGTGGCGAAACCGCGCCTGTCGGGGAACCACTTCTGTACGCATGCCACGGTGCACGAGTATACTATTCCCACGCCGAGTCCGCCGACCATACCGTACGTCAGGAATATCAGGTCGGCCGAGCCGGGAGTTACGAACGAGGTCGCCAGTATCCCCCCCGACATGGTCAGGCTGCCCAACACGGCGATGCGCTTGGGTCCGAGCCTGTCCTGCAGCATACCCCCGAAAAGGATCCCTATCACGAAAGCGGACAGCATCACCGAAGACACCAGGGCTATGTCTGCCGGAGACCTCTCCAGATATTCGGCCACCGGCGCCTTGAACACCGCCCACATGTAGATGACCCCGGCGCATAGCTGTACTATCATTCCCGCGACGAGTATCGCATATCGTTTCTTCGACTGTGGTGCGTTGCTTTCCATAGTGGCATCTCCAGATGTTTTTGCAACCTTCAAGTGCGTATTAGTATAATAAATTAAGTACATTGATGTATAATAACATACATTAAATTATCTTTGCAAACATCAAAACTAATTTTTCTTACTCCGTACCCGGCCTCATGTGGCCGAATGAAAGAGATCCGCGCAGATGTCCCCGCTTCGGCCGGCGGACCGGGCGCGGGCGGGAGACGTCCGGGCCCCCGTCCCGCGACAAAAGCAAATTAATACGACCGCGGCACTGGTCGGACATATGGCGGCCGTTAGACTTGGAAAGAACCACCTCAGATGGTGCGGGGCATGCAACCTTCCGATAATGGAGAGCAAGAACTGTCCGGTGTGCGGCGCCCAGACGGACGAAGTGGCGCTTACGCCGCCTGCGGACTCCCGGCCCGCCTTCGACCAGGACATAGAGAACATCCGTTCGGTCATCGATGCGACCTACGGGGAAGGGGCAGGAACGGCGGTCATACCCGACAAGCACGTGGTCATACTCAACAAGGTCCCCGGCCTGGACAGAATGGACGAGGTCGTATGCGACGGAACTGTCATCGCGACCATGAGGTTCGATCTGGGGGCAGGATGGAAATGCATACTCAGGATGCAGGGCGCGATGCGCCTCGAAGGCGTGCTCAGCAGAGGGTTCGTGGTCTGCGACGACGGTGCCGTAAGATTTGTCCAGGAAAGCAAGAATCTCATGGCGCCCGGAGTCGGCTCCGCCCATCCTGACGTTAAGGCGGGCGACGAGGTGGTGATCGTCACGGCGGACGGCAAAGTCGTCGCGGCAGGAAGCGCCAAGATGCCCGCCGCGGAGATGGTGGGCGGTAAAGGCGTGGCGGTGAAACCCAGATGGTACAAGCCCGAGGAACTGCTCGAACGGCCGGCGGAACACGACTGGAACGAGGTCGTCGAAGCCAACAGGGGCATCATCGCAAAAAGGGTGGAGGAAGCGGTCGGTTTCATAAAGAACACGATCGAGAAAAACCGGCTTCCTGCCATCGTCTCGTTCTCAGGAGGAAAGGACAGCCAGGCCTGCCTGCTCCTGACGCTCGATGCGGGACTTGAACTGCCCGTCCTCTTCGTAGACACCGGCCTGGAGTTCGACGAGACAGTGAAATTCGTCCACGACACCGTGGAGAGGCACGGCCTGAAGCTCATCGAAGAGAAGGCCCCCACGGACGCGTTCTTCGGGAACCTCGTGTACTTCGGACCTCCTTCCAAAGACTACAGGTGGTGCTGCAAGACGAACAAGCTCGGGCCGACGGTCGGAGCGATCAACAGGAATTTCCCGGACGGAGTGCTCTCGTTCATCGGACAGAGGAAATACGAATCGGAGGCCAGGAACGCCAAGCCGCGGATCTGGAGGAATCCTTGGACACCGGGGCAGCTGGGGGCGTCGCCGATACAGAACTGGTCGGCGATGCACGTTTGGCTCTACATATTCAGCAAGGGAGAGCCGTTCAACGTCTGGTACACCAGAGGCCTCGACAGGATCGGATGTTTCCTCTGCCCCGCATCGGACCTTGCGGAGTTCGATGCGATCGAAGGAAAAAGCGCAAGATATTCACAATGGGAAGAATACTTGGACAAGTACGCTGAGGACCGCGGGCTCCCTCCCGAGTGGAAGAAATTCGGCCTGTGGAGGTGGAAGAACGCCCCTGCGTCCATACGCGAGGAGGTCGAGAGGGTGACGGGGAAAAAGGTATCCGATATCACGAAGCAGACCGCCGGAGGAGAAGATGGCCCGATAAGGATCCGCATACAGGAAGGATATTCGCCGTGCTCCATGGGATACAGCATCGAGGCCGCCCTCTCCAGGCCGGTCGATCTGAAGAAGGTAAAGCCGTTCTGCCACGCGCTGGGATGGGTGGTCGAGGAGGACCCCGAAGGCGAATACGTCTCCGCCAATTACGTCACGATATACAGGGAGGGGGCGATCACCTCCAAGGCCAAGGTGGAGAACGACGCAAGAAACCACATCTATCAGGCTTGGCAGGTAGTAGTGCGCGCGGAACAGTGCGTCGGATGCGGTCTTTGCGCCGCTAGATGCAAGCCCGGCGCCCTGTTCATGGAGGACGGGAAGGTCAGGATAAGAGAGGACGAATGCATATTCTGCAGAGAGTGCTTCGGCCCCTGCCCGTCGGCCAACTTCTCCGAAGACTCAGATAAAGACTTTGAGCAGTGACGCACACACGGGAGTAATAAATAAATCGAATCCGTACCCTTGAGACATGATGATAGATCCCGAGGACCTGGCGGCCGCGATGGAGCTAGACCCTGCCCTCCTTGACGAAGATGACGCCGTCAGATTTCACACCGGCCTGCACGCCGTTTCCATGTACAGGGAGAGCCATGCACTTTGGCTCCAGGGAAAGCTCAAGGAAGCACGCGAGATAAACTACCGTGCCCACCAGCTCACCGGGTGCGACATACACCCGGGTGCCACGATAGGCAAGAGATTCTTCATCGACCATGCCACCGGCGTGGTGATAGGCGAGACCGCGGTGATAGGCGACGACGTAGTGCTCTATCAGGGCGTGACCCTCGGGGGCGTCTCGTTCTCCAAAGGCAAGAGGCACCCCACGCTCGGCAACCGTGTGGTGGTGGGAGCCAACGCCACCGTTCTGGGCGACATAAAGATAGGGGACAGGGTACGCATTGGCGCCGGTTCCGTCGTCCTCAAGGACGTCCCCAGCGGATGCACGGTGGTCGGAGTTCCCGGTAAGGTCATCAGGAAGGCCGGCGTCGCGGGATGCGAGGACGAGCTGAAGCATAACGAGCTACCGGACCCGGTCAAAGACCGTTGCAACGACCTTGAAAGGGAACTCGACTGCCTGAGGAAGGAGATGGCCGAACTCAGGAAAATGCTCAAGGGCTGACTGGGTCCGATTTATCTATTACCTACGTCATAGAGGTCCGATCCGATGTCCATATTGATCAGGAACACGCTTTCAGGAGCCAAAGAGGTATTCGTCCCGCATGAGGACGGGAAGGTCAAGATCTACGTTTGCGGCGTTACCGTATACGACGACATACACATGGGGCATGCGCGCAGCATGATCGTCTTCGACACGATCGTCAGATATCTGAGGCACTGCGGCTACGATGTCACCCACGTCACGAACTTCACAGACGTCGACGACAAGATAATAAGAAAGGCCGCCGAGGAAGGCGTGGGGGCGCTGGAGCTTTCAGCCCGCTACATCGGTCACTATTTCGAAGACGCCGCGAAGCTCGGCATCCGCAAGGCCGACATTTATCCCAAGGCCAGCGAGGAGATGGATTCGATAATCGAGATGGTGGGGGAGATCATTGAGAAGGGCTTCGGTTACGCCACCGACGACGGCAGCGTCTACTTTTCGGTCGACAAGGTCAAGGACTACGGCAGGCTGACGAATCAGAAGATCGAGTACATGGAATCATCGGGCAGGGTGGCCTTGGACGAACAGAAAAGGAACCCCATGGACTTCGCCGTATGGAAGGCGGCCAAACCCGGAGAGGTCTCCTGGGATTCGCCTTGGGGCAAGGGCCGTCCGGGCTGGCATATCGAATGTTCGGCCATGATACGCAAATATCTGGGTGACGAGATAGACATCCACGGCGGGGGCAACGACCTAATATTCCCTCACCATGAGAACGAGATATTGCAGACCGAGGCGGTGACCGGAAGGCCGCTGTCCAAATACTGGATGCATAACGGCATGCTGCAGGTACAGGGGGAGAAGATGTCCAAGTCCCTCGGCAACTTCTTCAGGGTGCGGGACGTATCCCAGAAGTTCGACCGGTACGCCATACGCTTCTACTTCCTCAACACGCACTACATGAGCCCGCTCCTGTACAGCGAAGAGATGCTGGCGGAGGCCAGGACGTCCCTCGAAAGGCTCGCTAACAACTATACCGACCTGAAGGCATACGTCAAACAGGGGCCCTCCGGCGACGGTGACGTGTGCGACGTGACGGACGAATACAGGACCGGCTTCATGGACGCAATGAACGACGACTTCAACACCAGGGCCGCCATCGAAGTGATGTTCCAGCTCGCAAGGGTCACCAACAAGTCGATGTCGGAAGGAACGCTCAGCAGAGAGGGGGCGGCAAAGTTCGTGAGGCTCCTGGATGAATTCAACGGCATCCTCGGCATTTTCCCCGAGGACGCCGGAAAAGACGACGGAGCCTTGGATTCAGTGATGGGGATACTCATCGACCTCAGGGCAGAGCTCAGGAAACGCAAAGCGTACGACCTGTCCGACCTGATCCGCGACAGGCTCGGAGATGCCGGCATCCGTCTTGAGGACGCCGGGGACGGAGTCAAATGGAAAAAGATCTGATAGCACTGAAGAAATCGGAGCTTGCGCTCGGAGGGCCGGTCAGACTGCCGGAGGGATACCTGCTGCCCTGCAGGCTTTCGCGTTCTACCGCGGGCCCCGGTGCGGGCTCCGCCGGAGCGGTCTTCTCATTCGAGGGGACCAGGGTGAAAAAGGCGGTAAGGTACGATTCAGGCGATTTCGAACTCCATGACCGCGACGGGACCCTCTCCCTGACGAAGGGAGGAGATCCTTTCCTCGAAAGGGTGACGGTCGAACCGGTGGTCTACCACAGCCCGGAACAGGCTTTCTTCAACCTGGATCAGCGCTGCATATATCACTGCGCGTTCTGTGCCTCTCCCAGGCTCGGCAACGATGCGACGAAGAACCTGACCGAGGGGAAGATCGTGTCGATGGTCCGGAAGGCGCTGGACGACGGCCTGACGGTCAACGCCATATCTCTGACCAGCGGGGTCGTCGGGAGCCCCCGAGAGACGGTTGACAGATTCGTCACCTGCATCAAGGCGTTGAACACGGAATTCCCCGGCATACCGATAGGCGTCGAGCCTTACGTTTCGTCCGAGGAGGACATAATCAGACTCAAGGAAGCGGGCGCGGCAGAAATAAAACTGAACATCGAGTCTCCAAGCCGGGAGATATTCGCGAAGGTGTGCCCCGAACTGGAATACGACGGGATACTGGACCGTCTCGGGGATTCGGTCAAGGTGTTCGGAAGGGGCAACGTGCAGTCAAACATGATATATGGAATGGGCGAGACCGACGAAGAGGTTCTTTCGATGGTCGAGACACTGTGCTCCAAGGGCGTGATACCTATACTCAGGGCCCTGAGGGTCGGAGAGCTGAGCCGCGAGAGCCTGGAATCGGCAATAGGCAGGACTTCGCCCGTAACTCCCCTGCGCTCCGTGTTCCTGGTATCGGAACAGAGGAAGATCATGGAAAGACACGGACTGTCCTCGGCCAGATGCCTCACTATGTGCAACAGGTGCGGATGCTGCGACCTCGTCCCCTTCAAAGACATCTGAGGCGCCTGTGCGGCCCACTTGTGCGGTCATCGTAAGTTCAGGTCAGAGATACGTTTTTTCAGAGATCTTTCGTAATCGCATGCCTTGCATTCCCTGCCGATGCATGGCTCTCCGCAGGCGCACGTGTTGAGCTCCCCGGACTGGTACTTCCCGTACAGCATCGGCTTTATCTCGTCGTATGAGGCGAGTATACTGAACTTGATACCGGGCGTCCTGTAGTCCAGAAGGTCTATGGCATCCCGATACTGATTCCTCAGTGCCTCCTTCCAGTACGGGCATTCCCCGTCCCAGAAGGGTATGCCGGCGACTATGGCATAGAGAAGGGATTCGCTTTCCGGTATCGTCCTCAGGGGATGGAATCTGGGGATCAGCCCCTGCCTCACTCTTTCGTGGGGCCCCAGCCTCGCAAGGCGCTCGACGTCGCCGCGGACGAAGTCCATCATGATCGACTGGGCCATGTCGTCGAGGTTGTGCCCCGTGGCCAGGAACCTGGCCCCTGTCCTCCTGGCCTCATCGTTCATCAGCTTGCGGCGGAACACGCCGCAGTACGTGCAAGGGCTGTTCTCCCCCGTGACGGAAGAGATCGAATCCATGGTCAGGTCCATCTCCGAGAACGAGCGTATGCTCATAGGAAGGTCCCTGGCCGCGCAGTACTCCTTCACTATGTCCACGCTTGGCGGGCGGTAGCCGTCTATCCCCTCATCAATGGTTATAACGTGCAGTCCGACGTCCGGACGGTGGCCGAAAACCGCGTTCAGAATATGCAGCGTGACCATGCTGTCCTTCCCTCCGGACACTGCGACTGCGATCTTGTCTCCAGAATGAACGTCGATCTGCTTGCGGACCTCCTTCTTCACCCTCTTCTCCACATACTTCATGAAGTGCTCGCCACATAGGTGAGAGCCGTTGTATGCGACGAACGTCACGGCTTCCGAGGAGCAAAGGTCGCATTTCATGATATCATGTCTCGTCCGCGGATGCGACCGCCCTTCCGTCCAACATGGCCTCGAGCTTCTTCGCAAGGACCTTAGATGGTATGTCCGGCAGCGATATATATGTGGAGCGGCCGCCTTCCTTCTCGCTTCTTACCACCGTTTCCAGAAGGTTCTGCCTGTCCATATCCTGTACGTAGGTCCAGAACTGAGTATGTCTTCTGGGCTCCTGGCCGTACTCTTCGCACACTACCGCATACGTTTTCTCGGCGGCGGTGATGCTGATGTAGAGATTACTCTTCATGGCCCTTGCGATGGCCAACAGGGCAAGCTTCCTGTTCAGGTCAAGGCCCGTAAGTTTGCTTTCGGTGACCACGCTGTTTATGTTTGCCTTCGCCTCTCTTACGTCCTCCGTGTCTATCGACCCCTCCGGATGCCCCTCCGCTATTACGGCCGAATCTCTGAGAAGTTCGATGGCGAACCTTGCATCCCCGAACTCCGAGGAGACGTCGGCGATGAGCTCGATCACGTCATCGGAGTATCTTCCCCCGATCAGAGACTCTTCCGCCCTGGCCCTGGCGATGGAATAAAGCTCGTCCCTGGTGTATTTATCGAAAGTAACGGCGTTCCCCCTGCCGAATGTAGACATGGACGCTTCATCGAGCATCCCATAGATCATATGCTGCGATATCAATATCAGAGATACTCCGGCCTTGCCTCTTACACCTTCGGAAAAACGTGTAAGCTGATAGATCAGGTCGACACTGCTCTTCTTCAGAAGAACATCGACTTCGTCCAGCACTATAACCACGGGGATGCCCCCGGATTCGACATGCACAGTGAAGGACCTCATCATCTCGTCCGGCGAAAAGCCCCTTTCGGGAAAGCCCTTGTCGAAATGCCTGATGAGCTCGAGTATGACCCCGGCCTCCGTGTTGCGGCTCCTGCAGTTAACGAATATCGTATCGATCGGCCTTCCGTACCTCGCGCAGTGCTTTGCCATATCCTCGCAGAAACGCCTTGCGGTCGCCGTTTTCCCGGTACCGACGTTGCCCGTCAGGAACGCATAGCAAGACCTTCCGCTCTCGGCGAGGGGACGGAAATACATCTCCAGACGGGACATCTGTCCCTCCCTGTGGACCAGCTTTTCCGGCACGTAGTCGAAAGAGAGCTTTGCCATATCACGGATGACGGCAGAGGCCTTGTCGAACATTTCAGTTCCTGCTGTGCCGGATGAGGCCCGAGCATCCGAAGACCTCGATGCCTTTCTCCTCCCAGATATCGCAAATCAGATTGATGCCTATCGAATCGGATGCCATGTGGCCGGAGACCACGAGATTTATACCGGCCTTCCTGGCCTCCTCGATATGGTTCTCCGGGAAGTGCATCCCTACCACCGTGCCCACGCCGGCCTGGGAGAATTTCTCGTATATCTCCTTGGGTCCTGAAGTCCCGCCCGTCATCTTGGCGACGGCCTTCCCGCACCTGTTCTCCCTGCTCCCCACTATTATCGACGGGGGGTTGTTGTACTTGGCCGCCTGCATTATCTCCGGTTCCTTGTACAGCCTGTCGATTATATCGCCCAGGGACCTGGGCCGGAGCTCCTCCAGCAACCTGTCCATGTACTGCTGAACCATGTTGTCCGCAGGAGAATGGATGTTGAACAGAGGTATCCCCAGAAGCGTGGCCGCATCGGAGGACTGGTTGAAGTTCGAGCTCATAACGTTCCTGAGAACCTCGTCCATCCTGGGCTTCATAAGAGATTCGCAGACATTGATCGGCACTCCTTCGGAGGCGTACATGTCGGTCTGCATGCGCATGACCTCGGGGAACGGGACCTTGGACATGCCGGTCGGGTGGTGGGCCACTACAGCCGATACCGTCTGCCCCTTCTCCCTGAGCCTGTCGGCCAGAAGCATCTCCCCCGTGCCTATGTCGATCCCCCACATGAACCTCTCGGCCTCCAGTTCCTTCGATTCCTCGATCATCGCCGAGAACCTGGAATCCGCATAGGGATTCCAAAGCCTCTCAGGGTCGTACAGCTGCTTTTTCTCATTCGATAGGGACTCGAATTTGGCCTTCTCCTCATTGATGGCGATCTCCACCTCGGCCTCGGGGCGCGGATCATTCTTTCTGCCGGTCTCGATAGCCAGTTTGTAGGCCTCATATATCTTCATGTGGTCCCGAATGTGAAACAGACGTATAATCTATTCTTACCCGTTTCAAAACTGATATATACGCCAAATGAAAAACCCGGGATAAATTTATCATAGAATGAACAGATTGACCGTTGATAAAATGAATGAGATCTGGACGGAGAAGTACAGGCCGAAGGTCCTGAATGATGTTGTAGGTCAGGGGAACGTCACCGAGAGGCTTTCTTCCTATGTCGCGTCCAGGAACATACCTCACCTCATGTTCACCGGCCCGGCGGGCACGGGCAAGACGACCTGCGCCCTGGCTCTCGCGAGGGAGATGTTCGGAGACCAGTGGAAAGGCAACTTTATCGAGCTCAACGCCTCGGACGAGAGAGGCATCGACGTGGTGAGGGGCAAGATCAAAGAATTCGCAAGGACTTCTCCCCTCGGTGGAGCGGACTTCAAGATCATATTCATGGACGAAGCCGATGCCCTGACCAACGACGCCCAGTCCGCCCTGAGAAGGACCATGGAGAAATACTCCAGGATATGCCGTTTTGTACTTTCGTGCAACTACTCGTCAAAAATAATCGACCCAATACAGTCCAGATGCGCAGTGTTCCGTTTCAGGCCGCTCACCAAAGAGGACGTGGAGGAATATCTGAAGATGATCGTCGACAAAGAGGGCATCAAGATCCAGGATGACGCGCTTCAGGGGCTGGTACACGTGGCCAGGGGAGACATGAGGCGTGCGGTCAACTCGCTTCAGGTCGCCGCATCACTTGGGAAGCCCATCGACATCGATACGATATACCAGACTACAGGGATAGCCAATCCGGACGAGGTCAAGAAGATACTGGAGGCCGCGCTTGCCGGCAACTTCGTCCTTGCCAGGGACATGCTGGACCAGACCATGATAAACTTCGGGCTCTCCGGGCAGGACATCGTTCGCCAGATACATTCCATGTTCTTCGAGCTGAGCATCTCCGACTCGGAGAAGGTCCGTCTCGTGGACAAGACCGGCGAGATAGAGTTCCGCATCGTCGAGGGGAGCAACGAAAGGATACAGCTCGAAGCGTTGCTCGCATACCTGGTGATGATCGGTGGCTCGAAGCGTTAAATTCGATAACTGGCACTTTAATATCTGTTATCGAATATGCGGCTGGTCTTCTTCTCGCTGCGAGGCAGGTCCCCTACGTTCACGGCCTTGGGGTTTATCGTAGCGCCCACTTTGGCCCTGAAACGTTCCTGGACCTCTTTTTCGAGAGCGTCCCGTTCGGATTCCGGCACCAGCGTTTCGAAGTAAAGGGTCAGGATGTCTTTGCCCTCCAGATGGTCGATCATCACCTGGTACTCCGACTCGGGTCCGTCCGTCTCGCTGAGGACCTCTTCGAACTGGGCGGGGAACATGTTCACCCCTTTCACCTTGACCATGTCGTCCGTGCGTCCCGTTATTATATCGATGCGGGGGAACCTCGAACCGCAGGGGCAGTTACCGGATATGATGCGTGTCAGATCGTGTGTCCTGTATCTTATCAGCGGCGCACCTTCCTTGAGGAGAGTGGTTATCACAAGTTCCCCGACCTCTCCGTCGGGAAGGTTCTTCCCTGTCTTTGGATCGATTATCTCGAAATATATGTAATCGTCCCAGAGGTGGATCCCGTTTGCGTAATCGCAACTGATCCCTATGCCAGGGCCGTATATCTCGGTGAGCCCGTATATATCATAGAGCTTTACACCGAGATCGGCCGCGATCCTGTTGCGCATCTTATCTCCCCACCTCTCGGAGCCTATTATCCCCTTTCTGAGAGAAAGCTTCTCTTTTATCCCGCGCTTCTTTATCTCCTCCGAAAGAAGGAGAGCGTAGGAGGATGTGGCACATAATGCCGTGGAGTGGAAGTCCGTCATGAACTGTATCTGCTTCTCGGTGTTCCCGGGGCCCATGGGCAGGGTCATCGCACCGAGCCTCTCGGATCCGCTCTGGAAACCTATCCCGGCAGTCCAAAGCCCGTATCCGGGAGTTATCTGTATACGGTCGTCCTCCGTGAGTCCGGCCATCCTGTAGCAACGCTCGAACATTATTGACCAATCGTCGATGTCATTCTGTGTGTATGGGATGATCACGGGGGTCCCGGTGGTCCCGGAGGAGGAATGTATCCTGACAATGTCCTTTTCGGGCACGGCGGCCAGACCGAGAGGGTAGCATTCCCTGAGATCGGCCTTGTCCGTAAATGGCAGCTTTTCGAAGCTTTCCTGGTCGACGACCTCCGATAGCTCGACATCTGCGAACTTTCTACCGTAGAACGGGCTGTCTTTTTTGATGGTCGAAAGACGGCGCCTTATAGTTTCAAGCTGGTACTCGTTCATCATCATGATAATACGCGCTGAACACTGAACGAGAATATAATACTAATGATTATTTTAGGTTAATAGTGTACATATTTACACATTTTAAATGTGTCTATATTCTTCGGCGCTGAGCATCTTGCCTAGTTCATCTTCGTTTTCCATCTCTATATCGGCCAGCCATCCGTCGGAATACGGAGACGTGTTCATAAGCGAGGGGTCTTCCTCCAGCGCCATATTGACGGAAAGCACCCTGCCCGACAGTGGCGATATCACGGGTGCGATGGCCTTGAAACTTTCAATGGCACCTATCTCTTCGTTCCTGGCTATTTGCCTTCCCACGACAGGTGGCTGCACGTAGATCACCTCTCCCAGCTCTTCCTGGGCGCGGTCCGACAATCCGATCCTGGCCCTGATTCCGGCCATTTCGACCCAAGTTCCTTCCTTGGTGTAGAGTAGTCCTTCCTTGACGGCGGTCATTACACGTCAAGGGCGTCGGATGCTAAAATCGCTTTCGCTTCCTCGCTGCCTCTTGCGGCCGCCTTCAAGAACCATTTCTTGGCGTTCCTTATGCTCTTTGCCATGCCTTCTCCCGAAAGAGACATCTTTCCGAGCTGGCACATTGCTTCTTCTGATAGAAGTTCCGCCGCCTTCAGCAGTGTTTTTGCGGCGGCATCGGGATTTTTTGCCATGCCTTTGCCTTCAAGCTGCATTAGCCCCAGACGGTATCCCGCCTTGGCATACTCTTCCGATAAACAGGTACGGTAGATCTCCGAGGAAATGACGTAATCTATGCCGACCCCCCTTCCCATCTCGTAAATGACGCCAAGCCTGTAATATGCCGGGATCGAACCGTGGGCCGCCGCCCGTTCGTACCAGTATCGGGCAAGGCCCCAATCCTGTTCGGTGCCTCGCCCGTCGGAATAAAGATCGGCCAAGTTGAACATAGCTCTGGGATACCCCATCTCGGCAGACTTCCTGTATAGTTCGAAGCCTTTTTCGAAATTGCATGAAAGACCCTCGCCGTGGACCCTCATATATCCCAAATTGCAGATCGCCTCCGCATTCCCCTGGTCCGCCGCCAGGCCGAACCATCTAGCGGCCTCGCGCCGGTCTCGTACGACGCCGTTCCCGGTGAAGAAAAGATATCCCAGCGCCGTCTGTGCGTTCTGGTCCCCGGCCTTGGCCGCTTCGAGCTGTTCTTTGAAGCCCACGGCCTCACCTGTACCTTCCCACAGACCTTCTGACGTGAAGTTCGGGGTGCTCCATGAACATACCCAGATAGTAAAGGGCCGCGAGATATCCGCCCGCCGCGGCCATTGTGTAATATTTGATGGCATCCACCTCGCTCTCCGCGAGGCCTCCTCCGACATCATAAAGGCGGCCAAGCATGAACTGGGCATCGGCGGACCCGGCATCGGCGGCCCTTGTGAGCATTGATAGCGATCTCTGCATGTTGCGCCTGACATGCATCCCTTCTCGGTACATCAGCGATAGAAAGAACATCGCGTCGGGACTGCCCAGTTCGGCAGCCTTCTCGAAATGGATGAAGGAGCTCTTGTAGTCGCCCTCGTCGAGATATCTGTTGGCGAGAACGTAAGCGGAATCCCTGGTGTCGCGCTCTATGGCGGCGTCGGTGCTCCTGAGCTTCTTCATCCTGACCTCGAAGGTGTCCTTCTTCTCTCCCTGTAGACTGAGGATGACGAGGTTCAGGCAGAGGAGGCATCCCGCATGCCCCATCTCCGCGCCGTTCCTGTACCACCTTTTTGCCTCGACCTCGTTGTGGACTATACCGTTTATTCCAAACTCGTATTGAAGCCCTATTTCCATGAACATGTCGGCATTGCCCGTTATGGCGGTCGAAGAGTACCACAGCTCCGCCTCGGTGCGGCTCCTATCGGTGCCGATCCCGTGACCATACATGTATCCCAAGTAAAACTGGGCCATGGGGACGCCTTGCTTCGCTGACATGGACATCCACTTGAAGGCCTCATTGTGGTCAGGGGACACCAATATACCTTTGATGTATTCGATGGCCAACGTGTACTGGGCCTCCGGGTTCCCCATCTCGGATGCGTTGCGCAGGTGCCTGAGATACTGATATATGTCCTGGTCGAAGATTATACCGTCGCGGTACATCTTCGCTATCTCCCACTCGGCCCTCGTGCAACCCGACTCGGCAGCGCGGAGGTACCACATTATAGCCTGGTCAAGGTTCTGATCCAGACCTTTGCCGTAGTGATACATGTATGCGACACCCAGACATGCATAGGGGTCTCCGTCGCTCGCATCCCTAAGGATTGGATCTTTCACACCCCCTTAACCTACCCATTGATTTAATTAGTTTTCATCAAGGATGGACAGAGGAAACAATGGATGTTCAAGCCCGTAGCTGTCCTAGCAGCGCTGAAGCGTCAGGATCTCCCTGTTTCGCCGCAAGCTTAAGATATTTTTTCGCAAGCGTAAGATTCTTCTTGACGTGCTTCCCCTCCAAATAAAGCCTGCCCAGGTAGAACTGGCCGTCGGAGAATCCTGCATCGGCGACCTCTTTTATAAGAGCCAGTCCGGATTCCACATCCGCTTCGGTGCCGACTCCCGTGACCGTCATCATTCCATAGAACGCCTTCGCCGCAGGATGGCCCTGCTCCGCCGCCGCACAGAACCACATCGCCGCCCTCTTCTCGTCCTTCGGGACCCCTCTTCCCTCGTAGCAGAAGCATGCGAGGGCGTATTGGGAATTGGGTTCTCCCGCCTCGGCCGCATCCGTGAACAGCTGAACCGCCTTCTCGTCGTCCTTCTCGAAATACGTGCCGTTCCCGTACATGCATGCTAGGCAGTATTCCGCTGTGGCATTGAACTGTTCGGATGCTATGCCGAACCATTTGGCGGCGGCGGCAAGGTCCTTCTCCAACACCTGTCCCTCGAAACGCATATTCGCATAGTCCAGCATGGCTTGGGAATGGCCCTTCACACACGCCTCGGTCAGCAGGGCAGCGGCCTTAGCAGGGTCCCTAGTTACGCCCTGCCCGAAGGCATAAAGCATTCCGAGCTGGTACATCGAGTCCGTCTCTCCCTGGTCCGCTGCCTTTGCGAATAACATCGCGGCCTTTTTGAAATCGGGACGTCTGTTCGAAAGGTACAGCCCTGCCAGATCGTGCTGGGCCTCCGGATGGCCGGCGGCGGCCGCGGATTCGTACCATTTAAGCGCCTCTTTGGGATCCTGTCTGACGCCGTTTATCCCGCGGTAGTATGCATCGGCGATGTGGAACATCGCTTCGGAGCTGCCGGCTTCTGCGGCGGACATGAGCCAGTATTTAGCCTTCTCCCTGTCCTTCGGAACCCCTTTTCCCATCAGATACATGAATCCGATCTTGTTCTGGGCCTCGGCGTCGCCCTTCACCGCGTTCACCGTGTACCAGCGTACCGCCTCGGAATGGTCCTTCTTGACACACCTCTTGCCGTTATCGTATATTTCAAAAAGTTTTGCGCACGCCACGGTATCCCGTTGTTCGCCCCTGAATTTCAGCCTTACAAGGGAATCGATCGCCTCGTTGCCTCCATCCCCTATCTCGGAAAGGGTCCTTGCCGCCCGTTCATCGCCGGAGGCCGCGGACACCGACATGAGCTCCATGGCGGCCCACCTATCCTCGTTAACTGATGTGCCAGTATAAAGAAATAAAGAATAGAGATATCCTGCTTCCGGATCGCCGGCGGAAGAAAGGTCCTCAAGCATGGAGCAGGCCCTTCCGAGGTCGTATTCTCTGCTCCCAACATCCATATATCGGAGCGCGATGTTTTCCGCCGAGAGGCGGTCTCCGGTCTTCCCTGACATATCACACCGATTATTGATGTTGCCTTTATTCCTTTCGCAGAGCATGTTCGACGACCGACTGGGTTTTTGTTAAAGTAAAGAATATATCCGAAACCGCGCTGTACATTCCATATGGGCGATATCCGGTCCGGTCCAAGCGATGAGCCAAGAGAGTCTCTCGAGTGGGCCAAGGCAGTGCTTAGGGGCAGGTCCGAGAAGGACTATGCGCTCGCCTATTCCGTGGTCGTCGATGCCGCCAAAAGCGGTTCCGAGGATGGAAAATTCTGCATGGGCCTTATGTATGCCCGCGGTCAGGGTGTTACGAGGGACCTTTCTGCCGCGGCCGAGTGGTTCTCCCGTGCGGCGGAGAGCGGTAGCCGGAGCGCGATGTACTATCTTGGCAAGATGTACTTCCGGGGATACGGAGTGACCAAGGACATAGGGAGGGCTGCAGAGCTGTTTTCGCTTCCGGCCGAAGATGGTGATGCCCGGGCCCAATATTCGCTCGGGCTCATCTATTTTGAAGGAGATACCGTCCCGAGGAACCTGGAAGAGTCCGCAAAATGGGTCTCCATGGCCGCAAAGCGCGGACATGCGGAAGCACAGTTCGTGCTGGGTCAGTTCTACAAGACCGGCTGCGGGGTCAGGAAGGACGTCAGCACCGCCGTAGATTGGCTCGTGTCTGCGGCTATGAACGGCAACAAAGGCGCACAGATACTTCTGGGGAACATGTACACCGCCGGTGACGGGGTCCAGGTCGATCGTGACGAGGCGGACCGCTGGTACGACATGGCCGACGGGAGATGACCTTTACTTCAGACCCGCTATCTTTCCGTCCGGCATAAGGTCCATTCGCATCGCGGCCGGTACCGAGGGTAGGCCCGGCATAAGGGTCATCGAACCGCATACCGGGACCACGAACCCGGCACCTGCAGATAGCTGGACCTCCCTGACGTTGAGGTCCCAGCCCCTGGGCGCACCTTTGATCTTCGCGTTGTCCGTCACGGACGCCTGTGTCTTAGCTATGCAGACCGGCAGTTTCCCGAAACCGCGTTTCTCGAGCTCGGAAAGGGCCTTGTCGGCGGCGGCCGAGTACGACACCGTGCCGGCGCCGTATATCCTGGTCGCTATGGTCTCTATCTTAGATTTTAGAGACGCATCCTCCTTGTACAGGAAATTAAAGTCCTTGGACCTGCCGCACTGCTCGACGACCGCCTCGGCGAGGTCCACTGCCCCCTCTCCTCCCTTCAGGAATGCCTCGGATTGGACGCACCTGACACCAAGCTCTTTACATCTGGCACCTATAATTTCAGCCTGTTCTTCGGTGTCCGATTCAAACCTGTTGATGCTCACCACCAACGGAACGCCATAGAGTTTCATGTTCTCTATGTGCCTGTCCAGGTTGATCAGCCCCTTTTTCAGGCTTTCCAGCGTCATGGTCCCCTCGTCCTTCAGATCTGCGCCCCCATGCATCATGAGCGCACGTACCGAGGCTACAATGACCACACAATCGGGGGACAGCCCGGACTGCCTGCACACGATGTCCATGAACTTCTCCCCTCCCAAATCGGAAGCGAATCCCGCCTCGGTCACCACATATTCTCCCATCTTCAGGGCCGACCGGGTGGCCAATATGCTGTTGGCGCCATGGGCGATGTTCGCGAACGGGAACCCGTGGACGAACACGGGCTCGCCCTCAAGGGTCTGCACCAGGTTGGGACATATTGCGTCCTTCAGCAGGACCATCATGCCTCCGACGCATCCGAGGCTCCCTGCCGTCACCGGCTCCCCGTCCATGTTGTACGCCACCACGATCCTCTCGAGCCTTGCACGGAGGTCTTCGTATCCGGTGGACAGCGCCAGTATCGCTGAGATCTCGGAAGCGGATGTTATCAGGAAACCGCTCTCGTGGGGGATCCCTCCGACGGTACGGCCGCCCAGGCCGACAATGACGTTTCTGAGCTCCCTTGCGTTCATGTCCATGGCCTTTTTCAGAACCACCCTTGTAGGGTCGATGTTAAGATCGTTGCCCTTTACAAGATGATTCTCGACCACGGCAGAAAGAAGATTGTGCGCCGCGGAAACGGCATGGATATCTCCCGTAAAGTGAAGGTCTATGTTCCACATAGGATAGACCTGGGACTTCCCTCCTCCGGTGGCGCCGCCTTTGATGCCGAACACCGGGCCAAGCGACGGTTCCCTAAGGGCACCGACCACTTTTTTACCTATCTTCCCGAGACCCTGTATCAGCCCGATGGTCGTGACGGTCTTTCCTTCCCCGGCGGGAGTGGGCGTTACGGCAGTGACCATTATCAGCTTGCCGTTTTCGTTCCTTTCAAAACGCTTCAGAACGTCCAGAGGCACCTTCGCCATGTATCTGCCGTAAGGACTTATTTCCTCGTAGCCGAGTCCGAGTTTTGATGCTATATCCGTGATCGGTTCCGCTTCAGCCTCGTATGCGATCTCGATATCGGTCTTCATGATACGAGTCGAAGCGGGTCTGTCGTTAATAAACATGCGCGGACGCCAGGACGATCGGGGACCGGGTGCGCCGCAGTATGCCCAAGAAGGCCGTCGGTCGGCGGCTTGTTTAGAAAATCGAGGTGATAAATGTACAATTATGTTCTTAGATGATATTAAGTATACCTTCTACTAATGGGGAAATGCCAAAATGGAAAAAGGTGATTTCATGGACAATGAGAGGTACGAGATCAACATAGGATTCGCAAGGAAACTGGCCGGCGGAGTGATAATGGACGTCACCACTCCCGAACAGGCGAAGATCGCCGAGAAAGCAGGCGCCTGCGCGGTCATGGCCTTGGAACGCGTACCGGCGGACATCCGCGCCGAAGGCGGAGTGTCGAGAATGAGCGATCCGAAGATGATAAAGTCCATCCAGGAGGCCGTTTCCATACCTGTGATGGCGAAATGCCGCATAGGACACTTCGTCGAGGCCCAGGTACTTCAGGCGATAGGCATCGACTGTATCGACGAAAGCGAGGTGCTCTCGCCTGCCGACGACGTCTACCACATCGACAAGTTCGCTTTCGACGCTCCGTTCGTCTGCGGCGCAAGGGACCTCGGGGAAGCGCTGAGGAGGATAGCCGAGGGGGCCGCGATGATACGCACAAAAGGCGAAGCCGGGACGGGGGACATAGTCCAGGCGGTCAGCCACATGCGCATGATCAATTCGGAGATACGCTACATCAGGTCGATGCTGGACGACGAGCTTTACGAGGCCGCGAAAGACATGCAGGTCCCGTTGGACCTGGTAAAGTACGTGCACGAGAACGGGAAGCTGCCCGTAGTGAATTTCGCCGCCGGCGGAGTGGCGACACCTTCCGACGCCGCCCTGATGATGCAGCTCGGTTCCGACGGCGTCTTCGTGGGGTCCGGGATATTCAGGTCCGGAGACCCGGCGAAACGCGCCTCTGCCATCGTGAAGGCCGTGGCCGACTATGACAAACCCGAAATCATAGCGGAAGTGTCTTATGACATCGGCGAGGCGATGGTCGGAATAAGCAAAGAAGAGCTCTCCCTCCGCGGAACGAGGATGGCGGAAAGGGGCCAGTGATCCCGACGCGGCGCCCTCGGGCCGCCGCGCCCCGGATACGGTGATGCTCCCGCAAGGCTAGACCTGTAGGAAAAACTGAATATCGGCTAAGCCGTCCCTATCGAAAATGAAGGGATATTCGCTTTACATCTTCGACCTCGACGGCACCCTCGTGGATTCCACCAACGGACTCATAGTATGCTACAGGAAGGCCCTCGACAAACTGGGCTTCCTGTACGACGAGTCTTGTCTTCCGGGGTTCACCCGGGAGCCTCTGTACGCAACGTACAGCAGGTTCGAGTCTCCTGAGATAGATTACAAGACGTTCGAAGAGGTCATGTTCGACGAATACCGCGTTTCGCTCGACCCCAACAGTTTCCCGTTTCCCGAGACCAGGTACGCTTTGCAGAGGATCGCCGACGAGGGCCTCCCGATATGCATAGCCACCCGCAGCTCCAGCAAAAGGGCGAAGAACGTCCTGACGATCCACAGGCTCATACAGTACATCGACCGCGTGGTCGGGTATGACGACGTTACGAAGCAGAAGCCCGACCCGGAATGCCTGAAGGTCTGCATGGCCCATTACGACATACGCAAGGACGAGGTGCTCTTCGTGGGAGACGGGGAGACCGATATGATGGCCGCGGAGGCCTTCGGGATAGACGGGGCCCTTGTGGACCGCAACGGCCTGGGCGAGGACTGCAGATGCACATACCGCATAGAGGGCTTGAGGGAACTGTTTTGAGATACAGCACATACATATTCGATTTCGATAACACTCTCTTCGACACTCGCGGCGGGTACGAGGCGTGCTACAGAAAGGCCTTCAGGATATTCGGGATGGCCTACGACCCTTCGAAATATTATCAGTATATCAGGACACCACTTCATGCGATCTTTGAAAAACATTATCCAGGCTGCCCGTGCAAGTACCGGGAGTTCGTGGCAGAGTTCATGAAAGAGGCCGAGAACTCTGTCGTCGACACCGCCGTGCCTTTCCCGGAAACCGCGGAGTGCATTGAAAAACTGGCAGACTCGGGAAAGAGGATGGCCATCGTTTCCGGGTCCTATGAATCGTACATTTACGACATTCTTGAGAACAACGGGCTCAGAGGGCACTTCGGCACGGTTATAGGGTACGAGAACTCGCTGCTCCCGAAGCCCGACCCGTATCCGATCAATTTCTGCATCAGAAATCTCGGCGCCCGGCCTTCGGAATGCGTCTACATCGGGGACAGCCCGGACGACATCACGGCGGCCGAACGCGCGGGGATCGGCAAGATTTTGGTCGACCGCCACGGGGTCGGCGGGGAGATCGAAGCGGACCGCATCATCTCCGATCTTACAGGACTTCTGGACCTGGACCAATCATTATAATAAACGCGACCTCGTTTCGGACCTCCATGGGCGATCCGCGTGTGCGATCTGAGAAACTGCTGCTTCTTGCGGTGGCGGTAGCCGTGCTCATGGACGGCATGGACGGAAGCGTCGTATACGTAGCTCTGCCGTCCATCGCAACCAGCCTCGGAACGGACACCGCTTCCGCATCCTGGGTCACCGTTGTGTACTTCATGATGCTGGCTGGCCTGATCCTGTTCTTCGGGAGGATAGCCGACCGCGGGGCGATACGGAAGGTCTTCGTGTCCGGTTTCGCAATATTCACCCTGGCGTCGCTTTTCTGCGGAATCTCGGACTCGCTGGGCATGCTGCTGGTCTCCAGGGTCGTCCAGGGCATAGGGGGAGCCATGATGGCCGCGGCCTCACCGATGATATGTGTGAAGTACGTCTCAAGAAGCAAGCTGGGCCTCGCCCTGAGCGTGACCACTCTCGGCAGCGCGCTGGGATACACCATAGGTCCCGCGATGGGAGGGATAGTCACGGACCTGCTTTCATGGCACTGGATATTCCTGATAAACATCCCCATCGGCATAGCGGCGATAGCGATTGCGATGTACGCCATGCCCAAAGACGGCCCCACGGAGAAAAGATCCTTGGATTTCCCGGGGACTGCATTGCTGTTCGGCTCCATAGCGGCGGCCATATATGGCCTGGAGATAAGCGCGGATCCCACCGCCGGATTGCATTTCGCCGCTTCCATGGCAGCGTGCCTGATCTTGCTGGCACTGTTCGCCCTTAGGGAGTTGAAGTTCCACCTGCCCCTCATCGACGTCAGGATATTCAAGGCCGGGGCTTTCAACCTGATGATCCTGGCGTTCCTGCTCTACAACCTTGCATACATGGGGATATTCTATCTGATCCCTTTCTACATGGACCTGAGCCTCGGTTTCTCTCCCAGCCAGACCGGGCTTTATCTGCTGATCCCTTCGGCAATCACCGCCGTTATATGCCTTCCCCTCGGCAGGTTGTCCGACCGGAAGGGGAGAAGATGGTTTGCCGTTTGGGCATCCCTGTGCCTTCTGGGGTTCAACGTGCTGCTGTGGCTCATGAACATGGACTTCGGACTTTGGATGCTGGTGCCGGTGGTCGTCCTCATGGGGGTATCATGGGGCCTCGCCGGAGGGCCGATGGCGGGGCGCGTGGTAGAGCACGCACCCAGAGGAAATGAGGGGATGGCCTCGTCCGTCATGTCCATGTTCATCTATCTGGGCTGCGGTCTGGGGACTGCCCTTTTCGCGGCTTTCTTCTCCATCATGTCCGGGGCCCCGGGGACGAGCTTCTCGATGCTGAGCATACCCGAGTTCACCAGCGGATACTCTGCCGCCCTGCTGTTGGCCATAGCCATATCCGCGGTGGCCGTGCTGCTTTCATTCGTCGTAAAGGATTCGGATATCAGATATTCGGACGTCGACCCGTCCGAAGTTTCAGATGCGGAGAAGGTCGACCGCGACCCTTCCCTGCGCACCTGACCCGATTATGGGCCCCAAGGATACTAAAAATAAATAAAGTGATAACTCATCGGACTGGTCATGAAGTACGAGTGCCTTCTATGCGGTTACATATATGACGAAGAGAAGGAGGGTGTTCCCTTCGGCGAGCTGCCAGATGACTGGGTCTGTCCCGACTGCGGCGCCTCCAAGTCTGATTTCCAGTACTGCGAAGATTGATCATTCCCCGTCCCCGTCGAAGCGGACGAACTGGGTGTTCTGAGCTCTGCGAAGCTGTTCCAGCAGTTGCTTTGCCTCCTCGCTGCCCTGCTCCGCCGCCTTGGACATTGACCTTATTCCCTTTTCAGGGTCGCAGTCGGTGCCGGTACCGTGTATCTCCATCCTGCCTTTCAGGAAGGATGCGTCGGGGTCCCCGTCTTCCGAGGCGCACGAGTACATCTCGTAAGCCTTCTCCATGTCCTTCGGGACACCGCGGCCCTCGTAGTACATCGTTCCCATGCTGACCTTCGCGGCGGTGATGCCGGCATCTGCGGCCATCCGGTACCATTTGAACGCCTCCTCTTCCCCTCCGGGGACCTTGCCGGAGAACGAAAGGTCCGCCATCTTCATCTGGGCCTCCGGAAGACCCGCTTCCGCAGAGCTTCTGAACAATTCGGAGGCCTTTTCCTGGTCCTTTTCAGTTCCGACGCCCTCTTCGTACATGTATCCCGCCTTGAACATGGACACCGCGTCGTTGGCTTCGGCCGATCGGAGGAACCATTTGAATGCTGCCGACATGTCCCTGTCGGTCCCGTAACCGTTGAAGGAATATTCTGCCACGTATGCGTATGCCTCGAGCATTCCGGCCTCGGCCGCCACCAGAAAATTCCTGTAGGATTCCGCGGGGTCCGCGGGGAACCCATAGTCGCCCGTATGGATCATTCCCAATCTGAAACTGGATTCCACGTGCCCCATGGAGGCGCCCTTCTCGTAAAGGCCCTTGGCGGCCTCTTGGTCCTGTTCCACCCCGTAGCCGACCATGAGTACCTCCGCAAGGCCGAAAGTGCCCTGAGAGAATCCTTCGTCGGCGACCCGGGAGAAGATGCGGACCGCTTCGTCCGGACGCCTCTCGTATCCTCCTGTTCCCGTCATATACATCACAGCTTCGCGGCAAAGCTCCGCTGCTTCTTCGGAATTCATATCCGCGCAATACGTTTTACATTCATCATACTTCGTATGTCGATTTTAAAAATACAGTATTTAAATGCTCTTATTAGTATAATTACTAAAAAATAGAATTATTTAATTTATTATCGAATCAATTATAAAGTTAATCGATATCTTAATAGGGCATGGATATTGCATGGATATATCTCATCGCAGCCAGTCTGCTTGAGCCCGTTTGGGTGATATGTTTAGAAAAATCTGATAATTTCAAAAACCTGAAGTGGAGCTTTTGGTTCATCGTTTCAATATTTCTCTGTCTTTGGCTACTCGCACTCGCCGTCGAAGACATTGGTCCAGGAATATCTTATACGGTCCTTGCCGGAATCGGTTCCGTTCTTACGGTCGCTGCCGGAATAACGCTCTATAAAGAGGCCGCCAGTTTCAAAAGGATAATGTTCATCGTCATGATAATAATCGGTATAATCGTCGTCCGCCTCTCCACAGGAGGGGTGTTATGAAATTCTCCAACGAGAAGAACAAGGGCTGGACCCTCATCCTGATCTCAGCAGTGTGCGAGATAATCTGGGCAATATGTATCGATTTTACGCAAGGCCTCAGAGTAATGACATGGAACGCGGTCGTTGTGCTGTTCCTGGCGATCAGCGTGGTCCTTCTTTCGATGAGCATAAAGACCGGCATCAATCTTAGCACCGCCTACGCAGTCTGGACGGGCATCGGGATCGTAGGTACGGTCGTAATATCGGCGATCATGGGGCTGGACATTATCACCGCCACGACGATGGTGGGGCTTGTGCTGATAATAGCAGGCTCCGTGGGACTGAAAGCTGTGGACTGACGTCTTCGACAAACCTCTTATCTTTATATTTATATAATTGAACATTCATTCAATTGAACATATATTCAATTGGGTGACCATATGGAAGATTACGATCAAGATATCTGCGATGTGCACGTGACACATCGGGACGTTGTAGAACTTGTGAGAAAAAACATACCCAAAGAGGAGGATGTTTTCAGGCTTTCCGAGTTCTTCAGCCTGTTCGGCGACAGCACAAGGGTCAAGATATTGATGGCGCTGGAAGTGAGCGAGATGTGTGTTTGCGACATCGGCGCATCTCTGATGATGTCGGATTCTGCAGTCTCCCATCAACTTAAGGCACTTAAAAGGTCCAGGCTCATCAAATCCCGCAGGGACGGAAAATTCGTATACTACTCGCTTTGCGACGACCACGTCAAGTCGATAATCGACTTTGCGTCCGAGCATCTGGGGGAGGAGAAATGAGGGCCGCTTTCGTCATCGAGAACCTTGGGTGCGCGAACTGCGCGGCCAAGATGGAAAGGAAGATCTCCAAAATACAAGGCGTCAGATCCGCGTCCGTAATATTCATGTCCAAAAAGCTGATCGTCGATGCCGACGAAACAGATATCGGCCGGATAGAGATGGAAGCCGGAATCATAGTCAAAAGTATAGAGCCAGACTCCAGATTGATAAAGGGTTGAACCCACTTGCGTCGAAGAACCGCAGAAGTTCTGATTTCGGGCTTGCTCTTTGCAATCGGTGCCTTGCTGCATTACACTGGTCAGGAGACGGCCTCGATGGCCGTTCTCATAACGGCTTATGCGATTGCAGGCTATGTCGTGGCCATCTCCGCGGTAAAGAGCCTCCGTTACGGCATGATACTCGACGAGAACTTCCTGACCATCGTCGCTTCCGCCGGCGCTTTCATCATCGGTGCAAGTGTCGAAGGTGCGGCGGTAATTCTATTCTTCTGCGTCGGGGAGCTGTTCGAAGATGCCGCTGTGCAGAAAACAAGAAAGTCCATCTCCGAACTGGTAGAGATGCAGCCTGTTTCAGTAAGGGTGGTCAGGAACGGTTATGAGCTCAACGTCAAACCGGAGGACGTCGCGATAGGCGAACATTTCGTAGTGCTTCCCGGGGAACGTATCCCGATAGACGGAACCATACTGTCCGGCTCTTCGTCTCTGGACACTAAAGCGCTCACCGGCGAGTCGATGCCGAGGGACGTTGCTCCCGGGGAATCCGCCCTGAGCGGATGCATAAATATGACCGGCACCCTTGTGATAAGGGCGGACAGGGAATACTCTGATTCGGCGGTCGCACGCGTCCTTGCAATGGTCGAGGAGTCGGGGTCGAGAAAAGCAAAGACGGAGAAGTTCATAACCACATTTGCAAAGTACTACACGCCCGCTGTCGTCGCTGCCGCAATTATAGTTGCGACCGTTCCGACGCTTTTGTTCGGGCTTCCTTCCAACGTATGGGTCTATCGCGCGCTGGTGTTCCTCGTGGTCTCCTGCCCGTGCGCGCTTGTCATATCTGTGCCGCTGACGTTTTTCTGCGGGGTAGGACGTGCCTCAAAGTCCGGCATCCTGATCAACGGAGGAGATGTAATGGATAGGCTGGCACTAGTAGATACGGTCGTAGTGGACAAAACCGGCACCGTTACCAAAGGATCGTTCGACTTCAGCGGCATCCATGCTCACGGAGTCACAGAGGACGACCTGCTGGAGTATGCCGCGAAATCAGAGTATCACTCGGACCATCCGATATCCGCGGCGATAATAGGTCGCTACGGACGCGTTATCGACCCTGAGGATATCGGAGAATCAGTAAACATAGCAGGAAAGGGCATAAGGACCCAGGTCAACGGACACACTGTTCACACGGGGAATGCCAGGCTCATGCGGGACATAGGCATAGAACCGTGCGGCACACACGATGACGTTACCAATATACACGTCGCGATCGACGGCACCTACAGCGGGCACATATCCATCTCGGACGAACCGAAGGAGGATTCCGCCGAAGCCGTCAGGGAACTGAGGGACCTCGGCGTGAAGAACGTTGTCATGCTCACAGGCGACAACATGACGTCGGCCGGCCTGGTGGCAAAGGCCGTGGGGATCGAGACCTTCCGCGGCGACCTGCTTCCCGAGGACAAGCTGGACATCCTCGAGGGATACCTGGGCATGCGTGAGGGGAAAGGGTCGCTCGTTTACGTCGGAGACGGGATCAACGACGCGCCTTCCATAGCGAGGGCGGACGTGGGGGTAGCCATGGGGGGCATTGGTTCCGATAGTGCCGTGGAGGCCGCGGACATGGTAATAATGAACGATTCCCTCAGAAGGCTGCCGGAGGCCATCAGGATATCGAGAAGGACGCGTGGCATCGCGTATCAGAACATCGTATTCTCCCTGGGCTTCAAATTCGCAGCACTGGCATTTGCAACCTTCGGTCTGGCGGGCATGTGGTTTGCAATTTTCGCGGACGTAGGCGTCGCGGCCATCGCGATAATCAACGGAACCAGGGCCTACGGCAGGACGTTATGATCGTTCCCGTCTGCTGCCGAATTCGTAAATACTTTTTTTCGGCCGCCTGAGACACGGATCGGAGACAGAGATTTTACGAATTTCGTACAATCTGATAAGTATTAAATTATTCAAAAGCATACGCGGGGACGGGATGCACAGATGAAAGTAGGTATAGATCTGGGAACGACCTACTCTGCAGTGGCTTTTTACGACAAAGACAGCTCTGATGCTGAAGTCATCCCCGACGCGAACGGCTGTCTACTGACCCCTTCGGTCATATGCTTCTCTCCGGACGGCACGATCAACGTCGGCGAGAAAGCAAAAAGCATGCAGTCCAGAGGTGAGGGCGTCGTCGCGGCATCTTTCAAACGTGCCATGGGAGACACCCAATATTACATGACAGCGTACGGCAGGAGATACTCTTCAGAGGACCTTTCCGCCATATTGCTGAAATACCTCATCGCCGGAGCCGAGGCGAGGACCGGAAAGAAGATCGACTCGGCAGTGGTCACGGTACCGGCATATTTCAACGACCTCCAGAGGACGGCGACCATCAGGGCCGGCGAGAAATGCGGAATCGAAATACAGAAGATAGTCAACGAGCCGACGGCTGCGGCGATATCGTACGGATATAACAAGGCAGGCAACAAGACCGTCATGGTGTACGACCTCGGAGGAGGGACTTTCGACACCACGGTCGTGCGCATCGAGAGAGGGAACATCAGCGTACTGGGGACCGACGGTGACCATGTTCTCGGAGGAAAAGACTGGGACCAGGCCGTAATGTCGTATCTGTGTGGGAAGTTCAAGGACGATTTCAACATCGATCTGAGGGACGACGTGTCTGCGAAAAACAGCCTGATAGTCGCCGCCGAAGACCTGAAAAAGGAGCTTTCGGAAAGCGAGAGCGTCAGCGCCCATCTGGAATACGGGAACGATTCCGCCGACTACACCCTTACACGTAACCAGTTCGACGAGATGACCGAACCCCTCTTCGGCTCGACATGGGAGGTCTGCGAAAGGGTGCTGGCTGACATAGGGATGAGATGGGGTGACATAGACGAGATACTCCTTGTGGGAGGCTCTACCAGGCTCCCGGGCCTTCCGGGCCGCCTCGCCAGCATATCCGGCAGGAAAGTGATCAAGCATGCGGACACAGACCTTGCCGTCGCAAAGGGCGCCGCCCTCATGGCACATCACTCCGGGAAGAACGGCAACGCCGCCCTGGGAATCACCGACGTGGCCTCCCACAGCCTCGGAGCCCTGTCCGTAAGAGAAGACGGAAAGAAGTTCATCAACGAAATAATGATCAAGCGCAACTCCAGCGTACCGTGTTCGGTCAGGAAGCCCTTCAGGATCGAACCGGGCAACCTGAGCGACAGCATCGAGCTTTTCACCCTACAGGGCGAATCGCGCCATCCCCTTGACTGCGTCGTCCTCGCAAGGATGAAGATATCCGGGATAATGAACAACGGCGAGGGAGTTTTGATCGAGATAGAGTACAACTACGACGAGAACGGGGTCGTATGCATCTCGGCCTTCCAGAACGGGGGCGAACTGACGGTCGAATCCGAAAAACTATCGGAGGATATATCGTGGATGGGCGGACGCCCCGACGAAAGGCCTTCTAACGCCCCTTTGCAGAAGAACATCATCGTTGCGATAGACATATCGCGCAGCATGAAGGATGCTCCGCTGGATAAGGCGAAGAGAGCCATATCCAGATTCATAACCGAGGTCGCGGACTCCAACACGAAGTTCGGGCTCATAGTCTTCGGAGACAAGAACCTGGTCATCAGAGAGCTCACCCTCGACCGCTACGCTGTAACCAGGTCCATAGACGAGATCAAAGTGAAGATGGCGGGCAGGGGGACGGACGCCTCCCCGTTCAAGGAGGCCCGCAGAATGCTGACGGGAAGGGCCGGCAACAACATGATAGTCGTGCTGACGGACGGCAGATGGGGCAACAGGGACCTGGCCGTCACCCAGGCCATGGAGTGCAGGACGGACGGGATCACCACCGTTGCTGTCGGTTTCGGCGAGGCGGATAGATCTTTCCTCCGGCAGATCGCCACTGCCGACGAGGACGCGCTGTTCACGACCTTGGACCAGCTCGGAGATACGTTCGGGACCATTGCCACCGCCGTGAACTCCGGAGGAATAGGTATGAGCGACGGCAGAAGGGGATGACCATGGCCCGAAAGGAGAACTACTACTGGCTGCTGGGCCTCAATCCCTTGAAAGAGGATCGTTATTCGGCCGAGTCCGTCTCCGCCGCCATAGACGGAATGGAGAGACGGTGGACCGAGGAGAGCGGTGACCGCCAGAACGATGCCGGGCGCAGATTCAGGTCCCAGTGCTATCTGGAGACGTTGCCGGACATCCGTCGCGTGATGAGCGACCCGGAGCTCAGGAAGAAAGAGTTGGACGATGCGCTTAAACTGCTCGCATCCAAGGCCTCCAGGCTCAGGAAGGATTCCGTTACACTTCATGACGGGACCCCTGTCAGAGTATCGGGGGCCGCCGAATCCCTTATAAAAAAATTCAGATGGGACGGGGTCGGCACCGAGGACCTGGTGAGCCTGTCGGGGGTGAAGGAGCACGACCCCTCGTACGTTGCGACGGATACCGTGCTGACGGCCTATCAGGCGATGACGGCGGTTGGTGCTTCCACCCCATCGGAGATGTTGAACGATCTCATATCCGACAAGATGCTCGAGATAGAAGCGGGGAGGATCGACGACGGCAGCCCTCCGGAAGAGATCAGAAGCGCATTCGATCAATGCGAGAAGAGGGTCAACAACGTGCGTCCGGAGGTGCTTCCGAAACAGGACCCGTACATACAGGCCCTGAGGGCGGTCAAGCTCGCGCTGAAGTCCGACGACCTTCTTTCGGAGCTCACGGAATACGGCAAATGCCAGAGGGCCCTGGCCCCCATATTCGAAATAATCGAGGACGAGTACACCCATCCGCAGAACCGCGCCTACATCGACGAACTGATGTCCATCTACCTGACAGACCCCGAAGTCGATGTAGACCTTGCGATACGGGTCCTGGAGGATTTCTGCATAAGAAAGAGGTTCATAGTCAATTTCTCAGAATCCGACAGCCATATGATAAGGTGTCCCCATTGCAAAGCGTTCGTGGAGACCGGGAACGAAGTGATGTGCTGTTCGATATGCGGACATCTAATCAAGACTGTGTGTCCCAAATGCAACACGAAACAATCTTCTGCCAACAAAGCATGTGTGAAATGCGGGTTCGACCTCGAAGCAGGATGGGAAAAAGCCCTCGAAATAGAGAGGAGGGCTGCCGAACTGGCTTCCGCAGGCCTCATCTCGGCGGCAGAGGATGCCGCTAAGGACCTCAGAGAGGGATACTCCACATACCCTGCGGCGGAGGACCTTGAAAAAAAGATCGATGCGGCAAAGAGCTATCTTATCTCGGGAAAGAAGAAGATCGAACAATCCTACACGCTCAAGAGATACAGCGAGGCCGTGGACCTTACCCGGGACATGCTGGTGCACTACAAGCGTTTCATCGAAGAAGACCCGGAGATCGAAAACCTCTATAAAGAGTCGGAGAAGCGCCTGCACGAGGCGGACAGGCTGTTTGAAAAAGCGATGAGGGCGACCGACGCCCGTTCCCGGACAGACCTTTGCGTCGCAGCGGCCGAGAGATGCCCCGACCATTCCATGATATTGTCATTTCTGGGCAACAACGCCCCCCCTGCCCCGGCTGACGCATCGGCCAAGGTCAGCGAGGGAAAGGTGCTGATAAGGTATGCGGTCCCCGGCGAAAGGAACGGGGTCACGTTCTGCATCTACAGAGAGGGCTTCTCGCCGCCGGAGGTCGACGAGAGGACGGTGCCGATTGCGGAGGTCAACGGCTGTTTCTACTTGGATGAAAGTGCCGAGCCCGGCGTGGACTACTACTACACGGTCATGTCGAAACGGTGGGGCGTGCTTTCGGAAGAGGGCGCTTCGTGCGGCCCGGCGACCGTGTTCGCCGAGGCACGGAACATCAGCGTGGACCTCCTGGAGGACGGTCTCCGCCTGTATTTCGAGAAGCCCAAGAACTGCAAAAGGGTCAGGATCTGGAGGAAAAGCGGTTCGGGAGACGAGGAGGTGGAGATGCATGGCGACGGGCCGGTAATCGAAGACAGGGGACTATGCGGCGGCTGCACCTATTACTATCTTTTCGTTGCCGAATATGAATCCGCCGACGGACGCGTCGACAGATCCCCGGGGCTTGTATTCTCCGGCACTACGGCGGTCTTTCCGGACCCCGTCAGGGACCTGAAGGTCTATTGGAACAAAGCGGACGGGACGTTCACCGCAGAATGGACGGGAGAAGAGAACGTTGTGCTTTACTCCTCACCGAAGAGCATCAGGATGCACGGGCTGCTGATCAAGCTCGGAGATATGGATTCATGGATGACGAAGATCGAGCCGATAGAGAAGAGAAAGGGCAGGATACGCTTCTCCCTGCCGGACGGGGCCGTCCAATATGTGTATCCGATGATACCCGTGGGAAGATACGCCGTAAGGGGCCTGGAGGTGCTGGTGGCGGACCTTAAACCCTTCAGGGACATGAACTGGGACATGATGGGCAGCGACTGCATTCTGACCATGTCGTGGCCCCAGGGCGCAGAGTCTGCCGTCCTGGTGATAACAGAGTCGGGAAACCCGGCCGGCGGGCCCAACGACCTGGACGGAGAAAGGATCACCGTTTCAGCCGATGCGTACTCTAAAGACCGGATGATAAGAGTGCCCATGGGGAGCCGTCCCCGCAGGACCGTCACCATATTCGCGGTCTACGATGCGGAGGGGAAGAAGATCACCTCCCGCGGAATGACCTTCGACATAGTCGCAGGGACATGCAGAGCCCTCAGGTACAGCGCCGAAGCGGGCCGGTCAAAGGACGGCAACATCAGGGTCACTATAGAATCGGAAAGCGACGTGGAGTTCATTCCTCCGGTCGTGGCGGTATGCACGGAAGAAGGGATACCTCTCAGAAAGAGCGAAGGAGAGGCCATCTGGAGGTCCGAAGTCCCAATGAGGCTCAGCAGAGGGCGCATTGTCTTCAGGATCGAAGCGAGACCGGGGACCGACATCAGGCATATGAGGCTGTTCTTTGAAAAAGACGAGGACTACGGTAGCTTCAGGTTCGTCCATCCGCTGTATAGGGAGGGCTGATATGCAGAAAAAGACCGATAACACATACATCTGCCCGTTTTGCTTCAACGCAATCGATCTCGCGGAGATACACTACCAATGCACGAACCAATCGTGCACCAGGATGTTCGTGAAGGCGATCGATGCAGGGAAGGTCGAGAACGGAAAGGCGTTCAGGTCCGAATCCGAAGACGAGGAGATCGACGTTGAGAACAGCACATTCCTGGGAAGAAACCCGGACGGAAAAGATTCGGTCAGGACCCGGCAGCATATCGTACGGAACTCCACAGGGGTCTGCGACATTTGCCACAGGCCTGTCCATAAAAGATTGTGCCCCGTCTGCCACAGCCCCATCCCACAGGAGGCGGAGGGGGGCAGGAACATTATTTTCGTAGTTATAGGCGCCAGGGGCGCAGGAAAGAGCCACTATATCTCCGTACTGATAAACCACTTGAAGAATTCTTTCGCGCCGGAGTTCGATGCCATAGTCGCACCGGCGTCCGACCGCACCACACTGAAGTACCGCGAATACTATTACAAACGTCTTTACGAGGACGGGAGGAAGCTACCTCCCACGAGAACATACGAGAACATCAAGGATTTCAGGGAACCGATGATCTATTATGTGAGGTTCCCCGACAGGGAGGGGATGGACAGCGCCACCCTGGCATTCTTCGATACGGCAGGAGAGGGGCCGTCCGACAATCTGACCGGGGTTGGACTTAAAACATTCCTTTCGAGCGCGTCCGGCATAGTGTATCTCATCGACCCGCTTCAGATACCGTATGTTAACAAAAGGGTCCGTGCCGAGAACATACCGGAGCCGTCCCAGGAAGTGGCCGGGTCCGTATCCGACATGAGCGACCTCATAAGGTCTGCCATGGGAATCCCCCCGACCGGTAAGATCCCGATCCCCCTGGCGGTGGTTCTGACCAAATGCGACATCCTGCTCAAGTCTCCCGAGAACGACGAGGAGGAGAAGGTCCTGCTTGACGCCAGCTCCTCGGTCCGCATGCCGAGGGAGCGGGGGAAGATAGACCGCGACAATTTCAGGCAGATCGACGCAGAGCTCAACGAATATCTGCGCCGCGCCGTATCAAGAGATTTCATAGACACCGTCGAAGGGTTCGAGAGGCACTGCTTCTTCGCCGTTTCGGCCTTGGGATGCAACCCGGAGGGCAGCATACTGAACAGGGGCATATCCCCGTTCAGGGTCGAAGACCCTCTGATATGGATGCTGGGATGTTACGAGAAGGAGGCTTCGTTCTGAACGGACCCCGCATACTCAGCAAGAAAAAATTAATACCCACGGACATACGGATACAGACGAAAAAGAAGGGATGAAAAATGAAGGAAGATTATTGCATCGGTATCGACCTAGGTACCACTTACTCGTGTCTCGCATATATCGACGGTGAAGGAAACCCGGTGGTCGAAAAGAACTTCGAGCAGGAAGATACCACTCCCTCGGTGGTCCTTTTCAACGAGAACGGCGAGATAATCATAGGCTCTCCCGCAAAGGACATGGCCGTCATGTATCCGGCCAACAGGATCATAACTGCGGTGAAAAGGCAGATCGGCACAGACTACAAGGTGAACATCGACGGCGACATCTACACCCCTGTCACCCTTTCGGCCGCGATACTGAAGAAGATGATCAACGACTTCAACGAGGCCCACGGATGCGATGTCAAGAGGGCCGTCATCACATGCCCGGCATATTTCGGTCAGAACGAAAGGGATTCGACCAAATATGCAGGTAAGATCGCCGGCCTTGACGACGTGACGATAATCAACGAGCCCACAGCCGCCGCGATATCCTTTGGCTACGGAGGCGACGGTAGCAGAAAAAGGGTCATAGTCTATGACCTGGGGGGAGGGACATTCGATGTTACGGTGCTTGAGATAGAGGGAAACTCCTTCACGGCCGTGGCCACGGACGGCGAGCGTCTTCTCGGAGGAAAGGACTGGGACAGAGCTCTGGCCGCCCTGATCAAGAACAAGGTGTCGCAATCGTCTGGCATCTCTGTGGCCGAAATAGAAGATGACAGGGATGCGGCCGTGACGCTGGAGATCGATACCGAATCCATAAAGAAGAGGCTCACCACCGCCGAGTCCACGAGAGGGACCTTGACCGTCGGAGGGATAAAGACCGTCTATTCCGTGACGAGGGCGGAATTCGAAAGCGCCACCGCCCCGCTGCTCAACAGGACCCTCGAGATCATAGACGGGGCCCTGGCCTCCGGGTCCTTCACGCTGGACGATATCGACGACATCATCCTGGTCGGAGGTTCCTCCAGGATGCCCCAGATCAAGAACGGCATATCGGCGAAATATCCCGGAGCGAAGGTCAGGCTGTTCGACCCCGACAGGTCTATAGCCAAAGGCGCGGCGATATTCGCTAGGTCGAAAGAACTGGAATCCGTCGACAGGACCGATACTCGGAAGCTCGCCGTTAAAAACGTCCTGAGCAAGACTTTCGGCGTAAGGGTGGATTACAACGGAAAAGAGATGATCTCCAACATCATCTACAGGAATGAAGCTCTGCCCATCGAAAGTGTGAAGTTCTATTATCCCATCGAAGAGGGACAGCCCTCCGTTCTGGTGGAGATATTCGAGGATTCCGCACTGCGCTCCGACAACGTGCCGAGGACCGATCTCATCGACGGAAATTCGGTGGGGGAGTTCGAGATGGACCTGCCCGACGGGATCGAGATCGACACGCCCATAAAGGTCACCTTCAAGGCGGCCGATGACGGCACGATAACCGCCGAGGTCGAATGCATGGGCCAGACGAAAGGATACAACCTGAAAAGTGACCTGAGCATCTCAGAGAGCGAAATCGAATCATCGCAGGAACTTATGGGGAAGATCGGAAAGGCGTGATCATCCGCACTTCGATATGAGTCCGGAAGCCCAGTCCGCCGAGGAAAGAGCATGCTGATGCATGTACGTTCCCAGAGTGTTGTTGCTTACGAGGCCGTCCATCCCGCCCGATATCCCCGACCCGCGGAGAAGTTTGTAGCCGAAACTGCCGTCATGCTCGATAAATACGTCAGAATAATGATATTCATGGGCACGGACGTCCGATCCGAACAGAGGATTCTCACGAGTGGCTTTTGCCATCACATAGGCGGGACCGTGCCGTACTCCGGTCATCTCCGCACCGGCATCGAATATGCCTGCCATCCCGAACCGGCGTCCACCGGCGTCCTTGAGGCTCCTGCACATGGTAAGCAGCCCCCCGCATTCCCCCAGGACGGGCCTCCCTTCCTCTGAAACGTTTTTTATGCCTTCCAGGAAGTCCGAGTTGGAAGAGATCTCCTCTGCGTGAAGCTCCGGATATCCTCCGCCGATGTAGTATATGTCCGCATCGGGAAGCGGTTCCCCGTCGGTTGGCGAGAACGTCTTGACCCTGACGCCCGAGGCCTCCAGGCATTCTATGTTCTCCCTATAGTAGAAACAGAACGAATCGTCCATGGGCACGGCGGCCGTCAGTCCGGAATCCCTGCGGACATAGGGGCATTCCTGCGGAAGCTCGGAGTCCGATGATTCCGCCACCTGCATCAAACGGTCAAGGTCCACCCCTTCGGCCATCTCGGCCAGGGGCGCGATGTCAGGCATATCCTTTGTGTTGGGGGTGATGAGGCCCAGATAACGCTCCTTGGTCGGCCTCTCGGGCATCTTGCGCACCTTTCCTACTATCTCTTGTCTGCAGTATCTGCCGATTGCCTCTTCGAGCTTGTCCTCATGCTGCCGGCCGGATATGTTGTTGAGTATCACCCCTTTGATATCCAACTCAGGATCGAAGGCCGCAAAACCGTTAACGATGGCGGCGGCGCTTCTGTTCAGAGACCTGACATCTACCGTGAGCAGGACCGGGAAACCCAGGACCTTGGCGAGCCTGGCAGTGGAACCGATGTCCGAATCCGCGGAAAATCCCTCGTACAATCCTCTGACGCCTTCCACAATGCACAGGTCAGCATCTTTCGAAGCATATCCGACTATGTTCCTGATGATATCGTCGCCCATCATGAACGAATCTATGTTCCGGCAAGTCCTTCCGGACGCAAGCGTATGGTACATCGGATCGATGAAGTCAGGACCCGCTTTGAAAGATTGGACCTTGTACTGCTTTGAAAGCCTGGAGAGTATGCCTGTGGTTATCGAAGTCTTTCCGACACCGCTTCCCGTCCCGGCGATCACCACACCTTTCATTCAAAGTCCCCTGACCAGTTCCCTCAAGGTTTCCGAGGTCTCCATGGGAATTATCCTTTGGGTGCCCATGACCATCGAATGGGAGGATATCTCCCCGACGGAGTTTGTAAAACCTTCGTTGAGGTAATTCGAAAGTTGCCTGGGCTGGTCCGTGATGAGGATGTCGTTCTCTCCGATGCCGGGGTATGCGTGGCATATGCCCACTATGACCGTCAGGTCGGGAGAGTACCGGTCCACCTCGACCCTCATCTTTTCGCCGATCACCGCATATTCGTCGAGTCCTCCCACCACGGCATCTACCATGATATTTTTTTCTTTGAGCTGGCACATTATGTCTTCAGAGTATTTGCGGATTCTCGGCAGACCTTTTTCGATGTCCGTGTTCGACACGAAGAATGTGCTCCCTCCCAGTTTCCTGCGTGCCTCGTCGACGGCTATGAAAATATCAGAAAAGCGATATGCCAGCTCCTTTTTTGCGTTCATGACCACGGCGACCTTTCCTCCGGAGGAGAGGGTTTCGCATATCTTACGGCAAACTCTGAGCTTTGTTGCACCTTGAGCGGGCTTCAAATAGGACTTGCTGGTAAGTCCGCTGACCCTCTCCATCGCGGTGGCCGCTTTCAAAAGTCCGATCTGCCTTTCCGTCTCCTCGGCGGATATCATTCCGGCATCACGGCCTGCCTCAAGAGCTTTTATGGCCCCCTGGGTATTGTCTCCCATGCATCCGTGGGACTCGACAGGGAACACATTACAATCAAGCCCGGCCCGTTTAATCGAAGCTTCCATGTCTTCCCCGATTATCATGCTGGCACATGTGCCGACGACTGCTACGGAACGCGGTCTGAACATTTCATAGGACGTTCTCAGGGTTTCAACCAGCCGATCCGAGCCTCCGAAGATGAGGTCTGTTTCAGACATAGCCGATGTCACAACCCTTACGCCGGCCTGCTCCAGCGACCTGGAGGCCATGAAACCGCAACCGGAAGGCCCATGGACGACGATGACGTCGACGTCCATGTCCCTCAGGGTATACATTGCGGCGATTATGGGATTAGGACGGGGATGGATTATCCTCAGGTGTAGCCCTCCTTTACGAACAGAATCAAGGGACCTGCGGATACCGGTAACGACGGCATCTTCCCCGTTCCGTCGGTTACGGTGATGGTCACGCCGTATTCTGCCGCGACCCTCTTTATCGCCTCGGAGTCCATCTTGCAACAGACCTTTCTGTTGACCGGGTCGAGGACCGCCGCCGCCCCCTTAAGGGATCCCATTTCCTGCAGAATTGAAAACGTACGCTCCACGGAGCGGGCGGATATGCCGGGATTGCGCTCGGTCACCGTCCACCTTCCTTCCGAGAACGAAACTTCGCCCCTTCCGGGAACACCCCCGAAAGATGACAGGCCCAGATCTAAAGATGATTCGGATATTCCGAGAATACCGCAGACCTCGACCGCCATCTCCGCCGCATATAGATACTCAAGTGCCAGATAGCTCCCCTTCAAAGATGTTTCAAAACCGTTGCCGTAATCCACCCGAACCCTCAGGGGATTTCCCAGTGACGGCTTTCCCATGACGGTTATCCTTCCGCCGTATCCGATCACCTTGCCGATCCCGTAACTTTTCCAGAACCCGACCTCTCCCATAGGGACGATATTCGTTTTCCCGTTGAGTATCGACATCTTGCCTTCGGAAGCTTTTCTGGTCCCGGCCGCTATCGGATAATCTTCTATCAGATTGGTTATACAGGATATGTCCGCCTTGCCCGAGCCGCCCAAAGAAACTTCGCATATCACTGCATCATAGTCACCGTCCGGCAAAGCAAGCATAGATGGCGGAGCGATGCTTACGACCTCCTCGGATACGAGTTCTCCGTCGGCCCATCCCCCTCTTCCCCTGGAGGTCTGAACGAGCACGTTCATTCCCGCGGCTGTGAGTATGTGGGCAAGAAGACAGCAGAAACCGGTCTTCCCCTTGACCCCTGTGACCTCGACTCTGAACCTCTTATCGTCTATCAGCTCCCCGACGGCCTGGCTGAAGAACTTCCTTTCCTTATAGCCGACTCCCTCGAGGAAGCTGTCCGGACAATGTATCGGCATAAGCACCGTGTCATACTCCCCTCTGGGCACTTCGGTGGACACGGTGAAGCCTTTGCCCCTCAGGCGGTCCGTCTCTTCCTTCGGGGTGACCTTGTATACGTCTACGCAGGTCACGCTGTCGCCCGGCCTGGGATATCTGTCCGCTATGATCCCTCCGCCGTGGACCGTGTCCAGTATCAATATCTTCATATGCCGTACTTTTCCAGCTTTTTCATGAGCACATCGACTAGCCGCGGATCGTCTCCCACCGGCATGGCGTAGTGTATGTTGACATCTCTCCCGTAAAGGCCGCTGACGCCCCCATTGCTGTTAATCGGAATACCCAGTTTTTCAGGTATCTCCTCGGCAAGGTGAGCACCTGAAGCGATGAAGAGGGGGAGTACTGCTATGTCCGTAGCCCCGGACCTTACGGCGTCGGACATCGCCGCTTCTATCGAAGGATCGTTGAATTCGTTAAATCCGTAGTAAACATTCCTGTGACCTCTTTCTGAAAGCCTTTCGGCATTGATCTTGACGACTTCCTTGTTGTAACCGAGCCTCGAGCCGTGACCTATCACGATGATGGATTGTTCTCCCGTCCCGCAGATGTCGGCGACCCTCTCTTCCAGAATATCGGTCAGGTTCGGGTCCTCGCCGAACGGCTGTTCCAAATACACGGTCACGACCTTTCCGGCAACGGTCGTTCTTCCTCCGGACGAACCTTCCGGTATCCCGAGCTTTCGTGGTATATCCCTTGTTATGTGAAGTCCTGAGGCTATGAAAAACGGTATCGCGATTATCTCCTCTACCCCGGATTCTACCATTTTTTCGACTGCGGAATCCACCAGCGGTTCCGTGGTCTCGTTATATGCTGTCCATACAGGCACGCCCGTGCGTTCTTTCAGAACCTCGGCCTGGGCTTCGATCGCATCTTTGTTGTGACTGAGCCTTGAGCCGTGACCTATGAATAAAATGCCTTTTTTCATTATTTTCCCTCGTTTATGTTTTTCTCCAACCTCATTCCGCCGGCGGAATCTTCCGAACGACGCAACATCTCTTCAGCCAGATTTCTATAATTTTTCGCCATCTCGGAATCCGGTGCGTTTCTTATTACCGTGCGTCCGGCGGCCTCGCTCCTCTGGACCTCTCCGTCCCTGGGCAGACGGAACATCACTTCCGTGCCCATCTCTTCGGCGGCCTTGTCCACCGTTTCGTTTTCGAGGTCTATACCACGGGAATTCTGTATGAGTCCTGAAAACTCTGCGTAACCATCGCCTGCGAATCCATCCACCGCCTGCCGGATATTGTCGGCGGCATAGAGGGACATCATCTCCCCTGAGGTCACGACGAAAACATTTCTCGCATACCCGTTCCGGATGGGCATGGCGAATCCTCCGCAGACAACGTCCCCCAAAACATCGTATATGATTATATCCGGTCTGAAATTCCCGATGATGTCGAGGGCCTCCAGATGGCTGAAGGCCGCGATTATGCCTCGTCCGGCACAACCCGTCCCGGGCTTGGGCCCCCCGCATTCTACGCAGAAGACGCCACGGCCGGTGTCATGGACCGAACCGGAAAGCGTCATGCTTCCGTTTCGCACCCGGTCCAATATTGTGGCGGGAGCCTTTCCTTCCATAAGCAGTCTGGTGGAGTCCGCCTTCGGGTCGCATCCTATCTGCAAGACCCTCGACCCCTTCTCGGCCAACGCATCGCTGACATTGGACGATACGGTGGATTTCCCTATCCCGCCTTTTCCGTATATGGCAATTCTGCGCAATAATACTTAGATAGTGTTATAATTAATAATACTTTCAATTAAATTCGTGCTAAATGGATGGATAATCCATCTTGCGTTCCTCAAAGACCCAGTTGACTGTACATTTCCGCGCGCTCTGCTTTTGTAAGATCTCTGTAGCGGCCGACCTTCATGCTCCCCAGCTCGACATTCATTATCCTGATGCGTTTCACTTCCGTTGCGGTATATCCAAGCTCCTCGCACATCCTTCTTATCTGACGGTTAAGCCCCTGCTTCAGTATGATCCTGAACTCCCTGGCCCCGATGGGTTCCACCTCGCACTTCCTGGTAACATGGCTGCCTCCCATGATGGGCACCCCTGTGGCCATGTTCTTCAGGAAACCGTCTGTGATATCTTTGTCCACTGCTACGATGTATTCTTTCTCGTGACCGCTGCTGGAGTGCATTATCCTGTCCGCCAGCTCCCCGTTGTTTGTCATAAGGATGAGTCCCTCGGAATCTTTGTCGAGACGCCCGACGGAATAGATACGTTTGGGATATCCGATAAAATCGATCACGTTGTCCGGGTCCTCGGGATTCGAAGTGCATGTTATTCCGACGGGTTTGTTGAATGCAAGGATGATATCCTCCTTTTCGGGAGATATCTTTTTGCCGTCGACCCTCACTTCCGACCCGGAAGGCACCCGGTCTCCCAGCACGGCGGTGCGTCCGTCGATGGTCACCCGGCCTTCTTCGATCATCCGGTCCGCAGCACGTCTCGATGCGACGCCCGAGTCACTGATGTACTTGTTCAAGCGAGCGCCCCTTTCTTCATCGTCGGAAGAACTCATGATCGTCTGATAACGGGGCACCTATTAAGGATATTCCTAATCGGAGATGTCTTTTTAACCATCCTTACCATCAGGAAATATGGCCTTGTTCAGAAAAAAAGCGTCCGGAGCCGTGCTCAGATATGTAGACTTCGGCTCGCACTGGGACACGGAGGACCCGTTTCTGTTCGCCTCTCATCACCGAGACGAATATCCCAAAGGCAACCGGCAGCAGGCACCTCCCCTGGACATGATAGGATGGAGGAACCTGGGCCACGACTACAAGAAGCACGACGGTTTCCGCATGTACCACGGCAAGGTGGTTCCAGGGTTTCCGATGCATGCCCACTGGGGCTACGAGACCTTCACCGTCGCCGAGACCGGCTACATTGACACGTTCGATACCGAAGGCAACCAGTCCAGGTTCGGTTTCGGGGATGCGCAATGGGTCACCGCATCAAGCAAATACCAACACTGCGAAATGTACCCTCTGGCATTTGAGGACCGCCCGAACCCCAATGACATTACCCAGATCATGATAAATCTTCCACTGGAAATGAAGGGGTCTGAGAACAGGGTCGATATGCTTTGGTCCGAGGATATGAATACCGTATGCCACCTGGACGGTTCAGGCAGAAAAACGAAAATCTTCGTGTATGCTGGCACATACGGAGATATTTATGCTCCGGTACCCAACCCGGGCTCGTGGGCCGCTGACCCGGAGCACGGGGTCAAGATCGTCCAATTCTACATGGAACCGGGGGCCGAGATATCCGTTCCCGCTTCTCAGAAAAACGTATCTCGCAACCTTTACTTCGTTTCGGGCGGGAGCGCCGTAGTCGCCGGATTCGATGCTGTATCGGGTTACCGCCTGAAGCTCCGCCCCGAAGTCGAAATTCCCATTAAGAACGGAGACGAGGCTTCTCGCATGTGGCTCCTTGAGGGGGCCCCCATCGGACAGAAGATGTCATCCTTCGGACCGGTGGTCCTGAAGGACGATATGGCTGTGCGACAAGCAATGAAAGACATCAGAAATGACGAATATGGTGTCTGGCCCTGGAACATCATAGACAAGGCCCAGCCCCGTGGGGCCCCCAGGTTCGTCATGTACGCAGACGGCCGCGAAGAATATCCCGACGGAAGGCCCGAGGGGTTCGAACCCCCGGAAAAAAGAAACGTTCAGTGCAGAGAATAAGGGACCTCTGTCCCGAACCGGGACATGCTGCCTATCTTCGATATCAACAGATCCGTCAGGGACCTGTCGCAGCATATCAGCGTGTCTTTGCCGTGCAAAGCCTCTATTATGCATCCCTCGTCGGCCCCGAAGAAATAATCTATCGGCAATTTGGACGCCTCCGCAGATTTTCTTGCCTTGGTACCATAGACGCCTGTTGCGGACATCCCGGGCCCGGACATCAGAGAGGAGAACATCTCCCGGTCGACCGGACCTTCCACGGGAAGGATGTGGACCGTGCCTGGCCCCTCTGACGGCACTGCCTTGGCCACAAGCTGAGGCAGGGTTTTGGGAAACGGTTCAACGGGGCATCCGGCAAGCTCGGAGATGCTGACGTTGATGTCGTACATGGCCGGTTCGACAAGGCCCGAAAGATAAACTTCCGAAGTATCGTCATAGAATCTTTCCGAGCTACCCGAGTACACATTACGGCCCCCTCTTAGGACATGGACCTCGTCTGCCCAAGAATATGAGAGGTCCACGTCATGGGTTGAAAAAATAACGGTCGTTCCAAGATGGTGCAGCTCGTCCGCGAGCTCGATGAGCTCCTTGGACATCTGGGGATCTAGACCTGCGGTGGGCTCGTCCATTATAAGCACCTTCGGATGCATCGCCAAGGCACCGGCCAGCACCACCCTCTTCTTCTGGCCGAACGACAGCTGCATCACGCTGCGACCCTCCAGAGATTCGATGCCTGTGATGTTGAGGGCGTCCCTGACCCTCTCCCCTACCGTCTGAGCATCGAGTCCCAGGTTCTTCGGGCCGAATGCTATGTCGTCAGATACTTTTGGTGCAAAAAGCTGGTCGTTGGGGTCTTGGAGCATGACCGCGACCTCCGAGCGCAGCTTCCTGAGAGCTTTTCCCCTGTGCGGTATTTTTTCTCCCCGGAAAAACACCGCGCCCTTCGACGGCCTCAAAACTCCGTTAAGATGATAGAAGAACGTGGATTTCCCGGCTCCGTTGGCTCCCATAATGACAGTTCTGGCACCCTCTTTGATCGTGATGTTCACGTCTGCCAACGCGTCCCCCCGGCCGCCTTCGTATCTGAAGAAAAGACCTTCGGTGCGGAAAAGGGGAGCGCTCAAAAAACCAACTCCCTGATACTGATCCGGGTTCCGTAGGCCCTAAGCTCTTCAACCGCCTCCGTTACGATCTCCTTCAAGCCCCGGTCGACTATTATCAGGGAATCATGGTTTACCATAGCCTCCCTGATGCAACACTCTATGCCGTTAAAATAGAAATCGACCCTGAGCTTCGATCGGGTCACCGACCTGCGTGCGGAGGGGCCGTACACTGCAATGGGCATCCCTTTCTTTCCCACGGCCTCCTCGATCGCATCCTGGTCGATGCGCTCGCCTTCCGTCTGATAGATGAATATCCTTCCGGCCGAGGATCCTGAAGGGAATAACCTGCTGACCATCTGGCTCATGGTCTTGGGATATGACGCGGGAATCATCCCTCTTAACGTCTCCATATTGTGGTTTATGCCGAATATCGAGGGCTGTTCCAGACCTGAAAGATAAACGGACGGACGGTCGGAGAAGAACTCGTCTGCACCTCCGGAGAAGACCATGTGTCCTTTCCGCATCACGTAAAGGTCCTCGACCCAATTGTAGATCAGATTCACGTCATGGGTGGATACGACGACGGAGACCCCTTCTCTGATGAGAGAATTAGCGATCTCCATCACCTCTCTGGACATCTGCGGGTCCAGGCCTGCGGTAGGCTCGTCCAGGACCAGTATCTTCGGATTTGATGCAAGGGCGCCGGCGAGTGACACTCTTTTTTTCTGACCGTATGAAAGGCGCTGAACAGGCACTTCGGCAAATCCCGACATCCCCACGCGTTCCAAAGACCGGCCGACCCTTTCTCCAACCTCTTCCCGGGAAAGGCCCAAGTTTAACGGTCCAAATGCCACGTCCTCCTCGACGGTGGAAGAGAAAATCTGATCGTCGGGATTCTGCAGAACAACGGAGACGTCGGAACGCAGCTCTGTAAGGAACTCCTTGTCATATGATATCGGCATATCTCCATAGAACACAGTACCGGAAACAGGCCTGTATACTCCGTTGAGCTGATAGATCAGCGTCGACTTGCCGCACCCGTTCTCCCCCAGGATGACAGTCCTTCTGCCATGGGAAGCGGTGAAATCCACAGAATCGATCGCATTGTAATTCGAATTGCCGTACCTGTAGCTCACTTTATCCATACAAAGGTCGCAGACCGTCAGACCGCCCCCAGGAGTATTGCCGCCATGTTCGGGGTCGAGATACAGTATCCGATAATGTATAGCGAGGCGCATGCGGCGGCCGTGGTGGCGAACCAGTAGAGACCGATCTTGTTGGGCATCCTGTAAATGGGGAAACTGCCGTTATAGTTCCTGCTTTCGAGCGCAGGCTGAGATCGTTCGGCTATCTCCAGAGAAGTAATGAAAACGTTAACCAGTATTCCAGCGGTCGTGGACATGGAACGCCTTGCCCCGCTGAAACCGAGACGGCATTTGGCCGCATTCCACATCACCTCCGTCCTCTCCAGAAGAAGGAATGCATACCTGTAGACAAGGACTACGATCTCGATGACCTCTTTCGGGATCCTCAGCTGCCTCAGGGCGTATGCTATATGAGGTATCGGAGTTGAAGACGCGAATGAAAGCATCAGCGTGACTCCGGCTATCGCGCGGAACATTATGAGCCAGGCGTGGTTGAAACTGTTTTCGGTGATGTGTATTCCGATCCAAAGGAACTCGCCCCTGCCTTTCAGAAATACGGCCGGTTCGGAAGGATCGCCCAGGATCGAAACCATGCCGCAGCCGATGACCATTATCAGTACGGCCTCGAGTATGGCCAATCCTATTATCGGAGGCAGTCTGAAATTTGTCGAATATGCCATCAGACACATGCCGACACAGAAGGTGATCATCGGTACGAATATGTTTTCAGATAACAGTGCCAGTATCAAAAGTGAAAAGGTATAAAGAAGTTTACCGAGCGGCGCCCAGCGGACCATCCTCGAACCGTATGCGAGGACATCCATCTGAACTTGCTCCGACATGAATATCAGACCTCATTGCCTGTTGGGCAACTTTCCTTTTCTGGCCTTATCTACGGCGTGGAAGTATCCGATCGCATATCCTATGATTATCGCGCCTATGGCCGCCTGAAGGGCGAACAACATGCTTTCCGTCTCTCCGGGCAGCTCATAGCTTCCCCATATCCCGTCCCACCAGGGCTCATAACTGGGATCGATCTCCGATATGGCGTCTCCGCCCTGGTCGTCGGCGCCCGCGAACTCGAATCCGTTGTATGCTCCATATGCCAGTATCACGACGACCATCGCCGCTATAGCGGTAAATCCAACCATGTAATACGTTCTGTTGGAGATGTTCATGCGGATGCTGCCCCCTCGTACTTGGGCTCAAGCCCGAAGATTTGCGGCCTTGTGTCAGCGAGATATTTGGCGAACATCGAGAATATTGCGCCTTCCACGATCGCCAAAGGCACCTGGGTGACGGCGAATATCGTCATGAAGTCTATGAACGCTGTCCCGTAACCCGCGGCCCCTCCGAAGGCTGCTGTGAGCTGCAAAGCCGTTACAACATATGTAACAAGGTCCGCCAACATGGCGGCGAAGAACATGGAAACGGGCACGCTCACCTTCGCACGCCTAAGGGCGAACCATATGACGAAGGCGACCGCGGGTCCCGCGATCCCCATGGAGAATATGTTTGCGCCAAGAGTGGTTATGCCGCCGTGTGCCAGAAGCAGCGCCTGGAAAACCAGCACTATAGTCGAGAGGAATGCTGTACAAGAAACACCGTACAGAACCGCCGACAGTCCCGTGCCCGTTGGATGCGAACTGGAACCTGTCACGGACGGCAGCTTCAGCGACGACAGCAGAAAGATGAATGCTCCTGAGAGGGCGACGATCATCTTCTGCTCCGGATTCTCCCTGATGATCTTGGTTATTTTATTTATCCCGAAAAACACGATCGGCAACGCTATTGCGAACCATACCAGGCACCATTGCCATGGCAGGTATCCTTCCATTATGTGCATTTTATTTCACCTTGATTCCCGGAACGTAGGTCCCTGAGTCCACGGATAAACCGCTACCAAATCGTGATGGATGATATATCCAGCTTTGTTTATAATATATTGGATTGATAATCCAACTACCTGTGTTCACACCTCGCCTTTGTAGTATATCATTGCATTGCAAATCGCCGCCGCGATGTTGCTTCCGCCCTTCCTGCCCCTGGCGACTATGAACGGAACACCTGCCTTCATGATGAGCTCCTTCGCCTCGACGACGTTGACGAAACCCACGGGAACGCCTATTATCAGCACCGGCCTAACCCTCCTCCTCTCTATCATCTCATTGAGCTGGACGAGTGCCGTGGGCGCGTTCCCTACGACGAAAATGGTATCTCCGTTGAGCGCAGCCCCGCGTTCCATTGAGACTGCGGCCCTGGTGCATCCCCTGGCCTTTGCCTCGGCGACGACAGAATCATCGCTTATGAAGCAATACGCATTTCCGCCGTAAGAGGTCAGACGGCTCTTGTTGATCCCCGAATAGGCCATCTTGGTATCGGTCACGATGTTCGCCCCTGCCCTTATGGCCCTTATGCCTATCTTGGCCGATTCCTCCGAAAAAACCAGATTGTCTGCGTAATCGAAATCCGCCGAAGTGTGTATGCACCTCTTTATAATGGAAGACTCCGGTTCCGGCCATGTGCGGACTCCGAGCTCGGAAGTGATCATCTCCATGCTCCTCCTCTCGATGTCTTCCGGTTTTACAATTTCAAATGCCATAGTAACACCTCAGATGCTGTATCCTCTGGGAGTGATCATCAGTCCGTCCGACGCATATGTCTGGGAGTTGCCAACGGTAACAATGGAGAACATGTCTACCTTTTCGTAATCGATGTTTCCCAGCGTGGTGATCGTCCTCTCCTGTCCTTCGCGCCCTGCATTGCGCACTATCCCCACGGGGGTTCCGGGGGAACGGTATTTCATAAGCACCTCGGCTGCCCTGGAGAGATAGTCTTTGCGGGTCTTGCTGCGGGGATTGTAAAGACACACGATCATGTCGGCCTGCCCGGCACAGTCTACTCTCTTCATTATCAGCTCCAGAGGGGTCATCAGGTCCGAAAGGCTGATTATCGCCATATCGTGCATCAGCGGCGCCCCGAGCACCGAGGCGGCGGCGGAGGCCGCCGTCACTCCGGGAACGACTTCCACGGTTATGTCGGCCTTCATCTCCTGGACCAGCTGGTAGACGATGCCTGCCATCCCGTATATCCCGGAATCCCCGCTGCTCACCATCGCCACGTTCTTGCCGGAAGACGCGTCTTCGATAGCGGACCTGCATCTGTCGACCTCTCTCATCATCCCGGTTGCCTTGAACTTCTTTTCCGGAAAGTATTCTCTGAGGATATCCACATAGGTAGTGTATCCTGTGACCACGTCTGCGTCCTCGATCGACCTTGTGGCCCTGAGCGTCATATCCTCCCTCGAACCCGGGCCGAATCCTACAATCGTAAGTTTTCCCTTCATCTCATTCCTCCGTTCCTTTGCGGTATTCGGTGGTGAAGCTCTTGTCATAGAGCTTAGACAGGCTGTATTCATCGCCGAGGAAATCTCCGACCACCGTCAGAGCGGTCTTCTTTATCCCGGCATCTTTGACCTTGCCTGCTATATCTTTCAATGTGCCAGTAACTATTTTTTGTTCGGGCCAGCTTGCCTTATAAACTACGGCCACGGGCGTTTTCTCAGTGTAACCTCCTTCGATAAGCTGTCGCGACATCTCTTCCAGAAAGCCTACGCTCAGGAAGATGACCATAGTGGCATGGTGTTTCGCCAGGTCGCTCAGCTTTTCTCCGGGGGGCATGGGAGTTCGGCCCTCCATTCTTGTGAAAATTACAGTCTGGCTGATATCCGGAAGAGTATACTCCTTCTTCAGCACGGCCGCCGTGGCGAAAGCTGAGCTGACCCCGGGGATCACCTCGCTTTTTATGCCGAGCGGGTCCAAACGGTCGATCTGCTCCCTGATGGCCCCGTATATCGACGGGTCTCCCGTGTGGACGCGGGCAGTGGCGAGCCCTTTCGACTCTGCGTCCTTCATCACATCTATGACTTCGTCCAGGTCCATCTCAGCGCTGTTGTAAATCCTTGCGTCTTTCTTCGCACCGCTCAGGACGGCGGGATTTACCAATGAGCCGGCATATATTATTACGTCGGCCGAATCGATCGCTTTCTTACCTCTTATCGTCAGCAGTTCCGGGTCCCCCGGTCCTGCTCCCACGAAGGTAATCATTCTCCGTCACCGTTCCCTTTTTTCACGATCACGGTTGTGAAGTAACCGTATTCTCTTTCCGGGTCCAGGGGACCGATGTATTCCCCTTCCATACCTATGTTGCTGATGACCGTTGCATTCTTCTTTCCCATGCCGTGCCTTTCGATGGATTCCAGAAGGGAACCCATGGAGTTCCAGGCCTTCATGACAACCACGTTGTCAAATCCCGATAATGCCGATTCCAGCGATGCTTCGTTGTTCTTTGCCATCGATACCACGGCAAGGCCCTCGTCACCTATCACGAGCGGTATCCTGGCCTTCGCGGCGCCGCTGCAGAACGAGGGTATCCCGGGGACGACCTCGGTTTCGTATCCCAGTCCCTTGATCTCCTCGTCGACGTACATATAAGTGCTGTACACCCCCACGTCCCCCAGGGTCACCATGGCAATGTCCTGCCCCTCGTCCAATATCCCGGCGAGCTCCTTCACGGCATCGGACCTGCATCTCCTTCGGACGTTGTCGTCCGGGTCCATGCTGAATATCAGTTCGATCACGCGTTTACCGGAAACATCCACAGCGCCCCTGACTATCTCCATGGCCGTGCTTTCTTCCCCTCTCCTGTTGACCGGATAAGCGATGACGGCAGCACCCTCCAGCATGCCCTTCGCTTTGACGGTCAAGAGTTCCGGGTCTCCCGGACCGACGCCTATTCCATATAATTTTCCCGTCATTCGAGTACTTCCTTGACTTCCTGTTGCACAGGCATGGGTTGCGGATATTTAAGTTGGATGGAACACCCAACTCATAAAAACATAACTACCTGATATGACATATTTTGATAATACCCAACATGCACTGTTTGAAGGCAACTGTTATAATTTGGATAAGATATCCAACCCTATCTGATCGGCTATGGCATGGAAAGAAAGCGATAACGGGATGTACATCAATATCGGAGGTAGGATGTTAAGAAGAGGGCATACTACTGGAACCTGCGCAGCTGCCGCTTCCAAGGCGGCGGCCGAGATGCTGATAAACGGCACGGACGTTCTTTCGGTGACGGTGGTCACACCCAGAGGCATCGCCCTTGACCTTCCCGTGGAAGATGCTTCCCGCGGCGAAGGATGGGTGCGATGCGCGGTCCGTAAAGACGGCGGGGACGACATTGATGTGACGGACGGCCATCTTGTATTCTCGGAAGTGCACCTTGCGGATGACGGAATAAAGATAGACGGCGGACCGGGAGTGGGGAGGGTCACCAAGAAGGGTTTGGACCAGCCCGTGGGCGCCGCGGCGATAAACCGTGTACCGAGAAGTATGATATCCGAGGCCTTGGAAGGCATTCGCATGACACTCGGATATGATGGTGGATTCGACGTAGTAATATCTATACCTGATGGTCAAGAACTTGCGAAAAGGACGTTTAATCCGCGTCTCGGAATCGAAGGAGGGATATCGATACTAGGTACCTCCGGAATAGTAGAGCCTATGAGCGAAAGAGCTGTGGTCGACACTATAAAGACTGAAATGAACGTAAGAAAAAATGAAGGATGCAGATATCTGTTGGTCGTCCCGGGGAACTACGGCGAAGGATATATCAGGTCTATAGGCGGCCTCGATCCGGAATCCGCAGTGAAATGCAGCAACTTCATCGGTGAAACATTGGATCATGCCTGTGAACTGGGTTTCGAGGGATTGCTTTTAGTGGGAAACCTGGGAAAACTGGTGAAACTGGCAGGAGGCGTGATGAACACACATTCGCGCGAGGCGGACGCCAGAATGGAGATTCTTGCCGCAAACGCGGCACTGTCCGGAGCATCCGTTGAGACTGTCCGTAAAATAATGGAATGCGTCTCGACCGATGATGCGCTCGACGTTTTGGACAGGGACGGGGCGATCCCGTTGACGATGGACCTCGTATCGAAAAAAATTGAATTTTATATGAACCACCGCACAGGCGGAAGAATAAAATGCGGAGCGTTCGTATTTTCATCGAAATATGGCCTGATAGGCGGTACTCCTGGGGCCGCCGACCTGCTGAAGGCGATGGGTGGGACGCTATGATCTATATCGTAGCTTTCTCGGCCAAAGGATGTTCGAAAGCAGCGGATATATCCCGGATGCTTGAGGAAAAAGAGTTCCGCTTATTCTCCAAGACCTCGGGAGACTCGCGCTGCGAGAAGATCGATGTTCCAATATCCGAATGGACCGGGGCCGCCTTCCAAGAGGCGGAGGGCATTGTCTTTGTGGGGGCCGCGGGCATAGCCGTAAGGGCGATAGCTCCCCACCTCAGAAGTAAGATGACGGATCCGGCCGTGGTGTGCGTCGACGAGCTGGGCAAATACTGCATACCGCTTCTATCGGGACACATTGGCGGCGCTAATATCCTAGCGCACAGCATTGCTTCCGCCATAGGCGCAGAGCCAGTGATCACTACAGCGACCGACATCAACGGCAAGTTCTCGGTGGATTCGTTCGCGGTCTCCCTGGAAATGAACATCGGGAACATGACGCTCGCCAAGGAAGTCTCCGCCGCCGTATTGGACGGCAGATCCGTGGGACTGAAAAGCGACTATCCCGTTCATGGCGACATTCCGCATTGCCTCACTCCATCGGAAGGCGGGGACATTGGAATTTACATCACATCAGGATTTAAAAAAGAACCATATGTGAGGACTTTGCGCCTTTTCCCGAAAAACCACATACTGGGAATAGGATGCAGAAAGGGAACCCGCAGGGAAGACATAGAGAAACTGGTATAGTCCGTGCTGGATTCTGCGGACGTGTCGATAAATAGCGTAAGGATGGTCGCGAGCATCGATATCAAAGAAGATGAGGGGGGACTCGTCGAGTTCGCCGCAGAAAATAAGATACCTACAGTATTCTACTCGTCATCGGAACTTAACATGCTCCCGGACATCGGATATTCAAAATCTGATTTTGTCAGAGGTACGACCGGAGTGGACTGTGTATGCGAGAGGGCGGCGATGGCGGCCTCGCCCAGAGGCGAACTAATCATAAAGAAGACCAGCGATGGCGGCGTGACCGTGGCGGTCGTAAAGGAACCTTTCTCGGCGGATTTTGGAGATGAGTGATATGATTGGTAGAGCATTGGTGTTTGCCGGTACCACGGAGGGGCGCGAGATAACGGAATTTCTTGCCCGTAACGGAATAAAGGTCACGGTCAGCATGGCGACAGAATACGGAATGACGGTCATAGAGGAAAGCGAGAACGTCAGAGTCGACAGCATACGCGGAGTTATGGAAATGGCAGAGGAGATGAAAGAATACGACGTGGTCGTCGATGCCACACACCCGTACGCTGTCCGCAAATCCGCCCATATAATGGAGGCCTGTGACATCAGCGGTTGTCCCCTTATACGCATAACAAGGCCCGAAAGCATCAGCAATAAACAGTTTGTCACCGTGCCGGACACCAGATCCGCTGCCGAATTTTTAATCGGTAAAGAGGGCAACATCCTCGTAGCCACAGGAAGCAACGAACTGGCGGAATTCACATTGATCCCCGAATACAGGAAAAGGGTTTTCGCAAGGGTCCTTTCCATCCCTTCGGTCGCAGAAAAATGCTCTCGTCTAGGCTTCGAAGGAAAGAACCTGATATGCATGGAGGGCCCCTTCTCTGAAGAACTGAACTATGCCATGCTGAAACATGTCGATGCCGAGTACCTCGTCACCAAGGATTCCGGCAGCGCGGGGGGGTTCGATGAAAAGATCGCAGCCGCCGCAAGAGCAGGAGTCAAAGTGATAGTTATCGGGCGTCCGTCAGAGGAAGATGGTGTCGCTCTGGAGGAAGCGGAAGAGATGCTTTTGAAAGTATTCTCGATCCGAGAACCGAAAATCGGCAAACGCCTCGTAACCATCGTAGGGATAGGCGTCGGAAACACAGACGGCATTACGTTCGAAGTGCTCAACGCGATTGCGGATGCAGACCTGGCGATAGGCGCCTCCAGGATGTTGGAGTCCGTAGATACGGGCAATGCCGACACATATGTAGAATATCGTTCCGATAGAATTGCCGACTACATAGAAAGTAACGTTCATTACCGTAAGATCGTAGTACTGATGTCCGGAGACACGGGATATTACAGCGGGACCAAGGGACTTATCGACAGGCTGGACCATGATAAGCTCGAAGTCAGAGTATTGCCCGGAATATCGTCGGTCTCGTACTTCTTTTCAAAGATCGGGACTTCGTGGGACGATGCTTTTCTGACCAGTGCCCACGGCAGGGACTGCAACCTCGTCGGACTTGCAAAACGCCACAAAAAGGTCTTCGCCCTGCTCAGCGGAGAAGATTCGGTCCGAAGAATGTGTTCCGAACTCGTCGACTACAACATGGGCAACGTAAACTTGACCATAGGTCAGGATTTCGGGACTTGGGAAGAGAAGGTGACGGTTGGAAAACCGCATGACCTCCTCGACAAGGAGTTCGGGGTGCTTTGCGTAGCTCTCATAGAGAACCCCGAGGCTTCGGATAGAAATCCCATAGGTATGCCGGATGACGATTTCATAAGAGGCGATGCTCCTATGACCAAGAGCGAGGTCCGTTCCCTGTCGGTGGCCAAGCTTAAACTGTGCAGTGATTCCGTGGTCTATGATGTCGGGGCCGGGACGGGCTCCGTTTCAGTGGAAATGGCATCTGTTGCCGTATCCGGACATGTTTATGCCGTTGAGAAGGACGATGCGGCCTCTGCGCTGATATCGCTCAACTGCAGGAAGTTTGGAACACCCAACGTCACCGTCGTCAGGGGAGATGCGCCCGAAGCGCTTGCGGGCCTCCCTGCACCCACACATGCGTTCATAGGCGGGTCGACGGGCAAACTGAAAGACGTGATGAGCACATTGCTTGAAAAGAATCCGAAAATACGTATCGCGATCACTTCGGTCACCCTGGAGACCATGGCTGAAACCGCGCGTTGCATGAAGGATCTGAATGTCATAGAAGAAGAGACCTTTTGCGTCAACATATCTAAAGCCAGGATGGCCGGTAGCTATCATCTGATGACGGCCCATAACCCCATATATATTACATTGTGCAGGGGGAGCTCCGCTTGAGCCTTCCCAGGTTTATGATCGCCGCTCCGGCCAGCGGAAGCGGTAAAACGTTGATCACATGCGGGATCCTCCAAGCGCTGGTGGATCGCGGGATGAAAGTCGCTTCTTTCAAATGCGGCCCCGATTACATCGACCCGATGTTTCACAGTCGCGTCATAGGTGCCAGATCGAAGAACCTCGATGCTTTCTTTTGCAACGACGATACGCTCAGGTATCTGTTCGCAAGATCTGCCGATGGCATGGACATCTCGGTAATCGAGGGAGTCATGGGATTTTATGACGGGATCGCAACAGCTTCCACAGAAGCGAGCTCGTACGACGTGTCCGAGAAAATAGGGGCGCCCGTGATATTGATGATAGATTGCAAAGGCACTAGCATATCCTGTATTCCTGTAATAAACGGTTTTTTGAAATTCCGCAAAAACAGCATACGCGGAGTAATACTGAACCAGATGTCCGAGCGGACATATAAGGAGCTTAAACCTGCAATCGAACGCGAGACCGGGACGGAGGTTCTAGGATACGTTCCCAAGGTGACCGATCTGTTACTGGAAAGCAGGCATTTAGGACTTGTTCTACCGAATGAGATCGAAGGGCTGAAAGCCAAACTTTCAGAGCTGGCTAAACTACTTGAAAATACTGTCGATATTGACCGGATAATCGAAATCGCCGGCCATGCGCCCGATATCAAAGTTAATGTCCCGGTAATAAAAAAACTAAGAGAGAAGATCAGGATCGCTGTGGCCCAAGATGATGCTTTCTGTTTTACATATGAAGATAATTTGGAACTGCTGGCACAATGCGGTGCCGAGATCGTGGGATTCTCCCCTTTGACCGACAGCAAACTTCCGGAGGGAATCAAAGGACTTGTCTTATCAGGGGGATATCCAGAAATGCATGCCGAAGCTTTGAGCAAAAACAGTTCGATGCTTGATGATATCCGTTCAAAACTTGACGGAGGAATGCCTTGCATGGCTGAATGCGGAGGGTTCATGTATCTCCACGAAGAACTTGAAGATCATGAACACAAATTCTGGCCGATGGTCGGATATATCAAAGGAAAGACCTTCAACACGCGCAGACTTACAAGATTCGGCTACGTCACCCTGGTCCCCGGCAATGGCCAGATGCTTCCTGAGAATAGCTCCATCAAAGGCCATGAATTTCACTACTGGGACAGTGAAAGCTGCGGTCAGGATTGGACGGCAGAGAAGACCTCTGGAAAAAAGTACACATGCATCCACGGTTCCGACAGAGTCATTGCAGGATTTCCCCACATATACTATTACTCGAATCCCGATTTGCCCTACTCGTTCCTCCTGGCTTGCAGAAAATATGTCGCATAACCAGCGCCCTTGGTACTTAAAAACGTCTGTCCCAGCGCCGAAAATACAGGACAGGAGATAATTCATGGTTTATAACGCTCGAGAACAGCTAACCGATTGATCAGATTGAATTTAAAAAGAAGGAATAATCGGCGGAAGCTCGTTCGGTCATTTTCCGTGATGTCAAACTCGGGTTTTTGATTAAATGCAATAAGGCTATTCTAGCAACACCTTATATTTAAAGATAAAAAATCACTGGGCAAAGCCCAGTGTATAAAGGTTTTTACGATTTACAAGCGCGGGCAGGTCACGTCCGATGCCTTGATTATGCGGTCCATATCTGCGCGCTGAGACGAGGAGAGCGGAGTTCTCTGAGGTTCGTTCTTCAAAATCTCTACAACCCTGTCGTGAGCTACGGTTGTTAAATCCTTGCTCCCTCCTCTGACCCATGTTTCAAACATGTCACGGTTGAAGAGTTTGGGATTGGACGGCATATCTATATGCTCCATTGTGTTTTTCTCTCCAAGGAAGTCGTGTCCGATTCCCACTCTCTTTATTCCGTCATAGTCCAACGTATTCTCGTTAACCTCAATCCCATTATATGGGAAATAATTCATGCCGTTGATTTCGTCGTCGATGACCAGTTGCTCAAGAGAGAACGACATTCCAAGTTCCAACATACCTGCACCATAGATGTTCGAGGCCCCGGCCAATGCGGGAAGGATGGACGTAATAGTCTTCTCATGTGCAGCCTGACCATCCGGTATTTTCGAATCTCCCTAGGTTCCTGCGACGATCGCGGGAATCTTGTAGAACTGCGACATCTGTGCAACGGCTGCGCTTATCATACCGAGCTCGGGCGAACCGACCGGAGCTGTGCCCGAATACAGGTCAAAACATGTGGTGGAACTTCCATATGTGCACGGAAGTCCCCGTTTGACAAGCTGCGTCAGCGTTATGCCCGCCAGTACTTCTGCGTTATGAGTAACCATTGTGCTTGCAAGGTGTATGGAAGATGACGCGGCGCTCATTGCCATACTAAGCATCGATACTGGGAAATTGTATTCATGCGCGTGCAAACACAATTCACAGAGCGACCAATCCAGCTGTAGAGGGCTGGAAGGGCACATGGTCATGATGAGGAACGGTTTGTTCCATGCCTCATTTTCATCTCCGTATAGGACCTTCTGCATATCGAAGTAGTAAGGCATGCACTCGGGTCTTGCATCAAGCATGACCGGCTTGGAACTGTAGGATATTATGGAATCCACCTCGCGGGTGGCACGGCAAAGATCCGTCGACGCAAGTTCCATACCAGATACGGGCGAGCAGAACCAGTTGATATTGTCGCAGGCTTCTGTAACCTGTGCAATCTCTCTGATATCCTTGAGGGTGCTGTTCCTGGTTTTGAACCTGTTAGGTCCGAGGTAATCCACCATCTTGCTTCCGACACCAAAGGTATTGTAATTCACCACTGAACCGTCGCTGACCATATCTAGGTCGAATTCTCCGTTACGGCTGTACAGCTTGAATTTTTCAGGCGTTGATTTGACGGCCTCTTCCACAAGGCTCCTAGGTATTTTCACAGCCTCGGTTTTTTCGTCCACTTCGCATCCTGCATCTTTGAATACCTTTCTAGCATCCTTGTGTTGAATTCTGATGCCTGGATTCATGAGAACTTTCATCGTTTCTTCATGGATCCTTTCCATTTCCGCTCTGCTCAATATTTCATATTTTCCTTTCATTTTTTCTCCTCCTTTTTACTATTGCTTTCAAATATCACTTACCATTCTTTTTGCAACCCAAAGTGCCGAGGCTGCAACTCCGACTATTATCGGGAACCAGATGTATTCGGATCCCGGAATTCCTCCGGCAAAGAAATCAATAATGGCCTGCCAGTTGTCCATTTTACTTCCTCCTCTTGTACAGATTTTTCTTCAGTCTCTCTAACTGTTCAACCCCAAGAGTCGAGATAGAATATTTCATCAGCAGAGAGCCTTCGCGATAAACATTATCTGTGTCGATTTTAGACTCCCTCTGAATTATGAATCCAGCGGTCGCTATCTCGATTATGTTGAAGTTGATCACGTTGCCCTTATAATCGCCTTTGAAATCCTTATACTCGCTTTGCAGCTGCTTGATTACTTCGTAGTTCCACTTCTCGCCTTCGCTGAATAATTCAAGAAGACGGAATTTTATTGGTCTCCCCTCCATCATTCTGCCACTTCCTGCTCTCCTCTTATGGATTCAAGATTCTCTTCCTTCTCGTAAACCATGGTTATTATTCCGATAGTGCACAAGATCCCTCCAAAGACAATTGTCCACGCAGGGACTGCTCCAGTAAGGACAAAAAGGACTATTACTGCGACCATAGCATTCATTGCGCTGAGGCCGGCGGCTCTACCCGCTCCGATCATCGGGTATGCCTTGTAGTAACATATGGTGCAGAATCCAAAAGCAAACCCTGAACATATTAAGACAAGCAACGTCGAGGGGTTAGTGAAAAACTCTCCAACGTAGTTGAAAACAGGTACGCCCGCTATGAAAAGAACAGGCAGAACCACGATCCACCATATGAACACTTCGGAAAACATCTTGATGTGGAATCCAGCATCAGGATCCCCGACATCCATTCCCTTGGCGATCACAAGCCCTTCGAGGCCCCACCCCAATATGGCCAAGAGGCCTCCGATATATCCCATTGCCCTCATATTTCCAGACTTTAATTCATCAAGCAGCCCTATCATGTAGATACACATGCACCCTATTACGACCATCACAATGCCGGTAATGGCTCTTCCGGATAACCTCTGCCCTGCAAATTTCGTCGTGAGTATCGTTGTCACAAGTGGGAAGGCCAATGCGGCAACGGCCGAGAAGGCCGCACCAGCAAAACCAGTCGCCAGATATGATCCGAATACTGCCATCGGTCCGGCGCAAACTGCCGCAGCGAACAGATATTTGCCCACGGATTTGATTTCTACAACGGTGCGTTTAATTTCATGTAGTTTACCCATGTAAATATTCCAGATAAACAGCACAATAGTTGCGAACAAGGCGTTAGCGGCACTTATCAGCACTGCCGTCAGAATCATACCTCCGGTATCACCGTAAGTCAGTGAAACATTATTGTAGAAACTGACGAACGGATCTATCACCCACATCAGGCTACCGGGAACATACCAGAGTCCCCAGAGCAATGCCAGGAATACGCCCATTATGTAACCGTATTTGATACGTTTATGACGACTCCTCAATCTCATCTCTTCCGCGTCCATAAAATCACGTCCGCGTATTGTTCAATCCTTAACTGCTCTAGTCATTTTTACGACGGCATCAGACGCATTCTCCGTGTATATGTCCGCTCCAATTTCGTCCGCCCAATCCTGTGTTACAGGGGCCCCACCCACATTTGTTATGATATTATCCCTGATTCCAGCAGCTCTTAATTTCTCCTCTAAAAGCTTCTGGTTCGTCATTGTAGAAGTCATGAGAGCAGAGGTCCCCACAAGGCGCGCTTTGTTATCCGTACATGCCTTTACAATTGTGTCGAGAGGGACATCCCTTCCTATGTTTATGATGTTAAATCCTGCTATCTTTAACATTATAGCAACGATGTCTTTTCCAATCGAATGGATGTCTCCCTCAATGGTGCAAATAACAAACGTTCCCAGGCCTTCGCCAGAACTAACCCCCTGTCTCTCAAGCTCGGGGCTGAGTATTTCCAGCGCAGCATTCATAGTATTCGCGGCGGCCATTATATGGGGCAGAAACAATTTCTTCTCATCAAAGAGTTTTCCAACCTCATTTATTCCCGAAGTATAACCTGATTGTATCAGCTCAACGAGATCGATTTTATTTTTTACAGCCTCATGAGCAATTTTTTTAGATTCGTCGATATCATACTTCATCACCGCTTCTTTAGCTCTCGCGTTTATGCTATTCATTAATGTGTCCTCCTTTGTTCAAAGCTGATAAGTGAGCACTTATTTTGCCTCGGCAGAGCTTTTTTACTCTACAGTATCAAAATTTATCTGCTAGTATATATACATTGACATAATCAATAAAATATTGAAATAAATTAGATAATAAATGATTATATCATCAAATTTATTTTATATAATTCACTAAGGCTATAAGAATTTTTAAATATGTGATGCTGAATTTACACTTTATTTTTCATTCTTTGTTAATGAATTTTCATCTTACCAGCGTTTATCTATTATAATATGGATGGAAATAGATCCTTTGGTATCCATTACACATCCATCATCATAGTATTCTATTATAGTGTATTAATCATTATAAAATTTAATTTATAGTAAAAGATTATGACATTATCAATATCAATATATACACAATATGCAATCTGTAATTCAAGCCTTGAGAATTTTGGGGCAGTGAACACAAACAAGTGTGAAGGAGGGTTTGATGACAATGTTTGAGAAAGAGAGAAAAGCCATCGCAGCGGC
>DAHB01000001.1 GCA_002498365.1 Methanomassiliicoccaceae archaeon UBA421 | reverse complement strand
CAGGTCGGGAAGGCGAAGGCGCTCCTGGGGTGATGCAAATGACAGAATTCTTATCAAATATGGGCGACGGCAGAAGATTTTACACTACGAAAGAAAAAGTCATGGCGGACATCCAGGACGGAATAGGTAACGCAGTGGATTGCACAGGTGTTTCCGAACTCAGCTCAAGCGAAATTGATCACATATGCGAGATTATTATCAATAAGCAGAGGGTGGTCGGCGTAGAAACAGGCTCTGAAGTTGTAATGACTGAGGATTTTGGTGCAAACAGATTCGGCATAGATAATGGAACATGCGGTAACGGGATAGAGATCGGGAGAAGAGAGGGTTCTCTGATATTTGAGAAAGCATTCTCGATGGACACTTTCGAGCTCGGACATACAGATTACAGCGTCAAAGCTGTGAAACCTATAATAGCACACGAGATGCAGACGATGGAGCAGCTTCAGATGCTCATGACTGTCCCTCTCCTTTACGGTGCAATGCCCAACATGGGCCTTTATTACAAGCCCGACGGACCCTATGGCAATCCTCCCGACCTTATGAGAGAATTCAAAATCGAAGAGGCCCAGCAGCAGGCAGAGCTTGCTGCCGAACATGTCGCTAGAGACTGCGAGTTTGTTGCAGTAAAACTACAGGAAGCAGGATGCGATGGATTCGATTTCGATACCACCGCTTCAGCAGGAGACGGCGAATTTGTAGGGACCCTGAAAGCTGTATCGGCCTTGAGGAAAGCTAGGCCCGAAGCAAACATCATCATGGGAATGGCAGGCGAGAATATTCTTGGAATACACGGTTCAATCGAGTACGACGGGACGGTCGTCGCAGGCCTCTATCCTCATGAGCAGGTTAAACTGGCTGAAAAAGCAGGAGTGAATGTTTTCGGTCCGGTGGTCAATACCAACACCAGCAAAAGCACCGCCTGGAACATTGCACGTGCAGTTACAATAACCAAAGAATGCATCAAAACAGCGAAAATACCTTGCCACCCCAACATGGGAATGGGCGTCGGAGGAATACCGATGTCTGAAGTCCCACCTGTAGAGGCTGCTACGAGGGCGAGCAAAGCTATGATCGAGATAGCTGGAGCCGATGGCATTTAGATCGGTGCGGGAGACCCCGCAGGAATCTATCTGTCTCACATAGCAGCTTCCGGGATGGGTGGCATGAGGACAGCTGGAGACCTTGTTGCAAGGATGGAGCTGTCGAGGAACATGAGACTCGACGAAGCAAAGAGATATGTCGCTGACAAGCTCGGTGTAACTCCCATCGATCTCTCAGATCCCTGTATAATGAGGGATCTCAGGGAGGAGCTAGATATCGGCGTGGTTACTGCTCTGCCACGGGCCTCGAGAGGCATACAGTCTAAGCTGAAAATTGAGGAGGTTCTCGGAATAAAAATCAATTGTTGCGAGGCACACCGCAACAGGATGAAGAGATGAGCCTCTGGGGGCATTGCCCCCATTCTTTTCTGGAGTGATGAATTGTCTGAGGCACGAGGAGAGGGTTTGGCGAGAACGCTTACTTGGAAGCAGGGCGTACTGATAGTGCTAGGGATACCAATTCTTATCCTGCCTTCAGTTTACGATGTTTCCGGCATTTTATGGGCATTCAGTATAGTGCTTTGGACCGTGTCGGTGATCCAGGGCTTTTTACAGAACACAGCTTTCGGAGAATTGGTAACGCTGTATCCTGATGTTTCGGGGATACCTGATGTCGTGGATAGGATTATTACTCCAGAAAACTCGTCGAGGTATAACTGGAAAAAATTCATTGCGGCCTTCGGAGCCTGGGGATATTGGTTCGCGTGGACGCCTGCGCCCGCCGTGTTCTCGATAGTGATGACTGACTATCTGGTGAGTTATTTCCCTTTTTTTGCAGCTATGAACTACACGCTTCTCAGCGTAACGATAGGTGTGGTCGTAATCGGCGAGTTTGCTCTGGTTAACCTCCGTGGACTGTCAGGTGGAGCCAGAGCGGGCCTGGTGCTCGGGCTCGTAGCGATAATACCCATATTTATCATTCTCGGGTCTACATATTTCAACGGAGCCTTCCAGTTAAGTAACATAAGCGATGGATGGCTGCCCTCGTCTTGGAGCTGGTCCACGGTAGACATTGTTATGCTAATGGGATGTTTCGGTCTCGCTCAATGGAGCTCGTGCGCATGGGAGGGGTCGGTCATTTATGGATGCGAGTATAAGAAACCGTCTCTTGATGTCCCTAAAGCCCTGTTTGCTAGCGGAATAATCTGTCTGATATTGTATTTCTTCATGTCATTCTCCATATTTGGAGCATTGGGGATTGAAGGAATAGAAAATGCCGGTTACGCCACCTTGGTACCTATCGCCATAATGGTTTTCGGCGAGTTCGGATCTGCTATCGCTGTAGGGTTCCTGCTCGTCGCTATGTTGCTGATCATACAGACGGGGTTCCTGGGAGGATCCAGGAGTATGTACGCACTCGCCAGATCCGGGCAGATGCCGAAGTTTTTCACCAAGTTGAACAAGAACGGAACACCGGTCTACACGATGTTGTTAGCGTTCATTGTGAATATATTGCTTATTTTGGTCGGAAATCCGATTCCAATAATCGCCGCATCCGGGATGGCGTACGGATTCGGCATATCAATAGCGCTGGCTGCATATTTCATCTCAAAAACAAATCCAAAATTCAAGGATCTGAAACGGGGATGGAGCGCACCGAGGGGTTGGAAATGGGTGGCGATAGTGATAATGTTCTATCAGCTGTTCATACTCATTCCCTGCTTATTCTATTGGAATCTTCAGATGTATGGAACAATGTCGACCCTGATGGCCGTATTCATCATATCGATATACGTGCCGATCTGGATAATGGTTCAGCGTAGCAAACCTGAGAAATCAAACTAATAGTTTTTCCTCAAACCGTTTCCAAACATCTTACCTAGAAAACCTGAGAAATCAAACTAGCAGTTTTTCCTCAAACCGTTTCCAAACCTCTTACCAAGGAGGAAATATGTCACTAACGTCATTCACCTACAATATGGCCATTCAAGGGCAAGAGAAAATAATTTGCTTTTCACAGAAACTTAATCCAGTCACATCAAAAGAACCGAGTAGCTCCTGTTCTGAACAAACTTCATCCATTCCCATTATATTGCGGAGGGCCGAATAATATGGGTGGAGACATCGTCTTTCCATTTACAAGGGTGGTCGGCCAGGAGGAAATGAAGAAAGCCCTCTTGTTAAACATAGTGGACCCAGCGATAGGGGGCGTGCTAATAAGAGGTGAGAAGGGGGCCGCCAAGTCCACAATTGTGAGATCCATAGCACATATACTACCATCGGTCGCGTCCGTGGAAGGATGTGTATTCCACTGCGACCCGGATCATCCTAAGAGGATGTGCACACAGTGCCAGTCTAGGGTTTCCAATGGCGAGAAGATCAACACGGAAAGATATCAGACCCGCGTAGTAGAACTCCCCCTCAGTGCGACAGAAGATAGAGTATCGGGGACAATAGATATCGAACACATCCTCAAAAAAGGCGAAAGAAGGTTTGAGCCTGGGCTGCTAGGAACTGCCAACAGGAACGTTCTATACGTGGACGAAGTGAACCTTCTGGATGATCATATCGTCGACCTCTTGTTGGACTCGGCGGCCATGGGAGTCAACTATGTAGAAAGGGAAGACGTGTCATTCTCGCACCCTTCCAGGTTTGTGCTTATTGGCACCATGAATCCAGAGGAGGGCAGCCTGCGACCTCAGCTGCTGGACAGGTTCGGGCTGTCTGTGACGGTCAGAGGAGAAGAGGATGTCGACCACAGACTGGAAGTCATAAAGAGAAGGCTGGAGTTCGATTCGGACCCGGAAGGTTATATAGAAGATGCCATGCCTGAGATATTAGAGTTCCGCGATTTGGTGCGTCGTGCAATAGACCTGCTACCAGAGGTGGATATCAGCGACAGAAGCATGAGGTCCGCGGTGGCTGTGTGCCTCAATTTCGGTATAGAGGGACACAGAGCCGACATCACTCTCATCAGGGCCGCCAAAGCAAACGCCGCCCTGCAGAACAGATGTGAGGTCATTAAAGAAGACATATATTCCGTGGCCGAGATGGCCATTGCCCACAGGCTGAAGAGGCGCTCGTTCGAAGAGGCTTCATTCAACACGGAGGAGCTCAGAAGATGCCTGACGACCCTCTGAACCGACATCCTTTTTCGGGCATCCACGAAATGCACACAGCCAAAGAGGCGATCCTATGTGCGCTCGTAAATCCCAAGATAAAAACGTTGCTGATACAGGGGGCGTCTGGAACGGGCAAGACTGTTCTTGCAAGGTCTGTGGCCAGCATAACCGACAGGGAGGTTGTGAACATACCTCTCAATGTGACGGATGAACAGTTGTTCGGGTCCCTGGACGTCGAATCTCTTCTGAGAGATGGATCCGTGCGCCTGAACGACAGCGTCCTGATACGGGCAGACGGCAACATCCTGTATCTAGACGATGCGGGATTGTTGGACCATAGGTTGCTGAAGATGCTGCTGGGCTCTGTGGATGACGGTGTCGTCAGAGTGGAGAGGAACAACGTATCCGCAGAATACCTGATGGGCACTGTACTGATTGCATCAATGAATCCATTGGAATCATCCCTACCTCAGACCATAATGGATGACTTCGACGTGTCCGTTCAAGTCTACGGGCCGAAGGACCCAGATATCAGAATAAGAATCGCGGAGGAAAATATCACATATCGCGACGGCCAGTCCCTATTCGGTCCTTCGAACGGGATCGGAGAGATAGATATTCGTCTTGATATCAGCGCGGCTAGGGCCTTATTACCGAAAGTCGCGATTCCAACAATGCTCATGAGGGCAATTTCCATGCTCGCTAGGAAATATCGCGTCCAGGGATACCGCGGAGAGCTCGCCACCATCAATGTATCGCTCGCACTGGCGGCGCTCGACGGCAGGATGGAGGTCTCGGAGTCCGACGTCGAGAAGGCCGCTTTGATGTGCATCTATCATAGGAAAAGACGTCCGAAGGATAGAACTAAAGAGGAATGCGAATCAAAGGACAAATACGGGAACACAGGGGAGTCCATGCTCATAGATGTCATAAGACGCAGCGATGCATATCGGGAAAAGGGAAACGAAGACGCAACAGACGATGAAGCTGCCTGCTTCGGCACGGATGCCGATCCGATCATCGTTAGCGAGGAGGACCTCGTCATGAGGGTAGGCGACAGTTTTGATGCCATAGATGTCATTGCGGAAATCGACAAGGGTACCTATGCGGAGCGGAGGTCTATCAGAAGTCTGAACAGCAGAGGGAAATCGGTCGGCGAGGAAGAGTACCAGGGTGGCATTCTGGACCTGGCGGTGGGCGCTACGGTGAGAGCGGCGGCACCATTCCAGCATAGAAGAGAAAAAGAGAGCGCTTCTGATATGGCTGTCATCATCGAAATGAAGGACGTCCGAAACAGAGTCAGGCACGAACTTAGACGCAGGACGCTCCTGTTCGTGATAGATGCCAGCGGATCTCTGATAATAGGGAGCAGAATGACCAACGTGAAAGCGTCCGTCATGTCTATGCTGGAGAAGCTGCACAGTAGACGAGATCGGGTCGGCATTGTCAGATTCAGCGAGGGTGATACAGAGTTGATCATGCCACCTACCAAACACGTGGGATCGGTGGCCGAAGTGTTGGCGAATCTGAGCATAGGAGACAGGACGCCGCTTTCGGAAGGCCTCATGTTCACATACGAGTACATGCTTAGCTACACGAGGAAGCACCCAGAGGAGGAATGCTACGCCATAGTCATAACTGATGGGAGGGCCAATATACCTCTAAGAGAAGGCGCAGACCCTATCGATGAGGCCCTGGAGCTAGCGGATAAAATGCGCATGCCCGGTCTGAAATGGATTGTCATCGACACAGGCATTGGTTATTCGAAGAACGATGTTCCCGAGAGTCTGTCGCGGAGGCTCGATGCGAAATACTACACGCTTGACGATCTGAAAGATAATTGAGCATCATAGTTGATATTAATATGTGTTTTTAACTCCCTCATTGAGATCTTATCGTGTTACTTCAGAAAAATAAGGAACGTTAATTAATAAAGTTAAATATTGTTGATTATATCACGATTATGAGGATACACTATTGTGTATTCGACCATAATCAGTCAGAATTTGATTCGCCTATCTTCGGACGGTGATTTTTCGATTGATGCGTTAAAAAATATTGAACAATATGACAAAGTGATATGATGGACACATCTGATGATACTTATTGGAATGCTTCATTTCCCATAATCCTGGATAGGATAAACGCGGTAATGCGAAGGAATATGATGGATGTTGTAAAGCCATATGGGCTGACAAGCTCTCATTCCATATATCTTCTGGCACTGCATATCCAGGACGGCCAGACCATGGTCGAACTTTCAAATTACCTGGACCTGGATCCTGCCAATACAAACAGAGTAGTAAAGAAACTAAGGGAAGAAAAATTCGTGTTCGACGACCGAAAAGAGGATAATAATAAAAAATACTCAATCTTCTTGACCGATAGTGGGAAAAAACTAGCAACAGAGATTATGATTAGCATTTCGGAGATAATACGGAATATTTTCGCAAACTTCTCTGAAGAAATGATATTATTCATGCGCGGTTCGGTAGTCGAGATGATGAAGAATTTGGAGATGTTACAGAACTCAGAAAATACAAACGGATTGCAGGAATTATACTTCAGATCGCCCCTCGCTGTTCCAGCGAACCGCGATTTCATCACTCTTTCAAAAAATATCGACCGAAAAAACAATGACGTAATCGATGAAGACGAGGATGATTGATGAGTCTCCTAGGATGGACAACATCTATTCTGTCAATATGATATTAATAAAGTTAATGAATTACACAATACCTGGATTGTAACTAGAGTTGGTGATTGATTGGACAATACGATAACAAAAATAATTGATACCAGAGAAGGGAAAACGTGTTGTTACATCAAAAATCCCAATGGCAAAGGGATTCCGATAGTTGTTCTTCATGGAGGGCCCGGATTCTGCTCAGACCCCATATTGTCCGAGTTCTTGGGAATAAAGAGCCCCATGTACTTCTATGATCAGTTCGGCTGTGGCGGCTCTGATAAGTTTAATGACCTCGACAAATACAATGTAGAGACCTTTGTAAATCAATTGGAAGATGTAATAGTCGAAAACAAATTGGACACAGTGATTCTTATGGGCATGTGCTGGGGCGCTGGACTAGCGACCGCCTATGCATCCCTCAAGGGGGTGAAGAACATCAAGGCCATGATATTGTCATCTCCGTTCCTAAGCACACCAATGTGGGAAGATGATCAAATGGTCAATCTCTCGTTGTTGCCCGATCCAGATAGGAATACTCTGATGCAATTTGAAAAAAACGGACTTTATTTAAACGGATATAGAAGGGCACTAATCCCTTATTTCCAACATTATTACTTCACAAAGGGCGATTTGAACATAATTCATCATCTGGTATTCGGATTTCAACCAGAGGTCTACAGAATAATGTGGGGCAACAGCGAGCTGCTATGTGGTGGAAGGCTCAAAAACTTCGATCTGACAAAGGACCTTGGGAAGATCAACGTTCCAGTTCTGCTGATATCCGGTGACAGGGACACCGTCCGTACTGAGACCATGAAGAAATATCAGGACATGTTCCCTCAAGCTCAACTCGCAATCATACCAGCATCGGGACATATGATTTATAATGAGCAACCCAGCATAGTGAAGAAGATAATACAGAGCTTTGTCGGGGATGTAAACAATTATTCTAAAAAAGAAATAAAATCGATGATAATGTCAGCACAATGAATAATACGACGGTTTGGATGGTTTCAATTATATCTTAGATATGTTCAGATCTGGGAATGACATCAGGGGCGTTCCTAGGCCTAAGAGAAACAATATGCTGAAAACCGACCAGATGCACCTCTGAAGACTAGATCGATCGACGTGTTCTAATCTATTTCTGGCGCTTTTCTGATGTCGATTGTGAATTTCCTGTATCTAAAGCCAGAACCAAACTGTGGAATCTGTATCCTAGGATTTTGACTAGTCCTCTATTGAGGTCACATTTCAGAAGGTTGAAGAAATGACATATTTTCAGCAATTTTGAAGCACGATCGCTCAAACCCTTCAAATTGAGAAATAAATCGTCGAGTTGCGTCCTCGACCTTTTTCGGTCGCAGACGCGTTTTTAACTTCAGTTTCCTATAAGCAAGAGTTCAACTTTCGCGTCAATGCCCTTCACGTCCCGGGCACCGTCTGTAGGATGTCTACGTACGCGACGATGTTATTCATCGCCTTGTATCTGTCCGGGACATCTATCATATGCAGTTTTGCGTACAATCCCGCTCTCCGACGCAATCGCTTCCAGCAGGTCATGGAAGGTTGAGTCTTTCGGCATGATGTCCGGTTCCCTGCCCAGTAAACGCAGAGCTTCGGATGTCGGTCCCCCTATGGCGGCGACCTTCAGCCTCCCCATCATCTCCACGGTGGCATCATTCCCAGCCATATCCCTGATCTGGGAATAGAATATTTTTGCTGACAACGGACTTGTAAATGCCATAACATCGATCTTTCCACCTTTTATCGCCGTTATAAGGTGAAGCAACGCGCTGTTAATTCCGAACTCTTCAAGCTTGTAGGTTGCAACGCTTACCGTTTCCGCGCCTGCGGCCCTGAGGCCGTTATAAAGCACATCGGAACCGCTGTCGGACCTCATCAGCAGTACGGTCTTTCCTTTGACGGAATCCTTAAGAAGATCTACGATCCCGGCAGAGGAGAACTCTTCGGGCAATGCGTCGGTGCTGATGCCTGCCGATTTTAGGGCGTTTCCAGTGCTGGGACCTATAGGTATTATCTTGACCTTGCTGAACAGTCGGACAAAATCCTCGCCGTATGCTTTAATACATTCTTCAACAGCTGTCACAGAGCCGAACACCGCAAAGGAGGCCGTACCTGATAAAAGAATATGTCTGGCTCTTTCGAATTCCTCCTTATCTCCTGAAATTATCTTCATCGAGGGGGCCGCGATTACATCGAAACCCATCTCCTCGGCCTCTTTGATGGAATCTTTCAGCCTTTCGATAGGCCTTGTAAATCCGATCATGGTCATTGCATGTCCCCCAGCTTCCCGCGTAACGATGCGACGCTGCCTATTACCATTATACCGGGGGGCACCATATTTTTCTCGGCGATGGTATCTGCCAGCTTTGAAACGGCTGTCAATTCGACACGCTGTTCCGGAGTGGACCCGCTGGTTATCACGGCGGCCGGAGTATCCGGCGACATTCCGCCATCGATCAGACCTTTCGATATCGCGCCCGCGTTCCCGAGCCCCATAAGGACGACGATGGTACCGTGACCGTCTGCCAGCGCCTTCCAGTCCACCCTGTCTCCCTTGCGGTCCTCCTTCTCGTGACCGGTGACAAATGTTACCATTGATGCATGGTCTCTGTGAGTTACGGGAATCCCCGCAAGCTCAGGAACGGATATTGAAGAAGATACACCTGGCACTACGTGTACCTCTACACCCGCTTCCCTAAGTTCCTCGGCCTCTTCGGCACCTCTCCCAAAAAGGAACGGGTCTCCTCCTTTAAGCCTGACGACCGTCTTTCCTTCGTTTGCGTATTTTGCCAGAAGCTCGTTGGTCTCCCACTGCATGAGATGGTGGTCCCCGCCCCGCTTACCTGCATCTATGAGGTCTGCACCTTCCTTGCAAAGTGCCAGCAGTCCCGGGTTGGAAAGCGCGTCGTACATCACTACGTCCGCCTCCATAAGGATCTCTCTTCCCCTGACCGTTATGAGCCCCAGATCTCCTGGCCCTGCACCGACCAGATATACTTTTCCTTTCATAGTTTCAGCCTCGGCCTCTTACCGGTAAGATAGTCCGCGATATCCAGAAGTTCGTCCATGATGTAGGCTTCCGGTATAGTTGTGTCCACGTAGACCGGCTCGGGCGTATATGTGAAAGATATCGCCCTGACTCTGATCTCGTCCCCTTGGTATTTTGCATTTATTCCGACAGGCGAAGAACAACCTGCTCCCATGAACTTCATGATACCCCTCTCAGCTCCTGTCTCGAGGCGAGATATATGATCATTGACTTTGAGCAGCTTGGATTTCGTTTCCTCGTCATCGTCCCTGCACTCTATCGCTATGGTCCCCTGAGCAGGCGCAGGGATAAAGATGTCCGGATCCAGGATGTATGCCGGACGGTCGATGCCCATCCTTTCGAGGCCGGCCTTTGCAAGCACTATAGCGTCATATTCGCCGCTGTCCAGCTTGGAAAGTCTCGTGTGTATGTTACCTCTCAGTTGACTGATCTTCAGGTCCGGCCTCATGTGCCTCAGGAGATACTCCCTCCTTACCGAAGCCGTACCGATCACGGCCCCTTCCGGAAGTTCTTCCAATGGACAGGGGAGAATAACATCCTCGGGGCTGTCCCTTTCCAGAACCGCACCTATCTTCAGCCCCTGCCTCAATGTCGTAGGAATATCTTTTAAAGAATTCACGGAAACATCTATATCCTTCCTCAGCAGGGCATCGTCCAACTCCCTTACGAACGCGCCGACGGTGCTCATTCCGTTCAGAGGTGATTTCAAGTCTTTGTCCCCGAGGGATTTTATGGCTACGATCTCACACTGGGTACCGACACAACTCTCCTGCAGCCTTTTGATGAATATCTCTGTCTGCCTCATCGCGAGCTTACTTTCTCTCGTTCCTACGATCATCTTACCGCTCCTTTCAGGAAAGAACCGAACGCCTCGACCGTTGCCGTTATGTCCTCGGAGCTGTGCGCCGCAGATACGAACCAGTCCTCCAACGCGGAGGGTGCCAGATATATTCCCTTATCTAGCATGTGTTTGAACATTCTGTTGAACATGTCGCGGTCTGTCTTGGAAGCATCGGACCCATTGGTCACCGATTCGATACCAAAATACACGGTCATCATGGAGCCGACCCCGTTGACACATCCCTTTACCTTGCTGTCCTCCAACAGATCCGACAGCGATTTCCTCAGAGCATCTGAACGTCCGTTCAGCTCCGTGTACCTGATGCCTTTGCTCATGTAGTTTATCTGTGCCATTCCCGCAACTGCGGAAATCGGATTTCCTGCATATGTGCCAGCGACGTAAACTTTACCGGGGGGGGCGATTTTTTCCATTATCTCGCGCTTGCCCATCAATGCCGATCCCGATAGCCCGCCCCCCATGACCTTTGCGCACGTGGTCATGTCTGGGGTGACGCCGTATAGCTCCTGCGCACCTCCGCTCGTCAGTCTGAATCCTGTGATCACTTCGTCGAATATGAGAACCGTTCCGGCCTCCTTGGTTATCTTTCTGACCTCTTGAAGATATCCTTTTTCAGGCGGGACCACTCCGATGTTGCCCATGACCGGTTCCATTATTACGCATGCGGGTTTTTCCGCATCGATGACCTCTGTCAACCCCTCGATGTCATTGTATTCCGCTATGAACGTATTTTTTACAGCATCTTTCGGCACACCTTCGGAGCTGGGTCGGCTGCGGTATCCTTCACCGCGTTCGGCCATAACGGAGTCGTGCGCGCCGTGATATCCGCCGTTCATCTTGACTATGCCGTCCCTTCCCGTGAATCCGCGAGCTACGCGAATGGCATGCATCGTGGCCTCGGCACCGGAACAGGCAAGCCGGACCATCTCGGCCGAAGGGACCCTGGAAGATATCAGTTCGATCAACTGGAGCTCCGGCTCCGAAGGCGCACCGAAAAGCGTGCCTCTGTCCAGATAGCTTTTGACTGCATTGATGACGTCCTCGCAGGCATGTCCTGCCACCATCGGCCCGTATGCCATGCAGTAGTCGATATATTCATTTCCGTCGGCGTCTCTTATTTTGCTGCCATTGGCACTTTCTATAAAGAGCGGATTGGGCCTGAACGCCCTGACGGGGCTGGACACTCCTCCGGGCGTGACCTTGAGGGCACGTTCAAATAATTCTGAAGAGCGGTCTTTCATATCAAATCAATTTCCTCGCTGCTTCCTCTGCAAAATATGTGATGATTATATCTGCACCTGCCCGTTTTATTCCGAGAAGGGATTCCATCATCGCACGTCCCTCATCTATCCATCCGTTCCTTGCGGCCGCTTTTATCATGGCATACTCGCCCGATACCTGGTAGGCGGCCAACGGGAGATCGAACATTTCGGCCGCGTCGCGTACTATGTCGAGATACGGCCCGGCCGGCTTTACCATTATGATGTCCGCGCCTTCCTCGGTATCAAGCTCTATCTCCCTGATCGCCTCCTTCCTGTTACCGCAGGGCATCTGGTATCCGGCGCGGTCCCCATGGCCGGGCGCGCTGCATGCCACGTCTCTGAAGGGGCCGTAATATGCACTGTAGAATTTTGCGCTGTACGCCATTATCGGAATTTCTTTGAACCCGGCATCGTCAAGCGCTGTACGGACAGCGGATATCTGGCCGTCCATCATTCCGCTGGGGGCTATGATGTCCGCACCGGCGGCGGCCTGCGAAACTGCGGTTTTGGCATAAAGTTCCAAAGTCTCGTCGTTCTTCACCCAGCCGCTTTTATCCAAAATGCCGCAGTGACCATGGTCTGTGTACTCGCATAAACAAAGGTCCGCTATCACGAGGATGTCCGAATTCTCCTTGATCCCGCATATAGCTTTCTGGACCACGCCATCCGCGGCGTAAGCGCCCGAACCTTGGGAGTCTTTCTCGGCGGGGACTCCGAAAACCAGAACAGAGTTGACACCTGAACTCTGTATTCCGGACGCAATTCCGTCATATCCGCCAAGCGGGAACGTCCTTACACCGGGCATCGAGTCGTTTATCTTCACTTCGGATAACTTCTCGTCAAAGAATATCGGCAGCACGAACTCGTCCGGGTGCAACCTTGTTTCTGCTGTGAGGTCTCTTACTCTCTTGTTCTTCCTCATCCGTCTCATGCGCACATTTGGATACATTTTCATTTACTCCGAACAGTTCAGCAACGGTGTCGCAGATGTCCCCGCGGCCGTTCCTCGACGCTTTCCTGAGGTTGCGATACACCTCAGCGGTTATTTTGTTTACCAGCGCCCTAGACATATCATCAAGGACCTTGCGGGTATCGATACATTTAGACCTGGATATTGCGGTTTCGAGCTCCCCGTCACGGATGCCGGAAAGCTTGAGACTTATCATGCGTATAACTTCATCGGCATCGTGCTCCCTCTGCTCCGCATCGATCTTAGCAAGCTCTTGCCCTAAGATCTTCTCGGCTTCGTTAACCTCGTTCCTGCGCCTGTTGGCGTTCTCCATTGCTATGCGTTCCAGGGAATCCATGGTGTCCAGTTCGACATTTGACACTTCGGCCACGTCCTCCGACACGTTCCTTGGGAGCGATACATCGATGATCAACAGCCTTTTATCGGAACGGCGCGACATTACCTCCTCTACGTGCTCGCGTCTCAACACCGCATGCGGTGCAGAGGTCGCGACTAGCACGAGGTCGCTGAACTCCATCGCTTCTATCCTGCGGCTCATGGGTATGGCCACGCCGTTGAGCGCCGCGGCCAGTTCGTTGGCGCGCTCGAAGGTCCTGTTTGAAACGAATATTGTATTGGGGTTCTTCCCGATTAGATTTTTTGCTATGACCGTTGCCGTGTCCCCGGCCCCCAGGATGGTTATGTTTTTTCCGTCCAGGATGCCCAATTTTCTTGTGGCAAGCTCCACCGCCGCCGAACCGACGGATACAGCGCCTTTGTTCAGGGCCGTCTCTGACCTTACGCGCTTTCCGACCGCGAGGGTGCGGTCGAAAAGATGCGACATTATTTTTCCAACGTGGCCTTCCTCTCTCGCCTTGGCATAGGCCATCTTGATCTGGTGCTGTATCTCGTTCTCGCCCACAATGAGCGAGTCGAGTCCGCAGACGACCCTGAACAGATGGCCGATACTGTCCGCGTCCTCTAAAATATATGTCATTTTCCTGGTGTCGTAGGGGAAGATCTTCCGTATCATCCCGAGAAATTCTTCGACCGTGTCCTCGTTATCGTCCGTCGCCACGTACAGTTCGAATCGGTTGCATGTGCTGATTATCACATACTCCTGCACCGACGATATGTTCGAAATCATAAAGCCGATCCCGTTTCCGAGTTTTGGGACTATGTCATGCAGGCATTCCGTGCCGTCCGCAGACTCGTGGGTGGCATGAAGGCTCACGATCATTTCAGGCCTCCTTCTTTCTTGGCGACATAAAATGCTCCTTCCTCGTCACCCGAACGCAACAGGTCCCATATGTCCGAGTCGTTGATGATGCGTTCCAACGCTTCGGCCCTTTCCGGCTGTGATTTTATCTGCTCCATGACCAGGGGCCTCAGTTTTACAAGCAGTACGAGCATCTTTTCATATGAATCGTCAAGAAAATTATCGATCTGGGTCATTACATATGGTGGAAATGAGGGGGCATGTCCCTCTGACGACACGGCAACGGTGAAACCTCCCCTGCGCAGTGTAGAAGGTATAAGGACATCTCCTCCGCCGTGGGCGGAGTTCACCGGAATACCTTTTTCCATGGCAATATCCCGTATCGTCCCGTTAAGGGCCTTTGAACTTGTTGCGGCGATCACCATTTCTGCGCCGTCCATGAACGATCCCGCATTTTCCGCCGTAACTGTGGACATGACTAAAGTCTCCGCAACCGCGGCTATCTCCGGGAGCATCTCCTCGGCTACGACCTTGATCCTGAACCCGTCGAAATGCCTGCATTTCCTCAGCGATACGTTGCCTCCGCCGAACACCACTATCTTCCGTCCGGCCGGGACCAGGAACACAGGGACCATCCTGCCGCCTTCTGACATCGATGGCGTTAGAACGTTACTGATATTCAACAGTTGGGTCATATATCCAACCACATTTCTCCCTATGCTTGCTTCATATTTTCATGAACGGCGGTTCATGCCTTGTTCAGAGCCTGATCCAGGTCGGCTATTATGTCATCTATGTGCTCGCATCCTATCGAAAGACGGATGGTCGACGGTGTTATTCCTTGCTCCATCAGCTCCTTTTCTGAAAGCTGGGAGTGGGTGGTGCTTGCCGGGTGTATCACCAGCGACTTGACGTCCGCCACGTTAGCAAGAAGGGAGAACAGCTCCATGCCGTCCGCGAACCTTTTCGCCTCGGTCTTTCCGCCCTCGATCTCGAACGTGAATATCGATCCTGCCCCGTTTGGGAAATATATCTTATAGAGGGCGTGGTCAGGATGGTTTTTGAGCATCGGGTGATTGATCTTTCTGACCTTCGGGTGCTTCGACAGAAATTCTATGACCTTCTCTGTATTCTCGACCTGTCTTTCGACCCTGAGCGAAAGGGTCTCGAGCCCTTGCAGTAAAAGAAAAGCGTTCATCGGCGAAATGCATGCGCCCATGTCCCTGAGTATTATCGCCCTCATCCTGGTACAGAACGGTGCCTCGGGACTGTCCCTTGCAAAGCTAATGCCGTGGTAGCTTGGATTGGGATCGGCGAGCCCCGGAAACCTTCCCTGCGTATAGTCGAACTTCCCCGATTCGATCACGACCCCGCCTAGGGCCGTGCCGTGGCCTCCGATGAACTTGGTCGCACTTTCGACTACTATATCGGCCCCGTGCTCAAGGGGCCTGAACAGGAACGGGGTAGCGAACGTGTTGTCGATGACCAGCGGAACGCCGTGCTTATGGGCAACGGCCGCCAGCGCTTCGATGTCTAGCAGATTCGCGTTCGGATTTCCTATCGTTTCGGCGAATACGCATTTGGTCCTGGAGTCTATGGCCTTGTCGAATCTCTCGATGGCGCCCTTACCGAACGGATCTATGAATTTGGTCGTTATTCCAAAGTCTGGCAACGTATGCGCCAGGAAATTATATGTGCCGCCGTAGAGAGTGGTGGCCGATACCACGTTGTCGCCGACCGAGGCCAGGTTCTGCACCGTGTATGTTATTGCCGCCGCCCCCGAAGCAACCAGCAGTGCCGCGCTACCTCCTTCGAGCGCGGCTATACGTTTTTCGAACGCCGTCTGAGTATCGTTCGTCAGCCTTCCATAGATGTTTCCCGGCTTCCTCAGCATGAATACGTCGGCCGCATGGTCGCAGCTATCGAAAACATAGGACGTCGTCATGTAGATCGGTACCGCTCTCGCTCCGGTCGCGGGGTCGGGCTCTTCCTGTCCCGCATGGAGCTGTATGGTCTCGAACTTCATTCCCTTTCTGTTTCCGGGGCCGCCGGGAACGTTTCTGTCGTCCTTGAAAGTCATAATTTCCCTCTGCGGAATACCGCGAATGATGCTAGCAAAACTGAATACTTAAATCCAGCCATCAAAGGCGCTTATCGCCGAAGGGCATCGCGATCCCTATGGACCTGAGATAGAACGAATCGTTATGATAGCGTCCGCGGACTTTCATGCCATCATACGTTATGGCGCTGTGGGGGCACATGTCCAGGCAGCCCATGCATAGGCTGCAGGAATCCTTCTCCCAGACCGCCGTCCTGCCGTAGACCCTTATGGCGCGTTCGGGGCACAGGCGTTCGCAGAACTTACATCCTATGCATTCATCGGTGGATTTGAACAGCTTGGTGTCGCAGGCGGCCTCGTAGGCATTTCTCATCTCCTCGGATCTTTCCGGGTGGAAATCGCCCCGGTTGGTCCGTATGGCCCCGCTCCTGCGCCCCTCTATATCCTTGACGATGGCCTCCAGTTCATCTTCGGCCACGGACAGCTTATCTTCCACGGTGATGTCGTCTTCCGGGTCCATGAACACCAGGGCATTGTTTGGCATTATCAGCGTATAATATGCGTCCAGCATATATCCGGCATCCTCCAGCACATCGTCCAGGTCCTCGGGGGCGGACCCGCACCCGGAACCGCACGTCATTACCGCATAGATGTAATGATCCCCCCTGTCGGAGATCTTCATCTTCGAAACATATTCCCTTACGGCCTTGGGTATGGTTCCGAAGTACACCGGAAAGACGATCCCAAGGGGTTCGTCCAGTTCGAGCGCCAGGTTGAAATTGTTGTTGTCCAGTCTGCGCGCTATATCTACTATTATGCCTCCGATCCTCTCCTGTATCGTCTTGCTGGCATAGTAAGAGTTGCCTGTCCCGGAATAGCATATCAGCATAGTTAAGGATGGTCTGCTGAAGTTATTAATTATACTATATGAAAAAGTTGTAGTATCCGCACGTTCCTTCCGAACCATGGAATCCGATTACGCCGCCGTAGTATCATCGCTCGCAGGTCTGGGAATCCGTATCGTCGGGTCCTGCGGTTCGGACGACTGGGAGACCGATCCGCTTGTTTCATCGGCAGTACCTCCCGAGAGAAGGCCGAAAGCCCTTATGCCCGGATGCAGGTCGGCCCTAGTCTTCGGAATACCTGTCCAGAAATGCATTGCTGACACATCGCCTTCCGTCTGGTACCGGGAGCACTACAAGGTACTCAACTCGTATCTAGACATGGCCGCGGAAAGAGCAGTCCTGGAATTCGAACGCCGCGGCAGGTCTGCAACTGCCGTGCCCCGAGACGGATATCTGGGCATAAAAGGTCTGCAGAAGGATCCCTCAGCATTCTTTTCACACAAATATTCCGCATATCTTTGCGGGATAGGCACATTCGGAATGAACGGTTCCATTCTGACCGAGGAGTACGGCCCCAGGATCAGGCTGGTGACCGTGCTTACAGACGCGGCCCTTTCCCAGGGGCGCGTGATGGAGAAGCAGATCTGCAACAAGTGCGGCATGTGTGCCAGGTCCTGTCCGGTGAGGGCTATTTCCTGCTCCCCATATACGGAGAGGGCGTTCGATGCCGAAGCCTGCGTAAAACGACAGGCCGACCTGGCCTCCGAAGGGGTTTCGCCCTGCGGTATCTGCATTAGCGTGTGCCCGGAAGGCTCCGACTCCGGCCGGCGGGGGCCGGCGGGGACTCCTCTGGAGATCGTCAGGGGCTACAGGCTCTGATCATCTGAGAAGCGCCAGTCCCTTGTCTGTCGCCTTGTAGCGCTGGTTCCTGCTGGTCGGTTTGTCGCACGTCCTCTCGATGAAGCCCCCTTCGATGGCGGGCTCCATATAGTTGGACATGAAGGTGGGCCTGTGCCTGAACTCGAGACGGCCCATAAGCTCTTTGGCGGAGACCTCTTCGTCCCCCACCGCGGCCAGAAGGCTGGAGATACGGAAGTCTCTGGTCCTCGTCCCGCGGTCCTTGACCTTTCCCGCCACTATCGCGGGACATCCCGAGAACATGACCTCCTGCTCAGCCTCGATCTCCGCAGCCCTTTGCACGTTCTCCGGCGACCGGGGCGCCAGCATGAACGTGACCGCGAAATCGTCTTTCGAGGCATCTATCGTGACACCGGGAATGCCCGTCCTAAGGCATGCTGCGTTCATGTTCGGTATTCCCGTGCCCATGAGCCTCATCATGCCTGCCCTTGCGAAAATGTCAGCAAGCCCGGGGTTCGCGGGTTTGGACCTGCCCTCCGTCTCTGAAGACATGTCCTTCTTGCTGAGCCCGCCTGCGTTGGATATCGTAAGGCGGTTCTTGTAGACCTTGATCCTGACGGGGTCGCCCGACGAGTAGTCTTTGTGGGCCACCGCGTTGATTATCGCCTCCTCGACCGCATCCATCGGGTATTCGCCGTCCTCAAGATATCTGGAAGAGAGCAGCTCCGCCGCCCTGCGGGGCTGAAGGAACGCGGGGCCGGACACCACTTCCATGTCGTCCATGAGCCCCGATGCGGAGAATCTGCCGATGCGGATGTCGGGCCCCACCATGTACTGCGAGGGGTCGGGGTGGAAGAGGATCACGGCGGAACCCCTCAGCATGTCCTTCTGCATTAGGTTCAAGGACTGCAGCATCTTCGCGTCGTCGATCTTCTTGGATACTTTCGACATAGAACGGAAGGCGTCGAGAGCGTCCCTGTCAAGGTCCTTGACGGTTGCTCCGGGCATCAGCAGATCGAGCCTCGCTCTCCTGTCCTTCAGCAGGATGAACTTCTCCAGGTCGTCCCCCACGAGTTCGCGGTCCTCCTTTCCCACGCGTCTGTAATACTGTCCGTCCAGGCATATGGGTTCGGGGCTGGGCCTGATGTCCATGACGACGGACGCTTTGCCTTTATTCTCGACCGGGCGCACGTGCGGATGTATGTCCAGCTCCCTGGATATCTCGTCGTAAATGTTCCTTGCCTCGTCCAGCGCCTCCTCGGGAGAGAACGAGTCCGCGTTCCCTATTATCAGACGCCCGCCGTACGAGTTGGCAAACGCGCACACAGTGCGCAGGTGCTTGCTCTTCCATTGTCTCTTCTGGTCCGATGTTTGGTCTGCCATGTTCGGCAGACCGTAATGCATGATGATTAATCTTTTCGAACAAGATTAATCTATACAATATATTGATAATATATAGTATATTATAAAATCAATATTTTGTAGCTATGAAACAGACCCAATTCTTTTCCGGTACCGTTTTGAACTCGGCCTTGAGACCATAGGCACCGAGCATTGAGACCATGTCCTCGTTTTTCACAAGCCTCATCCCGGTCCTTTTCGCGTATTCTGTGTTCCTTTTGTAGAATACCTGGTCGGGATACTGTTCGGAAACCACGACCAGTCTTCCGCCGGGAGAAAGCACGCGCCGTATCTCTACGAAGGCCGCGTCCAGGTCTTTCCAGAAGAAATATGTCTCGAAGGCGGACACAAGGTCGAAGGACCCATTGGGATACGGCAGGTCTTCGACAGGGGACATATCTATCCTGCACCTGCCGCTCTCGATGCCGGATGCATTGGTCTCGGAGGCTAGCTTAACCGCCTCGTCAGAGGGATCGGCTCCGTGGAGATGCGCCTTCGGGTACTTCTTCCCCAGCATGAGAAGCTGCATGCCGCCTCCGCATCCCACGTCGAGGATGTTCAATGGAGTGATGTCTGAAGAAAGCAAGGACAGCGCCCACTCGCTCAGTTCTCGGTGATGCTCGTTCATGGATACGAGGGATTCGCGTCCCTCGGCACCTTTCGGATCGCCGAAGCGGAAGAAGTCTGCCGGTCTCTGTTCCATGTCACCCCATCGGTCCGCAGCCATATATCATTTTCATGGATGTGCTCCGCAGACGGGCCGCCCGATTTCCTTTTTGAAACAGTCACGAATTTAAAGGAGTTCGCTTATCAGGTGGCGAGGTTATCAAAATGGTATCCATAATTGAAGCAGAGTGCGTCGCCTGCGGCGCGTGTGTGGACGTATGCCCCGAGTCGGCGATCTCCGTTGACGACGTGGCTGTCATCGACGCCGACAAATGCGTTGACTGCGGAGCCTGCGTCGACGAGTGCCCCAGCTCGGCCATCTCCGAGTGAGCGCAGAACCAAACCGCTTAATTTTTTTACAATCGGAAAGGAAGGAGGGTGGCCCCTCCTGTTTTTTTGTTTATTCTGTCCTTGCTCCCCTGTGCATCCACTTGGGGCCCACCCAGTTCCATCTGCCGAGCATGTGCATGACGGCAGGGACGATGTACGTGCGCACCAGCAGGGCATCGACCAATATGGCGAAGCACAGGGCGAATCCGAACTCCTGCATCATGGGCATCGAAGAGAGCATCAGAGTTCCGAACGCGCCTCCCATGATCAGACCGCATATCGTTATGACGGAACCGGTGTGCGTGACCGCCTCGTATATGGCCTTATCGTTGTCCATGCCTAGGTGCATCACGTTCTCCTTGATGCGGGTTGTGAGCAGGATATCGTAGTCCATTCCGAGGCCCAGGCATATCACGAACAGTATTATCGGTATGAGCCAGACCACCCCTATGTCGAGGATGTTCGTAAATATCAGGTGGGTCAGCGCCAGGGTCCACACTATGCTCATCACGACCGTCAGAACCGAGCGTATGGGTATTAGATAGGACTTCATGACGAAGAATAGCAGAAGGATTATCATTACCACCACAAGCAGCTCGATGTAGCTGAACTCTTCGCCGACCGAGTTTGAAAGGTCGTACGTGACTGCAGGGGAGCCGGTCACCCATGAGTTGACCGCCTCGGGATTGTCCGCCTTGAAGGTTCCTACCATCCCGCCTATTGTGGCGATGGTGTCCATGGACTCGTTGGATGTTGCCGAAGATACGGTCACGGCGGTGACCTTCGCGAACGTCAGCTGGCCTCCCGTCCCGGCCACGATGTCTCCTCCCAGCGCCCCTCCCATGTAATTGATCATCGCGTCCATGACCGGCGCGGTATCGGGGGACTCCATCGCCGCCAGGGTCAGCGAGGGCATCACGGTGTGCGTGTCGATGTAGTTCTGGATCGCTTCCGCGGACCCGGACGAGATCATAGTGCGCATGCTCTCCAGCAGCAACGTGTCCATGCCCATGCCAGTGAGCGCGGCGGTGGCGTAAGGCGATGCCTCGGTGGGCATGGCGGCCAGGGCCATCCCCGCCGCCCCGTGGGCGAGGAGTGCTTCCTTTATCTCGTCCGGGTACGCAGAGACAACGTAGGTAAGGTCGGCGTACTCTTCCGACGCCAAGACTGTCTCCAGGATGCTGTCGTCCTCCAAGGATGCGTCATACCATTTCGCTATGCTTGTGGAGACCCTTATGTTATCTATTTCTCCTATCTGGCCGGTCAGACCGACCACTTTACCGTAACTTCCGTTATCGTTCCAGGTCAGAAGGAGTATCGGCTCGGCGCCGCTTGTATCGTACGAAAGCGTCGCAACGGCGTTACTGTCATCGAATTCGATGACGACGTAATTGGGCATTAGGAAACCTCCGCCCACGTAACCTTCGATCTCCTTCAGTCCGTCATACGACTCGCCTGTGCTCAGCGTACTGGTGAAGTCGTAGGACGTCTCGGCGGTGGTTGCGATGTATGCCGCGGGAACGGTAACCAATATCGCCGCGGCGACTATCGTCTTCGCATGCTTGTGCGAGAACCTGGCCGACTTGCGGAAATAGCTGGCGCCGAACCTGGATACCTTGCCGTACCATCCGTTCATCGCCTTGCTGCCTTCGCGGAAGGTCTCCGCCTTTGACGGCCAGAACATCCTGTCCCCCACCAATGAGAGCATGGACGTGATCAGCGTGAGGGCTGCTATCAGCGCTATGAGTATCCCTACCGCGAGCACGATTCCCATTGTGCTGACCATCGGCACCGAGCACAGGGAGAGGGCCCCGAAGCCTATGATGACCGACGCCCCGGACGTGGTAATGGACTCCCCCGCCCATACAACGGAATTGTGAAGGGACTCTTCGTGCGATTTCCCGTAACGGCGCTCCTCGCGGTACCTGGCCAAGATGAAGATGCAGTAATCGCATCCCGCGCCCATCATCGTGACGAGTATCAGCATCTCCGTGATGAAGTAGATGCTCATCAACTGGCCCAGCGCGAACACCAGCGATAGGGTTATCCCGAAGGCGAACCCTATCGTCATCGGCGGAGTGGCGGCGGATATGATGGACCTGAAGAACAGGCCCACCAGGATAAGGATAAGCAGTATGGTGAACGGATCGATCTTTGCCAGGTCTTCCATCGTCGCGACCTCCGCGTCGTATCCGATCGCGGCGGAACCAGTGACATAAGTGGTGATGGCTACCACTTGGTTCCCGGACGAGGCGAACTTGTCCGATTCGTATTCGGACACGGCCTTGGATACATAGTTCCTGAGTTCTGGCGTGTCATCATATACATTTGTAAATTCTGTCGAATATATTACGAACAGGATCGCCAGGGATTTGCTGGACTCGCTTTCGCTCACTCCGTTGTAGATGAAATTGACGATCTTCGGGTTTCCGTAGGCGTCCTTGAATTCCGCGAGCCTGTCGGGATCGTTCAGATATTCATCGGAAAGTTCCTGGAAGTATGTCCCGGCCAGGTTCCTGGCGGCATCGCTTTCCAGAACGAGTATCGGACTTGCCGACATCGAGACCTCGGACTGATAGAAATTATCTTCTATTATTCTTAGGCCCTGCATGGACTCGGAATCGTCCAGGGCGACCTCCGCCGTATCGTATTTGAGCACTCCTCCTGCACCGATAGCGAACGGCGCAGCACAGAGCAGAATAACGACCCAGGCTAAAATTATCTGTTTAGGATATTTGATTATGCTACTTGCAAGTCTTTCAAAAAATTTTGCCATCGAACATCTTGATTGTAGACCCTTTTATTAATATTACTTTTTGTGCAAATGCTTGTCCGAAGAATCTGAGCGCGTGCCGCTCCCGATTTTTACATTTTCCATCTTTCTCAGAGTATATGTATTATCCAGTTTGACGAAGGACTCCAATCGAGTATCATTGCTGAATCCCGCTCCCGTTAGAAGATTTCCATCTTCATCCAACAGCTTGGCCTCGAGTCCGTCGAAGCTAACAACGTTTGCGGTGTTCTCGGCCGTGCTCGCATTTGTAACACAGTATGATGGCCCACCTATGGTCAATGCGCAAAGCAACAACGCTATGACAGGTACCAGGAGCACCTTATATTTCCTTCCGTTATTGTTCGAATTATACATTTGGCCCCCATGTATGAAATAATCGTAGCACAACATAGGAAGGCATTGTTATTACGCCTTCTTTGTCATCGGCCCCATCATGGGCTTCGATCGATGTAACACTGCATTATAAACAAATAATATATTGACGCTGCTGCTCTGGCTACACTGTTCTACAAATCGGGAACGGCAAAGCCGAGTGACGGCGGCCTGACCGTTGTCCATGGCCCTCATAATTCCAAACCTCGTTTCCTTATAACCGTTAAAAACGCATATTCCGACATACACCTGGCGGGCGATCCCCATCTCCAAACTGACCGTTTCCGGAGATATCTTTTTGAAGTTCCCTGAACACACATTCGATTTCACCTGACCCCGTGTCCGGAAACCGTCTTCCATCTGTCGTACGGAAGGCCGCACCGGAAGCGGGCCGCCTCGCCTCTGGCCGGGCATCCGTTGTTATTGGACCAGGTGTTCGATCTAAAACTCATTATGAACTTTATCTTCCTGGACTCAGACATTTACAGTTCCTTTCCGACGAATACGCCCCGTCTGCGTACACCACATAGAAGAGATGGCCGCGTTACAAGGCCGTCTCCGCGAGAACTATAAGCATCTGAGGGTAGCCAACCGAACCGTCGGTAAGCGCGTATGCGATGATCTCTCCCGAATCAATGTCGCCGAGCGTGTGGAACTTCGGCCAGCCCCGGTCATTCAGACCTGTATCCCGGGCCCTGGAGTGCCGCGGATCCGTATCAGACAAGTTTATGCCCGTCGAATCTGACTCTATTTTGCGCACATGTTCAGTGATGTTATGGCACATATGTGCCAGAAGTATTTCTTTCCCGTATTTTCCAGCTGTTTTCAGACCGCCGGTCGGATATGCGGTCCTTTCTCGGAAGCGCAAATGTTATGAAACGGCGACACCTGCCGCGGACAGGATACCGGTACTCAGATTTACCGCTCCCGATTTATTTAACAATGTACTGCTATCGGAAAATACTTTATCGTCGGTCAATATAGGCAAACGATCACAATGGTTGATGAAAAAGCAATTCAAAGCGCCCAGGAAAACTACGGTAAGCTTCTGAGGAGGCAGCTCGAGAGGGTCGAGACTCTGAAGAAGGAAGGAGACTGGGTGGATTATTCCAAGCTGGACAGAATGATCATAGGCGTATGCGGAGGGGACGGGATCGGACCGTATATCTGCTCTTCCGCACAGAAGGTCATGGAGTTTCTCCTCGCCGACAAAATAAAGTCGGGAAAAGTAGAGGTCCGCCAGATAGAAGGGCTGACCATCGAGAAGCGCGTCGAGGTCATGAAAGCTATACCTGACGACACGCTTGCAGAACTAAAAAAATGTCACGTTATCCTGAAGGGGCCGACCACCACGCCGAAGAAGGGGGATCCGTGGCCCAACATAGAGAGCGCAAACGTGGCAATGAGGAAAGAGCTCGATCTTTTCGCCAACGTGAGGCCTGTATCGGTTCCGGAGCTTGAGATAGATTGGGTATTCTTCAGGGAGAATACTGAAGGCAGCTACGCCCTCGGAAGCGACGGGATCAACGTAACGGAGGACCTTGCAATGGATTTCTGCGTTGCCACTACCCAAGGGACCGAAAGGATCGTCCGCGCCGGATTCGATTACGCCAAGAAGAACGGAATCGATTACGTTTCGCTCGTCACCAAGGCCAACATCATAAAGACCACCGACGGAAAATTCCTGAGCATCGCCGAAGATGTGGCCAAAGAATACCCCGGTATCAGGTGGGACGATTGGTTCATCGACATCATGACCGCGAAGCTCATCGACCCCGCAAGGAGGAGCAGTTTCCGCGTATTCATACTTCCGAACCTTTACGGAGACATAATCACCGACGAGGCCGCGCAGATCCAGGGAGGGGTCGGTACGGCGGGCAGCGCCAACCTCGGAAAGAGGTACGCCATGTTCGAAGCCATCCACGGTTCTGCGCCCAGGATGGTCAACGAAGGCCGCGGCCAGTACGCTGACCCTAGCAGTATGATCAAGGCTGTCGCGCTTATGATGAACCACATCGGCGAGGCTGAAAAGGGCGAGAGGCTCACTATGGCCCTAGACGTCTGCTGCCAGTTCGAAAAGAAACTAGTGATGACCGGAAGGGGAACCGGAGCGACCGGGGACGAGTTCGCCGAATATGTTATGGAAACTGTCCAGAGACCTGACCTAAAGAAGATTTGGCAGGCCTACGTCGACGAGGCCAAGACGGACCGAACTCACATATAAACCATTTATTCCGTCAATTGACGAAGTTCGACACCGTCGATTATTTAATATCGACGTGATTTTAGAGCAACGATCAAATGACGGAATCAAATTTCGCCAATGTCGGTGCCCTGGGCCTTTGCGCCTTTGGCATGACCACTCTGCTAGCTATGTTCTTGGACTTCACCGGGAGGCCTATCGACAGCCTTGCCTGGGGCATGATGATCTTCTACGGAGGGCTGTTACAGCTGATTGTGGGTTTCATCGAATCCAAGAAGGGCAATACCTTCGGAACCGTGGCCTTCGCTTCGTATGGTTCGTTCTGGATGTCTTTTGCTTTCATGAATATCGCCGTGGCCCTGGGGCTGGCGGCACCGGACCACGTGTTCAAGGCGGTCTTCTTCTTCGGATGGGGCTTCCTGACATTCATGCTGTTCTTCGGAACGTTGAAGACCAACAGGGCGCTGCAATCGGTTTTCGGACTTCTGACCATCGTGTTCGTCGGGCTCGGAGCAGGAACGCTCCTTCAGAGCAACGATGTAATAGTCGTGTCCGCGGCCATCGGAATAGTGCTGGGCCTGGTCGCGATGTATACGGGCCTTGCGGAAGTGATAAACGAGGTCAATAAGAAGGAAGTCCTCCCCTTGTTCCCCGTATCAAAGTAACTTCCGTTTAAACCTCTTACATTTTTATATGGTGTGTATAAATAACAGCGATGTAACCAATGGGAGCAATGCCATTGTTCTCACATTCGAATGAACAATTATAATCCGTCCGAAGACGGTCCCGTTGTAGATTATTCACCTACTGTGGCTGTCTTCCCAACCCTGCCTACGAATTTGAATACACGGGCGCCAGCACGGGAAACGACGATTACAGTGCCGGGGTCGAAGGAGTGTTATGTTTTGCTTTAAGTGTTAACGAGGCTGTACATATCACGGTGGACGAAATAAAATTTAACTTCCGAACGGAAATAAGAAAATATTACTCGATGGTCAACGGAATACTTATCCCATATGGGATGAAGAAGTCCGATAAGAAAGCCGACCGGAAGCATCCATTCGGCTATGGGAAAGAACTCTATTTTTGGACCCTTGTCGCCTCTATGTTGATATTCGCAATATGCGGCGAGATGTCCGTCTCGCATGGATATGAGGCCCTTGTCGAATCCGCCGCCGGCGATCATCCGTTCGGAGACCTGACCTTGAACTATGTTGTTTTGATCATAGCAATGGCGATAGAAGGCTCGTCGCTTGCGATCGCGACTAAACAGTTCAACGCCGCCAGGCGTGAAAAGAACATGAATCCGATGGAATTAAAGAACGTAGATACAGCTATATCAGGTTAATAACAACGTTAATAAATATCAAAAAGACAATTCCCCTCTAGTTTTTAGCTAGTGAGGACAAACGAGATGTTGTATTACCAAAACAAAAGCAAAATATTTGCTGGACTGATAGCAGCAGTCATTGTTGTTTTGGTTGGGGCCGGAGCGTGTGCCCTGTACAATATCAACGATGGCTCCTTCGATCTAAGAGATCGAGAGGTTCGCCTTATTGTGTCTGGTTCCATGGACGGAGACCCAACGGATTATCCGATATCCACCATCAAGATAAACAGCCTGATAATGATACATCACCTGGATCAGGATGAACTTGACACCATAGCTATCGGCGACGTCATTGCCTACGACAGAGGCGGCGTGATGATCGTGCACCGCGTGGTGGATATACGCGACGACGGCAGTTTCATAACCAAGGGAGATGCGAATAGCAGCGTTGATCCAATAGTTTACCCGGGAAAGGTCATAGGAAAGGTCGTTGGCGTATCCCATATTTCCGGAGAGATTGTGACTTTGGCCAAAGATAAGATGATGTGGACCTTCGCCTTCGTTGCATGTGCTTTGATCGTAATTTACTGTATTCGCGAAATCATGCGCGCATACTCGCAAGTGGAGGATGACGAGGACGATGACGTCGTACGATGAGGAAGATAAACGCCGGAGGAGGAGGGCCCTGATTCCGATAATGACCGTTATCTTCTGCTTTTTCGCCATGATCGGAGTGGGATATTCTGCGCTTATAAGTGAAGTTACAAACGAAGCGAACCTTGTAGCGGCCGAGGGGCTGGACGCCAAGTTCCTGAACGAGGACGGAGAAATCATGAGCGGAGGGGAGTTCGGCCGTAATGCAAACGGAGGCAACGGCGCCAGCAAGATCGGCTACGGCAGTAGCGGGGTCAATAGCGATCCTCCGACGTTCTCCGTAAGCCGTCAGACACTGGAGCTCGGCAGGGCGTTCATAAGTATCGACCCTTCGCCGAACTCTGATATAAAATCAGTCGTTTTGTGGTACGATGTTGTCTGGACGGGGGACGACCCGGAATCCCTCTACGGAATGGAAACGTTCCTTGTGATAGGGGAGGGTGAAACAGCGTTTTTACTGGAAGAAGGAAAGAAGACGGCACCTATGAATATCAACAGTAGCTATCTGTTTACCCTTAACGGAAAAATTCCTGAAGATGTAATCGGCTTGGTCTACGAGCCGGGCAACATCTATTACGCCATTACCATATATGTGGAGCCCCACCTATCCTGAACAAAGTGCCCAGACGGACCAGAGGGGCGACTTTATCGAAGACACAATATGATGGCATAGCATCGAACTAAAGTGATTCCGCGTTCGACTGCGAGATCAGCTTGCACGAAATGAAAACTGTGTAAATAAGACCGATACCACAAAAAATAGAGAAATAAAAGGAACAGCGAGAGCTTGTCATCTCTGATGTCGCCCTTATGCTCTGCCGGTGATCGATCGGGTGAACTTTCTGCTTTGCGCCGTGATGTGCCTTTAGAAAAATATATCGTTGTGCAAGTCCCGGCCATGGATCTATGACGGAGGTCAAATTCTATACTTTTTAATATATGAAATTGCTGATAATTTTATCCTGAACACCTATGCGGCCGCTTAAATTTATTTATGATAACAACGTTAATATACTAAATATCTAATCAAGCTTCATCAGAATATTCTGTCAAATCCATATCCATATCTGGGGGCCGGTGGACTCGGGTCGCGATCGACTTCGAGAAAACTTCCCGGAGATCGGTCTTTGGAACGGCAAAATACTGCGAAAAAGGAGAAATGAATATGACGACATATAAAAGTGAAAGGGGCCACAAGAAGCTCCTGGTCCCGGTTGTCGCGCTGTTGCTTTGCGCAGCGGCGATGGTCGGGCTCGGATACGCCGCTCTCAATAGCGAGTCACCAACACTAATAATATAATTACCACAGATGGTCTGACCGCCAAGCTCGTGAACTATGACAAAGATGAATTGCTGGGCGAAAACAGTTTCGTTGCTGCGGGAGATATATTGTGGGAAAGCTCACAGAGTAATGGAACCATCACCTACACATCTGGTAATGAGGTCCTCGGGGGAGCGATTCTGAAAATCCACGTTAGCGACCCTACTGTTACAGAAGTAACCATGAAATATGAGATCACGTGGAAAGATGGCGCTGACACTACTTACACTATAGTCACCGGACTTAGTGTTGTCAACAATACAACTAGTGTGAATAAAGACCTCTTAGAAGACACTCCGGGTACCATCGTACTGAAAAATGAAGCAGTTGGATCACAGGATTTCGAATTCACGCTTGTTCTCAGCGGCCAACTTAGTATAACCAAGAATGATCTGGTTACGCCGTATGACGACTTCACGTACGATATCAAAATCTACGTGACCCAGGCCTGAGTAGAGAAATAAACTATTAAGGAAAGCACCACCGGTCCTTCGATCGGTCGGCCTTTCAAATATTTTTTTGACCCTATCGCGGAATACGGGTCGCCATTCATTTTTAAAAATCAATATCTGCCTTCTTATTTTATCAACGTTGGACATTAATATTCTGTGCATAAACTCACGAATATACAAACTATTTTTTTACATGAGTAACAATGTTAATATATCCAATGCTTATACAACATCATAACAGAGCTATCCATTGGAGCCGTGTCTATGTCAGGTACAGAAATTAAGGTCGCGATAATGTTGAATCTTTCAGCGACGCTTTCTCTTTACCTTCAATAGTCTGCTTCACCGATGCCGGGAACAGTATAATATGAGGGCATCTAATGTTAAAATAAAGGTCTGCACAGAGATGCTCGCCGCTGTGTTCCTCTTCCTTGCATTCATTTCATTGTTCACCATAGGGCCAGGATATTCTGCAAGCTCCAGCAGCGTGACCAACACCGACAATGTTGTCAGTGCAACGGGCACCGAACTCAAATTGACTAACACTGCAGGAAATCTACTGTCATATGGGTCTTTCGATGATACTGTGGGCGCCGGAGGCCATTTGATAGACTATCACAAAATCGTTAACGGCAGCACTACCACCTATGTTATTGACAGCGTAGACAGACATATAGGGAATGCAAAGATCGCCACGTCTTCTACGAACGGCATCACTGACGTTACCTTGTTGTGCAGCGCTGAGTTCAAGGTGAGTTCTTCAGGCGCAACCTTCACCGGCCTCACATATCATTTCTCTCTTGCGGACAGCGCCGGAACAGAGACCACTATCCCTTCTGCAGGCATTGATACGACCATTGCAAACCTTAACGGCAAGACCTTAAGCTTAATAATCGACGGCCTGACCCAGGAACCGCCAGGAAATGACTATCTCGTATTCTCGATCACTGCATCCTATGCGGGCGAACAGAACATAGCTATCAACTCCGGCAACCACCTGTTGTTCGCCAATTATCCGGTAGATGTGCCTCCGGTCAATGGTACGGAAATCGCCACCATTCAGCCTACAACCGTGACATCGGGAGGTGTGAGCTATCCGGCTTATGCTGTCGATTACACCGGCCCTGAGCAAAACACCAGCATTCAAACAACTATCAACGGAACTTTCTGCCTAAAGTTCGTAGTACAGAAGAAAGTCGACATACAGATCGGAAGCAATTACTACACTATACAGGCAGGAACTACTTACTGCTCGTTCGTCAATGGAACTCAATACACATCGGCTACGCTCGGGGGATTGACGATGTGGATGACCGCCCAGACGCCGATAACGGTAAGCATCCATCATTTTGATGCTGCCGCGGGCGTGTTCATGACTGTGATATATCCGCCGAACTGATGACATCTGGCACCGTTTGTCGTATCGGACAATAAGCATTTTTATGCTTGTTGCCCATTACGTGGCATGGACCACATCCGGAAAATGTTCGACCGATACCCGTCCCAGGGAAGGGTTGCCGAAGTTATGCTCAGATACGGCATATGCGAGAAGAACGGCAAGGCGTTCTGCGGTGACGTTGAGATCGCCGATTCGGCGCTGGCACGTTCCGCCGGCGTCGACCGGCGTGTGGTGAGGTCCACATTGGAGAGGATATCTTCTACCTCCGAGCTAGATGCGGTGTTCTCGAATCTCAGGCCCATACTTATGCTGGACAGGATAGCTTCCGAGATCGATTGTTCCGTGATCGAGATCGTTCCCTCGGATGCGACGATGCCCGGTATCCTAGCTGATGTCGCATCGGTCATATACAGCGCCGGGCTTTCGGTGAGACAGGCCGTGGTGGACGACAACGGCGAGAGGAAGGATTCGCAGCTGATAATCGTGGTAGACGGCCAGATACCTGCAGAGCTGATCCCTCTGCTTCGCAAATGCCGCGGGGTCTCGGGAATCAACATCCGTTGATCATTCTTCGGAATCGTACCGGTCCAGCACGATCTCGTCTCCCCCGACCTTCTTGCAAAGGTTCTTTGAAAGCATTCCCAGCTCCATCCATGCCGCGTCGAACACACCTATGGGCAGAAGGCATTGTATCCACAGATTACCGCGGACCTCTTCGCTGTTCACCCTGCTGCCATAGAAGTCTGTCACATCGTTCAGACTGACCCTGGTGCAGCGTTCTCCGAACTGTCTCGCCTTATCGCAGTCGGAAGTGATGCGGATATCCACATCCCCGTCGTCCCTGAGCTCCGCTACCACTTTGTGAGTCTTGTCGCAGGTCCTCATCTTGACTATAACCGTGGACGCCATGGACGGCCATCGTCGTGCGGGTTAATAATCCTCCATACGGCAGCGGTCATTCCCTCTTCTGGCCCGGATCGCTCAGCTTCAGCTGTTTGTAGTTGAGAACACCCTCGGGGCATTCGCGCTCGCACCTGCTGCATGCGTATCCGCCGCAGAGGTCCGTGCGTATGTTGGCGTAGTTCCCGTCGCTTTCCTTCGTTATCTTCATGGCATGCTCGGGGCATACGCGCTCGCATTTGCGACAAGCGGTGCATCCCTCGACCCTTCCCCTGAGGAGTGTCCCGGGGTTCTCGAGCACATGTATGGGCGACTTATCGGTATCGGGCAGGTCCCTCTCCGCATAGCGCTTCACCTCTGGATCTTCGGACAGCTCTCCGATAGGTGGAAGATCGTATACGTCCAGCATGTTGTTGTACTCGCTCACGGGCATCCCCTGGGCCCAGATGGCATATTCTATGGAATAGATGTCCTTGAATACCTGGGCGGTTGCGAACATGCAATGGTCCGCCCTCAGTTTCTTTGCGAACTCCCTCAGCTCGTCCAGCGACATCTCGTCCATTGCGATCTTGCGCGCAAGGCCGATGGATGTGTTTCCGAACTGCACGATCCTTTCGGCGCCAGGGACGACCATCCCGATCGCCAGGGCCTTCTTGGCGTCGACATAGAGGCCGGATGCTCCCGACATATATGCCTTTTTGATGTCCGGAGTCCAAAGTCCCGCCTCGCGGAGCAGCGTCAGGAATCCCGCCCTCAGGGCTCCGATGGCCTTACCTGCTTCTTCTACATCCTTAGAGGTTATATCTATGCCGTCCTGAAGGTGCATCCTGCCGTCGCATGAAGTTATCTCGGGAGGAACTATGATCCCGGACTTGATGCCGCAGTAGAGTGCGGCCACAACCCCCGTGCCCGTGATGCCGATCGCCTTGCCGGACATCGGCCCCTTCTCCACAACCTCTCCGGACGCGGGATCGACCGTATCGCCTTCTTTGGCCGCCATCGTCTCGTCGAGAACATAGCATTTCCATCCTTTCGGCGTGATCTCCACATCTGATATGGCGCCGGGGGCGGCCAGCATCCCTCTTTCTATCTCCTGTCCTTCCATCGCCGGCCCCGCCGCGGCGGACCCGGTTATTATCTTGCCTTCGAATATCAACGCCATCTCCGCATTGGTCCCGTAGTCTACGACCAGACACGGCTCTTTCTCGTTTAGGACGTCCGTCATCATCAGCATGGCCATTGCGTCCGCGCCTATCTCATGCCTCACGGCCGGAGGAATTATCACCCTGGCGTCGGGCATCCCCTCGAGGCCTGCCTCTTCAGCGCTTATCACGGCACCGTCCCTCTTGGGCGGGACCACTCCCAGATCGTCCAGCATGTTCTTCCCCGCGTAGGCCAGATCTCTTATCTCGATATCCTGGAACAGCGAAAGTTGGAACGGGTTCCCGCACACGCCTACTGATTCGACCTTGCTCAGATCGATTTTAAGGGTCTTGAAAAGTGCGTTTATCGCTCCCCTCAGGAGGCCCGTCGCGGCATCTTCCCCGGACCTTATGGCGAAGTTCACGTGATCTATGACGTTCATTCCCGGTATCGGATGGCGCTGTGTTATGGAGGTCGCTACCGTCTCCTTTGTATCCATGTCGATCGCCTGACAGCGGAGGCCGCTCGTCCCTATGTCCAATGCAATGCAATATCTGGTCATGTTCTGCCTACCTTTTTTCTTGAAACTACACACTCTGCCGCCATTACGGCCGTACCTATGTCTAGAGGGTCATGTATTATCGCACGGGCCTTGGCAATTCCTTCCGCGTCGAAGCTGAACGGCACGCCCGGCGACGATATCACGGCACCTTTAACGATCAGGCGACCCGGTATTAGTCCCGGAGATGCATTCAGGATATATCCATGCGATGAGATTGAATCTTCGACACTGGATATTGCAGATGCACCGTATTCCGATGCCAATTTTTCCGCCTTTCCCGGAATTATGTCCGTTACGCTGACGACCGCTCCCTTCGACGTCAGTATCCTGACCGCTTCCGTCCCCACCAGTCCGGCACCTATCACCAGGACCTCTTTGCCCCCGAGCCCTCCGGCGGCACCGTCCAGCGCCTCCGCGTACCCGGCGGCGGTGGCGAAGGCGTTGTCGGAATAGATGCCGGTCCTTCGATTGTACGCTATGTATCTGACGTCGTCCGCCGTGAATAGGATGTCTGCTCCTTTCTCGAGGGCCTCGTATATCCCGTCTATGTCCGTCTTCGACGTGACGAAGCTCCTGAAACCCATGTTCCCCAGTATCGCGCTGACACTCTGGGAGAAACCGCCTATTACTCCCAGCCCTGCCGTGATAGGGATCGATGCCGTGGAGTAACATGAAAGATCGAAATCGTCCGGGTCTTCGTCTATCGCTCTGAACGCAAGCGCCCTTAGGTCCATCCCTATGGCCCTGCGCAGGCCCTCGCTGCGTTCCGCCGCCGTGCTGGGTATCTCGTCTATCATGTCCTCGGTGAGCCTTGTCATCAGACCATCTCCGGGCTTCCGTCGTCGAATATCTTCGCTCCCGATTCGCTGATCATGCGTTCGCGCACCGCCAGGCGTTTCCTGTCGGCATCGGCCTCGTCACGGCCCTCTGTTATCACCGTGGCATGCCATTCTGTCTTTCCCGGCTCATAGTCGGTTATCATGCGGTCTGACCCGAAAAGTCCCTCGCATATACGGGGGTCCCTGATGTGCCCGAACTCCTTTTCCCCGCTGGTGCTCAGGACGCCGTCTCTGAACACATAGTGCTCGTAAACGCCCGCTCTACGGGAATCTTTACCTGAAGAGACTTTTCCCATAGCGCAGTCAACCAGCTCCTTGAGCAGGTTGATGCCCGAACCCGCTTCGATCGCCGCAGGGGTCTGGCTGGGGATCCTCGCATCTATCTCCAGCACCCTTAGGCCCTTGGGAGTATCTATGGCCTCCATATCCATCAGAGCATTGAGGTGCATCAGCTCTGCGGTCTTTCTGCATACGTCCCTGAACATACTGTCTTCCTCGGCGGTAATGATGTCAGGGTTGCACCTCACCATCTTGCAGTCGTATTTCCTGTCGAGCACCACTTCGGTAGTGACGAAAGCACGCGCCTTATCGCCATTGCCTATGGCCTCTATGGAAATGCTCCTTCCGGATACGAACTCCTGAACGATCGGTACGTCGTTCAGATCCGCCACCTTCCTGAGCCCGGCCTGACGCTCCGCTTCGTTCCTGGCCGCAGTTACGCCTATGCTGCCGCTCTGGCAGGAAGGTTTCACTATGACCGGGAAACCGCATTCGGGCCAAGGCCTCGGCAGAGGGACGCCTGCCTTCTCCATGAGGATGTTGGAGCGTTCCTTCGAGCAGGATATCTCGTACGACTTCATATCAAAAAGCAATGGTATCTCCGTGCCCCTGAGGCTCGAATCCAACATCTTGAGGAGGTCCAGCTCCTCGCATGCCGGGATGACCGCATCGCAGTCGGAGAATATCCTCATCGCCTTGTCCGGGTCCTTGACGGGATCGGTCACATGGACCTCGTCGGCAAGTGCCAGCGCCGGGGCGTATGGTTTTCTGTCGATCACTACGGTCTCGTATCCCGCCCTCTCAGACAGGTAGGCCGCTTCCATGCCCTGAAGGGCACCGCCCACTATCGCAAGTCTCATCCTAATACCTCCTCAGATCCGCTTTCCTGCTGTCCATGAAAGATTGGAACTCCGCATTGGTGGCAGGGCGCTTGCCTATACTTTCGAGGATCTTGAACACGTTGTCCACCGAACGGTTGCCGTTCTCTATGTCCAGCTCGTGCTGGGCCACCCCAGCGAGTTCTCTGTGGGGGGGAACGATCGAAGTGATCAGGTTGGCGCCTGCGTTGAGCCTGTCCACCATTCCCGAAATACCTTCTACGTCAAGTGTTGCGGGGATTACCCTGTCGGGGTACATTATCCTCATTATCGCGATGGCAAGAAGTTCGTTTGTCGAATCCGTCGCGTTCAGCGTGCTCATGGGCGTGCCTTCCTGAGGCACGAACGTCATCGCCCTTATCTGCTCGCATCCCTGCGGGCCCATCCTCATCACGAAGTCGGCACGGTCTTCGGGAGATTCTCCGAGCCCCACCATCATCCCGTCCTCGGTCAGCATGCCTGCTTCCTTGGCCCATATCCTGACGTCGATGCGGGTCTGATAGTCCTGCTCCAGCCTCAGCTTCTTGAAGAGTTCCGGATTGTAAGTTTCCTGGTAACATGCGTACCAATCCGCGCCCGCTTCCTTCATCTTAGGGAAAACGGACCTGGGAACGGCGCCGGGAGAGACCATTATGCCTATGTCCACCGCATCTCTGACGGATTGGATCGTGTTGATCAATCTGGCACATCCATCCCTGTACATCACGGGGTCCTCGCCCATGGTCAGATCGACAAGGTTTATGCCTGCATCCCTCAGGTTTTCGGACAGCGCCACTATCTCTTCGGTGGACTTCCTGTATCTCTCGAGCCCGCTGGTCCTCCTGAAATAGCAGAACGAGCAGTTATTTTTGCAATGTGTCGAAAAGTAGACGAAACCGTATGTGAATATCTTGTTTCCGTATTCCTTGTCCCTTATGTTCCTTGCGGTCTCGAAAAGGACCTTCTGCTCTTCCGCGTCCGAGTTGAAAAGCCTTACGACATCGCTGTGCGTAAGCCCCTCCCCGGCCGCCGACCTGTCTAATATTTCCTGTACATCCGTAAAATCACCTCAGTCTATTTTGCGTCCGTTCAGATATGTCAGGCTACGCCCGGTCTTACGTACGCTGTTCTTTCCTTTTTTCATTGCCAGCAGTCGTTCGAGGCCGAAGCCCACCCCGCACCATGGCTCATGAATATCATGCGCCGCATCCAATATGTGCGGCCCGACGGCGCCCGATGCGACCTCTATGCCGTCGACCTCCACGTCGAGGGTCTCCACATAAACGTCCGACTCCTCGCGTACTGTCTCGTACTTGAGGCCCACCGTATCCATCACTATATCGATGAAACCCCTGAGGTCCGCTACCGGGTCTCCGATCTGGCCCTGTTCCACGAGATTGAGCATCGTGAACTCTTCGAGGTGCCTCCCGCTGTGAGATTCTTTCCTGAAACAGGAACCTATCTCGAAGAACCTTATGGTCCCTTCCGTATGGTCGCGGAGCTTCCGCATGTAATAGTAAAGATTGGGTGCCAGCATCGGCCTCAGGCATCTCTTGCTGTCGATGAAGAAGACCTGCCTGTAGAGAGGGTGGTCTTCGGTTATCGTCATTTTCGCCAGTGCGGCCTTTGACATCATCGTCGGAGTCCTGACCTCCACAAAACCGGCTTCGATGAGCGCCTTGCTCAGGTCCCTCTCCAGCTGGACGAGGTCGTGCCCCCGGGGATTAGAAACGATGTCCTTTACGGCCGCATCGTTGACCGACATCTCTGCCGCCATCAGTTTTGTGAAGGAAATGTCCCTCTCTGCCGCATCAGAGAATTCCGAAACGTCCACCGGGCCGTCGCCGTACTCCCTCAGTTTCTGTATCTGGGACTCTGTGTAGCGTACGGCCATTTGATCACTGTTTTCCGTTAGTGGCGAGAGACCGGGGTGTCGATCCCCGCTAGCGAGGCTCTAGAGGCCAGCTGGTCGCCGGACCGTCCCCCACACTAATTAGCTATCTGAAAGATGAAATAACTATCTAAACTATTGCATTTACGTCGGTTAATAGTATTTTAATCTATGCCTTAACGAATATGAAGACGAAAAAGTACCAGCTTTATAAAATCCGACGTCGGTCAATAGATGTTCAGATCCAGGCCGCAACGTCCCAACGTACGGACCGCCCTGTTGTATACATTGACGTAGTCGTCTGTAGGGAGGACCGTGCTGACGTCGTAGCATTCCTGGAAACGTTTGCCTGCGGGAGCGTGCGAGAAGTCCCTCTCGTAAAGTCCGACCAGCTTTTTCAGCACGTCGTTTACTTCGGCAACGTCCATGCCCGCGGCGGCACCTGCCACCTCCCCCATCATCCTAGCCTCCATCCCTGTGGTCCTGTCCTGGGTGACGCCTTTGGACGATGCCACTCCTGAGATGAGCTCCCTTCCGGACGCCGTATCCGTCATCGACTGTGCGGCTGTTTCGAGCAGGCACATCTCGGTGCAGGGCCCTGCCAAGGTGTAATATTGATTTCCAAGCAGCAGGTCTGTATTCTTGTCCAACGCGGCGCATGCGTGGGCTGCGATCTGCAGGGTCTCCCTGGTCGTGGTGGTGCCCCATCTGATGTGTATCGGACCGTCCAGATGTATGTCGCAGTTGAACAGCGCGAATGATGCGACCATTGTCGCGACGTCACATATCGCCGTTTCTTCTTTGCCGCCGGAATAACCTCCGAAGATGGGCATCTGCTCCATCATGATCACATCGCCGTTGGCCATCCAGCCTGCGATCATGTTCAGGCCCGACATGTCTATCTTGAGCTCGTTGAGCTGCGACACTTCGTGTGGGTCGTGCGGCTTGAGGCCGAACTTCGTCAGATCGGAAGAAAGACGTCCGGCGGTCGAGAGGGGCGTCTCCGGCCCCTATATGCCCAGTCCCGGCCTGCCCGCCATGTTGGCGGCCTCCCTTACGAATCCGATCTCAGCAAGCGTGGCACGTATCTCCCAGGGCGTGTTAGTGATCGAAGGGTGCTTTTTTATCGTGTTCAGCACGCCGCTCACCAGCACGTCGACGGTGGCCTCCTGTGCATAAGACTGCATCATTGGGACGAATATGTCCTCGGTTACCGGAGCACCCGTCGGACCTCCCTCGATGATCGGCGGACCGCTCGGATTGCCGCGTCTGGGAGCGCAGCAGACCTCCTCTTTGCCTGACCCGATCTTGATCTTTTTTGGGGCACGCCTTATACCCTCGAATACCTCCTCTTCTGATATCTGCAGGACACGGCCGATGTCCGTGTTGTAGAATCCGGTCGTACACAGCATCTCGATGCCGGCCTGGAACAGCCTGTCACACAGGTCATCGTCTTCCGGGATTATATCTTCCGAGAAATTGATGTCATACTTCTCTCTCATGGCCATTGCATTCGTGGGCACGACAACATAGTCCCAGCTGTCCTCTCGCACCCTCTTACCGTTATGGAAACGGTCGTACGAATCATATATATCCAGATATTTCTTGGCGACCATGAGCGCTCCTCCCTATCTCCTGTCGATTACTTTAACGTAGTGTTAAGGGGGCCCGCCCGAAGCGGAGGAAAAACAACTTAGCAGCCCGGGCAGGCATATGTGCCAGATTTGGCGATTATATTAAAAGGTTTCCAGGCGTGGGCCTGTAAGAAGTTTGAATCGCGATCAGTGCTTTATGTCGAGTCCGAAGTCCCTGAGGGCCTTGACAGCATTGTCGTACACCTGGAGGTATTCTGCGGTCGGCTTGACCGAGAGCACGTCATAGCACTCCTGGAAGGTCTTTCCGGCGGGTGCGCTGGTGTATTTGGCCTCGTAGGTGGGCACGATCTTCGCAAGGATCTCGTTGAGGTCCGAGACTTTCATGCCTGCTGCGGCCTTAGCTGCCTCTCCCATTATCCTGGCCTCCATTCCGGTGGTCTTGTCCTGGACGACACCTTTTGCGGCGGCGGACCCGGACAGGAGCTCCCTTCCGGAACCCGTGTCCGAGATTGCCTGTGCGGCGGTCTCGATCAGGCACATCTCTGTGCAGGGTCCGGCCATGGGGTAGTACTGGTTAGCCAGAAGCAGGTCGGTGTTGGCATCGATGGCCGCTGCCGCGTGGGCTGCGATCTGCAGGGTCTCTTTCGAGGTCGTGGTCCCCCACCTGATGTGGATGGGTCCGTCCAAGTGGAAGTTACCGCTGAACAGTGCGAAGGATGCGAGCGTTGTCGCAACATCGCATATCGCGGTCTCTTCGATCCCGCCGCAGTATCCGCCGAATATCGGCATCTGCTCGACCATTATGGTGTCGCCTTCGGTGGTCCATCCGGCCAGCATGTTGAGCCCGCACATGTCCATCTTCAGCTCGTTGAGCTGGGAGCACTCGTGCGCGTCGGTGATCCTGTGGCCGGCATTGGTCATGTCGGCCGCAAGGCGTCCCGCCGCGGACAGCGGGGTCTCGGGTCCCTAAACACCCAGTCCGGGCCTTCCGGCCCTGATGCGCGCCTCTTTCGTGGCACGGAGCTCCGCCATGGTTGCGCGGATCTCGTAAGGGGTGTTGGTCTTGGCCTTCTTTCCCTCGATAGAGGTAAAGACACCGTTGACGAGGTCGTCGACGATACCTTCCTGGGCGTAGGACTGCATGACCTGTACGAACACATCCTCCGATATGGGGGACCCGGTGGGGCCTCCCTGGATGATGGGCTTTACAGAGCTGTTGCCATGCCTCGGGTAGAACCTTGCGATGTCCCTGCCCTCTCCGAGGATCAGTTTGGTGGGGGTCTTCTTGATCCCTTCCCAGACTTCCTCCTCGGTGACCTTCATGACACGTCCGAGGTCCTGGCAGTAGTAGCCGGTGTCCACGAGCATCTCAAGTCCGGCGTTGAACAGGTTGTTCATCGTCTGCTTGTCCTCGGGAATGGTCTCAGAGCCGAATTTGAGCTTGTATTTCTCTTTCAGCTTGGTCGCGTTCTGAGGGATGACGGTGTAGTCCCACTCGGATTCGGGTACCTTCTTGCCTTTGATGAACCTGTCGTAGACGTCGCAGACGGTCAGGGGTCTTGTCGCTGCCATCTGATCACTCCACGAGGGAGGCCACAAGGCCGATGATCTCGTTCGCAGTCTCGGAATATCCGTCAGCGTTGATCTCTTTGGCCCATTCCCTGCTGCAGGGGGCGCCTCCGACGATGCACTTGTAGGATGCCTCTACCTCTTTGATCGCGTCGACGAGCTCCTTCTGGATCTCGAGGGTCGTGGTCATTAGCGCGGAAGCGCCGATGACCTGTGCCTCGTTCTCGTCAGCTGCGTCAAGGAAGGCCTGGGGAGACACATCGCATCCGACATCGATGACGTTGTATCCTGCTCCCTGGAGCATTGCGACGCAGACGTTCTTTCCGATCTCGTGGATGTCTCCTTCGACTGTACCCATTACGACGGTGCCTTTGAGGGACCCCTCGCCCTTGGATATCAAGGGCAGGAGTATCTCCAGGGCGGCGGTCATCGTCTTGGATGCGGCGACGACCTGGGGCAGATATATCTCTGCCTTGTCGAAGCGCACACCGACGACTTCCATTCCCTTTCCGAGTCCGTCACCGATGATCTCGGCGACGGACATTCCGGCCGCGACGGCCGCGTTTGTGGCATCCTTCGCCTTCTGGGGGTTCCAGGTTTCGATCGATTTCTTCAGGTCTTCCAATATAGTTTTCTTATCAGCCATTATTAAGCACCTTTTGCGAATGCCGCGTCTGCCTTCTTAACTACCTTTTCCATCTCTTTGAGCTTGTCTTCGGGTATCTGGATGACGACGTGGTTCTTCAGGACGTCCTCGACGACCTCGTGAGCGACGGTAGCGAGGTCTTTCTTGCCCGCCTTCTCCCAGTCGCCGAGCATGTCACGGTTGATGACCGTGGGGTCGGAGGGGAGATCGATGTTTTCCATGGTGGAGGGGTGACCTATGAAGTCATTGCCTACACCGATGAATTTGATCGCTTCCACTGCGAGGGTCTCCTCGTTGACGGGGACACCTTCCATTGCCTTCTTGACCATTGTGATGATGTCATTGTCGATGACGAGCTGTTCGAACGAGAACGTCATTCCCAGCTCGAGCATTCCCGATCCGTAGAGCGTGTTGGCGCCTGCAAGTGCCGGAAGGAGAGCCGTCATGGTCTTCTCGTGTCCAGCCTGGTCGTCGGGGATCTTGGCATCGGACTAAACACCGGCAACGAACACGGGCAGTCCGTAGAACTGACCGAGCTTTGCGACGGATGCGCTTATGAGTCCGAGCTCAGGGGATCCGACAGGTGCGGTTCCGCGCTTCAGGTCGAAGGTCGTGGTGGAGCTTCCATACCAGACCGGGGCTCCGGGAGCTACGATCTGGGACAGTACTATTCCGGCAAGGACCTCTGCATTGTGAGTCACGAGGGTTCCTGCGAGGTAGACCGACGAGGATCCGCCTGCCATCGCCATGCTGAGAACGTTAACCGGTACTCCGTACCTGGCACCCTGCATGATTACCTGAGCGGCGTTGTGGCTCAGCTCCAGCGGGCTGGTGGGGCATACGAGCATGGAGAAGATGGGCTTGTCTTTAGCCATTTTTGCATCTCCGCCGTAGTACGCGACGGCCAGGTCCCAGTAGAACTTCACGTTTTCTGCGACTGGGTCTATGTGGTGGAAGTGTTTGGATGTGCTCTTCAGAGAAGTGAGCATCTCGTGGACGTCCTGAGCTCCCTTTCCGGCCCAGTTCCTAGCGGAAACAGGCAGAGAGAAGTAGTCGATGTTCTCGGCCCAGTCAACGAGCTTTGCGCAGTTGGCGAGGTCGGTCTCGTCGGAGTCGGTCGTCTTGTATTTTCCAGGGCCCTCATACCTGCAGACCTGGATACCAGTTCCGAAGCAGGTGAAGTGCACACGTCCCTTGTGCTCCTGCTCAAGGGTGTTCTTCTCGTCCCTTCCGTACAGGTAGAACTTGGACGGGGCGGTTGCGAGAGATTTGCGTACGAGCCACTCTGGGATTTTGACCATCTTGGTTTCCATGTCGACGTCGCATCCGGCCTTTTTGAAGACCTCAAGGCCCTCTTTGTCGGATACCTGTACACCATAGGTAGACAGGACGTCCATGGTTGCATGGTCGATCTTCATAATGTCGTCCTCTGTAAAGAGTTCGAGAGTAACTCCCTGATGGGATTTTTTTCCAGGGTAGTGAGTGTTTGTTGTCATTTTATTCCTCCTAGTATGTCGGGCGGGGCCCGACGGTTAGTTCAGCCTTTCACCTTTGCGACCATCTTGTTGACGCAGTCGGTGGCGTTCTCCGAATAGACGTCCGCCCCGATCTCCTCGCACCACTGCTGGGTGACCGGCGCTCCGCCGACGTTCGTTATGACCTTGTCCCTGACGCCTTCCTCCTTGAGGAGCTCCTCGAAGGTCTTCTGGTTGACCATGGTGGACGTCATGAGCGCGGACGTACCTACGGCCTTGGGCTTCTCGCTCTTCACGGCGGCGACGATGTCCTTGACGGGGATGTCCCTGCCCATGTTGACAACGTTGAAACCGGCGACCTTCAGCATGATGGCCACGATGTCCTTGCCTATCGAGTGTATGTCCCCCTCGATGGTGCATATCAGGAACTTTCCGAGGCCTTCGCCCGCGGACTTGCCGGCCTTCTCGAGCTCGGGCGTCAGAAGGTTGACGCCCACGTTCATGGCGTTGGCGGCCGACATGATGTGCGGCAGGAACAGCTTCTTCGCCTGGTACAGGTCCCCTACTTCCTGGATCCCCGCGGTGTATCCTTCCTGGATGAGGTTCACCAGGTCAGCTTTTTTCGCGATCGCCTCCTTGGCGACTTCCGCGGATGCTTTCTGGTCGTAGGCCATGACGGCCTTTTTCGCTCTCTCGTTCAGATCTTTCTGTGTCAAATACTCTCCTCCTCGAAGCGGTTTCCTCTGGGCGTGCCCATACGGGCCGCATAACAAACTGATAGGAAGTGTTGGATGCAATCACCCTCCAACCTATCATTTCTAGAGTTGATACCACATATCCACACATGATATATTAATTTATGTTGCTTCAAAAAAATGCCTAGGTAAATAGTATTTAAAACTTACTGCTTTTCAACACAATTTAGAAAACCAATATTTAATGATTTTGATTTATAAAAATAAATAAAAAATTGGGGCGGAAGCCCCGTTGTGTTTACTCTGATGATTGCGAAACTGGCTCTTTTCCAGATCTGTTCTCCTTCAGATAATTCTGGGTTACCATCCATATGGGCACGAATACGGCCAGGATGACGGCGCCCAAGATCACCGACAATGCATCATAATCTACATAGTTAAGATATGCCAGACAAGGAAGTAGTACACCGATCTCATACACCACCATGATCAAGGCCACAAAGCGATACCACCGGGGCAGGCCGAACGGTCTCTCCATGCTCTTGAAGGGCTCTACCGTCTTGGACCTGTAGTAGGCTGCAAGAGCGATACCGACCGCAAGGGTGTAGCCCATCGATGATGCTGCCAAAACCGCGACCGGATTCTGCACGAGCACAAGTGCCAGATTGAACACGCTCACGAATATCATAGCGTTGATCGGATTTCCGCGGACGTTTGTCTTTGCGAACCAGCGGGGCAGGTTACCCTCGAGGCTCATCGAATACAGCGTCCTGGAGGACCCCAGGAAACCGGTTTGTATAATCATCAGCATTGCGCATATCAGCATGATCATCGCGATGATCTGCCCGGCATCGCCGAACACTATCTGAGACATCGGATTAAGGGGATCGATCGGCGCATTGGCGATACCATCTATTCCGAGGGTCCCGACAACGGATGTCTGAGTCAGTGCATAGAGCATTAGGCATATTATACCGCATACGAATAGTGCCTTGGGTATGTCGGACTTGGGTTTCTTATATTCGGGACCGTAAACTGCAGCCGTTTCCCAAGCGCACGCACTCCATTGGGCCATGGCCATTATTCCTAAGAATATCACTATGTCCCCGGATCCCCAGTTCCAGTCCATAGGAAGCCATTTCCCGGAGATGTTGGAAGCGACGAAGTCACCTGTGATGAACGGTGCGACAAGGATTATGATCAATGGCACCAATGATACAAGTGCCAGAACAAGAGCGGTAAGTGATCCGCCTTTTAGTCCACGGGCACCTATGACCGTCATTCCGACAACGATCGCGAGCCCTATGAGGAGGTCGAGCCATACCCCGGCATCGGCCAGATCGGGCATGAATCCTCTCACATAGGTACCGATCGTCAGCGTGAATATCGCTACGACCGGGCACCAGGCGAACCAATAGCACCAGGCGCAGAAAGCACCTATAAACTTACCGCGGTCGCATTTAGATTTTGAATCTCCATTCTTTGAAAACACCTTCTGTGCACATCCCGGAAGCCCGGTCGCATCTGAAAATGTTGTTGTCATCTCACCGAATGCGGCATTCTGTATAAATCCCTGAAGAACGGAAAGTATCCAGATAATTATGGAGAAACCCCATAGGTATCCGGCTGAGTATCCGATCGAAGGCAGAATGAGGATAGGTACGCCCAAAGCAATGAGCATGCCTTGTTTCCAGTCAATCGTCCTTTTTAGACTCGATGTTTCTGTCATAATTTCCTCCAATTATCAGGCCCTGCAGGTCAGCAAAGCCTCCCCTGCCACTCTCTGGCGACCGAAAATTGTTTGGTAAGGGGTTTCCGGCCAACGGCCGGTATGGTTTCTCTCGATCAGAATTTGCTGACGAGCCACCTGGAAACGAGCAAGCCTGCCACAGATGTGACAAGAATTGCTACCATCCACAGGTATTCCGATCCTGGAATTCCGCCGGCGCAGTATTCGACAGCTATGTCCCAGTTACCGGCCAAATTCACTTGATCTGTCCACATTTCACTCACCTCTGGGTTTGACGATGGTCTTCAGGCGCTCTAGCTCGTCCCTTCCAATGGCTGTGAGTCCGTACTGGAGCAAAAGGTTGCCCTTACCGTACTTCATCTCCTCATCGATCGATGCATCGGTCTCTTTTATGAAACCCGAAGCGGATAGCTCGATGAGGTCCCAGTTGGTAGATTGGCGTCCGAACTTGCTTTTTCTGTCCTTGTATTCTCCGGCCATGAGCTCGGTCACTTCGTAGTTCCAAAGGTGTCCCTTTTCTGCAAAGATCTCGAGCAGACGGAATTTGACTGGGCGTCCTTCCATCATTCTACCGCCCCCGTATCACGAAGACTGGCTATTTCTTCGGAACCTTCAGATGCCATCAATCCTCCTCCGACGACACATATCACGGCACCGATGACGAGCAACCATCCGGGGTTGACTCCAGTGAACATGAATATAAAGACGACGGCCATGATTGCGTAAAGGCTTCCTACTGCCTGTCCGCGTCCCACGCCGATGAGCGGGAACGATTTGTACCAGGTCACGTAGCAGAACCCGAAGGTCAGTCCGAGCATCAGCAGAACGATGAACACAGTGGGTTCGAATATAATTCCGAGGTAGTCGAACATCGGGAACCCTGCAAGCGCAAGGATCGGTATGACGACGACCCACCAAATAAGAGTCTCAAAGATGAATCTCATGTGGATGCCGACATCAGGCTCAGAAACATCCAGAGCCTTTCCTGCAAAGCATCCCTCAAATCCCCATCCTACCGCGGCCATGATCCCTCCGACGAAACCCCAGATGCGTATGTCGCCTGACGAGATCTCCTCGATGAATCCGCCAGCGTATGCGGTTATTCCTCCAAGCACGATGACGAATATCCCGATCATAGCGCGCCTGGATATTTTCTGGCCAAGCCATGTCCTGGAGACGATTGAACCGACGACGGGGTACAGCAGAGCTGTAACCGCGGCGAACGCCGCTCCGATGAAACCCATTGCCATGAAGCTTCCCAAAACTGCGGTCGCACCGCAGATCGCAGCCAAAAAATACCATTTGTCGGCGGCCTTGACCTCTTTAAATGTCCTCTTCATCTCGCTGAACTTACCCATCCACAGGTTCCAAATGCACAGTGCCATAACGACCAGCAGTGCATTTACCCCTGTAATCAGTATGGCAAACACCATGAAAGATGTTGTCTCGCTCCCGGTGATTGAAGCCACTTCTGCCTGCATTGTGACGAACGGGTCCAAATACCATACCATGTCCCCGGGAATGTACCACAATCCCCAGAACACGGCACAGAAAAGAGCCATTGCGTAACCGAAAAGAACTCTCCTCTTGTTGTCCTGCCTACGTTTTGCATTGATCTTTTCGACCATGCTGACGTTGCTCATTTCATTATCATTTACATTGACTTCCAATTTGTCTTCCCCCTAAATCAAATTCAGTTCATAGCTCACGCTGGAACTTACATTTTGAATTTCGATTTGTGTCTGTTTTTTTAAAAAACTTTAGTCCGGGCGTTAGCCCGGACATATTATGGTTTGTGTTTACCTCTTCGCGCGGTACTGCCTGAATTTCTCGCAGCTGTTGATCTTGATATCGAGGAGATCCTCGATATTCATCTTGGCAGCGATTCCCTTAGGGGTTTTGGGAACACCGGTGATTACTCCGAGCCCCCTCTCTTCCCTGAGGTCTCTGAACACATACTCGTCGGACAGGTCGAAAGGAGTGACGCCGAGTTTCTTCGCAACGTACTCTTTTGCCTTTCCAACCTTCATGCGCTTGGAGAATTCCATCCTGGCGACAAGGTCTCCTGCAGTCCTGATTCCTCCCATTCCGGAAGCAACAAAGTGGGCGATAGCCATACCGGCGGGGTCGCCGACACCGACCTATATGCCGTCCACATGCGCGATTTCAACCATGGCTTTGCTGCAGCGGGTAACTGCATCCATGGGCGGGGTCTCCGACATCGGAATTCCGCCTACTCCCATTCCCATGTTGACATGGACGGGGAGGCGGGAAACCTCTGTGCATGCTTTCACGAAGGTGACTGCACGCGCAAGGTTCCAGGCGAGGCTCTTTCCGGTGTTGGTGTTAGAAACTGGTCCGAAGACGTCTGCTCCGGCCTTCTCAGCAAGTTTAACCTGCTGGTGGGGGAACATTCCTGCAACGACCTGGCCATCATATTCGATTTCTCCATGGATTCCCATGACGTTCTCTCCGGCCATACCCAGCATTATATTGGCATCGGGGCACTCCTGTCTGAGCTGCTCCACTCCATGGAGGGTTCCGACGAAATCGGCATCACCGGCGGAGCCGGTCGTGTCGAAGTTGAAACCGTCCGATCCTGCGCTGAATATTTTGGTGGCAACGTATGCTATATCCCTGGAAAGATGTTTCGCGGCCGCTTCAGCCTGCTGCTGGGCCTCTTCGATCTTGAACTCCCTCATTAGGTCTGCAGGGTTTCCGAACGGTCCGTCGGGCTTGTAGTAAAGGCCCATGTTGGGCATCGCTCCGTAGAAATACGGAATGATGATGTTGTTCTGGATTACCTCCATGTCGTTCATCTCGTTTGCGATGACCGGCTTGGTTGGCTTTATGCTGTAATCGGAGTGGGCAAGCTCGAAAGTGTCTGCACAGAGGGTGCGCTCGTGTACGAGTGCTCCGTTGAGCCTGCTCGCCGGAACCCCTCCTCCGCTGTTACCGTTGTCTCCGGTCATATCTAGCTGTCCGATGTCGTACGAAAGAACTACCTCATTTCCGCGCTGGACACTTACAATCTTGTCCTTGGCGCACACAATCTCCATAAGGCGCTCCATCTCGTCAGACGAAATCATCTTCACTCCGCCCATGTCTGCGGCGTCTGCCGCACCGGCTTCGATGTCGTCTCTTATCTGTTCTTTAGAGAGGAACAGTGTTGCTCCGTCTCCTCTGCGTGTAGTGTATCCTGCCATGGCTGTTCACCCCAGAAGCGCCTTCGCCTTCCCGACCTG
>DAHB01000005.1:461352-461914 GCA_002498365.1 Methanomassiliicoccaceae archaeon UBA421 | reverse complement strand
GGGGGCCGCCCCCCCCCCCCCCCCCCCCCCCCCCGCCGCGGGGGGGGGGGGGGATGTTGTGGATGGAGTCCATTACGCCGGAACCTCCCGATCGGCCCGCCAGACATGGGCGTCCCGCCGGACATCCACACGGCGGACGAGCCCGCGGCGTTCCATCGACATCAGTGCCCCAGTTACGGTCATGGGCGTCATTGAATAGTCGATGTCCCGGCGGATGTCCTGTGCGGTCGCATTGCCTAGCTTCGTCAGAGATTCGAGGACCGTAGCATTCTTCTCGCTGAGGTCGGTCATACTTTCGCCCTCTTTCTTGTCGATAAGTCGGACCAGATCCTAGTCTCGTCCCCGGTTAGTAGATCGATCGCCAGGATAGCGGACGCGATGGTGCGGACCTCCGTGGACGAGAGTCCGGGATTGGAGTCGTGCCATGGATTATATGTCGCTTCTCCAGGACTTACAGCCAGCAGCACATCGCGGATGGCGCTGCGGATCTCGCGCAGAGTGTCGCACTCGCAGGCGGAGATCATGCAGAGGCCTCCTCTACGAGCGTCCCGATTCCCTCGCC
>DAHB01000005.1:419307-461174 GCA_002498365.1 Methanomassiliicoccaceae archaeon UBA421 | reverse complement strand
GAAGGTTGCCGCGCAGTCGACGCTCGGCTTGAGAGGACAGGACGGCATCAGTCCTCCCTTCCGATAACCCAAATATCGGGGTCATCTAAAGTTAATTTCCGGTTAAGAATCTCAAACTGGTCTCCCATTGTTGTTGCATCAATTTTGCTAATGAGAACAGGGCTAGCCACACAGTCCAGATCTCTCAAATCTGGGCGGGCCCACCTATACCTTCTCGCAACTGCTTGCCACCTCAGCTAAGGCAGTTTTCAAGATTGATGCTCCTGCTTCCTTTTTCAAATTCTTCCACGGAGGACGCCTGAGAACGTATCGGGACATTGCCGAACCCATATCATCCAGGTCTACTCCGATGTATTCCAGAGTCGCGTCCGTCGGTTCAAGCTCAAGCAAGTATGATATCATCGCAGGAGGGGCCCTGTGCCGGCGCATTCACCGGCAGATTATCCCCTGAGTAAAAAAAATAAAACCTCGGTTGATAATCCGACCATATGAATACAAAGGAAGAGATCATCAAAGCACTCGAAGGAACCTGCGATGGATACGCACCGCCTGCTGTCTTCACACAGACGGCCACGGTCAGTCAGATGGGTGCCTGCGGCTGTACCTTCCCTGATGCCAATACCGATCCCTTGAAGATGTCGACGCTCGCATTGCAGATGTCGAAACAATTCGGTTTCGCGATGGCCCGAGTACCATACTGTCTCACAGTGGAGGCGGAGCGTTTCGGATGCGAGATTAACATGGGCGGGGGAGGAATCCCGCCGATGGTGGTGAATTCGCCCTACCGATCCGAGGAAATCATGGATGTCCCCGAAGGCCTGATGTCTGTCGACGAATTCGTGTCCGGAGGGAGATGTGCGACCGTTCTGAAAGCGGCCGAGATCTGTTCCAAAAAAGAAGACATTTTCACGATTGCTGGTATGTGCGATCCTCTGGCGGTTGTGTGTCACATCCTCGGAATGGAGAATTTCCTGATGGGTGCGTTGATGGAACCTGATAGGGCTGACAGATGGGTTGCGGCCATTACCCCTCATATTTCGGCCTATGCGAATGCATTGTCCGAGGTATCGGACTGTGTGACCATCGTCACAGAGGGTGAATCGGACATCATCCCGCCGGACATGTTTGATATGTTCGTGACAGAACACATCAAGGGCGCCATAGGCGGCATGAGGTCTTACAGCGTTGTTCACTGCTGCGGAGACACATCTGCGGTATTGGAGAACTTGGCGTCTTTGGGCGAGACGGCATTGTCTGTTGAGACTGCATATGATCCGGAAGGCGTCGTCGGACAGGTAGGGTCGAAAGTGAGGTTGGTCGGTGGCCTCAACCCCGTGGAGACGCTATACCAAGGAGGGCCTGCCGAGATAATCGGATGCGCCAAACGCTACTCGGAACTCGGTTATGCGGTCATCGCCCCCGAATGCGGCGTGCCCCCGCTGACCCCCGACGGAAATCTGTCGGCATTCGCGAAATATCGTGAATCGTGACTCTGGGAAGCTCTGCAGTCATGACGGCGCCCGTAGGGATACCGAACAGGAAAGTGAACATATCACTGTTGTTGGCGGTCGTATTCATATCCGCGTTCATCGACGGATTGGACGGCAGCATAGTGAACATAGCGTTGCCCGATATCGCAACGGATATGTCCGCGGACACCACGATGGTGTCGTGGGTATCGATAACCTACATGCTCGTGCTGGCAAGTACGTTGGTTCCGTTTGCGAAGATGGCGTCCACGGTCAGCGTCAGGCGAATCATGACGATCGGATTGACGATATTCACCGTGTCCTCTCTTGTCTGCGGCCTTTCCTCATCTTTCATAATGCTTGTCACCGCGCGTGTCGTCCAAGGTCTAGGGGCGGCCATGATCTCGGCCGCAGGCCCGATATGCTGCACCAGATATCTTTCGATCAGCAGATTGGGAACTGGCCTGGGGATAATCACTGCAGGTACGGCATTGGGATTCGCACTCGGCCCTGCTGTCGGCGGTTTCATTCTGGATATGACGACGTGGCATTGGATATTTTTCATTAATTTGATCCCGGGGGCCGTTGGAGTGCTGGGGATCGTGATGTCTGTACCGAAGGAGAACGTCAGTTCGAAGCCCGATGTTGATTGGCCCGGAGCAGTATCGTTGTGCATCGCCATCGCCTCAGGGACGTTCTGCATCGAATCCCTGGTAACACCGGATGCGATAGTCTCATCCGCATCGTTCTCCGTGTCAATAATCGCCATGATGGCATTCATTCATATCGAGAGGCGGTCGGAGAAGCCTCTTCTGAATCTGTCGATGTTCGCATACAACGGATTCATGATTATCTTCCTCTCGATGATACTCATGAATATGGCCTACATGGGAATACTGTACATCACACCGTTCTACTGTACGGTATGCATGGGCCTGCAATCATCGGAGATCGGTATACTTGTGATGACGTCTGCTATAACCACCGCGATTTTCAGTATCCCCGTGGCACGTTGGTCCAACAGTTCAGGCAGGAGGATGTTCTGTGTCGTGTCCGGTCTCTTCCTTGCAGGTTCGATGTCATTGCTGATATTGTTCGCAAGAGACATGACGATACCCATGATGGTCGTCTCGATGGTATTGAAAGGTCTAGGCTGGGCGTTCATGGGTGGTCCGATGGCCTCGAATCTGATAGAACATTCCAGAAAAGAACGCGACATGGCATCTTCGCTTATGAACGAAGCGTATTACATCGGAGGTACGGTGGGAACGGCATTGATCGCGGTCGTTTTCGCGATAATGTCATCCACTTCCGGGATAGGGGTCCAGGATATAACGGAGTCCGCGTTCATCGACGGATTCGTACCGGTGGTGGCAATCGTCCTATCGATCGGAATATTGGTTTCTGTGCTATCTGTTTTCGTGAAAGATGATAAGGAAAAGACGTTCAATGATCGAACTCTGACCTGATCCTCCCGTCACGATACCTGATGTGCTGAATTGCACTATCGCACCGAGCGAGCGACTGGCACCCTATAAATCGCCCGACGATACGGGCTCGAAGGTCACGGCGCAATCAGTAGTGGGATGAGGGGACAAGATGGCATCGGTCATTACTCCCGATCGCCCAAACATAGGGGTCTTCCAAGCTTATCTTGTTTAGAACCTCGAACCGATCGCCCGCCGTTATTGCACCGATTTTGCTTATGAAAAAAGACTGGCCGTATGTCCCGATTTCATCGGGCCCTGGGGTCCGCCTAATCCTGACATCGCCTCGTTTTCAGGGGTCTTTGAAAATCTAAATGCCTTTCATCGTTTTTGCTACTGTACTTGTTATTCGCGATGTCTCTGCTCATCTGTGACCCGGGCACGGACTGTGCCGTGACGTCGTCGGCACGTCCGCCGACGTTCCGTCTTTTCGCGTGTCCTTTCATCTCGCTTCGAATCCTCTCGCCACCTGTTCCGCGAAAATCTGGTCGGAAGATGCCTTATGGTGCCCGTTGCATATCGACGATGTCTTAACGCACCGCAAACGCGACCCGATATCGGGGCGCGCTGAAATATTTGTTCACGCTGTTCTCGAATATGCCATAAAGCGGGGTCCTATCCCGCGGGCCCCGTTGATAAATTTTAGAAGTTCGCCCTTTTTCCGTATAGGACGGCGACCACGACAATGATGATTGTCATTATCAGGGCTCCTGCGATCCATACGGTCGTGCTCGTTCCCTCCGGAGTCTCCCAGACCGCGGTCCGCGGCCTTCCGGACCGTCCTTTACACGTCGCCCATTGATCTACTGGACATTGATGTGGAAACGAAGAACTCCCCATGATCCTCTGGTAGGTTTTCATTTATGTCCGCGGCCTTCCGGTCCGTCGGTCGCTTGGGCCTCCGCGGGGGCGGGAACTTCGCATATGAGGAGGCGGGTACCGCCCTTCATGGGTTCGCGCGATCACTCGAAGATCTTCTTGAAGCACGCCGGGACCTGGTGGCAGAGGTCCTGGCCGCAGAAAACCCTCGTGATGCCTTTGGCCGCAGAACCGATTTCTTCCTCCCAGTGAGGGTGGTCCATGACCGAGTAGATGATTATGCAGTCGTCCCCCGACATCTCGTGTTCCAAGAACGCGGGCAACCCCTCCGGGGGCGCCTCCCTTATCCTTATGACCTTCGAATGGGGAAATGTGCGTTCCGCGACGTCCGCTATGTCCTCCATGAGGGCGTTCCTGTCCAAACGCCTCCTTCCCGACAGCATCGAGCCGTCGGGGCCCCGCACGAAAGCTGACATCCTCTCGGACGTCAGGGCGCACCTGCATAGTCCTGGCATTTCACTTTATCTCGATCGTCACGTCGCGTTTGAGGCCCATGTCCGAGGCCGCTTCTATGGCCTTCAGGAAAGCGCAGGGCACCGGGCACGCGGTGTGGGCTATGCTCTCGTCGGCCTTCCTGTATATGTCGGATTCCGACAGCTTCACGCCCACGTTCCGCATGGGGTCGAGGGGGCCGAGGGAGGACGCCATCTTCCTAACGCTGGGACAGTCGCTCTCCACTTCGAAGACGACCTTCCACTCGTCATTGGTGACGGCTTTTATCCTAGTCCTCAGCTTGCACACGCCGGGCTGAACTTCGATGTTGCATTCGGTCATAAAAGTTCACACTGTTTACTATGTCTATAAAACTATCGCAGGGAGGCCGGGACGGCCGGTCCCGGGGACCGCAAAGACGGTATCTGGCGCTCGGAAATGATGAGTGGGACTGCCCGGATTTGAACCGGGGTCAATGGCTCCCAAAGCCACAAGTATACCAGGCTAGCCCACAGTCCCTGTGCTGAGATTGCCGTTCCGTTAATAATCATATCGCCTGTCCTGGATATGCGCCGCGGGTCCATGCGTCGACTTTTTATTCATATATGTTAATGGCGGGACGGGGGTCAAACTCTGAAATATACGATCACTGGAGACAATCTGCAGTTCGCCAACATCGAGCTGCAACCGGGAGAAGCCATCCGGGCCACGCCCGGGAATATGAAATACATGAGCGGGAACACCCGCATGAACACCAGCATGGACGGGGGGCTCTGGAAGGGGCTCAAGAGGTCCGTCTCGGGCGCTTCGCTCTTCCTCGTGACCTTCACCACCGAAGGCGGCACCGGAGTGGTGGGCCTCGGCGGCAACGTCCCGGGGAAGATCATCGACCTCAAGGTCGTGCCCGGGAGGAACTGGATCCTCCAGAGGTCCGCATACCTCGCGTCCCAGCCCAGCGTCGATATAGACATCGCCTTCCAGAAGAAGCTGGGAAGCATCTTCTTCGGAGGGGAGGGGCTGATACTCCAGAGGATCAGCGGCAACGGTGTCGCCTGGGCGTCGGCCTGCGGAGACTTCAACGTGGTGGACCTGAAGCCGGGGGAGATGTACAAGGTCTCCACCGCCAACGCCGTCGGATGGGAGGAGTCGGTCAAATACGACATATCCGCGGTCGGCGGGGTCAAGAACGTCCTGTTCGGAGGGGAGGGGCTGTTCGTCACCACCCTGACCGGGCCGGGAAAGATAATCATACAGTCCATGACCGTCGGGGAGCTGGCCATGTCGATCGCACCGTTCCTCCCCAACAAAGGATGAATTGGTCCATATGGATGCAACAAACACAGAGAGGAGGAAGACCGGCCCGTCGGCCCTGATGCTGCTGGTGCTCGTGGTGGCCGTGGCGGCGCTCATCGGGCTGGCGGTCTACGCTCTGACGTTCCCCGGCGTGCTCGAATCCCTGCTCAGGATCGGGCTCGTGGTCCTGGGCGCGGCGGTGGCCGTCATCGTGATAGTCTACGTCGTGATGCTCATCATCGCCGTCCCTATGTACGCGTACAAGGGAGAGTCCTACCAGAAAGACGTCTCCTACGACCTCAAAGGGGTCAAGTCCGTGAAGGAGAAGTCCTCCGAGGACGACGAGAAGGACGAATAAACTTTTTCGCAAGGGCCGTCCCGCCTCAGGCGGGCCGGCGTTTCTTTATCTCTTCTGCAAGCAGCCTTGCCGCGTTACCGCGGTGCGATACGGCGTTCTTCTCGTCCAGCGGCAGTTCGGAGAACGTGCGCCTGCCGTCATGGGTGAATATCGGGTCGTACCCGAACCCGTCGGTCCCGCGCTCCTCCGTCGTAATCGTCCCCCTGCACACGCCCGTGACGACGATCGTCTCTCCTCCGATGTCGCATCCTATGCATGTCCTGAACTCAGCACCGCGGTCCTCCTTCCCCTCCATCAGCCTCAGTATCCCGGAGTTGCCTATGGTCTTCTGCACGTAAGCGGACCACACCCCGGGAAAGCCCTTCAGGGAATCTATGAACAGCCCGGTGTCGTCTATGATGAAGTCCGACATCCCTTTGGAGCGGATGGCCTCCATGCCTTTAGCCACCACCTCCCCCAGGTCCGAGGTCTGGACCTCGTCGTACGGGAAAGGGCAGTGCACCATCTCGATACCCAGATGTCCGAATTCGTTCTGATATTCCGCGACCTTTCCCGGATTGGAAGTGATGACCTTCAGTTTCATGTGTAGCGCGCCCTGTTCTTTATCTCTTCGACCTTCCCGAGCACCGTTCCGGCGTCGGTTTTCTTCTCGACGTACGAGCCCATCACTGCTTCGAAGCCCCCTTCGACCGCGGAATGCGCCGAAGAGAAAGCCCTCTGCAGAAGGCGTATGTCCACTCCCATCTCCTCCGTCCCTACGTTGATGCTTCCAAGGGAGAAGTCGATGATGCACAGCCTGCCGTCCGGCATGAGGATCATATTAGAGGTGGTGAAGTCCCCATGGGCGATGCCTCTGTTGTGCATGTCCGCAAGGGCCTCCCCTATCAGGGGGCACACCTCCTTCGAGGACGAGGGGTCGGCGTCCAGCAGGTCCTTCACCCTGACGCCCTCTATGAACTCCATGGTTATGCTGCATCCGGACATCTCCACGTCGTACACGACGGGGGTCCTGACAGTATCGGACCTTGCGCCCTGCATGACCCTCACCTCGTTCCTGGTCCTCGCGGCCCGTATGCGGCGGTCCAGTTCCCCGTGCCTGTATCTCTTGGGGACCCTGGTCTTGACCGCCGCCTTCCTGCCGAGAAATTCGGATACCGTCACCACGGCCTCAGCACCCACCGCGATCGGGGCGTCCATGGTATCCGATGTCCGCCATTGCGTATATAATTAATATCGAATCCCGATTTCAACCGGGGAAAATGAGATACGAATTCAGCGGCGACAACCTGCAGTTCGCCAACATCATCATGAGCGAGGGCGAGTCGCTCGAGGTCGCTCCCGGTTCCGTGGCGTACTCCCGCGGCGATCTCGAGGTGGGAAAAAGCGGCGGAGGCGTCCTGGGCGGCCTGAAGAAGGCCATCGGCGGATCTCCCCTGGATACGGTTAGCTACGGGGTGAAGAGGGGGGTCGGGACCATCGGGCTCGGAGGCCGCCTTCCCGGGAAGATGATGGACATAAACGTGGAGGGCATGGGCTGGGTGGCCCAGAAGGACGCGTTCGTAGCGTCCCAGCCGACGGTCAGGATCGAGCAGGAGTACCAGAAGAAGCTGGGCAGCTCTTTCGGCGAGGAGGGCCTCGTGCTTGCGAAGTTCAGCGGCAGAGGTATGCTTTTCCTGTTCTCGCTGGGCGATTACAACGTGTTCGCGCTGCAGAAGGGCGAAGAGCTGACGGTCGCGACCGACAGGGCGGTCGCATGGGAGGCCTCCGTAAAATACAGGATCGAGGTGGACAAGGACCTGAAGAGCACCTTCAGGGGAAAGGAAGGGCCTTTTGTCACAACCCTCACAGGCCCCGGCAGGGCGGTCGTCCAGTCCATGTCCCCGCAGCGTATGATGGAGGCGTTCCTGCCTCTTCTGCCCGAGCCCGAGGCCAGGTGACTGAGAAACGCTTTATAACGGTCAGGCCTTAGAGAGTCCGTGAAGCGCGTACCGTTGGGCTGCCAATCTGTCGACGACCTTCTCGGAGGGGGCATAGAGTCGGGCAGCCTCACTCTGATATACGGTGTCGCAGGCACGGGCAAGACCAACATCTGCCTTCAGATGGCGTACAACGTCCTGAAAGAGGGCAAGAAGGTGGCCCTCATCGATACCGAGGGGATCTCTTACGACAGGGTCGCCCAGATATTCGGTGGCGAAGAGCTTCTGAAGAACCTTCTCGTTTTCCAGGTCCACAGCTTCGAGGAGCAGAGCGACAGGGTCGCCAAGGTCTCGCGGATGGCGGATGCCCGCGGCGCGCTGGGCCTCATCATCGTGGACTCCCTGACGGGATTCTACCGCCTGAACCACGACGACCCTTTGGCGAGAAGCGATTTCATCAGGCAGGCCGAGCTTCTGACGGAGACGGCGCGGAAGTCCGAGGTCCCGGTGATCGTCACGTCGCAGGTATATTCCAACATCCTCAACGGAGGGATAGAGTTCCTGGGGGGCCACACGCTGAGGCACAACGCGAAGACGATAATCAGGCTCGAGCCCCGGGGAAGCGGCGTCAGGTCCGCCGTCGTGGTGAAGCATCGGAGCCTCCCGGAGGGTCGCTGCGCGACTTACAGGATAGACGAGACAGGGATATCCGACGTTTGAGTTTCTGTTGTGATTTTCGTTGTATTATCGTCGGTTTCCGACTGTTTATATAGTTAAATTATGTTTAGCGCAATACCGTTACGAATTCAGTAAGGTGTGGCTTCATGGTAGATAATCTGGACAAGCGCATAATAGAAATGCTTAAAAGGGACTCGAGGTGCCCTTTCGTTGAGATCGCCGGGCAGCTCGGCGTATCCGAGGGTACGATCAGGAGCAGGGTCCACAGGATGACGGAGGAGGGACTGATCCGCGGATTCACGATCAAGACCAGCTCCAGAAACGTGAAGGCGCTTGTGGAGATAAGGATCAGCGTGAACACCGACACCGAGAAGATAGCCAGGGAGCTGGCCGGGTACGAGGGAGTGACCGAGGTGTTCGAGGTCACGGGTGACCAGGACATAATCGCCATCGTGGACGTCGAATCCTCTTCGCAGCTCAACGACATCATCGAGAGGGTGCGCCGTTACGACAACACCCTCAGCACCAGGACGAGACTGATACTTAGAGAGCATTTCGGAGGCTCCTGAATGTTCGCCGGGATCTCCACCGCCCTCATAACGCCCTTCAAGGCCGACGGCACTGTGGACGAGGATGCGTTCAGAAGGCTGATCGATTTCCAGGAGAAGAACGGCGTGGACGTGATAGTCCCCTGCGGCTCCACCGGCGAATCGGCCACTCTGAGCCCCGACGAGCACATACGGGTGATCGAGATAGCCGTGGACCAGGCCAAGAAGGCCAAGGTCCTGGCGGGAGCGGGGAGCAACTCGACCGCAGAAGCGATCACGCTGAGCAGGCACGCCGAGGACCTGGGGGCCGACGGCGTCCTCTCCATCTCGCCTTATTACAACAAGCCCACCCAGGAGGGCATATATCTGCATTACAAGGCGATAGCCGAGTCCGTCGGGATACCGATAGTCGTCTACAACGTCCCCGGAAGGACGGGCTCCAACATCACATCCGACACGATGCTCCGCATGGCCGAGATCCCCGGGATCGATGCGGTCAAGGAGGCCAGCGGCAACATGGCGCAGATCCAGAGGATCATCGCCGGAAGGCCCAAGGGCTTCGAGGTCCTCAGCGGGGACGACGGGCTGACGATACCTATGATGAGCATAGGCGCCGACGGCGTCATCTCCGTGGCAGGCAACTGCTGCCCCGGCCTCATGAGCAGGATGGTCCATTACATGGAGTCCCGTCTCTTCGACGAGGCCCTCGGTATAAACAAAATGCTTCTGCCTCTTTTCAGCGCGCTTTTCGTGGAGTCGAATCCGATCCCCATCAAATTCGCGATGGGGAGGCTCGGTTTCGGCAATGGGACCCCCCGTCTGCCGCTTACGCCTTTGAGCGAGAACGGCCAGGCGCTCCTAGTCCCCGTCCTCGAAGAACTTGGACTGTGATCTTCATGACGGACGTGGTAGTGGGAGGGGCCACCGGCAGGCTTGGGAGCATCGTCTGCAGGCTCATCTCCGAGTCCGACGACCTGAGGTTGGTCGGCGCGACCGTGTCGGCCGGCGGAGGTAACGTCGGCAAAGAGATGTTCGGGGTCAGGGCCGTCGGTCCCGACGGGCTCGCGGAAACGCTTCGCGATGCCGACGTCTACGTGGACCTGACGACGCCGGACGCCGCGGCCAGGACCGCGGCGGGCATCCCGGAGACGGGGACGAACCTCGTGCTCGGCACCACCTCGGTGCCGGGCGAGGCGCTGAACCTTATTGCGTCCAACACCGAGAGGTACGGAACGTCCTCGCTGGTCACGGCCAACTTCTCCATGGGGGTGAACGTGTTTTGGAAGGCCTGCGAGATGCTCGCCGGACGCCTTCCGGGATACGACATGGAGGTCATCGAGGTGCACCACAGAGAAAAGAAGGATGCCCCGTCCGGTACCGCGGCGGAGGCCGTGAGGAGGCTGCGCGCCGCCTCGGGCGCCACCGACACGGTCTTCGGAAGGGAGGGCGCCACCGGCCCGCGGGGCAGGGAGATAGGCGTGCATTCGATACGCGCAGGAGACATCGTGGGGGACCACACTGTCCTTTTCGCGAAGAACTCGGAGGTGATCGAGCTTACGCACAGAGCGGGTTCCCGCGAGGCGTTGGCCCTCGGTTGCATCGGGTCGATAAGATGGATATCAGGAAAGAAGGATGGAAGGGTTCACAGTATGGACGAGGTGCTGGAGATATGTTGACGGTAATGAAGTTCGGGGGCACCAGCGTTGGATCGCCCGAGTCGTTGAAGAGGGTAGCTGAGATCATTGTGTCCACGGAAGGGCAGAAAGTGGTCGTCGTGTCCGCGATGTCGGGCGTGACGAACTTCCTGGTCGATGCGGCGGAGGGCGACAAGATCGATTGCCGACAAGTGATCGAGACGTTCTCCAGGAAGCACATGGCCGTGGCAGAGGTGCTGTTCGAAGGAGAGCACATGAGGGCGTTCCTGGAAGAGTTCGACGCTAGGCTCGTCTCGTTCGAGAAGGCCCTCCGCGGGGACAGGAAGGACCCGTTCTACAAGGACGCGGTCACATCCTCGGGGGAGAGGTTCTCCTCGCTGATACTGTCCCACGTCCTGAAGTCGATGGGGCAGAAATCCGTGGCGCTAACGTCCGCGGCGGCAGGCATACACTCCGACGGCGTTCCCCTCAACGGCTTCGCCGACCTCAAGCGCACCGATGCAGACATCAACATGAAGGTAAGGCCGATACTCGAGCAGGGCGCGATACCCATAATCACCGGTTTCTACGGCATGAACGACCTGGGCAAGCCGCTGACATTCGGGCGCGGAGGCTCCGACTATTCGGGCGCGGTGGTTGCCAACGCCCTCTCGGCCGACGAGCTGCAGATTTGGACCGATGTGGACGGATTCATGTCGGCGGACCCCAGGATCGTCCCGGACACCATACGCATCGACGAGATGAACTATGGGGAGGCCGCCGAGCTGGCGTACTTCGGAGCAAAGGTGCTGCACCCCCGGACCATCGAGCCCGCCAGGCAGAGGCACATACCCGTCAGGGTGAAGAACACCTTCAAGCCCGAATGCCCCGGTACGCTGATCCACCACCTCAGAGGGCCGAAGAACGGTCTGCTCATGAGCGTGGCCGCCAAGACGGACCTTTCGATAATCACGATAAGCTCCGCGGAGATAGCCTACCGCCCCGCCATGGTGGCCAGGATAATAGAGAAGATAGCCGAGAAGAACGTGATAATCTACTCCATATCCACCTCCCTTTCGACGGTGGCGTTCCTGCTGCACAACAATGACGTGCAGCACACCCTCAATCAGCTGAACTCCCTTGTCGAGACGGATATCGAGAAGATAAACGTTAAGAGCGACGTGGCGCTTGTCTGTTGCGTAGGCGACGACCTGTTGGACAAGTGCGGGGTCTCGGGGGACATATTCGGCGCCGTGAAGGAAGTAGGCACCAACGTGGAGATGATCTCCGAAGGGGCCTCCGACTCGTCCCTGAACTTCGTGGTGCCCATGGAGACGGTCGTCAGCACCGTCAGGGCGCTCCACGCCAAGTTCGTGAGGGGTAAAAATGGAAGACTATGAATCTGACGGCGGCAGGATGCTGTTCGCCGGGATGTATGTTTCAGACATCGCAAGGGAGTTCGGCACTCCCGTTTACGTGACTGACGAGCAGAGGCTCAGGAAGAACTACAGGGATGTCTACGGAGCTTTCTCCAAAGAGATGGACACGCGCATCCACTACGCATGCAAAGCGAACAGCAACCTCGCGGTGCTGAGGATACTGGAGCAGGAGGGGTCCGGGATAGACGCCGTCTCCATCGGAGAGGTGCTAACCTGCCTGAGGGCGGGCTTCACCGCCGACCGCATAATGTACACCGGTGTCAACGTCAGCGACGAGGAGCTCGAGGCCGTTTCCCACCTGGGCGTGATGATCAACATCGATTCGGAGTCCGAGCTGGAAAGGCTGGCCCTCATCCGTCCCGGGGCACAGATATCTGTGAGGATCAACCCCGACGTGGGATCGGGCCACAGCGACAAGGTCATCACCGGCAAGAAGGGGACCAAGTTCGGCATCCCGGCCGATAGGGCGATAAACGTGTATTCACGCGCCAAGGACCTGGGCTTCGATATCCGCGGGATACATGCACACATAGGGTCCGGCGGACAGGCCATCGAGCCCTTCGTCGACGAGGCGGAGGTGCTGGCCAACATCACGAACTCGCTCAGCGAGATAGGCATCGACCTGGAGTTCATCGATATCGGAGGAGGCATCGGAGTTCCGTATAAGATGAACGATGACCCGATGAACCTGGAAGAGATGGCCGTCGAGGTCACCGACATGATCAAGATGGAGACTGACGTGAAGACGATAATATTGGAGCCCGGAAGGTACATCGTCGCCGACACGACGCTTCTCCTGACCAAGTGCGTAGACGTGAAGGACCTGGGTACGAAGAAGTATGTGGGAGTGGACGCGGGCATGAACACGCTGGTCCGTCCGGCCATGTACGACTCGTACCACCACATCGTAATAGCAGACAAGTTCGGAAGGGCATGCACCGCCAAATACGACGTGGTCGGACCGATATGCGAATCCGGAGACTACCTGGCTCACGAGCGCGTGCTTCCCGACCCGCAGGAAGGCGACGTCCTGGCAGTATATGACGCGGGAGCCTACGGGTTCTCGATGTCCAGCAATTACAATTCGAGACCGCTCTGCAGAGAGGTGCTCGTGAATAACGGAAAAGCAGAGCTCATCCGCGAAGCTGAAACGGTCGAGGACCTGTGGAGGCTCCAAAAGATACCTGCGAGGCTCTTAAGATGATCTTCTGGAAGTATCACGGCCTGGGCAACGACTTCGTGCTGGTCGACGGCACCGGCGGAGACGTCGAGATAGACAGGGAGTGGTGCAGGGATGTTTGCAGGCGCAACTTCGGCATCGGTGCCGACGGCGTCCTGTACGTGCTTCCGGGAGAGGACACCGACATAACGATGCGGATAATCAACGCCGACGGCACGGAGGCGGAGATGTGCGGCAACGGCATCAGGTGCGTAGCGAAGTACGCCTTCGACAGCGGCCTCGTAAAAAGCCAGATGTTCAGCATCCACACTATGGCGGGCGACAAGGAGGCCCAGGTCTCGCTGGGAGAGGACGGCAAGGTGTCCACCGTCGCCATAGACATGGGAGCGCCCATACTCAACGGCAGGTCCATCCCCATCAACTACGACGGACGGTTCATCGACGAGCCGTTCATGATAGGGAGCCTGAGGATCAGGGGCACCGCGGTATCCATGGGGAACCCGCACTTTGTGACCTTCACCGAGCTGCCCGAAGAAACGATCAACAGGCTGGGCCCCGAACTGGAGAAGAACGAGTTCTTCCCTAAAAGGACCAACGTCGAGTTCTGCAGCATGAAAGAGGGCAAGATCCACGTCCGAGTCTACGAGCGCGGGGCGGCCTGGACCCTGGCATGCGGGACCGGCGCCTGCGCTTCGACCGTGGCGGCCGCGCTAATCGGCCTCGTGCCCTTCGATTCCCCCGTGGACGTCCGTCTGCCGGGCGGATGGCTCAAGATCACCGTCGCCAGGGACATGGACTGCGTGATAATGGAAGGTCCGGCCGAGTTTGTTTTCAAAGGAGAGATGACGATATGAGGAATTACGAACAGGCAGAAAGACTTCAGAAACTCCCGCCCTACCTATTTGTCAGGCTGGAGGAGCTGACGGCGAAGAAGAGGGAAGAGGGGATGGACATAATAGATTTCGGGATCGGAGACCCCGACCTTCCGACGCCCGAGCCGATAGTCAAAGCCGTTCAAGATGCCCTTCCCGTCAATAAGAACCAGAAGTACTCCTCCTCCCAGGGCGAGAAGGACCTGCGCACGGCGATAGCCGAATGGTACAAGCGCAGGTACAACGTGGACGTGGACCCCAAGACGCAGGTATGCGTGACCCTCGGTTCCAAGGAGGCCATATTCAACATCTCCCAAGCGTTCGTGAACGCCGGAGAGACCATAATAGCGCCCAGCCCGGGATACCCCGTCTATTCGGGCGCCTCCACGCTCTTCAACGAAGCCGAATGCGCGGACGTTGCCCTCAGACCGGATAAGGACTGGCTGTTGGATGTCGACGACTGTCCCGACGGCGCGAGGATGATGTACCTCAACTACCCGAACAACCCCACGGGGGCCACCTGCGACCTGAATTACCTGAGGGGCGTGGCGGAATGGTGCTCCGAGAAAGGGACCATACTGGCATACGACAACGCGTACAGCGAGATGTGCTACGACGGATACAGGGCGCCTTCGATACTCCAGGCCACCGACGATGCGATCGAGTTCGGCTCTTTCTCGAAGACCTTCAACATGACCGGTTACAGGCTGGGATACGCTGTCGGTAACCCCGACCTCGTAGCCGGGCTGAAAAAGTGCAAAGGTCAGATAGATTCGGGCGCGCCCATCTTCGTCCAGAAGGGCGGGATAAAGGCTCTGGGCATGTATGGGGAGGATGGATCGGCGCCCAAGGCCGTAGAGGACAACATGAAGATCTACGCCGAGAGGCGCAGAGCCATCGTGGACGGTTTCAGGAGGCTCGGGTTCGACGTCAGGATGCCCAAAGGGACGTTCTACGTATGGTTCGACTGCGGCATGCCCTCGATGAAATTCACCGAGAAGCTGATCGAGTGCGGGGTCGTCGTGACCCCTGGGTCGGGCTTCGGCAGATCCGTCGGCAATTACGCCAGGGTCGCCGTCACCCAGTCCCTCGACCGCATAAAAGAGGCCTTCGACAGGATAGAGAAGGTCCTCTGATCACTCGGAAGAGAACTTCGCCCTGGAGTATTTCAGGGCCTCCACCACCGGCAGGGGCTGCCCCATGAGGAAAGATTCCAGGGCCCCCCCTCCGGTGCTGGTGTAAGAGAAGCTGTCCGAAAGGTCGAACTTGTCGGCCGCCCCTCCGGTGTGGCCGCCGCCGATCACCGACTGACCTTTGCTGTCGACCATCGCCTTCATGAGCACGTGGGTGCCGATGGCGAAATCGTCTTTTTCTATCATGCCCGCAGGTCCGGACATGAATGATGTCCTGGACGACAGTATCACCTTCCTGAACTTCTCGGCGCTCTCGTCTCCTATGTCCAAAGCGGGCTCCGCACTGGGGAGGTCGCCGATGTTTATGCATGTCCTCCTGCCGTCCCGCTCCACGGCGACGTCCACGGGCAGAAGGATCCTCTGACCGTACTTGTTCATGACCTCCACTGCGGCCGATATGTTCCCGGGTGTGAGCTCCTCTCTAAGGATGGCTAGGCTGGCCTCTCCTATGTCGACCCCTCTGGCGTAAAGGAACGCATTGCCGGCGAGCCCTGTGAGTATGACCGTGTCCGCCGTGTCTGTGCCCAGGACGTGCTCGATCATTACCGATATGTCTCCGAACTTGGCCCCTCCGAGAATGAAGACGGACGGACGGCGGGGCTCGTCGAATATCGCCCTGAGAGCGAATATCTCCTTCATCATCAGCCTGCCCGATGCCGACGGAAGCCTGGCCTCGAATCCCACGAGGGAGCATTGGGAGCGATGGGCGGCGCCGAAGGCATCGCACACATAGTAGTCGAAAAAGGGCGCCAGGGCCCTGACGAGGTCGGAATCTGCATGTTGCTCGATGCCCGCCTCGACGGACTCGGAATCGATCCCCCTCACGTTGCCAAGCATCAGGGCCTCTCCGGGCCTGAGGGCCTTTATTGCCTTCTTAGCGGAGTCGCCCATGACGTCGTCCACGTACTTCACGGGGGCGTTCAGGTTCTTGGAGAGCCGCTCGGCGTGCTGCTCGAGCGAGGTATAATCCCATTTGCCCTTCCTGCCCTGATGGGCGATGATGACCAGTTTGGCCTTCTTGCCCATAAGCTCCCTCACGGTGGGGACTATCCTCCTGATCCTCGAGTCGTTGAGTATCTTCAGGGTGTCCTTGTCGAGAGGACAGTTCACGTCGACCCTCAGCAGGACGGTCTTGTCCTTGAAGTTGAAATCCCCCAGCGTGTAGAAGTCGCGCGTCGGATCACCTCAGCACTTGTACGCGATACCGAGTGCCTGATTGGTCATCTTGACCGAGTCCGCCGCATCGCAGACCTTGCACATGGACCTTATGCAGTCCACGTTCTCCGGTACCACGTCCGATTCCTGGTGCACCGCCTGATAATAGTACAGCGTGTTGCCGGCGGCCTTCACGCCGTCCTCCCATACCACGATCTCGTACATGTCGGACCTGTCCCTGGCCAGGTCCCTCGACAGCTCCATGACCTCCGCCGTGGACCTGATGCCGGACGCCGCGTCCACCATCCTGACGCGCGAGGAGTTCCTTATCGCTTCGACCGCGGCCTCGGTGGAAGCGGAGTTCTTCAGCTCCAGCGTGACCGTGTGCATGTGCATCAACGTAGTGGAGGCCTTTATCGCCATGGTGTTGATGTTGACCCATGGCATGATGCTCTGGACGTCCGGCCCGTGGTGGGTCGGCAGCTTGACGGTGGGCTCCAGCCCGTTGATCGGCCCGTTCTTGCTGTCACCGGGGTCCGCGGCCCTTCTGACCAACGTTACGTACGCCTTCTCGATACCGAACTCGCGGTCTATGGGGTAGAGCGTCCTCAGCAGCCCCGTGGTGTTGCAAGAAACGACACGGGAGAACTGGGCGCCCCAGGACTCCTTGTAGTTGGCGGTGGAGTTGAAGGATATCCCCGTCAGGCTGTGGTCCTCCCCTCCCTGGAATATCGCCTTTATGCCTGCTTTGGCGTACATCGCCTTGTATTCCTGCCCTACGTTTCCGGGCGTGCAGTCGACCATGATGTCTACCTTGCCGCAGAGGTCTTCGACGGTCCCCCCGACCGGCACGTTCGCTTTGTCGAACAGTTCGACGCTTTTCTGAGGCGCGTACAGGTCGAATCCCCTGTACCTTGCGACCTCCGACTCGAAGGACGGGCGGGTCTTCGTCACACCGACGACTTCCATGTCATCCTGTGCGCTCACTGCGGAGGCGACCCTTTTCCCTATGGTTCCGAATCCGTTGATACCGACCTTTATTACAGCCATGAAACACCTGCGTGGGCATATGGCCCCCGTATACATAAACTTCTTCCGCTGGCGCGTTTCGGCGCGCTTTTCCAAATAGAATTATAAAAAACAAGCGCGATACGTCGCCGGAGACCAACCATGAAAGGAAACAGAGCATTGCTCCAAATGCTGGAGGACAGAGGTGTCGAGACCATGTTCGGATATCCGGGCGGAAGCGTAATCTCGATCTACGACGAGATAATGAACTCATCGATAAACCATGTCCTAGTACGCCACGAGCAGTGCGCCGCCCACATGGCAGACGGATATGCCAGGGCCAGCGGGAGGCCGGGCGTCTGCATGGCCACCAGCGGGCCCGGTGCCACCAACATGATCACCGGCATAGGCACGGCGTATGCGGACTCAACTCCCATGCTGGCACTTACCGGACAGGTCGGAACCGGGTCCCTGGGGCTCGGCGCTTTCCAGGAAGTGGACGCGTACAGCCTCCTCATGCCTATAACGAAGCACAACTTCAGGGTCCTAGACGTCAACAGGCTGCCCCATGCGGTGGACGAGGCATGGAAGATGTGCCAGACCGGGCGACCGGGGCCTGTCCACATCGACCTCCCCTCAGACCAGATGAACTCGGAGATCGACGAGAGCCTCCTGGGCATCTCGTACGGGATCAAGGAGCCCAGGGAGGACATGTCCGAACTGGGCACCGCGGTCCAATGGATCAAGGAAGCGCAGAGGCCCGTCCTGCTGATCGGCGGCGGAACGATAAGCGCGAACGCGTCCGAGGAAGTTACGAGGCTCGCAGAGCTCATCGGCGCGCCGGCGGTCTTCACGCTCATGGGATTGGGCGCCATGTCCACCGAGCACCCGCTCAGCCTGGGCCCCTTGGGGATGCACGGCAAGATGTGCGCCCTCGATACTTTCCGCAACGCCGACCTGGTAATAGCCATAGGCACGAAGTTCTCGGACAGGACGTTCAGCCCCCACACCAGGTTCGACGGCGCATGCAGGGTCGTCCAGATAGACATAGACGCGACGGAGTTCGACAAGCACAAGAACAACGACGTCAACCTTCTCTGCGATGCTAAGAAGGGTACCGCGGCGCTCATCGACGGGCTCTCCGGATACAGGGATACCCATGCCGACTGGAACAGCACCTATGCGGAGTACAGGAGGCGTTGCAGGTGCAAGATCGACATAGACCTTACACCGATCGTCCCTCAGAAGGTCATATACGAGATCAACAGGCTGATCGACAAGGACGACGACATGATAGTCACCACCGACGTGGGACAGAACCAAATGTGGGCCATGCACCATCTGCACGTCCACAGGCCCAGACAGCTCCTCTCCTCGGGAAGCTTCGGCACGATGGGTTTCGGGCTCCCCTCCGCCATAGGGGCGAAGGCCGCCAAGCCCGACAGCACCGTCCTGACCATAACAGGGGACGGAGGATTCCAGATGGTCCAACAGGAGCTGGCCACCTCGGTGGCCGAGGACCTGCCGGTCGTCATAGTCCTGCTGAACAACGGATGGCTGGGAATGGTCAAACAGTGGCAGAAGCTGTTCTGGAACAAGAGGTACAGCGAGACCGAGCTTGGCGCCGACCCGGACTTCTCCAAGATAGCCGAGGCCTACGGGGCCAGAGGAATGCTGGTCGAGAAGCCGGGAGAGATAGCCGACGCCCTGAAGACCGCAATAGACAGCGGCGAGACGTGCCTGCTGGACATCCACATCGATCCCGAGGAGGACGTGTTGCCCATGCTGCCTGCCAATCCGAATCAGGCCCTGGTCAAAGGACGCTGCCAGTACTGAACTGACCTATATGTCGGAGCGGGAACGATACCTTTTAGTCTATAAAGCAGTTGGACCTCTAAACAGGTGGATATAATGAAGATTTACCACGATGCAGATGTGGACATAGATGTCCTTAAAGGAAAAACGGTCGCCGTCATGGGCTACGGATCCCAGGGGAGAGCGCAGGCCCTGTGCTTCAGGGACTCCGGCCTCAACGTAGTGATCGGGCTCAGGAAAGACGGAAGATCATGGAACAAAGCGAAAGAGGACGGCTTCAAGGTCGTAGATTTCGCCGAGGCCGCCAAGACCGCGGACGTCATCATGATGCTTCTGCCCGACGAGGTCCAGCCAAAGGTATACAAAGAATTCGTCGAGCCCAACATCAGGGAGGGCTGCGCACTTGAGTTCGCCCACGGTTTCGCTGTGACCTACAAGACCATCGTTCCTCCGAAAAACATCGACGTCATAATGATGGCTCCCAAGGCCCCCGGGGACAAAGAAAGGGATGTGTTCGTCGAGGGATTCGGAGTTCCGGCCCTCGTTTGCGTCCACCAGGACTATACCGGCAACGCCAAGAAGATCGCCCTTGCACTTGCAAAGGGGCTCGGAGCCACCCGCGCCGGCGTCTTCGAGACCACTTTCGACAACGAGACGCTCACAGACCTGTTCGGAGAGCAGGCCGTGCTGTGCGGAGGGACCACCGGCCTCATAAAGTCGGGATTCAAGACCCTGGTCGAGGGAGGATACCCTCCCGAAATGGCCTACTTCGAAGTATGCCATGAGGCGAAGCTCATCGTCGACCTCATAAACGAGGGCGGTTTCGAGAAGATGTGGCACGTCGTTTCCAACACTGCCGAGTACGGAGGCCTTACCAGGAGGGACCTGGTGATCACCGAAGAGTCCGAGAAGGGCATGAAGAAGATTCTGGACGACATCGAATCCGGAAAATTCAAAGCCGACTGGACCTCCGAATGGGCCAACGACCTGAAGGGCCTGAAGGCAATGGAGGAGAAGGAGAAGGACCTCCAGATCGAGGTCACGGGCAGGGAGATCAGGAAGCTCTTCGAAAAGAAGAAAAAGAACTGAACCGACGGCCGGGTGGCGCTTTGAGCAGAATGAAGATTGTCACGACGAGCGGCGATTACTTCGCCGAGCTGGACGACTCCGATGTCTCGAACGCCATCTGGCTTTCTTTACCTTTTAAGGCCGACATCAACATGATGGGCGGCGAGATCTACTTCGAGATGCCCGTCGATGCCAGGAACGCCGGGGCCGAGCGCGTCACCATCCTCGAAAAAGGCGACATCGCCTGGTGGCCGGCCCCCGGGGCGCTGTGCATCTTCTTCGGCCCGACGCCCCTCAGCGGCGAGGACGGGCGGCCCGTCTCCCCGTTCCCGGTCATTAAGATAGGGCACATCGACGACTGCGAAGGCATCGGGGATTCAGGCGACAGGCGGCGCATACTGCTTGAATATGCGTTCTGATCAGACTATCGTAAGTTCGCGGTCGAAGGACGTGAGCCTCTCGGCGCCGCCGACCCTGACGAGACATGTATCCTCTATGCGTATCCCGCCTAAGCCGGGGAGATATATGCCCGGCTCTGCGGACACCACGTTGCCCGAGCGCAGTACCTGCTCCGATCTGCTGTAGATCGATATGGCCTCGTGCACGTCCATCCCTATTCCGTGGCCGAAGGTGTGGATCATCCTGCCTTTGAACTCTCCCGCATCTATGATCTTCCTCGCCTCGATGTCCGCCTCCGATGCCGGGGCACCGTCGCGGTAGCATTGAAAACCCGCCTCCTGGGCCTCCTTTACCGTGATGTATGCCCTTTTCAGGACGTCCTTCGGCTCTCCGAAGAAGACCGTGCGGGTCATGTCCGAGCAGTATCTGTCGTACTTCGTTCCGAAATCGAAAAGTGCCACGTCCCCTTTGCCGAGCTTCCTGTCGGTGGGGGCGTGATGGGGCTTGGAGGCGTTACCGCCGAAGGCCGCTATGGTGTCGAAGGCGTTACCGCCGCCGCCCAGCTCCCTCATCCTGGTGTCCATCTCCGCCGCGACCTCCTTCTCGGTCACGCCGGACCTCAGCATCCCCGGTATCTCCTCCGCCACCTTGGAAGATATCCCGCATGCCCTGCGTATCGCCTCCAGCTCTTTTTCGTCCTTGACCGATATCGTGTCGTTGATGCTCTTCGTGGCGTCGACCACCTTCACTTCGGCGAGCTTTCTGACATATTCCACACCTGAGTAGGGTGCGCTGTTTATGTTGAAACCGACGTTGACGCATCCTTTCAGAATATCTTTGAGGGTATTGTTCCTGTCCTCGCGGTCGGCGTACTCGTGGACCTCGCCTATTCCTTCCTTCGCACCTTCCGCCTCCAGTGAGCTGACTATAACGTCCAGCTTCCCGTCCCTCGCCACCGCGATGCCTCCCTCGAAAGTGCCGGCGCGCTGCCCCGTCAGATACCAGAATGTAGAATCCAAGAATGGCTCCTGGCCGTTGATTATCACTATGGCATCGACGTCGGGCGCATTGTCCGTGAGCCTTTTGGCCCTGGAAGAGAACATGCCACCTGTATCGGGGTGGCTTTATGAATATGTTTTCAGAGCGCTATCCAGACGTTCTTGACCAGGCTCCTCAGCGCGTGGGCGGCCGAAAGGGCGGCGAGGTGGGAGGTCCTCGGATTCTCCGGGGACGGTACGTTATAGGTGTGGCACACGGTCTCGCCGAAGACTCCTCTGTACCTTAGCTCGTGGGAGTTGCTGGTGGTATCGGGATCGGCGACAATGGTCACCTTGGTCTTATCAAAACCTATCCCGAACAGGCTAACCGTCGCGGCTACGTTGATGTTCTTGGGGAAGAGCTTGACCGCCTCCCTGGCAGTGCCGGTGTAGATGACCGTCCTCTCCTTCAGGTCGTCGACGACGATGCCCTTGTCCAGAACGTACGGGATGTCCTCCAGGCTCTTGGGTGCCTTGGTGGTTATCAGTTCCACGTATTCCACGTCCGACTCCCTGGCGGCCCTGAGCCCGTCCACGCCGCAGACGGCCCCGGACGGGATGTAGATGCATGATTCGGTCTTGGAAGCCTTCTGGAACACCGAGTTCCTGAAGTCGTCGTCCACCAGCGCGCCTACGGACATGAGCATCATGCTCACCCCTCTCTCCACGACGATGGGCGCGAAGTGCTTGGCGGCCGCCTGGGACGCGGCCTCTATGACCAAGTCGCAGTGGTACAGCTCTTCTTCGACTGATTCCGTTACTATTCCCTTCTTGGTTGTGGATGCAACACGCTCGGCGGCCTGGCGGTCCGTATCGTACAGGTAGATGCGCTTGACCTCGCTCATGCTGTCTGCGGTCCTCGCAAGATAAGACCCGATGAAACCGCAGCCGATTATTGTGATACGCATGACCCCAGCAAATAAACGGACATATTAAGAACTTACGCAGATAACCGCAAATATCTCCGTATGTCGGATATCATTAGCGCTTTTTTTACGTATTCAGAATTAATTTTACGAATATCGAAAACAGGTCCGGACATATGACCGTCCGATGATTCCTTTTATACGGACGCTCATCGCCCCGCATGCATTCCTACGAGAGACTGGAACATACCGCCGACGCGTTCGTTAGGTGCACCGGTACCACGCTGGAAGAGTGCTTCGCCAACGCCGCTTACGCTTTGTTCGACCAGACCCTCGACCTCAGAGACGTGGTCCCGTGTAAGAGCGTGCACACGGAGACGGACGGCGGCGATCCGGAGCAGAGGCTCTATAACTTCCTTTCCGAACTGTTGTTCATAGAGGACACCGAACGGATATTCCTCTGCAGGTTCGATGTGAGATTCGAAGGCAACAGGGTCATATGCGACGCGGAGGGCGAGGCCCTGGACCTGACGAGGCACAAGGCCAGGACCGAGGTTAAGGCTGTGACGTACCATATGCTCTCCGTGGATGCCGGGACGCCTTGCGTCACGGTTCTGTTCGACATATAATAAAATACACTGATGAGGGTTAGGAAGCCGATGCTAAGAATAGGCTGGTTCTCAACCGGGAGGGGCCCGGGCTCCAGGAATCTCCTCAAGGCCGTAATGGACGAGAGGGCGAAAGGAAAGCTCGACATAGAGATAGCCTTTGTTTTCTGCAATTGGGACAATACGGAGGACAACAACCCCCGAAAGGACCAGAGGCAGATGTTCTTCGATATGGTCCGAGGATACGGGATCCCTCTTATTCTGAGCTCTTGGAAGAAATTCAAACCCGAACTGAGAAGGGATAACGAGGACAAGTGGAGGGCGGAATACGGTAAGTCCCTGAGGGAAAAGACCCGACCCTTCGAATTCGACCTGGGAATCCTCGCAGGATATATGCTCTGGGTGGACGACGAGACCTGCAAGGCCTACGACCTGCTGAACCTCCATCCCGCGCTGCCGGATGGCCCCAAGGGGACATGGGAGGACGTGATATGGGAGCTGATATCCCAGAAGGCGGCGGGGCAGGGCGCCATGATGCACCTGTGCACCGAGGAATGGGACCGCGGGGCGCCGGTGACGTACTGCAGCTTCCCCATAAGAGGGCATGGTTACGACGAACTATGGGACAAGTACACTAAAAAGCTGAAGGGGAGGACCCCGGAGGAGATAAAGGCTGACGAGGGCGCGGAGGAGCCCCTCTTCAAAAAGATCAGGGAAGAGGGTGCCAGACGCGAACTTCCGCTGATCGTTTCGACCATAAAAGCCTTCGCCGAAGGTAAGGTCTCAATAAAGGGCAAGACCCTGTACTCCGGAGGGTCCAAACTCGAGCGGCCGTACGACCTTACAAAGGAAGTGGATTCCTCGCTGAGATGATCTGATGGGTGAATTTGATACGCTGGACGATCTCGGGTTCATAAACGACAAACAGTTCGTCTGCAGCTGCTGGGGATTCCTCACCAGGAACAACGGTACCAGGGACATCTGCGAACGTTTCATCAGGAACGGCGGCCACTTCTACGATGTGATATCTAGGTACGATTCTCTCTGCGCCTATGTCCTCAACCGCGACGACAGCCGCTCCGGTAACACCATGAAGATGATCGCGCCGTTCCTGAAGGCGTTCGGGGCGACGGACATCCAGATACACAACGCCAGTGCCGACTCCCTTGACCTCATGCCCGGTTCCGGGCAGGTCATGAGATACGCTCTGAACGTCATGCCCACGTTCATCACCACAAGCCTTTACGAGCACGACGTCATGAACATCTGCGGGGGGCTCGACATCCCGATGGGCAACATCAGCTATACCGAGCTCAGCCTCGACGGCCACGAGATGACAAGGCAGGAGGGCAGGTCCCTGAGGGAGGCCGCGGCGGACATCACCGCTCTGAGGATCCCCAAGACGGAATACAAACTGAACGTCCCCATGGAGCTGGCCGCGGAGGACGTGAAGATACTGAGAAGACTGGACCAGGTAGCGGCGGACATGGTGCCCATGCAGTCCTCCGGATCGATCATGCGTTCGATGACCTCCATCGGTTCGAACGAGAAAGCGTACACCCTGCTGGAGATAAGGCGCAAGACCTCCGTGGACCTGGACGGGACGGCGTACATAGGCAGCGACACCTCGGACTACCAGGCTATGGAACTGGTAAACGAGAGCGGAGGTCTGGCACTTTCTTTCAACGGAGAGGATTTCGCGGTAAGGGGAAGCAACGTGGCCGTTCTGTCCAACGACTGCACGGTCGCCGCAGTTATTCTGCAGGCCTTCTACAACGAGGGCATCGAGGCCGTGCTGGAGCTTGCCGGCTCCTGGGACAGGAGATCGCTGAAGGAACTAGACTTCCCCGACCGCTACCTGATGGACGCAATGCTCGCCGCCAACCCGAAGAAGCTTCCCGAAGTCTACGCCATTGACAGGAAGAACGTGGACGAGATATCGAAAAAGAGCGCGGCGTACCGCAGAAAGATGCTGGGATTCAGGTCAAGGGCGGCGGAGAAGTACTGACCGGACCGCCGGGACGTTGGGATGAATGGTGCTCCGGTCGGGATTCGAACCCGAGTGTCGGCCTCGAAAGGGCCGAATGATTGGCCGCTACACTACCGGAGCGTAAGGCGTCCATATTTGGATAGCATTAAAATAGTTTGTGTAAAAAACCGGGCGGATCTGCCCCCCTCTAAGGGTTGAACACGAAATTATTAATATAAGACAGCGGACATGGCAAGGCTATGGTAGTAGACAAGGGACCGCTTGAGAGTGATGAGGAGGACGTATCGAGGATACGCCTGCCCAACATCAAAGAGGGAGAGATATTCGGAATTGCGGACCAGCTGCTCGGGGCCTCCAAGATCAAGGTCATGTGCGAGGACGGCGTATCCAGGATGGGACGCATTCCGGGAAGGATCAAGAAGCGCATGTGGATCAGAGAGGGAGACCTTCTGATAGTCTCCATCTGGGACTTTCAGCCTGACAAATGCGACATAAGGTTCAGATACACAAGGACCCAGGCCGTAAACCTCAGCAAGAGGCACAAGATCCCCAAGACCATCGACATCTACTGAGGCTTGAAACGGCATGACCTCTTACGACGAGATATACTCCTACATGGAGAGGCATGTCGACAACCTGAAGACGAACAGGGTCGGCGACGAGAGGCAGACCGAGGGAGAGGTCTTCGACAAGAGGACCCTGATGACCCTCTACGAGTTCATGACCTCCGGGATCATCGACGCGGTGAGATACCCCATATCCACCGGAAAAGAAGGTAACGTCTTCTATGCGGAAGATCCTGAGAGCGGCCCTCTGGCACTTAAAATATTCAGAACGTCTACTTCCACATTTAAAAGACTTTCCAGGTATATCGAGGGCGACCCTAGGTTCAGGGGCGTCTCCGGCAACCGCGTGAAGATGATATACGCATGGACACAGAAGGAGTTCAAGAACCTTCAGCGCTACTACGAGGCGGGCATACCCGTCCCAGAGCCCATCGCCTACGAGAAGAACTGCCTGGTAGAGGAGTTCGTTGGAGACGAGACCGGGCCGTCGCCGCAGCTCAAGGACGTGGTCCTTGACGACCCCACCGAAACTTACGATGAGGTGGTGTCGTTCATAATCGACGGATGGAAGGACGCCCACCTGGTCCACGGGGACCTCAGCGAGTACAACGTGCTGATGTCTTCCGAAGGGCCGGTCCTGATAGATTGCGGCCAGGCGATGACGATAGACTACCCGGGGGCCAAGGAGCTGCTGGAGAGGGACATCAGAAATGTCAACAGGTTCTTCAAATTCCGCGGCGCGGAGATCATAGAGCCCGAAATCATTACAAAAGAAACGCTGAACACATCGAGCGAAGAAGAGGAGGATGAAGATACATGAGGACCGTAAGGGTCGCGGCCGACAGGGTCGGAGTCCTCATCGGGAAATCCGGTGAGACGAAGAGAATGCTGCAGGAGGTGTCCGGCATACCGATCGACATCAAGGAGGACGGGCTGGTCATCATCCACGAGGAGAAGACGGAGGACGCCCTGATGCCGCTCAAGCTTGCCGACGTGATAAAGGCCGTGGGAAGGGGTTTCAACCCGGAGAAGGCGCTGCGTCTGATGGAGGACGACGAGTTCCTTGAGATCGTGGATCTCAAGGAGTTCGTAGGCGACAGGACGAACCAGCTCAGCAGGATCAGGGGCAGGCTCATCGGAAAGGACGGCAAGACCCGCCGCATAATCGAGGACCTTACCCGCTGCGAGATGATAATCTACGGCAACACCGTGGGACTCATAGGAAACTCCATAAGCCTGCCGATAGCCAAGCACGCCGTGGAGATGATACTCAACGGCAGCGAGCACTCCAGCGTTTACCACTATCTTGAAAGCCAGAGGCCCCGTCTGAGGATCGCCGAGATGGGGTTCGACATCTGAGGTGCACCTATGGAGGACTGGATATCCGATAACATCGAAAAAGCCGTCGGCGTCGCGAGGCTGGGGCTTTGCGACCGTTGCCTGGGACGCATGTTCGGAAAGGAGGGCACGGGCATGACCAACGACGTGCGCGGGGCAATGCTCCGCGGCGCGCTGGTGTCCGAAGGAAGGAACACTCCCCCTCTCGAGACCTGCCCCCTGTGCGGCAACATATTCGAACTCCTGCCGCGCTTCGCGGAGGCTGTTTCAGATGCCGTGCAGAGCGTGGAATCGGACAACTTCTTGGTGGGGTCCAAGGTGGACCCTGCCGTGGCCGCCATGGAGAAGGGTATCGCGGAAGAGTTCGGCCTCGAGAAAAGCGAACCTATCAAGACCGAGCTCAACAGAGAGATAGGAAAACTGTCCATCCCGCTGGTGGGCAGGGACGTGGAGTTCACGAACCCCCAGGTAGTGGCGTGCGTGGACACCCGTTTCGCCGATGTGGAGCTGGACGTCAAACCGATTTTCATAGCCGGACGATACAACAAGCTGAGCAGGGATATCCCCCAGACCGTGTGGCCCTGCAGGATGTGCAAAGGCAAGGGGTGCCAGAGATGCAAGGGCACAGGCAAGATGTACCAGACCTCCGTGCAGGAGATCATCGGGGACATCGCGCTCAGGATGAGCGGCGGAAGCGAGCACTTCTTCCACGGGATGGGCAGAGAGGACATCGACGCCCTGATGCTGGGCGAGGGGAGGCCCTTCGTACTGGAGATAAGCGCTCCGAAGACCAGGCAGATCGACCTGGAAGCGCTCTCACTGGAGGCTAACCTCTCGGAACTGGCACAGTTCAAGGGCCTGCACTACGTGCAGCGCGAGGCCGTGCAGAGATACAAGGGCGCAGACCCAGACAAGATATATCGTGCACGTGTGAAATCCGAGGGTAAAGTTAATAAAGAGAAACTAATTGGGGTAGCCTTAGCGTTCAAGGATGTTCGCATCGACCAGAGGACTCCGACCCGTGTCGAGCACAGACGTGCCGACCTCGTCCGAAAGAGGTGGATCCGCTGGGTCGAGGCAGAACCGGTCGACGACTGTGTCTTCGACCTTACGCTCGAGACAGAGTCCGGAACTTACGTGAAAGAGTTCGTTTCCGGAGACGGGGGGAGGAGCAAGCCAAACTTCTCGGAATCCCTCGGTGTCCCCTGCGTCGTCCAGGAGTTGGACGTGTTGGCGATCGAATACAAAGAACCAGAGTGTGAATGAGATGCAGGCATCCAAAGGAACAAGGACAAAGACCCGCAACGTGCTCAAGAAGAAACCCAGAGCCAGCGGTCTTTCGCCTATCACAAAGGGCCTCCAGATTTTCGAATCCGGAGAGAAGGTCAACATAGTGATAGACCCCAGCGTACACAAGGGAATGCCGTTCTCCAGGTTCCACGGCCTCACGGGGGTCGTAGTCGGCTCCAGGGGAGCTGCGTACGAGGTAAGCGTCAAATCCGGCAACAAGACCAAGATGGTCGTTGCAAGGCCCGAGCACCTCGTCAGGAACGTGCAGTGAACGGATAAAGATAACAGGTGGATAAAATGGCTGAAAGGTATGTTAGTCTGGCAGAAGTGAACAGCCTATTGGCTGCAGAAAAAGAAAAGAGAGGACTCCTCACACTTCAGAATGCTTCGATGGAGCATGCCAAGGTCATGAGCCGTCTCTCATCGGAAGACGCCGCGAAGCTCGTCGGGGAGCTGAAAGCGATTCCGCCTGTTACAGAATTTACCGCTGTTAAGATAGCGGACGTACTTCCCCAATTCCCGGTCGACCTACGTGCGATCTTCTCAAAAGAGAGGGTCAATCTGGAACCTGAGGCCATTGAAAAAATATTGGCGACAGTCGCTAAATACATGTAAGCAGGTACTCGGAAGGGGATCACCGTGGAAGAGTATGTACGAATCATCGATTATTTGCCGCAGGGCATGCCCGGCGGCGGCTTTTCAAAGAAAGAACCTGTATGCTACGGCATCGGCGAAGAAGAGTTCAAACTCTTCGAACTGACGCCCAAGGCCGGTTCCAAGATTACAATGGGCGACCGCGTATACGTCGGAGAGAACAGAAACCTCCGCACACAGATCGACCACATAAAGAGACGCGTAGGATTCAACGACCTCACGAACACCGCCCAGTCGGAGATGGAATATGCGGTGGCAGACATAGTGGCCGCGCACCCCCAGCGGTTCGTACGCTTCTACAACGAGGCGGGCCCGATCTCGATGCGCAAGCACCTCCTCGAGGAGCTCCCCGGACTAGGGAAGAAGAGCATGGAAGCGATCATCAAAGAGCGCGAGAAGGGCAAATTCAAGGATTTTCAAGATCTGACCGCAAGGATCCCCCTAGTGAAGAACCCTGACAAGCTTATAGCCTCGCGCATTGTCCAAGAGATATCGGACAGCGACATGAAGCGCTATATCTTCGTATCGAAATGAGCGAGACCGGACGTCTCATCGGAGAGACCGGGCTCGTTCCGAAAAAAAGCAAGGGGCAGAATTTTCTGACAGACAAGGCTACGGCCGACAGGCAGGTCGCCTATGCCGGGATATCCAAGGGCGATAGGGTGCTGGAGGTCGGTCCGGGATTCGGCGTGCTGACAGAGCGACTTGTCAATGAGAGCGACCATGTCACCTGCATCGAGCTGGACGAAAAACTGGCAGACTACGTCTCGGAAAGATTCGGCGACGAAATCTCGCTGATCAGAGGCGACGCCCTTAAGGTGGAATGGCCGCAGTTCGACGTGTTCGTGAGCAATCTGCCCTACAGCGTGTCCACCCCCATGATCTTCAAGCTGCTGGAGAAGAACTTCAGGAACGCCGTGATAATGGTTCAGAAGGAGTTCGCCGAACGGATGACCGCCCGGCCCGGTACATCGGACTACTCCCGGCTGACCGTTGGCATCTACTACCGGTCCGCATGCAAGATGCTGGAGACCGTTCCCTCTTCCCGATTCAACCCCCGCCCGAAGGTGGACTCTGCCGTGGTGAGCCTTGTTTCGCGCCCTGCGCCTTTCAGAGTAGAGGACGAGAAGCTCTTTTTTAAGATAACCGAGACTTGCTTCACCCACCGCCGCAAGAAGATAGGCACCGCGCTGAAGAACGCACGCATAATCGACAGCAGCGCGGAGCTGCCTCACATGGACGACAGGATAGAGGTCCTGTCGCCCGAGGAGATAGCCGAACTGTCCAACCTCATATATGCGCTGCGCCGCGCGCCATAAGTGTAAATGTTAGCTAGCCGATACAGGGCCGATTGAATGCTTATCGGAATAGTAGGGAAGCCCAATGTGGGCAAATCGACGTTCTTCAGCGCGGCGACGATGGCGCCTGTAGAGATAGCCAACTACCCGTTCACCACGATCGAACCCAACAAAGGCATCGGCCACGTCAGGTCCCCGTGCCCCTGTAAAGAGTTAGGCGTCGCCTGCACGCCGCATAACTCCGCCTGCGTGAACGGGACCAGGATGATACCCGTCGAACTCCTCGACGTCGCCGGGCTGGTTCCCGACGCATGGGACGGGAAGGGGCTGGGAAACAGGTTCCTCGATGACCTCAGGCAGGCGGACGCGCTCATCAATGTCATAGACGTAAGCGGATCGACCGACATAGAGGGCAATCCCCTGGAGCCCGGGTCCCACGACCCGATCGAAGACATCACCTTCCTGCAGAAGGAGATAGACCGTTGGATGCTGGAGATAATCAAGAACGGCTTCGGAAGGATAGCCAGGCAAGCGAAGATGCAGGGCACCAAACCGGAAGTGATACTGGGCGAGAGGCTGGCGGGCCTCAAGGTCGGCGAAGTTCACATCAAGGATGCGGTGAGGGCCGTGGGACTTCCCGAAGATCCCCTGCTCTGGGACGACGACATCCTTCTTTCACTCTGCGCGAAGATACGGGAGAACAGCCGCCCGATGATGGTGGCCATGAACAAGGCCGACATCGCCTCCGACGGCAACGTCGAAAAGGTCAGAACGTTCACGGAGCACTGCACTCCCACGATGGCGGAGACGGAACTCGCTCTCAAGAAGGCGGCTGCCGCGAACATCGTGGAGTATGTCCCGGGGGACGGCTCTTTCAGGATCAAAGAGGGGGCCAAGGTCAACGAGGCACAGAAGAAAGCCCTCGGATACATGAACGAGAAACTGGAGCATTTCGGGGGCACCGGGGTCCAGACCTGTCTGGAAGAGGCCACCTTCAGGATGCTGGACCTCATAACCGTATATCCGGTCGAGGACGAGAACAAGTACACCGACCACTTCGGAAGGGTCCTCCCCGACGCGTTCCTGATGCCCCGTGGCTCGACAGCCAAGGACCTGGCTTACAAGGTGCACTCGGACCTTGGGGATAAGTTCATAAGGGCCGTGAATGCGAAGACCAAGCGCACCGTCGGAGCGGACTACGTCCTTCAGGACGGGGATGTGCTGAGGATCGTTGCCAACAGGTGATGCCATGGGGAACTGGGACGTAAGACTTCTGACCGCCTCGTACACCCAGAGCGGGGATGATATATTGGTCGAGCTGTTCGGCAAGACCCGCGAGGGGAAGTCGATAACCGTCCTGGCACACGGTTTCCGCCCCTATTATTTCATTGTGAGGCCCGATCCCGCGATGGAAGAGAAGCTTAAGAAGGACCCGGGGGTCATCAGGACCGAACACGACAGCCTCCTGTTCCGGGGAGAGTTCCAGGATGTGCTGAAGGTCACGATAAAATATCCCTGGAAGGTACCCGAGTACCGCAGCGACGCGGTCAACGGCGGTTTCAAAGTGCTTGCGGCGGACATCCCCTTCCATCACAGATACATCTACGACATGGACATGGGCGCCTGCATCAGGATTTCCGGGAAGGAGAGGGCCGGACCTTACGTCACAGAACTGGTGGTGGACCTGGAGTCCTACGAGGAACTGGACCCGTTCACACCTCCCCTGAAGATAATGTCCTTCGACCTGGAGAACAGCGTGGAGCACGATTTCATCTATTGCATATGCGCGGTCGTGTCCGAGGGGGACGAGAAGCGCGATTGCGAACCCATAACCGGGTCCGAAAAGGAGATAATCGGTAAGTTCGCGGAACTTATCCGAAAAGAAGACCCGGACATCCTCACGGGATACAACATCGACAACTACGATATCAAGAAGATACGGGAAAGAGCAGAGATCAACAAGATGGAGAACGCCATGCCCTGGGGGCGCGACGGCGGTCAGCCTAGGGTGGTAAGCGACAGGTTCTGGCGTGTCAAGGGGAGGCTCGTGGTCGACGCCTGGTGGGCGGCCAAGAGAGAGATTAGGCCCAAGCAGGAGACCCTTAACGCGGTATCGATGCTTCTCCTCGGCGAGGGCAAGATGGACGTTAACCCGGCGCATATGGACTCGGAATGGGAGAACAATCGCGCCAAGGTGCTGGAGTACTGCACTAAAGATGCGGACCTGGCACTTCGCATTTTGAACGCTGTCGGAACAATAAGGAGAGGCATGGACCTGGCCGCAGTGTCGAGGCTTCCGGCGGAAGACGTGCTGACGTCCGGTTCGTCACAGCTTGCGGATTCTCTGCTGATACGTGCCGCAGACCGCCATAAGGTGGCCGTGCCTATGATGGGCGGCAGGAGGACGGACGACGACCAGATAGAGGGAGGATATGTGCACACTATGAAGCCGGGCCTGTACCACTGGGTGGTGGTGCTCGACTTCAAATCCATGTATCCGTCCCTGATAATCGCGAAGAACATCTGCTTCACGACCCTTTCCGAAGACGGCGAGATAGTGAGCCCTTCGGGCGCCAGATTCATTTCCAAAGAACGCAGGGAGGGGTTGCTGCCCACCATATTGTCCGACCTTATGAGGTACAGGGACAGCATCAAGGCCTCGATGAAGATCACGAAAGATCAGGTCGAATACCACTATCTGGACGGCCTTCAGTCCGCGGTCAAGATCCTGATGAACACTTTCTACGGGGTTTTCGCATCCTCTTTCTACAGATTCACGAACAAGAACATCGGATCTGCGATAACCTCCTTCGCCAGAGGCAACGTCAAAGGCATAATCGCAGAGCTGGGCTCGGAGAAGATCGAAGTGATCTATTCGGACACGGACTCCGTCTTCGTCCAGTCGCCGTACGGCGACCTCGAAGGCTCCGTAAAGTTCGGTAAGTCCCTTTCGGAGAGGTTCTCGAGGGAGGGCGGGACCCTGGAGTTCGAAAAGCTCATGGAACCGCTGTTCACCCATGGAAAGAAGAAGAGGTACGTGGGGAGGGTCGTTTGGCCGGAAAAGAAGGATGAGCTGCTGGTCCGCGGCTACGAAATCCGCCGTTCAGACTCGTTCAACCTTCAGAGCGACCTGCTGGAGAGACTCTTCGAAAAGATACTTGACGAGAATAACGAAGACGCGGTCGCTTTGGTCAGGAAGACCGTCCAAGACACCATGGCGGGCAAGGTACCGGCAGAAGACCTTGTCATCTCCAGGACCTGCAAGGGGGTCAACTCCTATGCGAATCCCGACAGCATGACGAACGTGCAGGCGGCGAGGAAACTTATGTCGCTGGGTTACGAGTTCATACCGGGGATGAAGGTATCATGGATCGTCACCGACGGCAAGGCCGTGCCTCAGCAGGTCGAACCGTTCGTCAGCGGGAAGGAGTTCGAGCATGTGCCGGACTACCGCTACTACGCCGAGCGCCTGGCACAGACAGCGTCGAGGATAACCGAGGTTTTCGGATGGTCGGAACGCGACCTGATGCTGGGGAGCCAACAGGCCACGCTGTTCAATGCCGAATTCGGGACCGGACAGGCGGACAGGCCCAAGGCGGGACCTAAAGCGGCCGCGGCCGCCCCGAAGAAGAAGCCTTCCAGCCTCGACGATTTCTTCTGACCGGGACCCTCAGATGGCAAGCAGCGACATGAGGAATATGAAGTTCAGCGCCCATACGGCCAGCGAGACGATCACCGCCAGTATGCAGACGCCTAGGTATGTGTTGTCTTTCTTGTTCTTGTCGGTGTGCGCCAGAGCGGCCCCCAGAGCTCCCAGTATAATGCCCAGCAGGGGAACGATAATTCCCAAGATGATACCCAGTATCCCCATTGCCAGAGGCAATGCCGACGGTGAACCTCTCGCCTCATAGGCCGGGACGGTCATCTGGTCGGAACCGCAGCTGGGACAGAAACGGGTGCCGGGCGGTACCTCATAACCACAGTCTGTGCAGTATGGCATGACAGAACATCGCCGTCGGCCGATAAATGTTTATCTGACCTTCCGGCCATCAATTATTAAATACTCCCTGGTAATCACAATCTCACAGAGCATTATTCGCTCTGCGGAAATGTGCCCCTAAAAAGGTGAATCCGAAAAGGTGATACAAATGAGCAACGAATCTCAGGAAGAGGTACGCCCCGTCAACGGTAAGAGCATGTACAGCTATATCGGAGACGCGTGGGACGTGCCGGAAAAATCATACGTCAAAGCGTTGAACTACGAGAGAAAGATCCTTTGGAGAAGAGAAGAGAACTTCATAAGGGTCGAGAGGCCCACCCGCCTTGACAGGGCCAGAGCCCTTGGTTACAGAGCCAAGCAGGGCTACGCCATCGTAAGGGCCCGTGTCAGGAAGGGCAACTTCAACAAAAGGGCCATCACGGCCGGAAGGAGGGCCAAGAGGAAAGGTATCAACAGAATGACCGTCGGAAAGAGCATCCAAAGCATCGCGGAGGAGAGGACGGCCAAGAGATACCCCAACATGGAAGTGCTTAACTCCTACTGGGTAGGAGCCGACGGGCAGCACGAGTGGTACGAGGTCATCCTTGTCGACCCTGCTCACCCGGTCATCAAAGCTGACAACAAGATAAACTGGATCTGCAAGAAGAGCAGCACCAACCGCGTTTACCGCGGAAAGACCTCTGCAGGACAGAAGGGACGCGGAATGAGGCACACCGGAAAGGGCGCCGAGAACGCAAGGCCGTCTGTCAGGGTCAACAAGCGCAGCAACAGCAAGAAGAAGCAGCTTTCTCGCCAGTACAACCACTGAGCGGGGGCTGCCCCCGCTCAACAAACATTTTAATTTATTTTACACTCTTCTTTCAGCGAAGCTATCTTTTTACCGACCTGGTCGTCGGACATGCCCACCGTCGGGAAGTATATCGGGAGTTCGTACTTTGAAACGTCCACCTTCCCTACGTCTTCCAGAGAGGTGCCGAAAACATACCCCAGCGCGCTGCGGGGGTCTTCCTGGTCGTCGTAAAGGAACTTCATGTCCGGGTCGTAGTGTATCAGTATCCCGGCGGAATCAGAACCTCTTGCCATTATCCTGCACCCTCTCTTCATCATGAGCCATGCCGAAAGCGTCGAACGGTCGTCCCCGAGATATGCGACGACACGCCCCTGGGTCCCCACCGGGAGGCCCGCATGGCACCTCACGTAGTCGTCGAAGATGTATGCCTTGTTCTCCCTGACCTCCACATAGAACACCTTGTCGGGAGAGGTGAGGTCGACGCGCACTCCGAGGTGCTCGTTCTCCAGGAATATCGCGGAGCCTGCCTCCCTGCCCACATCGGTGCTCCTGTATTGATGGGTGCCCTCCCTTCTCGGCCTGACGGCGAAGGACTGACCTTCCCGTATGCGGCCTTTTGAATACTCGGCGGCGGTACGGCATATATCCTCCATCGAAGACGTAGTGACTTCTGCGATCGACATCGAACCGATCCCGAAAACCTTTCTCAAGGACCATAACGCCTTGTGGTTGTCCGATGCGTACACGTAAAAACGGGCATCTCCCTTCTCGACGATCGCTTCGACGCCGTCGAAAGCCAGCATCGATAGCATACAGTCTTTCAATTGGTTCTCGAACCTCAGTCTGACCGGCGTGCTCTTCAGACCTATCTCCGAGTACCTGACCATTATTACGGACACAGAGGGCTCTACACCCGCAGTGCTAATAATCCTTTTGCCACATTCTTAATAAGGAACCGTCAATCGGGTACCATGGGACCGGAGTTGCTTTTCTCGCTTATCCTGGTGGGAGTTTTAGCGGGAGTTACGGGCGCCCTCTTCGGGATAGGCGGAGGAATGTTGATCGTCCCCATACTGGTGATCTTCTACGGTCTCGCGGCGAAGGATGCCGCCGCCATCAGCCTCGTCGGCATAGTGGCCACGTCTGTGGGAGCTTCGGCAGTCTATGTGGACAAAGGCATATCCAACATACGGCTGGGGCTCTTTTTGGAGATCACGACCGTCATAGGCGCCATCGCCGGAGTCGTGGCAGCGACCTACATCAGCAATGCGGCGCTGACCGTGATCTTCTCGCTGGTCCTGGTGTACAGCGGGGCCAAGATGATCTTCAACCCCGAGCTCGCGGTGGAACCCGGCGACTGCTCCGGTAAACGTTGCTTCACGTATTACGACGATGTGCAGAAGAAAGACGTGGGATACCAGATCCGGAACACGAAGAGCGGGGCCGCCATGTGCACGGTGGCCGGAGTCCTTGCCTCGATGACGGGCATCGGCGGAGGCGCCATAAAGGTGCCCATAATGAACCTGCATATGCATGTCCCCATCAAGGCCGCGGCGGCCACCAGCAACTACATGATCGGCATTACCGCGTTCGCCGGTGCGGTGCTCTATTTCGCGATGGGCGACATCTCGCTGACGTTCGCCGGAGCTGTGGCCGTCGGAGGTTTCATCGGCTCCATGATCGGGACCAAGATAACCTCCCATGTGGACGGGAAGTCCCTGAAAAGATATTTTTCGGTGCTTTTGTTCTTCATAGCAACGGTGATGATGATGGATGCGGGGGGATTGTTCTGAGCCTCAACGAGTCGACCTCAAAGGCCCTTTGGTGGGGTGCCGTCGCCGGCGTATCGATGATCGCCCTCGGACTCGCCATGGAATCTCTGGGCATGGGCGAGACCGCCCTATGGCTGGGCATTTTGGTTCTTATAGTCTCTCCCATGCTGGGGGTTGCTGTCTCGATGGCCTCCCTGTTCAGGGAGAGGGATCTAAAATGGGCCGGTGTCGCATTGCTGCTGATAGCCATGACCGCCGTTGCGACATTGATCTCCTATTTGTTCTAAGATCACTGTACTGGCACTTTAGAAGTGACCATAATGGACCGATTTCCGGACAAGCGGGATTTCCGACTTTTACTCCGTCCGGGGATAGGCTTTACGGACGACGCAGACCGTAGTGAAGGCTTTACCGGCCACTGAACGGACGCTTTTGAGCAATCCCTCCGCGGCGGACCCTCTCGGAAATAAACGACTGCCGGGCACCATGGCGACATGGGGGCCGGTGATGCGTTTGTACGGGCCGCCCATAGCGCGACCGTATGCGCACAAATGCTCGGAAAGAACGCGAAAAGCACGCCGGGATGCGGGCAAAGTCAGAATGGTGCAGGGGATGGGATTTGAACCCACGAACGCCTGCACGAATAGACCCTGAATCTATCGCCTTTGGCCAAGCTCGGCAACCCCTGCGTTCCAGGACGGGAGATTACTTAGTTCTATAAAAAGAGTGATGCGCCGGAGAGCCTCCGGCGTGAATGTTTATGCCTTCATTATCTTCATCCAGCCGCCCGACTCGTATATTGCCAGGCCCCTCTTCTTGAGTGCTTGCTCGAACTCTTCCCAAGAAATGACCGTCAGACGGTCGTTGGAGCCCTTTGTGAATTGAACGCCCTGGGTGCCCTTGACCCTCCCGGGCTGGAGACCCTTTGACTTGGCTATCATCTGTGCTTTGCCGAAATCGATTTTTTCCATAACCATGTTTTCCCTTCCATTGAGCTGGCCAGTACTGGCCATCCTTTTGATAAATCTACATTGATAGTATTTAAATATTATTTGATTTTCGAGCAAAATAAGGATGTCTGGGACATTTGGACTCAATCCGTAGAAGGATATCATGGTAAGAAATATGAACAACCAAAGACCATTGCTACTTGATGCCTTCCAATAAATTGGAGCTTATGTCTACTGTAGATGCGGCAATGACACCGGATAAAGCCCTCCATGCCGGAAGAGCCGTTGGAACGACCTACAGGAAGGTCACGGTGGGGATGGACCTCAGCCGCAGCAGCAGGATGATAAGGGACGCCTTCGTGTCGGGGGTTCTCTCCGTGGGGTCGCACGTGGTCGATGCCGGCTATGTACCTTCCCCCGCGGGGGCGCTGGTCGGCAGAGATTCGAACTGCTGCGCCATGGTTGGCGAGCCCAACGTATATGGGATGGTCAGCGGGATCACCCTGCGCAACCCGGACGGGTCCAGGTTCAACGACCAGCAGATCAGGCAGCTGGAAAAATACATCGGAAGCTCGGCACCTCTGCCGGAGTATCACTCGATAAGCACCATAAGGAGATCTGACACTGTAGCGGACGACTATATCAAGAAACTGGTCAGCGTCTGCGGGGAGATCGACTGCCCGGTCGTCGTGGACTGCGGATGCGGCAGCGCATCTCTGGTGGCCCCCCAGGCGCTGGCCGCCGCGGGAGCCGACGTGACCAGCATCAACTCCCATCCCGACCGCAACTATGCGCCAAGGTTTCCAGGGATCGAGGCCCCGGAAGCAAAGGACGCACAGGCGGCGGTCAAGGCTACGCCGGGGAGCATCGGAATACTCCTGAACGGCGACGGGACCCGCTTGGCGCTGATGGACGAGGAGGCCAGATACGTTACGGGCAGCAAACTGCTGGCTCTTCTGGTGGGATTCCTGAAGCCCGACAAGATGGTCGTGCCCGTGGACATTTCTTCCAATGTCGACCGCGCATTCTGGGGCGACGATACGGAGAATGACAAACGCAGGATCATAAAATGCGAGCCTACCCCTGTGTCCCTCGGAGACACCATGAGGGAGGAGAGGGCGGACTTCGGAGCACTTGCCAACGGAACGATAGTTCTCCCGGGAATGACAAAATGCCCAGACGGTATCTTCGCGGCCGCGAAGATCGCGCAGTTCGCCGGCACCAACAGCCTGAGCAGCATCCTGGACGAGATGCCCGTCTTCGTGACGGACAGCACCAGGGTACACTGCACCGGAAGCTACGAGGCTCTGGGAAGGAAGATCGCCGACGCGATCGACGACCTCGACTACAAGAATTTCATGCACACCAAGGGATGGCGCGTAGACATGAAGGATGGCTGGTTCCTACTCGGCTATCCGGACCAGGATGGGATAATGGAGATCAAGGTCGAGGCCGGTGACAAGGCCTATGCGGTAGGGCTGCTCGAGATGGCCAAAGATATTGTGGCCAACAGCCTCAGGAGTCAGTGAAAAGCTCCAGGTCCAGCGCCTCGCCCTTGGAATTGTAGGCCTTCCAACTTCTACGGTCGAAGGGCATGCATGTTATTATGTGCACCCCTCCGTAGTTGGAGAAATACTGAAGGTCGTCCTCCGACGGTTCGTTGGAATGGCCCGGATGGGAATGGACGGTACCGACCAGGCTGAAGTCCACGGGCGCCATCCAATCGCTCAGAAAGCTATGGGAATCTCCATAGACCGTGCCGGGTATCAATACCAGCTCGGAGATTATGCCGTCGTCCTCCCTCATCATGCTCAGGAACTCTTCCGGATAGGTTGAGCGGGCAGCTTCGTTGAATGCGTCCACGAGCTCCGCGTATATTCCCCGTATCTTCTTCATATGGCGTTCACCAGCTTCTCCCTGACCCTCGAGTAGAAATCCTTGTCCAGCTTGATGAATTTGGCGAGGTTGTCGGAAAGCGAGAATTCCGCCCGCGTCCCTCCCCTCATCGGGTACTCGTGCTGGCCGTCCACCACTATGAGGCAGCCCTTGTCCATGACCGCCTCGACGGTTATCTTGGCCGTATACGGGACTACGAACGGACGGGAAGCGAACTTGAACGCCGCCATGGGGACTATCAGGAAAGCTCCGACCCCCGGGTCGGTTATGGGCGCGCCGAGGCTCATGGCGTAGCAGGTGGAGCCTGTGGGCGTCGAGATGATTATGCCGTCCGCGCGGACCTCCGTTGCCAGGTGTTCGTTGACATATATCTTGAACTGCCTGATCTTCGCCACGGAATCAGTGTGTATCACTGTCTCGTTCACGGCCTCCGAGAGATATTCCCCCTCGTAAAAAGTCCTGAGCTTGATCCTCTCCTCAACCGAGTACTCTCCGCGCCTGATGCGGGATATGCTCTCCTCTATCTCGTCCGGCTCGACCTCGGCCAGGAACCCCACGCCTCCGGCGTTGATCCCTATCACGGCGGCATCCGTCTTCTTGAGCGCCCTGAGTATCGTGCCGTCCCCTCCTATCACCACGACGATGTCCGCCTCGATCTCCGAAATAGGCACGCCTTCCGCCCCGATCAGCCTGGCGGCCGCCGTGTCGAGGGTTACCTTCTCCCCCCTCAAAGCATCGTACGCCCTCCTCACATACTCGGCCGCCCCGGGGACGGTCTCGTTGGCGTATATCCCGTAACGCGTAGCGCCGTGCTCCTCGATGTGGGCCCTCATGATGTGGTCGAAGACCTCCCTGCACGAACACGCCACAAAACTGGCGTGGTATGCGTTGTCCAGCGGCATGTCCAGCTTGTTGCCACCGATATCGAATATCTCGCCGCCCGCCTCCCTGAGTATCAGCGCGCTGGCGGCGATGTCCACAGTCCTGACGGCACGGTTGTAACGGTAGGTGTTCATGTAATAGATATCGGCGTGTCCTAGTGCCACGAGCGTCATCTCAAGGGAGGCGCAGCCCATGGAGCGGGAGGTCTTGACGTTCTTTGCAAGGGCGAACGCTTCATCGACAGCGGCGTTCCCCATGTATATAAGGGCGAACAGTTTGGAGAAATCCGGCTTCCTGACGTTTATCCTCCTTCCGTTGTAATAAGCGCCATCCCCTTTGTGCGCCCAGAACTCGTCCCCTGTCGCCAGGTTCCTGATGTAGGCCGTGTGCATGCCGCAGAGCGAGCCCGTGCCGACGGCCATGGATATCGTATAGAAAGGTATCTCGGCCACTGAATTGCTTGTCCCATCGATGGGATCGAGGACCAGAACCTCCGACGCGCCGTTGTCCACGAAGCCTATCTCTTCGCTGAGCACGTTCAGAGCCAGGCGGTTGGACTCTATGTACCCGAGCACCGCGTTCTCGGCCACTTTGTCTATCTCGGATGTGGGTGTGCCGTCGTTGCCCATGCATATCTCGTTGCCCCTGCTGCAGGGGTCGGGTATGAGGGATACCGCCGCCTGAACTGCGTCGGCGATCTCACGAAGGATGTGGATATCCATGCAACCGCATTGATATCCCCCTGTATTTAGGGTTTGCAACCGACGGCACAGATTATTTCTAAAACCACGGCGTTGTTACGGGCATGGAGTCTTTGGACCGCGTGCCCGGGGTTTTTTCCGAGAGGGGGAGGCTATACACCCTGTCTGCCTGTCCCGGGAAGCGGATCTACGGCGAGCGCCTCGCGTCCGACAACGGGAAGGAGTACCGCGAGTGGTCTCCGAGGAGGAGTAAGCTGTCTGCGTACATAACCAACGGAGGGAGGGCATTTCCGTTCACCGAGGGCAGCCGCGTGCTGTACCTAGGAGCATCCGGCGGGACCACCCCGTCGCACCTGGCCGATATATGCGTCCGCGGATCTCTTGTATGCGTGGAGATATCCGCAAG
>DAHB01000005.1:343392-419289 GCA_002498365.1 Methanomassiliicoccaceae archaeon UBA421 | reverse complement strand
GACCTGGTCGGAGTATGCGAGACCAGGCCGAACATGATGCCCGTCCTCGGAGATGCGACCCGTCCCGAAGAATACATGTTCGCCTCCGGACGGGATAGACGTGGTGTACCAAGACGTGGCGCAGAAGCACCAGGCGGTGATCGCAGCCGACAACATGGATGCTTTCGGGGCAGAATTCGGCATGATCGCGATCAAAGCAAGGTCCGAAGACGTCACGGCCCCGCCGGCCCGCATCTTCAGACAGGCCGAGGAAGTGCTGAGAGGCCGTGGTTTCAAAATATTGGACTCCCGGGACCTGGGACCTTATGAGATGGACCATGCGATGATAGTCTTCGGGGCGGAAAGATGACGACCGTATACACTGTGGCTTTTTCCGACGGAAAGTTCCTGATGGTCTTCAACAAGAAACGCGGGGGATGGGAGATGCCGGGCGGAAAGGTGGAGGCCGGAGAGACGGTCGGGGAGGCGGCTGAAAGGGAGTTCGCCGAGGAGGCAGGATACTCGGTCGATATCGTGAAAGTGCGCGATCTGGGGAACTGCCATGTCTGCGCGGCATTCCTGGGAGAAAAGATATGCTCCCCCGAGATGGAGGGCCGCCTATTCGATTCGCTGCCGGAAGAGCTGTCCTTCGACCGCCAAGAGTACGAGGACGTCGTCCCGTGGGCAATGGAATCGCTGGGAAAGTTCGGGAGCGTGAGCTCCGGGTCCACGCGCATATAATAAGAGCGACACAAAAATGGTGAACCTTTTAATAGTGGTTCTAGAATGGAGTGTCAGCCAAGCCGCCAAACATATTCGGAGCATCATATCATGGCAAGAATGCACACTAGAAGAAAGGGAAAATCCAGCTCTCAGCGCCCGATGATTTCCGAGAACCCGGCATGGGTTCCGATCGGAGCGGCGGAGATCGAAGACCTCATCGTGAAATACGCTAAGAACGGAATCGTTTCCGCCAAAATAGGGCTCATACTCAGGGACCAGTATGGAGTTCCCGACGTAAAGCTCGCCACCGGGAAGACCATCACCAAGATCATGGAGGAGAAGAATGTCTCCCCGTCTATGCCCGAGGACCTTTCCAACCTCATGGCAAGGGCGATAGCCCTCAACGTCCACGTGAAAGAGCACAGAGGAGACGTTGCCAACAAGAGAGGCCTCAATCTCATAGAAGCAAAGATCAGAAGGCTCGAGCGCTACTACAAGAGCAGGGGAGTCCTCCCCAAGACGTGGAAGTACTCTCTGAGCAACGCTGAGCTCATGCTCAAGTGAGACTCACATGGACCACAGTGTCCCTAACAAACTGCTTGACGAGCTTTCAAAGGCCGCGGAAATAGTCCGCGGCCACAATTTTATCCATGTATTCTCCCACTACGATGCCGACGGCATAGCCTCGGCGGGGATCGTCACAAAAACACTTCTTCGCGAGGGCAAAGATTTCACCACGACCCTCCTGACGACCTTGGACGATACCACTTTCGAACAGATCAGGAACTGCGGCGCCGAGTGCGTGATCATCTCGGACCTCGGAGCGTCATACATCGAAGAGCTTGATGCGATGCCCTGCGACGTGGTCGTTCTGGACCACCACACCGTATGCGCGGAAGCCTCAAGGATATGCTATGCCAACCCCCACCTCTATGGGATAGACGGCATGAGGCACGGATGCGGGTCCACGATGGCGTGTCTTTTCGCCATAAGGATGGACCACAGGAACTGGGACCTTGTACAGGTCGCCTTCGCGGGCATGTACGGCGACCGGCAGGAAATGGAGGGTTTGAACGGCTTCCTCCTTGACGGTGCACTGAAGAGAGGGCTCATAAAGGCTGAAAGCGGCTCGGTGGTGCCCCGCGGGAAGCTGACCGATGAGCTCTATCTCTCCACCGAACCTTACGTGAGAGGCGTCAGCGGGAACGCCGAAGGCGTGGCCGCACTTCTCAAGGACGCGGGCATACCCCGGGACGCCGTCGGCTCAGGACTCTCCGACGAGGAGAGGAGGCGCCTGTCCTCCCTCATCTTCCTCAAATTGGCGGAGCAGGGCGTGGCGGCCGATACGATGGAGATCACGTCTGGGACAAGATACGCCCTGAGGGACTGGGGCCTGGACTCCGCAGGTCTCGCATCGTTGTTCGACAGCTGCGGCCGCTGCGGACAGACCGGGATGGGAGTGGCCGTCGCATGCGGCGACCGAGACAGTATAGAGTCCGCTGCGGACATCGAAAGGGAATACAGGCGCGAAGTCGTCCAGAGCGCGACCGCCCTGGACGGCCGCGGTCTCAACCAGATGTCCAGCGTACAATGGTTCGACAGCACCAGGTCCGGATACACCGGAGTGCTTTGCGGAATAGCCATGAGCTACTTCGGAGACCATTCCAAACCCACTTTCGGGATCAATTCCTCCGATGAGACCGCGAAGGTCTCCGGAAGGGCGACAGGCAAGCTTCTCGCAAAAGGGGCCGATCTTTCTTCCGCTCTACGCGACGCCTGCTCGGCAGTAGGGGGTACCGGAGGGGGCCACCGCATAGCCAGCGGAGGATCTTTCCCTTCGGCGAGAACAGATGATTTCGTGAAGAAACTGAACGATATAGTCGGCGCCCAGGTCAGCGCCAGGTGACCTCTACCTCGTCGGTGCGGAACCTCTGCCTGACCGCCGTCGACTGGATTTCCATGCGCACCCCGGACTCGTACATAAGACAGCCGAGCCATGCTATCATCGCGCCGTTGTCCATGCAGTACTTCCTGTCGGGTACGAACATCTCCGCCCCCCGGGACTCGGCCATTTCCCTGACCATTTCCCTGAGGCGCATATTCTGGGCGACCCCGCCGCCCAGAAGGACCTCGTCCTTCCCCGTGTGGGCCATTGCTCTTTCCGTGACCTCGGTCAGCATCGCGAAGGCGGTCTCCTGCACAGACATCGCTATGTCCTCGACCCTATGGCCTTTCTTGTGAAGTGCCAGTGCCGCGGTCATTATCCCCGAGAAAGAGACGTCCATACCTTTGACCGAATAGGGTATGTCCAAAAGCTCTGCACCCTCAGCCGCCAGCTTCTCGATCTTCGGCCCCGCGTAGAAGCCGAGGCCGAGCTCCCTTCCCAGCTTATCGAACATGTTCCCGATGCCTATGTCCTCGGTCTCCCCGAATATCCTATACCTGCCCTCCGAGAATGCGATTATCTGAGTGTTACCTCCGGAGGCATATAGGAGTGCCGGGTCGTCGCATCCTTCCATCGCCCGCCCGATCTCTATGTGAGCGATGCAGTGGTTGGTGCCGATTATGGGCACCCCCAGACGGCGGGACAGGGCCCTGGCCGCCGTTGCCGAGGTCTTCAGGCAAGGTCCCAGGCCGGGCCCCATCGAGAAGGCTATCAGATCCATATCTTTTATGGACATGCGGGCCTCCCCCAGCGCTTTCTCGATATCTGCGGCGACATTCTCCGCATGGTGGTTGGCCGCCTCTCTTGGATGGAGCCCGCCCTGTGGGGGCCTGTACATGTCTATGACGTTGGCCAAAACCTTACGTACGTCGTCAGAATCTGTTATCCCCACTCCCAGAGTGTGGGCGGTGCTCTCGATCCCAATGGTCTTCATTTCTCGCCTGCGATCTCCTTCAATCTCTTGAGGACGTTTATGGACCCTTCTGCGGCGAATTCTTCGTCGACCACGAGAACAGGGAATCCTTTGCCCAGTATCCCGTAGAACGCCCCCTCGGCCAGCCCGCCGGCGGTGTCGACGTTCTGAACATGCACTTCCAAGCCCGGAGGGAGTCTTTCCTTCACATACTCGCACTTGCCGCAATCGTTCTTAGTGAACAGTATGATGTCCGCCATAGAAGGGCCAGAAGCATACCATGATTAAAGCTTGTCGAGGCCATGTGCCAGTAGTCATGCGGCAATAACTGGCATGATTTCCAGGTGGGAAAGATATAATTACTATGATTGTATCCAGACCTTGCTGGGCTCGTGGTCTAGGGGTTATGACGTCGCCTTGACATGGCGGAGGTCGCCGGTTCAAATCCGGCCGGGCCCACCAGCTTTTGTCCGTCCCTTATACTGCGGACGCGCATCAAATGACGAATTGGTAATCATGAACGTATTGACCGCATTCCATGACGGAATCCTGTTCGCAGATGAATACATCTGGTATCTGGGACTTGTCCTTATAATCGGTATAGGCTTCATACTGACTTTCAAACTAAGAGGCGTACAGCTTAGGAGTTTCTCGGAATCCGCGAGACTCGCCGTTTCCGGGGCAGAGGAAGGAAGGAAAAAGAAGACCGTTTCTTCGTTCGAGGCTTTCTGGGTGAGCATGGGCGCCAGAATTGGCGTCGGCAACATCGCCGGCGTAGGTCTTGCCATCATCATGGGCGGCGCAGGTGCGATTTTCTGGATGTGGGTTTTCGCCCTCGTAGGCGCGGCAAGCAGTTTTGCGGAATGCACCCTGGGACAGATCTTCAAGGAGAAGAAGTCGGACGGGCACTATCACGGCGGTCCCGCATATTACATCAAGAACGGCCTTAAGAACAGGAAGTTCGCGGTTTTCATCGCCCTGCTGATAATCGTCACATATGGAATAGGATTCATAGGCGTGCAGTCCGCAAACGCTACCGATTCTTTTGTCAACGCATTCGATTTTGAGAACAATGACATTGTTTTCGCCCTGATCCTGACACTGATAGCAGGGATAATTGTATTCGGGGGCATCAAACGCGTGGCGAAGGCCTCGGCAAAAATAGTACCTGTGATGGCGATGGCGTGGATGGCCCTTGTAATAATCACTATACTTCTCAACTGGAGGATGATAGACGATGCACTCTCCATGATCTTCAAGGGGGCTTTCGGATATGACAGCGTACTAGGCGGTGCACTCGGCGCAGCTCTTATGTGGGGGCTTAAGAGAGGAGTGTTCTCTAACGAAGCGGGAATCGGTTCGGTGCCCAACATCGCATCTTCCGCGGAAGTGTCGCACCCCGTTAAACAGGGGCTGATCCAGTCCCTGGGAGTCGTTTTCGATACGATGGTGATATGCAGCGGGTCCGCCTTCATCATACTGACGTATGTGGACCTGCCCTCTCTCGGCCACATGGCCGACGGGGCACCTCTCGTTGCGGCCGCCCTCAGCGGCGGTCCGCTGGGCTCTGCGGCCCCCGCTGTTCTTTCAATGTTCCTGGTACTTTTCGCGTTCACAAGCATAATCAGCTATTATTCGATGTGTGAATCGAATTTGAAATTCGTATCTGAGAAGGGCAAATATTCCATTGGCCTCAAGATTATGATAGTTTGTGTCGTGCTACTTTCCTGTCTTGCACCGGTCCAGCTCATCTGGGACCTTTGCGATGTTTTCATGGCCGTTATGGGCATAAGCAACATGATAGCAGTGCTTCTGCTGAGCGGGTACGTTGTTGCCGCACTGAAAGACTACAAAAGACAGAGGATCGCAGGGCTTGACCCTGTGTTCGACAGGAAGAACATAGACCTGGACGCCTCCGGGATATCCCAGTGGGAAGGAAGGTCCGGCTGATCAAAGGACGGTCATGTTCCCGCTGTCTATAACATCGGCGGGGCGGTCCTTTCCCAGAACCTTGTCCGCCTGGGACGTCCTCATGCCGATCATGGAATGTACGTCGTCGGAGCAGTAGTTGGATATCCCGCGGGCTATCTCCTCGCCGCCGAACATTACGGCCACAAGGTCGCCGGCGTTGAACGCTCCGGAAACTTCCGTGATCCCGACCGGCAGAAGCGAGAGGTGCTTTTTCAGCGCCTTCGCCGCACCGGAATCGACAATTATCGTGCCGTGAGGACTGGCGGATTTGAGCCAGCGTCTCTTTTTGGGTATGGCGTTATCGGAGACGAATATCGTTCCCACATCTTTTCCCAATACGGCATCGACTATCGTGTTCTCTTCGAATCCCGAAGTGATTATCATCTTGCAACCCGCGTCCGCGCATATGAGCGCAGCCTCGAGCTTCGTCTTCATTCCCCCGACGCCGACCCTGGTCGTGGGGTCGCCCGCCATGTGCCTTACCGCTTCTATATCCCTGACGGTGCTGATGATCTCGGCATCATCGAAAAGCTTTGGATTCTTATTGTATAGGCCTTTGACGTCCGACATTATTACAAGAAGGTCAGAGTCTGAATTGCTGGCTATTACGGCCGACAGGGTGTCGTTGTCTCCGAAAACCGCATCGATCTCTTTGGTGCAGACCGCATCGTTCTCGTTGAATATCGGTACGACGCCATTGGCCAGCAGGGTCTTGATCGTGTTGTTGATGTTGTTCGCTGTCTCCCTGGCCGAATATGCGTCCATCGTGAGAAGGATCTGCGCTCCGAGAAGCCCGTGGTCGTCAAATGCCGCGTTCCATCTGAACATCAGTGCCGACTGTCCGACGGATGCCGCGGCCTGCCTCATGGGTATGTCGCTGGGATGCGCTTCGACCTTCATCAGGTTTAGACCTAGACCGATGGCCCCCGAAGACACTATCAGGACCTCTTTCCCCATATCCTTCAGGGCCTTCACCTGCCGGGCTATGCCGTCGAGGAACTTCATCGACTCTTCGGGCGAGTTCCTCGTTATGGACGACGTCCCTACTTTCACGACCACCCGTTCGACTTCGCCCAACAGGTCTTTCCTTTCGCTCACAGCGGGCACTTCCTGTCGTTCTTCAGGTGCTTGAACTTCTTGGAGCCGTCCGCATATCCGCGGACCTCCTGGCCTTTCCCGATCAGGATGTACTTGTAAATCATCAGGCCCTCCATACCAACCGGACCTCTTGCGTGTATCTTGCTTGTGCTGATACCTACCTCTGCGCCCTTGCCGAACCTGAAACCGTCGGCGAACCTGGTGGAAGCGTTGACGAAAACGTCCGCGGAATCCACCATCTTTACGAAATACCTCATACTGGCACTGTTCTCGGTGATGATCGCGTCGGTATGGTTGGAGCCGTACTTTGCGATGAATTCGACCGCCTCCCCGATAGAATCCACGATCTTCACCGATACGACCGGGGCCCCGTATTCGGTACCCCAGTCTGCCTCTGTGGCCCGGATGGTTCCTGAAACGCCCTTTATCCCTGAGACGGCGGCGTCCGCCCTTACCTCAACTCCGTTCTCCGCAAACAGTCTGCACATCTCCGGAAGGAACTTCCCGGCCACGTCCTTGTGGACCAGCACGTTCTCTGCCGCATTGCATGCGGCGGGATACTGGATCTTCGAGTCCAGTGTAACGCGGAAGGCCTTCTCCATGTCAGCTTCGGAGTCTATGTACACCGTACATATGCCTGCCGCATGTCCCAGCACCGGAATCCTGGTGTTCTCTTGAATGTATCTGACGAACGAGTTGGAGCCCCTCGGAATTAGAAGGTCCAGATATTCGTCCATTCCCAGTATGGCAGTGATGTCGTCGCGGCTCTCCATGAGCACGAATGCCTCTTTCGGGATGCCCGCCGATGCCGCCGCTTCTGAAAGTATCTCGAACAGGGCCCTGTTAGAACTTGCGGCCTCCGAGCCTCCTTTGAAAGCGACCGCATTCCCGCTCTTCAGACACAGGGACATTATCTGCGGCACCACGTCCGGACGGGATTCGAATATCACTCCCACCACCCCGATCGGGCAGCGGACCTGGTACAGTTCCAGTCCGTCGTCCAGGTCTATGGTCGATACAGTCTCCCACACGGGATCTTCGAGATAGGCCACGTCCCTTACGCCGGCGATCATCCCGGTTATCTTGCCGTCGTCGACCTGGAGCCTCTTGACCATGGACGCACTGATCTTCCCGGCCTCCATCATCCTTGCGGCCGCATCCATGTCCTCGGCGTTGGCCTCCAGTATCTTCTCCCTGTTGCGGTCCAGAGCGTCGGCCATGGCCGAAAGCGCTTTGTTTTTCGTCGCGGTGTCGGTCGCCGAAAGCCTGACCGCTGCCGACTTGGCCTTGATTATATTTTCTGTGATTTCCCCCGGCATTGTGCTCCCTTCCCGATATTATGCGGTGATTGTATTTACATTGGGCTGTGAGCCCCGTATCGGATGGGAAATTTAAAAATACGCGGAGAGGGTTGTCTCGCCGAGCCGAGGTAATCTAGTCCGGTAAGGTGGCGGTCTCGAAAACCGCTGGCCGCAAGGCCTCGGGAGTTCGAATCTCTCCCTCGGCGCCATTTCTCTCAGATTTTTTCCGAAAGGTCGTCGATCTTCTTGCGGAGCTTTGATTTTTTCGGACCTGCACCGTTGTCCAGTTTCTGAAGCAGTTCTGCCTCTTCCTTCGTCACCTTCGATGGCACATCGATCTTCACGCGCACGAACATGTCTCCGCGGGTAGACGAATTGGCCGACCTGGGCATGCCCTTCCCGTTGATCCTCAGAACAGAGCCCACCTGGGTACCCTTGGGTATCGTGAGGATCACCTTCTCGCCCTCCAGCGTCCTGACCTCCTCCTGTCCGCCCAGGACCAGCCTAGGATATGTGGTGGTTATCCCGGTCCAAAGGTTCGCCCCGTCCCGGTCGAAGGCCTTGTCCTTCTTGACGTGTATTATAACGTAAAGGTCTCCCGGAGGCCCCCCGTTGTAGCTTGCGTCCCCGAGGCCCCTGAGCGTCAGGGTCGAGCCTTCGTCCACCCCTTTGGGTATGCTGACCTCGACCTTGGACGTCTTCTGCGTGTAACCGCTTCCGCGGCATTCGGGGCAGCGCTCTTCGTAGGACTTCCCGGTGCCGTGGCACTTGGGACAGTCGGAGACGGATACCATGTTTCCGAACATGGTCTGACGGACGGAACGGACCTGGCCGGTTCCGTTGCACTGGCCGCAAGTGGATACTTTCCCGTCCTTGCCCCCTGTGCCTTTGCACGGGGCGCACGTCACCGTGTGGGGGACCTGCACCTCCTTCTTGACGCCGTTGAGGGCGTCGAGGAGGGAGATCTCGATATCCATCCTGAGCGAGTTGCCCTGCCTGGGACCTCTGCTCTGCTGGCCTGATCTCCCTCCTCCAAATATGTTTCCGAAGAAATCACCGAATATGTCGCTGATGTCTTCCGCGTGGGTAAAGTCGTCCCATGAGAATCCGCCTCCGGAGAACTGGCTGTTTACAGCATCGCTTCCGTACGTGTCGTAGGTCGTCCTCTTTTCGGGGTCCGACAGGACCTCGTATGCCTCGGAGATCTCCTTGAACTTGGCCTCGGCGACCTCTTTGGGCTCTTCCGACACATCCGGATGGTACTTCTTGGCGAGCCTGCGGTAAGCGCTCTTTATCTCGTCCTGCGTGGCGCTCTTGTCCACGCCGAGCGTCTCATAGTAGTCTTTCCCCATTCGCGTTTCCCAGCTCAGTTCTTGTCATCGTCGTCGACTATCTTGTAGTCGGCGTCTACGATGTTGTCGTCTGCTTTGCTCTCCTGCGACTCCTGCGCCCCCGACTTGGGGGCGGCATCGGCCTGGGAAGCCTCCTGGTATATTCTCTGGGAAATAGGCTCCATGGCCTTCATCAGGGCGTCCATCTTCTTCTTTATGGATTCGACGTCCTCCGACTTGTTGGCCGTCTCGAGGTCCGTTATCGCATTCTCGATGGACGACCTCTCGGACTGGTTGACCTTCTCTCCAAGCTCCTCAAGGGACTTGCGGACCGTGTAGACGGCCGTCTCCGCCTGGTTGTGCACTTCGATGGCCTCGACCTTCTTCTTGTCGGCCTCCGCGTAGGTGTCGGCCTCCTTGACCATCTGCTCGATCTCGTCCTTGCTCAGCTTGTTGGAGGACGCTATGGTTATCTTCTGCTCCTTGCCGGTGCCCTTGTCCTTGGCTGTCACCGTCACTATGCCGTTGGCATCTATGTCGAAGGTGACCTCGATCTGGGGTATCCCGCGGCGCGCGGGCGGTATGCCGTCGAGTATGAAGCGGCCGAGGGACGTGTTGTCCGATGCCATCTTCCTCTCGCCCTGGATGACGTTGATCTCCACTGAAGGCTGGTTGTCCGCCGCCGTGGAGAATATCTGGGACTTCTTCGCCGGGATCGTGGTGTTCCTCTCGATGAGGGGCGTTGCGACCCCGCCGAGGGTCTCGATTCCAAGTGTGAGCGGGGTAACGTCGAGCAGGAGGACGTTCTTGACGTCTCCCGAAAGGACGGCTCCCTGAATCGCCGCGCCCATCGAAACGCACTCCATCGGATCGATGCCGCGCTGGATCTTGGGGCCGACGATGCTCTCCACATAGTTCTGGACGGTGGGCATCCTTGTCGGACCGCCGACCATGATGATCTTGTCTATCTTCTCCTTGCTCAGTTTGGCGTCTGCGATGGCCCCCTCGATGCACGGCTTGCACCTGGAGACGATCGGTTCGACCAGGTCCTCTAGCTTGGCCCGGGTCAGCGTCTGGGTGAGATGCTTGGGACCGGACGCGTCGGATGCGATGAAAGGGAGGTTGATCTCTGTCTGCATTGTGGTGGAAAGCTCGATCTTAGCCTTCTCGCATGCCTCCCTGACCCTCCAGAACGCCATCTTGTCAGCAGTCAGGTCGATACCGGTCTGCTTCTTGAACTCGCCTGCCACGTATTTCGTGATCACCTCGTCCATGTCGGAACCTCCGAGCTGTGTGTCCCCCTTGGTGGAGAGCACTTCGAAGACCCCGTCGCTAAGGTCCATTATCGTGACGTCGAGTGTTCCGCCTCCGAGGTCGAAGACCATGATCTTCTGCTCGGTGCCGTTCTTGTCGAGACCGAATGCCAGGGCCGCGGCCGTTGGTTCGTTGATCATGCGTACGACCTCTAGGCCTGCGATGGCGCCGGCATCCTTTGTGGCCTGCCTCTGATTATCGTCGAAGTAGGCCGGGACCGTTATCACTGCCTTATCGATGGTCTCTCCGAGGAACGACTCGGCGTCCCTCTTTATCTTCTGAAGGATGAAGGCCGAGATCTGCTGGGGAGTGTATTCCTTGCCGTATACCTTGATCTTCTCGCTTGTCCCCATCTTCCTCTTGACGTTCTTGATCGTCCCTTCGGGGTTAGTGACAGCCTGCCTCCTCGCCGGCTCTCCGACGAGCAGTTCGCCTTCTTTCGTAAATGCAACGTAGGACGGGAAAGATTTACCGCCGACGCTGGTGCCCTCGGCGCTGGGGATCATGGACGGCCTTCCGCCCTCCATGGCCGATGCTGCCGAGTTGCTTGTTCCGAGATCTATTCCTATTATTCTTGACATATCGCTCACTCCTCTTTTTCCTCTGCCGGATCTACGGCCTCGTTGCTCCCGGACTTCTCCGGGGCCTTAGTCACTTTCACTTTCGAGTACCTAAGTACCCTGTCGCCGCTGGCGTACCCTTTCTGGAACACTTCGGCGATCCTGCCGTCCTCTTCTCCCTCCACGGTGCACAGGGCCTCGTGGAACCTCGGGTCGAACGCCCCGTCCGTAGGGACCTCCCCTATACCGTATCCCGCCAGGGTCTTCATCAGGTTCTGGCGGACCTTCCTGATACCCTGGATGAATTCACTGTCCTCGCCTGTGCTGTCGAGCGCCCTGTCCAGGTCGTCCAGCGTAGCGAGCAGGTCCGTGGCCAGGCCGTCGGCCGCATGCTTCCTGAACTCCTCCGTGTCTCTCAGAGACCTCTTGCGATAGTTATCGAAGTCCGCCTGTATCCTTTTTGCCGCGTTGAGATATTGGTCCGCAAGCTCCCTGGCCTCTGCCAGCTCGTCCTTGGCCGGCGCCTCTTCGCACCCGGTGCCCTCGGCGGCTTCCGCCTGCGCTTTCTCCTCTTCCGCCTTCACTTTTTCTCTAGACCTGCCAGTCATCTGCAACCATCTCAAGGGGACTATAATGTTAAAGGGGGCCGGTCAGGCCCCCTGTTTGTCTGCAGTTTCAGTCGTCGTCCATTCCGGGGGGCATTCCGCCCTCCCCTACGCCCAGGTCCTTGGAGGAGCCCGAGGATGCGATGACATCGTCGATCCTGAGGATCATGACGGCCGCATCGGTGGCGGAGTTGATGGCGTGCTTTCCGACCCTGTAGGGTTCGATCACGTTGAGCTTGGCCATATCCTCGACCTTTCCGGTGAAGGGGTTGATACCTGCGTTGATCTTGCCCTCCTTGTGCTGTTTCCTCATTTCGATGATCACGTTGATCGGGTCGAGTCCCGCGTTCTCGGCGAGGGTGGTCGGTATGACCTCCATCGCGGACGCGAAAGCCTCGAGGGCGAGCTGCTCCCTTCCGCCTATGGTGGCGGCGTAATCCCTGAGCCTCATGGCTATCTCCATTTCTTTGGAGCCGCCTCCGCACTCGACGAGTCCGTCCTCGACCGCGACCCTGACCGCGGACCAGGCGTCGACGAGGGACCTCTCGACCTCGTCGGCGACATGGTTCGTTCCGCCTCTGACCAAGACCGAGACGGTCTTCGGGTCCCTGACCTCGGTGATGAAGGTCATGTCCTCGTCCTCCACCTTTCTGAGCTCAACGAGACCGGCGGACCCGAGGTCCGCGGACGAGATGTCGGATATCTTGTTAACAATGGAGGCGCCTGTGGACCTGGCGAGCCTGTCCATGTCGCTCTTCTTGACACGCCTGCAGGCATAGATGCCCGCCTTGGAGAAAAGATGCTGGGCCAGGTCGTCGATGCCCTTCTGGCAGAAGACGACGTTCGCCCCCGCATCCTTGATGTTCTGGACCATCTTCTTCAGCATGTTCTCCTCCTCTGCTACGAAGAGAGATATCTGGCTGGGGTCGGTGATCTGGATCTTGGCGTCGACCTCGGTCTTCTTGACCTCGAATGCGGCATCGATCAGTGCGATCTTTGCGCCCTTGACCACCTTTGGCATGTTGGGCTGGACCGGCTCCTTGTCGATGATTAGCCCCTTGTAAAGCTTGGACTCCTCCATCCTGGCACCGGCCTTCTTGACGGTCTGGATGTTTTTGAGGTCCACGGTGTATGTTCCGTCGCTCCCTTTCTCTGCGACGGTCTTGACGGCCTCAACGACCAGGTCGGAGAAGTATGTCTTGGACCCGCTGACCTGCTTGCTTATCATCGCGACCTCGGCTATCTGTTTGAGGGTCTCCTCGTCTTTCAGAGAGACTTTCTTCGCGATCTCCCTCAGGATCTCCTGGGTCTTATCGTTGGCAAGCCTGTAGCCCGATGTGATTATGGTCGGGTGCACGTTCGCGTCGATGAGGTCGACGGCCTTCTTCAGAAGCTCGCCGGTTATTATGACGGAAGTCGTGGTACCGTCGCCCACCTCGGAGTCCTGTGCCTTGGCGACCTCGACGAGCATCTTCGCTGCGGGGTGCTGCACGTCCATCTCTTTGAGGATCGTCACACCGTCGTTGGTGATGACGACGTCCCCGATGGAGTCTACCAGCATCTTGTCCATGCCTCTCGGGCCGAGGCTGCTCTTCACAGAGTCGGCTATCGCCCTTGCGGCGGTGATGTTGTTGTTCTGAGCGTCTTTTCCCTTGCTTCTCTTTGTTCCCTCTCTGAGAATCAGAATAGGTGCGTTACCCATACCCATATTTTTAGCCTCCAATTAATTCCATTTGGTGGATTCTGGTTGGATAAAGTTTGTTCTTCTATATAAACATATCAATTTAACACCCATGCAGGACACCGCATGGAACGCCGTTCAGTGTATGAACAGCATCTCGCGGTACTTGGGAAGCGGCCACATCTGATCGTCTATGATCATCTCAAGAGCATCCACGTGCTGCCTGGTGCTTTCCATAAGCGGGACCACCTCGTCGTGGAAGCCTATCGAGCGCACCCGCTCCTCCCCGATATGTGCCAGCCTGTCGCAGAGGACGTCCATGTCCTTGGCCATCCTGCGCGCTTCGGATATGTGATACGAAATATCTTTGATGAGCTCGACCTCGTTGGAGGCCAGGGACCTGAACTCTGCGGCCGGGAAGGACTCCTTTATCTTGGAAACGTTGTCGAGCAGAACGGACTGATATCTGGTGGCCACCGGCAGTATGTGGTTGAGGGTCATGTCGCTGAGCACCCTCGATTCTATCTCTATCTTCCTGCCGTACTGCTCCCACAGCACCTCGGCCCTGGATTCCTTCTCGGTCTCCGTGAGTACGCCCGTGTCGGCGTAGAGCTCCTTCGCCCTGGGGGAGAAAAGCGCATCGTAGACAAGTGGCACCGACGTCTCGCAGTCCAGGCCCCTGCGGGCCGCCTCGGCCTTCCATTCCTCGGAGTAGCCGTTGCCCTCGAAGCATATGTCGCGGCACCCTTTGTAGGTCATGCATATCTCGTCGAGGATTGCCCTCTCGGTCTGCGCCCCGTCGGCTATCCTTGCGTCCACCCTCATCTTGAACTCCTTCAGCTGTTCGGCGACGATGGTGTTTATCATTGTGATCGCCGAGGAGCAGTTGGCGGAAGAGCCGACTGCCCTGAACTCGAACCTGTTCCCGGTGAACGCGAACGGGGACGTCCTGTTCCTGTCCGTATTGTCCACCAGTATCTCGGGTATGTGAGGAATGCCCAGGCTGTACCCTGCTTTCTTCCCGATCTTCACCATGTTCTTGGACTCGAGCAGCTGCTCGAAGGCCGAAGTTATCTGGGAACCGAGGAATACCGACATTATCGCCGGAGGCGCCTCGTCGGCACCCAGCCTGTGGGCGTTCGAGGCCGTCATGATCGCGGCCTTGAGGAGATGGTTGTTCTTGTAGACGGCCATGAGCACGTTCACGGTCAGTGTCAGGAACCTCAGGTTCTCGGCGTCCGTCTTCCCGGGCGCCATGAGAGGTGTCCCGTCCCCGGTGCCCAGAGACCAGTTGCAATGCTTCCCGGAGCCGTTGACCCCTTTGTAGGGCTTCTCATGAAGAAGCGCCCTGAACCCGTGGCGTTTCGCCGTGGGCTTCATCACCGACATCAGCATGAGGTTGTGGTCGATCGCAAGGTTGGCCTCCTCATAGACGGGGGCCACCTCGAACTGGTTCGGGGCCACCTCGTTGTGCCTTGTCTTTATCGGTATCCCCAGCTTGTAGCATTCGATCTCCAGGTCCCTCAGGAACTCCAGGACCCTCTGCGGGATCGATCCGAAATAATGGTCGTCCAGCTGCTGGCTTTTGGCGCTTTCGTGTCCCACGAGTGTGCGCCCTGTCAGCATAAGGTCGGGACGCTGGGAGAACAGTGCGGAATCCACCAGGAAGAACTCCTGCTCCCATCCCAGGTAAGATTCGACGTTGGCCCCGCGCATCCCGAAGTACTCCAGTATCTCGGAGGCGGCCTTCGAGACGGCGGCCTTCGACCTGAGCAGGGGAGTCTTGTAGTCCAGGGCCTCCCCCGTATATGATATGAAAACCGTAGGCACGCAAAGCACGTCCCCGACGATGAACGCCGGCGACGAGGGGTCCCACGCCGTATACCCGCGGGCCTCGAAGGTGTTGCGGAGGCCCCCGTTGGGGAACGAGGAGGCGTCGGGCTCCTGCTGGCAGAGAAGCGCGCCGGAGAACGTTTCGAGAGATTCGTCGCGGCCGTAGGGGGTTGCGAAGGCGTCGTGCTTCTCCGCCGTGCCGCCGGTTAGAGGCTGGAACCAGTGCGTGTAATGCGTGGCGCCCATGTCCATCGCCCAGCGCTTCATGCCCTCGGCGACGTGCTCGGCCGCGGAGATGTCGAGGGTCTTGCCGCTTTCGATGGATTCGTATATGGACCTTCTCGTTTCCTGGGAGAGGTATCTCCTCATGTTCTTCCTGTTGAACACGTTGCACCCGTAGTAGTCGGAAACGTTGGTACCGGGCGGGACCGCTTTGACCGGTTCTCTTCCGAACGCCTTCTCCACAGCCGCAAACCTGCTGTTGTCCATGTTCGGGGTGAGCGATTTATTTCATTTAAATCTTTCCGAAACCCCCTGACAAATGTATTCATTATTAAAATTGAATTAGACATTTGTCTAATAATATTTAATATTTTTATTGTTAACTCCAGATGAGAGCGAATGACGGCGACATAGTCCCTATGTCCGGGGTCGTGTGGCCGCGTGTGCGCAAAGGGCGCCGGAACAGGCCGTCTGGAATAGTATTTTACCTTTGACACGCAATCCAGTGCCGAAGGAAAAAAACAATGGCCCTTTCACTTTTCAAAAATGCGGATGCCCTTTATGAACAAGCCATAGACCTCATAAAACAGGGCGAGTTTGAAAAAGCCCGCGGAAGATTGATGAAGTCTATCGAGAAGGACGGCGGGCCCGACGATATATCATCGGTACTTGTGTGCATGATCGACATGCGCGGAAGGCTAGGGGACATATCGGCTTACAGGAACCTCCTCAACGCCCTGAAGGCCACCGCCGCCAGGGAGTTCACTTTCGGCCTGACCACGGTGAGCGTCCCGATGATGATCGTCCAGTGCGAACTGGCGGTAGAGGAGATACAGGCGTTCAACATGAACGGCGCCTCGACCGTGCTGCTGGAGAAGGGCAACAGGCTCCTGAAACTAGCCCAGAGGTATCAGTCGGAAGTGGGCAACGAGACCCTCAAGATGAACGAGATCTTCCTCAACGACACGACAAGGACAGGCATCAGGGAGGGGATGGTTCTGCTGGCCATGGGATACGAGTCTCTGGCGTCCGGCACGGTCTGGGACGACCCGAAGAAGGCCGCGGAGTACCAGCAGATCGCCTACGGATACCGGAAACAGGTCGGGGACACGGGAGAGTCCAACCTGAGACTGGTAAACGATTACTCCAGGACGTGCAAATGCTGGTTCTGCGGAAGGACCGCTTCCGGCCTGGGCATACACTTCTTCCCGATTTCCAGCGAGATCTCGCCGATGCTGAGGAAGTCGGGCGAGGGCGAGCCCCTAAGGTCCGAGAGCGAAGATTACGGATCCATATATGCCTGCAGGGCATGCTACAAAGGCATATCCGCCAGGGCGGACGACATAGCCAAGGCCTACCACAACCAGGCCATGAGCGAGATGAGGGCGATGGAAGCACGGCTGCAGGCGGAGATCGTCGCACTTTGGTCCGCCGTCAGATCGATAAGGTGATAATTTGGAAGACATGGTAATGCTCAGGTGCAAATACTGCGGTGCGCCGTTCGAAGCCAAGGACGTCGAGGCCGACACGCCGTATATAACGTGCCGCAGCTGCGGAACGACCCAGCAGCGCATAGATGCCAAAGCGTACCTGGACCAGGTCATGGACCAGGTCAGGTCCTGGGTAAGCAACGCCATGCCGGGCGGGTTCTCCATGTCCCAGGCCGAGAACGTCGACTCGATTGCAAGGCACAACATCTACGTGACCAACGTCAGGCCTAGGATCTCTGCCGAGATAACCGAGTACAAGTTCGCGGCGAACACCCTCATGACGAATCCGCTTTTCGTGATGCCTTTCACCACGGACAACGCCGCGAAGCCCGTGCACACGTCAGCGTCCGCCTTCGAATTCGACGCCAAGATCAAAGGGCTTTCCCCTCTCGCGGTCGACAGCGGAGACCGCAGGGATCTCAACGGTGCGGAAGACCTGGTGAGGGCGTATGCGCTGATGATCAACAACGTGAAGCTGCTCCAAGAGGACAAACCGGGAAGATATGTGCTCATGAGCAACAACTTCTCACAGGCGTCCGAGATGCTTTCAAAATCAAACGAATATGCTCCGGTGTCAAAGCGCTTTTCGGCATTGGCACAGGCATGCATGGGATGCGAGAAGCTCCTCAACGGGGACCCTATGGGAAGCATAGGGTATCTGGAGAAGGGCGTCAACGGTCTCAAAGACGTGAAGGACAACCTGTTCTCGGTGCCTTCGATGGCCATAATGTACCAGGGAGTGGAGCGCGAACTTTCGCAGGTGAGCGCGGTGGCAGACCTGGTCAAGAGCTCGTCCTCCACCGGCGGCGATCCGGTCAAGACCCTCGGGGCCCTCGCCAAGATCTCTAGGATACAGTACCCCAACGTCAGCAACTGGACCATCTTGAGGACCAAGGACAGGAACAGCGAGCTGTTCCAGCATCTGTCCCAGGCGCTGGGTGCCAGGAGCGGCTCGGGAACGGTGCTCATAGCTTCCGGGGACGGAGACTACCTGTTCCCGTTCTGGGACGTGGACCTGAGATACAGCTTCGTTACCGGGGCCCTGTGGTCCAAGAAGAGCGTCGAGGTAACGGAGGACATCCTGGTGCCGGGTGATTTCGCCATCGACGCGGGGTGCCTGACCAATCCCGCGTCCGGAGTGACGGACATTTTCGCACTGCGCCCGGAGACCAGCATCCTGGCCGGACTCCGCGGGTCGGAGACCAGCATCAGCGGCGGCGAGGGCATAGGTGCCCTTTCCGAGACCGCCCGGCCGGGCAGCCCGGGAGCAAGAAAGATAATTGTCCCGCTCAGCACCAAGAAGGAGGCTGAGCACCTAACCGAGAACTATCTCGTTCAACGCACGCAGAGCAACAGCAAGCTGAGGCTCAGCAAGCCGTACGTGAAGAACCTGATATACGTCCCGTGCAAGGTGTCCGGCAGCTCCGTCATCATAGACGGATTCGGGAAACTGCTGCCCGAGAGGATAAAGAGGACCGACATCAATCAGCTGATAGTACTATGAAAAAGGAGATAGAGGAAATGACAAACAAGGACAAGTTGGCCAACAGGACCCTGTCCGCAGTGATCGGCTCAATGTTCCTGATCGCGGTGGTCATCGGTCTGGTGGCCTACAGCGTAATGGACGAGGGGATCGACATAATCCTCTGGGTCGTGCTAATGATAATGGGATTGACCTTCGCCGTCCTGTCCCCCATGCAGAGGGGCGGGACGACCAACTTCGGTCCGAGCAACAGCGACTATAACCTTGTGCTCGGGGCCCTGATGCTCGTCATCGGCCTCGCCGGATACATGTGGTTCCACACGGACCTCGGTTGGCTGGCACCCGTGGCCCTGATACTGCTGACGGTTGCCGCGGTCGGAATAGTGATTACAATAAAGAACAGGAAGTGATTGAAGATGCCTTTAGAAGAAGTTGGAGTCCACATGAGGGGGAACACGTCCCTGGTGGAGCGCATCGGGCTTTACATACCCATATACAGGGGATATAAAGAGAAGAACCTCCGCAGAGACGAGGACAGGGCCATCAGGCAGGAGGTCGCACGCACGCTGGAAGGCGCGAAGAACGACATGGCCACCATCCAGAGGGCCGCAATAAAGGACATGGACCTGATGAGGGACGCAGAGAGGATACGCACGAAAGTGGACAAGTACCACATCTCCGTGCAGAAGGCGGTGAACGGATACAGCGGATGGCACGCCTCCGTCAAGATACTGGAGGACGAGCTGGATATGCTCGTATCCTGGGACGCTAAACTGGTCGACGGCACCGTTCTTCTTAGAAAGGAGGTCGCAGACCTGGTGGCAAAGATTGATTCAGGAGAGTACGCCATAAAAGCCCCCCTCAGGGAGATCGAGAAGACCGTCGACAGGATGATCGAGGACTACAACCAGAGGGAGACCGTTATGAGGGGCTTCATGGAAGGGGTCAAGGAGTGAATGCAATGGCAGAAAAGAAGACCAACGTGGTAAACTGGGAGAGCCAGGGTCCGGACGATATAATCTACACATACGAGTACAACGATCTGAGGACCCTTACCTCCGTCACCGTCCCCGAGCATGCGGTAGCGCTTTTCATAAGGGACGGGCAGCTCACCGGCGTACTGGAGCCTGGAAGGCACTCGGTCATGTCATCGAACATCCCGTGGCTCACCAAGCTCTATCAGATCGCTCTGGGATACAAGGAGACCCCTTTCAAGGTGCAGATCATCTACGTTTCACTGAAGATGTTCAACGGCAGGTGGGGCATCAGGGGAATGATCAAGGCGGCGCACGAATACGACGTGCCCATAACCCTCATGGCGAACGGGGACTACCAGTTCCGCGTCAAGAAGGAGGACATCGCCGTGTTCTTCACGCAGATAGTGGGAGGCATGAGCGCCTACAGCACCGGCGACGTCAACGCCTTCATGAAGAGCTTCATCAACGAGCAGATAACCCAGCAGCTCACCGAGCAGTACTACATGGACGTGTACACGAACCTCGAGAGGGCGTCCACCTCCACCAAGGCGCTGATCGAGCCTTACTTCACGCAGAGGGGCATAGAGCTGCTCGCACTGAAGATATCGGAGCTCAGGACGACCGACGAGGACATGGAGAAGGTGTTCCAGTACCTGCAGTTCAGCTCCAAGAACGGTGAGGCCTTCAAGAAGTACGCGGTCATGGACCGCATGGCCGACGCCATTGGCAATTCCGAGGGAGGTGCGGCCGTGGGCACGGGAATGCTCCTGTTCCCCCAGATGTATCAGCAGCTCCAGCAGCAGCAGGCTCCCCAGCAGCCGTCCGGGCAGGTCCCCAAGGTCCTTTGCCCGTACTGCGGCACGCCTAACGACTATCCCTACAAATACTGCGGGAACTGCGGAAAGCCGTCCCCCCAGCAGCAGGCCAGGGACGATATCGGGAGCCCGACCGCAGTACAGCAGCAGGCCGCCTATTCCGCCGCCCCGACATCGGCGGGAGGGCAGAAGAAGTTCAGCGTCTGTCCGTACTGCGGAGAGGATCTGAAGGGACTTGCCAAAACCCCGAAGTTCTGTCCGTTCTGCTCCGAGCAACTGAACTGAAACTGATTAGCCGGCCCGGCCGGCATCCTTCTTTTTTCATCCGAGTGCGGACCTCCCCCCGTGTGTGAGATTTTTAATTGCAAGAATATTTTTTGATGATTCAATAATATTATTTACGAAATTCGTAGTTTTTATTCGTTTATTGACGTAAATCGTTAAACGACTGATATAAATAGTAGTAATCAGTTGTATATGTCGGAGGTAAGTGGCTATCGGCAAACGAAATAACACAAAGATCTGCGGCGAAGATTGTTCAGTATGGTACTGCGGTAACAAAGAGCAGAAGACTGGCCTGATGGCGCTTTACTCTGATTGACCCTCGCCGGAACAGTCTGCAAGACCCGACTGATGACCGCAACAATCCCGGCTCCGCCGGGCCCTTACCCCTCTCGGGGGCTTTTGGATTTTTCCGATAATCGGCTTTTTATACTGAACTACCGGTTCTCATTACGCTCACATGAAGACAGTCGAAGACTATATCCAGACCATACCGGACTTTCCGACCAAAGGAATAATGTTCAGGGACATAACGACCGTCCTGCAGGACAGCGAAGGGTTCTCTCTTTCGGTCGACGGGATCGTCGACATGCTCGAAGGAGTGGACTTCGACCTTGTGGCGGGGTCCGAGTCGAGGGGCTTCATATTCGGGGCCCCGGTCGCGTACGCCCTCAAGAAGGGCTTCATCATAGTCAGAAAGAAGGGCAAGCTCCCGAGGGCCACCATATCCCAGGAGTATGACCTTGAGTACGGCACCGCTACATTGGAGATGCACAAGGACTGCATCAAACCGGGACAGAGAGTAGTGATCGTCGACGACCTGATAGCCACCGGCGGCACCACCGAGGCCATGGTCAAGATGATTGAGAAGCTGGGCGGGAAGGTCGTCAAGATATGCTTCGTCATCGAGCTCGCGGGCCTCGAAGGCAGGAAGAAGCTGGAGGGATACGACGTGGAGTCCCTCGTGGTGTACCCCGGCCACTGACCTTGCCCGCGTTCGGTCTCCCGGTCGCGGCTACGGTCTGTCCCTTGAGACGTTCCTTATTGAAAAATAAAAAAGCGGGCGATGCCCGCCAAATAGTTTACCTCTTCGAGGTCATCTTGCGGAAGATCTCGCAGCAGTTGATCTCGATGTCGAGGAGCTTCTCGATGTTCATCTTCGCAGCGATGCCTCTGGGTGCTCCGGGGAGTCCCACGGTCACTCCGATCCCGAGCGCTTCGCGGAGGTCCCTCATCACGTATACGTCGGTCAGGTCGAGCACGGACACTCCGAGCTTCTTGGCGACGTATTCCTTCGCGGCGGGGGTCTTCATCTTTCTGGCGAACTGCATCCTGGCGACAAGGTCTCCGGAGGTCCTGATGCCTCCGAGTCCGGAAGCCATCATGTGGGCGATCGACATGCCGGCGGGGTCGCCGACACCGATCTAAATTCCGTCGACCTTGGCCACTTCGACCATGGCTTTGCTGCAGCGGGTGACCGCCTCTGCGGGAGGGGTCTCCAGCATGGGTATTCCGCCGACTCCCATTCCCATGTTCACATGGCAGGGCAGGTTGGACTTCTTCTCGCACTCTTTGATGAGGGCCACCGAGTAGGCCATGTTCCAGGCCAGGGATTTTCCGGACTTGGTATTGGTGACCGGTCCGAAGACGTCGACACCGGCCATCTCTGCGAGCTTTGCCTGATCGTGAGGGTATATTCCCGCAACGTCTTGTCCCTTGTAGTCGAGCATCCCGTGAATTCCGATGACATTCTCGCTGGACATTCCCACCATGGTCTGTGCCTCGGGGCGGGCCTTCTTGAGCAGCTCCACTCCTCTGAGCACCGACAGGAAATCTCCGTCGCCGGCGGACGCGGTCGTATCGAAGTTGAATCCGTCGGACCCGGCCTCCTGCATCTTGACCCCCATGAACTCGATGTCCCTGGTCATCATGTCCATCGCCTTCTCCATCTCGGACTGGGCTTCCTCTATCTTTCCCTCCCTCATAAGGTCGGGCGGGTTGCCGAAGGGCCCGTCGGGCTCGTAGTACAGGCCCATGTTGGGCATGGCGCCGTAGAAGAAGGGAACGATCATGCTGTTCTGCATGTCTTCCATCTTCTGCATCTGCATCGCTATGACCGCTTTCAGCGGCTTGACGCTGTAGTTGTTGTCGAGGCTTCCGAATTCGAAGGTGTCCATCGAAAGGGCGCGCTCGTGCACCTGGGCGGCCGCCAGTGCGGACATCTCTATGCCGCAGCCGCTGCTTCCGCTGTCACCGGTGAACTTGTTCTGAGCTCCGTCGTTCGAAAGGACGACCTCGTTTCCGGGCTCGACGCTGACTATCCTGTTGCGGTCGCATACGATGTCGCAGAGCATTGCCAGCTCTTCAGAGGTGAGGTCCGGGACATTTCCGACCTCTACCGCCTCCGCCATTCCCGCCTGCAGATCGTCGATTATCTTCTCGCGTGTGCAGAATATCCTTTTTCCGTCTCCCATGTATGTGAGGTATTCGGCCATTTCCGTTCACCCCAGGAGGGCTTTGGCCCTGTCCACCTGCTCGGAGGCTGACTCGCTGTAGCAGTCTGCACCGATCTTGTCGGCCCACGTCTGCGTGACCGGCGCCCCGCCGACCATCACTTTGACGTCGTCTCTGAGGCCGGCGTCCTTGAGCATGCCGATGATGTCCCTCTGGACGGTCATCGTCGTGGTCATAAGAGCGGACAGTCCCATCATGGAGCATCCGTTGTCCTTTACCTGTGCGATGAAATCCTTGGAAGGGACGTCCCTTCCCAGGTCGACCACGTCGAAACCTCCGCACTGGAGCATCGTGGAGCAGATCGATTTGCCTATGTCGTGCACGTCTCCCTCGACGGTCCCCATGCAGACCTTGGCCAGCTTTGTGCCGACCTGGTCCTTCGGGAGGTCCGCCTCAAGTGCTTTGACGGCCGCGGACATCCCGTTCGCCGCGCTCAGCACGTGGGGGAGGAACAGCTTCCCCCTCTCGAACAGCACTCCGACCTCGCTCATCCCGGCGCCCATGGCCTCGATTATGTCCGTGGCCTCCATGCCGGCGGCTTTAGCGTCCGCGGCGGCCTTCTGTATGCCGGGGACCTTGTACGCCACCATCGCCGTTGCGATGGCTTTTCTCTCGTTTTCAAAACTTGTCATTATTATTGTCTCCTTGATTTTTAATGTGGCCGGGCTGCGCCCGGCCTTGTTTTCAGCCTTTCACCTTTGCGACCATCTTGTTGACGCAATCGGTGGCGTTCTCCGAGTAGACGTCGGCACCGATCTCCTCGCACCACTGCTGTGTCGTCGGCGCACCGCCGATGTTGGTGATGACCTTGTCCCTGACGCCTTCCTCCTTGAGGAGCTCCTCGAAGGTCTTCTGGTTGACCATGGTGGACGTCATGAGCGCGGACGTACCGACGGCCTTCGGCTTGTCGTTCTTGACGGCCGCGACGATGTCCTTGACGGGGATGTCCCTGCCCATGTTGACGACGTTGAAACCGGCGACCTTCAGCATGATGGCCACGATGTCCTTGCCTATCGAGTGGATGTCCCCCTCGATGGTGCATATGAGGAACTTGCCGAGCCCCTCGCCTGCGGACTTGCCGGCCTTCTCCAGCTCGGGGGTCAGAAGGTTGACCCCGACGTTCATGGCGTTCGCCGCCGACATGATGTGGGGCAGGAACAGCTTCTTCGCCTGGTACAGGTCTCCGACCTCCTGTATGCCCGCGGTGTATCCTTCCTGGATGAGGTTCACCAGGTCGGCCTTGGCGGCTATCGCTTCTTTCGCTACTTCGGCGGATGCTTTCTGGTCGTAGGCCATGACGGCCTTTTTCGCTCTCTCGTTCAGATCTTTCTGGTTCGTGTTTACTCCTCCTTGAAGTGTTCCCTGTCGGCTTTCTTGATTATCTCGTCTATCTTCTTGGTGGCCTTCTCGCTGAGAGGCTCGGGCCTGTGGTTCTCCAAGATGTAGAGCACTTTATCGTGCGCCGCTTCGGGAAGGTCCTTGGAACCGTCCTTCTCCCAGAGTCCGATCATGCGCCTGTCTATCAGAAGGGGGTGCGACGGGAGCCCTACGTTCATCATGGTCTCCGGCAGTCCCAGGAAGTCGTTTCCTGCACCTACGCTCTTTATCGTATCGACGGCCAGCGTCTGCTCGTTGACGTCGATTCCTTTCGCGGCGTACTTGTTCATTCCGATGATGTCGTTGTCTATGACCATCTGCTCGAGGGAGAGCGACATGCCCAGCTCCAGCATTCCTGCGCCGTAGACCGTGGAGGCCCCTGCCAGCGTGGGGATGAGATTGGTTATCGTCTTCTCATGCCCCGCCTGCTCGTCGGGGACCTTGGCGTCAGCCTAGGTGCCTGCTACGATCGAGGGCATGCGGTAGTACTTGGCAAGTTCCGCGACGCCGGCGCTGATAAGTGCCAGTTCCGGAGACCCTACAGGCGCGGAGTCGCAGAAGAAGTCAAAAGACGTGGTCGAGCTTCCGTAGATCGTGGGCACGCCGGGGTTGGCCAGCTGCGTGATTACGATAGCCGACAGAACTTCGGCGTTGTGCACGACCAGCGTGCCAGCGAGGTAGATGGGCGCGGAGGCCGCGCCCATCGCCATGCTGAGACACATCATCGGGAAACCATATTTTCCGCAGTTGATGGCCAGCTCGCAGGCGTGGTGGTCCAGCTGCAGCGGGCTGGTGGGGCATCCGCCGACGATGAAGAAGGGCTCTTTCTTCGCTCTCTTTTCATCTCCGTCGTAGCATGCGCACTCGATATCGAAGTACTCCTGCAGGTATTCGGGGTCCGGGTCCAGAAGAATCGGTTTAGAAGAGTTTGCGACTATCGCCATCGTCTCGTAGAGCGTCCTTGCGCATTCCTTCCCCACCAAGTCCATCGCGGAGATGGGCAGTGTGAAGAAGTCTATGTTCTCGCAGGCGTCCGTCACCCTGGCGATCTTGGCAAGGTCCTCTAGGGTGCCGTCTCTCGTCCTGTACTCTCCGGGGGAGACGTACTCGGTGAGCTTGACGCCGACGCCGAAGGTCATGTTGTTGGTCTTGGACCCGTCGCTGACCATCTCCACATTGTGTTTCCCGTCACGGCTGTGTATCGTGAAGGATTCCGGCACCTTCTTTATGGCGGACTCCACGATATCAGCGGGAAATTTCACGACTCCGGTCTCGTCGTCGACCTTGCAGCCCGCCCCTTTCAATATCTCCCTTGCTTCGACATGGTTCACAACGATTCCTGTGTCCCACAGCAGGTCTATGGTCGCCGCATGGATCTTGTCCATGTCGGCCTTAGACAGTATTTCTGTTTTCGATCTCATTTAATTTCCTTCTCAGATCAATTCAAATTTTCTTGAAGAACGTCCTGGTCAGATAGACGCAGGCCACGCTCAGCACCAGTGCCAGGGCTACGAATATGTAGTTCCCTCCGGCAAGTGTGAAAAATTCCTCTTCCAGCATTTTCAGTCCTCCAGCATCGTCTCTATGGTCTGCAGGCCCCTCTCGGTCAGCTTGTACTTGGAAAGCACTTTGCCCTTGGAGAAGTGAGCTCCGTCGTCCTCCGCAGTGTCGACCGCGACAAGGAAACCGGCAACGGAGAGCTCCATGAGCCAGAAGCGGGCGTTCCACTTCCAGTAGTCCGAAGAAATCCGGTTCTTATCCATCAGCTTCGCGACGGCATCGTACTCCCACATCTCCCTGTCCTCCTTGAACAGCTTCAGTATCTCCGATTTGTACGGCAGGTCCATGTTCACACCTCCTCGCGCGTGGTGTCCGATATCGAGTCGCTCTCCCAGTACATTACGAACATTCCGGCGACCGCGACTATCGCGCCTACGAAGATCCAGTACGCCGGGACGACGCCGAAGAACACGAACAGCACTATGATCGCTATCGGCGAATACATGGCCGTGAGGCTCAGGGTCCTTCCCACTCCGATGAGGGGGTAGCACTTGTACATGGTGGCGTAGCACATTCCCAGGGTGAACGCGGCCATGACCATCCAGAACATGAAGCTGGAGCTGGTCAGGGCGGCGAAGAGGGCCTCGTAGAAGTTGCCGAATCCCGCTATGATAGCGACCACGGGGAACAGTATGGCCACCCATATCAGGGCCTCCCACGTGTACCTGACGGGCAGGCTCGAGTCGGCGTCGGTGGTGTCAAGGGCCCTTACGGCGTAACAGCCCTCGAGCCCCCATCCCACGGCGGACATTATTCCTCCGAGATATCCCAGCCAGACCCCGTCGGGCGCGGCGGGGTTCGTGATGTTGTTGATCATGTCCAGGGGGTTGAGGATGATGAATCCGCCAGCCAGGAGCAGCAGTATCCCCGCGACGGTCTTCTTGGAGAACCTCTCGCTGTACAGGAGCTTGGCTACGAGCGCACCGACGACCGCGCTCAGCAGTCCGATGGCGGACGCGAAGCCAGCTCCGATGTACCCTATGGCGATCGTCGATCCGAAAACGGCGCAGGGCCCTCCGAACAGGGCCGCCACGAGCAGCCATTTGCTGATCTTGAAGTGCACGAAGGTCTTGATCGACTCCACGAACTTGCCGGTCAGACCGGCCCAGAACAGGAGCAGGACCACCGCGAACACGACCGCCTGCATTCCCGCGATTATCACGCCGGACACAAGATATCCTGCCTGTCCTTCGAACCATACGAAGTTGCTGAACGGGTCCACGCCCCAGAGGATCGTCAGCGGGACATAGCCCATCCCCCAGAGGACGGCGCACATTATGGCCCAGAAGAAACCCCACTTGATGCGGTTCTTTTTTTCTTTTGCAATGCTTTCTGCGTTTGCTACCATGCTAATACCTCTTATCTCTTCAACATGTTTCCGAAATGCTCGCAACTGTTGATCTTTAGCCCGAGCAGTCCTTCTATGTTAATTTTCAGAGGCGCTCCGAACGGTTTCCAGACGTTACGTCCCGAAGATCTGTCCAAGGGCGTCTCCCCCTTGCATGCACTTTTTACGATGCACGTGTGGATGAAACATCTGTTCTACGATATTTAATGTTATTGATAACTCAATATATAGGTTGATATGTCAAAGCTTACTCTATATTTTTGACGTACCGATTTGCTCATTATTTCGATATTTTAATATTAATGAGGATAAAAATAAGAAAAAATTGTACATTTGTGCTTATTATTGCGACATTGTGAATAATTATATTGACAACTCAACAGTTAAATACACATAGATATATCATATGATATCGCGCGGGTAACCGCACGATCGCGGGGAATAGTATTTTTTCCTCCCGGGCTTGACCCTAAAAACGCTGTCCTCGCGCAATATTTACATAAATATAATAACCCGTTAGCATTGGTGAATGGTATGAGCGGCGGACGCTGGACGAGTCCATATTGGAGTTCTTTCCTTCCGATATTCTTCGATCGTGTGACGAAAATAATGAGAAAAAACGTCAACGAGGAGATAGCGGACACGGGACTGACCAGCGCGCACACGATATACCTGATCGCACTGAACCTGAAGGACGGACAGACAATGGTGGAGTTGTCGAAGTTCTTGGATTACGACGTTGCCAACACAAGCAGAGTAATCAAGACACTCATGCAGGGTGGGTACGTATACAACGACCGCAAGACCCCTAAGAGCAGGAGGTACAAGATCCACCTCACCGAAATGGGCAGGAACCTGGCCGAGCGCGTGATGAATTTCGAAGACTCGAAGATGGAGGAGTACTTCGGGAATGTTGAAACAGAGGACCTGTTGCAAATGAGGGATACTCTGATCACTATCCTGAGGAGCATGGACCCGGAACTCGACGACTATATATCGTCTCCCTTCGACAACCCGTACTATACTCTGCTTCATACCAACCCTCCGGGAGACGGGGACAGGTTCTTCATTTCGGGCCGCGCGCCGAAAGAGAAAAAATAATCTTGTCGGACAATGTAAATAAACGACTGAAGATATCATACATGGGGAATATGGATGAAGGTGCTCAGCTCAGGTATCGTTGACGGCTGGTTCGAGGACAGATTCGGCTCGAGGGGCAGCGAGTTCATATATGACGTTGTGCCCAGCCGCTCCATTCCGTTCGAAATTATTAACCCGCCGGAGGGAACGGTATCTTTTGCATTCATCCTGATCGACTACGACACTGTTCCCGAACTCGGGTTCGCATGGATAAACTGGATGGGAGCCAACCTGAGGAGGACGAAGGTCGAGGAGAACGAGAGCCTCACGGCCACGGATTTCCTGCAGGGCTACAGCAGCTACAGCGGCCACGAAGGAGGGTTCACGGACGTGAGGTACGGGGGCATGTGGCCAACCGATGGGAGGCACACCTACACCCTCCAGATATTCGCCGTGAACAGGGTGCTCGACCTCAGGGACGGCTTCACATACAGCGAGCTCATCAGAGAAGTCCAGAGGGGCACGTTGGCCATCTCGAGCGTGTCAGGACTGTATTCCGCACACGAAAGGTAAAGGCGGGCGGCCTCCGGCCCCTTTCATCGCCTCCGCCGACGGCGTCTTAAAAAAATGGCGGACCCCCCGGGATTCGAACCCGGGTCATCGGCTTCGAAGGCCAACAGGATAATCCGCTACCCCAAGGGTCCGTAGGGCCGCTACCGTCGAAGCCTTATTTTTATTATCCGTTCCAAAGCCCTCCCGGGACAAGTCTTTATCCACGTTCCTTCATCACGCAACGATGACCAAGGTCGTATTGAATCACGGTGCCGGCGGGGAAGCGATGCAGGAGTTCCTGTCGAAACACATCATCTGTCATTTCCCCAAAGTGAAAACGGACGTCCCGCTGGATTCCATGGACGACTCCGCCGTTGTGGACGGCATCGTCTTCACCATCGACGGTCATACCGTCAAACCGCTCTTTTTCCCCGGAGGCGACCTGGGCAGGATCTCGGTGTCCGGCACCGTAAACGACATCGCGGTCATGGGAGGGACACCTCTCGCTCTGGGCTGCTCGACAATAATAGAGGAGGGCCTCGACACCGATATCGTCGACAGGGTCATGTCGAGCGCGGGAAGGACGTGCCAGGAATGCGGGGTCCCCATCGAGACCGGGGACACTAAGGTCGTCGAAGCGGGCGCTGTAGACCAGATGTTCATGGCCACCTCGGCGGTTGGAAGGAGGTCCGAGTACCTGGACGCCAACTTCGCCAAGGCTAAGGAGTACCGAACCGTGACGGGGAACTGGTGCACGGACTCGAACATCGCACCCGGCGATGCGATCATCGTCTCCGGATACGTCGGGGACCACGGGATCGCCCTGATGTCCTTCCGCGAAGGGTACGGTTTCGAAAGCGAGGTGCAGAGCGACGTGGCACCTCTGAACATGATGATCGAGAAGGCGCTGAAGGCCGGTGGCATAGTTACCATGAAGGATTCCACGCGCGGAGGTCTGGCGAACACTCTGAACGAGCTTGCCTCCAAGTCCGGCGTGGACATCGAGGTCGATTACCAGTCCATCCCCCTGAGGGACGGCGTCGTAAACGCATGCGACCTTCTGGGCATTGATCCGCTGAGCATAGGCAACGAGGGCAAGTGCGTGGTGTCCTGCGTCCCCGAGATGGCGGACGAGGTGCTGAAGGCCCTGCGGTCCACCCCGGAAGGGAGGGACGCCTCGCTGATAGGATATGCAGGCAAGGGCAACGGAAGAGTGATGCTGAGGACAGAGGTCGGCGGGAGACGCATACTGGAGCCCCCCATCGGCGACCCCGTACCCAGGATCTGCTAAGTAACCGCGGTTATTTGATATAGCCGTAATATATGCTTTGAGCGAGCAAATATGGTTACATTCTTACCTTTCCCAGGATACAGGCCCGCGATTTCGGCCGGAGATTCCATCGGAGACAGGATCAGTCCCCCTTACGACGTCATCGATCCGTCCTATCTTGTAAAGCTTCAGAGCAAAGCCCATAACATCACCCGGCTGACGCTCAACCCGGACCCGGACAGGAGATATCGCAGCTCCAGGCGCGAATTGGACGGATGGATGGCGGACGGTTCGCTTAAACAGGACGCGGAATCGTTCTACATATACGAGCAGACCTTCGAGGACGGGGGGGAAAAGATGACCCGCACGGGCATCGTCGGGATACTCAAGACCGAACCTTACGAGGACGGCAACGTGGTTCCCCACGAGGAGACCTTCTCCAAGGTGAAGGCCGACCGCCTCAACCTCCTTAGGGACATGGAGTCCCATCTGGAATCCATATTCGGCATTCACGATTCCTTCGGACCCGAGCTTAACAGGAAGATACGGGATAACGCCGCTCTCGTCTACAGATACGTGGACGACGACGGCGTGGAGCACAGGTACTCCCGTCTGAGCGACGAGAAGATCTGCAACGAGATAACATACGAACTGAGCGACCAGAAGATGCTGATCGCGGACGGCCACCACAGGTACGAAACGGCCCTGGCATATTCCCAGGAGAACCGGGGCTCGGAAAAGAAAGGCTACGTCCTCGCCACCCTCGTATCCTCATCGGACCCCGGCCTGTCCATCTGGCCGACGCACCGCCTCGTGAAGACGGAGAGCATCTCCGAGAAGAATGCGATCAGGAAGATGTCCGAATCCCTGGAGATGGAAGAGGTCTCCGCGGAGGAGATGGAGAAAGACCTGGGGAACTGGATGATGGGACTCAGGTTCCGTTCCGGAAAATGCTATCTTGCCCGTTATCCGGGAGAGGGACTTTGGGCCCTGGACACCTATGTGGCCCAGGAGAAGATACTGAAGGACGTCTATAAGTGGGACGAGGGGAAATCCCAGGTGGACTACGATGCGGAACTGACATCGGTGAACGAGAAGATGTCCGCCGGAGGCTACGATCTTGCCATCGTCCTCAACAGGCCGGACCTGGAGACCGTCTGGGACCTTTCGATGCAGGGCAAACGCATGCCCAAGAAGACCACATACTTCTTCCCGAAGATATGGTCCGGCTTCGTGATATACCGGATGGACTGAATCTTCGGTTCCGATGTCCGTTCAAGGAAAAGACTGCCATCGCCGCCGGCATCACGGTGGCGATGGCGAGCCCCGCCGGTATTAAACCGGTTGGCAATATCGCTACGTATATCGGGGGGCCCCTCCCGGGATGAGAAACAAATGGGACCTTTTCATCCGGAACTTGCCGTGCGTTTTCTTTTTGTTCCATCCTAGAGGGGTCGGCCCGTGCCCTCCGCCCCATGGGCGGGACTACACGCGCACGGCTCTGGCACCCAAGCATACGAACACCGCACCGATGACGACAAAGAGCACAAAAACGAGGATATCCGTCGGCCCCGGTTCCATGACGGAGCATAACAGAGCGCGCTTAAAAGAGGGGGGAGAAATGGAGCCGCTGGAGGGAATTGAACCCTCGACCTACGCCTTACCAAGGCGTCGCTATACCCCTTAGCCACAGCGGCCTGTGGGGTGCCTTATCCATATATGATTGATAAAGGTTTCTGGTATTGCCCTGCATGGCTGAACGTGCGGTTTACGCGCTTTTCCTCCGAATTGAAGAAACTATATCAGATGAATGCGCCTAACGTCATCCCATGAAGAAAGAGATGAGCTCCCTGGACGTCCGTTCCGTGGTATCGGAGATGTCCGCCCTAGAAGGTGCCCACATGGACAAGATATTCCATTGGGGCCCGGGCAACGTGCTTTTCCGGATAAGCGTCACCGGCGGGAAGAAGGAGCTTTTCTTCAAAGACAAAAAGTGGCTCCACATGCCGCCCGTGAAGCCGGAGGCCCCCGTTCTTCCCACGTCCTTCGCGTCCTTCATGCGCAAATACCTCGACAATGCCAGGATCGGTAAGACCGTACAGACGGGGTTCGACCGCGTCGTGGTAATGGATCTGAAGAAAGGCGAGACGGACTATCAGCTGATCTTCGAAATATTCGGCGGGGGGAACGTCCTCCTCGTATCGGAAGGGAAGATCGTCAATTGCCTTATACACAAGACTTACAGGGACAGGGCCGCCAGGCCGGGAGAGGAATATGTCATGCCCAGGCCGCGGTTCGAGCCCGGAGTGTCCACGTTCGAAGACTTTGCGACCTTGTTCAGGTCCTCCGATTCCGATACTGTTAGGACGCTCGCCACATCGGTCAACCTGGGCGGACAGTACGCCGAGGAGATCTGCGTCCGCGCCGGGGCCGACAAGAGGGCCCCCGCCGGATCTGTAGGCGACGATATGCTGAAGACCGTATTCGAAAAGATAGGCGAGCTTGTTTCTTCGGCCGCGTCCAGCCCCGAGCCCACAGCATACCGCAAGGACGGCAAGATCGTAGACCTGGCACCCGTGAGGCTGATGTCCTACGGGGAAGCCGATGCGGAACGCTACGAGACGATGTCGCTGGCGATCTGCGCCATGCTCAGGGAGACGGAGGAGACGGCCGTCGAGGACTACGTGGACCCAGACATCCTAAAGCTCAGACGTAGGATCGAGAAACAGGAAGAGACCATCGCAGAATACGAGATGGACGCGGAAGAGTTCAGGCTTCAAGCCGACGCGCTTTACACCGACTATCAGAAGGCAAAAGAGCTCCTCGCCGTTCTGGAACAGCAATCTAAGAGGCTCACCTGGGACAAATTGTCAGAGGGCGCGATGAGGATCCCTTTCGTCTCTTCCATAGACCCGTCCAAGAACACGGTGACCGCGTCCCTCGGAGGACAGAAGGTGGTTTTGGACTATACCAAAGGCGTCGACGCCAACGCCTCGGCCATATACCAGAAGGGGAAGGATATCGGAGACAAAGGGAAGAGGGCCCTCGATGCCCTGGATCTGAGCCGCGAAGAGCTTGAAAGAAAAGAGAAAGGATTCGCGAAAGAGAGACATCTGGCACTTACTCGCGCACAGCCAACCAAACAGTTCTGGTTCGACCGCTACAAGTGGTTCTTCACTCCTTCCGGAAAGCTGGTCATAGCGGGAAGGGACGCCCACAGCAACGACAACATCGTCAAGAAGCATCTCAAGGACGGGGACGTCTACGTGCACGCCGACATCCACGGCGCACCTTCGGTGGTTTTTAAGGAAGGTTCCGCCGCCTCCCCCGAAGAGCTGAAGCAGGCTTGCGTTTTCGCCTTCTGCCATTCCAAGGCATGGGTCTCCGCGATGTCGGACGGCAGCGCATTCTGGGTCCATCCGGACCAGGTGAGCAAGACTCCCAATCCCGGAGAGTTCGTCCCCCGCGGAGCGTTCATTGTCAGAGGTAAAAGGAACTACGAATATCACATCCAGACCGAGCTCGCGGTCGGAGAGGTGGACCACCAGGGCAACCGCAAGGTTATGTGCGGGCCCAGGGACGTGATCGAGGGGGCATCGGAGAAATACTTCGTCATCAGGCCCGGAAGAGGCAAGAACAAGAAGACCGCCTCCGATATAGCGAAGGCTTTCGAAGTGCCGGAGGAAGAGATCTCAGGAATACTGCCGCCTGGAGATTCCGAGATTACCGATAAGATCTGGCCTAAGGAATCCGTCAGCTGAACCGAACGTGGCGCTCGCGCCGGAATTCGAATCCGGGTCAAGAGATCCGCAATCTCTCAGGATATCCAAGCTACCCCACGCGAGCAAAAAGTGCGGAAAAAGTCTTGCGACTAAGGGTGTTTAAACCTCAGGGTGAGACAGATAGCGCGAGATGTATCCAGCGATCCTGTTCCTCATCGTAATCGAGGTTACGTCTGTGAGGGTGCTCACCATCTCCTTGTTGTTCTCGAAGTCCCTGCTGAATGCCTGGGGGTACTTGTTGAGGAGCTCAATGGACACTCTCTTGATGTATGTGGGTCTTATCCTTCCCATATCTTTCACCGAGTGACCCGATTAAGTATAATCCCTATTTAAGGCTTTTTAACTCTTTTCGGATGCCCGCAAGACTTGCTACCTTCCGGACAGGGGCCCCTTGTGCAAGGGGGGCCGGCATCCCCGAATATGGTCGGGGAAACGTCCCTGCATAGCCTGAGCATCTCGTCCGCCATCTCCCGTATCTCCCACTGGGCCCTCTCGCAGCACCTGAGGTCGAAGAAATGCAGCAGCTCCCTGGCGTTCATGGTTATTGTTATGTTGGTGGTGCAGCCGTTGGGAAGTATGTACCTGGCATCCTCGGCCGGGACCCTCTCTATCAGTTTGGAATATGCGTCCCATATCTTCTCCATTGCCTCTTCGTATACCCTCAGGGCCTCGGGGTCGTTGCCCACGGTATGCGGGACGACGTATGTGGGCTCCCTCAGCGGAACGTACCTCTGGGACTGCTGAGAGAACGAAGCTATACGGTGCCTTACCAGCTGATGGGTCAGCGACCTGGACACTCCCGAAACTGAGAACGTGAAGACCGCATGCTCTATCACGGAGTGGTGGCCCATGGAAACGATCTGCCTCAGAGACTTCTCCGCATCGCCTTTGCCCAGGATCTCGTCCGCCGGCTTTTCGGAATAACAGGACCTGCCTGCCGCGGCGCAGATCTCGTCCGCGTCCCGGGTGTAAGATAGAAGCATAACTCTCATTGGATCATTCCAGCCTTTCGTACCATATATCGGACATGAGCTTACCTATTTTTTGTTCGTCCCTGATGTCCGCCAGGCGCACTTTCCTTACGTCCATGTCCTCGGGAAGCAACCTGACTATCCCTTCGACATGCGCGTCCCCGACGACCGCTATCATTTTTTTGTATCTCGCCGAGGCTTCGACGATTTTTTCCGCCATCGCCTCGTTACGTTCATCAAGTATTATCCGCATCATGGTCGGGTAGCGGCGCCTCATGCCGTCCATGTAATCTTCCTCGTTATCGGAAAAATCCTTCTGGGTCTTCTCTACGTCCTTCCTCGAGGACTTCCTGTCCTTCATTCCCGAGAAGCGCCAGCGGAGCTTCTCCATCAGCGACATCTCGTCCCACATCCTCAGGAGCATCTCCACCGCATCCCCGTCGATGAGCATCACTTCCGCGCCTGCTGCCTTTCCGGCCCTGCACGCCTCCAGGAGCTCCATGCCCGCATAGGTGCCGAACTGCGATGCCGTCCTGCTCTGGGTCTTTCCCAGGGATTTCAAGATCCCGGGTATCTTCACCGGCTTCTGGTCCTTGGGATGCTCGTATGTGCCGTCCATCACCTGGAACCTTTTCTCGTCGAGTTCCACCAGCACCGCGTCGGGCCAGGTGTTCTTGATGATGAATCGCACCTGCTCCTCCATCTTGAAAACGTGACCGGTACCTATGATGAGCAGCATCGTCCTTCCCATGGTTCCCAACAATAAAATCGTTAGGATAACATTTTATCCGTTAATTCTACCATCTGGTACCATGCGCGAGATAATCAAGGTCGCTGGACTCGGCAAAAGCTACGGAGACATACTTGCCGTAGACGATATCTCGTTCAGCGTGGGGGAGAATCAGCTCTTCGCGTTCCTGGGACCGAACGGCGCCGGAAAGAGCACCACCATAAACATGATATGCACGCTTCTGGCTCATGATAAGGGAGAGATCGTGGTCGACGGCCACCGTATTGGGGAAGAGGACGCCGAGATACGGAGGATACTGGGCATAGTCTTCCAGAACGGGGTCCTCGATCCCCTGCTGACCGTAAGGGAGAACATCAGGACAAGGGGCGCCCTCTACGGACTCGGAAGGGAAGAACTCGAGAGAAGGGTCCTGTGGGCATCGGCCGCCGCAGGCGCCGGAGAGTTTTTGGACCGCCCTTACGGCAAGCTCTCCGGGGGGCAGAGGAGACGCTCGGACATCGCCCGCGCCCTGGTCAGCCGGCCCAGGATCCTGATGCTGGACGAACCGACGACCGGACTCGACCCGCAGACCAGGAAGAATATCTGGAACACCATCCAGAGATTGAAAGAGGACGGCATGACCGTATTCCTGACCACACACTATATGGAGGAGGCCGAAGGCGCAGACCAGGTGGTCGTCATAAACAGAGGCAGGATCGCGGCGGTCGGTACGCCTTCCGAGCTCAGGGAGAGATACAGCTCGGACGTCCTTCTGATCTCATCGAAAAACATCGGCCTGCTGACGTCCGCCCTTGACGCCGACTCCGTGAAGTACGAGATGGACGGGGGAGAACGCATAAAGATCAAGTTATCCAGCACAAAGGATTCGATAGACCTTATCTTCCGTTACAAAGAGTACATCGATGCGCTCGAGGTTAAAATGGGCACCATGGACGATGCGTTCATCGGTATTACCGGAGAGGTTATGATTTGAGCTTCAACGCAAAAGCGCCGCCGCCTTCTTCGATATTGGCATTGACCAAAAGGAACACTACGTTGTTCTTCAGGGACCGCGCTTCGGTATTCTTCTCGCTGATGGGCGCGCTTGTGGTCCTAGGACTGTACGCGTTCATTCTGAGAGATTCGTTCATCTCCGGCACCGGCTTGCCTGGCGCGGCGGAAGTGACTGACCTTTGGCTCGTGGGCGGGCTGCTCGCGATCGTCCCGGTCACCACGACCGCCGGATCTCTCGGACTTCTCGTTTCCGACCGTTACTCGGGCAGGACCGAGGATTTCAGGGCCTCGCCCGCATCCGCGTACGTCCTTACCATCGGGTACGTTCTGTCGACTTTCGTGGTCGGCTGCGTCATGTCGATTACGACGCTCGTCCTGTGCGAGGCGTACATAGTGGCGACAGGCGCACCGATCATAGGCGCGGTACAGCTGATGCGGCTGTTGGGCGTGCTCCTCCTCTCCGTCTTGTCTTCGACATCCATACTGTTCTTCGTTACTTCGTTCATTTGGAGCGAAGGGGGTTTTTCCGGACTTTCGATGATCATAGGCGTCATGGTTGGGTTCGTGGCCGGAGTCTATGTGCCGCTGGGAATGCTCCCCGGACCGGTGGGCTTCGCCTGCTCGATGCTGCCCGTCACCCACTCCGCCGCGCTTTTCAGAGATATCTTGGCGGGCCCTTCCGCGGCGGAGATGTTCTCCGGGGCCCCGGACGTCCAATTGGAGACTTTCAGACATGACCTCGGCTACGACCTGTATCTCGGAGATTGGATGTTCCCCGAATGGTCGGGCGCGGCGATACTTGCGGTCACGGCTGCCGCGTTCTTCGTTTTGGCGGCGTTCAACATGAACAGGAGGCGAAGAGATGGCTGACCTTTCCGAGAATATGCGTGTGGCCGCCGCCCTTACCGAAAGAGGGATTAGGATCTTCTTCAGGGACCGGTCTTCGGTCTTGTTCTCGACCCTCAGCGTGCTGATAGTTCTGGTCCTGTACATCGCGATACTCAGGAGCTCGATCGTTTCCGGGTTCGAAGGATACCCGGGCGCGGCGGCCATGTCCGACGCCTGGATCATCGCAGGGCTTGCAGGGATCGTGCCCGTTTCGTCGTCCGTGGCCGCCATGGGCCTGATAATAAAGGACCGGCACACGGGTGCGCTCGACGACCTGAGATCGGCGCCCGTGAGCTCTTTTTCGATCACCGCGGGATACCTTCTATCGACGTTCGTCATAGGACTTGTCATGACCTTCGTTTTCCTGATACTCGGAGAAGCGTTCATGTTTGCTTCCGGGCACGGGTTCGGAGCGATATCGATGCTCCAGGCCGCGGTGTTGATGGTGCCGTCGGTGTTCTCTTCCTGCGCATTCGTGTTCCTGGTCACCGCACTGCTCAGGTCCAAGGCCGCCTTCGACGGCTTCGCAGCGGTATTGAACGTACTGATAGGCTTCCTGACGGGGACATTCGTCCCGATAGGATACTTCTCAAAAGGCGTGCAGTCCGTCCTGACCTTCGTACCGGCGACCCATTCGGCGGCCGTGGCCAGGGACATACTCGGGACACCGGCCCTCGATGCCGCTTTTTCGGCCTTCGGAGAGGTCCAGGAGCACAGGGACCTTCTGGGTTTCGACCTCTATATCGGAGACTGGATGGTCTCACCGGTGTTCAGCATATCATATCTGATCGGAACCGGGGCGGTTTTCTTCATAATCGCAGGACTGCTCATGAGAAGACAATGAGGGACACAGTTTTAACCGGGCCCTGACATCCCCGACCCATGGATTACGAACTTGTTTGTTTCGATATGGACGGGACCCTGACCACCCAGAGGAGCTCATGGGGATGGGTCCACGACGTGTACGAGGTGGACAACGAAGAATCTTATGACGCGTTCTGCTCGGGGGAGATAGACGAACCGGAGTTCATGCGAAGGGACATCGCCCTATGGAAAAAAGCAGACCCGGACGTCACCATGGACGACATCGCCCTCGCTTTCCGGACAATGCCTCTGACCGAGGGGATACAGGAGACCGTCGCCGCCCTGCGGTCCGAGGACATCAGATGTGTGATAGTCAGCGGAGGCATCGACGCCGCCGCGAAAATGATCGCAGAAGAGTTCGGCTTCGACGACTACATTGCTGATTCTCTGGAGACCTACGATGACGGCCGCCTAACCGGAGAGGGGATAATGAACGTGGACCTCCGTGATAAAGGCATAAACGTCAGGGAGTTCCAGAAAAAATACGGCACGGACAAGGACCGCACAGTGTCCATAGGCAACTCGTTCACCGACATCGGCATGTTCAGGAACAGCGGTCTGTCGATAGCCTTCAACCCGATTGACGAGATGACGATAGAGGCCGCGGACGCAGTGGTGCGCTCCGACAACATCTCCGATGTGCTGGACATTATATTCGGATGATCACTCGTCGTCGAAATCCATTACGGCATACTCTTTCTTGCGGATCTTGCCGTAGACCCTGGTGATGTCGCGGGCTTCCGCGGAACCTTTCCTTAGGAGCCTGTCCTTCGTCTTGATCGCATGTACGTAGCAGTCAAAATCTTCAAAAGGTATCGTCATGCCGATGGTGAAATCGTCGTCCGGCTCCGCCTCGACCACCATCGAAAGGGTGCGGTGGTTGTCGTTTATAGATACTTTAACATTGAGCACACCGAACTGCTTGACCCAGAGGCACTTGATCCTCGTGGCCTGCGCCCTGCGCGGGTTCCTTCCCGATTCCTCGTCGATGAGCGTCACACGGACCCTCTCGCCGCTGTCTAAAAAGAACTCGTCCCCCTTCTCTACGATCTCGTTGCTTTTCAGAACGGTCTCTGTTACCGACGTCACGTCCCCGTCGCTGAAAACGACTTTGACCTTTATGTCCTCGGGGAGGCGTATGGTCGTAGAAGCAACTGTCCCGCACTCGGTGCATTTGAAGGTCCCGGATACCGATGCCTTGCCGAACCTTCCTTTCAGTATCTCATGCTCCGTGAAATCACGGCATTTCGCGCATTCGAAAATGATGAATTCGGGAAGTTCTTCGTCGTTCATGATAATCACATTCAGGCCATAAACGGAAAACCATGTCCGGGTATGATCACGTCTGCGTATCTCTTTATCTTCTTAATACTTTGCAACGCGGCCTCGGCATTGCAGTTGACCGCAGGAGGATACATCTTCCTGTAGTTGCTCTCCGTCGGTATGGCATCGCCGGCGATCACAAACCTGCGGTCCGCATCTACGAAAACGCTCATGGACCCCTCGGTATGCCCGGGCGTGTGGACCAGTCTGACGCCGGGCACGAGCTGCATCTCCTCTTCCTTGACGACTATTGCTCCCTCTATTTCGATATCTTCCCCTTCGTGGATATATATCGCGGCCTTGGGGAAAAGGCTCAGATTCTGTATGTGGTCCGCATGCGCATGGGTAAGGACGACCGCGCTGACATCCCCGAACATAACTCCGTAACGCCTGAGGGAGTCTTTTATCATCGGCCTCATATAATTTGTACTGGGGTCTACGACGATGAGCCCGTTGTCGGTTCTGATCAAAATGCACGTAGAGTCTGCGCTGATCACTTTGCCCTCGCCGTCCCTTTCCAACCTCCCCGGGGCCAGGACATCGAGTCTAATCATACTCTTCCATTCGGGAGTGCGATTAAGCTTGTTCCGCATAATATATCATCGATGCCGATATTTTGAATGTATGCTTTATATCCCTGAGATAGTGACAGAGGTGGACAGCCGCGTCTATCCGCCTTCGGAAGACAGCTTGTTACTCATAAGCTGCCTCGATGTCGCGGCAGGGGAAAAGGTGCTTGAGATAGGTTGCGGTTCCGGGATCGTGTCCCTGCACTGCGCAATGGCGGGAGCGGTTGTCACGGCGGGAGACATCAACCCTCGCGCAGTGGAGCTCACCAGAAGGAACGCCGAACTCAACGGGATCAATATCGACGTTATCGAAACGGACGTATACGGTTCCGTGTCCGGCAGGTTCGACACGATAATTTTCAACCTCCCTTACCTGCCCGTGGACGACGATTGCGAACTGTCCGAGGCGTGGTCCGGGGGCGAGGGGGGCCTGGGGCCCCTCCCCGGACTTCTTGGAGGCGCGGAGGAGCATGGGAACGAGGGATGGCGTGTGGTCGTCGTTGTATCTTCTCTAATGGACCGGGAGATGCTGGAATCTCTGCTTTCAATATATTCGGTCAAGATACTGGGGGAGCTACCGCTGTTCTTCGAGCGGTTGCGGGTGCTGCAGATATCCTCATCCGATAAGCTTTGAGATCTCTTTCGCGAGAATATCGTTGGCGGCCTTTCCGTCGATCTTTCCTCTGAGCGCGGCCATCACGGGGCCCATCAGGGGACCTATGGCCTCCATTCCCTTGCTGCGCACGAAATCCTCCCTCTCCCTGACTATAGATGCGACTATCCTAGTCGCCTCGTCCTCCTCCACCGCCTCCAGCCCCAGCTTCGAGACGGCCGCCTGAGGGGTTGTGCCCTTGGACACCTCTCGTAATATGTCGGGAAGCGCCTCTTTCGCGAACTTGCTATGTGCCAGCATATCGAATGTCCCGATCATCGCGGATTCGGGGATTTCGGTGGCCGCTATCCCCTCGCGCTCCAGCTCGCTGTAGGTGTTTGTAAGCGTGGTCGCAACAACGGAAGACAGCCCGCGGTGGGCCCCCGCCAGCCTCTCGAAGAGCTCGTAGTTGCTCTCCCTAAGCATCTGATGGGCCTGCTGGGCGTTGATCCCGTACTGTTCGACCAGCCTTTTCTCGATCTGCTCCGGAAATTCAGGAATGGACGCCCTGATCTCCGCCGCTTTCTCCTCGGTTATAAGGGTCGGAGGCACGTCGGTCTCCGGATACATCCTGGCCGCTCCCGGCAGAGGCCTCGAGTATTTCGTGGTGCCGTCCGGCAGGGGGTCCCTGGTCTCTTCCGGGATGCCTTCCAGCGCCTCGTTGGCACGGTCGACTGCGGCGACCAGCGCCTCCCTGGCGGTAGCCTCGGGCGCCGCGCATATGACGAACGCGTCTTCTGGAGACGATATTCCGAGATAGACCTTCAGCGCGTCGACGTATTCCATGTCGATCCCGTAGTTCGGAAGTTCGTCGGAATGGAATATGCCCTTGACCCCGTGGGTCCTTGCCCGCTGGGCCATCTCTGCTCCCAGCCTCAGCCTCCCGTTTTCGCCGTTCATGACCCCGGCGAAGCCTGGAAGTTTCACTGCCAGGACCGCACCCTTGCTCTTGATGGCGGCCGTGACGATCTTGGAAGGGCATTCCCTGAAAACGTCCGTCGCATCGACTATTCCGGCGGCTATGGGCTTCACTCCCCGTTTCCCGAGGATCTTCTTCACTTCCAGGAGCATCTTCTGCCTGTTCACCTCGTTGCGCACGAAGTCCGGCAGCATCTTGAGCTCCTGCACCCCTTTGATCTCGATGCGGGCCCCGCCCGGGATGGAGATGTTCAGGTCCTCCCTTATGGTCCCGATGCCGCGCTTCACCTTTTTGGTCGCCCTGAGCAGCGAGCCGAGGCGCATGGCCACCTCCATCACCTCTTCCGGGGTCCTCATGTCCGGACCCGTGGCCACTTCGATGAGGGGGAAGCCCAGGCGGTCGAGCCTGTAGGTCACTTCGTTGCCTTTGGTCTCCATCTTGCGGGCCGCGTCCTCTTCGAGACAGATCGACAGTATCGAGATCTTCCTTCCGTTGACCTCCACCTCTCCGCCCGTCGACACCAATGCCGTCCTCTGGAAACCGGAGGTGTTCGAACCGTCCACCACTATCTTCCTCATGAAGTGGATCTCATCGGTTATGTCCGCGTTCAGCATGGAGGCGAAAACCAGCGAGACGTCCATGGCCTCTTTGTTTACGTCATGCGGCGGCTCCTCGTCCAGGTCCACCAGGCATGAGCATCCGTGGCAGCATTGGTACCTGAATTCCATGTGCCTCTCGTGCTGTGCCAGCGCCGCGCGGTCTATCTCCCCCATCTCGCTGGTCGTGGGCCTTAGTTTACGGTAGTGCGCACCGAACCCCTCGTCGCAGAGCACCGTGTCGCATGAGCAGAACAGCTTCTTGGTGTCCAGCTGCTGGTGTATCTCTATCCCGCACATCATTTCATAGTCCATCAGGCCACCCTCCTGTCGCCCGTCTCGCCGGCGAGCGGGGCCTTCATCAGCTCCACGGCCTCTTCCCTGCCGGCAGAGTTCGCGATGGCCCACATCAGCTTCACGTATGCCGTCTCGGGCAGCATATCGCCCACGGGAACCGCGCCGGCGGAGAGCATGTCCCTCCCGGTATTGTATACGTTTAGATTCGTCGTCCCTCCCAGGCACTGGGACGTTATGATCACGATGGTACCTGAATCGACCGCCTCCTTGATGGCGGGGATCATGTTCTCGTTCACATGGCCCAGCCCGGAGCCCGCTATGACGGCGCCCCTGCTGGCGAGCAGGACGTCGGTGAACATGTCCGGGTCCATCCCCGGATATGACTGCAGAAGGACGCATTTCTTCTCCATTCCCGTCCTGACGGCCGACTTTCCTTTGGAAACGGCCCTCCCCGGGCCGGAGAATTCTATCTTTCCTCCGGCGTCCATGCGGGCCACCGGCGGAACGTTGATGCTGCGGAAGGCGTCGCGCCTCGAGGTGTGCATCTTCCTCACGCGGGTCCCCAGGTGCACGGCGAAAGAATCATCTCCATGAGTGTCGTGCATGACCACGAACACTCCGGCCCTGCCGCCCTCGACACAGAACCTGGCACTTGCCATCAGGTTGCCGGTTGCATCGGACGACGGACGGTCGGAAGACCTCTGGGCGCCCACGAGCACTACGGGCTTGGGTACTTCTCCGAGCATGAAGGACAGGGCCGCGGCGGTGTATCCCATGGTGTCGGTGCCGTGGGGTATGATTATCCCGTCGGCACCGGCGTTTATCTCCTCGGATACTGCCTCGGCCAGCTTCTGCCAGTGTTCCACATTCATGTTCTCGGAGAATATCGAGAAGAGCACTCTGGCCTCGATGTTGGCTACGCCCCTCAGCTCCGGAACCGCATTCACCAGCTCGGACGTGGATAAGGCGGGCTGGACGGCCCCTGTCCTGTAGTCGACATATGATGCGATGGTACCTCCGGTGCCGATCAGGACCAGCTTCTTCAATCCATCCTTAGGCTCCCTGGGCGGGACGTCCTTCTTTCTGTCGGAAGGCCGCTCGGTCACCCGGACCTCGGAGTCCCCGTACATCCTTACGCCTATGTTGTACCCGCTCTTCAGCTTCAGAACGAGTATGTCGGGGGAGCTGAAGTCGTGGTGGGGCATCATGGTGCCCTCATACTTGCGGCCTTTGGAGATGACTGTGAGTTTGCAACCCTCCGACGCATCTGCAGATGCCAGGAGTCTGGATAATGATTCTGAATAGCTCATTTGAACGGCCCCACATCATGCTCCGTCTTTATGACTTTTGCGAGAGGCCCGTGGTTAACATTATTACGGGCCACGGTGTTGACCTCTCCATGCACTTCGTACAGGTGGGCATGGAATACGACGTTCTCAAGGAGAACGCCAAATTGGCCCATAAGAACTACCGTCTCCTGAAGGAGCACGGGATCAGGTCCGTAGATTTCATGGGGTCCATAGGTTCGGGGAAGACGACCCTGATCATCAAGCTCGCCGAGAAGCTGAGGGCAAAAGGGCTGAAGGTATGCGCCATCGCGGGCGACGTGACCGGTGACGACGATTTCGCCAGGATGAAGAAGTCCGGCATGGATGCCGTCAACTGCAACACCGGCTCCGAGTGCCATCTGGACGCGAACCTCGTCGCGAAGGCCCTTGGAACGATGGACCTTGGCAGATACGACGTTCTCTTCATCGAGAACGTGGGCAACCTCGTATGTCCCGCAGATTTCCCTCTGGGCACCGACTACAGGGCGGTGGTCATATCCACTACGGAAGGAGACGACATGGTCAGGAAGCATCACAGCATTTTCCTCCACTCCGATCTGGCGATACTGAACAAGATGGACATCGCCGACGCCGTGGACGTCGACCCGGATGTGATCATGGAGGACTACAGCAAGCTGACCGGAGGCCTCAAGTCCATGTACACATGCAGCGCGAAGAAGGACGAAGGAGTGGACGAGATCGTCGCCGCCCTTAAGCTCTGAGGTGCAGAGATGAGAGTGCTTACGATAGGAGGCGGCGGCAGGGAGAGCGCCGCGGTGGACGCGTTCCACAGGGCAGGTTCGGACATTTACGCCGTTATGAAGAATTCTAATCCCGGCATAATCGAAAAAGCCAAAAAGTACCTGCTTACGGACGAGAAGAACATCGCGGAGATCTGCAGATTCGCGAAGGAGAACATCATAGAACTGGCGTTCGTGGGGCCGGAGGCGCCCCTGGAGGCGGGCCTCGTCGACGCGCTGGAGGAGGAGGGTGTGCCCTGCGCCTCGCCCACGAGGGCGGCGGCCAGGATCGAGACCTCCAAGTCGTTCATGAGGGAGCTGGTCCGCAAGCACAAGGTGGACGGCAACCTTGAGTACGCGGCTTTCGACAACCCCGCGGACACGGAGACATACCTCAAGAAAGTGGACCATGAGATAGTGGTCAAGCCCGTGGGGCTCACCGGCGGCAAGGGCGTCAAAGTACAAGGCGAGCACATCCACACGATGAAGGACATAATGGGCTATGTCAACGAGATATTCGAGAATAATATCGGAGGGGCCGGGGTCATCATCGAAGAGAAGGCCGTAGGAGAAGAATTCACGCAGATGGCATTCTGCGACGGCAAGACCGTGGCCCCGATGCCGTTGGTTCAGGACCACAAGAGAGCCTACGAAGGCGACGTGGGACCGAACACCGGCGGCATGGGCTCGTACTCGGATGCGGACCACCTTCTCCCCTTCGTGGGAGTCGAAGACCGCAGAAAGGCCTTGGATATAATGAAGCAGATAGTCTCCGCGATGTCTGAGGAGGGATGTCCATACCGCGGGGTGATGTACGGTCAGTTCATGCTCACGAAGAGCGGCCCGAAGATAATCGAGATAAACGCCAGGTTCGGAGACCCTGAGGCCATGAACGTCCTGCCGATCCTTGAGGACAACTTTGAAAAAATCTGCTGGGACATGGCCAAAGGAACGCTTTCGGGAGCGGTTAGGTTTGCCAAAAAGGCCACTGTGTGCAAATATGTCGTCCCCCGCGGATACGGGACGAAGCCCGAAGCGGGACACAGGATATCCGTGGACATGGAAGGTGTGAAAAGGAGCGGCGCCGAGGCTTTCTACTCCAACGTCGACATGAAGGACGGGATCCTGGTGACCGGCACGTCAAGGGCGGTGGGTGTAGTCGGTATAGACTACTCCCTCGAAGGGGCCGATTGGAACTGCGAGACCGCCCTGTCGTTCGTAGAGAGCGACGCCATCTTCGTCAGACATGACATCGGCACCCGGGACCTCATCCAGCGCAGGGTCGACCACATGAGAGAGATCCTCGGGAAATGACGCGTCTTGCCGTTAAGGTCGCATATATGGGAGAGGGCTTCTCCGGGTCCCAGACCCAGCCGGGGCTGCGGACCGTCGAGGGCGAGATATCGTCCAACCTGGAGACCATATGCGACTCCTCCGCCGAAGAGCTGGACCTGAAACTTGCCAGCAGGACCGACCGCGGAGTCAACGCCCTAGGAAACGTAGCCGTCTTCAGCACGGAGTTCAGGGACTGCAAGGTTTTGCTGAAGGCGCTCAACGCGGTGTCCAGAGGAGTGTATTACCGTTCCTATGCCCCGGTTCCCGACGATTTCAACCCCAGGTATGCGAATTTACGGAAGTACCGCTATGTCATGCCTTCCGATGGCATAGACCTGGACCGCGCCCGCGGGTGCGCCTCCGTCTTTGTCGGCGAACACGATTTCGTCCGTTTCTGCAAATACGACAACAAGCCCACCATAGGCCGTGTCGAATCCGCGGACGTCTGGAAGGATGGCGGGGCCCTCGTTTTCGACTGCAGTGCCAGGTTCTTCCTTTGGAACCAGGTCCGGCGCATGATGTCGGCCATCGCATCGGTCGGAAGAGGCGATGCCGAGACGGAAGATGTTGTGAGGGCCCTGAACGGCGACGATATAAGCTTCGGAGTTGCACGCGCGGACGCTCTGACCCTCAGGGACGTCGTCTACGAGGGCCTGGATTTCTCTGTACCGGACGCGGCGATGTTCGATACAAGGGTCAAGGAAGAGCTTTTCCGCAGCAGACTTAAAGAGTCATTCTTCAACTCCCTTTAAACCGAACGAATGGCATACAGCCCCATGGAAGGTCTTTCGGAGGGGCTTGAATCGGCTTCGGAGTTCTTTAACCGTGCAGAGGAACACAGGGAATACGCCATCCGATTGTCCCGAGACATAATCCGAAGGTCCAAGAAGATAATCCACTCCATACACGAGGGCGAAGACTGTTCCGAAGACGCGGACAAGATCGCAGAGGAGATCAGAAGGTTGGTCTCGGGCCTTGCGGAAGAGCCCTCCGTCCTCTATTCAGGCCCTGCGGCAGATGCCATGTCGGAATACGCAGAGGCCGCCATCCTGGGCAGCATGCTCGAGAAAGGGACCGTTCCTACTCACACGGCACTCGGAATAACAGAGCCGTCCTGGGCGCTGGGTCTTGCGGATTCGGTGGGAGAGCTCAGAAGGGTCGCGCTCAAGTGCCTGATGTCCGGGGACATAGAGCGGGCCATTAACGTCTACAGGATGATGGAGGAGGTCACCGACGGGTTGCTAATGTTCGACGTGCCGGACGCGGTGGCCCCTATGAGAAGGAAACAGGACATTGCCAGAGGCGTGATGGAACGCACCCGTTCCGACATAGCCATAGCTGTCGTGATGTCAGAAAAACGAAAATGAGCGGAGTTTCCTCCGCTAAGTGATTTAACGCCTTCCCTTCGGCTTTCCGTAGTTCTTCACAGGTTTCCTGATCACGAATATCAGGACTATCAGCAGGATCACGAACAGCAGGGCCGCGAGCACCGTTGCGATCTGATAGTCGTCATGCCCGATGTAGAACACGCTCTCCTGGTCGAGCCCGGTGATGTTCACCATCGATGTCTCGCTGACCGCCGTGTAGGTGTGCTTGCCCGATGACAGGGAGTCCGTCACCCACTCGAAGGTCGCCGTGTCCGTCTCTCCGGGGGCGATGTCCGTGACCGTAGTCTGGCTGTCCGGAACGGCCTTGCCGTCTACTACGAAACTGACCGTAAGGGAGCTCAGTGCGACGTTCCCGTTGTTGGTTATCTCGGCCTTAAGGGTTATCGGCACCACGACCCTAACGGATGCGTAGCTGGAGCCGCTGACATCGATCTCTTCGGTGCCGACGGTGACCGTTCCGCTGTATTCCACCACAAGCTTGTATGCGCCCGCCGAGGACGGGGCCGTCACGGCGATAGTCTTCGTTCCGTTGGACGTGTACGTGCCTGTGGACGGGGATACCGCGCCCGACATCTTATCGCCGTCCGAGTTCAGGAGATATGCGGTAAAGGTCACGGCCATCGAACTGTAGCTCCCTTCGTAGTAGAAGGGCGCCTCGTAAGAGACGGAGCCTCCGGTCTTCACCGTGTAGCCGTCCGCCGGGGTCACGTTGAAGTACTCCGCGTCCGCCTCGTCTACAGTAGCAAGGCATATGCCCGCAACCATCAGCAGCGATACAGCCCCTATTATCGAGATTACTTTCTGCGTCTGAACACCCCCCTCTTGGATCCTAGCCAGATTATCATTACGATCAGGATCACGCTCAACACGAGCAGGACCCAGAACGCATTCTGGACCGTGCTTCCGGTCTGATACACGTTGTCGCCGGATGCGGACACGGACGAACCGAGGACCGCGTCCTGCTTCGTCAGATCGAACGATTCCGTGGCAACGGTCGACAAGCCGTGGGAAACTTCCACGTCTATGTGGATACCGGGTACCTCGGTGGACGAGCCGTCGGCGCTGATCAGCTTCACGTAGATCGTCGTGTCGGCATATCCCGCCAAGGGGAACTCGGCCGTCGGATCTATCAGCTTTCCGTCGCTGTCCGAAACCGTGTACAGCCACCCGGCGGGGACGCCTGTGACCGTAAGCGTCGCGTACATGAGATAGTTGGCTTCGTTCCTTAACGTCACCGCGTACATGTACTCGTAATCGTTGACCGCGTCGGGGCTGGCACCCTCCTCGGTGGCCACCATTATGGTCACATTGTCGGACGAGGGTATGTCGACCACATATCCGCTGGGGATCTGGCACGTTGCCTGCGTGGTCCCCTCAAGGTCTGCAAGCGATACCTTCATCTCCGGATTGCCGTCGCCCACCCTGAGCGGGTCGAGCCACCCCGAGACCGTGACCGTCGTCGCCGTCGAGCCGTCCACGGTGACGGTGTACGACCTGTCGAGCTGCCACGGGCCCGAAGACACGACAGCATAGGTCTTGCTGCCCGTGGAATCGGCCGAGGGCGTCACGTTGATGGTGAAGGAGAAACTGCCGTCCGCGTCCGCCGTGATGGTGCCTGCGTTCACGGATATCGTGAGCTCCGCGTCGGGGTCCGCCACGACGAGCCCGTCTCCCACCAGTTCGGCGTTGACGGTGTTCGTCCCGGACGGGTCGATGGTCGCGCTTGCCGTACCCGAGTAGCTGTAGTCGCTGGAGCCTATGGTCATGGTCACGTCGAAGGCGATTGTTACCGCTCCGATGTCTGCGGGGACCTCGATCTCATAGGTCCCGTCCGAGACGGTCGTGAATATCGTCTTCGTAGACGAGTATGTGATGGTCGCGGTGCCGCTTCCGGACACTCCCACGTATCCCTTGAGGGTCACCGAGTCCGAGAGGGCCCACGAGGATGTGTCAAGGGTGGTCCCATCATAGTAGGCGTACGCCACCTGAGTATCGGTCTCCGCCTTGAACAGGTACTTCTTGCCGGATTCCAGCAGATAGTATCCCGAGTCCAGGTTCACCTTGTAGTATTCGGCGTCTTCGTTGTCCGGGTCCTCCGTCACGGTGACGGTGGCCCCTGTCAGAGCGGATACCTCGACCTTCGACATAGACGTTACTTCCGTGTCCGCGACCGTGTACATCTCCGTGTGGCCGGCATATATGCTGACCTTACTGTAGGTGTAGACGCCCGCATTCTCCTCTATGCAGTAGTACGTGCCCGGTTCCACATCGGCAGATGCTCCCGCGGCGATCTCGTAATCGGCCGTCTCCGAGGAAGCGGAAGAAAGCAGCCATGTGTCCTCTGTAACGGTTATGCTCTGGGTCTTCACGGTGCTGCCCGTGACGGTACCGATGTTGAAGGAGGCCGTGGCGCTCTCGGTGCTTGCGGAGATCGACTTCGTAAGGTCCGAACATGTCATCGCCGCGTCGTCGAATCCCTCTATCAGGACGTCCGCCGTAACTCCGTCGGGTATGTACATCGTTGCCTTGCCTTCGGAATTCGTCGTCCCGTAGATCACCTGGCCGTCTCCCAACGTTACCTGGACCTCTCTGAATGCCACGCCTTTCTGGCCGTCGGTTCCGGAGCTGAAAGTCAGTGTGACGGTCAGCTTCCTGGCGTCCTGGGTCCTTATCTCGCCCAGGTCTGCTCCGTCGGTGACGGTGACGGCTTTGATGAGACAGGAACCGTCGGTGCCGACCGCGTACATGGTATAGTCGCCTGCCGGGAGCATTCCGCTGATGTTGCCGTCCTCGTCCGCGGCGTAACCCATCGTCACGCCGTTGGAACCGAAGAACGTGACCGTTCCGGGGATCTCATCGCCGGAAGAGGATAACAGCTTCGCGGTGAAGCTGACGGCGGAGCCTATGTCCGCGTAGACTCCCGCGTCATAGGTCTTCACGCTGCTGCCGTCGAAGAGGGTGAAGACCGCATTGCCTGTGTCCGGGAGGTTTGCTTTCCCGGCGGATGCGTTGACAGACGAGTAGCCGGGCGCGGTCACCGTGATTATTCCGGTCATTCCGGTGTCTGTCACGGCTCCGTAGACGACGATCTTGGCGCTGACCGTGGAGGTCGAGCTCACCTTGGCGCTGTAAGACGTGCCGACCATGTCCTTGGCGTACACGACATACTGTCCCGAGTAGTCGACCCCCGTTATCGAGCGCACGACCGAAATCTCGGCCTTTCCGTATTCGTCCGTTACAGCGGCCGCCTCGTAAAGCGTTCCGTCGAGCAGGCTCTGGGCCACGACCAGGACGCCCGTCTGCGGGGCGCCGTACTGGTCCGTTACGGTCACAGATATCTTTCCTTCTGGCTCTACGTCCACTCCGTCGTTTGCTCCCGGATATATGGTTACGGACTTCGTGCCCAGGGTGTAGGTTCCGAGGTTCGCGGTTATCGTGTATTTATCCGACGGCATGTCTGTGAATGTGTAATTTCCGGAGGCGTCGGAGGCCACCGTAACTGTTTTACCCGAGTATTGTCCCACAGCCGTTACGCTGACCTGGGACTTTACGCCGGTAACGGTTCCCGAGATAGTGGATCCCGTTATGTCCGTGGCCACCGAAGGGTCTGCGACGGTTCCTATGAACGTTCCGCCGACCGTCAGGTCCGTACCGGTGTATACTCTGATCTCGTAGTTGCCCGAGACGGGGACCATGATCGAGTAGTTGCCGTCGGAGTCCGTGAAGGATGTGGAGCGCTGGACGAATGTCCCGTTCTCGTCCTCCTCGAACACGGCGACCTTTGCGCCGGGCAGCGGCGTTCCGCCGTTGTAGGTTATCTGTCCGGTAACCGCGGTCTCGTCGGCCGGGTCGGACACCTTCAGGAGGACGATGCTGGAGAAGTAGTTGATTAGACCGCCGTTGGTCTTCTGAAGCTCGATGGCCTCGTATCCGTCCATGTAAACCCATCCGCCGTCGGTCAGGCTCGCGTCGCCGTCGGGATTGTATTTGACCTGCCAGTATTCGACCTCGAAACCGCTGAGCCCGAGTCCGGGCTGCGCCGTTACGGTACCGTCGCTGTACACCAGCTCGTAAGCTATGCTCTGCGTCACGCCGGCCGACTCGCCGGTCACGCCGAAGAGTGCTTTCCAGAGGAAGGACTCGTACATCGCGTCCGTGTAGGTGACGCCGCTGTATCCGTATGAGAAGTACTTGGTCGCGGCCCCGTAGGTGTCCGAGGAGTAGTCATTAAGGTAGGCCAGGGTGGAGATCGAAGAGCCGTCGCCGTAGTAGAGGGGTATCATTCCCGCGTTAAGTGCCACGTAGGCGATCCCACCGTCACCGCGCTCGCTGCAAATGCCGTTGTAAAATGCGATGACCTCGGTCTCCGTCAGGGTCTCCGCGATATACAGGGATGCACGCATGTAGACGGCGTTCTCTTCGCTGAGCGATCCCGAAACGCCGGGATATAGGTCCGGATTTTTGAGGACCGTGTCCCTGCACGCCGCCGGGTCGTTTATGATCGAGGCCAGGTCGCTGAGGCCCGCCGCGTTGATCTGATCCGAATACCTTTCGGTCCCGTCAGCGATTATCAGGCGCAGCGCCATCGCGGCATAGGCTCCTTCGGAACCGTTCGCCAGTATTATGTTGGATGCCGCCGAGGCGCCTTGGCCGGAATCGCTTGTGACGGATACGAACCCTCCCCTGTCCGCAGCCGAGGAGGAATCGAGGAACCATGTAACCAGGGCGCCGTCCTTGGATATGCCGGAGTAGGTGTCCCAGATCATGTTCATCGGGTTGCTTTCCTCGGTGTTGATGGAGTATCCCATCCCGCCTAGATAGTCTGCGGAAAGGCCCTCCTCCTGGTTGGTGGAGGTGCTGGCGTCGGCGGCCAGCAGGGCGTTGGGCGCCACGACCAGCAGGAGGACGCAGACGAGCGATATGAAGGGCTCCGGCTTCAGGAGCTTTTTGAGGCTCGCCTTGAAGCCCCCTCCCCTTATGGTTGACAGGTAGGTCCTCATGTCCACCGCACGGATGAGCTTGACTATGACGACCGAGGCGGCTATCGAATACATCGCGCCCGCCATTATGGCGCTCTCGAAGGAGAGCCAGCTGAGCACGAAAACTCCGATGATCCAGAGCATCGACATCAGGTAGGCCTCGGAGCGGCCCTTCTTGCCAAACCTGTAGAGCATGTACGTGAAGATAACGAAAGGCATCCAGACGGTAGCCCAGCCGTAGAACGTGGCCATGTATGATATCGAGACGTGCTGGGGCAGCAGGATCGCCGCGATGAGCGAGGTCTCATATATCTGGTTGCCGGAGACCGCGTCTTCGAACAGGCGCGGGGCCGCCAGGTAGAGTGCCGCCAATGCGGCGGCCGCGACTATGATCGGCACCAGGAAGGACTGCAGTTTAGGCCTCGACCTCATCATGTAGAGTATCCCGACGCAGACCGCGGAGATCGCCACGACCATTACCGGCCCGGTGAAAACCGCAAAGAACAGCCCAGCGGCCACGTAATAGGGCACGGACACCGCAAGTCCTATGGCGATGATCGTAAGATAGGATGCGAATACGGCGCCGAAATCACGGCCCCTGATGCGGGCGAAGACGGCCTGGGCGACCATCAGGAACACCAACATGACGAAGGCCATGCGGAACCCGTTCCACGATAATGCCACGGCGGCGATCAGAAGCCCTGCGGGCACGGTGTATTTCAGCACATCCCTGGTGAATGCGCCCTTCATGCCGTCGGTGCGGCCGTCGAGAGCATTCATGGCCTTGAAAATCAACAGGGCCGCGGCCACGAAGAACAGCAGGACGATGCTCAGCTCGTTGCCGTTCGAGAACACGGACATGACGATCGGCAGAGGCAGCGTAGCGAACAGAAGCGCCGACACCAGGCCGACGGTCCTGTCGAACATCTCCTTCCCCAGCATGTAGACCAAGATGCAGGCTATCCCTGCGGCCACTGGACCGGAGAAGGCGAGTGCACCTGCTGCTGCGGTCGGGACGGATGCTCCTAGCAGCACGGCTATCTCGGCGAAGAACGCCAACAAGAAGTCGACCAGCGGAGGCTGGACCGAGGTTCCGCCGTACGGGTAGTTAAGCGATGGGTCGGAAAGCCCGAATGCTCCCGTAAGGATGCTCTCGATCGTGTGCTGGTGTTCAGATGACCCCGCGCCGGACAGGGCGAAGTTGCTTCCCGCGGATATACCGAACGAGAACACCGTCCTGACAGCGACGGCCAGCGCGACTGTCAAAAGAAGCGTCAGCAGGAGCCAGTGTCTTTTTATCCAAGATCCTTCGCCGCCTTCTTTGGCGGCCAGGGCCCTCTTCTCAGCTTCCTGGGAAGATTTTTCCTTTCCGAATTTACGCATTATAAGGGTCTCCGTCCTTTAAGGTGGCGATTGATGTTTGATTGCCTATTTATAGGTTTACGGGCGCGCCCTTAATATATAGTCAGAGGTCTGCACAGCGCTCGATTTCGTCGCACAGAGTTTTGGCAACCGCCCTCGGGTCCCCTGATTTGTATATCGAGCGGCCGACTATCACATAGTCCGCCCCTGCGGATATGGCCGCCGCCGCGCTTCCGCCCTGGGCGCCCACTCCGGGCGAGAGTATCGTCCTATCCCCGACGACCGCCCGTATTGCCGCGATGCCCTCCGGCCTGGTGGCTGGTGCGATGAAACCGGAAGCACCGCATCTTACCCCCATCTCGGCCATCTCCACCGCATGCTTGGCGGTGAAAAGCCGCCCTCCGGGGTGGCTCATCTCAGTGACAGCGAATATCTCTGCGTCTGTGCCGGCGGCCGCGACGGCGGCCGCCAGCGAATCATCGCCCGTGAATGCATGCACGATGATTGCCGAAGCCCCCCTCGATACGCAGCCCTCCACTATCAGACGGACGGTGTTCGGTATGTCGGCGACCTTGAAGTCGCAGATGACGTCGTTGTGTTCCGCCAGCCGTTCGATCATTTCGGGACCGGAAGAGAGTACCAGAGGCCAGTTGATCTTAACAGCATCAACGCAGTCGGATACCGCATCGGCAATAGCCAGCGCCTTATTTCCGTCGGTCTCGTCCAGGGCGAGTACCAAACGAGTGTCCTTCTTCATGGTTCCCCGATAGCTCAGGGAGAGTTAATAAAACGTCGGAGCGATTATCGTTCATGACGATGAGGAGATTGGAGTGCGGCTCTGCGGCCGGCGGCGAACTCGCCAAAGGTTGTCTGTTCTGCTCCGAAGGTTCGAAGATGGTGCTTTTCGTGACCGGGATATGCCGCACCGGGTGCCCGTACTGCCCCGTCTCCCTCGAAAAGAAAGGGGTCGCTGGGACGTACGCGAACGAGCTCAGGTCCTCCTCGGACGCCGAGATACTCGGAGAGGCGGAGGCCATGGACGCCATGGGCACCGGGATAACCGGCGGAGACCCGCTATGCGACATGGACCGGACCCTGCATTACATCCGCATGCTGAAGGACCGTTTCGGCCCGGGGCACCACATACACCTTTACACATCGTCGGTGGACCCGGGCAAGATAAGGCTGCTCAGGGAAGCGGGCCTCGACGAGGTCCGGTTCCATCCGGGCGACGGGACATGGGGCGACTTCGACACGGGAAAACTCGAAGAGGTCGTTTCGATCGGCCTCGACGTCGGCATCGAGGTACCGGCCCTGCCGGGGCGCGAGAAGGACCTTGATTCGCTGATATCCCGCGCCTTCTCGGCCGGCGTATCCTTCGTGAACCTGAACGAGCTCGAGTTCTCTGAGAGCAACTGGGACATGATGAAGAAGAACGGCTACAAGCTGAAGGACGACATCTCATCGGCGGTCAGTGGCTCTGAGGAGACCGCGCTGGCACTTATATCGTCGAACCCCGGCAGGAGGATACACTTCTGCTCCTCCTCGTTCAAGGACGGGATACAGCTGAGGCGCCGCCTGATAAGGAGGGCGAACAACACCGCCAAAGAATACGACGTCGTGACCGACGAGGGTACGGTCCTGAGAGGGATCCTTTACGCCGACGACCTTGACGGGGCGGCGGAACACCTCATGAAAGAATACGAGGTTCCGGACGTGCTCCTGTTCATAGACAGGAAGCGCAACAGGATAGAGGTGGCCTCGTGGGTCCTCCAGGAGCTGGCGGACGAGCTGCCCTACAAGTGCTACATCATAGAAGAGTATCCGACCGCGGACAGGCTGGAGGTGGAGAGGATGCCTCTCGGCCGCCACGCCCGCAGCTGATTAACAGGTTTCACCCTGGAGACGATCCCTAGGGGAGGGATCAGTCCACGCTGAGGCTCTGTATGTCGTGGTGTCTGTTCACGATATCTCTGGCTATGCGAAGGTTCTTGCCCTCTTTGCCTATGGCCCTGCCTTTGAGCTCCGGATCCACCGTCACGGTTGCGTGGGTTATCTCCCCGCGCTTCTCGATCACGACCTTCTGAGGGTTGTAGATATGGAATACGTTCATGACGAACTGTTCGGGGTCGGCCGAGTGTTCCACAACCTGGATGTTCTTCCCGGTCAGGTCCTTCAGTCTGATCATATGGTCCCCTTTCTTGCCCACCGCGATGTTGCCCTGTCCCGCCTCCACTACGAAGACGAGCTTGTCGGGGGTGTCCATGCAATCCACAGCGTTGGTGTGGGTCACCTCCTGGAACAGCGCGATGTACCTTAGGGTATCCTCTGTGATGACTATCTCTGCAGGCATTTCACTCACAGCGTAAGTATGTTTGAGGTGCCTTTGTCGATGACGGCCAGCGCCGATACCGAGAAGGGTTTTCCGCAAATGGCCCCGAGCTCCATGTTGTTGCCGTCGTAGACGTGGACCTTCACGCCCACTTTGTCTTTCAGCGTCTCGCTGGGGCAGTTCCTTGCCAAGATTATCATCTGGGCCTTGCCTGCCTTTATGGCCTTCTCTGTCTGGTCCACGCCGAACTCGACCTTACCCGTTGTAATGGCCGCCCTCAGCGCCTTGCTTATATCGACTTTTTCTTCACTCATTCTTCATCCCCCTTAGTTTTTTTCCTGGGTGTATAAATCAGGTTTACTGCTCCGGTCCCTAGCGTGACCGGCTGTCCTACAATGATGTTTTCCGTCACACCTTCGAGGTGGTCGACCTCTCCCACCATTGCCGCATGCAGCAGGTGGGCCGCGGTTATTTCGAACGCCGCCCTGGCGAGAACCGACGACTTCTTTCCGGAGACACCGTGCCTTCCGATGGCCTTGACGAGACCGTCATTGGTCATCAGGTCCGCGACCAGCATGATGTGCCTTATGTCGACGTCCAAGCCTGCTTCGCCCAGCGTCTCCCCGGCCTCGTGTATGATCGCGTTCCTGGCCGCCTCGATCCCCAGAACCTCCGCTACCTCCAGTATGCTGTTGGTCATGACGTTCGGCGAATCGACTCCCTCGACCTTGAGGACCTCCTTCATGTTGCTGCCCTCGGTGACTATTTCGTATCTGCCTGTGTCCTTGCTTTTGCTGAGGACCGCCCTGGCGATGCCGTCGATGCCTTTTATCTTGGCGTTCTTGATGGCGTCGTACATGGTCTGCAGCTTCTTGAAGGACTGCTGGTCGGACGTTATGGTTATGCTGAAATCCGTCTTTTCGATCAGGCCGCGGACGGCCTTGATCTTGTTCAGCCTATCGAACATCTCGTCTATCGTCACACCGCGCTTGTCCATCTTGTGGGCGCTGGGCGTGATGATGATGCGCATGTTCGTGACGTCCGTGGAAATCTCTGCCACGTCCGTGAGCACCGTCATCTCGATCTCCGATGCCACATGGCGCGCGACGCTCTCGTCCTCGGCGGCGATCCCCAGAAGAGGGATCTCCATCGACGGCGTGCTCGGAACGCGCCTCGCATCGACGATCTCGATGAGCCTCGGAAGGCCCTGGGTAACGTTGATGTTGGCGACTCCCGCGTAGTGGAAGGTACGCATGTTCATCTGCGTACCCGGCTCCCCTATCGAATGGGCGGCCATGACCCCTGCGGACTCGTTCTGGTCCATCAGGTGGGAGGTGTACATCTCCCATGCCCTGTCCAGGAGCTTTCCGCAGACCTCGTCGCTGAAATCGTTCCCCGCCATGCGCGAAGCGATTTCGGTGACGATCTTCATCGGGATGGAGTACCCCTTGGACGCCGCGACCTCGAGAAGCCTCAGCTGCTCCGGGGTACGGTGGTGGTGGTGGGTGATCTCCTTCGCTGTGAAAGCGGGCACGGCCTCTTCGACCTCTTTCTTGACCTTGGCGGTCGTAGAGCGCGACGGGCGTTTGGAGAGCTTCGCCACGATGGACTCGGCCTCTTCGGAAGAGATCCCCAGGTCCTCGATGTCGCCCTGGGATATCGCCTCTACGTCGCCGAGGGTGTTGTATTTGGTCATCAGGAGCGCGGCCGCCTCTTCGCTGACCCCGCGCCTGATCAGAGCCTTCATGGTGTCTTTCTTGGCCATTATCACTCACCTCCGGACTCATAATCGGAATCTCCGGAGTCTTCGAACTCCTCGGACTCGTCGTCGTCCATGAACTCCATCTCGTCCTTCTCCTTGGCGCCGTAGTCCTCGCCGACGTCCCTGTCGTCGATGCGTATCATCTTCTCGGCGACGTCGTCGCCCAGGACCTCTGCGAACAGGTCGTCCAGGTCTATCGCCTTTCCGCGCACGGACCTGGTCGGGTCGACCCCGTCCTCTCCGTACTTGAACTGGATGACCATCCCTATGGTGTTCCTCACGGTGCCGTCGGACGTCAGTTTGAGGTCCTCCAGCGCCGATACGAGCCTTCTCTGCATGTAACCGGACCTGGACGTCCTCACCGCAGTATCGACCAGTCCTTCACGTCCTCCCATGGAGTGGAAGAAGAACTCGGTGGGCGTGAGCCCTGACTTGTACGAATTGGAGCAGAACCCCCTTGCGTACGCGCCCATGTCGCCCTTGTGGAAGTGGGAAAGGGTCCTGTTCCAGTATCCTCTGGACAGCCTCTCTCCACGAACGGACTGCTGACCGACGCATCCCGCCATCTGGGACAGGTTCAGCATCGATCCGCGGGCTCCGGCCTTGGCCATGATGACCGCCGGGTTGCTCATACCCAGGTGTTTGCCTGCGATTTTACCGGCCTCGTCACGGGCCGCTCCCAGCTGGGACATGACCTTGACCTCGAGGGTCTCCCTCAGAGAGCGCCCGGGCATCTGCTCGAGGGTCCCCTCCTGATAGGACTCCACAAGGCTGGACACTTCGGATATGCACTCTTGGCTGAAGCTGTTGATCTGAAGGACCGCTTCCTCCGGTATGTCCTCGTCGCCTATCCCTGTGCTGAACCCGTGGTTCATAAGGGCGCCGAGGGCTAGCCTTGTAACATGGTTGATGAAATTGGCTGCCTCCTCGGACCCGTAGTCGCGGGCGATGCGGTCGACGATCTTCCCCTTGCTGTTGCCTATGGCCTTGACGTCGATCGTTCCACAGATGAGCTGGGAGTTGCGTATCTTGACGTACGCGTCGTATTCGCACTCCTCCCTCTTGCACGAAGAACAGTTCTGGCATATGTTGGCCTTGAAGGTGGTGCGGAAGTTTTTGGGAAGGACCGAAGAAAATATCTGTTTCCCCGTCCAATACGCTTTGCCTTCCTCGTCCCTGAGTGGCTCCGGCATCTCGATGTCCGGTAGCTTCCTCATTATGTTGGCGGCCTCGAACCTGTCGAAGCGGGGGCTCAGGTGCGTAAGGAAGTACGCACCGGTTATGTGGTCGTGGATCGCCCCTATGATGGGACCTCCGTACCTCGGGGAGAGGATGTTCTCCTGGACCTGCATGAGTATGCGGGCTTCGGCGCGGGCCTCCTCGGACTGCAGCACGTGGAGGTTCATCTCGTCTCCGTCGAAGTCTGCGTTGTAGGGGGGACATACGCACAGGTTGAACCTGAACGTGCGTCCGCCCATTATCCTGACGCGGTGGGCCATCATGGACATCCTGTGCAGCGAGGGCTGCCTGTTGAACAGGACGACGTCGCCGTTGATGAGCTGCCTCTCGACCGTGTAGTCGGGCTCGAGCCCTTCCGCAACGTCCTGGGCGTTGCGGTCTGTCACGCGTATCCTCCTTCCGTCGGACCTTATGACGTAGTTGGCTCCGGGTATGTATTCGGCGTCCTCGGGGGGGGTCGGGCCGCGGGCCACGAGCTCGCGGAGCTTCTCGATGTTGTGCTCGTTCACGTGCACCGGGACGGTCAGCTCCCTGGCGGCGACGGTGGGTATACCCACGTCGTTTATGGAGAGCATCGGGTCCGGAGAGATCACGGTACGGGCGGAGAAGTTCACACGCTTACCGGAAAGGTTGGACCTGAAGCGTCCCTCCTTCCCCTTCAGCCTCTGGGCCAGCGTCTTGAGCGGACGGCCGGACCTGTGCCTCGCGGGCGGGATGCCGGACGTCTGGTTGTCGAAATAGGTGGTTATGTGATACTGCAGGAGCTCCCACAGGTCCTCCACGATAAGCTGGGGGGCGCCCGCGTCGCGGTTCTCCCTGAGCCTCTGGTTGATCCTCAGGACATCCACCATCTTATGGGTGAGGTCGTCTTCGGACCTGTCTCCCGAGTCGAGGGTGATCGATGGCCTGACCGTTACCGGCGGCACCGCGAGGGCGGTGAGCACCATCCATTCGGGCCTGCATGTGGCGGGGTCGAATCCCAGGGTCGCAAGGTCCTCGTCGGTTATACGCTCGAGCCTCTCGCGGACCTCCTTGGGGGTCAGCTTGTGGTTGTCGTCCACCTCCCTGAAGGTGGTGGGCTTGTCCAGCTTTATCTTGATCTGTTCTGCGCCGCAGTACGGGCACAGGCCCTTGGTGGACGCGCCTTTGGCGGTGACCTTGGCGAAGTTCTTGACGTCCATCGTGTCGCCGCCCAGCTCCTCCATGCGCTCCATGTCGTTCCTGGTGTCGCTTATCTGGTCAGGCGTCAGCATCAGCCTGCCGCAGGAGCGGCAGGTGCTCTCTAGGAGCATCTTGATGTCCTTGACGAAGCCGACATGTATCACCGGGAGCGCCAGGTCTATATGTCCGAAGTGCCCGGGGCACTCGTCAACTTTGCATCCGCATGTCTTGCAGCGGAGCCCGGGCTCGATGACCCCCATGCGGGGGTCCATGAGACCCATGTCGATCGGGTATCCCTCGTCGTCGTAGGTGTCCGCGGTTATTACTTTGGTGGCGGACATCTTCCTGATCTCCTCCGGGGAGACGCAGGAGAATTTGATCGAGCCGATCCTTTTCGTGATACCTCTCATCATCTTAGGTCCTCCAGCTGAAGCCTCATGGCGACACCAAGCGAAAGCAGCTCGTCCATGAGGAGCTTGAACGCATAGGATGTCTGCACGAGGTGGATGTTCGTCGAGTTCTTGCATACCGGGCAGTAAAGGTTCCCGAACCTGTTCATTATCGCGACATGCCCGCACTTGGGGTTGCCGCAGACGTACTGCTGCGTCCCGTCCGACTGGTCGAGCAGACGGTCCTTGATGACCATGGCCGCTCCGTGACCTATCAGACAGTCGCGCTCCATCTCACCGAACCTGAGGCCTCCCTGCCTGGAGCGTCCCTCGGTGGGCTGGCGCGTCAGTATCTGCACCGGCCCTCTCGAACGCACGTGCAGCTTTCCGCTGACCATGTGGTGCAGCTTCTCGTAGAATATGACTCCGGTATAGACGTCCATCTGGATCATGTGCCCGGTGGTGCCGTCGTACATGACCTCCTTCCCGTCGTTCTTGAAGCCGTTCCTGACCAGTCCGTCGCGGATGGACAGCTCGTTCTCGCCCGAGAACGCGGTGCCGTCCACGAGGCGTCCTTCCATGGAACCGACCCTTCCGGCGATCATCTCGAGCACGTGCCCGATTGTCATACGGGAGGGTATGCCGTGGGGGTTGACCACCAGGTCCGGGGTCACTCCCTGGCAGGTGAAGGGCATGTCGCACTGGTCGACCAGCTTGCCTATGACGCCCTTCTGTCCGAATCTGGAACAGAACTTATCGCCCAGCTCCGGGATCCTCTGGTCCCTGACCTTCACGCGGACCAGCCTGGAGCCGTTCTCCGACTCGGTGACCATGACGGAGTCGACGAAACCTGTCTCTCCCGGCCTGACGGTCACGGACGTCTCCCTCCTCTTCTGGGGGGTCAGGAAGTCTGTCTCCTCCTCAAGGAACCTGGGAGGGGACGTCTTTCCGACGAGCACGTCGCTTCCCGAGATCTCGGCCTCGGGGAATATCAGTCCGTCCTCGCCCAGCGAGGCGTAGGAAAGGTCCGTGCGTGCGCCCATCACGTCGGGGGAGGGTATCTCGAAATGGTCCTCCTGCCCCCCGGGGTAGCGGCGCTCCTCCGAGCGGTAGGACCTCAGGAACGTGGAACGCCCCAGTCCCCTCTGCACGGAGCTCTTGTTCATGATCAGCGCATCTTCGATGTTGTATCCGTGGTAGGACAGAACGGCGATGCAGAAGTTCTGGCCGGCGGGCCTGTGGTTGTAGCCGATGAACTTCATCGTCTCCGTCTGCACCATCGGCACCTGTGGATAGTGCATAAGGTGGCCCCTCGTGTCGGGCCTTATGCGGTAGTTGGCAGCCGGTATGCCCAGCGCCTGCTTGGCCATTCCGGCGCCCATGGTGATACGGGGCGCGGAGTTGTGCTCCGGGTAGGGGACCACTCCGGCCGCCACGCCCAGGATGACCATCGGGTCCAGCTCCATGTGGGTGTGCTCCTTGGTGATCCTGTTGGGAACGGAGAACTCTCCTCCGCACCACTTGCATTTCAGTATCTCGTCGGCGTCGCTGCCGGGGTTCATCCAGTCGGTGTCCATCGGCGAGAGGGTGTGGTTGCAGTGCTCGCACCTTCCGGGGACCTCGTACGGGTCCACAAGGACCAATAGGTCCTCCTCTTCCTCGGCGTCGACCCATTCTACGACGCCCTCGCGGAACATGTCGCTCCATCTGATCTTCCCTTCGCGGATGCTCTCGAGGTGCTTCCTCGTGATTGCTGTCCTGCCGTCCTTGAGGATCAGCAACGGGCGCCTGAGGCGCCCCTCGTCGCAGTTGATGACGACCTCGTCCATCTCCTCGTCATAGCGGATGTTGATCTCGTTGGAGAGTATCCCGACCCTCCTGCGGTCCCTTATCTGGGACACCAGGTCCCTGGGGGAGTCGTGGGTCCCGGCCAGGTCTCCGTTGACGAATACACGGGTCCCGTTATCTTTGACCGAGCCTAGGCCGAGGTCGCGCAACGTCCATTTGACGTCCTGGTCGGGGAATCCCTCGGAGACGTCGATTATCAGGGCGGCGTTCTTTACCAGGCCGCAGTTCTGTCCTTCAGGTGTCTCGGAGGGGCATAGCCTTCCCCACTGGGTGGGGTGGAGGTCACGGGCCTCGAAGTGAGGCTGGCTTCTGGTCAGGGAGGAGGTTATCCTCCTGAGGTGGGACATGGCTGAAAGGTTTGACGTCCTGTCGAGCAGCTGGGACACGCCGGCGCGCCCGCCCACCCAGTTTCCGGTGGCCAGGGCGTGGAGCAGCTTGTGCGTGAGCAGGTCGGGGCGGATCGAGGATGCGATGTTGAGCTCGTTCCTCTTCCTTCCCCAGTTCCTCTCCAGCTGGTACTTGAGGTCCTTCATGAGGCTGCTGAAGCTTGTCCTGAAAAGGTCCTCCATGAGGTCCCCGGAGAGCTTCAGCCTCTTGTTGGCGTAGTGGTCCTTGTCGTCCTCTTTCCTCTTCCCGAGGGAGAGCTCGAGGACCGAGCGGGCTATGCGGCCCAGGTAGATGGCCTTCTTCATGCGGTCCTCGGACGTGTCTCCCAGGTGGGGGAGCAGCGAGTGGTCGAGGATGCTCTCGACCTTCTTGGTCCTGTACTCCTTGGCCTGCCCTGCGGCGAAGTTCCTCTCGAGGAACAGGATGGCGTCCTCGGTCGTGTGATAGCCGTTGGGCGCGTACGTCTTCTTGTCGAGGGACGCCTCGATGTTGGCGTAGACCGTATTGGTCATCGCGTCGTCCGAGACGATCGTTTCGAATATCTCTTGGTCGGACTCCATGCCAAGCGCCTTCATGAGGGCGATGAGGGGAATGGAGCTCGATGCCACGGGGACGGACACCATGAGCATTCCGTCCTTCTTCTTCTCGACGAGGGTCAGGGCGCGGTAGCCTTCCCTCTGGGAAAACACCTTGGCGGCCTCCATGGCCGCTCCATATTTCTCGTTGTACTCGACCATGACCCTGTTGGGCGCCAGGTCTTCGAGCGTTATCAGGGCCCTCTCGGTCCCTCCGATTATGAAGTACCCTCCGGGCTCCTCGGGGTCCTCCTTGTTCGTGATAAGCGCGTTGTGGTATTCTTCCTCGGAGAGGCTGTGGTCGAGCCTGAAGCTCATGACGTCCCTGTTGAGGTTGCATCCCCTGGACTTGACCATCATCGGCATGTCTCCGACCCTGATCCATTTGTCCCCTTCGGGGATGGGGACCTCCTCTCCGTCCTCGAACACCTCGAAGCGCACGTAAACGGGCGAGAGATAGTTCAGGTTCCTGAGCCTGGCCTCCATGGGCACGAGCTCGTGGCTGTATCCGTTGGCCTCCATGACCTTGGGGGGCTCGATGCGTACGGTCGGCTTCGCGGCCGGGTCGATACCGCCCGTCTCGGTCCTCGCTCTTCCGATGCGGATCTCTATGTTCCTTCCGCCGGTGCGCTCCGGGTCGAGCCTGATCGTCCCGCGTGCGGTGTCGTCCGTCGGTACGCGTATGTCGTCGACGATCCTCTGCATCCTGCTGTCAGGGTTGTCGGACGTGGCCAAGAAGTCGTTGAAAGAGGATACGTGGTGGTTTACTATGTTGCGTTCCGTGAAATAAAGGTCTACGAGGTCTCTCATGCTTTTCCTCCCGTGATGAGTCTGTAGGCGACGAACTCCTCTGCCGTTTCACTTTTCCTTACTATTTTTACGACGCGGCCTTCTGCGATCGGGCCGTGTACCGACTCCAGCACCTTGATTCCGGCATCGCTCTTCTTAATCTTGGGGAGCTGGTCGCGGGTCATTCCCATTTCGGAAAGTACCGCATCCGCATCTTCCTCGGATAGAAGGTGATGTTCGGGCACGAGTCTGTGCTCGAGAACGTTGAACGAGATATTGTTTGTTGCCAAAGTTTCACCTACCTGCTGCCCCGCCACGGGTTTGCGGGTAATACGTTTTAAAATCTGTGAATTCTACTTTCCTCATACTTGATCCGCCGTTCGATCGCTCATGAAGTCCATCAGCGGGCCTGAAGGGATTCGAACCCTTGACCACCTGATTAAAAGTCAGATGCTCTACCTAGCTGAGCTACAGGCCCTTAGATAGCTTAAGCTTGTAATGTGTGCTGAACTCTTCCTTATATATAAGGTCTTGTTTTGCACCGAATACGTGTCTCTTCCGAATAAGGCGGGATGCGGATGTGATTTCTCGCAGCTTCGCTGGATTATGCGCGCTTTTGGAATATATCATATAAAAGTATCCCAATCGGGAAACGTTATGGTGGACTCCCTCGAACTAAAGGTAGGAATGGCCCGCAGGCAGTCGGAGACAGGTTATGGCAGGGCGCGGATCGACTCGCCGTCCCGCCACGCGCTGGGCCTGGACGTCGGGGACGCTGTGGAGATCTGCGGACGCAACAGCGTAGTGGCCAAGGTGTTCAAGGGGGACCCGGAGGACGAGGGGAGGGGCATCATAAGGATAGACGGGCTAACGCGCACCAGCGCCGGGATCGGCGTGGACGACACAGTCACCGTAAAGAGATGCGCCCCGGCGCCCGCGGAGAAGATCACTCTCGCCCCGAACATCCCGGAGGGCAAGAAGGCGAGCTACAGCGAGGGCATCGAGTCCGTGTTCCTGAAGGACCTGACGGGCAGGCCGCTGGTCAAGGGCCTGGACATACTCCTGCCCAACGTGGCGCTGCTCGGCAACCGATCGACCTTCTCGGTAGTAGGGACCGTACCCCAGGGGCCTGTGGTCGTCGTCCCGGAGACGGTCATAGTCCTGAAGGACTCGCACGCCGACGGCAGAAGGCTGCGGAACGTCAACTACGACGACGTCGGCGGTCTGGACGGCGAGCTCAAGAGGATAAGGGAGCTTGTGGAGCTGCCTCTGAAGCATCCGGAGCTTTTCGAGAGGCTGGGGATCGCGCCCCCCAGGGGCGTGCTGCTTTACGGCCCGTCGGGCACGGGAAAAACACTTATAGCCCGAGCTGTGGCCAGCGAGTCCGGGGCGTCGTTCTACCCGGTCCAAGGGCCGGAGATCATGGGCAGCTACTACGGGCAGAGCGAGGAGCGCCTGCGCGAGATATTCAAGGAGGCGTCCGAGAACTCTCCCAGCATAATATTCCTAGACGAGATAGATTCCATAGCTCCCAGCAGGGACTCGGTGTCGGGCGAGGTGGAGAAGAGGGTCGTCGCCCAGCTTCTGACCCTCATGGACGGCATGGGCGACCGCGAAGGCGTGATCGTGATCGGGGCCACCAACCGCGAGGACTCGATTGACCCGGCGCTCAGGAGGCCGGGGAGGTTCGACAGGGAGATCGAGATAGGGGTCCCGGGCAGGGCCGCCAGAAAAGAGATACTCGACGTGCACACCAGGAACATGCCCGTGTCCGGCGACGTTAAGACGGACGCCCTGGCCGCGCTGACGCAGGGGTTCGTCGGAGCGGACCTGGCGGCACTGTGCCGCGAGAGCGCGATGAAATGCCTGAGCTCCCACATGGAGGAGCTGGACCTTGACAAGCCGATACCCCATGACAAGCTCGCGGAGATGAAGGTCACCATGAAGGACTTCACCGAAGCCTTGGCGGAGGTGGAGCCCAGCGGCATGAGGGAGGTCCTGGTGGAGATACCGAAGGTCACCTGGTCTGACGTCGGCGGGCTGGACGGCATCAAGAAGGAGATCCGCGAGATATTCATGCCCAGCGAGGACGCCAAGGCCTTCGAGAGGCTGGGAATATCCCCCGGGAAGGGCCTCCTGCTGTACGGTCCCCCGGGCACGGGCAAGACGCTGATAGCAAAAGCGGTTGCCAACGAATCGGGGGCCAACTTCATCTCGGTCAGCGGACCGGAGATTGCCAGCAAATGGCTGGGCGAGACCGAGCGCGCCATCAGGCACATCTTCAAGAGGGCCAAGCAGATGGCCCCCTGTATCATATTCTTCGACGAGCTGGACTCGATAGCTCCGCGCCGCGGGACGGACGGGAACGGCTCATGGGAGAGGGCCGTGGCGCAGCTTCTCACAGCCATGGACGGCATCGAGGCCATGGGCAACGTGACTGTGATGGCGGCCACTAACCGCCCTGACATGATAGACCCTGCGCTTCTCAGGCCGGGAAGGTTCGACCGCATGGTGCTGGTGGGTAAGCCGGACCTCAAGAGCCGCCTGAGGATCCTGGAGATACACACGGAGAAGATGCCGCTGATGAACATAGACCTTATCGACGTGGCTTCGGAGACCGACGGATACGTGGGGGCGGACCTCGCCGCCCTGTGCAGGGAGGCGGGGCTTGCGGCATACAGGGAGGACCCTGCGGCGGAGTTCGTGGACCGGAGACATTTCTCCGCGGCCCTGAGGACGGTCGGGCCGTCCGTGGGCCCGGACACGTTCAAGAACTACGAGAGCATCGGGAACGAGATCAAGAAGCGCAGGGACGGATGGGACGGGGTGCCGTTCTACGGGTGATCGTATGGCAAACACTAAATTTTTCTCGAGGGAGATCGTCGGGCTGGCCGTGGAAACTGTCGCCGGGACGCCGGTGGGCATTCTGGACGATATCGTCATCGATACCGAGAACGGCCGCATCAAATATCTGCTTGTCAGGCCTGCGGGCGCCGTGATAAACGGCCCCGCCAAGGTGGACGAGAACGGCAGGCTGGTGGTCGAGACGGACCGCCTGCGCATCGAAGGCGGGAAAGTAGTGATCAACTGATCTTTTTGACCATATAGGGGCGTTCGAGTTCGTAGCCCAGGTCCCTGTAGAATTCCCGTGCGCCCGGGCCGCACGTCACTCTCATGCGGGAGGCGCCGGCCGCGGCCGCGGCCTCTTCGGCCCTGGCTATCAGGCTCGCGTCGTAACCCCTGTGCTGCCACGTTCCCCGGCCGGAGACCGGGGTTACGCTTCCCGACACCTTCATCTCGCGTATCGCCGCGGTCCCGGAGCCGTCGGTCCTCAGGCGCACGTACCCGATTACCGAGTCCCCGGACTCGTAGCTGATGAAATGTTCGGTGCCGCCCGACGCCTCGTACTCGGCGATCTTCAGACAGGCCTCCCCTGGGTCCTTCGGTTCCTGGCCTGTGTGCCCGACCTCGCGGCAGCGGAGACAGCGGCATTTCCGCCCCTGTTCGGCCATGCGCCTTTGGACCAACTGCCTCAGGTTGCTCTTCAGGATCCCGGCGGCTATCTCCGGGACGGGTATGTCCCTCTGTATCCTCTGGATGCGGACGTGCTCCGGTACGATGGACTTCATCTCCGCCAGAAGCTCGACAGCCTCCTCGGTGCCGTAAGGTTCGTACTCACCGTCCTTCCACATTTCGTATAGACGGGTCCCGGGGATGACCAGGGTGGTATAGAACTTGAAGCTGTCCGGACGGAACGCCGGGTCCGAAAAGACCCGCCTGAAGCTTTCCGTGTCCTTTTCCGGGTCCGAGCCCGGCAGGCCGGGCATGATGTGGTACCCCACGGGTATGCCTGCCTCCTTGCAGACTCTAGTGGAATCGATTATGTCCTGTACGGTGTGGCCGCGGTTGACCGCGGCCAGTATCGCATCGTCCAGTATCTGTACGCCTATCTCGACCCTGGTGGCCCCAAGCCTCATGGCGTCCTCCGCCTCCTCCGGGCTGAAGGAGTCCGGGCGGGTCTCCACGGCCATGGCGACGCAACGGTGGTCCGCGGTCTCGTTGAGGTCCTGGGCGGAGGCCAGGTCCGCCGAGTCGGCCCCGTTCATGGCGTCGAAGCACCTCTTCACGAACCACTCCTTGTACTCCGGGTCCCTGCATGTAAAGGTGCCCCCCATTACGATTAGGTCTATCCTGGAGGCGTCGTGACCGATTGCCTCCAGCTGGCTCATCCTGTCGGTGACCTGCTTGTACGGGTCGTACAGGTTCCTGCCCGCGCGGCGGGCGGCCGGCTCCTTCCCGGTATACGACTGGGGGGACCCGCTCTCGACCCCTCCGGGGCAGAATGTGCATTTGCCGTGGGGGCAGGGATGCGGCGAGGCCATGACCGCGACCACGGCCGTGCCGCTGGCGGTGCGCATGGGTTTTTTGATCAGAAGCGGAAGTATCAGGTCCCTGTCATCGTCCGACACCTCGGCGAGTATCTCCGAATTGGGCGGCACACTTTTCAGTCCGAGCTCCCCGCACAGCCGGATCTTGCGGTCCTGCAGCTCTCCGCGGGAGGATATCTCCCCGGACCTGACCGCCTCTATCAGAAGTTCTGCGATTCTTGACATCTCTCATCCGTAGTAGATTTCGTTGGCGGCGTGCTGCTTCTTGTCAGGGGCCTACTCTACCAGGGCCATGCAGACGATGGCCGTGGCCGGTATGTAAAGGACCCTCCCGCCGGACTCTATGACCACCGCGGTCTCGGAGCCTATGACGGTGTATCCGCGGAACGTCCCGGTCGCCGCGTTCTCTTCCTTTCCGAACCTCACCATGTACACGGAACCGGGGCGGAGCCCGTAGCTCCCTTCCTCCGACATCTTCAACCCTTCCTCTCAGCGAAGAGTCCCTGGAGATGGTCCACGGTGCTCCTGTAGTTGTTCATGGCCATTTTCACGTTCTCCTCCGTAAAGCTCCAGGCCATGCTCAGGTTCCCGTACCTTATGCGGTACCCTTTCCGCTTCTGGCCCTCGAACTCGGTGTCGACGCCCTCCAGCAGGTCGAGGGATTTCAGCTTGTTGATGTGCCTGTATATCGTCGGCCTTGTTGTTCCCAGGAGCAGTGCCAGCTCCTCGACCGTCCATGCCTTGGAGGTGTTGCCCATAAGATAGTCCATGAACAAACGGTACGGGACGCTGTCCCTTAGGCCGGTGGCCGAGGTTTTGGGATCGTATCCTTTGGGGATGTACCCGATCTGTATCAGAAAGGCCTCCGCCACGATGTCAACTTCCGGTACGGCGTTCATCGGCGTGTTGCTGACTACCTGGACTTCGAACAGAATAACCACCTTTCCGCATAAATAGTAAAGGTGGTATTTTAATTTTTCAAATTATTCCCTGTAATCGGTCGATCGCCCTCAGAATGCTCACGGTCGGTATGACCCTGGAGACCGGGATGGTAAGTATCTTCTCCACCGTAGGCGCGACTATCGGAGCGCATATCACGGCCAGGGCGCCGTCGCGTTCCGCCCTGACAGCGGCTATTATCGCGTCCTCCACAGTGTTAACGGGATATTCCCTGAGCGGGACCACTCTTCCGCTGACCTCGGCTGTGCCGGGAAGGGAGTCCATGGACACGTTGGACGCTATGATGGCGATGAAGTGCTCGGTCGACGGGTCGGTGAGCGTGCGGACCGCCTTGATTATCTCTCTTACGGTCCGTATGTTGGGCTCGCGCTTCTCCTCCAGTATCTTGTACACGGTGGAGGGTGAAAGGCCCGATGCGGCGCAGAACTCGGCGAGCGTCATGTCCAACTCGTCCTCCAGAACGGAGCGTAGGGCCTTCTGGAATCCACCCTCTTCCCTGAGCATGCCGGCGACCAGGTCGTCGACCGTCATTTGGCGCCCTTCACATAGTCGGCCGCCGATAGGCCTGCCATGCATCCCTGGCCTACCGCCCTGGCCACCTGCCAGGGTTTGCCGACGACGTCGCCGCAGGCGAACAGGCCCGGGACCTTTGTGGCGTATTTCGCATCTACCTTTATCGTATCGTCCATTTCCGGCATCAGGTCCATGTCCATGACCAGGTCCGCCGCGGATTTCGCGCCCAGCTCTATGAAGATACCGTCCACGGCTATCTCGGAGCCGTCCTCCAGCACCAGGGCGCCGACCTTACCGTCCCCTTTGATCTCTTTCGGAGGCGAGTCCCTCATGACCACGCCTGCCAGCAGTGCGCGGTCCACCAGAGCCTTCGCGGCCTTGGGGTCCTTGGTCATCCAATAGACCTGTGTGGCGTACTTGGTCATGAGGTCTGCGGACATCGCCGCCTCGGTCTCGTCACCGATGACCGCCACGGTCTTCCCCTTGTAGAAATTGCAGTCGCACACCGAGCAGTAGCTAACGCCCTTGCCTATGAACTCCTTCTCGCCGGGTATGCCCAGCTTTACCCTGGATATCCCGGTGGCAACGATCACGGATTTGGCCGTGTACTCCTTTCCCGTCTCCGTCTTGACGATGAAGAGCTTACCGTCGCGTTCGGCCGAGATCACGTTCTCCTCCACGAATTCGGCGCCGAACGCCGTCGCCTGCTTTATCCCGTTCCCCAGGAGGTCTATCCCCTTGACCGGTCCGACCACTCCGAAATAGTTCTCTATGTGGGCGTCCGCCGCCGCCGAATTGGAAGGCTTCCCGACGATGACCGTGGAGACCTTCCTTCTGGCCGCATATATGGCCGCCTGTATCCCCGAGGGGCCGGCGCCTATCACAACGATGTCAGTTTCCATTTCAGATTCCGCTCATTATCCTGAGTATGTCGTCCTTCGGCCTGAGCCCGACGAGGGTCTGTACTAGGACTCCGTCCTTGAACACCAGGAGCGTGGGTATGGCGTTGATCTTGAACCTCACCGCTATCGACTGGTTGTCGTCCGTGTTGAGCTTCGCCACGGCGAAGTCCTTCGCCTCGGCGGCAATCTCCTCTATGATCGGCCCCATCCTCCTGCAGGGCCCGCACCAGGGCGCCCAGCAGTCTATGAGCGCCTTCTTGTTACCGTCGATAAAACTGTCAAATGTGGACTCGTTCAGTTCTGCTACCATCTTTATTCCTCCATCCGTTATGAGGGGGAATAAATAAATAACTTACACCATAGGAGGATAGAGGGCCCACATGTTGGAAACACTGTCTGACGTCATAGGATTGGAGATATACGAGCCGCGCGGGATGTTCGTCGGAACGGTGGACGAAGTGGTGATCGACATTTCGGCCATGCGGGCTACCGGCCTTTACGTGGAACAGGCGAACCCCGTGCTGGTGGACGAGGACGTCGCGATATCCATACCCTTCGGATGGGTACGGGGGATCGGGGACGCCGTTATACTCAGGACTTTTCCTGAGCATGTCGGCGCTGAGGGTGGCCCTCCGCAGGATGCTCCCCTATCATTTCAACGATGAGGTCCAGGTCGAAGCCCACCCTGTCGGAGAGCTCCTTATGAAGGGCTATGATGCGGTCCGCGCCTCTGGGCGCCCCCTTTCCGCGGAGCTTCTCTGCCGGAACGCGGTGCGATACCAGGGACGAGTCGCTGACGAGGTTGTCGGCGGCGGCCACTATCTTCTGCTCTATCGTCCTCGGAATATAGTCCCAGCCAGGCAGGCCAAACATCGCCACGTCCTCTTCGTCGAGCCCGGCGCCGGTGTGCCTGCGTATGATCTCTACAAGCTCTTGCGGGAGGCCCAGCTTCTCGGCCATCTCCGCACCAACGACGGCATGCATTATGCTGTGGTCCCTGGACCTGCCCAGGTCGTGCAGCAAAGCGCCGGCGGTCACCAGGCCGCGGTCGCAATCCGGCATCCTCTCCGCAATGACGTCTGCCACCGCGCGCACGGTGCGGCAGTGGACGGTGACGCGCTGGGAACAGCCTGAATCTTTCAGTATCTTGAGGCACTGTTTCTCATCTGGGTATGTTCTCGACAACCGTCTTCCCCCTTTCGTTCGGTATGACCGTCATCTTGCCATCCCTGTCCGAGTATAGCGAACTCCCGCCCGTGAAACAGTAAAGGAAGATCGCCAGCGCGGCGATCTCGGAGTGCGGCTGGTTCCCCACCGACACGTTGAAGTCCGCACGCTGGTACACTTCGGGCGGAACCTTCTCCGCCCCGACGATGACCATGAGGTCCTTGTCCCTGGGTATCTTGGGAAGGGCCTCGTCCATCCTCTGGCCGTACATGGTCAGGTGGACTACGGTGCCGTCGAACTTCCCGACCGCCTCCCGCCACTTTACGCCGGTCTCGATCGTATAGCTGCCGCCGAAGCGGTCCGCTACGCTTCTGATCCCCTCTTCTAGCTTCGGGTCGTAGGTGTCGACGCATATGCCGCTTGCCCCGAGCGCCCTTGACGACAGTGCCACGTGGGTTGTCACCCTCTTGTCCCTGTCGGGCCTGTGACCTATCCTCATTATCCGTATCTCGGACATGTTCACTCTTCTTTTATGGGCTCTATCCTGTGGCCCCTATAGTCCATCCTGACGGACCTGCGGACCAGGCTCTTGAGCATAGTAGAAGTAAGACCCAGCGCCTCGGCGACATCGCCTGAGAACCTGCCGGCGGAGCCGAGCTCCGCCAGGATCTTCTCCTCGAGCACGGAATATTCCTCGTTGCTCATCATGGCGGCCGCCAATACATCGCTGATCTCGTACACCGGCCACTGCGCGTTCATGCTGAAGGACGTGTAATAGGTATGGTACGATTTTTCAGGGTAGTTTCCACCCGTGGAAAGCCATCTGGTCTCGACCAGCTTCATCTTCTCGAAGAAAACGAGCGCGTCTTTCCCTTCCTGACCGTATTTCTCTTCGATCTCTCCGACCGTTCTCCATTCCAAGGTCACCTCCTTCAGCACCTCCCTTTTTATGGGCGTATCAACGGACCTGAGCATCGGTACTAGCTCGGACGGCTCGTTGATGACCTTGATCTTGTTCATGAACGTACACCAATAGCATGTGGATATAATATTATTCCTGAAGAATTCGGTAAAAACCGTGCAATCCCGCATATCCCGCATCTATTTTAACCGCTCGTTTTTCAGCATTCGGGGCCCGGCTATCGATCCGCTTCCGGAACGGACGCGGCCCTTTACCCTCCGCCGTAGGCCGACATCGCTGACACTGGCACATTGGTGGGTGGATTATATTCATACCGCTAAGCCCACTAAAGGTTTATTTATTGGTCGTACCTTCCGTAACTCAATGGCCAAAAAGAAAGAGCCCGAACTTAGATTCCAGTGCCTCAAGTGCTACAAGACCTACAAAGGTCTTGAAGCGGAGCAGAAAGCCCTGGATTGCTGCGGGTCGTTCATCCAAGGGTACTGGAAGTACTACTCGAGATGGGGCGACAAGATGAAGTGGTACGGCCGCTGATCGCTTGGCGTGCCGTTGCCCCGTTTTTATTTTGGGGCGTTAAACCGAACGTGTATAGTGGTAGGTATCGGCATGGACGAGGACAGCAGGCTGACCAGCGGGGCGTACAAGGAGATCGAGCTCATAGAGCGCCATATAAAGATGCTCAGGATCACCAGAGAGAACCAGCCGGTCGGAATAATCAGGCTCTCCGAGATACTGGAACTGCCCAGACACAAGGTGCGCTACTCCCTTAGGATGCTGGAACGCGACGGAGTCATAGTTGCGACCCCGGACGGCGCGGTCGTTTCCGAGAAGTACGAAGGCTTCATGCGCGAGATGTCCGAATACCTGAAAGAGCTGAAAGAGCGGATCGAGGAGGTCCGGGCGCAGATTCCTGGTACGTAATGCTTTAATACAAGCCGTCCTTTGCACTTCACAGGCCGTCGTAGCTCAGTCGGTAGAGCGTGTGACTGTTAATCACAAGGTCCACGGTTCGAGCCCGTGCGACGGCGCCATTTTTTTCCTCGATAGATTTTTATCCTATTCCTCTTCTAACCGTCCCTGGGGGCTCGTAGCTTAGCTGGCAGAGCGCCCGGCTCATAACCGGGTGGTCGTCGGTTCAAATCCGACCGGGCCCACTCTCCCTTTTTCACGTCGTTATCCGCTCAATGTGCCATAGCTGTTTTTTCGCCCACTTTTACGCAGTTTTCGGCCATCGGGAACGGCCGAAGTCGAAAAGGCTTAATATAGAAGCAGACGTGTTTGCCTTCTATAAATACAGGTCGCAAACGCGACCTTTTCCGAGGAAGACCAATGGTGGAAATTACAATTAAAGCGGAAGCACCCAAGTCGATAAAGCTCCCCAGGATCCAGAAAGAGCTGACGCAGTGCGTTCAGTGCGGTTACTGCATCTCCGTGTGCGAGGCCCACGGACAGACTCCGTGGGAGTCTGTGACCCCCAGGGGAAAAATATACTACCTGAACCAGCTGGACAAGGCAGGGATGGGCTTCGAAGACAAACTTCTGGGCAGGAAGGTCACGGTCAGCCCGGAGTTCGTGGACGCAATGTACAAATGCACCGGTTGCGGGAACTGCGAAGCAGTATGCCATGCCAACATCCACCTGGTGGAACTCTGGGAGAACGTGAGGAACTGGCTCGTCAAGAACGAATACGGGCCGATGCCGGCCCACAAGGCCATGCACGAGAAGATCGAGGAGAACCACAACCCCTACGGCGAGCCCGACGAGACTAGGTCCGCCTGGTGGCCCAAGGACGTGGAGAACACGGCAGTCCCCGACGTCATATTCTTCGCAGGATGCACAGCATCCTACAGGATGATGGAGATCGCCAAGGCGGGCGTGACCGTCATGGCGCGCGCCGGCGTCAAGATCGGCACGATGGGGTCCGAAGAATGGTGCTGCACCTCCCCTCTGATAAGGACCGGAGACAGGACCCTTTCCCTCAAGTTCTCGGAGCACACCGTCGAGACCGCGGACGGCACGGGCGCCAAGGACATGGTCATGACCTGCTCCGGATGCTACAAGACGATCCTCAACGACGCCGGCAAATTCTATTCGAAGGCCGGCCAGAACGTCTACCACTTCTCGCAGTACATCGAGAGGCTCATCGCCGAGAGGAAGCTGCCCCTCAACAACGAGTTCAAAGCAAAGGCGACCTACCACGACCCGTGCCACCTCGGAAGGCACGCCGGAGTGTTCGAACCGCCCAGGAACGTCATCAAGAAGATCAAAGGAATCGAATTCGTGGAGATGTACCGCAACAGGGACACCTCCAGATGTTGCGGTGCGGGTGGAGGTTACAAGAGCCAGTACGGAGACTACGCCGTCAATGTGGCCGCCGAGAGGATAGCAGACGCGGAAGAGGTGGGAGCAGACCTGATAATATCCTGTTGCCCGTTCTGCGTCCTGAACCTGAAGGCGGGTGCCAAGAAGATAGGCTCTAAGATCAAGGTGATGGACCTCTCCGAGGTGTTGCTCCAGGTCACGGCCCCGAAGGAAGAGACGGCTGCCAAGCCCGCAGCGAAGGCCGAGGCCGTCCCTGCCAAGCCCGCGGAGACCCCGAAGG
>DAHB01000005.1:291944-343213 GCA_002498365.1 Methanomassiliicoccaceae archaeon UBA421 | reverse complement strand
TGACGCCCAAGGAGATCGTCAAGGCGACCGGGGCAGAACCTTCCGAATGGATCGAGAACGAGACCGAAGAGATCTACATCGACGACTACACCGACAACTCCCCGGAGGCCCTCGTCAGAAGGGCCGCCTGGAACAACGGGCTGAGGTGCAGGAGGAACTACGGCATCGAGCGCATACCCGTGGCCTTCGTCAAAGGGAAGGTCGCCGTATTCGTAGAGCCGAAGGGTTCCGACATGACCATGGACAGCAAGCTCAGGGCCAAGGGATGGACCGTCCTCAGGTACAACGAGGAGGACATCACCGACGGTGCGGAGCAGGGCGAGGAGATCGCCAAGGCTGTGAAGGAAAACCTCAAAGCTGCCAAGAAGAAAAAGAAGCGGTAAAACAGAGTGCTGCGTTAAGATGCCCTTCGACATGCTGAGCCCTTGGCTCGCCGAAATGCTCAGAGAGAGGGGCATCGATGAACCCACCGAGCCACAGGCGGACGCCATACCAAAAATATCGAAGGGCCTGAACGTACTTCTCGTCGCTCCCACCGGCATAGGGAAGACCGAAGCGGCGGTACTTCCGATACTGGACGAGCTTAAGCGGAACGGCGGGGCCGGTTTTCAATGCATCTACATCACTCCGTTGCGTGCCCTCAACCGCGATATGCTGAAAAGGTTGGAAGACTACGGGAAGGAGTCCGGAATATCCGTCGGGGTGAGGCACGGGGACACCACCCAGAGCGAGAGGAACAGCCAATCCAGGAATCCTCCGCAGATACTGATCACCACTCCCGAGACCTTGCAGGTCCTCTTCACCGGGAAGGTGCTCAGGGAACATCTGAAAAAAGTTCGCTGGGTCGTCATAGACGAGATCCACGAGCTGGCCGATAACGAGAGAGGGGCCCAGCTGAGCGTCGCGATGGAACGCCTCGCCGGGATCGCCGGAGAATTTCAGAGGATCGGCCTTTCGGCCACCGTAGGGGACGTCGAAGAGGTGAAGAACTTCCTGTCAGGCGTCGGAAGAGAGGTGACCGTCTGCAGGCACGACACACACAGGGACTACGACATAACCGTCGAGTGTCCAGTGCCGGAATCCGACCCTGAGCTAATCGACAAGCTTCAGACCGACCCCGAGATGATGGGCGTGATGATGCACGCCCGCAGGCTCATCGAGGCGGGCCGTTCCACTCTGTTTTTTGTAAACACCAGGGAGACCGCGGAGTGGCTGGCCGCAAGATACCGTCTTTGGGACCCCGATTTTTCGATAGACGTGCACCACGGCTCCCTTTCAAAGGAGAACCGGATGGATATGGAGGACCGTTTCAAAAACGGCGATCTCAAAGCCCTCGTTTGCACGTCTTCTCTGGAGCTCGGCATCGACGTGGGGAGCACGGACCTGGTGATCCAGTTCAACTCCCCAAGGCAGGTCTCCAGGATGATACAGCGCGCCGGGCGCGCCGGGCACAGGGTGGGCGAGGTCATCAAGGCTAGGATAATCGCAACCGCGCCTGACGAGGTGGCCGAGGCCATGGTCGTCGCCAAAAGGTCGGACGACCGGGAGATGGAAGTGCTCGAGGGAAGGAAATGCCCGCTCACCGTGGTGGCCAACCAGCTCGTGGCGATGACTATGGCCGGCCGCGTGGACAGGGAGAAGGCGTTCTCGTTCTTCAGAAGATCTTATCCTTTCAGTACCCTCGAGAGGCAGGAGATGGACGATGTCCTTGAGCAGCTGAAGTCTATCAAGATGATATTCGAGGACGACGATGGATTCCGGCGTTCCCGACGGGGGATGGACTATTTCTACAGCAACATCTCGATGATACCCGATGAAAGGACCTATCTGATACGCGACATAGGCACCAGGTCGGTGATCGGGACCCTGGACGAGAGCTTCGTAGCGACTTTCGCGGAGGAGTACGCCATGTTCATCGCCAAGGGCAGGACGTGGAGGATAGTTGAGATGAGGGAGGACGAGCTCCTGGTGGAGGAGGCCAGGGAGATAGGCTCCGTTCCGTCCTGGACGGGCTCTGACATACCTGTGCCCTTCGAGGTCGCCATGGAGGTCGGGAAGATGCGCAGGCTCCGCAACTACAGGGACTATCCCTGCGACGACAATTGTGCCAGCACCGTGGATTCTTTCCTTTCCTCGCAAGGAGACAGCCCCGTGCCCACCGACCGGACGGTGACTTTGGAGGTGGGCGACAGGATCGCCATAATCAACTGCTGCTTCGGGACCAAGGTCAACGAGACCATCAGCAAGATAGTGTCAGCGCTTCTCACCGCCCGCTTCGGGGAGAGCGTGGGCGTCTCCACAGACCCGTACCGCATAATACTCGAGCTGCCCCGCAACATCTCCAAAGATGACCTGGAGAGCACTTTCAGGCTCATCAGGCCCGGGACGGTGGAGGCCCTCTGCCGCAAGACCATACTGAACTCCACGTTCCTGAAGTGGAGGTTTGTTTACGTGGCGAAGAAGTTCGGCATAATCGAGAAGGAGGCCGACCACCGGTTCATGAACTTCAACCGCCTGTTCGACATCCACATGGGAACGCCCGCTTACAACGAGGCGGTCAACAAGGTCCTCTGGGACGACCTGGACATACCGAACACCGAGATGGTCGTCTCCATGATGGCCGAGGGCGGGATAGAGGTCGTATCCGGAAGGGTCGCCCCGATAGGTATGGAGGGCATCGTGCGCTCCAAAGAGCTCATGCAGCCCATCAGGGCAGACCATTCCATACTCATGGCCATGAAGAAGAGGATCGATGAGGAGACCCTTTTCGCCACCTGCCTCAACTGCGGGTCCCAGTGGAGGTTCAGGGTCGGGGACGCCCCGGGCAGGCCTTCGTGCCACAACTGCGGCGGCGTAATGATAGCAGTCCTAAAGGAATACGAACGGGAGAACGTGAAGCTGCTCAGGCAGAAGCGCCTGACCCCTCAGGAGAAGAAGGAGATTCTGCGCATGTCGCGGAACGCCAACCTTGTCAGGGAGCAGGGTAAAAGAGCGATATTCGCGCTTGCGGGAAGAGGCATCGGACCCGACGGCGCCTCCAGGATCCTTCGCGGAATACACATGGACGATGACGATTTCCTCAGGGACATCATGTCGGCGGAAGTGCTTTATGCAAAGAACAAGCGGTTCTGGGACTGAACCTCAGAGGCTCAGAGGCATCTTCGTGGGGCCGTAGTCCCTCAGGTCCTGGATTATGACGGTGATGAGCCCTTCCTCTGAGACGGTCCTCTCCACGTGATAGATTATACCGTCGTCCTGTCCGACCCAGCGTATCACGGCCTCTCCGGCCTCGTCATCTGTGTGCTCGTAGATGTCGACATCCTTCAGACCGTAGTTCAATGTCGAATAGCCCTCGATGCTGTCCGTAAGCGTCCCGTAGTCGGGGCTGGATGTGAAACTCCACCTCTTCTCGAGCTGGTAGGGCCTGTCGGTGTTGGTGGAAGAATCGTGGTATGTTATGCTGCTGGTGGTGGTGACCCTGGTCTCTCCCAGGATGTCCATGTAGGTCGTGGTCGCGCTTCCCCATATGCCGGTGGTTATCGTGTCGCCGCCGGCATTCTCGTATTGGTGGGTACCCGATACTTCGTATTCGTAATAGGTCGCCTCATAGTCCTTGAGAACAACATAGCCGAGCGATGCCACCACTACTATAACTGCCACGGATACGAGCATCATCGACAGAACGGACCTGCTTTTTCTTACAGCCATAGGGCACTACCGGCCTGTAAGTGCACGAACAACTAATTAAGTATGCGCAATGCGGGCGGCTTAGATGAAACCGCCCTTTACCGAGAACTCGTTTTCCTTCAATGGTGCCTCTGGCTCTTTAAGGGACACGTTCTTTTTGGCGTAGAAACCCTTGCATATGACGTAGACCTCCGAGGACGTGTCCCTGGAGGCGGCAGGCGAATGTATCTTCACCGATGCGAAACGACCTTCCAGCTGTTTCTTGATGATATCGAACATGTCTCCCATGAAGACCTTCATGACCAGCTTGCCGTTCTTCTTAAGGATGCGGTCGCAGACGTTCACGGCGAACGTGCACAGATGAATGGAGCGGGCATGGTCCATGGAGTACTGGCCGGCGATGTTGGGCGCCATGTCGGAGAGTACGATGTCCGCTTTTCCGCCTATCCTGGAAAGCAGCTCTATCATCGTGGCATCCTCGGTGATGTCCCCGAGTATCGTCTCGACGCCCTCCATCGGACGGATCTTCCTCAGGTCCACGCCTATTACCTTCCCCGTCTCTCCTACTTTCTCTTTGGCTACCTGCAGCCAGCCTCCCGGGCAGGCGCCCAGGTCGACCACGGAGTCGCCCTCTCTGAAAATGCCGAAGCGTTCGTCGATCTGAAGGAGCTTGTATGAGGCCCTCGAACGGTAGCCCTGCTTCTTTGCAAGCTTGTAGTAATGCTCGTGCCTCCTCTCCTCCACCCAACGGTCGTGAATTCCCACAGACCGCCCATCGCGTTTACCGTTAAACCCTTTTCCCACGTCATAAATATACTACGGGCATATTCCGTAGACGAGTGCGATGACCGACCCATGGACCTATGAGAAAGCAGGAGTTAGCATTGACCGCAAATCGAGCGCCATAGAATCGCTGGTCGGCGAACTGACGTACCGCCGCGTAGGCGACGGACAGAACGTGAGGATGTCCGGGCTGTTCGCCAGCCTCATCGACTACGGCGACGAATATCTCACATTGGCCACCGACGGGGTCGGGACAAAACTTCTCGTGGCCCAGGCCCTGGGGAAGTGGGACACCGTGGGAATAGACTGTGTGGCCATGAACGTCAACGACACCATCTGCGTGAACGCTGAGCCCATCTCGTTCGTCGATTACGTCGCGATAGCCGACCCGGACGGGAAAGTGACCCGCGACATAGGTATCGGCCTCAACAAGGGCGCCGAGATGTCGAACATGGATATCGTGGGCGGAGAGATAGCCGTTCTGCCTGAGATAGTCAGGATGCCCGACCTCTCGGGCACATGCCTGGGACGCGTGAAGAAGGACCGCGTCATCACCGGGTCCTCGTGCGAGAGCGGCGACCTCGTCGTGGCGCTGAAGTCTTCCGGAGTGCACTCCAACGGGCTGACGCTGGCAAGAAAGGTCTTCGAGTCCGCCGGTATCGGTCTCGGCGAAAAGACCTCCGGTATAAGCGGTACCGTGGGCGAGAACCTGCTCGAGCCCACCGAGATCTACGTGAAAGAGGTCCTGGGCATTACGTCCCGGCACGAGGTTCACGGACTTGTGGACATAACCGGCGGCGGGCTGCGCAACCTGCTGAGGATGAGGAAGGGCCTACGCTACGTCATCGACGACCCGATAGGGCCTGCTCCCATTTTCAAGAAGATACAGGAGCTCGGCAGCGTGTCCGAGAAGGAGATGTACCAGACCTTCAACATGAGCATGGGCTTCATGCTCATAGCGCCCGCCGGCGAAGCGGAGCAGATAGTATCCGAGAACAGGAACGCGAAAGTTGTCGGACGTGTCGAGGAGGGGGCCGGTGTCCTCATGGAACCGGGCAACCTGGTCTACGACCATTACTGACCGATGAGAGCGTGGATGGCGCCGCAGACCGCCCCGATGGCGGTGCAGGTCTCCAAGGAATATCCTCCGCCGGTTATGTCCATGTTATATTTGGGTATCGACGCGGCGCTTTTCGGCACGCCGTGGGGGCCCAGACCGAAGATCAGCAGCACGCTCCGTCCCTCCTTGATCTGGCGGACGACCTCTCCGAGATCGGTCTCCTTGTTCTTTTCCGGCCTGCTGGTGGTGAGTATGGGCTCTCCGAGCTGCGGAGGGAATCCTTTGGAAGGATAGGGGAACGTAGAGAACCTGCCTTCCGACGCGAGCTCCACGAAATAATCTCCGTGACGGCCGATGCTTGTGGTGCCGGCCACCCAGTCGGCGATCTGCCTGGGCGTCCTGCAGTCCTCCGGGATCGGGAACCCGAAAAGCACCAGGTTCATCCCGTAGGCCATGGCTATGTCGCCGGTCCGGGCTATCGCCCGCCTGTGCGGCTCCCTGAATTTGTTGGCGTCATAGGAATTGTACAGCCCTATCGTCACCCTTCCGTTACCCATCCCGATACCTCACTGCTTCCTGCGGCCGACGATCGCGTGAGCGTCCCCGTCCAAAAAAATCTCGTAATCCGGGTATTCCTGCTGGATGCGACGAATCTCCGCAAGGGTCTCCGCAACCGTCAGGCGGCTCGTCCTGACGTCGATAAAAACCTTATCCTCCTCCAAACAGGTCCCCCCTCGGGCCAATGGTCCGAGATGATAAATGTGGTGCCGCGAGCCGGGCTCGAACCAGCGACTTCAAGATCTTCAGTCTTGCACTCTCCCAACTGAGTTACCGCGGCGCAATTCCCCCAATGAAGGTACGTCTTATAAAGTTTACTGGGTCCCGTCACGGGGTTTCTTGCCCTCGGGGCGTTCTCCGGGAGTGCCGGGCTCCCCGCGGGACACCAGCCGGTAACATTCCACGGTCTCGAAGAGATACATGGACCTGCCTGACTTCAGGACCGCGACAAGCGCCGCCACGAAACATACGGACGACACGGCGGCCACGGCGATCCAGAGCAGAAGTGCCAGATATGCCGGGCTGCCCGGGTCTGCCGGTAACAGGGAGGTGTTCTCCAGAGAAAGGAGGGCCGCCGACACCGACAGGATGTGTGCGGCGGCCGAAGCCGCCGCGGCGCCGATAGCCAGCAGCCTGTATCCCAACCTATCACTCTTCCTTCTCGGTCCACTGGCCGGGCTCTTCCTCTTCGACTTCCGTAATATCGAACTCCGGCTGCTCGTAAACCCTTTCGGGGGCTTTCTCCACCGCTTCTTCGATGTCCTTCTCCTCGACGATGGGCTCCACCGCGGTGACCTTGTCGCCATCGCGGACGTCCATGATCCTCACTCCCAGGGTGTTGCGGCTGGTCTCCCTTATATCGTCGACCGCCAGGCGTATGACCTTGCCGTCGGTGCTGGTCAGCATGAGCTCTTCTCCGTCGGAGACCTTCCTGACGCAGACGACCCCGCCGTTCCTCTCGCTGGTCTTTATGGTTATGACCCCTTTCCCGCCCCTGTTGGTGAGACGGTACTCGTCGACCCCCGAGATCTTTCCGTATCCATTCTCGGTGACCGTCAGGAGCTTGTCCCCCGGACGGACGACGGCCATGGATACGGCGCGGTCGCCCTTGTTGAGGGTTATGCCCCTGACGCCCATGGTGTCCCTGCCGGCCGGCCTGACGTCTTCATGGTCGAACCTGACCGCCTGTCCGTCCCTGGTGGCGATTATTATCTGGTCCCCTTCGGTGCATATCGAGGTCTCGATCAGCTTCCCGTTGTCCTGGAACTTGATGGCCTTTATGCCTCTCTTCCTCACGTTGCCGTAGGCGCTGAGCCTGGTCTTCTTGACCGTACCGGTGTCGGTGCAGAATGTCAGGTATTCGTCGTCCGAGAACTCGCTGACGCATATCGTGTTCACCACGCGCTCGCCCTCCTCCAGGTCCGGCAGCAGGTTGACCACCGGCTTGCCCTTAGACTGCCTGCTCCCCTCTGGTATCTTGTACGCCTTGAGCCAGTGCAGGCGCCCGGTGTCGGTTATGAACATGACGTAGTCGTGGGAGCATGTGATGAACATGGACGCCACGTTGTCCTCGTCCTTGGTCTGCATGCCCGTGAGCCCGACGCCGCCGCGGCCCTGCTGCTTGTACGTTGACAGGGGGATCCTCTTGATGTAGCTGCCCTTGGTGATCGTGATGACCACGTCCTCCCTGGGTATGAGGTCCTCCTCGTCGGTGTCGATGGCGAACATGTTGATCTCGGTGCGGCGCTCGTCGCCGTAGTCGGCCCTCATCTGCTCCAGCTCGCCTCTGATGATATCTCTTATACGCTCGTCCCTTGCCAGAATGTCCCTCAGGTCCGCCATCAGCTTGATCAGGCTGTCGTACTCCTCTTTGAGGGATTCTATCTCCAGTCCGGTGAGCTTCTGCAGACGCATGTCTAATATGGCCTTTGCCTGGTCCTGATCTATCCCTAGCAGGGACTGAAGCCCTGCGTTGGCCTCCTCGGCGTTCTCGGACGCGCGGATCAGAGCCAGGGTATCGTCCAGCATCCCCAGGGCCTTGATCAGCCCTTCGATGAGGTGGTATCTCTTCTCTGCGGCCGAGAGGTCGAACTGGGTCCTTCGTCTGACCACCTCGTCCCTGTGCCGGACGTAATGGAATATCATGTCCCTGAGCGAAAGGAGGGTCGGCTTGTTGTCGACAAGTGCCAGGTTAATGACTCCGAAGGTGGTCTGCATATTGGTCTTCTTGAAAAGGTTCTCCAGCACCACATTGACTATTGCGTCCCTGTGCAGCTCGATGACTATGCGCATTCCGTTCCTGTCGGACTCGTCCCGGAGGTCGGTTATCCCCTCGATGTCCTTGTTCTTGACACGCTCGGCGATGTTCTCCACCAGAACGGCCTTGTTTACCTGATAGGGAAGCTCGTCGACGATGATGCGGGACTTGCCGTTGGCCATCTCCTCGATGTGGGTCTTCGCGCGGACCCTTATCCTTCCGCGGCCCGTCCTGTATGCGGACTGGATCCCGGAGAGCCCGTAGATTATCCCGCCCGTGGGGAAGTCCGGTCCTTTCACGAACTCCATGAGCTCGTCGGTCTCGGCCTCGGGCCTGTCGAGGTAGTAGATTATGGCGTCGCACACCTCTCTGAGGTTGTGGGGCGGCATCTTGGTCGCCATTCCGACGGCGATCCCGTCGGACCCGTTGACCAGCAGATTGGGCAGCTTGGACGGCAGCACGGAGGGCTCCTGGAGGGACCCGTCGTAGTTGTCGACGAAGTCCACGGTTCCCTTGTCTATGTCCAGCAGCATCTCGTTGGCCGCCTTGGCCAGACGGGCCTCGGTGTAACGCATCGCGGCCGCGGGGTCCCCGTCCATGGAACCGAAGTTCCCCTGTCCGTCGACCAGCGGGTATCTCAGCGAGAACGGCTGCGCCATCCTGACCATCGAATCGTACGCCGCCGAATCGCCGTGCGGGTGGTACTTCGCCAGGACCTCTCCCACAACCTTTGCGGACTTCTTGTGGGGGCGGTTGTAAGGCATCCCCATGTCGAACATGGCATAGAGGATCTTCCTGTGGACCGGCTTGAGGCCGTCCCTCACGTCCGGAAGGGCGCGCCCGACGATGACGCTCATCGAGTAGTCGATGTACGAACGCTTCATCTCGCGCTCGATCGTCTGGTCTACGACCTTTCCGTCCGCCGTCTCTCTTATCGCTAAATTTTCCGACATGACCATCACACATCCAGGTTGACGACTTCTTTGGCGTGCTCGATTATGAACTCCCTTCTGGGCTGTACGTCGTCGCCCATGAGGACCGAGAACAGCTGGTCCGCCATCATCCCATCCTGGACGGAGATGCTTTTCATTATGCGGGTCTCAGGGTTCATGGTAGTGTCCCACAGCTGCTGGGGGTTCATCTCTCCCAGACCCTTGTACCTGCTGACGTTGGCCCCCTGTCCCATATCTGCGACGGCGGCGGCCATCTCCTCCTCGTTGTATGCGTAGACCTCCCTCTTGCCCTTGTACACCCTGTAAAGTGGCGGCATGGCAATGTAGACGTAGCCGTGGTCTATCAGGGGCCTCATCTGCCTGTAGAAAAGCGTCAGGAGCAGCGTCCCTATGTGCGCTCCGTCCACGTCCGCATCGGTCATTATGACGATTTTGTGGTATCTTATCCTGGTGATGTCGAAATCGACGCCCAGCCCGCCGCCGATGGCGATCGCCAGGTTCCTGATCTCCTCGTGGTCGAGGAGTTTGCCGGGGCTGGTCTTCTCCACGTTCAGGATCTTTCCGCGTATGGGCAGTATCGCCTGGAAGTTGCGGTCCCTCCCCTGTTTGGCGGACCCTCCTGCCGAATCTCCCTCCACGATGTAGAGCTCACATTTGGCCGGGTCCCTCTCCGAGCAGTCGGCCAGCTTTCCAGGGAGCGTCGAGGTCTCCAGGACGTTCTTCCTGCGGGTGGCGTCGCGGGCCTTCCTCGCCGCCTCTCTCCCCTCCTTCGCGCTGATGCCCTTTTTTACTATGAGCTGGGCCTGCGCCGGGTTCTCCAGGAGGAACTCCGCCATCTTATCGTTCATGAACGAAAGGACGGAGGACATGGCCACGCTGCTTCCCAGCTTCGCCTTGGTCTGTCCTTCGAACTGGGGGTCGGACATCCTGATGCTGATTATCGCCGTCAGCCCCTCCCTTACGTCGGAACCTTCTAGGGACTCGTCCTTGAGCATCCCGTTCTCCTTGGCGTAATCGTTGATTGTCTTGGTGAGGGCCGTCCTGAAGCCGGTCATATGAGTGCCGCCTTCGGGCGTGAATATGGTGTTGACGAACGAATCGATCTCCTCGTTGTACCCGTCGGTGTACTGCATCGCGATGTCTATCTGCACGCCGTTCCTCTCGCCCTCGAGATGGATCGGGGCATGGATCGGGGTCTTTGCCCTGTTCAGATACTGAACGAACTCGGACACTCCTCCGTCGTAATGGAACTTCTCGGACTTCCCCGTCCTCTGGTCGGAGAGGGTGATAGTTACCTCTTTGTTCAGGAACGCCTGGTTCCTGAACCTGCTCTGAAGCATCTCGTAGTCGAAAACCACCGTCTCGAATATGGAGCTGTCCGGCCAGAACTGTATTTGGGTCCCGGTCCCTTCGGTCTTGCCGATCGGCTCGACCTCCCCGTCCGGTATGCCCGTCTGATAGCTCTGGCGCCAGATCTTCCCGTCCCTGTAGACGGTGGCTATCAGCTTCGTGGAAAGACCGTTCACCACCGATACTCCTACGCCGTGAAGCCCTCCCGAGACCTTGTAGCTGTTCTGATTGAATTTACCGCCAGCGTGGAGGTCTGTCAGACATACCTCGAGACCTGACTTGCCTTCTTCTTTGACGATCCCGGTGGGAATGCCCCTTCCGTTGTCGGTGACCGTGATAGAGCCGTCGGCGTTGATCTCCACGTCCACCGTGGTGGCCCATCCGGCCATCACTTCGTCTATTCCGTTGTCTACAACTTCGAAAACCAAGTGGTGCAGGCCGCGGGTATCGGTGCTTCCGATGTACATCCCCGGCCTTTTTCTTACGGCCTCGAGACCGTGCAGGGCGACAATGCTGTCTTCATCATACACTTCTTCATTCTTCCCATCCATAACGAACAGCTCCGCACTGAAATATCAATGCAACAGCCTTCCCTATGGTATCCTCCTATATAACAACGCGCGCATCGCGCGCGCGAGGGCGGGGCCCGGAGACCGGAGACCGGAAAAACGGCGGCCCGTCCATCGGGAACGCTGAAATAAACGTAAGAGGATTGACGGGCGATATCAGATGAGCACCTTAATGGAAAAGGCACGCAGGGGAGAGATCACGCCTGCTATGCGGATCGTCGCCGAGAAGGAAGGCGTCACTGAAGAATTCATAAGGAACGGGATCGCCTCGGGCCGCATAGTGATGCCCTGCAACCCCGTCCATGACCCGGTCCCCGCGGCGATAGGCGAGGGTTTGAACGTGAAGATCAACGTCAATCTGGGGACCTCGAGGGACATAGTCGACCTCGACGGAGAGCTGGAGAAGCTCAGGGTCTCCCTCAAGTACGGTACAGACTCCGTGATGGACCTGAGCACGGGAGGGGACATCGATGCCATAAGGTCGATGCTCCTGAAGGAGTGCCCGGTGATGATGGGCTCCGTCCCGATATATCAGACGGGGCTCACCGCCGCGCGCAACAACGCCGTGGTCGACATGTCCGAGGACGACATCTTCAACGGCATAGAGAAACACGCCAGGGACGGGATGGACTTCATGACGGTCCACTGCGGAATAACCAGGGAGACCGTCCAATGGCTCAAAAAGTCCGACAGGATCATGGACGTCGTTTCGAGGGGAGGATCGTTCCTGACGGCATGGATCCTGCACAACGGGGAGGAGAACCCCCTGTTCAAGAACTACGGCTACCTGCTTGAGATGGCCCGCAAATACGAGTTCGCCCTGTCCCTCGGCGACGGCTTCAGGCCGGGATGCATCTCCGACGCCACGGACCAGGCGCAGATATCCGAACTTATGACGCTGGGGCATCTGGTGCGGCGTGCGCGCGATGCCGGCGTCCAATCGATGGTCGAGGGCCCGGGGCACGTTCCGCTGGACCAGATCCCGATGAACATAGAGCTGGAGAAGAGGATGTGCGACGGGGCGCCGTTCTATGTGCTCGGACCTCTGGTAACCGATATAGCTCCGGGCTACGACCATATCGTCGGTGCCATCGGCGGCGCCGTCGCGGCACAGGCCGGAGCCGATTTCCTTTGCTACCTCACACCGGCGGAGCATCTTTCCCTTCCGGACGTGGACGATGTCAGGGAAGGGGTCATCGCGTCGAAGATCGCGGCCCATGCCGGGGACCTTGCAAGAGGAAGGGGGTTCGAGATGGACGACGCCATGGCCAGGGCCCGTAAGAAGCTTGACTGGCCCACGATGTTCGAGGTCTGCCTCGACCCCGAGAAGGCCCGCAGGTACAGGGACAGGGGATGCACCAAGCTGGAGGACGGGTGTTCCATGTGCGGCGACGTCTGCGCCGTGAAGATCGTCAACAAGTACCTGATAAAAGAAGGGGACATCTCGGACAGGCACGAAGGCTGCTGATGGCCGCCCTGCATCCCCTTGACGGCGAAGACGTCCCGGCCCACGAGAAGGTACGGTTCTGGAACATCTTTGCCGAGACGTACACTGCGGAGCAGCAGGGGGACATGCCCGAACGCATAGTTGAGTGGCTGGCGGAACGGGGATGCCTGGACAAGACGCGGGACGTGCTGGAGGTCGGGAGCGGCCCGGGCACGTACTCATTCCCGATGTCCCGCCGCTCCAGGTCCGTATCGTGCCTGGACTCCTCCGCGAAGATGCTCGACCGGTTATTCGAAACGGCGGGACGGGAGGGCGTCTCGAACCTGGAGAGGATCGATGCCGATTGGAACACCTTCGACCCGGACAGAAGATGGGACGTGATCGTGGCCGCCCTCTGCTCCGGGTCCGGGACCGATGATTCCATTGAGCGCATGGACCGGCTGTCCGCATCCTGCTGCGCCATGGTCTCCTGGATCGAGAACGGGGGAGACCGCCTTCAGTCCGAGATATGGGCAAGGCTCGGAAAGGAATACAGTTTCGCCTCCAGGACCACCGACGGCATCGTGGAAAAGCTGGAGGCATCGGGGAGGAGGCCGGAGACCCGCGAATTCTCGGCGACGGTGGCGATCGACATGCCGATCGGTGAGGCGGTCCGAAGACAGACCGGGACGTTCTCGTTCTTCGGGGTCGAAAAAGAGGCCGTGGCGGCGGCGGAGGACATATTACAGGAACGGTCGGAAGACGGGATCTGCCGCTTCAGGTCCGTGAACAGGCTACGCGCGACGGTATGGGAGCCTCTGAAATAAAAGATGGAGCCACTGGAGGGAATCGAACCCCCGGCCTACGGTTTACGAAACCGCCGCTCTACCGCTGAGCCACAGTGGCCTATGAGCCGCAAATGAGATGTTGCTTTTAAAGCTTTACACGGAAATCAGCGCCGATACCTGGGGAACATGTCCCTGAACACCACTGCGTCCGCCGCTATCCTGGGAGATTCGCATATGAATGTGCAGTCCCTCGCGGAGTCTTCCAACGCGTTCGCGAGAAGCTGCATGTCCGGGTCCCTCGCCTCCAACGGCAGGTGGTTCTTCTCCCCCTTGTCGCCGTATTCTATGCAGCTTATGTGGAAATGGGCCCTGTCCCCGCACAACGGGAAGAACTCCCCGAGGAGGGCCCGCATGTCCTCCTCGGTCTTCAACGACCCTCCGTTCCTGGCGTGCACATGGGCCACATCCAGCACCGGGCGTACGCCGTCCACGCTGTCCATGACCTCCTCGATCTCCTTTAGAGTGCCGAACTGCCCCTTCTTGCCCATGGTCTCCACGCCCAGGACCACGTCCCTGATCCCTTCATTGTCCATGTTGTCCTTGCAGACCGAAAGCCCTTCTATCACCGAGTCGGTCGCCGTCTCCGGATGTTTGCCATAGGATGCGGCGTGGATGACGATTATGTAAGCTCCCATGTTATGGGCCACGCGTGCGGTGTCCATTACCCAGCTTACGCTTTTTTCCCTGGTCTCGGCGGTTTCCGAATTGAAGCTGATGAAGTAGGGAGCATGGCAGGAGAGCCTGATGTCCAGACGTTCCGCCGCCGCGCCGATCTCCTTAGCCCTCTCCTCGGAAACGCGTGCGCCGCGCACAAGCTCGACCTCAAGGGCATCGAGGCCCAGGGACCTCGCGTATTCCAAAGATCCTATGGGCGTCTTGCCCTCGGAAGGATATCCTGCGGGACCGAATCTCATACCAGGTGAAGAGCTTTTTGCATATTTACATTCCCGCCCCGGAGCCCTTGCGAATGATAATATTTTTATTTCAAATAAAAATAACTGGATATTCAGTACGGCGCCCCGCGTACCGTGCTTCGTCCGGAACCGCCCCGGCGCAACTAATTATTATCGAAAACGCATCGGCGACGCCATGGAGATTTCTATTGAAGTCGACCTGGACGCGACCCTCGGATGCGGCCAGGCCCACCGCTGGAAGAAGGACGGCGGCGTGTGGAGAGGGGTCCTAGGCAACGATAAGGTCGAGCTCGTCCAGAGGGAGGGAGGGTTCGGGTGCGAAGGATGCGGCGAGGAACGCATTAAAAGATATTTCCGTTCGGAGGACGACCTTCCCGCCATAATGGAGGAGATCTCCGGAAAGGACGCGTACATCGCAGGACTCGCGGCCTCCTGCCCCGGACTGAGAATACTCAGACAGGACGTCTGGGAGTGCGCTGCCACCTATATTCTGGCCACCAACGCCAACGTGAAACGCATAGCGAAGATGGTCGGGTCCGTGTGCGTCATGTTCGGAACAGACCTCGGGGGGGCGCATTCCTTTCCGACTCCCGGACAGATATTGGACGGATGCGGAAGCATCGGCGAATGCCGCCTGGGATATCGCGAGGGGCGTTTCGTGGAATTCGCCGAGAAGGTGGAGAACGGCACCTACGACCTGGCATCCCTGGAGGGGCTTGATTACGAGGGCTGCGTGAAGGAGCTGAAGAAGATCAACGGAATAGGTCCGAAGGTCGCGGACTGCGTGGCCGTCTTCGCCTACGGACACCTGGAGGCGTTCCCCGTCGATGCGAGGATCTCAAGGTCGATGAGAGAAGTATACAGCGTCGAGGGGAGCTACGAAGAAGTTTCATCGGCCGGAAGGCGTATCTTCGGCAGGTACGCCGGATACGCACAGGAGCTTCTGTATCACTCCCTGAGCATCATCCTCTGAACATCTGCGTCCGCCATCGCGCACCGGGGGGCGTCATAGCCGGTATATTGCTCGTAGATCTCTGCCAGCATGCCGCAGTTCTTCACGGTGTAGCAGAGCTTGCACATCTCCGTCACGAAATCCACTTCTCCTGCCGCCAGCCTCGCGGCCGACCTTTTTATCTCTTCGGAGAACAGCCCGTACCTCTCGCTGTTCTGGATCGTCTCGTTCTCCCCGCGTTTCTTCTTCAGATACTGGGATATGGCGGCGTCGGTGACCTCGAATTTCCTGGCGACCTGCGCCTGGGTCATGCCGTGCTCGAAAACAAGCTCTCTGGCTATTTCCCTGCGGATGGTGGGCAGGACGTACCAAACTACGATCTCACAAGGTATCTTCATAAGTTAACGATAGTTCAATTGGTTATAAATCACTTGCGCGTGACGGCTCCGGGGTTTGATTTGAGATAGAACTCGACCGCATCCCAATCGTCATCCTGCTCCGCCGATTTGCCCTTCTCTATGGATATGCCGAGGGACCTCGCCGAGTCGCTGAGGAACCTGTAAGCACGGTCCGAACCTTCGAAATTCTCGACCTTGGAACCTGCATACGTGAGCTTCCCGTCGAAATGGCCGGAAATCCTGGTCCCTTCGAATATTACTGCGCGGGACTGGCCGATCTCTCCCTTTATGTGCTGCCTTAGGTAGACGTGCAGGTTGTCCTGGGTGTTGAGGGCGAACGTCCCCCTGTGTACATTCTGTTTCTTCCCGACGTCGGAAGCGAGCATCCACATGAGCGTGGGGTCGTCCCTGATAAAGAATCCCTTCTTGAGAAGCCCCTCCGCCTCGAGGGCTGCCAGCGTCGACCTGACCTCGGACATGCGTGCCGACATGAAACGCGAAAGGTTCTCGGCGGAGAATATACCGAAGTCGCGGAAATGGTGCCTGGCTATTTCCTTGAAAGCGTCTTCTCTCGTCACATTCGGCATGGGTACCGGGCTGTAGTAGGAATCGGAGTCCTGGTAGACCGCGGATAGTTTCGACAGCGCGTTCAGCGCTTCCACGGTGCGTGGCTCTGAAATGGGAGACCCCAACACGATCTCTTTCCTGGATATCGGAGAATGGTTGGAGACCATCGACATCACCAGCTTCTCGTCGCCGTCGAGCTCCTCCGATTTAGCCGCCCTGTACAGTTTTGCGAACTCCTCGGTCGTGTATCCTATGAAGGCGGGGTAGAGCGAGGTCTTGACCAGGTATCCGCGCTCCAGCTGTTTCTTCAGAGTGGTCTTGTCCAGCACCCTCGTGTATATCTCCTGGTCTCCGCGGATGTACCCCCGTGCCCTTACGGCGTTCATCACCGTGGGATATCTGTCGTTGTCGCCGGCCCGCTGCTTCTCGAAGACATAACTGAGAAAATCATCGTCGGTCATGGTGTATTCGACCAGGCCGCCCTTTGCGTAGAAGCCGTTGACCATGACGTAGCCCGCATCCTCCATCATCTTCTTCTCTTCGGGGCCGAGAGCGGAGGCGTCCTTTCCCATAACTTCCCTGACACGGACTATGTCTGTGTTCTTCATTTTGAAGAAGACCATGATGTCGTCTATCGATGCCAGGGCCGCAGGCATCAGTTCGACGGAGTCCAGGTCGAATGCGCGTATCTCTATGCACCCGGACATCTCCCACATCTCGAGGGCACCCACCACCGACGAGCCTTTGATCAGCGGATATACCCAGCTGTCGCCGTAACGGGCGGACAGCTCCGCCCATTTGGACGAGATGTCCGGATCGAAGGGCGTGCACAGACGGATCTTCGACTCGCGTCCGTGGATCCCTCCCAGGGCCTCCAGCTCGTCTTCGAATACGAACATCTGTGTCTGAGAGTCCCCTACTATTATCTGGGAGGCCCCGATGTCTTCCATGAGCCTTTTGGCATCCTCGGGCGCCACGCCCAGAATGTATCTCAGTGCCTGGGCCGGCAGAGGGCCGTAAGCCCTCACGGTCTGTTCGGCGAGCTCCCTCAGAGGGTCCCCGGCGACAGGCCCAGGGCGGTACGCCATGTATGTGTTCTCGGTCCCCCAGTCTTCTCTTTCGCCGAACGCCCTTACTATCTTGAGGGACCTGTCCAAACGGTAGACTGCCTCCTTGAGGGCGTCCTTGTCCATGTTCATCTCGCCGAGAAGCTGGCGCAGTGTGGCCGTGCCCATCCCGTCGATCGTGTTGAGAACCTTTTCGTCTCCGGGCTCCGTCTCGTCGGACCTTAGGGCGGCGAACCTGTCGGCATCCTCCGAAAGCACGTATCTGACGCGTCCGCGCATGAACCTTCCCAGAAGTATCCTTCCGGACTCCCTCATTTTCTGCCATTCCTTCAGCTTGAATTCCCTCACCCGGCTGAACACGTCGATCTCGCTTCCTGCCGACCCGTAGAATTTGAAATAATCCTGGATGCTTTCGAACCGGCGCCCCTTTGATGCGCGGTAGTCTTCCACAGCCTCGAAGCTGTACACGTTCTCCTTGCCGGCCCGGAGCCTCATCCTGTCAGTCTTCAGCATGTACTGGTCGCCTTCGGATATCAGGAACCTGCCTTTGGCGACCTCCCCGCTGCTCAGAAGCGACTCTAGAGCTGCGCGGGACTCGTCGTCCGTCAGCGACAGGGCGAACGCCACCTCGGCCGATGTGGCCGGAGCGAAACACTCCAGGTGCCTGGTTATTATCCGGTCGACGGCCGCGTTCCTGTCGATGTCGGGATGGTCCGCCTTGGAGTACAGCCACTTGCCGTTCCCGGTGACGGCCGTCCTCGCGACCTTGTACATGGACTCCAGCTTCCTGATCGAACGGTAGACCATGTCCTCGCTGACCTCCAAGGACTCGGATATCCGGTTGATGGGCGTGTCCGTCGTGACTTCTTCCAGGACCTTGGCGTCGATCTCCGTCATCTCGCGCTCCTTGGCGGTGGCCGCCGCGTAGAAGGGTACCTCCTCGGCCGCCATGACGTATGGGTCGTCCATGAAGACCGAGCCGATCCTCCCCTCGGAAAGCAACTCCCTTATCCATTTGTCCACGGTCTTCTTGTCTTCGTCCGAATATGCGTAGATGTTCCTTCCGCGCTCGCGGAGCGCCTGAAGAGGACCTGTGCGCATGAGCATCGGGACGATGTCCTCCTTGGTCTGAATGCGACCGATCTTCTCCCGGAAGTAGGGGACGATCTGGTCCTCGTCGAACTCGAACTCTTTGACCGCATCTCCCAGCGCGCGGTAGAGGACCTTGCGGTGCAACTCCCTCAGCAGGGCGGAGCGGTCCTCCATCAGCACTATGTCGGAGAAGCTTGAGATTATGGCGCTGTGGGCGAACGGCGAGGGGGTCCCCGTGTACGCCACGGTCTCGACCTTCATCTTCCCCTCTTCGATCAGCCTGAGGACATGCTCCGCGTTTCGGATGTCCATGTCGTCCTCCATTATCTCCCTGTACGTTTCCTCGATGACGGGCATGTTATCCATGTTGCCGAGCTCATCGAGGAGATAGGACGAACGTATCTGCTGCCTGTTCACTGAGATGGAGCGGCCCATGTAGTTCCTGAGGATCATGAAGCTGCGGGACGCTGTGTGTCTGAACCTGAGTTTGAATATCTCCGAGTCCTTTATCGCCTTGCGAAGTATCTGCTCGATGTCCTTGGATTTCAGCATCCCCGGAATCTTGTGCGTTTCGACCTTACGCGATGTCCCGATCATGAAGTTATCGTCGGAGACCGTGACCGAAACATTGGTTCCCAGGACGTTCGTGAGGCGGTATGCGTATCCGCGGGAAAGCGCGTCGTTGACCCTCCTCCCGAAGGGGAAATGGAAGACCAGCCTCTGATTTCCGGACGGGTCGATATACTCCTCGATTGCCAGTTTTTCCGAGTCGGGGATAAAACCGGCTACCGCCTTCTGCTCCCTGAAGTACGATACTATGCTCCTCGCGGAACCCTCGTCTATGTCCAGGTCCTCCGACATCCCCGAAATCAGCGTTCCCGTGTCGGATTCCAAGCGTTCGGACATCTCCTTCCTGAACTTGGCGATGTCCATTGAAAGATCGAAGCTCCGGGGGAGCATCTCGCCCGCCCACGACGGCACCGTGGGCTTCCTCCCCGTGGCCTCCTTGACGAATGCGGTCATGCCCTTGGACCTTACGAACTCGAAGGACCGCCCGCCCAACACGAAGACGTCCCTCGGAGAGAGCCTCTCGACGAACTTTTCGGAAAGCTCGCCCGCGATGGAACCGTGGCCGGTGACCACTTTGTAGTTGGCCTCTTCCGGGATCGTGCCCAGGTTGAGGTAGTAGATCATCCGGGCCCCCTTCTTCCTGCCGAACTGGTTCTCGTCCTCGTCGAACCATATCTTCGAATACACGCCCTCGAAGTCGTCGCGGCTGCCTAGATATCTCAGATCGCTGAGGAACTCTTCCTTGGTCAGGTTCCTGTAGCAATAAGACCCCTTTACCAGACGGAATGCGGCGTCCACGTCCCATCTGCTGTCCAGGCTCATCCCTATGATAGCCTGGGCGAGGACGTCCAGGCAGTTCTCGGGTATTCCGACGCGGTCTATGTCGCCGCGATGGGCGGCGCGGCACATGACGGCACATTCCACCAGGTCGTCGGGGTCGAAGACCAGGAGGCGGCCCTTGGCCACCTGTCCGAAGCTGTGGCCGCTGCGGCCGATCCTCTGAAGGCCCTTGGCCACCGATTTGGGGGAGCCGATCTGGCAAACGAGGTCCACGGAACCTATGTCTATCCCCAGTTCCAGGGACGTCGAGGATACCACGCATTTGATCTCCCCCCTCTTGAGCCGCTCCTCCACATCGAGCCTCGTCTCCCTTCCCAGGGAGCTGTGGTGGACCTCGATGTTCTCAAGCCCGCGCTCCTTTAGCTTGTACACAACGCTCTCCGCCCCTGAACGGGTGTTTGTGAACACCAGAGTTGTCTCGTGGCCATCGATGAGCTCCTTGAGCTGGTCGTACATCATCGAGTTGACCATCTCCGACGACAGGGCCGTCATGTCGGCAGAAGGGCATATCACCCGTAGGTCCAGCTGCTTCTTCGAATCTGATTCCACTATCGTGACGTCCCTGACCGAGCCGTCGTTGTTGTTACCGACCAGGTATCCCGCGATCGCCTCCATGGGGGCGAGGGTTGCAGACAGTCCGATGCGCGAGAAATCCGTCTCGCACCAGTCCTTGAGCCTCTCCAATGTTAGTGAGAGGAACGCGCCCCTCTTCGAATCGCAGATGTCGTGTATCTCGTCCAATATTACCCATTCAACTTTTTTCAGGCTCTCCCTGAACTTGGGCGCCGATATCACAAGGGCCAGGGATTCGGGCGTGGTTATCAGGATGTGGGGAGGGTGGCGGGACATCTTCTGCCTCTCGTTCTGGGGGGTGTCCCCGGAACGGACGGCGACCCTTATGCCCGGGGGCTCGAAGCCGTTATCGGCGGCGACCTGTGCCATCTGGTCCAGCGGTTCGTTGAGATTTCGGTTGACATCGTTGGCCAGCGCCTTGAGCGGCGATATGTAGATGCAATAAATCCTCTCCTCCAGCGTCCCCGCCCTGGCATACTTTGTGAGCTCGTTGATGATGCTTGTGAACGCCGTCAGCGTCTTACCCGAACCCGTGGGGGAAGACACAAGCACGTTCTTCCTCTGGTGAATGAGCGGTATGGCCTTGGCCTGCGGTTCTGTGAGGCCGTCGAACCTCTCCTCGAACCATGTGGAAATCAGAGGCTCCATGACGCCCATGACCTCTTCCTTAGTATACACCGTATTAGATCTCTCTATCATTGCGAAGCCCAATCCCTTGTCCTTAGTGTTACACCGTATTTATCTTTCTTCTTTCGGAGCAAAAAAGGATTATATCTGCACATACAATGTTCATGCCATGAAAAGTCGGATCGCAGCTTTGCTCCTGATCGCGGTTCTGGTCCTGCCCCTTGCGGGACTGGCGCTGAGCGTCGACGAAGCCTATGCGGCCGGCGATGTGACCTTCACGGGAGTGGCCCGGGACAGCGACGGAAATCCTCTGACCGGAGCGGATGTCCGTCTCGAGTGGGATGCCGGAGATACCGGCGTCGGGGTCTCTGGGACCGTGACGTCGGGTTCCGACGGCGGTTTCACGGTCGTTCTGCCAGGGACTTACGACGATTCCATCGCCAATATCGTGAAGATAACCTACAAGAAAGACCCCCTGATGATGATATGCGACGATGTAGTCCTCGAGGACTATGCCATATCCGGCACGACCTTCGATCTTGGCGAGGTCGACGCCGTGTTCGAGTACACCATGGGCAAGAACATGACGGTCGTGGGGACCGTGAAATACGGGTCGGAGCTGATTCCGGGCGCGACCGTTTCCCTTCTGAGGAGCAACGGTTCTGTGGCCGGGACCGATACGACCGATTCCGACGGAAAATATCTGATCGAATGCGAGCCCGGGACTTACACCGTGACGGTCAAGCGCGGCGGTTTCGAAGAAGCGATCAAGGAAGACATCACGGTTGGAACGGGTACGGCCAGCAGCTCTGAGACGTGCGACTTTCAGCTTGTGAAGACGCCGGAGCAGACCTATTGGGGCCTCGACCTGCCGCACCTTTTCACCCTGGTGGGCCTTTTCATCGCGGGCATCCTTCTGATAGTCGTGACCGCCTACGTGGTCTATGTAAGGAGACATCACGGCAGGCTGAAGATAGTGGACGACGAGGACTGATCAGCGCTTAAGGTTCCCGCGGACATCCTCGTAAAGGTTCCCGCCGTCGGCGTCCATGGCTACGATCAGCGGGCCCAGTCTCTCGGCGTCGAACTTCCATATCGCCTCGGCCATGCCAAGGTCGCTCCATTCCGAACCTTTGCTCTCTCCCAGGCCTTCGGCCAGGGATACGGCCGTACCTCCTACGGCGGCGAGATAGACGCATCCGTGCTTCTTCATCGCCTCCCCTACCTCCCGGGACATGCCGCCTTTGCCTATGATGGCCCTGATCCCGAACCTTTCGATCATCTCCGGTTCCAGGGAGTTCATTCTGGCGCTGGTGGTCGGGCCCGCCGACACGGGCATCCATTTTTCGCCGCGCTGGACCATGATCGGGCCGCAGTGGTACAGCACCGAGCCGAATATCTCTTCCGGGACGTCTTCTCCCGACCGGGCCTTTTCCAGAGCCCTCTTGTGCATCTCGTCCCTGCCTGTTATGACCGGGCCTTTGACATACACGGTATCGCCGAGCCTCAGGGATCTGACCGTCTTCTCGTCGAGGGGGGAGACCAGTATCACCTGAACACCCCCTGGGTGTACTCCACCTTGTCAGAGGTCACCCTTGCGGTCGCCCTGCGGTTTGCCCAGCATCCTATGCTTACCGCCACCGGAAGGCTGGCGGTGTGGCAGGCGGCCTTCTTGATCCTCACGCCGAGGACCGTTGTGGCGCCTCCGAGGCCCATTGGGCCCAGGCCGCTTTCGTTCAGTTTCACGAATATCTCCTCCTCCATCTTCCTGAGATCGGGGTCGGGATTGTCTTCTCCCACAGGCAGGAGCAACGCCTCCTTTGCCATGGAAACGCACTTTTCAGATGTTCCGCCGATGCCCACTCCGATTATCCCGGGAGGACAGGGCCGTCCTCCCGCGTCGAGCACGGCGTCTATTATCGTTTTCATGACGCCCCCCTCCCCGTCCGACGGGTTGAGCATCGCCAGGCGGGTCATGTTCTCCGAGCCCGCGCCCTTCGGCATGACCGTTATCTCCGTGAAATCGTCGTCGGTGGGGACGAAGTGGACTATGGGCATGCCTTCGCCGAGGTTGTCGCCGTGGTTCTCGCGGGTCAGGGGGTCCACCGTGTTTGGCCTCAGAGGTATCTCCTTCGTTGCCCTGGCTATCCCTCTTTCTATCGCGCCGACCATGGAAGAGTCGAACTTCCCCTTGACGAAAAATACAGGAATTCCTGTGTCCTGGCACATGGGGCGGGAAAGGAACTCGGCCTTGCGGACGTTATCCATTATCGCTCCTAACTGGGAATACGCCGTGGGGTCGGATTCCCATCCCGCGGCGGCTTCCAGGGCCCATCCCACATCGGGCGGCAGTTTGGTGTTGGAGGCCTTCAGCAGATTGAACACGACGTCTTCCAGAGGCTCGGGGAGTTTGATCATGCAGGCGCATGGGGGAGGTACTGAAAAACGTTTACGGAACGTAGTACAGCACGCCGTCGATGTCGGTGACCTTCACCGTCTCTCCGATCATCGCGCCCTCGGGGACCATGAGCTCGACCGTCGAGAAGTTCAGAGGGTCCATGACCTGGACCTCCGGATATCCTCCGCTGACCACCGTCGCATCTTTCAGCTCGGACCTTTTGCGGTACACCTTCAGCGTTGGCATGTCCGACCTGCGCAGTGTCACCTCCTTGAAATCTTTAAGGGACAGCAGGCGCCCTCCGGTGCTGAAGACCCTTGCGAGCTTGTAGTGCTTGCCATTGAAAATTACCACGTCGCCGACTTTGAACTCGGGGAGGCGCACCAGATATGTTATGCGGTACATGTCCTGGCCGTCGTCCGTGCGGCCGACAAGCTTCGCCGACTCCTTGTTCTCGCCGCTGTACTTGTCGGAGACCATCTTGGCGATTGTCCGTCCCAGGGATATCGACGAAAGATAGAAATCGACGCCGCCGTGCATCTTCTCCACCTTAGATACGAAGTACTGACGGTTGACCTTGGACTGCTGGTCCACATAGCTCATCACCATATTGACGATGTTCACCACGGTATCTTCGTCCACTGCCCTCTCCTCGGAACGCACCTGGAGGATCGATTCGTAGTAGCTGCCCTGGACCCTGGAGCACCTCTTGCACACGGTGTTCTTGATCCTCACTATGGTCGACGCCTCGGACTCGACCTCGACGTCCTGCACCGTCAGTTCGGAAATGACCTTCACGACATAGATGCGCGGGTCCTGCTCTTCGGAAAAGGTCTCCACGAACTTTACGCGACCTCCGTTGAGCACTCCCAATTGCTCGACGGCCGCATCTTCCGCGGCCTTCCTCTTGCCGGAAGGTACCCATTTCCTATCGAGATAGTACTCCCCGCACACCGCGCAGACGTCCAGGTCCACATGGTGGGGCAGGGCCGTGAACTTCCTGCCGTCGAGATAGCAATCGGTGCACAGGCCGCCCATGGTCTTCTCGACGTCCTTTCCGCATTTGACGCAGAACCTCATATCAGCACCACCTGCGCGTGCTTTATCCCGGCGACGACCATGACATTCTCCGGCGAGACGTATCCTTCCGCGATGGCCGCGGCCACCGCCCTTTCTCCGAACAGGTTCATTATTGTGACCGAGCCCATGCGTTCGATAAGCGTCTCCTCGGAGATCGGTTCGTTCCCGTAGAACACCTCTGTGAGCGTTATCTTGGATGTCCCGTCCCTGAAGGTCTTGCCTATCAGCTCCTCGTCGCATGCCGCGAGCATCCGCTCCTCGCCGTGCCTGTGTATCCTGGCTCTTATCATTTTCAGGCCCTCTTGTAAACTCCGGCCATCGGAGAGTAGAAATCTCCGGCCTCGTGTATCTTCTTTATCACTTTCAGCGTCTCATCCTTCGAAACGCCCTGGGAGATGGCATGTTTGAGTATCTCTTCTGCGGACATCCCGGTGTCGGCTCCGAACTCGTCCACTATGTCGCGTATTATCTTCACGGTGTCCCTGTCCTTCTTGGACACGCCGGTGGCCACTCTGTCGATGTCCCACTGGCCGCCGTCGGGTGCGGCGATCTTGCCCAGATAGAACTCCACCATGTCGACTGCACGGTTGGCGTCCGCGTCGGTGACGACGTAGCTCAGTCTCATCCTCGCCGAAGCCTCCGACAGACGCACGTATGCCTCCAGCTGCCTGGCGGTGATGGGGACCGACTTGTTCTGCCCCTCTCCCATCTTCCTGATCTCCAGATAGCTCTCCTCGATTATGCGGGCGGCCTCGTCGGTCATCACGGGAGTGATGCGCTTGGAATACGCAACGTACTTTCTCAGGGTCTCCATGTCGAAGTGCGGGCAGATGTCCTCTGTGGACTCCAGGATCAGCCCTGCGTCTACGCCCTGCAGGTCCATTCCTTCCTTTATCATCCTCGCCTGCCCGCGGCGGTGGGCCTTCAGAATATGTTCGGTGATGTCCCTGTCCTTCTTCTTGTCCGGCCTGTCCGTGAGCACGAATATCATGTCGAAACGGGACATGAGGGCGGGCGGCAGTTCGATCTGGTTGGTGATGGTATCGTTGTCCTCGAACCTGCCGTATTTGGGATTTGCGGCCGCCAGCATCGAGCATCTGCATTGGAGGGTCGCGGTTATCCCCGCCTTTGCCACCGATATCTTCTGAGACTCCATGGCCTCGTGCAGCGACGACCTGTCCTGTGTGGTCATCTTGTCAAGCTCGTCGATGCATGCCAGGCCCTTATCGGCGAGAACGAGGGCGCCGGCCTCCAGGGTCCATCTTCCGTCTCCGAAGTCGTCCTTCACGGCAGCCGCTGTCAGACCGGCGGCGCTGGCCGATTTGCCCGACGCGTATATGCCCCTGGGGGCCAGACTGCTCATGTATCTGAGCAGCTGGGACTTCGCCACTCCGGGGTCTCCGATAAGAAGGACGTGCATATCTCCCCTTATCGAGGTCCCGTCGTCCATATCCTTGTGGCACCCGCCGAAAAGCTGCAGCGCCAGAGCCTCTTTGACCTCGTCCAGGCCGTAGATCGTCGGCGATATCGAAGCAACTATCTGGCGGAAAAGCTCTGGGTCCTTGGACATCTCCAGTATCCTCTTCTCGTCCGCATCGGTTATCTGGATCTCGTCATACTCATGCTGCTCGAACTCGATGGAAAGAATGTCCATGTAAATGTCGAAGACTGTGGACTTGTCCCTGTCGGGCTTCTCGACGGATCGTATGATGCCGTTCATGGTAACGCGGTTTCCGGCGGTGACCGCTCCGGATATGTCGTCCTCCAGGAATCCGGCCAGCCTTTCCGGCTGCGCTCCTCCCCTCAGTCCTTCGGGGCTCTCCTGGATCTCGATCTTCTGGGTGTCGATGTACTTGGATTCCTTATCGTTTAGAATGAAACGTGTTGACTGTTTGTTGCAGCTGCCGTCCGGGTTGACGCACATCATGGGTTCGTTGAGGAGCATCCCCTTCTGGGACACCCACTGCTCCGCTCCGCATCTGGCACAATTGAAAAGAGCATGGGTCATCCTCGGCCTGACGGTAGTGACCTTCCTCACGAGCCCTTCGACGGCCACCAGTTTACCCAGATTCTTTGCCCTTAGGCGACGGATGTCCACCTTGGCGTCCCTGGGAAGGCCCACGACCCTCAGGTTTATCCTGTCCTTGCCGTCCCAGGAGGGGGGCATCAGCGAATGCACGCAGTCCTGTCCTATCTTCAGGCACCTGTCGGGATTATCTAGCACGAACATTGCGAAGTCCGTGTCGTAGGTGTCCATGTCCGAATAACGGACCTCGAGGCTCTTTATATCGGGATATGCGGCGGCGATGTTCGCGATCGCGATGCGGTACTGTTCGAATGTTCCGAATATCTCGTCCCAGGCCGTCTGTATGTCTCCGTCCTGATAGTTAACCATCGATCATGCCTCCTTCGAGCGCCGAGCGGCATTCGTCGTCGGCCCACCATATCCATCCGCCCTGCTGGGGAGAGACCTTTCCCTTGAGAAGGCCCTGTTTCCTCAGCTTAGTGAATGTCTTCGCAAGATCGTCAGGGCATTTATCGTCGAAAAATCCCCCGAGCCGCCTGTTGGCCTCCGGGGTCGTGACCGTGTCGTCGCCGAGGGCATTCCAAATATGCAGCACGAGTTCTTTCTTCACTTTCTCATCATATCCCGATTCATACTAAATATGTTGTGAACCGCCCCCGGCGGCCAAAAAAATACAGGAAGGGTCGGTTCAGGCGGAAACGAGCTCCTTGAGTTTGCGGGGGTCTTCCATGTTCTCCCTGACCCATTCCCGTATCCTGAGGGCCATACGCATATAGTCCTCGGACAGCTCCTTGTCGTCGGTCGCGGCGAAATCGTCCTTGGAGCCCATGTCGGCCAGGATCTGCTTTCCTTTCCAGACCGTCTTTCCCGCGAGCTCCTCGAAAACATCGGGCCGGGTGTATATGATGTAATCGTAGCCATGGTCTGCGGGAAGATATTCGCTGTCGAAGCCTTTAGACCTCTGGCGCCTGATATCCTCCGATTCGGCGTACATCGTTATTATCATGTCGCAGTCGATGATGTCGGGCTCCGGTCCGGCGCTGAATGCCTGGTATATCCCGGGGAACTGCTTGTTCGTATAGTACTCTGCGAGCTGGGACTGAAGGTCGTTCTTGCGGTCTACGAACAGGACCGATACCTTGTTCCTGTCCCTCTCGGGCCTGGTCTCCTTGGCCATCTTTCTCTCGGACATGCGGTGCGGGTCATGGCGTTCGGGACATATACCTTTTGGGAAGCATGTTTAAACACCATAAGGGATAGAGGGCCGCCACCGTGATGAACGTTTTCGAGCTGTTTTTGATGATAGACGGGCGAGCTGAGTGGCACTTTCTCAATAAGTGTAAATAAGCCCCTGCAGATTGGAAGCCCCATGTGCGCAGTACTCCAGGTGGCGCTCGACATAATGCAGGTCGGACGCAGCGTCCCCATAGCCAAAGAGGCGGTCGAGGGGGGTGCCGATTGGATAGAGGCGGGAACGCCGCTGATAAAGAGCGGGGGTGCGGACGCCATACGCATCCTGAGAAAGGAATTCCCCGACAGGAAGATAGTGGCGGACACGAAGACCATGGACGTGGGTGCGTTCGAGGTGGAGATCGCCGCCAAGGCCGGCGCCGATATAATAACGGTCCTGGGACTGGCCGACGACTCGACGATATCCGAGGCCGTCTCCGCCGGAAGGAAGTACGGTGCCGAGATAATGGTAGACATGATCAATGTACCGGACAAGACGAGTAGATCGAAAGAGGTCGAAACGCTGGGTGCCTCGTACATATGCCTGCATATGGGGATAGACGCCCAGATGAAAGGAGAGGCCCCCCCGGACGCCCTTCTCAAGGAAATCGTAGACGCGACCTCCATACCTGTGGCCGTGGCGGGCGGCATCACCGCAGAGAACGCCGGCAGGTATGTGGAGGCGGGCGCATCCGTCGTAATCGTTGGCGGAGGGATACTCAAGGCGGCCGATATCCGGGCCGCGGCGGCGGCGATAAAGTCCTCAATGGAGGGCTCGAAGGTGGATAGCGGGCTTGCGAAAAAATACACCGAGGACAGTCTGTTCGAGGCGTTCTCCAGGGTCTCCACGTGCAATATCTCTGACGCCTATCATAAAAAAGGGATAATACTGGGTCTCAAGCCCTACATCAAAGACGGGGTACGCATGGTCGGACGCGCCCTTACGGTGCAAACCGCAAACGGAGACTGGGCGAAGCCCGTCGAAGCCATAGACCGGGCTAAGCGGGGAGACGTCATCGTCGTGGACGTGGGAGGGGGATGGATGGCCGTATGGGGAGAACTGGCGGCGACTTCCGCGATGGTCGCGGGATGCGCCGGCGTGGTGATCGACGGCAGCATACGGGACATAGACGACATCAGGAAGATGGGGTTCCCCGCTTTCGCCAGGACAACCGTCCCCTGCGCCGGGGAGCCCAAGGGCTACGGAGGCATCGGGATCGAGATAACCGTGGGCGGACAGAGGGTCCGCACGGGAGACTGGATAATAGGCGACGAGAGCGGGCTCATCGTCGTGCCCAAGGAAGAGGCCGTGGAGGTCGCCAACCGCGCGCTGGACGTGCACGAGCACGAGGACCGCACACGCGAAGAGATCAGGAGGGGGTCCACCCTGTCCAAGGTCAACGAGATCTCCAAGTGGGAGCCCGTCAAGTGATTCACTTGTGGAAGAACGGGTCCGACTCGCCGTCTGCGCTGTTGTCGTAGACGACCGGACCCCTGGATATCCCGTACCTCTCGGCGATCTTCATAAGGCGATCGACCCTGTCCTTGGTGGAGGGATGTGTGCTGAATATCCTTTCGGTCAGAGACCTCCTGGTCCCCGAAGGGTTAGATATCCAGACGGACGAATATGCAGGATTGTGATAGTCGTTGGCGGGGCTGTCGCAGCCTTTCTCTATGCGCACCAGGGCGTTGGCCAGGGCAACGGGCCTTCCCGTGATCTCGGCCGCGGACTCGTCCGCGAGGTACTCCCTCTTCCTCGAGATGCTCATCTGAAGGACCAGGGCCGCAATGGGCAGCGAGATGTACATGACGATCGCGACCAGAAGCATGGCCCCTCCGTTCTTATTGTTCCCGGAACCTGCCAATGCGAAATATATCCCGAAACGGCCGACGAACGCTATGACGGCCGAGACCGCGGAGGCGACGGACATCACGAGAATGTCGCGGTTCTTCACATGCGAGATCTCATGGGCTATCACTCCCTCGAGCTCGTCGTCGGGAAGCATATTGAGTAGCCCCCTGGTGGCCACCACGGCGGCGTCCCTGGGGCTGCGTCCGGTGGCGAAGGCGTTGGGCATGTATTCCTCGGTCACCCCGACCTCGGGCATCGGAACGCCCGCCTTGTCGGCAACAGACCTGACGATGCGGAAGAGCCTCGGCTCTTCAGACTCGGTGACTATCCTGGCGTTGTTGGACCTGAGGGCTCTGCTCTTGGAGAAGATCGCCGAGAACGAGAGGATGAGGACCGCCACTGCGACCAGGGCCGCAAGGCCCATCAGCGGACTGTCGAACATCCACCCTACGACCCAACCTACCGCCGCGAAGACCAACGTCAGAATTGCGAACGTCAAAGCCGTCCTGAAATGCCATGCCGCTTTCATATCATCACCGGTATCACATTAGTCCTAGCTCATATTCCAATATATCGCCTACGTTGTATTCCTTCACGCCTTCGAGCGAAAGCTTTTCCCTCAGACGCAGTGCGCCCTTGGGACCCGTGCAATGATTGAGATTGAGATCCTGGCACTCTGCGTTCCTGAGCGTTTCCGCCACCGCGTAAGACATCTCCTTGGGCACCTTCTCGAGATGCAGTCCCCCTATGAGGGACCTGGGGTAGGATCCGAATTTTTCTCTTACCGTCCCAAGCGCCGCATCGATTCCGCAGTGGCAGCATCCGCTTATCAGCACGGGCCTGCTTCCTCCTGCCAGTACTAAGAACGTCTCAGAAACCCCTCCTGCCTCCAGCGGAGGGGTCAGGAACAGATGTTTGCTGAGCTGGGTCCAGCCTGTCACATCCTTCCTCTCGGCCTTCGGGGCGGCCTTATCGGTGAGGGCCATCCCGTCCTTGGAGAGCATGCCTCTGCCTCCCCACGCGTCCGCCGGAGCGTATACCGGCAAAGGGCCCTTCCTGATGTCCAGCAGAGCGCTGATGCCCCTTGCGTGGTCCGCGTGCCCGTGGGATATGACGACCCTGGAGATAGAATCCGCATCCAGCCTCAGATGCTCCATGTTGTGGACGAGGTAACGTCCGCGGAGCCCGGTACCGAACAGCGTCCTCTCGCCGTCCACTTCGACCATTACGGAAAAACCTTTGGCGCCGATGTACGAAGTGTTCGGTCGGGAACCCTCGTTGTAGACGCAGAGCACGCTCGCCTTCATATCTCCGTGATTAACGTCGTGTTAAAAAAGGTTTCAACCACGGAACATCTTCTCGGGAATTTCTCCGCATATCCTTCGGACGTTCTCCTCCGTCATGCCTCCGTTAGCCAGCATCGCTTTGATGCGTTTGGGCACCGTGTTAACCGACATGCGTGCGCCGGGCTTCTCCGGGTCGTCGTAGTAATCGGTCTCCAACATGAAACGGTCGGAACCCTTTGAGAGGGCCTCCCGAATATACTCTCTGGATGCAGGGATGGAAGGCATCACGCCAAATGTTTCTTCGTCCCTGACGAAGGGAGGCGACGAATGTTTGATCACCATCCCCGGGTCGAGGCCCGCTTTTCTGGCGATCTCGGAAAGAGAACGGTTGGTCTCTACGGTCCCGGCCTCGCTGTGTATTATCACCGGACACCCGTTCTCCTTGGCCGCCCGCATTCCGGCAAGCAGCACCTCGTTGGAGGCCTCCCATATCTCCTCCGACACCTGGAAATGCGGCCTGCCTATCTCTCCTATGGCCTGGGCCTTTCCCTCCGCCACCGCCCTGCCGGCGATCTCCATCCCTTCCTTCATCGCCTCCACGGCGAAGGCGAGGCCGTGCTCCTCGGCAAGACCCAGCAGAAGGATCGGATAAGGTCCCACGGCCGTGTTGATCTGCAGGCTGGTTGCTTCTTTCGCCTTTTCGGCCATCCGGTAAGTGATATCGAAGGAATCCGAAAAATCCCTGCCCTTCCCGATACGTACTTCGGAATAAGGAAGGGTTATCAGCGTGAGCCCCGTGCCTCCGGCCGCCTGGAACTCCAGGAGGGCGTCAACATTCCGCCCGGAAGGGCTCATGTGTATGTGATTATCGTATATCGGGACGTTTCCGGCCATGTTTCAAGAGCTACGGACAAATAATTATACGTTCCCTGCCCTAGGAGAGGGCATGGACAGGGACTCCCGGTTCCTCCTGAAATGTTTCAGGAAGTACTACAAGGAAAACACGCCGATGTTGCCCGACCGCTTCACACGCAGGGAGTTCGGTTTCATGTTCTTTGACAGGAACATGATGCAGAGGCACATCGGGTTCTCCAACGCGGAGGACCTGCGAAGGTTCATGGCCTCCAACGTCCCGGCCCACAGCTACTATTCCACCGCCTACTACAGGAAGCCCTCGGCCCCGACCATGGAGGAGAAGGAGTGGCTCGGCGCGGAGCTCATCTTCGACCTGGACGCCGACCATCTGGCCGGCGCCGAGAATATGACCTATCCAGTTATGATGCGGCAGATCAGAAGCGAGATGATCGGACTGTGCGACTCCTTCCTCATGGGGGACCTGGGTTTCGACGAGAAGGACGTCCGTCTTACGTTCTCTGGAGGGAGGGGCTACCATGCACATGTGATGATGAAGGACGTCCTGACGCTGGGCTCCCACGAGCGCAGGGAGGTTGTGGATTACGTCCTGGGCTCCGGGCTCGACATAGACTGGGTGTTCCCTTACAACCAGGTCGCGACGTCCCGCATGGCCGTCGGCGGCGGGGTCAGGACCAACGTTGCCAAGGACCGCCTGGTGCCCCCTGAGGGCTCCGGGGGATGGAAGAAGAGGATGCGGATGGGCCTGATGGACGTGGTCAACGACTTCTGCGACATGGACCCGAAGTCCCTACGTTCCGGCTATCCCTCGATCAAAAAGAGCCAGTACAGCACAGTTGAGAAGGTCCAGGAGGACGTGAGACGTTCGAGGAAGGTCATCTTCGACAAAAACACGATGGCCACCATGGGCAAGACCGCCCAGGAGATGCTTGTGAAGATAATGGACGAGGACATGCGGCCCCGCCTAAGCGGCGAGGTCGACGCGCCTGTCACCTCCGACGTGAAGAGGCTTATACGCCTTCCAGGCTCGATACACGGGAAAGGAGGGCTTAGGGTCACCCCCCTGACCCGGGACCAACTCACCGACTTCGAGCCTCTGGACCTTGCCGTACCGGAAGAATATTCATGCGACCCCGTGGAGATAACCGTCAAAAAACCCGTCGACCTTACCATCAAGGGTGAGCGTTTCGTGCTGGAAGGAGAGACCGAAGTGCCTGAGTTCGCCGCGGTTTTCCTCATTGGAAGAAGGTTCGCCCAGCTGGGAAAGGTCTCCGATATGCCGGATATCTCATTCTGAGCCGAAGCAGCAGCATCTGCGGAAGGACTTTACCCTGAAACCTTCGGAAACGAGATGCCCTTCGGTATCCCGGGACATGTTGGCGATGGCTCTGACCCCCATTTCAACGCATTTCATCTCCAGGCCCCGCATGCTGCGGTCCCGCATGCATCCCAAGGTCACCGATATTCCCATATCCGAAAGAATTCCGACGGCCTCGGTGACGTCGCCTTCCGACGCGCCGCGGTTTTCGAAAGGCGTTCCCCTCGTCGGCACGAGTGCCAGCAGCACAGCGTGCATTATTCCCTTTTTCACCAGAAGCTCGGCGCTGCCGGCAATGTCACGATCGCCGAGGCCGGCGGTGAGATGAGGAACGGGAACGCCCCCGGCACCCAATATCGCATCTATCGTACCTTCGTACACTTCGGGGCCGGGCAGATTGAAGACCGACCCTATGACATACGGGTCCTGATGGACGTCGACGGAGAATCTCGATACCCCTGAAGAGACCAGCAGGGACGCGTCCTTCGGACCGATGACGCCGGGATGCGCGTTGATGAGAAGACCCGAATTCGATATCCTTCTGATCGCCGAAGCAAAAGGTGCCAGAGGCACGCGGCCGTCCTTTCCGCTTCCGCCGCTCAGGAGCATTCCCTCGCCTCCCGTCCTGAGAACCCGCTCGGCGACTTCGAGGAGGGTCTCCGGATCTTCGGAAGGTGCCATGCCGCACAGATGCCTCCCCATGCAGTGGGCGCACATCAGCCCGCACTTTCTACCCGTCACGGATACCGAGGGGAAGCCCTTTCCGGGCGAAAAATCAGCAACTAATTCCCCCGGGCCGCCCATGTCCGCCACCAAAGCTTTATTAGTTAAATATAGTTCCCGAACCTGGTAATAATTATGAAGGCATTCCTTATCAAGGGCACACACGCCGACAAAAGGCAGGGAAGACAGATCTTCTCCGTCGAGATGGCCGCAGAAGACGAGGCATCCGTGAGGGAGAAGGCTCTCTCGACCCTCGGAAGCCAGCACAAACTCAAAAGACGCGACATAGAGATCTCCGAGATATCCGAGCTCTCCGCCGACAAGGTCACCGACCACGTCGTGAAATACCAGATCGGTGAGTGAGATGGAAGAAAGGGACCTACGTCAGGCTCTGCAGGTCCTCGAATCCTACAAGGGACAGATGGACGCCCTCAGCAGGCAGGTCAACATCCTCCAGGTTTCCCTCGAGGAATCTGTGAGGGCCCGCGAGACGCTGAAGGCGTTCGCCGACGCCAAAGAGGGAGATGAGGTCCTGGTCCCCGTCGGGGCCTCGGTTTTCGTCGCCGCCAAGGTTACCGGCAGCCGCAAGGCGGTCGTGGGTATAGGCAGCAGGGTGTCCGTCGACAAGGACCTCGACGAGGCCAGCGAATTCATGGGCTCCGCGGTCATAGAGATACAAGAAGCCCTCAAGAAGGCCGGCGGCGCTTTTTCCGAAGTCCAGACCGCGGCCAACAACCTGGCCGACGCCATCAACGCGGAGTACGAGGCCAGGCAGCAGTCCTGAGCGCATCATATGTTTGATTCTCTGAAAAGCAAGCTCAAGGGGCTTTTTAAGAAGACGCCCGAGAAGCTGGAGGAGACGGTCTACGAGGCTCGGCCCGCGCCCGAGGAGCCGGAGGATGCCCCTGTCAGACCGGAGGTCGCGGCCGGTCCCGTGCCCGAAACCGAGGCGGTCCGCGCCGAGGAGCCGAAACTTTCGCGCCGCGACAGGGTCAAAGCTGAAAAAGATCAGCGGAAGGCGCCGTCATCCCCTGTCGGCGACTCAGGGAAGAGGATAAAAGACGATGAACTGGAATCCGTGCTCGACGAGCTGGAGGTGATCCTGTTCGAAGCTGACGTTGCCTTTTCTGTCGCTGAAGAGATAAAAGACGGCGTCCGCGAAAATCTGACCGGAAAAAAATACAGCCGTCAGTACAGCCTTGACGAGATAGTCGAGATGGCCGTCAGGGACGCCGTGCACAAGGTACTCAAGGTCAACGAGTTCGACTTCGACGCATGGATGAAAGAGAGGACGAGGCCTGCCGTCATAATGTTCGTCGGAATAAACGGCACAGGCAAGACCACCGCCATCGCGAAGGTCGCGAACCGTCTTCAAAAACAGGACATGACCGTGGTGCTCGCCGCATGCGATACGTTCAGGGCCGGCGCGATAGAGCAGCTGACGATCCACGCAGACCGTCTGGGGGCAAAGATCGTCAAGCACGCCCAGGACGCGGACCCTGCGGCCGTGGCATACGACGCGATAGAGCATGCCAGGTCAAAAAGAAGGGACGCCGTGCTCATCGATACCGCCGGCAGGATGCAGACCAACAGCAACCTGATCGAGGAGATGAAAAAGGTCGCCAGGATAGCCAAACCCGACCTGAAGGTGTTCGTGGGCGACTCGCTTGCAGGCAACGACGCCATAGAGCAGGCAAAAGTGTTCGATGCCGCTATCGGCATCGATGCGATAATACTCACCAAGATCGACACGGACGCCAAAGGCGGGGCGGCCCTGTCGATAGCCCACACCATCGGCAGGCCGATAGCGTTCGTGTGCGACGGACAGGAATACGAAGATATCCAGAAGTTCAGCGCGGAATGGATGCTGAACCGCCTGTTCGATTAAACGCACAGCTTGTAGAACAGCGTGGCGAAGACCTTCGCGTCCGTCACTATATTTTCTATCTCCACGTATTCGTTGGGAGTGTGCAGGGTTCCGCCCCCGGTCTCCCATACGTAGGCGTTGTACCCCTTCGCACGGAAGAAATTGGCGCATGTGGCTCCGCCTACGCCCACGGGCGTGGGCTCCGTGCCCGTAACGTGCTTTACGGAATCACGAAGCGCCAGATATGCGGGGTCATCGGTGGAAGACCGCCTTCCGGACTGGTGGCGCTGTATCTCGCCGATCGTTATATCTGCGCCGTACTTCTCGGAAATACACGAGGCTACGCTCCGGGCCGTTATCACCACGTCGTCCATATCGTATTCCGGAAGGAGGCGGACGTCCATGGAGAACTCATGATAGCCCGGCACCGTGTTGACGTTCTCCACCGTCGCGATGCTCCGAGTCGGTTCGAAAGTGGACCTGTGGGGCATGAACATGGGGTCAGAGCCCGGAAACTCCTTAGCGAACGCCTTTTCCAACTCCACTATAAGATGGGAGGACGCCCTGAGGGCGTTGACCCCCTTGTCCGGAGTAGAACCGTGGGTGGACCTGCCCGTGACCTCGAAATTCAACCATATCAGGTTCTTTTCGGCAACCTCTATGTGTTTTCCGCCGGGGCTTCCCCAGTCCGGAACGATGAAGACGTCTTTTTCGGAGAAGCATCCCTTGTCCAGAAGGTACGCGATCCCCATGGCGCTGGTGGTCTCCTCGTCGGCCACGTATGCGATGCCGATCGACCTCTTCTTCAGATCCTTCCCCTCTATGAACCTGGAGGCGAACATCGACGAGATCACCGCCTGACCGTTGTCCTCGGTTCCGCGACCGTATATCCTGCCGTTCTCGATCCGGGGCTCGAAGGGAGGGCTGTCCCAGTCGTCGAGGTCCCCCACGGGAACCGTGTCCATATGGGCGACTATCCAGACGGTGCCTTCCTCCGGGCCGTTCTTTTTCGCGAGTATGTTGGGCCGGATAACAGAAGGGTCCGTATCGTCCGGCACATCTATCCTTTCGATGCTGTCGTATCCCTGGAGCCTGGAAACAAGGTGGTCGGCCCTTCGGCCCTCTCCGTCGCCGCCGTTGATCGGGGCGATGGCGGGAATCCTTATCATATCGACCATCTCCTTCACGATGTCGGCGCGGGACCCCTCGATCTTCCCGAGAATGGCTTCCAGTTCCATGATGCTTGATGGCCCGATGTGTTGATATTACTTTCTTGCCCGGAGTGTTCCGGGCGGAAAGGGTTTAAGGGGTTTTTGATGGTTCCATCTTCATTCGCGTCTGACGATCATTGTGACCGCGTTTCCTCCGCCTAGGCAGAGGGTGCCGAGGCCTACGCTCTTCTTCCTGTCCTCCAGGGCGTAGAGGAGCGTGGTCATGACCCTTGCGCCCGAGCACCCGATCGGATGTCCCAGCGCAATGGCGCCTCCGTTCACGTTGAATATCTCGTCGGGTACGCCGAGCTCCTTCTTCACGGCGCAGGACGCTGTGGCGAAGGCTTCGTTGTGCTCGAAGAGGTCTATGTCGTCGATCGTCATTCCGGCCATTTCAAGGACACGCCTCGTGGTCGGGATGGGCGCCTCCATGATGAGCTCGGGCTTCACTCCGCGCTCCCCGTAGGCCTCTATGGAGGCCATGGGCTTTATCCCGTGCTCCTCCGCCCATTTCCTGGACGAGATGACCATCGCCGCCGCCCCGTCGCTGAGCTGGGAAGAGTTGCCCGCGGTGACTACACCGTCCTTTTTGAATGCAGGCTTCAGTTTTCCCAAGGACTCCATCGTGGTGTCGGCCCTTACGCCCTCGTCCTGTTTGACCACTACGTCTTCTTTCCTTCCTTTGACCGTTACCGGGACTATCTCCCTGTCGAATCTGCCTTTGGACTGGGCCTCCGCCGCCTTGAGGTTGCTCTGGTAGGCCATCGTGTCCGCGTCCTCCCTTGTGACGTTAAAACGCTCGGCCACGATCTCGCCGGTTATCCCCATGTGCTGGTCGTTGAACACGTCCCAGAGGCCGTCGTAAACCATAGAGTCGACTGCCGGCTGGTCGCCCATCTTGAACCCCCATCTTGCTCCCTTGAGGAGATATGGAGCGGAGCTCATGTTCTCCATCCCGCCTACGGCCAGGACCTCGTATTGGCCGGCTTTGACGGCATCGGCGGCCAGCATCGCCGATTTCATCCCGGAGCCGCATACTGCGTTAACGGTGAAGGATCCGATCTCGACGGGCAGGCCGGCGGCGATGGCCGCCTGCCTTGCGGGGTTCTGACCCATGCCGGCGGAGATTACGTTTCCCATTATGCATTCCTGTATATCGCCGGGGGATATGCCTGCCCTGGACACCGCTTCTTTTATTGCGATACCTCCCAGATCCTTGGCTTTGACGTCCATCAGCGATTTTCCGTACTTTCCTATAGGGGTCCTTGTTGCGCTTAGAATAACTGCCTCTTGCATTTTAGCGGCCTCCGATTCTGGTTCGTAGTGTCGATTTTCGCTATATAATATTGTCGGTGATTAGCTACGGCTATTGACGAACTCAACGGGTTGTTCCTCGCCCATCCTCTTAAGAGGCTTGGACAGATGTCTGCGGGCGGAGGCGGGCGGTTCGTACCATCCGGGGACCATCCATCTTGTGTTCTCCTTCTTCACAGGTTCGCCCGACGACGTGCCGCATCTGCGGCAACGGTAGCCCCTTCCCTTCCCTACAGACTCCATGGTCCTTCCGCACTTTTCGCACAGGGGATTCGATATCTTCTCGAATTCCCTGACCGTCCCGATAACCTTCATCTTCTCGACGTTGAGGGTCCTGGGCTCGGTGCGCATCTCGCCCATCACCCCGATGCGGTCTCCGGCCGTCAGCCATTCGAAGGCAGACCTGAACTCCTTGGACGGTTCGTATGCCGTGCATTCCACGGTGCCGAAGCCTGTATAGAGGCATACCACCACGTGTCCCCCGGGAAGGTGGCGCCTTGATAAGACGATGCCTTCGATGTAATAGGAGCTCATGGGCTCGAGAACCCTGGGACGATATATGATGTGGTCGTCGGTCCCCTGGTTGGTGAGAAAAATGAAACTGCGCTCAAGAGGTTCGGTGCGTATCGCGGCCGAGGCTTCGGGGAGGTCCTCCGGCCTGTCGCCGCGCAGACCGTACATGACCGGACAAGGGGTCCCGGGAACCATGGACACCTTATGAAATCTTTCCTCCCAGCTGTTGAAGGTGGATGGGAACGAACGGTCCATCTCCCCGATGGACTCGGGTTCTATGGCTCTGCGGGTGCCCCATCTGCTCCTCGGGCGGTATGTTATCATCTCGTATGTGCTGTCGCGGGGCCTCCAGGCCATACCGCATGCCGAACCTATAATGCCACGTCTGTTCCCGAATCCGTCGCGGAGAGCGCCGATACGGTCCAGCTCCTCTTCGACATCGGACATCTCCACGATTCTTCTGACGCCTTTCCAGTAATAGGATTGAGAGGGTTTCTTTTCAGAGACGACGATCCCCGAATCCGATGTAAAGTGACGGTTACCTTTCACTACGGGGATTATCCTCTCAAGCAGCTCCCCGGCGTCCGGCTCTTCCGAAAGCTGTCTTTCATAACAGAAAAACTCCTTTCCGGATATTTCTCCTACCTTGATCTTCATTCCCGCACCATGTCCAAGCCTTAGAGACAGAGAGCCGTTGCCACGTGTTTTCCAAGGTACCGCAGGATTGAGACGCACCAATCGGGGATAGCCTATCAGGTCCAGGTCGCCTATCTCCTTCATCACTTCCGTCGCCAAAAATGTCGTGCACAGGCCCTCGTTCGAGTCCGTGTCGTCGAATGAAACGTACACGCTTCGGACCCAATGCATTCAATTATTTTATTCATGTTCCGCAAAAACCATTTTTTTAAGGAATATAAGACCGCTATCTTCAGAAAAATCACCATAAAAAAAGTAAATACCCAATTCGTCGGGACGGTCTTTGTAAAAACATCTATATGAGGAGCCATCAGACATCTCGGCCGAAAAAACGAATCCATTTTCTGTTTCTTTTATATCGAAAGCTATACCTAGCGCCCGATGACCTCCATCGTTTTCTTTTTCTTCATCCGATACGGACCATACCAATACCAGTACAAGTGCCAGCGATGCTGATATAATGAAATACTTGTCCCTTAGAATGCCCGGCATGAAACATCAGAAATCAAGCAATGATTTCAACGGGACCGTTACAATTAGACTAAACCCCCCCACCCCTTCATTTCCACTGGAGACCATAAAAAAGAAGAAGGTTCGGAAAAACAACGTATGAATTCAAGAAAGACTGCCTATAACGAAGAGGATCCCGATAAAAAGTGCGATTCCAAGGACGCAAGCACCGATAACGACTATTGCTTTGTGTTTCATATTATCCATTCCTGAATGACTATGACGGAAATACAATTTGATTATAAAATGAATGCACAAGAAGATTAAAAAACGTCATTACATCCAACTTTAAAAACAATTATATGCTTATTGAATATACATAGGAAAATGCGGTGTTTCCTTTGAATGACGGCGAGTCGATTTTCAAACATTATATGGATAAACGGAATCTACTTGTAAAAAATAAAAGAATACTGCAGTCGTCATATATTCCAGAGCAGCTTCCTCACAGAGAAGAGCAGATAAAAGAGATCGTAGAGATCGTCGCACCTTCACTGGCAAAGGATAAACCATCTAATATACTTATTATCGGAAAAACAGGAACAGGAAAAACTGCAGTAGTAAAGTATATAGGAAAAGAATTAAAAAAAGCCGATGAAAATGAAGAGAACTGCTCTTTTATTTATATCAACTGCGAAGTCGTTGATACGCCATACGGTATACTCTACAATATTGGAAACCAGATAATAAGAGATGAGACAAAAAGCATTCCTTTTACCGGTTGGAGCCTGGATAGAGTTTTCAGTGAATTGACAAAATATGTGGATAAAGAAAATAAAATCTATATCATCGTACTTGATGAGATCGACAGATCGTTTCAGAAGAACGGAGATGACATATTCTATTTCTTAACAACAATAAATGAAGTGCTGGAACATTCGAAGGTATCTATAATAGGAATAAGCAACAATCCAAAATTCACTGATTTTCTTGATCCAAAAATCAAAAGCAGACTGGGTGAAGAAAAAATAATATTTCCGCCTTATAATACTCTTCAGCTTGAAGATATTCTTAAAGACAGATCGGAAGATGCTTTTGAAGACGGAGTGCTTTCTCCAGGTGTCGTATCTTATTGCGCGGCACTTTCGGCACAAGATATGGGCGATGCGAGAAGAGCGTTGGATCTTTTGAGAATAGCTTCCGATATTGCAGAAAGGAACAACGACAACATCATAACTGAAGCGCATGTAAAATATGCAAAAAATAAAATCGAGCTTGACGCCGTTTCGGAAGTAGTAAGAACGCTTACGCCTCAATCCAAGACAGTATTGATGAGTATTGTAATAAACACCGAAAATGACAATCCGACCATGAATACGGGAGATGTTTTTACAACATATAAACACATATCCGAAATTTTGGAATCATCTACACTTACACAGAGAAGGGTCGCCGGTCTGATATCCGAACTGGACATGATGGGAATAATCCATGCAAGGGTCAAATCGTTCGGTCGTGCGGGAAGAACGAGGGAGATCGAACTTGGAAGCAAAGAAGTTATGGACCTCATAAAATCGGATGTTATCTTCAAAAAATTAAAGAATTACAAAAATGTGAAGCAGACCACTCTTATGTGATCTGTTTTTCCTTTCCAGTGGAAATGAAGGGGTGGGGGGGTTTGCGGTCAAATACCCCTTTTTCTTTTTTCTATGGTATATCCGATGTAAAAAATATACAGGGAAAAAAGAACGAACAACATGCCCAGTGCTGAAACACATAGATATGGAATACTGTTGGGCGAGTGATGTTCAACGATGTATCCTCTTCCGTCAAGTAAGAGTTTAAAACATCCCAACCAAGGTATTTCACTGACCGGAATGGATAATATCCTTTCATCCGTCACAAGTCCAGATATCACAAAATCCGAGCCGTAAAACGAGCTCTGATCGGTGATGGTGTTGTTATCGCCCATAGTTACATATCCCGAAACCCCTGCGTCCGTCTTGCTGAGTATGAATGCTATATCGATCTTCACGTCGAGGCCCCTATATCCCAGATCGTTGAGTACGATATCCTCTCTGAGCATCTCCGGGTCAAGCTCCGTTCCGGGCGAGTACGCGCTTTCCCAGGAGGGATAGGAATCCAGATATGATATGCTGGCATATTTTCCTGAACTGTCCTCTTTTACTTCAAGATAAAGCAGAGCCCTATGTATTATGCTGGAGCCGTTGTCTCCACTATATATTATCACGCTGCCGTAGTCTCCGAATGATTTGAAGCCCGTCATTCGGCCCTCCAGATATGTCTGGATATCTATCTTCGACTTATCTCTTACAATAACAAGATCTCCCGTGTCGATTATTCCAAGCTCGGAACTGTGGTCGTCATGCTGCATGCTCTGCGAAGTGACGAGCGAAAAATATGGATTGTGTCCCGAGTAAAGATGAAGACATGCATACCCCGACGCGAACACCAGCACTATCACCGCCATTGCGATAAGTGTATCTCTGTCTTCACGCTTCATAATGCAATGAAACAGCTTAGCGTTATTTAACGCTCTCAACCGCTATATACGAAAATATCCATGGAGCATCGATGGAAAGACCCTCGAACGACGAGTATTTCATGAGCATGGCCAAACTCGTGGCCACCAGGTCGACCTGCATACGCAGGCAGGTCGGGGCCGTTATCGTAAAAGATAAAAGAGTGTTATCCACCGGATACAACGGAGCGCCCAAGGGATCGAGGCACTGCGAAGAGCTTGGGTGTATACGCGAGATACTCGACGTTCCCTCGGGTACCAGGCATGAGCTGTGCAGGGGAGTGCACGCTGAACAGAACGCGGTGGTGCAGGCGGCGTACTTCGGCGTCAGTGTAAAGGACGCATCCATCTATACGACCACATACCCCTGCTCCATGTGTGCGAAGATCATAATCAATGCCGGAATAATCGAGATTGTATACGGTGAAGGTTATCCCGACGACCTGTCCAAAGAGCTGTTGGGCGAGTCGGGCATCACGGTCAGGAGATACCCCGCCTAAGTTATTTTTGTTATAATGGGGAGTATATAAACAACCACAATTACCATTAAGTATATTCTTCGATATAACTGCCCAAAAGGTCGGGGAGTTTAATTTGAGCCGAACTGAAATACTTACGGAGATTAAGGATGCGGAGAAGGCCGCTGACGCCAAGGTCGAAAAGGCCCGGGCCGAAAGCAGGGAGGCTTTATCCAAAGCCCGCAGGGATTCTGTGAAGAAGATTCAGGACGAGGAAGCTAAGATACGCAGCTCCACCGAGTCCAATATCGCAGCAAAGAGCATGGAGCTTCAGGCTAAACGCGAAGAGCTCCTCAAAAAGGGCAGGTCGCAGGCCAAAGTCCTCCAGAATGCTTCTGAAGCTAAGATGAAGGAAGTCAAAGATTTTCTCAACAAAGAATTCGAGAGGACCCTAGATGTCACTTCCTGAGTCGATGAGTAGGATTGTCGTTGCGGGTACCAAAGCCCACATGGACGAGGCCATAGAGGTCTTGTACGGTGCAGAAGCGGTACACCTGATCGATCATACCGTCGACGCGGACGAGGGCTTTTCCATAGGTTCGCCCCGTGAATTTTCATCCAAAGCATCCGAGAGGCTGCTGAAGGTGAGGTCCATGGAGAAGGAGCTTGGTATAAACAAACATACCAAGACACCTAGCTTACCTGTTGAAAAGGTAAAGAGCCGGATATTATCCAACAGCGTCGAATCAGTCGAGGACGAAGTAATGAGGGTCCTCGACAGAAGGAATGATCTCAACCAGAGAATCGCCGCACTAAACACTAAGAAAAACAACCTTGAAATTCTACAGATGCTCCCGCTGGACCTCCAGTTGTACGGCGGTTACGAGAGCATCGCCGTCATCGTCGGCACTGTCGCCGAAGATCCCTCCGAGGCCCTTATCAAGGCCATGGACGTGGAGTTTTTTGTTGCGACCATGAAGAAGGGCCCCACCGCGGTCGCCGTTTTCATGAGGAACAGGGACAGGGATAAGACGGTGTCTACCCTCTCTGCCTTCGGATTCTCCGAAATCCAGGTGCCAGCCGGGTCGACCGGCTCGCCCGCCGAGGCCCTGAAGGCCACCGAGACCGAGATCGCAAACGCCGAGGCAGGCCTTGCAAAGGTCGAAGAGGAACTCGCCGCGATCAAGGAAAGGCATCAGGCCTTCCTGAGGGCATCGGATGAGGACCTCTCGATAACGGTCGAAAAGGGTGAGGTCCCCCTGAGGATAGCCACAAGCGAATATTCGTTCGTGATAGACGCGTGGGTTCCCACCAAGATGGTGGAACAGGTAAAAGAGAAACTGGAGAAGGACTCGGAAGGCAGAATGTACGTCGAGTTCCAGGAGACCCGCGGACGCAAGGACGCGGAGACCGAGGCGGTCGAGAAGCGTTTCAAGACCGCGCCCACAAGGATGAAAAACGGGAGATACTCTACCGGTTACGAGTACGCCACGAAGCTCGTGGACGTGCCGAAGTACCAGGAGATCGACCCGACGATCCTCATAGCGATCTTCCTGCCCATGTTCTTCGGATTCATGGTGGGGGATGTCGGATACGCCATTCCGTTCATAATACTCGGAGCATACGGCCTCAAGGTCGCGAAGGGCAGAGACTGGCGCATAATCGCCCGCGTCCTGTTCTTCGGCGGCATATGGTCGTTCCTGTTCGGACTCCTCTTCTACGGGGAATGTCTGGGCATGCACTTCACCGGCACATATTCGCCTACCGGCATAACATGGGAGCACATATTCGGCATGGAGGAGGGGGCGCTCGGCGCGTTCTCCGCGGTGCTGCCTGATTTCATACACTACGAGGGAGGCCATATCGTCTCCCACGTGGGCGTAGGGAAGCTTGTGGAGATCCCGCTTCTTCTGAAGCTCTCGGTCTACATAGGCGTCGTGCACCTGATGATCGGGTACATATGCTCGTTCATCAACCTCAACATGAGGCACGGCTTCAAGCACGCTTTCATGGAGCAGGGAGGATGGATACTGGCATTTGTCGGGCTGGTCATGTTCTGTTACGCATTGGCGAACGCGCTGATCGGCGGTAACATGGGCGACCTGACGACGGTCTACATGGTGCCTTTCGCCGTGGGAATAGTGCTCTTGGCCGCAGGATGCGGCATCAACATCAAGAGCCACGGCGGAATGAGCATCATGGAGCTGCCGGGAATCGTAGGGAACATTCTTTCCTACACTCGTTTGGCGGCCATCGGAATGTCCAAAGCGGGCATGGCGCTGGCCTTCAACTATATTGCGTTTATAATGATCTACGACTCGATGGGGGGCGTTCTGGGTCTGATACTCGGATTCGCCGTGTTCCTCATCGGCCACCTCATGATATTCTTCCTGGCTATCTTATCGGCCGGACTGCATAGCCTCAGGCTACAGTACGTCGAGCTGATGGCCAAGTTCTTTGTCGGAGGCGGAAAGGAGTACGCTCCTTTGAAGGTCACACGCAAGAAAACCCATTACGAACCCCTTAACACAGAAAACAAGACCAAAGCAGAGGTATAAATATGGCATTGGAAGGAGACGTAGGATCTGGATTGATTGCAATCGGAGCAGGAATAGCAGTTGGACTCGCCGGACTTGGATCCGGTATGGCCGAGAAAGACATCGGTGCCGCAGCAGTCGGCGCCATCACGGAAGACGCCAGCCTTTTCGGAAAGGCTATGATCTACATGGTTCTTCCTGAGACAATCGTCATCTTCGGACTGGTCATCGCTATCCTTGCTATCTTCGTGATGTGAAGCCAGAGGCTCATCTCATGGCATTGGAAAGCGTCACGAAGGAGATACAGGCGGAGGCCGACGCCAAGGTTAGGTCCATAATGGACTCGACCAAGGCCGAGATCCAAAAGATCGAGGCAGAGGCCGAAGCCCGTATCTCTGAAATGAAGACAAGCGAGGATAAGAGGCTCGTGAGCGAGATCGAGCGCCTTGACCGCCAGGAGATCTCCAGCGCTGAGCTGGAGAGCAAGAACATCGTCCTGGCCAAGAAGAAGGAGATTCTCGCCCGCGCATTCGACGAAGCACTTGCCGAGCTGGAGTCCTCCTCAAAGGCGGACAAGCTGGCACGTTACAAGGCCCTCGTCAAGGATGCCAAGAAGCTGATACCTGCGCCCATCGCCGTCATTTCCGACAAGGAAAACTTCACAGCCGAGGAGCTCGGCGTGGAATCTGTCGAGAAGGACGACGGGATCAGCGCGGGGATCATCCTCAGGAGCAAGGACGGAAGCACAGAGGTCGACCTGCAGTACAGAACGTTGCTGAGCGACATCTGGAACAGCAACCTGAAAGCCCTATCGGATATCCTGTTCGGGTGAACATATGTTCAGGCGCAACACGAGACGCGGCAACTACGCATACACGGTAACCCGGGTCAAAGCGAAGAAGTCCCAGCTGATCAAGGAAGAGGAATACAACAAGATGTTGCTGATGTCCCTTCCCGAGATATCCCGTTACATGAGCGAGAGCGGATACCAGAAGGAGATGTCCGAGCTCGCGGGCAGGATGTCCGGAATCGACCTGGTGGAGTATGCCTCATATCTCAACATGTCGAGGGTGTTCACAAGCATCCTCAAGGCATCGGAAGGGGAGCTGTACACAATGGTCTCGGCGTACCTGGAGAAATGGAACATCTGGAACGTCAAGATGATCCTTCGCGGCAAGTCCTTCGGACTGGACGAGAAGAGCATCAAGGAGGACCTTGTTCCCGCGGGGAGCCTTAAAGAGGCGCAGCTGGACAAGCTCCTGTCGCTCTCCACCGTGGAAGAGATCCTGACCGAATACAGCAGGATGGATTCCGTTAACATTCCCTCGGACCTCATAGCGGGGTATATGGGAACTTCCGGCGGGCTCGCGGTCATAGAGGACTTCCTTGACAAGTTCAAGTACGCAAGGCTTCTTCAGGCGATCGTCCCGGACAGCAGGCCCACCCTGATGTTCCAAGACTACATAAGGCACGAGATCGACCTGGTCAACTTCTCTACGATAATGAAGCTCAAGGCCGAAGGCATCTACGGCGAAGCGAACGTCATGGAATACATAGTCCCCGGAGGGAAGCAGATCGACAGGAGGACGGCCGCACAGCTGGCCAACATCGAGTCGGTCTCCGGTGTATCCAGCGAGATATCGCAGATGGACTTCTACGAGGCCGTGAAGCCTATACTCGACGCCCCGGTCGTTTCGATAAGAGCGATCGAGAGCGCTTTGAAGAGATATGAGATGGAACGTGCTAAAAAGTTCTCTCATATGAACCCGCTGTCGGTCGCCCCGGTCATGGACTACATGATCCACAAGGAGAACGAGGTCTCCAACATACTTGCCATCGCAAGGGGGATCCAGAGCGGGCTGGACACCGAAGTTATCAAAGGGCTGCTGGTGATCTGATGGAGATAGCTGTTATCGGTAACGAGGAGTTCGTGCTCGGGTTCCGCCTTGCGGGGCTCAGGATGGTATTCGTCGCAGACGAAATGAACTACCAGGAGAAGATGCTGGAAGCAATGGGCGATCCTAACATAGGGATCCTGGCGGTCGACGCCAAGGACCTAGCATACCTGTCCCACAACGTCAGGAACAGGGTGTTGGATTCGATCCAGCCGGTCATTGTGCCGGTGGGAGGCGACGAAAGCGACCTCCGTGAGAAAGTAAAGAGAGTAATTGGCGTTGATTTATACAAAGCAGAGGATGAATGAATGACCGCTGAACAAGGTGTAATTTACAGGGTTGCCGGACCGGTCGTGACCGCCATCGGGATCTCGCCCAGGATGTACGACGTCGTGCATGTTGGCAACGAGAAACTTATGGGAGAGGTCATCAAGATCGTAGGCGACAAGACAATCATCCAGGTTTACGAGGAGACGTCCGGTGTCAAACCCGGAGAACCGGTTACCAACACCGGGCTTCCTCTCGTCGTAGAGCTGGGACCCGGACTTCTGACCTCCGTCTACGACGGTATTCAGAGGCCCCTGCCCGTCCTCAGGGAGATGATGGGAGACTTCATCTTCCGCGGTGCCACCGCACCCGGACTGAGCAGAGACGTCGAATGGGAGTTCGTGCCCGCCGTGAAAGCCGGGGACGAGGTATCGGCCGGGCAGGTGCTCGGTACGGTCCAGGAAGGGCCCATGGTGCACAAGATCATGGTGCCCCCCGCCGTTCCTAAAGGAAAGGTCGAAAAGGTAGCAGAGAAGGGAAAATACAACGTCGACAAGGTAATAGCCGTCGTCGACGGGCGCGAGCTCACGATGGTCCAGAAATGGCCCGTCCGCGGTCCCCGTCCGGTCGCCGAGAAATACATGCCTGACGTGCCCCTCATCACAGGGCTCAGGGTCCTGGACACGATGTTCCCCCTTGCAAAGGGAGGAGCGGCCGCCATCCCCGGTGCGTTCGGTACCGGAAAGACGGTCACACAGCAGTCCCTGGCCAAATTCTCGGACGCCGAGATCGTGGTGTACATCGGATGCGGAGAGCGCGGAAACGAGATGACGGAGGTCCTTACCGAATTCCCCGAGCTCACGGACCCGAAGACGGGCGAGTCCCTCATGAAGAGGACCGTCCTGATCGCCAACACATCCAACATGCCCGTCGCCGCGAGGGAAGCGTCCGTTTACACAGGAATGACCATCGCGGAATACTTCAGGGACATGGGATACAACGTGGCCCTGATGGCCGACTCCACCTCCAGGTGGGCAGAGGCCATGCGTGAGATCTCCTCGAGGCTTGAAGAGATGCCCGGAGAAGAGGGATACCCCGCATACCTTGCGGGACGTCTGTCCGAGTTCTACGAGCGCGCATGCCGTGCGAAGACCCTCAACGGAGAGGACGGATCGGTCACCGTCATCGGTGCGGTCTCTCCTCCGGGAGGAGACCTGTCCGAGCCCGTCACGCAGAACACACTGCGCATCGTGCGCGTCTTCTGGGCCCTCGACACCAAGCTGAGGGAGAGGAGGCACTTCCCCACCATCAACTGGCTCACTTCGTACACCATGTACGGAAAGGACCTTGCCGGGTGGTTCAAGAAGAACGTCTCCGAGGACTTCATCGACCAGAGGACATGGGCAATGCAGGTCCTCCAGAAGGAGTCGGAGCTGCAGGAGGTCGTGCAGATGGTCGGTTCCGACTCTCTGCCGGACGAGCAGAAGATGACCCTCGAGGTCGCCAGGATGATACGCGAGATATTCCTTCAGCAGAACGCTTACCACCCCATCGACTGCTACTGCCCCATGGAGAGGCAGTACGTGATGGTCAAGCTCATCAGGAAATATTCCGATCTGGCCGACAAGGCGATCGCCAACGGCATAGCCGTCGACAAGATAGCGTACCTCCCCGTGAGGCAGAGGTTCAACCAGGCCAAATACGAGGAGAAGATCGACGAGGAGATGAAAGCGGTAGGAGTCGACATGGAAGAACAGTTCAAGGGACTGGGAGTGTGATACTATGGCAAAAGTAACCAAAGAGTACAAGACGGTCTCCCAGATCGCTGGACCTCTCATCTTCGTCAAGAAGACCGAGCCGGTCGGTTACCAGGAGATGGTCGCGGTCAGGCTCTCCGACGGAAGCGTCAGGAGAGGACAGGTCCTCGATTCGTCCGATGACCTGGTCGTCGTTCAGATATTCGAAGGCACCACCGGTATCGACAGGTCCGCGTCCGTGCGCTTCCTCGGAGAGGCCATGAAGATGCCCGTCTCCAGGGACATGCTCGGAAGGGTGCTTTCCGGAGCGGGAGAGCCCATCGACGGAGGTGCGCCCATAGTCCCCGAGAAAGAACTCGGGATCGAAGGGGCGGCCATCAACCCGTGGGCAAGGGACAGCCCGGCCGATTTCATCGAGACCGGAATATCCACCATCGACGGCATGAATACCCTGGTCAGGGGACAGAAGCTGCCGATATTCTCGGCGTCCGGTCTGCCCCATAACGATATCGCCCTGCAGATCGCAAGGCAGGCGAAGGTACGCGGAGAGAACGAAGAGTTCGCCGTGGTGTTCATCGCAATGGGTATCACCAACGAAGAGAAGCAGATGTTCATGAAGGAGTTCGAGAGGACCGGAGCGCTCAAGAGCGCGGTGGTCTTCCTGAACCTGGCAGACGACCCCGCCGTCGAGCGTATAGTCACCCCGCGTCTGGGACTCACCACCGCGGAGTACATGGCCTTCGAGCTGGGAATGCAGGTGCTGGTCATCATGACCGACGTCACCAACTACTGCGAGGCGCTGCGTCAGGTGTCCGCGGCCAGGGAAGAAGTGCCCGGAAGGCGCGGATACCCCGGTTACATGTACACCGACCTTGCGCAGCTGTACGAGCGTGCCGGAAGGATCAAGGACAAGAAAGGATCGATCACACAGATCCCCATCCTTTCGATGCCCGGAGACGACATCACGCACCCCATCCCCGACCTGTCCGGTTACATCACCGAGGGTCAGATCGTGCTTTCGAGGGAGCTGCACCGCAACGGCATATACCCGCCGGTCAACGTCTCGTCGTCGCTCAGCCGTCTGATGAACTCCGGTATCGGAAAGGGAAAGACCAGGGACGACCACAAGGCCGTTTCGGACCAGCTGTACGCCGCATATGCGGAGGGTAAGGACCTGAGGGGCCTCGTGGCGATCGTCGGTAAGGACTCGTTGTCCGAGAAGGACAGGAAATACCTGGACTTCGCAGACCTCTTCGAAGACCGTATCGTCCGTCAGGGACACGACGAGGACCGTTCCATCGAACAGACCCTCGACATCTCCTGGGACATACTCACCGAGCTCGACGAGGACCAGCTGACCAGGATCGACCGCAAGTACATCGAGAAGTACCTCCCGAAGAAGTGATCCGATGTCAGCCCACGAGATAACCCCCAACCGCTCGGTCCTCCTGGACCTCAAGAGAAGGATCAAGCTCACCAAAGGCGGGCACAAGATCCTGAAGATGAAGAGGGACGGCCTCATCATCGAGTTCTTCGAGACCCTGGAGAAGGCACGCCAGATGCGCGCCGGGGTTTCGTCGGACTACGCGGCGGCCATCAGCAAGATCGCGATCGCGAGGGCGGTCGAGGGCGATATTTCCGTGAAGAGCGCGGCATACGCCCTCCAGGCCGACCATCAGGTCATCGTTGGGAGCAAGAACATCATGGGAATGAAGGTCCCGAAGGTGGAGGCGACCGGATCGATGCACACCGACATAGCCCACAAGGGCTACGGTGTGATATCCACGTCCGCCTACATCGAGGAGGCCTCCGTGGCCTTCGAGAAACTTCTCGACACCCTGATAAGGGCCGCAGAAGTGGAGACCACCATGAAGAAGCTCCTGGA
>DAHB01000005.1:277171-291833 GCA_002498365.1 Methanomassiliicoccaceae archaeon UBA421 | reverse complement strand
GAGATCGAGAGGACCAAGAGAAGGGTCAACGCCCTCGAGTTCAAGATCATCCCCGATCTCAGAGAATCCGAGAGGTTCGTCAAGTTCAGTCTCGAAGAGATGGAACGCGAGAACACCACGCGTCTCAAGCACCAGAAAAAGAAAGGCGAGGTAGCCGAGTGAAGAGTTTCGGGGAGATCTGGGACGAGATACGGGAGGACCCCGTTAAACTGAAGAGGGTCTTCACCGCGATCTGGGTCGCAGCCTACTCGATGCTGATGATCGGCTCCTTCGTCATAATCTGGTTTCTGGCAAAGGTCTATCTTTTCTAAACCGCTTAAATAAATCAATTTTTTATTATCCAAGTGTTCTGTTCATTCCGCCGACAGGACATCCTTGCAGACGTTCTTTTTCGAAGACGCTTCGAGCCCCCCTATCCCCACGATGACAAGCAGCACGAAGAATAAGCGGACAGGAGTGGCAGGCTCGCTGAAAAGCAGTATTCCTACCATCACGGAGCCCAGGGCGCCGACGCCCACCCATATGGCGTAACCGACGCCCGTGGGCACGCCCCTCTTGAAGGCCAGGTCGAGGAACCAGGTGCTGACGAAAAGGAACGGTATGGTCACGGCGGTCCACAGGAAAACAGAGAAACCCTCCGAAAGGAACATGGTGGTGGCCCAGACGGTCTCGAACAGTCCACCTATGAACAGATATGCCCAGGCGACCGAACTGCCTTTCATTCAGGCACCCCCCATAAGCTGAAGTCCCGTTATCCCGACGATGATAACGAACAGGAAGAAGATCTGAAGGCGCTCTATCTTCTCTTTGTAAAGCAGGCACCCCGCGACGACGGTACCGATGGAACCTATGCCGGTCCATATTGCGTAAGCCGTCCCCATGTGCATGTCAAGCATAGCCAGCGACAAGAAGAACGGACTTGCGATTATCAGGATGACCGCGGCGACCGCCCACATCCTGTTCCTGTACGAATCGGATTTCCTCAGTGCAATGACCCAGCAGGGCTCCAGCAGACCCCCTATGATCAGCCATACGGCGGTCATCAGTTCCATGGGGTCAGTCCATGAAACTCCTCATATTTATTTCGCCCGTTCCCAGATGCACAACGGGCATGATGGCGGGCTCCGGATTGAAGTTATGCATCTTCTGATATTCGGTCTGGCTCTGCCATGTGGAGGCGTTGATTATCTTAACCCCGTTGTACTCTCCGGCGCCGGCTCCGTGGATGTGCCCCGAAACGAAAAGATCGGGCAGGGTCTCCATAGCAAGATAATCCTTCTTCTCAGGTGCGAGAGCGGTCCTCTGGCCGTAGATAGGTGCTAGATGTCTGCGTCTGAGCATCTCCCTCATCACTCCCATGGGGTCGTCGTAAGTGAGCTTTTGAACTCCCGCTATCCAGTCATCGATGCTCTTGCCGTGGTATGTCTGTATCACCCTGTCCTCTATCTTCAGGGTCACAGGGTTGCCCACCATCATGATGTTGGAATCGAAGGTCTTTGTGAACATCGTGCCGAGCGCGGGCTGCGGCTCCGCCAGGCGGACGGCGTCGTGGTTGCCGGGATGGACCACCATCTTGATGTGGTCGGGTATGTCCTTCAGGTACTCGGCCAGTTTCTCGTACTGCTCGTATATGTCGTTGATCCTCAGCTCCTCTTCCTGTCCGGGGAATATGCCGATGCCGTCCACCACGTCGCCGGGGAACACTATGTAGTTGAGGTCGGTCTTATAGGCGTTCTCCTTGAGCCATGAGACCATGCGTTTCCAACGGTCCTCCAGGAAAGTGTAGCTGCCAACATGGACGTCCGACAGGAACGCCACCGAGGACACGGAATCCGAGGCCTCCCAGCGATTCATTCTGGGCACGTCGGGCCTGAATATCTCGTTGGCTATCAGAAGGTCCCTCCTCCCGTTGGGCTTTCCCGCTATCCCTATGACCTCGTCGCTCACGAACGTCTCGCCGGCCAGAGGAGAATCCTTGGAGATGAAGACCTTGCAGTTGCTTTCCGCGTCCTCGAGGGTCAGGATGATGTGCCCGTTCTTCGTGATGTTGACGTCGTAGACCATTCCTATGACCCTGACGTCCCGGTCCAGGTTCATCGCCTTGGCGATGGATATGCTCATCCCGAAATCCCTGCGTCTGGATACGATCCTGCTCAGAATGTCGTACCTGCTGCGGAAGTAGGACGTGAAATCCGTGATGTCCCCCTCGCAGGTGGAGTTCCCGGTGACGTCGCTGCCGTTCAGCACTTCTATGTCGGTCTGCCTTTTGTTCCGCGGCACGTCGGTCCCGGGGGATGTGAAGATGGGCGTGTCTCCCGCCAGGCAGTCCTCGATGTCGGAGCGGCTGATGAACATCTTGTCTGAAGAAAGCGATGCTATGGCGGTGTTCGTGAAGGCGACGGGGTCGGGGTTGGACATGATGTAATCGAGAGCGTCCGGGCTGAGGAATATGCCTCTTCTCGCAGCCGCGCCGAGAACGTCAGTCTTCATGCCCGGGTATGTTGCATCGCAGATACATAATCCTTACCCGCCCGCCGGGGAGGGTTATATACACACAATCAATCTCCGGGACATGACATCCGTCAGGATATCCTGCCCGGTCAATCCCAGCGAGTCGGAGAGCCTGGTGCTGGACGCCGTGATGAAGCTCTTCCCGGACGCCTCAATGGAAAGGACGCCCTGGGGATTCGAAGGCATGGCGCCGGGCATTGAGCACTTCTCGATGCTGGTAAGACGACAGAAGATACTGGACGCCGCCCGCGCAGTGCTGATAAAAGGACTGGGCGACGAGCGCACCACGTTCCGCCTCAACAAGCAGGTCGCGACCGTAGGGAAGGTATCGTTCGCCACCAAAGGGGCCGTTCTGGGAACCATCGACGTCCGCATCGACGACGAAGACATCGAGGGATATCTGGACCGTGTGCTCCCCCGCACACTTGACGGAGAGGAGGTATGGTTATGATCGGAGTTTCATGCACGGAGTTCAGCGCCCACCCGCTCGAAGAGATCATGGAGGCGGTGTCCAAGGAGTTCGGACACTGGGAGATATTCGCCGAGGCGGAGCACGGCCTCTCCCTCATATGGCCGAGGCTGAACGCCCTAAGGTCCTCTTACAAGATGACATTTTCCCTGCATTCGCCTATAAGTGACACAAACCTCGCCTCGCTGACGGAAAGGATGCGCGAAGCCTCCATCCTCGAAATGATATCCACGGCCGAGCTGGCGGCGGAGACGGGGATCAAGATGATAACGGTCCATCCCGGGCTGTCGTCCCTGAGCGTGCCGGGCATGGAGAGGAAAGCTGTCGAGATGTCCAGGAAATCGATGAGGACCCTTGACAGGACAGCTTCCGAGTACGGGGTCACTTATGCCATAGAGAACATGCCCAATTTCCCGCCGATGATCGGAAAGACCGCCGCCGAACTCGGAGAGATAATCGAAGGGACTAATCTAGGAGTATGTTTCGACATAGGCCACGCCAATACGACCGGGCAGACCGGGGAGATGATATCCGCGTTCAAGGACAGGATAGTCAACGTGCACGTGCACGACAATATGGGCGACAACGATTCCCATATGACCGTAGGCGACGGCACCGTGGACTTCCCCAAGGCGATGGGATCACTGTCCTGGTACAAAGGCCGCTATATCATAGAGTCCAGGTCGCTGGCGTCCGCGGCCGAGTCCAAGAGAAGGCTCTCAATCCTTATTGAATGAGTCAGGGAAGAACTCCCGGCGCCGGAAGCCCTTTGCGAAGGGCACTCCCTTAACGGCGAGTATCACCGTGGTGACCAGCCCCAGCCCCAGGAGCATCAGGACGAGGATAGACATGGACCCGGCCCCCATGCCAAGCCAAAGGAAGGACTGCATGTAGTCGTTGACGAAGTGCAGGAGAACTGAAGCGTAAAGGCCGTATTTGCAATAGAGATATCCTGCCGCCAGGCCGAACATGAACGAGGGCAGGATCTTGATCATGCCCCATCCGTCGTAATGGGCATATCCGAAGATCGCGGAGGACATTATTATCAGTACCATGGCGGCCTTTCCGACACCGAAGCCGCCCAGCAGGTACCTCGCCGGGCGTTCCTTCTTTGATGCGAAAGCGAAAACCGCCAGCGGAAGTCCGATCATAAGGAGCCGGGTTATCAATTCCTCCCATACGCTGGCACTTGCAAGTACGAACATCATGTACCGGTCATCGGAGGTCTCGAACGACGGAAGGTCCGCGTCGCCCCACATTATCAGCAGCAGCATTATGGCGAGCTGTATCACGACGGTGGACGGCCATAAGAGGCCGAGCCAGTATGCGCTGGTGTCCTCCAGTCCCCGCATGTCGTCCTCGGGCCCTCGGCCAACGTGCTTGGAGTACATCTCCCGGGCGAGCTGTGCGAAGCTGAGCAGAACGGCGGCCACCAGGAATACCCAGTATATCTGAGACTCCGTACCTGAGAAACGCAGGAACACATGGGGAGAAGGCAAAAGGACCAGGAGGCCGTAGTCGATCTCCGCCGCGTAGACGAAAACGTCAGCGAATTTGAAAATCATGGTCGCCGCCTCCACGGCCATAAAAATCATCACGAAGCCCATGGCGAACAACGATGCCCAGAAGACCGGGCCGTTGCTTTTTTTATCCGGAACATAAGCAAGAAGGAGGCCGAAGCGTCTCCCGCATCCGCCGCAGAAAGCGGTGCCGGCCGTACGGTAACGTTCGCATTCTGGGCAGTCGAGCATGTTGCCGCATCCGCCGCAGAACTTATGTCCCAGATCTTGATTTTTTGAGCATTCGGGGCATTTCGCCTGCATCATTCATCACCCATTAGGCGGACGATCCCGGCCACCCTTTCGTGATCTATCACGGCAAGGGCCCTTCCGCCCTTCTTTGATATATCCGACAGTCGCAGGGAGATATATCTCTCGCGGAGGCCGCTCAGCTCCCTGAAGCCCCTGACGGCGTTCACGTGCCTGTCCCAATCAACGGCGAAGGACTCGGGGGAGGACATGTCGAACTTCTTCTTCATCCCTTTCTTCGCAAGACGGTGCTCTCTGACGAACTCCATCGAGCTGACGCTCTGGCAGTAGAGTTCGGTGTATTCGCGGTCCGGCATGTCCAGGGCCGAAAGCGTTTTCGAGTTGGAATCGCAGAGGTCCACCAGCTCGCACCAGGCAGGCGCCGGGACGCTGATCTCGCCGAACTCCGAAAGTCTCTTCGCGAAAACGGCCTCCAGCTCCCCGGGTTCGTACCCATCCATGAGTTCGGTGCGGTTCCTGACCCCCTCGATCTCCTCGGGGCTCAGGGATGCGGCGTATATGTCGTATTTTCCGAAAGCGTCCCTGACGGCTTTGCCGTATTCGGGAAGCCCCCTAACCACGGGCAGGATGTCGATCACGGCATCCCCCGCCTTCAGGGATATCATTTCTTGGTGCTCCTTGTCATGACCAGGTCGGTGAGCTCGTCGCTGTCGTCGATCCTCCTGAGTTCTTCTGTGGATATGACCGCGGTGGTCTTGATGTTGTTGCGGTCCCTGGTACGTTCGACTATGACCACGGACGGCCTTCCGGCCAGGCTTGAGACCTCAGAGGTCACCGAGGCCCTCTGTACAAGCTTCTCCTCATCGGAACCCGTGCCGGTAAGGATGATTATCTCCTCGACCCTCGACAGGGCATCGAAGGGGCTCTTCATCACGGGAGTGACGCTGAAACCAATATCCAGCAGTTTGTTCAGCACTTCCGACCCGGTGCGGGCGCCACCGCTGATCTCGTACTTGTTGGCGGTGTCCTCCGTCTTATAGGCGAAGGGGTCCAGAGGCAGGATCATCGGCGTGTTGAGGAACTCCTCTATGCGGAGGGCGGCATCTATCATGGCCCCCATGCCGGACTCGTACATCTGCACAGTGCGCCTGGAGATCCCGGCCATCTCGGCGATCACGCCCAGGCTGAAGCCCTCCTTGTTCCTGATGCTCTTCAGCAGGTCGCCGTCCAGTTTGACGTACAGCCCTCCGGGCGCCGCGAATATCAGCGGCGGGACCTCTTCGATGGTGTGGTCGGCCAATGTCTCGTTCGAGATGATCGGGATGTTGAACCTTGAATAAACGATGCCCAGCTCCAGCACTCCGGAGCTGGACCTTTCACCGATGAGCAGCGGGCTGGCCTTCAGGGCCTCGGCTAGGACCTTCATCTCCTCTGCGTTCTCTCTCGAAAAGGCATCGACGTTGCTGAGTATCTTTATGATAAGCAGCCTGTCGTCCCTGCGGGCGACGATGTCGAAGCACACGCTTCGGAGATTCAGGGTGGAGGACACATCGTAACCGGCACTCGTCAATATCGTGCGGGTGGATTCGATAAGCTCCGCTCTGCTCACGGTAATAAAGTGGTAGTTCTTCTATAAAAAATCACTCATACATTATTTAAGGGGGAGACCGGCCGCGCGGGCCGGCTTAAAAGGTTTCGGAGGAAAAAATGACTTCTGCAGATCATCAGTCGACTTCTATGCGCCTGCCCGACTTCTTCTCGTCCTCGGATCTGAAGCTTACCTCCAGGATGCCGTTGTTGTACTCCGCTTTCGCGGACCCGATGTCCACTTCGCAGGGCAGGGCGACCGTCTTGCGGTATTTTTTGTTGGGCGTGTCCACGGAGATCGATACCGAGTCGGATGTGGCATCGAGCACGATGTCCTCTTTCTTGGCGCCCGGGACCTCTGCCATGACCCTTACGACGTCCCCCTCGCGCGTCACGTCGGTTAAGGGCTCCCTTACCGTATCGGCCGACGGAAGGCCCAGCTCTCCTTCGATGTTCCCGAATTCCTTGACGTGGGCGACCCCGTCGGGGCCGCGGTACATGGTGTACCCGTAGGTCTTGACATCGGGGGCGCTCAGATCTTCGAACCCGGAGAGCATATCGTCCATCCTTCTGTTGAAGTTCTCGAACTCCCTGAACAGTATGTTCCAAATGTCTTCGCTCATCTCTATCACTCCTTTTCTCATGTCTCTTTTCTTCTTCAGTTCCCGCTGTACTCCTTCAGCCTCCTGGCCGCGGCCGGTCCGAATTTGCCGACCGCGCCCTCGAAGTCCTTCATGGCCACCCTGCATTCGCCGAGGGCCTCCCGGTCCGGAACCTCTCCGGACGCCACCAGACGTCTGACCGACGTCATGACGGCCTCGTTGCATATTGCCGCGATGTCCGCTCCGGTGCACCCTTCCGTCATGCCGGCGAGCTTCTTCAGGTCCACATCGTCCTCCAGGGGCTTGCCTCTGGTGTGTATGCCGAATATCGCCTCCCTGGATTCTTCGTCGGGGGGAGCGACCAGCATGCTCTTGTCGAACCTTCCGGGCCTGAGCAGCGCCGGGTCGATCATGTCGGGGCGGTTGGTGGCCGCGACGACCACGACGTTGTTCAGGGATTCGAGCCCGTCCATCTCGGTCAGCAGCTGGGACACAACGCGCTCGGTCACGTTGCTGTCGCTGCTCCCCGCCCCCCTGTTAGGCGCTATGCTGTCTATCTCGTCCATGAATACCACGCACGGAGATGCCTGCCTGGCCTTTCTGAAAGTCTCCCTTACCGCCTTTTCGGACTCCCCGACCCATTTGTTCAAGAACTCCGGTCCTTTGACAGATATGAAGTTGGCCTCTGATTCCGTTGCCACGGCCTTCGCCAGCATCGTCTTACCGGTCCCGGGCGGGCCGTAGAGCAATATGCCCTTTGGCGGCTTGGCGCCCATGTGCTCGAATACCTTGGCGTACTTCAGCGGCCATTCGACAGCCTCTTTGAGCTCCTGCTTCACGGACTCGAGGGCACCGATGTCCTCCCACTTGACGTTGGGACGCTCTATCAGCACCTCCCTCATCGTCGCGGGCTGCATATCCTTGAAAGCATCGCGGAAGTCGTCCGCGGTGACGTTGATCTTGTTCAGCACGTCCCCCGGCACCTCTTCGTTCTCGGTGTCTATGTCGGGAAGCACGCGCCTCAGCGAGGCCATCGCCGCCTCTTTGGTGAGGGCGGAGATGTCCGCACCGGCATACCCATGCGTCCTGTCGGCCACCAGCTTCAGGTCGACGCTGTCGTCTATGGGCATCCCGCGGGTATGTATCTGGAGGATCTCGAATCTGCCGTCCCTGTCCGGGATCCCTATCTCGATCTCCCTGTCGAACCTGCCCGGCCTTCTCAGCGCCTCGTCGATGGAGTTGGGCCTGTTGGTCGCTCCTATGACGACCACTTTGCCGCGGGATTTCAATCCGTCCATCAGCGCCAGAAGCTGTGCCACGATGCGACGCTCGGTCTCTCCCGTCACTTCGTCCCTCTTGGGCGCTATGCTGTCGATCTCGTCGATGAATATGATGCTGGGCGCGTTCTCCTCGGCATCCTTGAAGATCTCCCTGAGCTTTTCCTCCGACTCGCCGTAGAACTTGCTCATGATCTCCGGCCCGCCGATGTACACGAAGTTGCTGCTCGTCTCTCCTGCGACGGCCTTTGCGAGCATGGTCTTTCCCGTTCCCGGGGGGCCGTGCAGAAGGACGCCCTTCGGCGCCTCGATACCGAGCCTCTTGAACAGTTCGGGGTGCTTGAGCGGAAGCTCAACCATCTCCCTGATCCTGTTGACCGCGTCGCCAAGTCCGCCGATGTCGTCGTAGGACACCTTCGGTATGTCCCCCGTGGCCGCGTCCGCGGGCCTCTCGCTTACTTTGACCTGAGTGGCCGAGGTCATCATGGCGGCCTCACCCGAAGGGGCGAAAGACGTGACCACAAGCTCCATCTTGTTCCCCATCACGTTCAGGGCGATGACGTCCCCCTTGGAGAACGCACGTCCCTCGAACACCTGCTTCAGGTATTCGTCCCCGCCCTGCAGCCTAAGCTGGTCTGTCGGCGAGAAAGTGATCTTCGTGGCGTTCTTGGCCGTTATCTTTTTTATCGCGACCTTCTCGTCCATGGAGGTCCCGGCGTTCCTTCTCGTGGTGCCGTCCATCCTGACGATGCCGCGGTTGGCATCCTCGGGCCCTCCTCTGAGGACCTTTGCAACCGTCCTCTTGTCTCCTGCTATCTCTACTATGTCTCCGACCCTGATGTCCATAACGGTCATGAGCTCCGGGTCGAGCCTGACCACTCCTCTCCCGGCCTCTCCGGGCTTGAGCTCCGCGACCTTTATGGCCTTGTCGGACCTGTCTTTCATTGCCATTGCTGTTACCTCCTGATCTTGATGTCCGGACCGCCCGGTATCTCGTTTCAAATAGCCTGAGAATACCGAACCTTTCCGCTCGGACCTACACTATTATTAGTTTGTCCTTCTATATAAACATATTGTTATTTCAAATAGACATGCGGTCTACGTGCCATAAGACGAACGGTGATATCGTCGCCTAACGGGTTTGCGGCCCGCGGACGCGCGCAATACGCTGTATGCAACAGAATGATAGAAAAGAGGAAAATCGTTTCATTGCTTACCGATGATACCGTCGCAGGCTCAGTAGGCGTGGCGCTTCGAAACATTGGTCATCTGCACGATGTTCTCGATCGGCGTGTGTTTAGGTACCGCGCATCCCGCACCGAATATGTAGCACCCGTCGCGGCCCGCGTCGTTGAAGCATTTCTCTGCGACCTTGTCCACATCGTCCGCCGAACCCTGCAGGAGCACCGACACGGGGTCGAGGTTGCCCATTATGACCACGTCTTTCTGGAACACCTGCCGGGCTTCGGCGAGGTCCACCGCGTGGTCGACGCTCAGCACTCTCGCCCCCGTCTCCCTGAAGGACTTCAGCATCGGGGTCGTGTCCCCGCAGATGTGCAACATGGCGTCCACCCCGTAATTCTGCTTCCACAGAGACGTGCTCTTCTTCAGCTCTTCAAGGTTGAAGGTCCTGAACATGGCATCGTCGATCATGTCCGCAGACGACACGGGATCGGTGTAGATGACGTAATCGGCATCTATCTCCTCGAGCTGAGCACTGACGACCCGGCGGGACAGCTCCGCTCCACGCTTGACGGCCCTCTTCGCAATCTCCGGCTCCATGAGGATATCCATCAGAAGCTGGTCTATGCCCCTCAGGAATCCGCTGGTCGTCAACGGGCCCTCGCACCAGACCGGGGTCATGGCGTCCGGGCAGGACTCATGGACCGCTCTGAAGGTGTCCACCACGTATTTGTGGAGGTTCGGGCACTCTTTGCGGTTCATGGGATCGTACAGGGGTTTGGATTCTATGTCATCGGGCGAGGCGAAGTAGTCCAGCAGCAGGCTGCCCTGGTCGTCCTCAGGTAGCTTAACCTTCATCCCGGGGATGTCCATGAATATGCCCTTCGATTCGAATGGCCCGAACACCATGTCCGACTGGGATTCCTTCGCCCATTTCGCCATGATCTCCCTGGTCAGATCCGGATTCCCTCTTACATCCGATAGCTTATGGCCATAATGCCCGACCATGGCTATGTTCCCGAAATCGCATACCGGTGCTCTGTCGGGGAGCTCGCCTCTGAAAACGGCAAGAGCCCTGTCTTTAGATTTCATCTCATGTTTCATCTTTCAACCTCCTTTATTTTCAACCGGGTTGTGCGTTATTAAATCGTTACGAATTTGCGGGCTTCATGGTAAAACGGCGCGTCCCGCCAAGGCCGTCACGCGGTAGTTGTTGCGCATTTTATTACATACGAGGCAGGCATCTGAGCCAATCCCGTCGAAAACAACTTGTTTTCGTTATGTCCGATACTTGTCATTATCGAAATCGATTATATATCAGGAGCAAAAAGGCCGATTTTCTGGCGACAGATGCGCGTTTTGTCTCATGAGCCGTGCATCTCCCGTCGCGTTCAGGTAATTCCGTTAAACCGGTTAACAATAAACGGAAGCGTCGTCGGCTCGAAAACTGCTTTCAGAACTGATAATCGTTCAAATAATGTACATTAGTATTCATCAATGTACATAATGATATATATGTCGAACATGATAATACTTTTATGTCGCTACCTAAGGACATACGAACCACACTCGATGTCGAAGACATTCCGAAAAAATGGTACAACCTGGCCGCGGACCTGCCGAAACCGCTGGAACCGCCGATCAACCCCAAAACGGGAAAACCCGCAGGACCCGAGGAGCTGGGCTCCCTCTTCTGCAGGGAGATCCTGGAACAGGAGATGTCCGTTGAAAGGTACATCGGCATCCCTGAGGAGGTCAGGGACAACCTGGTGTACCTCAACCGCCCCTCTCCGCTTCAGAGGGCGTACCGCCTTGAGAAGTATCTCAAGACCCCGGCGAAGATATACTTCAAGAGAGAGGACCTGAGCCCCCTCGGAAGCCATAAGGGGAACACCGCGCTGGCACAGGCCTACTACAACGCGGAGGCCGGGATACACACGCTCACCACGGAGACGGGGGCGGGGCAGTGGGGAACGGCCCTTGCTGCGGTGTCCAACCTTTTCGATATCAAGACAACGGTGTTCATGGTCCGCGGAAGCTACGACCAGAAGCCGACCAGGAAGTCGCTCATCGAGCTCTACGGGGGAACGATCTATCCGTCGCCCTCGGTGCACACGGAGTTCGGAAAGAAGTATCTGAAAGAGCACCCGGGCACCGTCGGATCGCTCGGAGTGGCGATTACCGAGGCCTGCGAAGTGGCATCGAAGGACCCCGGCACATGCTACTCCCTGGGAAGCGTGCTTAACCACGTCATGCTCCATCAGACGGTCATAGGGCTCGAGGCCATGGAGCAGATGAAGAAGGCGGAGATAGAGCCGGACATGATGATAGCCTGCGCCGGCGGCGGGTCTAACTTCGGAGGGTTCTGCTTCCCCATGATGGGGGAGAAGATCAAAGGCCGCACGGAATGCGAGTTCGTAGCCGCCGAGTCCAAGGCCGCACCCAGCATGACGGAGGGAGATTTCAGGTACGACCTCGGCGACACGGGAGGGTACACGCCTCTGCTGATGATGTACACCATGGGGCATGACTACGTCCCGTCGTCCGTGCACGCAGGCGGCCTGAGGTACCACGGCATGTCGCCCCTCGTATCGGCGGCCGTGAACCAGGGCATCGCAAGGGCGGTGGCCTACGACCAGCTGGAGACTTTCGAGGCGGGGGCGATGTTCGTCAAGACCGAGGGCATAGTGCCGGCACCTGAGTCCACGCACGCGATCAAGACGGCCATAGACGAGGCGGTCAGATGCCGCAGGACCGGAGAGGGGAAGACAATAGTGTTCTGCCTCTCGGGCCATGGCCTGCTCGACCTCAAGGGATATTCCGAATACCTGGACGGAAGCATGAGGTCTTCGGCCAATTGAACCGTTCCGAAACTTCTTCCGTCATTTTTCAGATATCAATAAATACGCCCGCTCGGTACAAACCGATATGCCGGGCGAACTGAAGGGAGACTCCGTCATAGTCTCCGACCTGAGGGAGGGAAGCCAGCTTTACAGCAAAGGCAATTACGGCTATCCGCTCAGCGGGGGCGGCCTGGAGCTCGACCTCACCGAGGCGGTCTACCTCGCGGAGAGCAACCGCCTCCTTGTGGAGAGCGAAGGCAGAAGGGTGGAGTTCGACGAGCTGTTCGCCCAGGCTTCGAGGCAGAACGAGGGTTTCGACGTGAAGTACCTCGTTTACAGGGACATGAGGTCCCGCGGCTTCGTAGTCAAGACCGAGACGGGCGGTTTCGACCTGTCGGTGTTCCCCCGCGGAAAGACTATGAGCAACTCCCGTCCGGAGTACATGGTCAGGGCGGTCTCCGAGCGCACGGTTCTGGACATCAGCGACTTTTCCGCCGAGATCTCCCACACCGAAATAAGAGGGCGCGAGCTTCTCTACGGGGTTGCGGACGAAGAGGGCGACGTGACCTACTACAAGATGTCCATGAGGGACCCCAGGGGCTCCGTTGCCGCCAGCAGTTCAGGGAGGCGGGTCGACGGGGTGCTGATCAGCGACCGGGTGTTCGTCTTCGACCCCGAGGACTACGGGAGTCTGAAAGAGGCCGGGTTCTTCGGAAAGGACATCGGCGGGGCGCTCCAGCTTTCGCTGATAGAAAGCTGCTATCTCTCTGAAAAAGGGATTCTCAACGTTCTCGGGAATGACGGGAAGACCGTCGGCCACGGGGACCTGAAGAGGTTCGGTGCGGAGGCCCAGAGCGACTTCGACCTGCGCATGTCCGCCTACTACGACCTGAGGTCCCGCGGCCTGGTCGTGAAGACTGGCTTCAAATACGGCACCCATTTCAGAGTATACGAGGGGTCGCCCGACGACTGCCACGCACGTTATCTGGTCCACGCCGTCCCGGCGTCGGACACCGCGATGTGGCCTGAGATATCCAGGACCGTGAGGCTGTCGGGAGGGGTCAAGAAGGACATCCTCTTCTGCAGGATAAGCGGCGGTATAGAGTACCTCGAGTTCAAATGGTTCAGGCCATGATCATTCTATGTCTTCCGGCCTTCTCTTCTTCAAGAACCGGGAGTATACGAGCTTCGCGGTCTCCATCCTCCATATCGAATGGAACTGCTTGATCCGGTCCTTCTCGGTGCACCTAATGAGGCCCATTACCTCGGGCAGGCTCACGGGCTCGATGACGCTTCCGTTGTCGTGGCCGGTGAACTCCCTGCAGGTCTTCTCCAGGGCCTTCCTGATCTCCAGATGTCCGTCCGGGTTCTGGGGCGGGGAATCGATGTCGTATCCGCCTTTGGAGAAATCGTCCGGAGTCATGCAGTGTACGAGGTCCCTCAGTCCGCTGAACCTTCCCGGGAACCTCTCCAGGTCCAGGTCCAGAAGTACCGCGGGGGTCCCCATCGAAAGGGACGGCAATGCGGCATGCATCCTCCTGGTCACCACGCAGTGGGCGGAACCGTACAGGTACAGGAACGACTTGGCGAAACGGTGCCTCACATCCATGTCGTAAGACTCCCAGAATTCGTGGGACAGCTCGAATATCGGCCTGTCGGTCATGGTCCTCATTGCCGCCACGGTCTTCTTCGGGACGTCGACGGCCAGGATGTAGTCCTGCCTCTCTATCGCCGGGTTCGGAAGCAGCGTCAGCGTGAGACAGCCCGAGAAGTAGGCCGGCACGCCGTTGTCCTGCATGTACTTCAGGGTGCTGTGGTCCCTGCATCCCACCGGTCCGTGCTCCAGGAGATATTCCTTCCCCCGCCTCATGAACCCCTCGCGCCATACTGGAGTGACGTGCATCGATACCAGCAGAGGGTCTATGCCCACCGAGGGAGGGAAATGCTTAGATGTGTCCATGTAGAACGCGTTCATTATCATCTTGGTCTTAGGGCCGTCGTACTGCCACATGCTCTCCCGGTTGACGAACCTGTCCACCTTAGGGAGGAACCTGGATGCCGCGACGCTCTGTATGTCGTCGCCTATGTTGTTGGTCGAATACCCTATCATAGAGTAGTCGCCGTCTGAGGAATCTTCCATTCTATGCCCTCAGAGCTGGATGACGATCCCGAGTTTTTCCGTCAGTTCCTTGTACCTGTTCCTGATGGTGACCTCGGTCACGCCGGCGACGTCCGCGACCTCGCGCTGGGTCCTGCGCTCGTTGCACAGGATGGACGATATGTATATGGCCGCGGCCGCGACGCCCGTGGGGCCCCGGCCGGACGTGAGCTCTTTCTCGGAGGCGTCCTTGAGTATTTCGGCCGCCTTGCTCTGGACCTCTCCGCTCAGTTTGAGCTCCGAGCAGAACCTCTGCACGTAGTC
>DAHB01000005.1:243346-277081 GCA_002498365.1 Methanomassiliicoccaceae archaeon UBA421 | reverse complement strand
GAGCAGAACCTCTGCACGTAGTCCTGGGGCTTGGTGGGCATCAGCTTGAGCTTGAGCTCGCGGGTCATGAACCTGTACGTGCGTCCGATCTCCTTCCTTCCGACGCGGCTTGCGCCTGCGACCTCGTCGAGGGTCCTCGGAACACCGCACTGCCTGCACGCCGCGTACAGCGAGGCCGCGACCACTCCTTCGATCGAACGGCCCCTGATCAGGTTCTTGTTGACGGCCTTCCTGTAGATCATCGCCGCGGTCTCGCGGACGTTGCGGGGGAGGCCCATCGCGGACGCCATCCTGTCAAGCTCCGACAACGCGAACGCCAGGTTCCTCTCGGTGGCGTTGGATACGCGTATCCTCCTCTGCCATTTCCTGAGCCTGTAGAGCTGGGCGCGGTTCCTGGTGGGTATGCTCTTGCCGTAGCTGTCCTTGTTCTTCCAGGAGATCTCGGTCGAGAGCCCCTTGTCGTGTATGGTGTATGTCATCGGGGCGCCGGTGCGTGCCCTCTTCTCGCCCTGCTCGACGTCGAAGGCCCTCCACTCAGGTCCCTGGTCGATGAACTGGTCGTCAAGGACCAGTCCGCAGTCCTCGCATATCAGCTCACCGCGCTCGTAATCCCTCACAAGGTGATGGCTGCCGCATTCCGGACAGACCTCAATCTCTTCAGTGCCTTCTTTTGACTTTGCCATTTTGTTTCACTCCTTGGGTGTATAGGTCCGCACCTGCCAGCTCCGAAGGTTCCACGCCCTCGAGCTCGACGGACACATAAGGTCCGTCCACCGGTCCGAACAAACGAACCACCTTACCGATCCTGCGTCTGCGGGAGTCGAAAACCGAATCTCCCGTTTCCGGAGACGCGGAGGCCAGAACCACCGCTTTGCCGTCAGAAGTGATTTCTGCAACAGTCCCCAAAAAATCCATGTATAATCTTCCCGTCTTGGCAGTCGGCTGTCAATTACCACACTCTATACCAGTTCTCTATTTAAACATTTGGGTTTTCTTTATTATCTTTAAGAGTTTTCGCCTATTTCCGCTCAAACTCATAGTATCTAAACAGAACACACGGACGGATGATTCATCCATGCAAAAAGACGTCCGAAAAGGTGTTCGACCCCGTCATCAGGCATCGTGCATTCTGCTGACGTTACGTGAAAGGTTTAATAACAAATAGGGTGTATGCGTGCCCAATTGATGCGCCACTGGCGAATCTAGTAATCAATGGAGGTAACAAATGACTTGGGACTTAATGTCATTCCTGACGATAGTGGTGTTCGTATTCTCGATAGTACTTCTCATCGCAGGGATTTTCTCAGCCTACTTCGGCAGCGGTAAGAGCAGGACCTACGGCATGATCATGCTGGCGGTCGGAGCCGTCGTCCTCGCACTGTGGACGTACCTTGTCGGATACAGCGACATCACGCTGTTCAGCGATGTGGCGGCCTGGGACGTTATGTACAACACGCTCATATCTCTGATCGCTGTGCTGATCGGAGCTTTGGTCGCTGTCGGCATATTCCTTGTCGCGGTTCTCAAGAGCTGATCCCCGGTATTCCGGGGACCTCAAATCCTTTACCCGCCTTCTCGGTGGGTTTTTATTCTTTTATCATGTGACCGTGGTCATGCCAAAAGTATCCATCATCCTCGGGAGCAAAAGCGATCTCCCGGTGGCAGACAGGGCGATCAGCATCCTCGGGGAATTCTCCATCACTTTCGAAATAAGCGTGGCTTCGGCGCACAGGACCCCCAAGAGGGTCGAGGACCTGGTGAAGGGGTCGGATGCCAGCGTGTTCATAGCCATCGCCGGGCTGTCCGCCGCCCTTCCAGGGGTGGTCGCTTCGTTCACAACGAAGCCGGTGATCGGCGTGCCGGTCAGCGGAAAGCTCAACATGGATTCCCTGCTTTCCGTGGTGCAGATGCCCGCCGGGGTGCCCGTGGCGGCCGTGGGGCTCGACCGCGGCGATAACGCGGCCATTTTGGCCGCTGAGATGCTCGCTGTTTCCGATGAGAGGCTGGCCGCCGAGCTACTCCGTTACAGGGAACAGCAGGCCGAGAAGGTCGAAAAGGATTCTGAGGAGGTGCTCGCCGGTGTTTGATGCCGACAAGTTCATACAGGAGGCTATAGCCTCGGTGAAGGAGAAGACCCAGGGCAGAGCGATCATAGCCTGCTCCGGAGGAGTGGACAGCTCAGTATCCGCCGTCATAGCCGGAAGGGCCATGGGCGACAGGCTGCTCGCCGTGTTCGTGGACACGGGCCTAATGCGCAAAGGCGAGGCCGAGGAGGTGGAGGCGATGTTCAGCGACACAGGCATCAACTTCAAGTCCGTGGACGCATCGAAAGAGTATTTCGACGCCTTGAAAGGTATCACCGAACCGGAGCAGAAGAGGAAGGCCATCGGCGAGAAGTTCATCCGCATCTTCGAAAGGGAGGCGAAGGAGTTCGGTGCGAAGTACCTCGTGCAGGGCACGATAGCGCCGGACTGGATAGAGTCCGGTGACGGAGTGAGGGACACGATCAAGTCCCACCACAACGTGGGAGGGCTCCCTAAGGACATGGACATGACGCTCGTGGAGCCCCTCAGGGACCTCTACAAGGACGAGGTCAGGCAGGTCGCGAGAAAGCTCGGCATCAAGTCCTCGGAGAGGCAGCCGTTCCCCGGTCCGGGCCTCGCGGTCAGATGCCTCGCCGAGGTAACGCCGGAGAACATAGCCGTGGTCCGCGAGGCGTGCTTCATCGTGGAGGACGAGATAAGGAAGGCCGCCGAGGCGGGCAAGATGAAGGTCCCTTGGCAGTATTTTGCGGTGCTGCTTCCCGCCAGGTCGGTGGGGGTGCAGGGCGACAGGCGCGCATACGGTAGGACGATAGCAGTCCGCGCGGTGGAATCCATCGACGGCATGACGGCCGCCCACAGCGATATACCCCTCTCGGTTCTGAACTCGATATCCCAGCGCATAACCAGCAGGATGAAGGACGAGGTGAACCGTGTGGTGTACGACATCACCGACAAGCCTCCGGCGACCATCGAATGGGAGTGAAAGGGCATACCGGTAAACGGGAGCGTCCGGCCGTGCCTCCGGACGGTCGCTCCCGACGACGTGCGGGTAAGGATTTTTTATACGATACCTGCGGATGAGCATCCGTGAAGGTCTATATCATAGACAACGGAGGGCAGTGGACCCACCGGGAATGGCGCGTCCTCAGGGACATGGCGGACGCAAGGATAGTCAGGAACGACACTCCTCCGGAAGACATCGCCGACGCGGACGCGCTGGTGCTGTCGGGCGGCGCCCCCAGCGTCGCCAGCGACGCGGAGAGGATGGGACGGAACTCGGACTATCTTGAGATGGACGTCCCCATATTCGGGATATGTGCCGGGATGCAGTTCCTCTCCGAGCATTTCGGAGGGACGCTGGGGCCCGGAGAGGACCCCGAATACGGGGCGGTGGAGCTGACCGTAACGTCCCACGACGATATTTTCCGGGGCATCCCCTCCACGATCGAGGTGTGGGCGTCCCACAACGACGAGGTGAAGACGGTGCCGGAAGGTTTCGACGTCACCGCGTCGTCCGCGCGCTGCAGGGTCGAAGCCGTGAGGTGCAGGGACCGTCCGATATTCGGCGTCCAGTTCCATCCCGAGGTGGAGAACACCCAGTATGGTCCTGAAATGTTCCGTAATTTCCTCGGGATAGCTTCCCGTCACAGAAAAGGGTAATACGTTTATCTCGAGCCGGCCGCTAGCCCCTCGAGTTCGCTCGTGGCCTTCCAGATGAGGGTCCTTGCGTGAAGCGGGGTGTTGTTGTCGTTTGCCAGGTCGTCCAGTATCATCATCGCGCTGGTGGCGCGCACGTCCATGGCATCCTTTTCGTCCAGGAGCCTGGCCTTCGCATCCGAAGCGCCCCTCCTGATGTTCTTGGGAATGGAGTCATCGCCGGCCAAGAAGTCCAGCACGTCGGTTATGTTTTTTATCTTGCTAGCCATAATTACACCTCTGATATCAGAAGGATTCGAACTCTTCCTGGAGATCGATGACGACCTGCTCGAGGACCTCTTCAAAGCTGGGAGCCTTGTATTCCCTGAGCCCGCCGAGATCGCTCTGGATTCTGGCGACGAAATCGTTGTTCTCCTTGACGAACACTACGTTACACAGTTCTTCTTCCATGGGTCAATACCTCTGGATGAAACCCGAACATAGAACCACTATAAAGGCATGTCGGATACATAGCCGTTATCCTTCCGCGCCGCGGGAGACGGGGAAACAACCGAAATGTTTATAGTAGCAACCTATCTTTAAGGCTTATCTTCGGTCGTTATCTTCAGCGATAGCGAGCAAAGTATGCGCCGCCCCGCGTAGGGCGGAAGAAGGAAAGAACATGGCTGATAACACCGCCCCGTCGGACGAAGGACAGGAGACCAGACAGTCCGGGCTGGGTTTCGGCAGATACTCCAGGATAATGAAGATGGCCCGCACCCCCTCCAGGGACGAATACAGGAAGACTGTGTGGGTCACAGCTCTGGGAATAGTCCTTCTGGGGGCCGTCGGGTTCGCTATAATGTGGCTCATGACGTATCTTCCGGCATACTTCTGAAAATTAGGAGAATAACAATGTCAGATCAGTACTCAGGTCCATGCCTTTCCGGTGTTAGCGATGTCAAAAAGGCCCGTGCAGGCGAGACCGTAAGCTGGCAGTTTTCGCTGTCCGGCGACGCGGCGGAGGCCAAGCTAACCTTTTCCGAGGTCGCGGGCCCGGACGCCGAGACGGCGCCCGACTGGATACTCACTGTCACCGACGCCACGGGCGCGGAGCTGTGGAGCAGCTACCGCAGCAGGAACGACATTGCGGTCGAGGTGCCCGGCAAGAGGGACAAGGAGCTTGTCCTCCATGCGGAATGCCCCAAAGGGGCCAGGTACGGCGACGAGGTCGCTATCACAGTCAAAGCCGAATGCGGAGGGGCGAGGGACTCGATGGAGTTCAACGCCTCTGCGATCCAGTCGGTTATGATACTCAAGACACAGATGGACCAGGAGAGGTCGGCCGCAGACAGCCTGGCGGCCAAGGCGAACCTGGGCGAGAAGGACATATACGCAATTCTGAGCCCGGCCGGTCTCAGGGGATACGTGTTCGTGGAAGGCATGAACACCGACCGTCTCCGCGAGAAGATCAGGGATATCAGGAAGGCGTACTCGTTCATTCCCGGAGAGACATCTTTGGATGAGATCAATCACTACCTCACGCCCGTGTCGGCGGTCGTCGGCATCACCGAAGGCGACATCGTCGAACTGGTGAACGGACCGTTCAAGGGCGAGAAGGCAAGGGTTCAGCACATAGATGAAGGTAAAGAAGAGATCACCGTCGAGCTGATCGAGGCCATGGTCCCGATCCCCGTGACGGTGAAAGGCGACAGCGTTAGAGTCATAGACAAGGAGAGATGAACAATGGTAGATACTGTTGAGGCATTGATTGACGGGGGCAGGGCCTCCGCAGGACCTCCTCTCGGCCCCGCACTGGGGCCGAAAGGGGTCAACATCGGCCAGGTTATCGCAAAGATCAACGAGAAAACGAAAGCCTTCTCGGGAATGAAAGTCCCCGTGAAGATACTGATCAACGACGATAAGTCGTTCGACATAAAGGTAGGGACCCCACCGATGTCCGCGCTCATAAAGTCTGAGCTGGGCGTCGCCAGCGGGGCGCACAACGCCAGGACCGAGAAGGTGGGCAACCTCACCCTCGACCAGGCGAAGAAGATCGCCGACATGAAGCACGACGACCTTCTCGGCGCGGACCACAAGGCCCGCGTGATGGAGGTCGCAGGGAACTGCATCTCCGTCGGCGTAACCATCGACGGAAAGGACGGAAAGACGTTCCAGAAGGACGTCAAGGCCGGCCTTTACGACGACAAGTTCTGAAAACCATTGAAGGGGGCACTGCCCCCTTCTTATACGCACCGGCGAGGGCGGAGCCATGCTCGTACACAAATACATGATGAAGGTCGTTTCCAACGTCGTTTCCGCCGTCGCATCCTTCCTTTCCCTGATGTTCATGACCCGCTACGTGGGCCTGGAATACGGGTCCATGATGTGGGGCTGGGCGTTCGTGGCCATGTTCAACGCCGTGGTCGGCCTCGGTTTCGAGACCGCGCACATACGTTTCATAGCATCGGGCAGGAACCAGGACAAGTGCTTCTCCACATATCTGGCCATCCGGATCTCGCTGACGTCGCTGATGGTCGTTCTGACCATAGTATCCCTTGCCGTGGGAATATACGACGGGACGATAGACAGGGGTCTGGCCACCGTCGTTCTGATATTCGTCGCATATTACGCCATCTGGGACATACAGAACGCCCTTACCGCCACGTTCGACGGGCGCCTGGAAAGCGGTAAAAGCTCGATAGTCAACATGGCCGACGCGATAATCAGGTCCGCGATACTGATATCGCTGGCGCTCATGCAGGTGTCGGCGGCCGTCCTGAGCTCCGCTTACATGATCGGGATAGTGGCCTCGGCGTCTGTGGCGCTGGTCCTCGCCCGGAATCTGAAGATACGTCTGGTCCGCCCCACGATGTTCCGCGAATACCTGAGCTTCGCCGCGCCCCTGATAATATCCTCTCTGTTCCTGACTGTGCTCGATTTCGTGGACAAGGTCATGATCGGGCTGTCGGGAAGCACTCTCGAAGTGGGCTATTACACCGCGGCGATGGGAGTGGCCTTCGTCTTCATCTCTCTGGGCGGCTCTCTGAACAACGTCATCCTTCCGCAGCTCTCCAAACCCGAAACGGTCAGGACGCCTTCGAAGATGGAGGGCCTGATATGGATGTCCCAGAAGTATCTCATGATGTTCCTCTTCCCGGTCATGGTGGTCCTGATGGTATTCGGAGAGGAGATCGGCGGCGTCCTGTTCGGTGCGGGATACTCCAAGGCCGGGACCATACTTTCGATACTGTCGGTCACGATGACCCTGAGGGTCCTGGCCGGGACCCTGACCCAGGTGCTTTATGCTTCCAACAGGGCCGCGCTATACACCAAGGCCTCCATTGTGTACGCCGCGGTGGTCGCGTCCATGTTCGTGCTCTTGATCCCGAACACGGGCATACTGCCCTGGGACGGCCTGTACGGAGTGGGTGCCGCCATTTCCCTGGCCATCGGATACGTCGTGCTGACGGTAGTCCTCTTGTACTACGTCAGACGCGCCACCGGTATAAGGCCTTACAAGAACATATGGAAGCACCTTCTCTCCCTGGCCGTGACGGCGGCGGTCCTTGTGGCCGTGGACACGGCCTTCGAAATAACAGGATTGTTGGAGGTGGCCTCCGTGTCGTTGCTGGGCCTGCTGGTCTACGCGGCGTGCCTGACGGCCCTGCGGGAGCTGCTGCGTTCCGACATAAGCTTCTTCATGAATGCCATCAATCTCAAGCAGATCAAGGACAGTTTGGACGACGAACTGCGCTGACATCAAGAAAACTTATATACAGGTCATAGATTAGCCAAACTGCTTGTAGGAGGGTACCAGCCCGCTATTACTACAAGGAGGAATTGTATTGGCAGAAAAACCAACCGTAACAGCTGTGCAGAAGGCACTCGAGAGTGCAAAGAAGCGCAATTTTGTCGAAACGGTTGAGTTGGCCATCAATCTCAGAGATGTTGACCTTTCTATCCCGAAGAACCGTATCCAGGAGGACATCGTCCTTCCGGCCGGCCGCGGGAAGATCCTCAAGATCTGTGTTATTGGTGGCGGCGAACTAGCCTTGAAAGCCAAAGACGTTGCCGATCTTGTGATCAGCCCCGACGAACTCGGAGCCCTCGCAGACGACAAGAAGCAGGCCAAGAAGGTCGCGAACAGTATCGATTACTTCATCGCCGAAGCGCCGTTGATGGCGGTCGTCGGTAAGAGATTGGGTACCGTTCTCGGCCCGCGCGGAAAGATGCCGAAGCCCATCGCGCCGGGTGCAGACCCGACCGTGATGATCGACCAGCTCCGCAGGACTGCGACCATCAGAACGAAAGACAGAAAGACCTTCCACGTACCCGTCGGAACGGTCGATATGAAGGCTCAGGACATCGCCGATAACATCGACGTCATCCTGGGACGCGTCGAGGGCCGCCTTGAGAAAGGTAAGCACAACATCGCGTCCGCCTACGTAAAGACCTCGATGGGACCGTCGGAGAAGGTGATGTGAGGAGGTCTAAGATGGCACACGTCGCAGCATGGAAGAAGGATCTGGTGAACAAGCTCGTGGAAGGAATGCTCGAGTACCCTGTCGTCGCGGTTGTCGACGTGCACGGTATCGCCGGGCAGCAGATCCAGGGCATGAGGGCCCAGCTCAGGGGTCACGCGTACCTCAAGATGACCAAGAACAAGCTTATGTTCCTGGCCATCCAAGAGGCGGCGAAGAAGAAGCCCGGGCTGGAGGGACTTTTGGACGCGGTCCACGGTCAGTGCGCTCTTATAGCCACCGACAAGGACCCCTTCAAGCTCTTCAAACAGCTTGATGCGACCATGACCGCAGCCCCCGCGAAAGCGGGTCAGGATGCACCGATCGACATAGTGGTCCCGAAAGGGCCCACTCCGTTCGGCCCCGGTCCGATCATCGGAGAACTTCAGAAGATAGGCCTTCCCGCATCCATCGACGCGGGAAAAATAGTGATCAAGAAGGAAACGACCCTGGTCAAACAAGGAGAACCAATCTCCGGACCGGTCGCGGTCATGCTACCCAAGCTTGGAATACTTCCGATGATCGTAGGAATGGACCTCAGGGCCGCCTACGAGGACGGAGTCGTATACCACAGGGACGTACTGGCTATACCCGATGGTTACTATAACGGAATGTTCGCCGCGGCAATCTACAACGCACGCGCACTTGCGATCGACATCGCCTACGTCACAGACCAGACGATCGGAGCGCTTGTCGCGAAGGCGTACAGGGAGGCGATGGCCCTCTCGGTAGAAGCCGCAATCCCAACCAAAGACAACATCGGAGCGCTCATGGCCAGGGCAGACAGGCAGATGCTTGCCATAGCCTCGGCAGCAGGATACCAGGACGAACGCATCACCGCAAGGCTGAATGCCGCCGCCGCATCGGTACCGACTGCAACAGCAGAGCCCAGCAAAGCCGATGAGAAAGGGGACGAGAACAGCGAAGAGATCAGCGAACAGGAGGCCGAGGATAACGCGGCTTCCGGAATGTTCAGCTTGTTCGGCTAAATTAAGGAGATGAAAAATATGGAGTATATCTACAGCGCAATGGTGCTCTACTCTGCAGGCAAAGACATTACCGAAGACGCGGTCTCCGGTATCCTCAGCGCCGCAGGTGTCGAGGCGAATGCAGCCAAGATCAAGGCTCTGATCGCTTCTCTCGATGGGGTCGATATAAAGGAGGCAATCGCTAACGCCTCCGTAGCAGCAGCCGCACCCGCGGCCGCCGCCGCCCCCGCCGCCGCTTCCAACGAACCTGCAAAGGAGAAGGAAGAAGAGGAAGAGGAAGCAGTCAGCGAGGAAGAGGCTGCAGCCGGTCTCAGCGCCCTTTTCGGATGAATACGGGCACGGAGGACTGACAACACAAACCTTTTACATCTAATTTCTTTATTTTCACATATGGGGTCTGACGTTCCGATGGAATCTACCGAAAGAGTTACCGTAAGGCTCAGTTCGGACACCTTGGCCGTTTTGAGGACGCTGGTCGACAGCGGCGAGTATCAGAATCTTTCAGAAATATTGCGCGAAGCGATCGAAGATTTCATATCGATAAGGTTCACGCCAGACAACATATCGAAGATTCTGGTCGAGATCCCGAAGAAGAGGGCCACGGAGCTGGAGAACCTGGTCAAAGAGGGCGATGCGGTATCCATGGACGATGCGGTGCGGAACGCCGTCACCGAGTACATCAGGTCCAAGATGCGCCCGGAGGACAGGGATTGAAGACTCTCGCGGTGGGATGCGGCGGCGCCGGAAGCAACATCGTCCGCGGCATAGCGGCGGACGGCATCGACGTGGCGTTCATCAACACCGATTCCGAAAGCGACATCCCTATGGTGCCGGAAAACATCAAAGGATGCAGGGGCGATAGCTCGGTGGGCCGTGCCCTGGCGGAAGACTACGCCGGGAAGATCGACGATATGGTCTCCGGATACGGTAACGTCATAATCGCCGCAGGACTCGGGGGCGGCACCGGGACAGGCATGGCCCCGCTGCTGGCCGAGCGCTCCCGTGCGGCGCACGCACGTACCGTCTCAGTAATATGCGCGCCCATGGAGTTCGAGGGACGGGAGAAAAAGGCGTACGGATCCCTCGCGGAGCTGATGGGACATGCCGACAGGGTCGTGAGGATAGACCTGGACCTCGTCGCCGCCAGAGACCCCTCGTCGTCGTTCGAAGAGGTCATCGCCGCCGCAGACATGATAGCGAGGGAGACGATCTGCCGTATCGCCGAAATCATGGAAGGGCCCTTCTTCAGCATCTTCACCGAGAAGGCATACACGGTCACGCAGTTGCGCGGAGGAGCGCCGGACGAGAATGTGCCGGAGGCCCTGAGGAATCCCCTATCGGGCACGGACCCGGCCTACGGAAAGGCCGTGATACACGCCGACAGTGTCACTTACCGTGCGAGGGAAGCGGTCTCCGACGAAGTATGTTCCATGACGGGCATCATGCCCGAGATAGTGGAGAGCGGCCGTCAGGGGACGATGGTCTTTATTCCCGTCCCTTTCCGTCCCTGAGGCCCTTGGCCGCATCTCCGAAAACGCCCATTATCGTGTTGTATTCGTATTTGGTCGGAATGGAACGTCCCATCATCTTCCTGAACATCAGGGCGGTGCGTTCCCTTCTCACCTCTGGATAATCTATCGAGTCCAGCAGGTCCTCGAAGAACCGGAACATCAGTTCCTTCTCGCGTATGTCGGCGGGCTCGGGGCTCGGCGTCGTGTGGCACGTCCCGAAGAGCTCGTACAATATTATGCCGGCGGCGTGGGAAAGGTTCAGGGTCGGATACGTCTCGCTGGAAGGTATGTTCACGAACACGTCGCAGCGGTCCAGCTCTTCCTGGAACAGGCCTATGTCCTCCCTTCCCAGAACAAGGGCTATCTTCTCCCCGTAATCCTTCACGCTTTCGGCGAATTTCTCCGGAGGCATAGGTATGCGGCCGTAGTTCGCCGCCCCTTTGGTTATGGTGCCGCTGGTCCCCGCCACCAGGAAGCATCCGTCCAGGGCCTCCCTCAGCGAACCGAAGGTCTTGGCGCCCTCCAGGATATGGGAGCCATGTTTGGCCCGCCTATACGCATCATCGCCGATCTCGCACGGATTGACCAAGCAGAGGTCGTCAAAATCGAAGTTGGCCATCAATCTGGCTATTGCACCTACGTTTCCCTCGAACTTCGGTCCCACGAGCACGATGCGCACATCAGGCATGAACTCCCGTTATTCGAAGAAAATACTTAACGATAGTCATTAAATCACTGATTGCAGTTGTTCGTCCATGACGGTTCCCAAAGACCATCCCAGATACAGGTCGCTTATGACCCGCGAGAAGCTGGCGGACATGGTCGCACGCGGCATCGTGAGCCCCACAGGCCTAATATCCCATGGGAGGGGAGAGGCCTTCGATTATCTGATGGGCGAGAGGTCCACAGTGCCAGCGCTCAAGGCCGAGAAGGCCGCGGCCGCATTTCTGCTGAGCGCTTCGAACCCTATAGTGTGCGTGAACGGGAACGCGGCGGCCCTTGGTGCGAAAGAACTGATCGCCCTAGCCGAAGAGGTTGGCGCAAAGATAGAGGTCAACATCTTCCACAGGACCGAAGAGAGGATGGACCTGATCATCGGCTACATGGAGTCGGAAGGCGCCGAGATGGTTCTGGGACGGGGCCCCGACGCAAGGATCCCCGGCCTGACGTCCGACCGCGCACTCTGCACCAGGGAGGGGATATTCGACAGCGACGTCATACTGGTGCCCATAGAGGACGGCGACAGGGCAGAGGCCCTGGCGGCCATGGGCAAGACCGTCATATCCATAGATTTGAACCCGCTGTCGCGGACGTCGAAAACGGCGACCGTCTCCATATCCGACGAGATGAACAGGGCACTGGAGAACATGATAGGGTTTGCGGCAGAGCTCAAAGGACAAAAGAGCCAGATCGCAGAAATAAAAAGAGATTACGATAATCGCGCGGTACGCAGGGAAACGGTACTTTCGATATGCGGCGCGCTGATGGAAGAATTTGAGGAAGGCGAGTGAAATGGACGAGATCAAGCAAGGTATATTGAAACTCCACTGGGCAGAGGACCACATGCCGGTGATGAAAGCGCTGAGGAAGCGCTTTGCGGACGAGCGGCCCCTGAAGGGCCTCAAGATTGGAATGGCCCTCCACACCGAGGCGAAAACAGGCATACTGGCTATATCGCTGGCGGAAGCCGGGGCGGATATAAGGCTGGCAAGCTGCAACCCTCTTTCGACGGACAACTCGGTGGCGATGGCGCTCAAGGAAGAATACGGTCTGAACGTATATGCGAGGAAAGGGGAGACGTACAACGAATACTGCACCAACCTGAACAGCGTGCTTAACATGGGCCCCGACTACGTCATCGACGACGGCGCCGATCTGATAGCGATGCTCCACACGACCCGCAGGGACGTTCTGAGGAACGTGAAGGGGGCCAACGAGGAGACGACCACCGGTGTACTTCGTGTCAGGGCGATGGAGAAGGAGGGGAAACTGGAGTTTCCCGTCATCGCAGTGAACGATGCAAAGATGAAGTTCCTTTTCGACAACCGCTACGGTACCGGACAGTCGGCCTTCGAGGGATGGATGGTGGCCACCAACCTGATAGTCGCCGGCAAGAACCTCGTGGTCGCCGGCTACGGATGGTGCGGTAAAGGCGTGGCGATGAGAGCCAAGGGCATGGGCGCCCTGGTCACCGTCACCGAAGTGGACCCGATAAAGGCCATCGAGGCCAAGATGGACGGCTTCGAGGTGAAGAGGATGGCCGACGCCGTGAAGACGGCCGACATAGTGATGACGGTCACCGGATGCAACGGAATCCTGAGCGAGAAGGACTTCAAGAACATGAAGGACGGCTGCGTAATGGGCAACGTGGGTCATTTCGACAACGAGATCAACAAGGCCGACCTGGAAAAGATGGCGGTCTCAAAGGAGAGGGTCAGGGAGCATATCGAAGAGTACGTCATGGCGGACGGCCGCCGTCTGTACCTGATATCCGAAGGAAGGCTCATGAACCTGGCCGCCGGACAGGGACACCCCGCAGAGATCATGGACATGAGCTTCGCCGTACAGGCGCTCAGCATCGAGCACCTGGTCGAGAACCATGGGATGATGGACGACCGCGTGTACTCCGTGCCATACAAGATCGACAAGATCATCGCGGAGACGAAGCTAAAATCCATGGGAGTGAAGATAGACAAGCTCACCGACGACCAGATATCATATCTGGGCGGATGGGAGGCAGGCACCCAATGAAACCGTTCCTCACCGTCTACGGCCACGTCACGGTGGACAGCATAATGACGGTGGAGGACTTCCCAAAGCTGAACACCACCGTCGACATAACGTCCAAGAAGACGTTTCTGGGCGGCACCGGAACGAACATAGCCGTAACGGCGGCGAAGCTGGGCGTGCCGACCGCCCTGTGCACCCTCGTGGGCAAGGACCTGCCGGCCGAGTACCGTAAATTCATCGAGGACTCGGGGGTCATAATGGACGAGTTCATCACCGTCGAGGGATGGGAGACGTCCACGGCCATAGTGGTCAACGACTCCAACCTGGACCAGAAGGTCCTGTTCTTCCAGGGCCCCCAGGGCTACGCCGCCCAGATAGGCGTCAGGATGACGAAGATGGCGTCCCAGTCGAAATACGTCCACTTCTGCACGGGCGAGCCGCAGTACTATATCTCGATAATGAAGGCCGTGCACAGCGCGGGGATGAAGATAGCCATCGACCCGGCCCAGGAAGTACATCGTCTCTGGAACTCCGTCAATCTCCCGGAGGCCATGAACTATGCGGACTATCTTTTCTGCAACAGGTACGAGGCCGACTCGGTGATCAGGCACCTGGGGATCGATTCCATAGGCGATACCGGCAAGGAACTGACCGTTTGCACCAAGGGGAGGGAGGGAAGCACGGCATATCACGACGGCCAAGAGTTCAACGTGCCTCTGGTGAAAGGCGGCAAGGAGGCCGACGCCACCGGCGCGGGGGATTCGTACAGAGCGGGATTCTACGCAGGGCTGTACCACGGCATGAGCATCAGGGACTCTCTGGTGATGGGCTCCGCCGTCGCTTCGTTCACGGTGGAGAAGAAGGGCGCGATGTCGAATATACCGACATGGGAGCAGGCGCTGGAGAGAGCAAAGAACTATCTTCCGAAGGCATGAGATGATAATAGCAATAACGGGGACCCCCGGAACGGGGAAGACGGAGCTCGGGAAGGAGCTGGCACTTCGCAAAATGAACGTGATATTCCTTAGCGATTTCATCCGGGAGAACGGGCTTCTGGGCGAGTACGACGGGGAGATGGGCACATACGACGTCGAGACGGAGGAACTGGACGCGGCGCTGGAAGAATTCTCAGTATTGCCGGAGACCTACTACGCGGAGGGGCATCTCTCCCACTTCCTCACCTGTTCGGCGGTGATCGTGATCAGATGCGACCCGGACGTGCTGGCCGCGAGGCTCGCGGAGAGAGGTTACGGGGAAGAAAAGGTCAAAGAGAACGTACAGGCGGAGATCCTTGACGTTATATTATGCGAAGCAGACTCTTCGGACATACCCGTTTATGAACTCGACAGCACTTCCCGCACATCGGGAGAGCTCGCAGACTCGGTGCTGGAGATATCCGACGGGAAGGTCGAGCCGTATCTTCCGGGGAAAACCGATTGGACAGGAGGTATGGAAAGATGGTTCTAGACGGACAGAGGGACAAGGTCGATTTCGCGCTGACGCCGGTGGCTAAAAAGCTGATAAAGGTAAACCCCAACTATATTTCTTGGGCGGGGCTCATTCTTGCGCTAGCGGCAGGAATAGTGCTTTACTACAGCTGGCACTATGAATACCTGCTCCTGCTGGGCGCTTTGGTGGTGATAGTTTCCGGCTATTTCGACGCATTGGACGGCAAGGTCGCCAAGCTTGCCGGCAAAGCCTCCAGACGCGGAGACTATCTGGACCACGTTTTTGACCGATATGCCGACGTGCTCATGATCGGCGGTGTCGCCGTAAGCGGATGGTGCAACCCGTACCTCGGACTGCTGGCACTAGTCGGCGTGCTTCTGACCTCGTACATGGGGACGCAGGCCCAGGCCGTCGGCGCCCCGCGTCTTTACTCGGGACTGCTGGGACGTGCGGACCGCGTCGTACTTTCGACGCTTTTCCCGATAATACAGTTCGTAATGCTTTACGTAGGATACGGAGCGATACAGATAGGCACGTTCTCGATAACATGGATGGAGGTCATGGTACTGTACTTCGCGATATTGGGCAACGCCACTGCTATACAGAGGGCGGTCATCACATGGAGAGCGATGAACAGAGAGGACGGAAAGGACTGAACGTATTCCGAATCATTCCTGTCTGCGCGAAGTTCCGGACTTGACGCGATAGTACGTCAGAGGATGGTTCATGTGCTCGCTCCTGCACAGGTTGTCGTCGTTGAAGCATATGCCGTTGGTCTTCATGGTGGAGCATTCCGGAGGAGTATATCCCTCCGTCCCGGACAGCTCGCCGGTTATGTGCCTTATCTGATAGGACGACTTGGATTCGTCGAAGTCCGGAGACTGGGCGAAAAGGGCCAATATCTGCGTCGAGTCCATGCCCAGGGCGTGAAGGAACGAGACGAGGGCGAACCTGGCGCTGTGGGGCAGGTTCATACCGTTATGCGCCTGCGAAAGGATGGACTTCATGCACGGAGGCATGAAGTCAAGATCCACAGGCCCTCCGCCGGTGGGGCTGTACCGGTTCTTAGTTTCCGATAGGACTACCGAGATATGGTCGATGTCCGGCCTCATAGATGAAACGAACCTTTCCGGCACAGGGAGAGGGAGCTCCGATTCTATCCTGTCCTGCAGGGCGTTCTGCAACACCCGGTCGAACTTCTCTTTGGCCAGAATGACGTAGCCGTCGTGGACCTCGGTGTTGATGAGCTTCCATTCGGGACTTTTTATTCTGGTGGAGAACCGCAGATAGTCGCCGAAGTGCATCCTCAGGCCGTTCCCGTCCGCCGAAGCGTTGACGCCCAGTTCGTTGGCGACGAACGCTACTGTCTTATTTTCGTCGGAACCCAGCAGCCTGTTCATCCTCACGGACTCGGCAAGGGCGTAACGTTTCGTCAAAAACCGGTCGTTTATGCACGAGACTATGATCCTGGAATAGGGGTAGGACATGATCTCCATGAGGCGGTCGAAGTCGCTCATGAGAGGCCTGTAAGAGACTTCGCTGTTCTCCAGGGCGTCCAGGACCCGTTCCATTCCTCTAGACCTTGCCTGTGCGTACGATTCGGAGGACACAAGCGATTCTACGTCGGCTCCGTTGTCCTCCGCCAGTTTGGACGAGTCTCTCAGGAAAGGGTATCTGGCGGCGCGTACGGTGTCCACGTCCGTCAATACGAGTCTGCCGATTTACATCTTTCCAATGGCATCTTGATACAGCGATGCACTCTGACCCAGGGACGGGTCACGGTACATCGATGAGGTCGGTCGTGTTTCAAATATGAATATTTTTTTTAAAAATGCAATATATTTTCTAGCCACTATTTCTTACTGTTTATCGAGAAGTGGAGCAACCTATGGCTTATTAGGTATTCTGAATTCATAGAGTATTTAGGAAATAAGACCGTCCTCCCAGAAGAAGAGATTTTTAAAATGTATGAAAAAAAGAACGTCTACGCTCTGACACTGCTTTACAATGGTTACTTCGGTGCCGGAAACAATGTGGCACATTATAAGTTAAAAGAGGAAGGATTGTTCGAAGGGCACCCATACGGTGTAAAATTAAATGCAGACCAGGTCATAAAAATAATGAAAATGGGTGGAAAAAATGAGAAAGATATTATTGTCAATTAATCCTGAACATGTAAGCAATATTCTTAACGGAACCAAAAAATATGAGTTCAGAAAAGTAAGATGCAAGGAGCCAATTTGTGAAATACTGATATATTCCACGAGTCCGGTCATGAAGGTTGTTGCAAGTGCGTCGGTAAAGAACGTTCTGGACAGCAGTCCTGAAGCCCTATGGGCGGTTACACACGAGTGGGCAGGCATAGAAAAAGAATTCTATGATCGCTATTACCGGGATTCGAACCGGGCCATCGCATACGAATTAGGAAAGATTACAATTTTCAAAGAACCCAGGCCACTGGAGGAATATGGGATCCTCCACGCGCCCCAATCTTTTGCGTACATATGATTATGGTCTCAGGGCTATTCCCATTATTATGTAATCGTCATCCAGTCCCGTGTGCCCTCTTAAGATATACTTTACATCGCATGTTACCGTACGGCCGGAGTATCCGCTTTCATTCCATTCTCGTAAAAGCAAAACATCGCCAATACAGAATCCTCGGTCGTCTCGGCGAAGCTCGAATTGCTTAGTCCCCCCTGATACGGCTGAAAAATATTCGGGCCTAATCTTAAGATCATGTGTCCGGGACACGGTCTCGACATGACGTGAAGTTATTATTAATATCTCTAGTAATTTCAAAAGTATGGTATATAATTTAAAATAACATATATGTTAATTAAAATCAAATATTGAATATAACATAACCTTTATGTTATTTAAATAAAAAAGATTATCTACTATCATGCACTAAAGACATCCGATGCTGTCGGAGATGTACGGGCTTTCGGACACTGAGATACTTAGAAAAATAGGTCGCTACCTGCGCAGGGAAAGACTGAATAGGAACATCACCCAGGAAGAGCTGCAGAATATAACGGGAGTTCACAAGAAGACGATAAGCGATGCGGAGAACGGAAAGAACATCACGCTTATCAACATGATCTCGATTATGAGGGGCCTCAAACTCCTCGACCGCATAGATTTCATGATGGAGGATGAACAGATAAGCCCCGTGATGCTCGCGAAGCTGAAGGGTAAGGCTCCCGAACGAGCCACCGGAAGAAAGGGCGGGAAAGGATGAGGCGGCAGACGGCAACGGAGGTCAGGCTGTGGGGCGAGACCGTAGGGTTCGCGGCATGGGATGACAGAAGGCAGTGCGCCTCGTTCCAGTATGTTCCGTCATTCATCAGAGGAGGTTACGACGTATCGCCGGCGGTAATGCCCCGGTCTTCCGGGATCTACACGTTCGATTCGCTCGGCCGCGAGACGTTCCAGGGCCTGCCCGGCATGCTGGCCGATTCGCTCCCCGACAGCTACGGAAGTTCGCTCATCGACATCTGGATGCGCCGGAACGGCATAAGGCAGGAGGACTTCACCCCCCTCGACAGGCTCTGCTACATAGGAAGCAGAGGGATGGGGGCCCTAGAATACGAGCCGATGGTCAGGACGGGATACAAGGACGAGATGATGGACATCGATCTGCTTTCCGATCTGGCGGCGGAGGTGCTCGATGACAAGAAGAAATTCTCTGCAGACCTCTCCGATGAAGGCCTGCAGGAACTCATAAGCATCGGGACCTCGGCCGGCGGCGCCAGGGCGAAGGCCGTCATAGGGTTCGACGAGTCCACCATGGGGATCAGGTCCGGTCAGGTAGGTCTGCCTGCCGGCTACACGCACTGGATCATCAAGTTCGATACGGAGTCCGGCAGCGCAAGAAAGGGATACGGCAGGATAGAGCATGCGTATTACAGAATGGCGAAGGACTGCGGCATCGAGATGTCGGAGTGCCGTCTTATCGGAACAGGGGAAAAAGCTCATTTTCTTACGAAACGCTTCGACCGCATGGGAGACGAGAAGGTGCACATGCAGACGCTGTGCGCCCTCGCCCACTACGATTTTAAGGTCCCGGGGAAATACGGTTACGAGAACGTTTTCAGCACAATGCGGAAGCTCGATGCGCCCTATGCCGACATGGAGCAGCTTTTCAGGAGGATGGTCTTCAACGTGACCATGAGGAACAACGACGACCATACAAAGAACATATCTTTCCTGATGGGCAAAGACGGCAGATGGAGGCTTGCGCCCGCCTACGACCTGACGTTCGCGTTCGACGGCGACAACTATTGGCTGCGGAGACACCAGATGTCCGTTAACGGGAAGCTCGAGCACATCCTGAGGCAGGACATGACGGACGTCGCTCACGAGATGAACATCCGGGACGCCGCAGACATCATAGACCTCACTCTTTCGACAGCTTCTGAATGGGAAGCATACGCGAAGGAGTCCGGGGTCCCGGGGGCCTCCATGAGGCATATAGGCCGGCATATATCGCCTTTGTCATGATGATCGTCGGTCTCTGTCGATACGCACCTTGCGGTATTTCAACGACTGTATGACATATTCGAAGGCGTTCCGGTTTACGGGACCTCGTCATCGCCCATGTGCGCCGGACTGTCGGGACATACACAGGATTCCCACGGTCCGCAAGAATATTTTCACGGAACCCTTGCTTATGCCGTGTTCGCACGACGAATGCAGCCAATATGGCATTCATGGCCGCCCCCGCCGGCGCGCAGGGGACAAGGGGAGACGCCGCCTATGAGGTGACCATCCAGGAGCGCCCCCGCCGGCGCGCAGGGGACAAGGCCCGAAGTAAGACATATGCCGAAGACAGGCGCGATACGTTCGCGGACCCGGTCGAGCGCGACCGATTCGAATCTCGGAGCAGTGTGCCCAGTCCTTTCTTCGAAAAACAGCAGTGACCGGTTATTTATATATAGGATTAATCAGTTCCCTTTCTTACAATTCGCATAAATTCTACGATTTTCGTAAAAAAGGCGTCAACGAGGAAGGATAATGTCAGACAAGAAGGAGCTAAGCGTTGAGGAGAAGCTTGCGAAGGCCAACAAGCCGGGAGAGGATGCAAAGATCCTCCACAAGTTCTACGGAGGAAAGATCGAGACTGTACCTAAGGCGTGCGTAAGGTCGTTCGACGACTTTTCCATATGGTACTCGCCCGGAGTGGCCGCTCCGTGCAAACAGATAGCCGCGGACCCGGAGCTGGTATACGACCTCACGTGCAAGTGGAACACCGTAGCGGTCGTATCGGACGGTACGAGGGTGCTCGGCCTCGGAGACATAGGCCCGGAGGCCGCCATGCCCGTAATGGAAGGCAAGGCTATGCTGTTCAAGTACCTGGGAGGCGTGGACTGCGTGCCCATCTGCCTTGACACCAAGGACCCCGAAAAGATCATCGAGACCGTGCGTCTCATAGCGCCTTCGTTCGGAGGCATCAACCTCGAAGACATATCCAACCCCAAGTGCTTCGACATACTGGATGCGCTGAGGGACGACTGCAAGATCCCCGTATGGCACGACGACCAGCAGGGGACCGCGACCGTAGAGGTCGCCGGAGCGATAAACGCCCTCAAACTCGTAGGCAAGAAGCTGGAGACCGCCAGCTTCACGATCCTGGGAGCGGGGGCGGCGTCCATAGCGATATCCAGGTTGCTCCTGAACGTAGGCGTCAACCCGAAGAACATGTGCGTGTGCGACTCGACCGGGATACTGAACAACCAGAGGACCGAGCTCAAGGGAACGTTCAGGCAGAAGTGGGAGCTGTGCGAGAAGACCAACGGCGCCGGCAAGACCGGCGGGATGAAGGAAGCCATCAAGGACGCCGATATCGTAGTCGCCGCGTCCAAGCCCGGCCCCGGGACCATCCCTCCGGAATACCTTGACGGTATGGCGGACGACGCGATTCTATTCGCAACGGCCAATCCGACCCCGGAGATCTGGCCCTGGGAGGCGAAGGAGCACGGTGTGAAGGTCTTCGCAACCGGACGTTCCGACTTCCCCAACCAGGTCAACAACTCCATGGGCTTCCCCGCGATCTTCCGCGGTGTGCTGGACGTTAGAGCTAAGACGATCACCGACACCATGTGCCTCGCCGCGGCAAGGGAGCTGGCAAAGTTCGCGGAGAACTCCAAGGAGGGACTGACGGCGGAGCACATCATACCCAGCATGTTCGACACGGAGGTCTTCCCGCTGGAGGCCGTGGCCGTCGGTATGCAGGCGCAGAAGGAAGGCATCGCGAGGCTCAAGCTCAGCAGGCAGGAGCTCTTCGACAGGGCGGAGTTCATGATAAACAGGTCCAGGGACCTGACGTCGAAGATGATGAAGGACGGATTCATCAAGGACCCGTCCGGCGTCGTGGACTAAATCTCTTAAGGGGCCGGAAGGCCCCTTCCTTTTCAAACGGACGTTCTATTGGAATATGTTATAGCCAACGTCGGTTCATGTAAACGATTATACATCCAGATGCGATGTCTGACGCAAGGTATCCCAATGAAAGGCATCATCCTCGCCGCTGGCGCCGGGACCAGGCTGTATCCGGTCTCGATGCCCATATCCAAAGTCCTGCTCCCCGTGTACGACAAGCCGATGGTATACTATCCATTGTCGAACCTTATGATGGGAGGAATACGGGACATACTCGTGATAACGAACGAGGAGGACGACCCGAAGTTCAGGAAGCTCCTGGGCGACGGCTCCCAGTTCGGGGTGCACATCGACTATCTAATACAGTACGTGCCGAAAGGAATCTCGGACGCGTTCATAATCGCCGAGGAATGGATAGACGGGGACGATGTGGCCTTGGTCCTGGGGGACAACATATTCTGCGGCCCGGAGATGCAATCCCTTATAAGATCGGCGATCGAGGAGAACGAAGGCGCAACGGTGTTCGGATATCGCGTAGACGATCCGGAGAGGTTCGGGGTGGTCGAGTTCGATGCGGACATGAACGCCATATCGATAGAGGAGAAGCCGAAGAAGCCCAAGTCGAACTACGCCGTGGTTGGACTGTATTTCTATGACGGCAAGGCATGCGGACTGGCCAAGACGCTGGTCCCCTCGGACAGAGGGGAACTTGAGATAACAGACCTCAATATCAAATACATGGAAGAAGGCAGGCTGAAGGTCAAGCTGCTCGGAGATGACGTGAGATGGCTTGACGCAGGGACGTTCGATTCGCTGCTGGAAGCTGGGAATTTCATCAAAGACGTTCAGACCAGGACTGTAAAGAACGTCGGATGTCCCGAAGAGATCGCATTGAAAAACGGGTTCGTGACGAAAGAAGAAGTCATCGAACGGATCAGCAAGTTCAAGGACAACAGCTATCAGATCTATGTGAAGGGGATTTGTGGTATTGATACGTTAAAAACAGAACAATCTAAAAACGGCATCCTATGAAAACGGACAATCGATGATATTAAATTTGAGTAATGCGAACCGAAAGAGTAACACGGAATACAGTATTAAATTCGAGATGTCTGGCATCGTGATGGGAGATATATTTGCGTGGCAAGAGGATTTCGAATAGTATTTGACGGTATACTCTATTGATAGGCATCATCCTTCATCTCACAAGTCATTCATTGTGTTTAGGCAAGTTGACAAGATTTCCACGTTTTCCATAAGTGTTTCTGGCTTTTACTCAAAGTGCTGGACATTTGCTCAACAAATCATTTAAGATTTATCAGACAATGTTCTATAGGGAGTAAATCATACTGCCAAAGACATATGTATGGTGGAGGCAATTTGATATATGTGGAGCCAGGTGCTAAAATTGGGATATGATGTGTCCACTATGTCTCCGGTATTTGCATTGGCGGCCGTGATATCATACATGGAAGGCTATAATGCAATAATTATATCTATGAATTTACTAGCATCCGTTGTTTTAATTGGAATCCTTTATAAAATATTTAGTATTAGCAAGAATAACATGGCTCCAACGCCAGTTAGAATATCATCAATCTCACCTAATGACTCATATTATGCATATATGTTTGCATATGGTATACCGACATTAACTTTACTGCTAAGTGGGGGCGCGTGGATATATGCCATAGTATTATTTACAACAATATCTACGTTGTATCTTTCAAACTCTTCGATTCCAAATCCAATTTTAAGATTAGTAGGTTATCATTTTTATACAATAGATCTCAAAGACGCCCTTCATAATTACACGTTGATAACAAAGAAAAAATTAGCAAATAATAATCAAGTAACGTCTGTTTATGAAGTACATGAATTTTTATTAATTGACAAGGGGTAATAAGATGTCTGAATATGATTTTTCAATCATGGTGATTCTAAAAACAGAAAAGGAAGATGTGCAAGTACGGCGACTATCAGTGGATAGAAACGCAAATAACTCAATGTCATACTATTTTCAAAAGGGAGATGAGAGGCTCATTGAAAAAACAAAAGTGGAGTACTGTCCTGATTATAAAACGGAATCCGATGAGGTCTTTATTATATCCGATTTTGTTCTGCCTGATAGAATAAAAGAAGCTATTGAACAACCCTTGTCAGTGGAAATATATTCCCCCTCAAAACGTTCGATGAGTAAGGACATAAAAGCAATTTTTATGAAAACAAGTACCGATAGAATCGCATTTCAACATTTAGATAACCATATGTATTTGACAAATAAGAAGAGAATAGTATTCTCAAAGAATACATTCACCGAAGAAACAGGAGCTGGTTTTATACTACCCGACTGTATTGATTGTTTGCTCTCGGAGAGAGAATTGTTATTTAGATCATTTTATAATGCAAAACAAATAATGGACTTAAGTGATTATTTTAACATTGCAACAGATGAAGATGTGAATGAATTTTTGAATCTCGTTTCATTGGAATCACATAGTACGGACTCGTTTATTAAAAATCTCAACCAATCGACAAGGTGCAGAATTTATAAAATAAACAAAGCGAGAGTTCTTGAAAAATATTCTCCTGAACAGATTTGTAATAAGGCTGTTGGTTTGGGCATCAACATAAAAATTGATAATGGTAAAATTATGATTCCTAATGATAATAAAGAACAAAAATCGTTTTTCACGTTTTTGGATGAAGGATTATATAAAGGACCATTATCTGAAAGCACATATATTACAAATTCTAAAAGAAAGTTGGATTGATATTTTCGGCTTTCAATTAAGTCAATAGGAGGGCCCATTTTACTCGACTTTGACAGGATAATGAATTTTGAATCGAGAGACTGATTATTGTGAGTAGGCGGACAGTAGAGATAAATATGGCCAGCTTTTCATAAAGCCACTGTTTAATATGTGGCATATGAGCGTTTTATAAATAGAAACAGTTTCAAAAAATTGCTTAAACTTGTGCCCTTTATTCTAGAATTATAGCTTCTTATAATTAAATCCATATTAATTTGCAACGATCATTAAAAATCTCTGATTTAATTCCACTGTTTTTTTGCAAAGGACAATACTAATATCATTTATTTTATCATCACTACCACTAGAGGTGGGGCCCCTTCGATAAAAATAGCTATCGCATCGACCCTGTCGCTGTTCCAATTCTTATAATCCGTGACAACAGATCCGATGTCGATGCTGCTGTCATTACCCGTTATATTCGCAATCAAAACATCATTGCAAAAACCGCCAAGGTAAGAAACAACCAATCCTGCTATGCGAATGTAATCATAATGGGAAGAATCCCTCTTTTCGATACAATGTTTAATTGCCTTTTTATGCCACTTATGAAGTGATTATTGCAACCCTTTGTAGCATCTATGTAAGATAGCGATTGGACTTCAATGAGGAACCTGCTATCTTCTGATAAATAATCAGATGTAGTGTCTCCCTTTTTTCTACTCTGGGGCATTTCTTTTTTTTATTCGGTTCGTTAAATACGTGGAGGATTTTACGTTGTTCTTGCTTACCGATTGTACTATTTAAGTATCCTTCATAGATTTTCGAATATCTAGATGAAGTCCATATAATTCTCTTAGATTCCAGAGCCAAATAATACATCACGGAGACGATAATTCGAACAAAAACATAGCAGAGGAGCCTTTAAATTGTTACAGACCAAACTCTTAGTAGTTTGATAGGATATGATTTTTAACTATCTCGTGAGCTTATTCGCAGTGCCCTTCTGCGATACATTGTAATGCTCAAATGGTGTCAAATTTGAATTGTATCCGAGTATAAGGAATTCCTCTCGAGGTCGAAATTTTGTCATAATAAGTGAAGACAATTCCATTGTTCAGAATACCCTATTTTTTTGTAACCCGAGCTCGACACTTGATCCTGAGTTTGCATGAATTTGACACTTGAGCCTCTGCTGATCACCCTGCATTTTCTGTCATGTTTTTCGTGTCGTTATCGGTCTTCTCGGGGGGTTTCAGCCCCCGTGAACACCGAAACGACCCCTATGTCCCTGAGAATACGTGAGTTGGGGGCTCGAAGTTCGAATATATGTGCCTCGTTGCCTGCTTGCGGTCGTGAACATAGGTAACTGTCAAATTCTGCAGGGAATCGATGATGAATCTCGTCGAACGCTTCCTCGGTTCCGGCATCTCATGCCGCACCATGGAGACGATGACTTGGGCGAGAAAACACAGCAAAGGGTACCTTTCACGCTGTTCTCCGACCATACGCGCATCGGCCCGAGGTCCATATGGTTCTTCAGCGAGTCCATGAACTTCTCCACCGTATCGCGTCTGCGGTAGATCGAGAACACCTCCGATGGTGTCAAATTCCTGCTGCATTCGAGCTTGAAGAATCTACAAAATATCTGAGAATTCCAGTTTCATGGTTTTACATGGCACACCTTGAGAAACATCGAAAGACTTGCGATAATTATGAAATTAGGATGTAAAAATTAATCGTTTTTCGCGGATTCATTAGGTTAATGTAATTTGTCCGTCTGGTCAACATTCTTCTGGACGCTTAATGGTCCCTCGTCAACATTCCCACGCCTGGGAAATCATATAATATGCCACACTGAATCACACCTGGTTGAAATGAAGGCAGTAATACTTGCCGGAGGATTCGGGACCAGGATTTCGGAGGAAAGCCATCTCAGGCCGAAACCTATGATAGAGATCGGCGAACAGCCGATCCTGTGGCACATCATGAAGATGTACACATCATATGGGATCACTGATTTCGTGATATGTGCGGGTTACAAACAGCACATGATCAAGGAATATTTCAGAGATTACGCCATGCGTTGCAGCGATATGACTTTCGATTTCACAAACGGCGGTTACGTGACGTCCCACAGGGACGATTCGGAACCGTGGAAGGTCACCGTAGTGGATACAGGTCTCAACACTATGACCGGCGGGCGCATAAAGCGGATATCCAGGCACATCGGTGATGAAACGTTCTGCATGACATACGGCGACGGCGTATCCGACGTTCCGCTCGACAAGGTCGTCGATTTCCATAAGAACCATAAAAAGAAGGCTACACTAACGGCAGTCCGTCCGGAAGGACGTTTTGGTATGATGGATATGGACGGCGACGCCATCACCGCTTTCAGGGAGAAGAACGCCGTCGATTCGGGATGGATAAACGGCGGCTTCATGGTATTGGAGCCTGAAGTGTTAGATATGATCGAAGGTGACTCGACGATTTTCGAAAGAGGGCCGATCGAGCATCTGGCGTCCGACGGGGAACTGATGGCGTACAGGCACGACGGCTTCTGGCAATGCATGGACACCATGCGCGATAAGGAGAAACTGCAGGAACTCTGGGATTCAGGAAAAGCGCCGTGGAAGAGCTGGTAATGTTATCCGATTATTTCAAGGGGAAGAGGGTCCTGGTCACCGGGCATACGGGGTTCAAGGGATCGTGGCTGTGCAAGGTTTTAGATATGTTTGGATCGGAAGTGTACGGATATTCTCTCGATCCGCCCACGGATCCCAGTCTCTATGAGATAATCGATGCGGATTCATTCGTCCATTCCAAGTATGCGGACGTACGTGACCTTCCATCGATGGAGGATTTCTTTTCTGACGTCAAGCCGGAGATAGTGATCCACATGGCGGCGCAACCGCTGGTCAGGGACAGTTACAAGGATCCCAGATACACATACGAGACGAATGTTATGGGCACAGTGAACGTCCTTGAGTGCGTCCGTTCCAACAACAGCGTAAGATCATTTCTCAATGTAACTACCGACAAAGTATACGAGAACAGGGAATGGGACTACGGTTACAGAGAGATCGATCCATTAAACGGGCACGATCCATATTCCAATTCCAAAAGCTGTTCCGATATCATCACTAGCAGTTATAGGAAGAGCTTTTTTGCGGACGGGAGGTGCGCAATATCGACCGCCAGGGCGGGCAACGTCATCGGAGGAGGGGACTTCGCTTTCGAACGCATCGTCCCGGACTGTGTGAGGGCGGCATGTTCCGGAACGACGATAAGGTTGCGTAATCCCTCTTCCATAAGGCCCTATCAGCATGTATTGGAACCTTTGTTCGGTTACCTCGAGATAGTGAAGTGCCAGTCCGAAGATATAACAATGGCCGGAAGCTACAATATCGGACCCGAGTACTCCGACTGCATAACGACAGGGGAGCTGGCGACGATGTTCTGCGATATGTGGGGTGAAGGACTGAGATGGGAGAGCCTCGAGGAGAATGGGCCCCACGAGGCGACGTTCCTCAAGCTGGACAATTCTCTTTTGAAATCAAAGATAGGATGTTCTCCGAAATGGAACATCAGGACTGCCGTCACAAAGACCATCGAATGGACCAGGTCCTGGACGGGCAGCAGAGACGTGGTCGGATGTATGGAAGACCAGATCAAAGAATATGCTGGTGAATGAATGATCGATAACGATGAGAAACGGGCGAGAAAAGAGATATTAAAGCTCGTGGAAGATTACTGTGGCAAGTACCATAAAAAAGAGCCCTTCTCCGAAGGAAAACGTGTGCCTTACGCTTCCCGCGTGTACGACAAGGACGAGATGGTCAACCTTGTGGATTCGGCACTGGATTTCTGGCTCACCGCAGGCAGATATACGGACGAGTTCGAAAAAAGGCTTTCTGATTACCTCAACGTAAGGCACTGTAACTTTGTGAATTCAGGATCGTCAGCAAACCTTCTGGCCTTCATGGCCCTGACGTCTCCGCTGCTGGGAGAGCGTGCGGTGCGCCCGGGGGACGAGGTCATAACGGTCGCATGCGGGTTCCCGACAACCGTCACGCCGATAATCCAGTATGGGGCGGTCCCGGTGTTCGTAGACGTTAAGATACCTCAGTACAACGTGGACGTCGGCCAGCTGGAAAAGGCGCTTTCCGAAAAGACGAAGGCGGTCATGCTGGCGCACACGTTGGGCAACCCCTTCGACATAGAGCGTGTTAAAGATTTCTGCGACAGGAACGGCCTGTGGTTGATAGAAGACAACTGCGACGCGCTGGGTTCCAAATACATGTACAGGGGCAAGATGCACTTCACCGGTACCGTGGGGGACATAGGTACCTCGAGCTTCTATCCTCCGCATCACATGACCACCGGAGAAGGCGGTGCGGTATACACGAACGATGACAAGCTGAACAAGATCGTCCGTTCCCTCAGGGACTGGGGAAGGGACTGTTCCTGCGCCTCGGGACAGGACAACCTGTGCGGGCACAGGTTCGACAGGCAGTACGGAGAACTGCCGTTCGGATACGATCACAAGTATGTCTATTCCCATTTCGGATACAATCTTAAAGCCACGGACATGCAGGCTTCGATAGGCTGCGCCCAGCTGGAAAAGCTTCCGGGATTCGTGGAGAGGAGGAGGAGCAACTTCGCAAGGCTGAGGCGGATACTCGAAGACGCAACGGACAAGATAGTACTCCCGGAGCCCTTGGAAGGAAGCGAACCCAGCTGGTTCGGGTTCCTCATCACATGCAGGGAAGGCGTCGACAGGAAGAAGGTCGTTTCGTACATTGAAAAAAAAGGGATACAGACAAGGATGCTGTTCGCCGGCAACCTGATCAAGCACCCGTGCTTTGACGAAATGCGTGAAAGCGGAAAGGGCTATCGCGTAATAGGCGACCTGAAGAACACCGACGAGATAATGAACAGCACGTTCTGGGTCGGCGTCTATCCCGGGATGACGGACGAGGTCATCGATCACATGGGCAAGACAATCCTCGAGGCCATGAGGTAATACCTTTGACGAAGACCGTCTGTATCACGGGCGCAACCGGTATGATCGGCCTGTCGCTGACAAAAGACTGTATATCAAACGGTATCGACGTGATAGCTATCGTACGCAATTCTTCGGTTAAGACCAATTCTCTTCCAGAGTCGCCTAGGCTAAAAATATTATTTTCCGATATATCGGAATTAGATGCAATCGATACGAAAAATATGAAGGCAGATGTTTTTTATCATCTCGCCTGGGCCGGAACATCTAAGCGGGACAGATTTGACAATATTGTCCAAGCATCGAACATCCAATATACGCTGAAGGCCGTAAAACTTGCAAGTGAGATGGGTTGTAAGAAATTCATAGGTGCAGGGTCTCAGGCCGAATATGGATATGTTCAAGACATAATTGACTCCAGGACAATCCCGAATCCCGTCACTCCCTATGGCATTGCCAAGATGGCATCGGGGATGATGAGCAGAAATATGTGTGATACGTTGGGAATAGTGCACATATGGCCGAGAATCTTTAGTGTCTATGGACCAATGGACAAAGACTCGACGATGATAAGTCAGGTCGTAAACAAGGCACTGATGAACGAAGAAATAGTTATTGACCACGGAAGCCGCCCATGGGACTATCTATATGAGTCAGATGCAGGGCGCATGTTGTACCTTATGGGTCAAACTGTTGAATCGAGCAGAAGTTACCGCGTAGCATTTGGGGAGAGCCGTCCATTGAGGGAATATGTCTCACAAATAATTGCCGAAACAGGTTCGTCGTCCAAGATATCGTTTGAATCAAACGACTTACAATATGGACTTAATGTGGATGCACAAGATCTTTTCGAGGATATAGGTTATCGCCCGCAGATTTCATTCAAGGAAGGTATACAGAGAATAATCGCTTCAAGGAGGATGTTTGATGAATAACGACAGTATAGACAATCTGAGCGGTAGTGTTTGTAGTATGAAAGGGTCAGATTTCATCGTGTCGTTTCTGATCTCCAGAGGGATAAAACATATTTTCGGTTATCCTGGCGGGATGGTAACTCATATTCTAGATTCCTTGACCAAACAAAGAAGTCAAATCGAATACCATATCTGTTGCGACGAGAGGGCAGCAGCGTTTGCCGCATGCGGATATGCGCAGGCAGGTGCAGAAATCGGGGTTGCTTTTGCGACAAGCGGACCTGGAGCTACCAATCTTATAACAGGGATTTCAAACGCATATTTCGATTCGATTCCTGTTTTGTTCATAACCGGGCAAGTTAACACATTCGAACGATGCAACGAACACAACGTGCGGCAGAAAGGATTTCAGGAAACAGACATAGTATCCATGGTCAAAGGAGTAACCAAATACTGTGCATTTGTAAACAATGTAGACAATCTACCAGCAGAATTGGAAAAAGCCTACGAAGCAGCGGTGTCAGGTCGCAAAGGGCCAGTATTGTTGGACATTCCGATGGACGTTCAGAGGAATTATCTAAAATATGTCCGTCAGGTCCCTACAAATAAAGAAATTCGAAGGAGCAATTGTGATTATACTATAATTTTGGACTTGCTGAATGTTTCAAAAAGGCCATGCATAGTCGTAGGTGCCGGCGTCAAACAAGAGCGCTTTGTGAAGGAGATGCGTGAGTTCCTGAGCAAAACAGGTGTTCCAATAGTGTCGAGTATGATTGCAGTCGATGTCTGTAGCGGATTGGAGAATTATTATGGATTCATCGGGGCATATGGCGACCGTACCGCTAATTTCATAGTTGCAAAAGCAGACTTGATTATTAGTTTTGGAAGCCGTTTGGATATCCGTCAGGTGGGGGCAAAAAGAGATCAGTTCGCGCCAGGCGCCAAAATAATAAGAGTGGATATAGACCCTAAAGAACTAGAGTACAGTATTCGTGATGATTTATGTATCTGTTCAGATTTGCGTGACGTGGTAGATTGGTTAAGTTCATACGATTCAATCTACCACGCTGACAAAAAATGGATTGATATTTGCAATATAATACGGGAATCATTGAGTGGGTTCGATACAAACCCGGAAAATGGATTGATACAAAAAATATCTGCAGATATACCAGATGATATCACAATAACGACAGATGTAGGTCAGAATCAGGTGTGGGTCGCACAATCTTTTATCTTTAAGCCCAAGCAACAATTGTTGGCCTCAGGAGGTTTCGGTTCTATGGGCTATTCTCTGCCTGCGGCCATAGGAGCGTTCTACCATACAGGTAAGCCGGTTCTGTGTTTCTGTGGAGACGGGGGGTTGCAGATGTGCATCTCGGAACTACACACAATCTCGGTAAACAAATTGCCGATAACAGTTGTAGTTTTAAACAACAATGCCCTTGGGATGATCAGACATTTCCAAGAGATGTTTTTCAACAAATGTTATTCCGGAACGACCGCCGACAGCGGATTCAGGTCTATGGATTTTGTCAAAGTGGCCGATTCGATGGGCGTAAAGTCAAAGATATTGCCAGATTCAGGGAAAATGGAAATGGCATTCGACGGACCAAGCCTGCTAGAAGTAATTATCGACAAAGATACATACGTGGTCCCCAAATTAGAATACGGAAAACCGAATCAGGATCAATTCCCATGTATTGACCGTGACTTATATTCTTACCTAAATATGTTGTAAATCAGACTTTGACAGAAGTGTCTGCTGATGGTTTTTGAAACTATAGGATTGAAAGTTGACAGATTCCGTTGTGCATAATCTGTCACATCCTAAAGTTAACAGGACACGATGCGAACAACTGTTTGTAGCTGAACGAATGGACGCATAATATGAGGTGTCCCGAGAGAATCTCTTAGTTGTGAAATAAAACCCGAGCTCGACACTTGATTCTGATTTTGGAAGAATTTGACACTTGAGCTTACGCTGATCCTTGACATTTTTCACTATGCTTTTCCCGTCCTTTCGGGTGTCTCCGGGGCTGAAAGCCCCTCGGGGAGACCGATAACGACACGAAAAACGATGCGGAAGAGTCAAGCGATCAGCGTAAGCTCAAGTGTCAAATTCTTCCAAAATCAGAATCAAGTGTCGAGCTCAGAATATATCTCAAATCAAAGACGTCTGTTATATGAGGCTCACACTTATGTTTGTTTGTACAATTTTACCCAAGTAAATCTTTTATGCTACGAAAGTTCGTTTCTTTGGATATGTCGCAGTTGATAATTATATCAGTATCAGATGTTTGTTTGGACAGTGTTGAAAGACCCATTCTTTTAAACAATTCCTTGTAAATGTTGTCCGTATCGTTAACTAGAACAATATTAGGGTACGATTTTAATTTATTTAACAACTTATTCATATCACCATTTATAAATAAATTTAGGATAAAATCAGAATAATAATAAAAGTTTTTTTTAACAGTGTTGATTTGTTTTTCAAATTGATATGCGTGATACGCCAGATTACTTCTTGTTAGCTTCAAATCTGAATACAAGTCATCATAATGATTACATAGCTTTGCGTACTTCCACCACTTTCTAAAAGTATTGTTCTTCAACCGTGATACGAGTAATTTGCTATAATTAGAATTAAAATCTTTTTCTGTTTCTGAATACATCGCCCAAGGTTTTTGATACCACACATATTGAATAATAATTGGTTTCGGTAATATGAGCTGGTACTTTGATGGAGCGCTTATAATCGGATCTATTCTATAGTTGTATGTATAGGGATCAACAAGGTGCACCTTTTCTCTAAACAGCGCAGGAAGAAGCGATTCTTCTGTAACAAATTTTTTACTTGCCTCCGCGTATGATTCAACAGAAATATCCATCTTACGGAATAAATCTACATTCATCAATAGCATGTCACCGTTGATTTTATTTGGTATTAAATCGCACTTCCCGTTTTGTTGAAGCAATTTATAATCTTTATCTGTGTATGTTCCAACAACTGCAACATTGTTTAAATCTTTACTATATAAGCTCCCTAAATCTCCATCAACAATTGTATCCGCACCCAAAGACAGAACACGATTTACATCATCTGGCAGGATGAGATTCGGTATTAATCTAAATAATGACATTTTTGACCATCTTCCTCCTTCTGGACTGTCTTCGGGAAAACGAATTGAGTTTATATAATCTAAGTCAATTGTGATATATTGGATGGCCACAGTATCACTATTGTAACAATTTAGTAATTCTTTGTTACGCTCACTTATCCCTGTTGTTAAAATAAAAAAGCGTAAATTATACGGATTGTTGCATATAATTGATTTAATTAAAACTGAAGCATACTTTGAATATTCGTTACTTGATAGAATTAATATATTCATTGTCGAAAAAGAGTTGTTAAATTTTGATTGAATGACCTTTTCGGAATTCCACTTATTCAATCTAAACCACGCTAGTTCGGAATTGGATGCGATGCATGATTTACATAAAGCAACTGCTTTTTTTCTATATTCTATGCTCTTTTTTTGAATATATATGTCTGAAAGCATCAATTTCGAGATGTCATCATTTTGGGACAGAAGTAATTGTTCTGCGGCCATTATGTCTACTTCAGTATAATCCCCTCTAAACAAGCATTTGGCCAACATTTGCTTGTATTTGATTTCTTTTAATGATAACTCAGACATCAAAGAATGTATTTCTTCATATTCTTCCTCATTGTCTCTTTCGATTAATATATCCAATAATGCTTTTTTAGCCCAGTCCGATCCTGATTCTGC
>DAHB01000005.1:242988-243167 GCA_002498365.1 Methanomassiliicoccaceae archaeon UBA421 | reverse complement strand
TCTTTTTCCACTCCTATGCCCGAGCTGTACATTTGAGCCATTTTCCCCTCGAGGTTCGGGACGCCCTGCTCAATATATTCTTTACAGAGTGTGAAAGCTTCAGTTTTTTCTTTTTCCGAATCACACTTCATCAATAATGAAACCAGTTGTACTTTGGCCCAGTCCGATCCTGATTCTGC
>DAHB01000005.1:227050-242836 GCA_002498365.1 Methanomassiliicoccaceae archaeon UBA421 | reverse complement strand
TCTTTTTCCACTCCTATGCCCGAATGTTTGGACTGTATATTTTCATCCCATTTGTTATCATAATCGTCAGAAACATTCTGTTTCTCCTTGCATTTTAGTGCTTCATTAAGCCACTTCTTACTGCGCTTAATCTCAGACTTCAATTTTTTGTGTATCCTGTCCCAATCTACAGACTTCGATTCACTCAAGAAATCGTTCGGAATAAATTCCGGACTGTCAACCAGCACGTTCCGCAATCCAAACATGTCAACAAGAGATGAAATTCTTGTCGACCCGCGGAGTGGATTGTCAATGATTATAACAGGTTTCTTAAATATAATTGCAAAGCACGCGCCGTGGAACGAATCCGTCACAAACAATTTACAGTTTGCAACGTTGTTAATCCAATCTTCGACCTTGACATTGTCTAATGGTGTCAACCCGCAGTCAAGATATTTTTTCGGGTCGGCATATGTGTCTTTAATCAAAGAAATGGGTAAGTCTTCACTGGAAGCAATGTCCTTCAATATTTTCGTTTTGTATCCGTTAGGATCAAGGATATAGGAGCCAACGTACCCGTCGGGGAATTTAATTTTTCCCCTTCTTGAGAATTCAAGATATTCATTCGCGTCAAGCATGAAAACCGGGTCTAGCACATGCACGGCATCGATATCAAATTCGCGTTTCGACAGTCCGACAGCACTTTTTTCTCTTACAGAAAAATAATCGAATCTTCTAAGCATCTCGCCAACAGCCGACTTGAATTCAGAGGTGCCTTCGAATGTGTCTTTTCCGTATGATGCAGCGTATGCAATCTTGGGTTTGTAGGAATATACCCAGTTTAGACAAGTATGTTCGCCAAACTTCAAGATAAAATTGGGATGTAACATCTGATCGGACCCCAGCATAAAGAAATCGCATTTATTGTTGAGTTCCCTTAGTTCTTTCTTATTTTTTATATTGTTATATACTTCCCAACTGGAATATGGCGTCTCTTCAAATGTACGAAAAGGATTGCTGTGGGGAGGTGCTGGAGAATCCTTCCTGCGATCGATTATCAGAACGGATTTTCCCAGGCCCTTCAGGTATTTGAACAATGCATAATATGTCAAATTGCCACCGTAGTTGTGGCTCAGCGCAGTTACTAGTCCGATATCATATTTTTCATGTAGCGCCTTGCTAACAGCATCTGAGAACTCAGAGTCGGGGGATTTCAATCTCTCTGTGAAAAACTTTCTTTGTTCATATGGGCCATAGTGCCCATCGCTGTTAAATCTGTTCGGTGTGCTGAGAGTTTTCTCTATCGGTATTTCCTCTATGCGTTCTACTTTTTCAACCAGGTCTTTCAGGAACGATTCTCCCTTGGAGCTGTTTACCAATACGACACTGGTACCCCTACCGTCATCCCACGAAGGATCGATCTTTTTTATACCCCAGAAGTCACCGATAGTGATGTCGCCCTGCCTGGGTATCTTTGCGAACGAACAGCACCTGCAGACCTCATTCGCCATAAGATTCGGAGTGTGATATGCCTTTTGGTACGGGTCGCCAGTCCATTTGGATTTGAGCTCTGATCTGCCGTCCTTATACTCAATACGGTGATTGTGGGGGTCATTTCCGAGACTGCCGTCCCTGAATACGATATCTTTTATATCTCTAATGTCTGTAAATTCTGACAGATATTTATGGAACATTTTAATCGAGGGGACGTTCCCACAGAGGATGTCTATGGTTATCAGATTGGGGTAATCCTTGTCAAGGTAGCTGTTCAGCCCCGCAATCTGACATGGGCAGGCCGAGTATAGAACCGCTGTACCTTTTTCCAATAAATCTTTTACCTCAGCGTATGAGTCGCTTGCATCACTTTGGACATACTTTGAATGTCTGAGGCGATGTAAATCCTTAGAATTATTTACACTAGTGATTTTGAGGTTGAAATCGTCCGTCCAAGCAGCACCGAAAACCATTCCGTTCTTATTTAAGGCGCTTAGAGCAAAGAGGCTGAACGCGCCTCCAGAAGTACTTTCACCCCTAATCTCTTCACGCATCCATAATGCGTAACTCTTCGGTGATGCGTTGTTCAAATATTCTGGATTCAACGCGGGGCATCTTTCTGAGCACAATCCACACAAGGTACATGCGTCGCTGATAGAGGGTTTTAAGTACCCATCCGAATCAAACATCATCGATATGGCACTCTCGGGGCAGATATTCTTACAAGCGCCACAGCCCGTGCATAGATGGTTATCAGATACGTTTTTCATTTCGTGTGGCCCCTTATGCATGAGTTCAGATTGGTTGTTGGGTATAAATCTGTTAGCAGGTTGAATTAGAGACTGACAGGCATCATATCAAGAAATCAGCATCCAAATGTCACTTAGCCAAATATCTGATTATATGGTCATCTGTATCTTCATCAATTTGCACTCTTCTGAACAATCTGTTGATTTAGTTATATTGTATCCTCTAACAGAAAGGCACTTATCTTCGGGCCAGACATCGACAGAGATAGATATAACATCCGTGCCGTCATAAAAGGTCGTACCCCAAACGAACCTATCCGTTTTGTTCACTTCTCCGAATATGATCATCGGGTCCATATCACGGAACGAAACAAAAAATCTGAACCTGTGCTCCGGCATCACAAGGCTGTGGAAGTCCCTGAACCGAAATTCTCTTCCACCGGGCATGCCGTTTGGATATCCCCAGTCTATCCAACTTTTCGATGAATCGAATGTGATCTTCCAGCGGTCAATTCCGGAAACCCATTCGTGATCCTGGACCCATTTTGTTGTAGCCACACGTTCGCTGTAATTGAACGGGTCCGGTGAAGAAGCAGACATCCATGCTATTTTCTTACTCCCCCGTATTCCGAATTTTTCTGCAACTCTGCAGAATAGGGCGCCGAATGCCTTCTGGTAGAATGGGAGGTCGATCTCTTCGAGGTTGTAATAAGTTCCATTCCTGAGAGAATCAATCACATAATCGCCCTTCAGGTCCATCTTGTTCAGAATCGCGGTAGATTTTTTCAGGATCTTCTTCTTATTCTTATCGTCTGAGTTTCCGTAGGCGAACCAGAAACAGTTGAGGAACATCGGAACAAGATGGCTGGAATAATCCTCGTTCATTTTGTTTTTAAGTAAGAAATCAAAAACAAGGTCCACGGCATAGAGGTGGTCTACGGCCTTGGAAGATCCGTTGAATGTATTGCTCATTATCGAGCCCTCTCTTCTACGGTAATTGTAATTTTTCTCTTGCAGATAATAGGCGTTCCTGCAGCAGAATATATATCTCCAGTAGAATGAGTAGTCTTCGAAGAGCATTCCCTCCGGGAAGGTGATGCCATATTTGTCGATGATATCTTTCCTGTAAAGTTTGTTCCATGCCGAAACGTCGGTGTTGTTTCTTATGTTATCGTCAAGTCTGACGTAGCCAGAGAATTTTAATCTGTAGTACTCCTCGTCATCCTTCCGGCGGTCCATCATCGCATCGCCGAAGACGTTCGTTCCGTAGAAGACGATGTCCGCGCCACCTATGTAACCAACTGCGTGTTCAATCGTTTCCGGCTCAATCAAATCATCGGAATCCAAAAAGGCTATGTAATTTCCTTTTGCAACTTTAAGGCCCGCGTTCCTTGCTGACGAGAGGCCGCCGTTAGTCTTGTTAATTATCTTAATCCTACCGTCTTTCTTTGCATAATCGTTCAATATGTTCGGTGAATCGTCCGTCGACCCGTCGTTAACGCAGATTATTTCGATATCTTGGAACGTTTGATCTAAAACGGAATCTAAACATTCTTTAAGATATTCGCTCACATTGTAAACTGGTATAATTATGGAAACCTGTGGTCCCGTTCCAGCTTCAAAACGTTTTCCTCTAAATATTATACTCAGGACATCTTCATACTCCGCAGGCGAAAAAGTGCTGCGGTCTATGTTTCCTCTGTTAAATTCTTCAGTGAATTCCTTTCTCCATTTTTCGAAGAATTCCTGGTTGAAAGGTTCAGCCAAACGTCCGTAGTTCCATTTGTATCCGTTGTACTGAAGATGGACAATCAGCTTTCTGTATTTTTCGTAAGTGCCGTTCTCCTGTGTGTAGCGCTTGATCTCCTCATACTCGTCGCACACGCAGTAAACTTTTGTTGTTGCGGCCGTCGAGGAAGATCCGCTGCTGTCCACGCGGTAATGTAAAAGCGCATCAGGTATGATTTTGAATCTTTTTGCGAGAGAATAGACCTTGAACGTGAATGCAGTGTCCTGATAGCTGGCCCCCGGCGTCTCAAGGAATCTTATGTTGTTCTCTCTCAGGAAACTTGTTTTGTAAAGGTTTGCCCAGACAGAAGGCTGCTGATAGAACACTCCCCAATTTTCGTTCGGTGCGTATACTTTGTTATGCGTTACCCAACCCAGGTCCGACTTGACATTCTTTTCGTCAACTGTAGTATAGTAATAGAAGTTGCATCTGGAAACATCAAGGTCGTCTTTCACGGCCTCGTTGTACAATTTCTCGAACATATCTAGTTCAACAAAATCGTCAGACTCGACAATGCCGATGTATTCGCCTGTAGCGTTATCCATGGCAATGTTCATGGAGTTGCCGTATCCCGTGTTCTTCTTGTCCACTATCTTTATTCTTGGGCCCTCATCAGCATAAGATCTCAATATCTCCAGGGAGTCGTCGGTAGATCCGTCGTTGATGCAGATTATCTCTATGTCTCTGAGTGTTTGTCCGACGATGCTGTCCATGCACTGTCTAAGGTATTTGCTTACGTTGTAAACCGGTACTAAAATTGACACTGCCGGGCCGGAGTTCATGACGCGTGATGGTACATTGTATTAATAATGTTTTATGATGTTGAGTTAATTTCAAAAGCCAGCAGTAATTGGTTCTGGTCCGAATTCAGGCAAACTCTCTCCAGGCAAGGTCAAGGGAAGACCTTATGACCTTATCCATATCGAAATATTTGTAGCAGCCCAGGCGCCCACCGAAGATCACGTCTCTCTCGTTAAGAGTGAGTGTCTCGTATTCTTTGTACAACTTATCGTTTTTATCGTCGTTGACAGGATAATAGGCATCCATCCCAGGCTCCCATTTGCATGGATATTCCTCCGTGACAACAGTCTTCGGATGTTTCCCGAACTCGAAATGTTTGTGCTCTATAACGCGGGTGTAGGGGACTTCCTTTCCGGTGTAGTTCACAACTGCGACGCCCTGATAGTTATCGGTTTCTTCCACTCTCGACTTAAACAATAATGAACGGTATTCTAGGTTGCCAAACTTATAGTCGAAGTATTCGTCTATCATACCGGTGTAAACAAGTTTGTCTGCAACCATTTTGAAATCTCTGTATTCATTGAAGAAATCACAATTCAGTTTGACATCGATTCCTTCAAGCATCTTTTCAACCATCCGGGTATACCCTCCGATCGGTATTCCCTGGTACGGATCGTTGAAATAATTGTTATCGAACGTGAACCTAAGCGGCAGCCTCTTAATTATGAAAGCGGGAAGTTCGCTGCACTTTCTGCCCCATTGTTTCTCTGTATACTCTTTGACAAGTTTTTCATAGATGTCTGTGCCGACGAGCGATAGCGCCTGCTCTTCAAGGTTCGACGGTTCGTGGTCCAAACGGGGTATTTGAGATCTTATCTTCTCAATAGCCTCTGCAGGAGTTTTAACGCCCCACATCCTGCTGAAGGTGTTCATGTTGAAGGGCATGTTATACAGTTCGTCGCCGATCCTCGCGATCGGCGAGTTTATATAATTGTTGAACTCGGCGAACCTGTTCACATACTCCCATACTTCCTTGTCCTTTGTGTGGAAGATGTGGGCCCCGTATTTGTGGACGTTGATGCCCTCTATTTTTTCGCAATATGCGTTCCCGCCCACATGGCTTCTCTTATCGATAACGAGACATTTCTTTTCATTCGCTTTGGCAACATTTGCGAAAACGGAGCCGTAGAGGCCCGCACCCACGATCAGATAGTCGTACTTCATGTGTTCATTCCCCGCTGTGCCATTTCCAGGCGGTCTCGATGATGTTATCGATCGAGGAATGGACGGGAGACCATCCCAGGACGGATCTCGCCTTTGAGTTGTCGGCCACCAGCACGTCAGGGTCCCCGGGTCTGCGGCCTTCCAAGGAAACATTCAATTTTCTGCCGGTAATCCTCTGGACAGCATCAATGAGTTCGAGAACAGTTATGCCGTCCCCCGTACCCAGGTTGAAGCAGTCGCTGGTTTCCCTTTCGAACAAATATTCTATTGCCCGTATATGTGCATCCGCAAGGTCCGTAACATGAATGTAGTCGCGGATACAAGAGCCGTCGCGCGTATCGTAGTCCGTGCCGAAAACAGAGAACTGCTTTCTGAGGCCCAACGTGTTCTGAAGCAATATGGGAATAACATGGGTCTCGGGATCGTGCTCCTCTCCGATGGTTCCATCGGCATCTGCGCCTGCGGCGTTGAAGTATCTAAGACTAATGTATTTCAGGCCGTACGCTTGGTCGTAATCCTTCATCATCTGCTCGAACATGAGCTTCGTCCATCCGTACGGATTCACCGGACGTTGTTTCTCCCCCTCGCTGATGGGTACTTTCTCGGGGATCCCGTAAGTGGCGCAGGAAGACGAGAATACGATCTTCTTCACGCCCGAGTCTACGACCGCGTCCAGGAGCGCTTTTCCCCTAACGACATTGTTGTCATAGTATCTTCTGGGATTCGAAACCGACTCGCCAACATATGCCAACGCTGCAAAATTGATCACTGCATCTATTTCTTCTGATTCCAGTATCCCTTTTACTCCAGCGTAGTCGCCGATATCCCCGTTTACATACTTTACTCCTTCAAGGGAGGTCATGTGACCGTTGGACAGGTTGTCAAGGACCGTGACCTTATAATCCCTCTTCACGAGCTCCTTGACGGTATGCGACCCGATGTACCCTGCGCCACCGGCCACCAGTATTTTCTTCTTTGATTCACGATAATTATTCATAACGAACACGCCCGCAGCCTCTTTCGGAAGAGATCGACAGGCTGCGATAGTCAATACAATCGGTATAAAGACTTCTGAACAAAGCGGGAAATAGTTTTGGAAATAGGCATATCTTCGACCGCCAGTCTAGAGAGCGGTGGCAAAGGTATAATTGTACAATCCGATTGACCACAGGATGGAGCTCTTCAAAGTCCGTGCTCAGTCCCCCTCCGACGAGGCAGCAGACCTCTATCTGAAGGTAAGGTCCGGAACTGTCGGTTTTGAGAACGGGAGTTGCGTGCTTTCCCCCGGCTCCGAGATCTCCACGGATGTCTACTTTAATATTTTTTCAAGTTCCAAGTACGGAGAATACACCGTGGCGGAGGAAATATCCATTGCAACGTCCGTATCGGGACGGCTGGATATCGAACTGCGTTCATGTTCCGATCTCGGTGAGGAAGTTTTAGATGTAAGACGGGTCGATTCCGAAGGTCCGGAAGAAGTCGATTTCTCATTTAAAATAAAAAATCTCGATGACTCAAGACCTGTATGCCATTATCTGCTGTACCGTGCACACGATAGATCAACGGTTCACTCGTTCGGATCATACGTGTCGGACATCGAACCCGACGAAGTGGATCTGGGTATCGTGATATGCACCTTCAACAGAGAAGAGCGCGTCTTAAGAAACGTCGAAAGGATTAATTCTCTGATATCGGACCCCACATGCGGACCGGTGGGAAAATCTACCGTATACGTCATAGATAACGGGCGCACACTGGATAAGGATTCGGTCGATTACGACAGCGTCAAATTGATCCCTAATAAAAACAACGGAGGTTCGGGAGGGTTCTCGAAAGGGATTATAGAATCAAGAAGAGACAACAAGACCCATATCCTGCTAATGGATGACGATATCGAGATAGATCCGAATGTAATTTACAAAACATTCAATCTCATTTCAATACTGAACGATAGGCATAAGGGAGCCTTCATATTGGGCGGTATGCTGCTCCCGGAATCGCCCAGGATACAATATGAGGCCGGCGCGGAATATCTGCCCGAATTCAAACGCGGAAAGCACATGCTGGATTTATCGGATGCAGGTGCATTGCTACGGAACGACAAAGGTGAAAAGGCGGACTATGGGGGATGGTGGTTTATGGCGATGCCATCAAGCGCAGCAGACCAGCTCCCCCTTCCCCTGTTCATAAAACTTGATGATGTGGAGTTCGGCATCCGCCGTATGCGCGACCACATAGTGATGAACGGAATCGGAATATGGCATGATAGTTTTGAAAGTAAGGCCAACCCGATAACAGATTTTTATTTTTTGAGAAGAAATCTTCTAATTCTATATTCCCTCTATGATGTACATAACGGGATGCAGATTGGGATTGCATACCTTCGCAACATGCTGAAATGTATGAAGCATGGAAATATCAGAGAGTATGTTTTCACCAGGAGGGCAGTTGACGATTATCTTAAAGGTCCCGAGTTCATTGCCAACGTCGATCAAGAAAATCTGATCAAATCATGCAATCCCCACATGGATGAAAACGGATCGAGTGAAAAACCCGAGAAAAAACGCAGGATCGTTTACAGAAACAACATGAGAAAATTCTCTTTCAGATGCCTTCTTTATTTATTACTGGAGAGCTTCAATGTCGCAATCAGGTGGAATAAACTTTCTAGGAGTTACCGTGACAGCATGGAGTATCTGACCTCTATGGAATACTGGGAGAGTAAGCAGTGAAGAATACAATTTTTGTTCCACCATTCCCACTTGATGAACCAAACTATAAACATGAGCAATAAGTACGAACTCCGATGCGGCGTCACAGCATCACGGGAAGTCTGCTATGATTTCAAAAGAAGAAGTCAAAGGAAAACTCAGTGAGATGTACCGTTTCAGATACATGTTCTATTCCCTGGTCAAGAAGAGCCTTTTCGGAAAATACAAGAATTCTGCACTGGGGTTTCTCTGGAATTTTGTAACTCCTGCAATATCCATATTGCTTTTTTATATTGTGTTCGAGAATTTTATGGGAAGGGGCATACCGAATTACTGGGCATATCTGTGCGTTGGGATGTTTCCCTTCTCCTTCATGAACACAAATCTGATAGGGGGGGCATCCAACATAACGTCCAACGGCGGTATGATAAAAAAGATGTACTTCCCGCGCGAGCTGTTGCCTCTTTCCCAGGTCGCCTACACGTTGATCGTTTTCTTGATAGCATATTCCATTGTTTTTTTGATAATGCTTCTGACAGGATTCCCCCTGAGCTCTGAAGGAATGCTGGCACTTCCCTTTTTGATAATGACAATGTTTGTCTTCTCTTTCGGAACCATATTGCTGACTTCGGCGATATCGGTGTACTCGAGGGATTTTGAATATCTTATTACCGCACTTGCGAGGGTGTTGTTCTGGGTCACCCCGATATTCTACATGATCGATTCGATTACCGGGATACTGTCAAAAATAATATGGTTCAATCCCCTGACATATTATGTGGTGGGTTTGCAGGACATAATCTATAGGGGAGTAATGCCGAGCAGCGAACTGTTGATTGCCTGCACATTGCTTTCATTCGTAATGCTGATTATAGGAGTATACGTTTTTGAGAAACTCAAGGACGGATTTGCGGAGAGGATATGATGGCCGAGAACGCGATAGTTGTCAGGGACATATCTAAGACGTTTACAACCAAAGCGGACTCCAATCACGAGAAGAGGATCTTCGGCAGGAGCGAGAAGATAACCAGAAACGTGATTGAAAACATCAGTCTCGAAATCAGAAAAGGAGAAGTATTCGGCATTATCGGAAGGAACGGGTCAGGAAAAAGCACGCTTCTGAAGATGATCTCAATGATTATGAAACCAGACTCTGGCACTATAGAAATAAACGGACGGGTGGCAAGTATACTGGAGCTGGGAATGGGGTTCCATCCGGACCTCAGCGGCCGGGAGAACATACACATCAAAGGATCGATGTATGGTTTTACCAAGCAACAGATCGACGACAGAATCGATGATATGATCAAGTATGCCGAGCTCGAGGATTATATAGACCTCCCCATCAGAGTCTATTCATCGGGGATGACGTCCCGTCTGGCTTTCGCGATCATGATCAATGTGGATGCGGACATCATGATCCTGGACGAGGTGCTCTCGACAGGCGACATATCTTTCAGCAAGAAGTCCGGCGCACACTTCTCGAATATGAAAAGCAGGGGGAAAACGATAATAATAGTCTCGCACGCGATGGGGACCATGAGAGATATGTGCGACAGGGTAGCGTGGATCGACGGAGGAAAGATCAGGGAGATAGGTGCGCCCAACGTCGTATGTGGACATTACGAGACGGAGCTGGCGGAGTCTTTCGAAGTGATAAAGGAACTTGCAGAATCCGGAGTTCCCGTATCCCAGAATGCTCTGGGGTGCATGTACCGCGACGGAATTAATGTAGATAAGGATACGGAATCCGCAAAAACATGGTTCGAGAAGGCGGCTGGCTTTGGGAACGAGGACGCGAAGATCAATCTTGCGGACATGCTCATCGGCGAAGGTAAAACCGAGGAACGCGAAAGGGCGCTGGACCTTTACATGAGCGTCGCAAGGAAGGGCAACAGGGACGCTCGTAACAAGCTCTCTAGACTGCTTACCCAAGAGAAGTCCGACATAGGCAGAGAGGTTGCCGAGGATTTCGTAAAGCTGCTGCCACATGGGAGCCCAACTCTGTACTACGAATACGCAGACCTCATAATGAAGACCGCCTGGAATAACGAAGAGCGCTCGAAAGCTCTCGAGTGGTACCAGAAGTCTGCCGATTCCGGGAACGTTAACGCCATGTATCAGATAGCAATAATGTACAGAGACGGAAACGGTCCAAAAAAGGACACATCAAAACATTTGGAATGGCTAAAGAAGGCGGCAGAAAACGGTCACGTATTGTCCCAGCTAACTCTTGGGAATATGTACCGCGATGGAATAAGAGTAGAAAGCGATGAATCGGAAGCTTTCCGATGGTATGAAATGGCTGCGAAGAACAACAATCTTGATGCGATCTACCAGGTAGCCACCATGTACCGCGAAGGCAAAGGAGTAGAAGAAAACAGGGAAGAGTCCGACAGGTGGCTCAGGCTCTATTCGGAGCATGATGTTCTGCGTCAGATCAATATTCTCGCAGACTCGTTCGCCCATTGCAAGAACGGAGTTTACGATCCGGAGATCGGCATGAAATGGTATTCTGTAAACGCGGAGCACAACAATGCCGACTCCAAATATCAGATAGGGATGATGCTGGCCGATAGCGAAGAGGCGGAGAAGAACGCCCCTGAGGCGCTGTTTCTTTTCAATTCCGCGGCAGATAACGGGCACTTGAATTCGGCCATCCGTTTATCGGGCCTATATGGATTGGGTCTTGCCGAAAAACCTGCTTTGGAAAAGGCCATAAAGACGATGGATGGTCTTGCAAAGAGCGGGAACGCGTGGGCGGCCAACATCTTGGGGAACATGTATGCGAACGGCAATGTAGTGGATGCAGACGGGAGGAAAGCTGTAGAATATCTCAAGATTGCAGCTTCATCGAGTCTTCCAGGTGCGATGCAGAAACTCGGAGAGATGTACCGCGATGGCACGCTTGTCGAACGAGATTTCAAAGAATCCGTCAGATGGTTCGAGGAGGGCATTATTTCCGGTAACGCAGGTTCTGCCATGTCTCTGATAAGCATGTACGGTGCGGGAACCGCTGGTAAGGAGAAATTCGATCATGCGCTGAAAAGTCTCGAGGATATGTGCATGGGAGGAAATATTTTCGCGATGAGAACCTTAGGAAATTACTATCTGAACGGAATGGCGGTCGAGGCAAACGCGGAGAAAGCGTTTTACTGGTATATTACAGCTTCAAAGTTTGGAGATTCCCCATCTATGCACGCTGTCGGAGAGATGTATCGCGACGGCAGGGGCACCGATAAGAACGAAGCCGAAGCGTTAAAATGCTTCATGTCCGCCGCCAAGCAGGGAAACGTGAATTCAATGCTTTCCATCATAAGGATGCACGATGCAGGCCATGCAGACTCTGAAGCCTTTGAATATGCCTTGAGACGCTTGGAACAGGTCGCCGAAGGCGGGAATCTCATCGCCATACGCACTCTTGGAAATATGCATCTGGAAGGCAAGTCCGTGCCTAAAGATATTGAAGAGGCTAAGCGCTGGTTCGAAAAATCAGCCAAGCTCGGAGACGCATTTTCACGGAATAAACTGAAGTCCTTGGAGTGAATCAGTTCGGCCTTACTTTTATGGGCACGTCTTCCTTTTTTGGTTTCCCGTTGCATCTTCTCTCTATCTCGGCCTTCAGCGATTTGATAGGGTCCACGCCTATAGGGTCCACGCTATTCATAAGTGCCAGATAGTATGAAACGTAATCGCCCAGTATGATGCCTTTCAATATGCATTCCGTTCTCGTCTCGCCCTCTATCTTTACCGTGCGGAACTCGGTGCCGTACTGCTTCATGGTGAAAACGCTCGCACACACGACCTCTCTTATCGAGGGAATCTGGACATCCGGCATTATCATGACGGGGGCGAGAACGTCATTGGAAGATGCTGACCAGCCGACGATCTCGTTGTGATTGAACTCCGGCATGACGCAATTGAACGCTACCATCTTTGAATTTTCCGATATCTGGGTCTTCCAGCGCGTGGATACCGAGGCGACCGATCTGTCTGTGCATATCACCGGTATCTTGCCGAACATGTACTCTGCAAGCTCCAGCGCGATGTTGTCCCCGTCGCACTTCAGGCTTTCGCTGTATTTTCTAATGCTGTTGAAAGCGCTCACCACACCGAGTTCTAGGGAAGTGCCGGCCACGCGGTCGATTATCCTGCATATGTATCCGGTCATCAGGCCTATGGCCTGTCTGGGCTGCACACCGTCGCACAAGGGGACGATCAGATCCCCACGTTGCTCGGCCATGTCCCAGAGGTCTCCTCCCGATGCGATCACGACAATTCTGCAACCTCTTTTCACGGCCTCCTCGTACATGGCCTTGGTCTCCCAGGTGTTTCCCGAATAGCTGGATATGACCGCGAGGGTCTTTTCGGACGCCCAGGCCGGGAAGACGGGATATCTGAGAACGCATATGTCAATGCGGGAAGTATCGTAGCACATATCGCAGACGATATCGCCGGATATGCCGGAGCCGCCCATCCCGCACAGTATTATGCCGTTGCAACATTCGAAATCTATATCGAAGTCGGGAGCAAGGTCGAAGGAGTTCCTGAGGTCGTCGACGAACCTGTCCATCTGGCCCTGCAGATCCTTGTAACAGCCCTATTGTCTATTCATTTAGGAAATCGCCCTAACATTAGATTGCATACCGTAATATAAACATAATCTGCTGGACAGCATCAAATGATGATTTTTTAAATGCCGTTAATAAAAATATCATCCACATCCCGACCTTAAGATTTAGCATTGTTTTTCCTTTTAATTCAAAGGTTGCTTTTTCAGCCGTTCCTCAGTCTGTTCATAATGCTGCGGAAGTAGTCCCTGAACTTGTTCTTTATCAGCAGGGGGGCATCCGACATCGAAAAGATCAGGTCGTGGTATTCCGAGTGGGCAGGGTCGCTCGCCCATCTTATTGCCTTCATATTTTCCGTCTCGTCGGTACTCATATTTCTCCAGAAGGAGCGGAGCCATTCCCCTATAGCTTCGTATTCGATCGACGGCACATATTCACCGAAGATCGAGATAAGGTTCTTTGCGTAATCGTCCGATCCTGCCGTTATCATTCCCGAAGCGTATTTCCTGTACTGTTCGGCCGGGTCGTCATCGTCAAAGTAGACCGGCTTTCCGGAGCTGTCGATGCTACGTATCCGTCCTTCGCTGGATGTCATCAGGAATTCCGGCAGGTCTATGGAGGTAAGGCTCAGGAACGCCCTGTGTCCGTCGTGGAATCCGGCGGCCCTGCCGTCCGATCCGGAATAGAGCAATGTGAAGTATATGCCGGTCGTCTTCTTTCCGGAGGCGGTGCCGATAAGCTTCTGGGAAGAGAACTTCTCTGTGGTCGCGTCTACCACGTAGACGTGTTCTTTGGAACCGGTGTATTTTTCGATGTAACGGCCGTATTTTTCGAGTTCTTCGTTCATAAGGGCTTCGAACAGCTGCCTGTTGTCTCTGAACAGGTCTTTCGTATTTCCCCCGAGTGCTTTCACTTGGGGATGTTCAGAAAAGAAACCTGCGATGTCGTCTTCGTAACCGGGATAGTCGTGTCCGTTTATGCCGAACAGTATGTTGAACGTCCTTACCGCGTAGATGTAATGGTTTTCGATATCCCCGTACATTATGTCGTATGCCCTCCGGGCGTTGTACCCGTCCCTGGCGACGAAGAGGAGCACGCCATCCTTATCCGCGGTCCTTTCGATGAATGTGGCGAAGGCCGAATTAACCGGACCGCCGTATCTGTATCCGATTTCGTACCAGAAATTGTCTTTCGGTACGTTCATAGAATGTAGCGCATCCATAGCGACGGTCACCGAACGGCCGAGGCTCCTATTCCTTCTGTAATATCTGTACTCTCTTTTGTGTTCCGAAAAGTAGCAGTCTATTACCTTGGGATACTTCAACGCCCTTATGCCCATCTTCGAAGGAGTCTTCACGTCCGAAACGATGCCGTCGCCTATATGTACCAAATCTTCAGGGCCGATGCCCAGGTCCTCCAGCACGAGGGAAAACAGCTCTCCGGAATGTTTGCTCTTCCTGTGCTCGCACGACACGTACAGATGTTCGTACCCTTCGAAGCCGTTCTTACCCAGTACTTCGGATAAAAAAACCGACGGAAGGTACATGTCGGAAAGGAGCAGGATGCGTTTTCCGGATCTTTTCAATTCGTCGAACACGGCCTTCATCTCGGGGTTCGGCAGTAGCACCTGCCGTTCGAAAAGAAGCTCGGAATCTTTGAGGTCTTTGAAACGGCCGTCGATCCCGTCGTATATCTCGTCCAGCGTTACCTCTTCAAATTCTTTGGAACGGGAGGTCCTTTCGGCCCGTATACGTTCGGTTGCGAATCCGGGCCTTCGGAGATGGGACTCCATATGGTGGAATAGGTCGACAGGTGAAACGTAGGGCCTTAGAAGAAGGGTGTCGAAAACATCGAAAGAGACGAAACCGTATTTTTCAGTCTCTTTCAGTATATCGGCCGCGTCCATTCTATCACAGCCGTGCCAGCTCCGCCCTCACAGATTCTCTGACGGCGCTCTCGGAATCGTATTTGAAGGTCCATCCCTTCGCCCTCGCTTTGGAGATGTCGAACATGTATCTCGGCACGTCCCCTTCCCAGCCGGTGATTCCCCCCGTGTACGTATATTCCGGGGAGGCGCCCATCTCCTCGCACACTATGTCCGCTATGCTGTTTACTGTTATCGAAGAATCGTTCGATATGTTGTAGACCTCGACGCCCCTCGTGCGCTTGGAAAAGTAGACGATCCCGTTCAGCACGTCAGATATGTGGGCGTACTGCTTCTCCTGCTTGCCGTCCCCCAGTATCTCAAGCTTCTCGGGGTTGTTCTTAATCTTGTTCATGAAATCGAACGTAACGCCGTGGGTCATCTTAGGTCCTACCACGTTCGGAAGGCGGAATATCAGGGCGTCGAACCCGTTCAGCGAAGAGTACGCCTTGATCAGCGACTCGGACGCCAGCTTGTACGCCCCGTAGTATGAGACGGGACGCAGGTCCCCCATGTCCTCCCTAAGCAGGCCCTCCCTGTTCCCGTACACCGCGGAGGACGAAGAGAAGAACAGCTTCCCGATCCCGTTGAGCCTGATGCACTC
>DAHB01000005.1:30833-226856 GCA_002498365.1 Methanomassiliicoccaceae archaeon UBA421 | reverse complement strand
GTGTTGGCGGCCAGATGGAATACGGCGTCGCATCCTTTTCCGACCTTCGCAAGCCCTTCAACGTCGGTGACGTCGATGCCCACAGACCCGAACCTTTCGTTCTTCGGCCTGTAGCCGGGACTGCGGTCCGCCGAAACGACGTTCCAGCCGTCCCTCAGCAGGCGGTCGATCAGATGATGGCCGATGAAGCCCGAACCTCCGGTTACAAGTGCTTTCATCTTTTTTTGAGCCTCCCGCCGAATACCTTGCCGTTCCTGTAATAGAAGAACTTCAGAAAAACGTTAATCGCGGTGTAGTAAGAGGACGGCCAAACGCTTAGCCAAACATATTCCGGCGACGGAGGGTCGCTGAGCTCTTTCTTCATCATTTTCCTGCATTCCTCGCTTTTTATGTAGTTCATGAAGTGCCCCAGGTCCATATGGGCGGCCGAACGCACCCTCATCAGCGCGGACCTTCTTGCGAATTCCTTTCCGAACTCATCGTCTTCGGAATTAAAGTGCACGTTCAGATCGGAGTACACTTCCACCTCGCAGGCCCCCCTTACGTTCTGCTTCGTGAAGCAGATCGAAGAGGGGTTCTGATAGTAAAGATACATCGGTCTGTCGCAGTAGCAGTAGGTGCCGCATTTTTCCAGGACGCGGTAGATGAAATCTATATCTTCGGCGTAGCTTCCCTCGATGAATCTTAGTCCGTTATCCTTGAGGAATTTTCTTCGCAGGAGCATAGACCAAGCAGTCACGGGGACCATCTCGTAAGCACGGAATCGCAACGCCTCCTTTCCCGTTGCTACGGTGATGCGGGCGTCCCACGCAGGCTCCCTGTATTTCACGTCCGTAGAACGCACGAAGTTGCACTGGCACACGTCGGCCCGATACTTTTCGGCCATGCCGAACATGGTCCTCATGAAGTCGGGGTACGGGACGTCGTCCGCGTCCAGGAACCAGACGTAATCTCCGCTGGCCGCGTCCAGGCCGAGATTGCGGGCCTCTCCGAGGACTCCGATGCCCTTCTGGATGATCACGCGGTGCCCGCCGAGCACACCTGTCATATCCCTTATACGTTCCAGCGAGTCGTCCGTGGTCTTGCTGTCCACCACGAAGATGACCTCCATCCCCTCGAACTCCTGGGCCCTCAGGGCCTTCGAGACCCGTTCGATGGACCCCGATTCGTTGTACACGGGGATGACTACGCTCACTCTTGCCAACAGGACACCAGCGGAGGGCTATACGGAATCCCAGTTTATAGTTTGTTCAGAAAACTCCCGTAGTGCGACCATCGGGAGATAATATAAACCGAACAACGCATTGAGGTGCCAGTGTTTACGTGACCCAACTGATTGTTATGAGACGTTATCCGGACATCGAAGGAAAGGGCACAGGCATAGGGTCCTACTCCGACATGTTGGATTCCATGCTGTCGGAGAACGGTGTGGACCATGAGGACGTCTACTTAAAATTGTCCACCGACGAGGGATACCTCAAATGTCTGAGACAAGGGTTCATCGCCCCGTCCCTCTTTTTGAGAAAAACGGATTGTCAGCTTTACCATGCCACCGACGAGCTATGCTGCATGTCGTTTCCGCGCATCAGGGGAAAGAAGGTTGTGACCTTTCATCATGTCTCAAAGGGCAGGGAAGGAAAGTCTCCATTGCTCTTTGCAATATGGAAGATCGCCGCGAAGCGCGCGGTGAAACATTCTGACGCGATAATCGCGGTATCGCACCAGACGAGGGACGAGGTCGTAGGGAAACTGGGGGCGGACCCGGAAAAGGTGTACGTCCTGGAACATACCGTAGATCCGGTCTTCAGAGACCTAGGGGGGCCCAGGGAGAAGGTCATAGGCTTCGTGGGAACGCTGATAGAAAGGAAAAACGTCCCTGGAGGGTTAAGGGCGTTCAAACTGTTCACGGAGATGCCCGGCACAGACGGATACAGGTTCGTCATATGCGGCGAAGGGCCGATGAAAAGCGAGCTCGTCTCGCTTTCTGAATCATTGGGCATCGCCGATAGGGTGGTGTTCACGTCCGGCCTTGGAAAAAAAGATCTTCTGGAACTATACAACGGAATGGTCGTTTTCGCAAACTCCTCCATGCACGAGGGGCTGGGGCTGACGGCGCTGGAGGCCCAGGCATGCGGTGCGCCGGTAGTTTTTTTCAAAGATGCAGATATCCCGGAGGAGGCGACGAAGCATTTCGTCCCTTCCGGAGACGAGGAGGAGTTCGCCCGGAACATGTACAAACTGGCGATGGACGAAGAATACAGGAGGAAGGTCACCGGGGGCGCCTCGTTCGGGCTGAGCCCGGAGGAGTACTCCCGGGAGCTGTTCGGAATATATTCCAAGGTGCTGGGCAGGAAGTTTCCGTAAAAGGATGCCGTCTACCGACAGCAGGACGTCTATCGGGCTGTAGCATGAGATAAATAGCCGACAATTACTAAATACCCGTAAGGGGTGGGCTCGACGTGGATTTCTTTCATCTCTCCGGTGTCCTAGGCGATAATTCCGCCAAGGGAAGGATTGGCAGGAGTCTTCTGTATATCTTCATCGCAGGCATTGTCCTGAGGGTAGTGCTGGGACCGCTGACTTTCAGCTTCGACCTGTCCTTCTTCGTCGGGACGGGAGCGGGATTCGAGAGCGGCCGTACCCTCTACGAGGCCGGGAATTTCTACTACCCTCCGGTGTACGGGTACTTCCTCTCGGCGCTGACGTACATGTGGAATTTCCTCCCCTTCCAGTCGGGCTACATGTCGGAGCTTCTGGTGAATTCCACAGCGGTATCCGATTTTTCACAGGTCTATATCTCGTCCATGGCCCTAGTATTTGTTTACAAAATACCTCTTACCGTGATCGATCTGGCATGTTCCTGGCTCATCTACGTAATGGTCAAGGAGAAGACCGGGGACCGGAGGAAGGCGGAGATGGGTTTCGCGCTGTTCTTCCTGTCGCCGCTGGTCCTGTGGTCTTCTTCGGTCGCATGCATGTTCGATTCGCTGTCCGCGTTCTTCATGATCTTCTCCATATATTCGCTGACCAAGAACCAATATCTTCTCTCCGGGGCGATGCTGTCCCTGGCGTTCTTCACGAAGCTCTTCCCGATCGTCATAGGCTTCGCGGTGATATGCTACATAATATCCAGAAGCGAAGGCAGGTGGAAGGAGGTCTTCAAGAAGACCGCGATGTACGCCGCCGGTTTCGCCATAGCCGCGGCCATAGTCCTGTTGCCTCTGGTCCTTAACGGCGAGCTCTCCTCCTCCTTCGGCTTCTTCGGCGACCGCACCGAAGGCACATCTTCCGGCGGAGGCGGCCTGCTGGACTTTTTCGCCAACCCCACGCCGGACAAGTTCATCTACGCTTTCCCGATAATGTTCCTCCTCATCGCGATCTTTTCGATGCTGGCGTTCATGCGCGACGGCGACGACGACAAGAAGCTCGTCATGGCCTCGGTGATCTCGGTGTGCACGTTATTCATCTGGCCGCCGATACCCACCTACCCGGTCATCGCGATAGCCTTGATCGCGTTAGCGGTGGCATACTGCGGGAGGAGGGAATGGCTGATCCCGTGGCTGCTTTTCTCCATACTTATGGTGGTGCACCACATCTTGAACTTCGGCGGCAGGATACTTTACACGCTTGCCAACGAGACGTCCTTACTGGATCTGGGGAGCACGGTAGCGAAGTACTTCCAATTCCTGCCCCTGTCGTGGGATATCATGTACTACACTCTGTTGGCCTTGTTCATCCCCGGTATCGCATGTATCATCGCCGCAGTCTACTCGATCAAGCATAAAGGGGAGGCGGAGACGTGAAGACCGGAACGCTTTACATTCTGGCGGTAGCGGTGGTGGCATTCATGGTCGCAGGGCAGGTTATGGCCTACGGAGCGAACCCTTACCACACCTCTTCCGATTCGTGGAGCGTCTATGGAGGCATCGGGTACGAGGTCAGCTCCAACACATCCTCGAATTACGATGCACTGCTCATCGACACGGGCATTTACATCCCCGACGGCCTGATGATCTACGAAGACTCCAGCTATGTATCTTATTTCGACCAGTCGTACATGCTCGAAACGACGGACCTTCTGTGCTCGGAGCTTTCGTTGCGCAACGTGGAATATACGATAGTGGATGCAGAGCAGATCAGGGCCGAACTAGAGGAGGACATCTCGAACGGCTCGGCCGATATGAGGCTTATCATCCCCCTCGGAGTACTTCCCGACACCATATACGACGGCGGACCGGACAGCCTGATATTGAAATGGCTGGAGACAGGCGGGGTCCTGTACTGGACCGGTTATACCCTGGGTTGCGGGATCTCTTCTGTTTCCGGTGTTTATGAGCGCGATAGCGGCTATGCGGCCGATTTCCTCGGGATCGCCGATCAGGACATCAGGAAGGGCCCTTATGTCTCATCCCTTTACGCCACGGAAAAGGCAGAGGACTACTGTATCGGCGAGTCCATGTCCATCATGTACAACGACTCGACGTTCGGCATAAACACTCAGAATCTGACGGACTACATATCGATAGGGTTCACATCCTCCGGCTATGACTCGCTGGTCCTTGCCAAATATCAAGGAGGGGACGGAATGATCGTGGTATTCGGAGGTAAGCCGGCAATAAACACGATGCCCACAATAGCACAGGTGATCGCATCGAAACTGACCTACTGCTCGGTCATCGCAGAACACGATTCCGGCAAACTTTTCCATTCCTCGGAGAGGGGGACCATGGAAACGGACCCATCGAAAATCTATTCGCTCTACATCTATGTCGGCACGCCCCAGATATACGCCAGGACCTTTGACCATTGAGCGTATCGGCAAGGAAAGGACCCATCTTTTTTAACAGAACTTAACATAAATTGAAATAATGTCAAGTCGCTGGCAATCGCGTACGGGGATCGGAATACGATGAAGGTGCAGATTATCAGGCCTCTGAAGGAAGACACGAAAAAAATGTCTGGCATAGGCTACTATGCCGACTTCCTGGAGGCCCAGCTCGAGGAAATGGGATGTGAGGTCGAGTCCATAGATTTTGAACTGAACCTCGACCACGGCATTAAGCATATGCTCATCGACAACATCCTTTGCCCCATCTTGATGGCGATCAGGGGGAGGAAGGACGCGGACATCGTGCATGCGACGGCCGAGCACTGCTCTATATTTTTTCCCTTCACAAAGGCGAAGCGCATCGTCACATTCCATCATGTGCTGAAGAAGAACGAGTCGAACACCAGGTCCTGGGGGTTCATTTGGCGCATGTCTGTCATAATAGCAAAAATATCCGCGGACGAATTCATAGCAATCTCTCCTCTGACCAAGGAGGATATGATAAGAACGCTACACATCCCCGCGGAGAAGATAACTGTCGCAATGCACCCCCCGAAATCCGAGATGTTCAGGGAGGATGTTCCGAAGGAGGATATCGTCACGTTCGTCGGTTCCTTCACAGAGAGGAAGAACCCCTGCGCCGCGCTTTGGGTTCTGAAGGAGATGCTTGAGAGGCCGGAGTTCTCAGGATACAGGTTGGTCATGTGCGGCAACGGACCGTACAGGGAGGAGATCGAGGACGCGGTCTCCAAAATGGGCCTTAGCGGAAAGGTCGATATGATCAGCAACCTCTCGGTGGAAGAGATACGTAGACTGTACGGCAGAAGCAGGTTCCTCCTGAACACCTCGAGCTTCGAGGGCTTGGGGATAACGACCTTGGAAGCACAAATGTGCGGAACCCCGGTTCTTTACTTCGAAAGCGCCGTTATGCCTCCCGAGGTGATGGTCGTGGCCATACCCTGCCGCGACGAGATCGACATGGTCGACAAGGCATCGGAGCTCCTCGCCGACGGGGAACGTATGGCCGAGGTCATCGAATTCGGGATAGAGTATTCGACGCGGTTCGGAAGGGACTACAACGAAAAGCTCGGAAAGATCTACAGAGAAAATGTTGATAGGGCGTCGGAAACGCCGTAATCAGTTTCAGATGTTGGTCATCGAGACGCACTCTACGTTCTCGACGTTCGCAATGGAACGGAGGCCTTCCTCGATCTTAGATCCGACGTTTTCATCGGAATCGTCGATGAGGAGCCCGACGGACACCTTCATGAGTCCGAAGGCGACCGGCTTTATGGAGCACTCGGTGATCGAGACGCCGGCGGGGAGTATCCCGGGTATAGCGTCTGCGACGGCGTCCATGTCTACCTCGGTCCCGGTCGGGAACAGTTCATATCCGGCTACGATCTGAGGCATCTTAACACCTCACGGTCCGACGAATCCGCATTTCTTGCACTCGTAGTTTACACCCTGGTCGCGGCACTGGTCGCACCTGCCGACTTCCTGGTCCCCGCACTTGGGGCACTTGAAGAACGTGTTGCCCTTTCCTGTGAGCCTGACGCCGCATGAAGAGCATATCTTGTCTGCCATGCGCTTCCGATACTTTTCTTCATATTTAAACAGAGCACTATACGCACGGAAAATCGTATCAACGTTGCGGTACATCGCGTTCCATGGACATTAGGCCCGAATGCGTACCCTGCCTGCTGAAAAGAGTGCTGTTCCAGGCCAGGCTGGCCGGTAACGGCAGCGAATTCAAAGCCCTGTCGGCGGCACTGTCGGCGTACGCCGAAGAATTCGCCGAAGGGCGGAACTCCGCCGAGGTGGCGACAGAGGTACACAGGAAGGCATATGCGGCGATGGGCGTTTCCGACCCGTACCTGGATCTGAAGATGAGGGCCGACGAGGCGGCCGGCAGCCTCCTCGCGAAGGCAGGGGAGTTCGTGGACGGCTCGGAAGACAGGCTAAGGGCGGCGCTGACGGTCTCCCTGGCAGGCAACATCATGGATTTCGGGCAGTCGAGCTCAATAGACGGCCCGGATGATTTCGCGGGAATGTTCGACGGTCTGCTGGCACAGGGCATAGGGTCGGACGACACCGACCTGCTGAGAAAGGTGCTCCTGGACCCCGGAGATATAATTTTCATATTCGACAACTGCGGAGAGAGCCAGCTTGATAAAATATTGATAAGGGAGCTCAAGAAGACCGGAAAAAATGTGATAGGGGTCGTAAGAGGTATGCCGATACTCAACGACGTGACGATGGAGGACGCCCTCCGTATCGGACTGGATGCAGAACTAGACGGAATCGTGGGTACAGGGGCATTCGCTATAGGAATACCGTCTAACGTGCCAGATGACATAAGTGATGCGTTATCGGATTCTTGTGTTGTGATAGCCAAGGGTATGGCCAACTACGAGTCTCTTGGAAACAGGGACATCGGTGTCCCAGTGGCCTTCGTGCTCAGGGCGAAGTGCGTTCCTGTGGCAGATTCGCTGAATGTCGACATGGGCACCAACGTGGTGCGTGTCGCGTATGTATGAAATTAATATAACGTACGTCGTTTGGGTGGTGATACAATGACAAAAAGGATCGACCAGGCAGTCATCATGGTCGGAGGCAGGGGCACAAGGCTGAGGCCGCTGACCGAGACCTGCCCCAAGCCAGCGCTACCGGTGCTCGACAAGCCCTGCCTGATGTATCTGATAGAGTCCGTGGCGGCGGCTGGCATCAAAAAAGTGATATTGGCCTGCGGATACAGGTCCCAGCAGCTGGTGGAAGCGATCGGCGACGGCTCACATATCGGCATAGAAATATCTTATTCGTTCGAAGACGAGCCTCTGGGGACCGCCGGGGCCATAAAAAAGATCGAGAACATGCTGGGAGAGACGTTCGTGGCGGCCAACGGTGACGTTTTCGCCGATATCGACGTCAAAGACGAGATAAGGGAGCATTTCTCGTCGGGGGCGGCCGTCACAATGTCCCTCACGCCGGTCGACAACCCCTGCGAGTTCGGGATCGCGAGAGTCGGGCCGGACGGAAGGATATCCGAGTTCAAGGAGAAGCCCAAGCCCGAAGAGGCATTCTCCAATCTGATAAACGCAGGCGTCTACGTCCTGGAAAAAAAAATCCTGGGGCTGGTGCCCGAGAACTCCCAGTACGATCTTTCAAAGGAGCTGATACCCAGGCTCATGGAGAGGGGCGAGAGGATACAGGGATACGGCCTGAAGGGGATGTGGCGCGACGTCGGCCGCCCCTCGGACCTGATAGGTGCGAACCTTTCGGCCGCCGAGAGGCTGTTCGGAAAAGAGGGCCCGACGGAAAATGGCGCCATACGGACAGAGATAGGGGGACCGTTCTTCTTAGGCGAAGGGTCCGTAATATCCGACTCTTTTTCCGAGTCCTCTGTGATACTTAAGGAATGCGTGGTTGCGGGGAGCAGGTTAAAAGGGTCTTTGGTCATGCGGAACTGCAGGGTCGAGGAAGCCGAGATCAGCGACAGTATTCTGGGTAAAGGCTGCAAGATATCTCCCGGATCGACCATCGTGAGGTCCGTGCTCGGAGACGGGACCCTTGTGCCGCCTGGGACCGCGATCATCGATAACGAGGTGAAGAAGTGATGTATATACGTTCAAGGGCGCCCCTTAGGTTGGGCATGGCCGGAGGCGGGACCGACGTGGACCCCTACGCCTCGCAGAAAGGGGGAGCAGTGTTCAATTCCACCATTTCGAAATACGCTTACTGCACGATCACCCCCAACGACACGCAGAAAATGTCCATAGAATCTACACACTATGGAAAGTACGAGGCACCTCTTGATGGCGGCCCCCTGCCGCTGGACGGGAACATGGACCTGGTCAAAGCGGTGACCAACCACTTCGAGATAAAAGAAGGGTTCAAAATGCTCCTGCAGTCGGACGCCCCTCCCGGGTCCGGTCTGGGAGGATCTTCTACGGTCATCGTGGCGGCGATAGCCGCAGTCGCCGAATGGATCGGAGAAAAGATGACAGGTAACGACATGGCACAGCTGGCATATGAGCTGGAACGGGAAGACATAGGTCTCAAAGGAGGAAAGCAGGACCAGTATGCGGCGGTGTTCGGAGGCTTCAACCTGATGAAGTTCAGGTCTGACGGCGTGGATGTCAACAGGATAAAAATAAAGGAGCACACCCTCAACGAGCTACAGTGCAGGTCTGTCCTTTGCTACACGGGCAGCACGAGAGAATCTGCAAACATCATCGACTCGCAGGTGAGATCTTTCAAAAAGGGCGATAACGAAACCGCGCTCGACATGAGCAAGGAGATCGCCCTCGAGATGGCGGCCGCCCTGGAAAAGGACGACATCGACGAAACGGGCAGGTTGCTTGACGCGGGATGGAAATACAAGAAGCAGTTCTCGGAAAAGATCACCAACCCGAAGATAGACGAACTCTACAACGCGGCGCTGTCCGCGGGGGCCGTGGGAGGGAAGGTGTCGGGTGCAGGAGGCGGAGGGTTCATGTTCTTCATCTGCGACTACGACAGGAAGTTCGTCGTATCGGAACAGCTCATGAAACATGGGGCGACCATAACGGACTTCCTGTTCGAACCGAACGGTGTAATGGCATGGAGGGGCGGCGATGAATGATTTGATAAAACAGGAATTGAAGAGGAGCGCAGAGGCGATCACAGGCATCGACCCGGAGCAGATACGTGCGGCGGCGGACGCGATGATCACATCGCTCAGGGCCGGCGGACAGGTCATATTCATGGGGAACGGCGGTTCATCCGCCGATGCCCAGCACATCTCGGCCGAGCTGTCGGGCAGATATATGATGGAGCGCCCGGCCATGGCGGGCGTGTGTCTTTCCAACATCGCGCCGGTGACGGCGATAGGCAACGATTACAGTTACGATATGGTGTTCAAGCGCCAGATCGAGGCGATATGCAGAAAGGGGGACGCCGTCGTCGGCCTTTCCACATCGGGGAAGTCCAAGAATGTCATACTGGCAATGGAGGCCGCCAGAGAGAGAGGTGCGACCACCATATCTTTCACGGGCCCCGGGGGAACGATGAAGGACATCGCCGACGTGGCGGTGACGATCGATACGACCGAAACGCCCAGGATACAGGAGGGCTACTTCGTCGCCTGCCACACGATCTGCGGCATAATCGAGAGGGAGATGTACGGTCCGAAGGCTGTTTTCCTGGACAGGGACAACACCATCGCACCTGACGTCCCCTACTGCGGCGATCCGAAAGATTTCAATGTCTTCGAATACGCTCCGGAGCAGATAGCCAGGCTCAACGATGCGGGATACCTCGTCATAGTCGTGACGAACCAGTCCGGCATCGGAAGGGGATATCTGGATGACTTGACGCTTTCAAAGATACATGAGAAGATGAAAGCCCAGGTCGCGGAGGGCGGCGGAAGGATAGACGACATATTCTACTGCCCGCACATGCCCGAGGACGGGTGCGGCTGCAGGAAGCCGGAGGCCGGCATGGGCGTCGCCGCAGTCAGGAAGCACGGGATAAACACATCCGTTTCCTATATGGTCGGAGATTCCGAGAAAGATATGGAGTTCGGAAGCGCCATCGGATGCAGAACCATACGCGTCGACGGGAAGTTCACCCTGAAGGATGCTGTCGACCAAATCCTCGGCTCATAATTTCTTCGTGGTGGATACAGGGTCCCATACGCTCATGTCGCCCTTGTCCGACATGACATAGGCGGAGGCCTTCAGCCTGGCGTAAGCCTCCATTGCTGCGGTGACGGACATCTTCAACGGGTGGAAGCCCATCTCTTTCACCGTTCCGAACATTGCGCCCACCAGCAGACTGCTTTTCCAGGTAGGTATGTCGTAGCCGTAGCATTTCTTCATGTAACGTTCGCCGATGTTGACCCTTGTGCGTTGCTTGACGAAGTCGGCGACGGTCTCAGGCCCCCTGTTCCTGATCACGGCGTCCGTTGCGTAGACTCCTGTGTAACCCGCCTTTTCCAGATTCATGCGGAGTATGTCCTCGTCGGACTGTGTACGCAAAGGCAGTCTTGTCCCTATATCCCTGAATGCCACAAGCTCGCCTATCTTGGGATGGACCATTGAAACATGATGATGCATTGCCCAGAGCATATGGGAAGCGAAACCCGCAAAGGAATCCTTTCCGTTGGTCGGAACGGGGTGTCCGCCGACGATGCCCACCTTCGGGTCCGAGAAAGGCAGTATAAGATTTTTCAGGGATTCTTCGTTGCCGAATGCGTTGTCAGCGTTGAGAAGGATGACTATCTGGGTCTTTTTATTGTCAAGAAGAAGGTTGATCGCCGAGTTCTTGCCCTCCCTCTTATCCTGGGGCAGAAACCTCAGATTTTCGAATTCGGGGAGCAGACCTGAAACTATTTCGTCAGTGCGGTCTGTGCTGCCGCTCGAGACGACGATGACCTCGTCAATATTGAAACCATCGGTCTTCTGTTCGTAGACAGAGCGTACGGAGCGCTCTATGTTGGCCTCCTCGTTGTACGCGCAGATCCCGATGGTGACATGTGTCCCGGAACTCATGTGAATCTCCCCGCGACGCGCGCCATCAGTTTCCCGAAGGGTTCGCACTGTCTCAGTACGGATAGTATAACGGTTTTATTAAGTTTGGACTCTCCGGCGCTCCTTTTCCCGAACACGAACGAGGTCTCGCAGATCCTGACGTCGCAAGGTCCGAACTTCAGGAGGTCGAAAAGTGCCTTGAAACCGCGTCTGTCCATCTCACTGCCGTATTTTTGAATGATGCTCTGGTAAAGCTCTGTCCTGCCGCCGAAGAAGCCGCTCATTATGTCGTTCGACTTCTTCTTGTCCCTCAGCCACAGCGTCATCGCGGCCATGAAGTGGGCGGCCCATGAAGCAAGCCATCTGACAGGCGATAGCGCGGTCCTGTCCTCCCTGATGCCGACGCAGAGGTCCGCTCCGTCCAGAAGGCACCTGTATGCCGGGCCGACGGCCTCGGGAGGGTGCTGGAAGTCGGAGTCCATGTTGATGAAGAACTCGGTACCGGCCTCCATTATTCCCTGGAATATGCTGGCCGACAGCCCTCTGTCGTCAGGGTTCCTTTCGACGAACCTTATCATTGGATCGTCAAGGTCCTCGATGAGCTCCATAGAGCCGTCCCGGGAGTTGTCGTCCATTATGAGTATGAAAAAGTCGGGATAAAGTTCCCTTAGGCGCATCGCCATCTTCTGGATGTTCCCCGCTTCCTTGTAAGTGGGGAGAATTACCGTGCACGAAGAATCTCCCATTGGACCATACCTACTATCCAGAACGACTATATCATATATGCGCACGGTTATTACGCGACGGGTCGCAAGCCATGTACGTTATATCACTTGTGGTTAAGAACGAGTTCGGGGTCATGCAGAGGGTCATGGGCGAATTCACACGAAACAAGATCAACGTCGAAACCATCGTGGTCGGGAAGTGCGAACAGCCCGGCAAGTCCAGGATGGTCCTCTCGGTCATAGACAAGGACGAAGCGGCGACAGCTATGGGCCGCCTCGAAAAACTCCAGGATATATATGAGTCCGAGCTTGTCACCGAAGAGGGGCAGTCGGCATATGCGCTGCTTTCCACATCCAAGGGCAACGTCGGCGTGGTAGGAAGCTCCGACCAGGTCGACGAGATAATAGAGATGAGCGCTCCCGACAAGTACGTCTCCGCGCTGAACGCCCTGTAATCATATCACATGGAAGGATACAGATGGAAAAGAGCAAGTTTATATGGCTCAACGGCAAAATGGTCAACTGGGCGGACGCCAAAGTTCACATCATGTCCCACGCCATCAACTACGGGACGGGTGTCTTCGAAGGCATACGCGTCTATGAAACGCCCAAAGGAAAATCGGTCTTCAGGCTGAAGGACCATGTGCGGAGGATGGTCGGCGGATGCAAGATCATGGGCTTCGAGATGGAGTTCGGCGGCAAGACCTACGGAGAGAAGGAGATCTACGACTCCATACTTGAAACGGTCAGGAAGAACGAAAAGGTGGACTATGTCAAGCCCTGTGTTTTCCTAAGCGGAGAAGAGGTCGGTCTGAACCCGGTCGGGGTCCCCACAAGCATGTCGATAACAGCGCTATACATGGGCAACTATCTGGGAGAGAGCGACAACGGGATGAAGCTGATCACCTCGTCATGGCACAGGCCCGACAATCTCTGCGGACCGGCAGGCGCCAAGGTCAACGGCTCATACGTCACCTCGTGCCTTGCCAAAAGGGAGGCGATCCGTCAGGGAGCCAACGAGGCGGTCATGCTCAACTCCGTGGGGCATGTCGCCGAATGCACCGGAGAGAACATATTCATCTTGAAGGACGGCAAGATCTCGACCCCCCAGTCTTCAGAGTGCATCTTGGAAGGCATAACCAGGAACTCGGTCATACAGGTTGCCAGGGACATGGGATACACTGTCGAGGAGACCGAGGTAACCAGGTCCCAGCTGATCACCGCGGACGAGGTCTGGATGACGGGAACGGCCGCGGAGGTCGCATCTGTCACGGTGATAGACGACAGGCCCATCGGCGACGGAAAGGTCGGTGAGGTCACAAAGAAGATCGGCAAGAAGTTCCACGAGATAGTCACCGGCAAGGACCTCAGATACGAGGGATGGCTGGACTACGTCAACTGAAAACACCTTACCCGCCGGCCGGCGGGTCAATGATTTCTTTTCAACAGACTTCTTTTCCGCCCGCCACATCTTCCAGGACCTTCTCCAGGGGCCCGATGTGATTCTTCCAGTCGTAGAATTCCGCCCTCGACCTAGCCAGAACTCCCATTTCTGCCCTCTTCTTTTTATCTGAAAGGAGCAGGTTCATGGCATCGGCAAGGGCCGTAGGGTCTTTCGAGGGAACCGTGACGCCCCCGTCTCCGACCGTCTCGGGAAGGCCGTTAACATCGGAGCAGACTATCGGCCGGCCGTACGACATCAGTTCGATCGCCGCAAGACCCAGAGATTCGAAAACGGAGGGCATCGCAAAGAATCTGCATGTGCTCATCAGGATGGCCTTCTCCTCCTCGCTGACATATCCCTTCATTTCGATCTTACCTTCGAGACCGAGTCTTTCGATCTGCCTTTTCAGTTTCTTCTCCACAGGCCCCTTCCCGCACATCACGAGCCTGCAGTCCACGTCCTTCATGGCCTCCACCAGGTACTTGAGGCCCTTGGTTTTCACGAGACGTCCAAGAGAAAGGATGAAGTCTCCTTCTTCTCTTGAGACCTCGGGGAAGGAGCTCAGACAGGATGGCACGACGGTCGTCATTTCCGGCGGAACGCCCCTCGAAACGAGGTCGTCCCTCACATAACCGCTGACGCAGACGATGTGGTCGAAAGTGTCAAGGACCCTCCTGAACCTGTTGTCGTTGAACTCGGACAGCCCGGACAGCCATCCCTCCCCCTCTCCCCACATGTTGTGGTAGGTGAAGATCTTCTTTCCGTCGTATCTCGCCAGATCGCGGTTGTAAGAAGGCGCCCAGCGGTAGTTGTAGTTCGCCACGTCCGGGTCTATCGATATCAATGCTTCGAGAACTCCTTTGGAAGAGACCAGGGGAGGATTGTACACATCGATGTATTTCGACTTCAGGCGAAGGATGCGATATCCCTCTTCCGTCCTTTCCTCTTCGGGAGTGCCGGGGAGCCTGCTTGTAAGTATCGTGACATCATGGCCCCTTTCCGCCAGCAGCCTCGCCGTATCATGCATCCTGTGCTCGATGCCGCCTTTGTAAGGGAAGAAGAACGGATTCACATCTACGAACTTCATACCTCTATCCCTTCCTTCTTCCGCTTAAGGAGAGATGCCGCGAAGCTTATCGCGATTATCGCGAAAACCATTATGATCGTAAACGTTTGAGCCATGTCCGAGCTGAAGAACACATAGAAGAACTTGCTGAAAAGCAGTATCACGCCGAACTTCAGATAACAGCCCAAAACGATGAAGAACATGCATCTCCTGTACTGCCAGCCGTCCACCATGGATATGAACGCTCCTGCGAAGGGCACCATTGGGGCGAAGCGGTTGACCAGGAAGATCCTCTCGTCGCTGACCATGAGGAACCCTATGTACTTGCGGGCGACCTTCTTTATCCGCTCCGGCATCCGGATGCGGTCGACGATCACATAAAGCAACGTGATGCCGAGGATCTCGCCCACGGATGCGGCCACCAGAAGCGCCACTCCGAACGGCACGCTCTCGGGCATGTACATGAAGCCGATGACGAAGAACAGTTCGGGAAGCGTGGGGAAAAGTATCGCGTCAATGAAGAATATCAGCGCGACGAAGAAGATCACGCCCGCCGCGCCGTACGGGCCGAAGATGCCGAGCATCCACTCGCTTATATTGAACACTCCTTTTCCTCCCGTTTCTTCTTTTTTGCCTTGATAACATCCATGTAAAGTTCCAGGGTCCTCTCCGCAGAACTTTCAGCGGAGTACTCCCTGGCCGTGGCCAGGGACGATTCGATGACATCTTCTCCCGCGTCAAGGGCCTTCTTGATGGCTTCCGTACATCCTTCCTCGTCATCGAACAGGAATCCGTTCTCGCCGTCCCTTATGACGCTGGTGAACGCTCTGGCGTTGCGGCACGCGCACGGGAGGCCCGAAGCCATGGCCTCAAGGACGGAAAGCCCCTGGGTCTCGAACCCGGAGCAGGATATCGCGACGTCCGCCGCGGCGTACGCATAAGGAAGGTCCTCGTCCGGCACGAATCCCAGGAACTTCACCCTGTCCTCCAGTCCGAGCTTCCGCACCAGCTCTTCCAATTCTTCTTTCTGAGGTCCGGTGCCCGCTACGATCAGCGACGCGCAGCCCAAATCCCGTATGGCCCTTATCGCCATATCTATCTCCTTCTCGAAGGAGAGACGGCCGACGAAGATGATTTTCTTATCATCTCCAAGCCCGTATTTTTCAATGAACCTTCCTTTATCCAGTCCGGGGCGGAAGACCGAGGTGTTAACGCCGGTGGGAATGGCCCGGAGAAGCCGGATATCGGGGGAATGTCCGGCGATCTCCCTCCCTATGGCTTCCGTGGGAGCGATGACCGCGTCCATTTTTTTCATTATCCTGTTAAGATAGATCCAGACCAGGGTTTTGATCCTCCCTTGCGGTATCTTCACGGGGGAATATCTCTGAACCAGTTCCTCCACCATGGTGTGGAATGTCATGACGACCGGTATTTTCAAGTAATGTGCCAGAACAAGCCCCCTTATGGTCATGGTGGCAACCCCGTGCACATGCAATATGTCCAGGTCCAGAGCGTGCATACGCGAATAGTCTGCCGAGGGAAGCACCGGAACATAGTATCCTTTGTACATTCTGAAGCCGACGGACCTTATCCACAGGACGTGGTCGTCTTCGGTCCTGAGGTCCTCCCCGGGGTCGGGGGCAACGATCCATACTTCGTGTCCGAGGCTTTCAAGCGACCTGCGTATCGTGGCGATCGAAGTGACCACGCCGTCCCGCGAGGGATAGTAGCTGTCGGACAGCATCGCAATACGCATGGGGACGGCCTATGTTATGGGATGTTATAATTCTTGTCCGAACGCTGATATACGCAGAACGCAATGGAACCGACATGGGAGATTGTGCCGAGCCGAGCCCCTCAGCGCATGTCCTGAGACTGTTCTTCAAGAGGCCCTTGGTGCTTCTGGTGATGGCGGGGATAATCGCAAGGGCGGTGCTCATCCCCTTGGCTACGTACAACTACGACATCGGTTTCTGGGCGACAACGATCCAGCACGCCCAGTCCGGATACGGCCTCTACGACCTGTCCGGATATTATTACACGCCGATATGGGGGTACATCCTGGGATCCATCGGCCTTATGGCGAACTTCCTGTTCGGCATAGGTTCTTACGGCACCATCGCCGACCCCCTGCTCCCGGCCCTGGGCGCGGAATGGGAGTACTACGGCAAGATGGTGGTCTCCCCGGAGTTCAGCCTGCTCGTCAAGTCGTTTCTGACGTTGGTCGACGTCGTATGCGGATATCTCATATTCACACTGGTTAAGAAACTGGGCCATAGCGACGGGAAGGCGGCGCTGGCGTTCGGGCTGTGGTTCGTGTGCCCCATCGTGATATACACGTCCGCCGTCCAGGCAACTTTCGACAACGTTTCGATAATGTTCATGCTTCTGACGCTGATACTGATACTGGACGGCAAGTACATGACCGCAGGAGCGATTTTCTGCCTGGCGGCGTTCACCAAGTTCTTTCCGGCATATCTGGTCTTCATATTCGTAGTATGCATCGTCAGGAGGCATGAGGACAAGCAGATGCAGATCAGGTCCCTCGCATACGCGGTCATCGGGTTCCTGGTGGCGGCATTCCTGATATTCCTCCCGCAGTTCATGCACGGTACCACGGCCGAGGCATTCGGTTTCGTGGTTTCCAGGGTATCCAAGATCGCAGACCCGACCTCGTCCATGTGGGACTCGATAGCGTCCGGCGGAAATCTATTGGTGGTGGCCCTGCAACCTCTGATATTCGTAGTTGAGCTGGTGATAGCGTTCTTTGCTTACAGGCTCTCCGACAGATCGTTCAAAGACAACCTGATGATTCTCCTCTTGCTGAGCTCCGCAGCGGTCTTCCTCTGGACGCCCACTCCGACCTATCTGCTACTCATACTTCCGTTCCTTATATGCGTGGTCGCCGCTGCTGAGACTTCAGACGAAAAAAGGTACATCCTCCCTCTGGTGTCTATCGCAGTCACGGCGACCCTTTTTGCAATTACGATGAACAGTTTCGCCCTGTTCTTCCAGGATTCCATATATCATGGCCTGATATCACCGGATACGATATTGAACGGGATAGAGTGGTTGGACGCCGAGGTCATGACGGGTGTTACGAGGCAGACGGTCCTGAACATCGTCACGGGAGCCGCGGTCACGCTATCGATATATTCTGTGTTCATCACGTACATCTACAACCACCTGAAAGGAAGGCCCTCGGAGGAGGGATGCGCATGAAGAAGAACATGGGCATAATGACGATCGTCGTACTGGCCGTCGTAATGGTCGGAATCGGGGAGGCGAGCATCTACTTCGCCAATCCTTACTCTTACGGTTCGGACGTCGGAATAGGCCAGTACAGTGCAGTTTACTCGCTGGAGGCTCCGGGAAGGACCGAATACAACGTGATCTCCTTTGATAATCACGGCGTCTCCCCCGTAGAGGAGCTGATAATTTGTCTGGACGGTACCAGCTTTTATGTCAGCATCAAGAACGAGCTGGAGCTCAGAGGATTTACCAACGTCATTCTGGCAGAACCGAAAGAGCTCACGGCCTATATGGGCGGCGATGCTTCGGGAAGGGCCATTCTATTCCCGTCAGGCCTGTTCCCCGAAGAGGTCTACGACGGCAGTGCCTCAGATCCGCTGTTCGCCGACTGGCTCGACGAGGGAGGTTCCGTCTATTGGTTCGGCTGCTCCGAGATCCCGGACGATGCATACCTTTCTGCCTTCGGTCTCACCTCGGACAGCTTCAACGTACACTCCGTTCCGGAAAGCGTCAGCCGCTCGGGCGAGATATGCACACAGCTATGCCTGAGGAGCAGCAACGTGTACCACGGTCTGAGGTCCGATATCGGGACGCCCCTCGCATATGTGTCCGAAAGCGGTTTCAGCTCGATCACAGCAATGAGGGCGTCCGAAGGCACCATGGTGGTAATGGGAGGGGACATGGGCGATGACCATGCCTCGGACTGCGCCCAGATGATCGCGGCAGGCATAACCTATGCCACCACGGTCCTGGATCACGCAGAAGGGATGGCCGACGGAAGTGCCAGCGGTGAAATGACATACAGTGCCAGCGCCGCAGAGAACGTTACGGTCTATGTCCACATGGGCGGATACTATACCGTATACGGAGAAAGGTTCGGTTACGGAACGTGACGCATTCCAAATCGTTATTATAGGATGTTTCAATCACGGTCCGATGTCCGCCCTGGATACGGTATCTGTTCTGCTGTCGTTGACCGTCGCCGCAATATCCCTGTCCAGCGCAGATGCGGACTGGATGTGGCTCGCCGTATCCGCACTCGGGATCGCATTGGTGCTTTATCCAAGAAGATATCTGGGAGGCAGAGGGTACAACTCATTCCTGCTGGCGGCGGCCGCGGTGCCTATGGCGGCACAGGCGGTACTGGGAATATACATGCGTCTCGAATGGACATATGACCTATGGACATTGTCTCTGATGCTCCAGTCCTGGGCATGCGCGGTCTACGGCTACATGCTGGCACTTCTCATAGATGCGCGTTCCGAAATAGTGCTCTCCAAGAGATGGATACTTCTGTTCTCGCTCTTGTTCTCCGTTTCGATATCAGCGATTTATCTCTTTTTCCAGTTCTCCTCGCTTTACTTCCAGGGAGAGCCCGTGTTCAACACGGATTTCCAGGGTTCCGAGATGAACGACATCAGGATATGGATGAACTCCCAGCTGATGACGCCTCCCTCGGTCGCGGTGCCCGTTTCCATAATCGTCGCCGTAGCCATGCGTTTCTGGACACAGAGGACGGAAAAATCGGCGCTCATGAAAGGGGGCGCCTGAAATGGAAGGTTCCAGGAAAGGAGCGGCTTCGGACGTCATATGCATCATCGCGTTCGCCGTGCTCCTGCTTATGACCGTCCGCTCATATTTCTTCGAGAACAGGCTGGAGTATCAGCTGAACACCGGTCTCTTCACCGCCCTGTTCTGTCTCGTGCCGATGATATTCCGCCGGGCGAACATAATGACCCTTCCGCTGGTCTTCGTGATAATGATAGAAACGGCGATATTCCTGCACGGTTACGGGGTCCTGTTCATGCAGTACGACGACCTGATATGGTACGACACCGTCACACATACGGTCTCTTCGGTGGTGGTGGGGCTCTGCGTATTCTACGCCCTTATGGTGGTGGACGGCCACGACAGGAAGGTCAAGCTCGGCAAAAGGGGATTATCCCTCTTCATAGTACTGGGGATGCTGGCGCTCAGCGTCTACTGGGAGGTCTTCGAGCTGGTTGTCGACATATTGACGGGCACCAACATGCAGTACAGCCCCTTCGACACCATGAGGGACATGCTTTCCAACACCTTCGGCGGCATACTCGTGGCCGTATACGTAAGATGGTTCCTGGGCAGGCATCCGGATTACGACGTGGCGGAGGAGTTCAGGCTCCACCCCAAGCTCACGAAGTTCGCCGGGCACGCACACCGTGCGGAATGAACCCTACCAGTAATTAATTTATATGAGCAACCGATAGCAACCCTGCTCTAAAGAGCCGATGATTGATGAAGGTCATTGACCGGAAAGAGGTAATCTAAATGTCTGTATTTGTAAAGTTTGAGACACCGAAAGAGCTTTCTGACAAAGCCTACCAGCTCGCAGAGATCGCGAGAGACGGCGGCAAGATCAAGAAAGGAACCAACGAAGTAACGAAAGCCGTAGAGCGCGGAGACGCGGCATTGGTCGTCATGGCCGTCGACGTCGACCCGCCCGAGATCCTGGCCCACATCCCCGCACTTTGCGAGGAGAGAGGGGTTGCGTACGTCTACGTGCCCAGCAAGGCCGAGCTCGGAAACTCGATCGGCCTCGAGAAGCCCACAGCCTCCATCGCCATTATCGACGTAGGCAAAGGCAAACAGCTCTGCGAAGAGATTGCCCAGGCAGCAAAGAACCTGAAGAAATGATGGTGATCTGAAATGGTTGACACTGACAGCATCCCCGCGGAGGTAGTAGAGATTATCGGCCGCACCGGGATGACCGGTGAGGCCACCCAGGTCAAAGTCCGCGTACTTGACGGTCGCGACAAGGGAAGGATCATCACCAGGAACATTATGGGTCCTGTCAGGATGGGGGACATCCTCATGCTGAGAGAGACCTCGAGAGAAGCCAGGAAACTGGGAATGAGGTGATACGTTGGTCGAGATAAGAAAATGCTCGTTCTGCGGCACCGAAATAGAGCCCGGTACCGGCAAGATGTATGTGAAGAGGGACGGAACCGTCCTTTTCTTCGACAGCAACAAGTGCTACAAGAACATGGTCGAGCTCAAGAGGGTCCCCAGAAAGACCGCTTGGACCCAGAAGGCCGTGGACGAGAAGGCTGCACGCCTGAAGTTCGAAGAGAAGCGCGCTTCCGAAGAGAAGAAGTGATCACATGGCCGTCGAAAGAACGTACCTGATGGTCAAGCCCGACGGGGTCCAGCGCGGACTCTGCGGCGAGATCGTCTCGCGATTCGAGAAGAAGGGCCTGAAGATCGTCGCCATGAAGATGATGACGATATCCAAGGACACCGCGGAGTTCCACTACGGGGAGCACAAGGGAAAGAAGTTCTTCGACTCCCTGATCTCCTACATCACCTCCGGCCCCGTGCTGGCTATGGTGCTGGAAGGGGATAACGCCGTGGCGGTATGCAGGAGCATCATGGGAAAGACGAATCCCCAGGAGTCCGCTCCCGGGACGATACGCGGCGACTACTGCATGGTCACAGGCGTGAACATAATCCACGGGTCGGACTCGGCCGAATCGGCCCAGAGGGAGATATCTATCTTCTTCAGGCCCGAGGAGCTCGTCGAATACAAGCGCGACTCCGATAAGTGGATCTACGAGTGAAGAAACCCTTTCCTGAAACCCTTTAATAACTGACGGTGGGGGGCATGGTTTCGAATGGCAATACGGCAACCGGTCGTCAGCGTGCTTGGACACGTTGATCACGGAAAGACGAAGCTTCTAGACAGGGTCAGAGGCACTTCTGTCCAGGCCAGGGAGGCCGGCTCGATAACCCAGCACATAGGCGCTACCGAAGTGCCCATAGACCATATCTACAAGATGTGCTCCCAGATCCTGGGGAAGAAGAGATTCGACGTCCCCGGGCTGCTTTTCATAGACACTCCCGGACACCAGGCCTTCATGACCCTTCGCGCGAGAGGAGGCTCCCTGGCGGACCTGGCCGTATTGGTCATAGATATAAAGGAAGGCCTGATGCCCCAGACCATCGAATCCATAAGGATACTGAGGCAGTTCAAGACCCCCTTCGTGATCGCCATGAACAAGATCGACACGATACAGGGATGGAACAGCGTGGAAGGCCGCCCGTTCGTGCTGGCCGAGAAGGTGCAGCAGGAACGCACGATGGAGGTCTTCAACGAGAAGATGTACAACATCATAGGACAGATGTCCCACGAGGGGATATCCTCCGACAGGTACGACAGGATCGACGATTTCACCAAGACCGTCGCCCTGGTGCCCATAAGCGCAAAGGAAGGAGAAGGCATCCAGGACCTCATGCTGGTCCTCATCGGACTGGCGCAGCGCTTCCTGGAGTCCAGGCTGGAGAAGAACGAGGGCCCCGGAAAAGGCACAATATTGGAGATCAAGGAAGAGAAGGGCCTCGGGAAGACCCTGGACATCATTCTTTACTCGGGCACGCTCCGTCGCGGCGACACCGTGGCCTTGGGAACGAGGGGCGCACCGATCATCACGAAGATAAAAGCGATCCTGAAGCCGAAGCCCCTGGACGAGATACGGGACCCCAGGGACAGGTTCGACTCCGTCAAGGAGCTCAACGCGGCGGCGGGAGTAAAGATCGCATGCCAGAACGTGGAGGGCGCGATCGCCGGAGGGCCGATAATGGTGGTCAAAGGGCCTAACGACCCGCTCATCGCCACGATCAAAGAGGAGTCCCAGATCAAAGTAGACGTGGTGGAGGCCGGCATAACGATCAAAGCCGACGCCGTCGGGTCACTGGAAGCTTTGGCCTTCGAGGCCAAGCAGGCCGAGATCCCGATAAGGAAGTACGGCATCGGAGAGATAACACGCAGGGACATAGTGGAGGCGGCATACGGCGACAGGGACGACAGCATCATACTGGGATTCAACGTCACGATGTCGAAGGACGCCGAGGCCGAGCTGCAGAACCAGCAGATCTCCGTTTTCACAAACCCGATAGTCTACCAGCTCATCGATGAATACGTTCTGTGGCGCGACGAGGCCAAGAAGAAGGCCGAGACCGACAAGCGTTCCGAGTTCGCGTTCCCGGCCAAGATATTGCTTCTGCCCAACTGCACGTTCAGGGTCAGCAAGCCCGCCATAGTGGGCGTCCGCGTCATCGCGGGGAAGATCAGGATAGGTCAGAAGCTCGTCACTTCCTCCGGCGGGGACGCCGGAAGGATAAAAAGCATCCATACGGGGGAGGACACGCTCAAGGAGGCGTCCCAGGGGGACGAGGTCGCCGTCGGTATCGAAGGCGTAACCGCAGGGAGGCAGATCAACGAGGGAGACGTGCTTTACGTGGACCTGCTGGAGTCATCGGTCAAACAGCTTCCGAACATGGATCTCAACAGCGACGAGAAGGCGGCGATGGAAGAGCTCATCGCCATCAAGAGGAAGCAAGACATGTTCTGGGGGATGTGATGTTGAAGCACACGGCCACAAGCGTTCTGAAGAAGGACCCCAGCGACATATCGGGCGACATCTACGCGTTCCTCGACAACCTCGAGGACTCCATCAACGTCCCTCTGATCCTGGATTTCAAGTTCAAGTTCATTCTGTTCTGCGGGATGGGAGGCTCCGCAATCGGCGGGGACATAATCTCGGACTGCGTGGCCGACTCGGCGAGATACCCGATCAAGATACAGCGCTTCCCCGACATACCCGAATGGGTGAACGAAGATACGCTGGTCGTAATATCGAGCTATTCGGGGAACACCAAGGAAACGCTTTCGATGTACGAGCAGGCCACGGCCAAGAACGCCCAGATAATAGTGCTGTCTTCGGGCGGCGAGATATCGGAGCGCGCCAAGGCGAAGGGAGACCTAATAATCAAAATCACCCCCGGGCTTCAGCCCAGGTGCGCACTGGGTTACACGCTGGGCATCATGGTCAACATGATGGACGCTCTGGGCGACCCGTCCACCAAGATCGCGGTCCAGAAAAGCATCCCCAAGCTAAGGACGTTAAGGGACGAGCTCTCCAGCGACATCAGCATCGCATGGGAGGTAGCCCGCAGGATAGACGGCAGGGTGCCGATAATATACTCTACGACGGACATAGCCTCTTCGGCCCTCAGGTGGAAGAGCCAGATGAACGAAAACTCCAAGATGATGGCCTTCTCCGGATCGATACCGGAGTTCAGCCACAACGAGATCTCCGGATGGTCGGAGGGAGAGGTCAGGGAAAAGTGCATGCCTATATTCCTCTACGAAGAGCGGATGAACAGGTACAAGCGGAACGCCATCAACGCTTCGATCGATACCCTGAGATCTTACGGCGTGGAACCTTTGGTGCTGAAGATACGCGGGAAGAGTGTCACGGAGAAGATCATACGGTCGGTGATGATAGGCGACTATGTGTCACTGTATTTGGCATATATTTCGGGCGTGGACCCCAGCACCGTCGCGTCGATCGACGAGTTCAAATCCCGTCTCACAAAGCTTCTGGCGGTCCGCAAGAGGAGGCGCCCCGTCGGCCCCTCGGGGAAGGCCTGACCTCCGTCCAAGGTCCCAGACTGCGTGACCAGGTCGATGCCGAGGAGATTTCCCATATAGGAAACTATATAAGCATTGCTAGGCTAAGGCGGTTCTACAGGTGTTCAAATGGTAGACTTCAAAACTATCGTGAATGACGTTAAGACAGGCAAATCTTACAATGTTGCCGTGTCGGGCCACCACGCGAACTCTCTGATTGGTAAAAACATCGGAGAGGTCGTCGACGGAATTTTCGTAGGGCTCCCCGGTTACAAGCTCAAGATCACAGGCGGAAGCGACAGCAACGGTACTCCGATGAGAAAGGACCTTCCCGGACCGAGGAAGAGAAAGCTCCTTCTTTCGGACGGGCTCGGATTCCACGAGAAATATCCGGGAGAGAGGAAGAGGACCGCGGTCCGCGGTTCCGCTATCTCTGCCGAAATAGTTCAGATCAACATGGCCATCGCAGAGTACGGACCTAAATCGGTTGAGGAGACCTTCGCCTCCGGCGAAGCTCCCGCGGAGAAATGATGAAGGTCCCCAGGCAGCCCGAGGCGAACATCGGGATGATCGGTCACGTCGACCACGGAAAGACCACGCTGACCAAAGCGCTTTCCGGAGACTGGACGGACCGCCACTCCGAAGAGGTGAAGAGAGGGATATCCATACGCCTCGGATATGCTGACGTAGCATTCTACAAATGCCCCCAGTGCCAGGGTGTAGCGGCCTACGGCACTGAGAAGACATGCAAGAACTGCGGCTCCGAGGCCGAATTCCTTCAGGCGGTGTCCTTCGTCGACGCCCCCGGCCACGAGACCCTGATGGCCACGATGCTTTCCGGCGCCGCCCTAATGGACGGCGCGTTGCTTCTGGTGGCCGCCAACGAGCACTGCCCGCAACCCCAGACCAAAGAGCATCTGATGGCTCTCTCGATCATAGGGATCGAGCACATCGTGATCGTTCAGAATAAGATCGATATCGTAACGAAGGAACAGGCCCTGGAGAACTACAGGGAGATCAAGGCCTTCGTCAAGGGCACGGTCGCCGAGAACGCGCCGATCATCCCCATATCCGCGAACCACGGCGTGAACATCGACATGCTCATCGAGGCTATCCAGAAGCACATCATACACAAGATCACCAGGGACACCGAATCCGCTCCCCTCATGCACGTGGCGCGTTCTTTCGACATCAACTCGCCCGGCGCCAAACCCAAGGAGCTCAGAGGAGGCGTCATAGGGGGCACCCTTATACAGGGCAGGCTCAAGATCGGAGACAGGGTAGAGATCGTGCCAGGCAGAAGGGTCGAGGTCGCCGGAAAGATGACCTACGAGAAGATTGCCGCCGACATCACATCGCTCGAGGCAGGCGGACGGATGGTCGACAGCGTGGAGCCCGGAGGGCTCATCGCGATCGGTACCGAGCTCGATCCTTCGATAACCAAGTCCGACGGCCTCACCGGCACAATGCTGGGAACCCCCGGGAACCTTCCCGCGGTCGTCAGCGATTTCACGATGCAGACCGTCCTTATGGAACGCGTCGTCGGTTCTTCGTCCGAACTGAGCGTCGAAGAGATCAAGAGCAACGAACCCCTCATGCTCAGCGTGGGCACCGCGACCACCGTAGGCGTGGTAAAGAGCGCCAGAAGCGGTTCCGCCGACGTGGTACTGAAGATACCCGTGTGCGTCATGCCCGGTCAGAGGGTTGCAATATCCAGAAGGATCTCCAACAAGTGGAGGCTCATCGGATACGGAATCGTAGAACAGTGAGCCTATGGCCACGAACGTCATTTTAGACACGAACGCGCTTCTGATGCCCTTCGAGGTGAAACTGAACCTCGACCTGGCCGTCCGCCAGGTCCTCGGAGACGTACATTTCATCGTCCCGGGGCCGATCATCGGCGAGCTCAAACGGCTGGAGCACAAGTTCTCCGCTGTGGCGCTCGAACTGGCAAGGCGTTACGAGATAGTGCAGACGGAATCTTCCGGAGACGCGGCGGTCATCGAGCTGGCACAGCGCACCAAAGCTTATGTGCTGACCAACGACAAGGAGCTCAGGAGAAAGCTGAGGAACGCCGGGGTGCCGGTCATGTACCTCCGCTCCGGAACGCATCTGGTAATCGACGTCAGATGAGCGGGTAAGGAGGGTCTTCGGGCGGGTTTCCGGTCCAGGGCCCCCTTCCGATCTCCTTCAGCCTGAGGCTCACCAGTTCCTTGCCCTTCTCGCTCACGCCGTATATCGGCACCTTGTTCCCTGCAGTGATAACGTTCCTCGACTTAGCCTCCTGGCGTATCGTCGCGGAGGCGCATGCGGTGATCACATCGCAGTTATCGAAAAGCGTGACGGCATCCCTGTAAGATGTGCCGGTCGTGTGGACGGCCATTATGACCGCGCTGTACCCGTAGGAGTCTCTCGTCTTCAGGGCGTCGTCCGCTCCGCATACCGTTACGGCTACAGAACGGAAGCCCATGGAATATGCCTTTTCAAGACCTGCGAGCATGTCTATCTCTGCCGTTTCCGGGTCCAGGACCATGTCCCTTCCCACGGCTTCGATCACCGTCTCGATCGGAGACGTCTCGATTATCGCCGATATGCGGCCGCATAGTCCCTGGACGATCTCTGGGTCCGTGACCACGGCGGTGCCGCATCCGTCGGCCGCTATGACCGCGGCATCGATCGCCCCGTGTTTAAGCGCCGTGCCCAGTATCTCGGATATTCCGAAGGAGAGAAAGTCCGGCATCCTCACCTTCCGGTCCTCGGAGAAGAGACCGAAGTCCTGCATGCGGAATTCTATGTTGTCGCGTACGGACCCGGCGTTCAACTCGTCGATACCGCGGTGCTTTCCGAACAGCGGGCACTTCTTGATCCGAGGCTCTCCCACTTCTACTATCTTGCCGTCTTCCACGACGACCCTGGTCTTCCCGAGGCACTCGGTGACGTGTCTGGACATGTTCATTCCGAAACTTCGACACTCTGTATGACGACGTCCTTGACGGGGCGGTCGTTCTTTCCCGTCTTCACCTTGCCGATGGCGTCGACGACGTCCATGCCCTTGACGACCTCGCCGAAGACCGGGTGGGCGTACGGTGTGGACTTGTTCTCTTTGTCGAGATAGGAGTTGTCCACCATGTTGATGAAGAACTGGCTCCCGCCGGTGTTGGGGCGTCCGGTGTTGGCCATGGCGATCGTCCCGCGGACGTTGGAGTGGCCCTTGCCGAACTCGTCCTCGATCGTGTATCCCGGCCCCCCGGTCCCGGTGCCCTGAGGGCAGCCGCACTGGACCATGAAGCCGTCGATGACCCTGTGGAAGACGATCCCGTCATAGAAGCCTTTCTTGGCCAATTTGATGAAATTACCGGTGGTTATCGGCATGTCGGTGTAGAGTTTCAGAGTGATGTCGCCCATGCTCGTGTGCAATGTAACGTTGGTCATGAACGCTGATACATACCGTGCAATAAAAACTGTTGCCGTCTCGCCTATGCGAATTAAATAAATGACTTATACGGGCCGGAATGTATCGGGAAACATGACCAGCGGGGTGCTGACGGTTATAGGATGCCCGATCCTCGAAGACGAGCTTGTATACAGCCTCCGGAAGGATACCGAGGACAAGGACATCTACCTGGTCGAGGCCGAGCCTTCGAAGAGCCTGAAGGCGAAGCTCGGCCGATACGGAATTACCTATAAGGAGATCGACGGCCGGGCATTCAACAACGGTCTTGAGAGATTCGATCCCTCGCGTTTCTCCATAGTCATCAAAATGTTAAATTTGGGTCTTCACGCCGAGCCGAAGGACCTCAGGGCGAAGATAGAGGAAGAGATCGCCGATGCGTCGGCTTCAAGCGGAGCGATCGCAGTCTATTACGGAATGTGCGGGAACTACGGGTGGGACATATCCGAATGGGCGAAGAAGAAAGGACTCTGTCCGGTGGTCGTCTTCAGAGACCAGGTCGGCAGGGTATGCGACGACTGTGTCGGCGTTGCCGTCGGAGGGCTCGACAAGTACCGCGAACTTATCAAAGCTCACACGGGCCAGATGCTGTTCACGCCCGCAGTGGCTACGAACTGGGAGGACTTCATGGCCGCCAGCGATATGTTCAAAGGCATGCCTGAGGGGGACAAGGACATGATGAAGTGGATCTTCGACCTTTGCGGATACGACACCGTGGTGAAGATAGACACGGGGTTGGGCGACAGGGCGGACATGGACCGCGCCACCGAAGACTTCGCTAAGACCTATGACTTCAAAATAATCGAAGGGGACGATAAATGGCCATGTACCTATCCCGCGGAGAAGATATACAGCGACGCTAAGCGGATATTGGGATCTTGAAAGTCAATACTGCGGCATGTTTATTGTCTTAATGTCCGACAGGATCAGTCGGATTGCGGGCCCCCCTTTTTCTTGTTATCGAAGAAGATCTTGCTGACCCTATTGATCGCAATTGCAATTATCAGGGACAATACCAAGCTGGATATGAAACATAGGAGCATATCAGAGAACCATGTCATGGAAACAAAGATCATCATCGCATGAATCAAATAGAATTCATACGAAACATTTCCAAATAGATTGGTCAATGGAGCGATTGTGTCCATTCCTGCCAAAACGAGGAATATGGTCATTACAGGCATTACGGTGATTATGTTAGGTCCGAGTTGCAATGATGTTTCGAGGGCGTAATAGACTATGTTGCAGAGCAGCAAGGAAACGAGCCACTTGCCAACGCCGGTTTTTCTGCCGAGCAGAGACAATATAACCAAAAGTGAAACTAACAGACACTGCAGATTTCCGTATATCAAACCGGAATACCAAGGCAATCTGACCATTTTCATGTAATAGGCGAATATAAGTGAGATCGTCACAGATACGATTAAAATGGTATGCGGTTTGACCGATTCAATCTTTTCTCTGAAATATGAAAGTACCAGCCCGGCCGGGAACATCATTCCGGACCCGTACCACATCCCTTCCTGCTGAGACAATAATATCATCAGCAATGCCACCGCCGCGGAAACGGCAACGATGGCCCATCTGACGCTCAAATGCTTGAAGGCAAGGTAAAAGAACAGATAGAAAAAAATCAGCTCGACGACAAACCAAGATACGGTCGTAGTCGTTCCGCCGGAGATGATATCGAACAAATAGGTATGTTCGCCCAGGATCGAATGGTTGTCGAACACTATCCACTTGGCCATTAGTACGATCATCCCGGCAATCCATACAGGGACCAACAGCCTGGCTGTCTTTTTGCCGACGAATTCATCCAGGTAATTCTCTTTTCTTTTAAAGCTCTCGAGAAGCCCAAAGCCAGAAAGCAAAAAAAACGCGCCAACAAAGGTGTGTCCGATGTCTGGTTTTACCTCGGCGGGGAAAAAGTTGCAAAAGTGAAAAAGGAAAACACCCAAAATTAGCATGCCTCTGAGCCGGTTTGTTCTCTTGAACGAGAAAGCGCTCTCTGATTCTGGCATTGATGACATATCGTTCTTTAACCGACAATATGTCTACTATTTATCATTTATGAAAATAATTACCGACAGTCCGTAGTTAAAAAAACGAATCGGAATATGACGCCGCCCGCCCGTTCCCTTACATCACATTATTTTGCTGTTGAACAGGCTTTAGTTCAAACCAGACGGGAAGATTGAAGCAAATATTATTCCCGGTGCTGAAAATGCCGCTCTGAGATATGATCTCGGCAGCCTGGGATACCCGGCCGACGGGCGCCGCTCATCCCTTGTGCCCAGGATTGAAAGGACAAGCTTCCTTCAGGCATACGCTGTTCTTTTCCGACACGTAGCACTTGATAGTATCGGGAATGTCCATCTCCACTCCCAGATGCTCCTTGAAGAATTCGGCCGCCACGGGTATCGCAAGATACGCATCCCTCTTGCAGCACCTCGGGCCTCCGAACCTGGCGATGTTCGCGATACACCGGGAGACCATCACCTGGTCCTTGCTCCAGACCTCTTTGGCAAGGGGCCCGTCGCCGGTGATGACGCTGAACGAGATTCCGCATCCGAGCGCCGCACCGCATGCGCCCCAGTGCCCGCACACCGCACCCGGTATTATCGAACCGCGCTCGTGGGCCTTCCTCATGGCGAGGGGGAGGTCGATATCTCCGCCACTGTTCTTGTACGCCGTAAGGACGGCGAACGGAACAAGCGAGTGATGTACGGGGCCGTGGAAAGGAACGGCAGGGTCTTTCATGAGTGCCTTCAGGATTTTTATCGGATCCCCGGAGTCGGTGGAAAGGCAGTATTCCATCGCCCTCCCGATGGGGCCGGTGCTCTTTGTATCGGGACACCCATCGTCTATTTTGATCATGGACAGGAAACATGTTATGCGTTTATATAACAGTGTTTATACCGCGGTAACGAGGACGGCCCAGGTTTAAAAAAAGACATCTCCTTCTAGGATAAAAATAAATAAAAGTTCACATTGAGCGAGTCGTGAGCGAGATTAAAAACGGATTCAAACCCAACAGGCTGACGCTGATCACGCTGCTTTGTTCTTCAATGATCGTTCTGATGGGGGCCGCCGCGGTCGCCCCCGCGCTTAAGCCGATGAGCGAGGCCTTCCCCGACGCCTCGATGGTCACAATATCGTTGCTGGTCACCCTGCCTGCGCTGGCAGTCGCGATAACCGGCATGGGGATCGGATATCTAGCCGACAGGTTCGGAAAGATGAAAGTGTTCGTCGCCTCGCTGGTGGTATTCACGGTCGCCGGCCTTTCAGGATTCTTCCTGAACACGCTTGAAACGATCCTCGCCGGACGTTTCATACTGGGCATCGGAATCGCAGGAATATCTACGGCTACTACAGCCCTCACGGCCGAGTACTACTCGGGCGCAGAGAGGGTCAAGGTGATAAGCTACCAGTCCGCGGCGATGGGCATAGGCGTGCTTTTCCTGGAGACGTCAGGGGGATCGCTGGCCGACATGGGGTGGCAGGAGCCCTTCCTGATCTATCTCATAGGCGTCCCCATACTGCTGCTGGCTCTTTTCTCGGTCCGTGAACCTTCCAAGGCCTATCGCGGGGAGAGCGTGATGCCCCCCGTCGAGATACCCAACAGGCGCCGCAAGGTGGCGCTCTGCTATGTGATGATCTTCGTGGCGTTGTTCCTGATGTTCATCCTTCCCACAAACCTTCCGTATCACATGACGGACCTTGGTTACAACCTGACCGTATGTGGCCTGATGCTCGGAGTCCTGGGAGTCACTCAGGCCGCGTTCAGCCTCCTTTACGCCCGGTCCTCCAACAAGCTGAACGACAAGAACGCATACTTGGTCGCCCTTACTTTGATAGGTCTGGCATATTGCCTGCTGAACTTTTCCAGCATCCTGGCGATATTTGTCGCCATGGTCCTCGTGGGAACAGGTATGGGCCTTATCACGATGACGGTCATAGGCAGCCTTTCGCACTATTCACAGGCCGGCGGCTCGGGCAAGGTCATGGGCGGTTATTCGGTGGCCATGAACCTGGGTACGTTCTCATCTTCGATCGCGATCGCTCCGGTAATCGTCGCCGCAGGAACCTACTTCCTCACTTTCATCTATATCGGAATCCTCGTGCTGGCTATATGTGCGGTGTTCGCCGTTGCGGCGATGGTTTACGGACGCAAGGCGAAGGAAGACAGGAAAAGGGCCATGGGGCAGAGGGAGCCCTCAAGGTTCGAGTCCCTTTACGACAGCATACTCATAGCCACCGACGGCAGCGAGACCGGAAACCTCGCCGTACGCAAGGGATTGGACATAGCCAGGATCAACATTTCCAAAGTGACGGCGCTTTTTGTGTTCGATACGGAATATTATGTATCGGCGACCGGTAACGTCCCATCGGCAGAGGACATCAATAGCCTCAGCAACAAGGTTTCGAAGGACGCCATGGACTACGTCCTGAAGGAGGCCGCCGAAAGGGGGATCGAAGTGGTGCTGAAGATAGCGGTGGGACACCCGGCGGAGGCGATAGTCGAAGAGTCTGCAGAACACAGCCTGGTGATCTGCGGGTCCGTTGGACGCACCAGCGTTTCAAGGGTCCTTCTGGGGAGCGTGGCCGAGAAAGTAGCAAGGATGGCCGCCTGCCCGGTGCTTATCTGTCGCAAGATGCAATGACAACACCCGCAACTCCGAAAATCAAACCTTTTATTATTTTATTTGTATATTCCTATAAAAACAAAGAATCATGTCTATGCCGATTTCGAATATATCCGTCCAATGGATTTTTCTGAACACGAGGATACGAACGAGAATCCCGGTGGAAAAATGGCATCGGGACCGAACGCTTTCAGAGAAATCGACTGAAACGTATCAGCGGGCCTGAAGGGATTCGAACCCTTGGCCGTTCGATTAAGAGTCGAACGCTCTACCTAGCTGAGCTACAGGCCCCTGCGAAACCTCTACAACCTGTTTTCATTAATAAACCTGTCTGTTTTCTTCTCCCAGATAACAGCCGAAACGAAGCGGTTGTACAAATGAATATAACCGAATTCGACTATAACAAGGAAAGATGACGCAGCTTAAAGTGAGGGACCTCATGACGACGCAGGTCGTCACGCTCAAACCGGGGGACACCGTCAAGCGCGCGACCATTAAGTTCGCAGTCGACAACATATCGGGCGCGCCGGTGGTGGACAACAGGAACCACCTCGTAGGCATACTCAGCGAGGACGACATCCTAAATCTCATAGTCAGGCGCCAGGAGAAGATGGGGGCCGGAGGTGCCAAGATGCTCTCCTATCCAATGGACTCGGAGATCGACAACGTTGCGTTGCAGGATGCGGCGGACGAAGTATCCAACACCAAGGTGGAGGACATAATGACGAGAAGCGTCCTGACCACCACGCCGGACGCTGTCATCGTGGAAGTCCTGAAGGCGATGCTCGAAAGGAAGATCAATCGCGTCCCGGTCCTCGAAAAGGGCGTTTTGGTAGGGATAATTTCCAGAGGGGACATAGTGTTCCACATCTACAAAAGAAAGGTCTGAGGGCAAAAAGGATGGGATTATTCGAAGCGCACGTTCTGGCCAGCGGCAGCGACGGTAACTGCACGGTGATAGAGTCCGACGGCGAGGCGATCATGATAGATGCAGGCATAAGCTGCCGCAGGATCATGGCGCTGATGGACCAGGAAGGCATCGACCCGTCCTCCGTGAAGGCGATGCTGCTGACCCACGAGCACAGCGACCACGTCTCAGGGGCGGGGGCGACGGCCAGGAAGCTCGACATCCCTGTCTACTGCAACGTGCCGACCTTCGAATCCTGCACCTTGGGGCAGATAGACCACAGGCCGATATCGACGGGAGTGCCGTTCGAGCTCTGCGGTATGCGCATCACTCCTCTGCCCACCTCTCACAACGCGGCGGACCCCAACGCGTTTCTGACCGAGACGGACGGCACCAGGATCCTGGTGGCCACCGACACCGGGAAGCTGACATATCAGGTGGAGCACGCCCTGTCGCTCGCCGACCTGGCGATCATAGAATCGAACTATGACAGCCGCATGCTGACCGACGGGCCTTATCCTCCCAGCCTCAAGAGGCTGATCGGAAGCGACATAGGGCACCTGTCGAACGTCGCCTGCGCCAACGCCATAATGCGCACAAGGAAGGAAGGACGCAAGATATTCCTGGCCCATCTGAGCAAGACAAACAACACGCCGGACACCGCCCGCGACACCGTTGCACGGATCATAGGCGAGAAACGCTTCAACATCGACTGCCTAGAGTTCCCGGGCGACACCAGGACCATCAGGGCGAGGGCCTGACAAGAACGGCCCTGTTCCTGGAGATCAGCGCTTCCGCCATGCTTTTCGGCATGGTCGCAAGGTCTTCCCTCTTCAGGTCGTAGTCGCGGTCCGGTCCCGCGAACACGGGCAGATCTTCCAGGATCCTGATGAGCACGCGGTCGGGCTCTTCATGCTCTTCTTCCTCCCGCACCGCTTCCCGAGGGGACAAGATGACCTCCTCTTCCTCGTCGCAGAAGTCCTCCGGCCCGTCGTCGAACACCGGGACGTCTTTCAGCGTCTGTGGCTGCTCCGGGGCCTTGGTAACGGGCGGCGTCTCCCGAGGAACGTCTATCGGCCGTATCTCGTACTTCACCTGCCCCGTCATCCTGTCGATGGAGGACATGTGGGCGTTGGAGGCGGCCAGTATCTCGGCGTAATATGCCTTCTCCTCCGGAGTCAGGACGTCCGTGACGCTCTGGGCGCCTGAGGCGGCCCTGAGGGCCATGGAACTTATCTTGAGCATCCTCAGGGAGACGATCTCCCTTGCCAGGCGGTTCGCCTTCTTGCGGCGCTGGTTGGCCCCTTCGCACATTATGGAATCCGGGTCCTTGGACAGGAAACGGTCGTATTCCGCCCTTAGCGAGACCAGGAGGGACGACATAGCGGGATACAGGTCGCTCCTCACGTCGGAAAGGAGGTTTTTCGACTTTTCCTCCCTGTAGACCTCCGTAAGGTCCTCGAATTTCATCGGCTTGTAGGGTCCCGCCTGCATCGGAATGCGCTATGGGCTATCGATATTTTATTCAATCGTTCTCCGGGCCGATGGGAAAAGGGGATAATGTTCCTTGACGATAACCCGGCATGCAGCTTTCGGACGTCTCACGGAAAACGGCCGTCGGGCTGGAGGTGAGCCTCTATGTTTCGCCCCGCTCGTCCGTCTCCGGCATCGACGGTTTCGACCTGTGGAGGAAGAGGCTGATCGTAAGGGTCAGGTCGCCTCCGCTGGATGGAAGGGCGAATCGGGAGGTGGAGGAGATAATCGGCGGGATCACCGGGATGAAGACAGTAGTAAAGAGCGGTGCCGCCGACCGTCGCAAGACCGTGCTGGTAGAAGGGGACGCCGATGCGGCGGCGGAACGGCTGGGTGATGCTCTGTGAGCGATGCCGAAAGGTACGAGGAGATCATGGAGGCGCTCCGGGAGCTGGAGGAGATGTCTTGGGAACGGGTCATACTCGTGGAGGGCCGAAGGGACGTCACCGCGCTGGAGCATCTCGGCATATTCGGGGACGTTTTCACCGTCCAGGCGTCGGGCGGCCCGGTAAAGGCCGCAGAATATGTGGCCGGCAGACGGAAGAAGGCGGTCATACTGACCGATTGGGACAGGAAGGGCGACATAATAGCCTCGGACCTGGAGGTCCACCTGAGCGCTCTCGATGTCCAGTACGACACGGCGGTAAGAAGCAGACTGGCGGGCCTTTGCAGGATCGACATCAAGGACGTGCAGTCCCTGGACGAACTGGTACACCGACTCGAGACGGCATGAAGTAATATATTCAGTAAATCATATTGAACCGTTAAGGATGGCAGGCCGTTTCATTGTTTTCGAAGGCATCGACGGTGCGGGCAAAAGCACTTTGATAGATGAAGTTTCAAAAAAATTGGAGTCGGCGGGCATAAGGACCGTCGTAACCGCAGAGCCCACTGAAGGGCCGATAGGAATGCTGATACGGAGCGGGGCGGTCAAATGCATATCTCCGAACGCGGAAGCTCTGCTGTTCACCGCCGACCGTGCCTGCCACACCTCCGAGATAGTCGGATGGATGGAGGAGGGGACGACCGTCCTCTGCGACCGTTACTACGCCTCCACCATAGCGTACCAGTCCGCAGGACTCGACGGAACGGTGTCGGGCAAGGAATGGCTCATGGACATCAACCGTCCCGTCACCGTGGAACCCGACACGACGATACTTCTGGACATCGACCCCGAGGCGGGGATGCGCCGGGTGGGGGAACGCGGAGCGAGGAGCAAGTACGAGGTCACCGAGTACCTCGGCAGAGTGCGCTCCAATTATCTGGAAATAGCGGAGGAGAAAGGATTCCGCATAATAGACGCTTCTCGTCCGAAGGACGAGGTGCTGAGAGAAACGATGAAAATCTTAGGTGAGTGAAATGCATCCGTCGGAAGAGATCTATTGTGAGAAGAGCAACAGGCTGAAGGGAAAGACAGTGGTACTCGGGATAACGGGAAGCATCGCCGCAACGGAATGTTTCTCCACGATACGCGAGCTGATACGCCACGGCGCTACGGTTATACCTGTCATGACAAGGGCGGCCTGCGACATAGTGACCGAGCAGAGCATAGAGTTCGCATCCGGAAAAAAACCCATAACCGAGCTCACGGGCCAGACCGAGCATGTCAAGCTGATGGGCGACTCCCGCACCGCGGACCTTCTTATGATCTATCCGGCAACGGCGAACACAATATCCAAGATCGCAAACGGGATCGACGACACGACCGTAACGTCCATGGCGACCGTGGCTATCGGAAACGGAATACCGGTCGCGGTCGCCCCAGCCATGCACGAAGCGATGATGAAGAACCCGGCAGTGGAGGCGAACGTAGAGAAGCTGAAACAGATGGGCGTGAAGTTCATAGGCCCCCACTCCGACGGGATAAGGGCCAAGATCGCCTCCAGGGAGGAGGTGGTAGCGTGGGCGTTCAAACTTCTCTGCGGCAACGACCTGGACGGCCGCCGTATCCTGATCGTCGGCGGACGCAGCGAGGAGCCCATAGACAGCATGAGGATAATCACCAACCGCTCCACCGGGACCATGTCGATCTCCCTGGCCAAACGCGCCTTCGAAAGAGGTGCAGACGTGGAACTCTGGATGGGAGGATGCAACGTGGAGATACCCAGCTATGTGAAGTCCAGGCGCTTCCAGACGGTCGCCGACCTCGTGGGGATGGTCGAAATGCTGGACCACGAGATCGTCATAGTTCCGGCCGCTCTGTCGGACTTCGCTCCGACGAAGGCGTTCAAAGGAAAGATACCCAGCGATGAGAAGTTCGAGGCGGACTTCGCTCCCGTCCCCAAGGTTCTTCCGCTGATACGCCGGAAGTGCGACAAGGTCATCGGGTTCAAGGCGGAATCCGGACTGACAGACGAGCAGCTGGTGAAACGCGCCAGGGCCCGTCTCGAGGAGTACGGCCTCAGCGCTGTGGTCGCCAACGACATCGACGCGGCGGGGATGTCCTCGTCCTCTGCGGTCCTGGTCACCAAGTTCAAGGCCGCGGACATATCCGGGACGAAGATAGCAATATCCGATTTCATCCTGGACTTCTGTTCGGAGAGTTTATGATATCAGCGTTCTGCCCGGGACACGTAACCTGCTTCTTTCAGCCGATAACGTCCCTCGACCCCCTCAGTGCGGGGTCGAGGGGAGCAGGCATCAGGCTCAGCCTCGGGACGACCGTCAAAGTAAATCCCGTCCCAGGTAACGCAATGGTCACCAAGGTCAACGACGGTACAGGAAGCGACGACATCATCAGGAAGGTCGTAAGGTCCATCGACCCGTCAGGAGGATACGAGATAAACGTAAGGCACGACCTGCCCGTGGGGCAGGGATTCGGAATGTCGGCCGCGGATGCAGTGGCCGTAGCAATCTGCATGTGCCAGATCACCGGCAGAAGCAAGACCGAAGCCTACCGCATCGCTCATGTGGCGGATCTTCTCGGGGGAGGGGGGAGGGGGGACGTCGCCGGAATAATGGCAAACTGCCAGCAGCCCGTAAGGACCGTTGCGGGCATACCTCCCTTCGGGAAGGTGGAGGATTTCCGCGTCAACGTGGGAAGGGTCACGCTTGCCGTCCTGGGCTCCCCCCTGGAGACCAAGGACGTCCTCTCGGAGAGGGAGAAGTACGTGGACATCAGGAACGCCGGTTCCGATGCAATGCAGGAATATCTCGAGAGGCCCTCTCTGGAGAGCCTGTTCAAGATATCCAACAGATTCTCCGCCGAGGCCGGAGTAAGGAGCAGGGAGACAGATGCGGCCATCGAGGCGCTGGAAGAAAAAGGGTTCATGGCTGCCATGTGCATGCTAGGCAACAGCATATTCACCAATGCCCCGGTGTCGGAGGCGAGGTCCGTAATAGGCGACGTTTGGGCGGTGTCATGCAACGCCGTTCCCGAAGAGGCGGGGATCATTCGAACAAGGTGAACAGGACATCGTCTCCGCCCACGTCGAAAAGCCCTATGCGAGCTCCGCAGTCGAGCCACCCGTGGGCGTAGTTGACGGCGGCGAAAGCAGTGACAAGGTCCCCCACGTCCCGGAAATGTTTCGCGTCCTCGTAATACGAAGCGGCCATGTTCAGGAAGTCATCGGCCATCTTCCTGCCGAAGGACCTCTCGGGAGCGGCGATCTTCAGTTTGGCCATTGCCCTGGCCGTTATGTCCAGATAGCGTTCTATCCTCTCTTCGGTCACTACGTCCTGCACGGGCATACCCAGATGATGCGGTTCGTCCGATATAACGTTAGTGAGCGGTCAGCCGGAAATCAGATAAGATAATATCATCCGATGGATATCGCGGAGACATGATAATCGTAGGCGGATCGTCATCCAGAGACCTCGCCAAAGAGCTGGCCTCCACTCTCGGGTACACGTATGTGCAGGCAGCCACAACCCGATTCCCCGACGGGGAATGCTACACAAGGATAGACAACAAAGAGCTGAACGACGACGTCGTTATAGTCCAGAACACATACCCGGACGGGAACCTTATCGAAATGTTCCTGCTGCAGGACGCCGTCAGGCGCCTGGGCGCCAAGACGATAACGCTGGTCATACCGTACTTCGGATATGCCAGACAGGACCGTGTCTTCAAGCTCGGAGAGCCGGAGAGCGCAAGGGTCATGACCAGGCATCTGGGCCTCGACTGCGACCACGTTATAACGGTCGACATCCACAAGGAGTCCGTCCTCGACTACTTCAAGTGCTCACACCAGGACCTCAAGGCCGCAGGGGCGATAGCTGAATACTTCAAGGACAAGGGTATAGACCTGGTCCTGTCACCGGACCTGGGCGCCATAGGGCGCGCCAAAGACGTGGCCGACAGGCTCGGCCTCAAGTACGACCACCTTCAGAAGACCCGTCTATCCGGGTCCGACGTCCAGATAGCGCCGGCGGTGGTCGACTGCAAAGGCAAGAACGTGCTGATCGTGGACGACATGATATCTACCGGCGGCACGATCATCGCCGCCGCCCACGCCCTGAGGGAGGCCGGTGCGGAATCGATCTCCGTGGCATGCACCCACGGCGTCTTCGTCAGCAACGCCATCGAGAGGCTCACGGGCAGCTCGCTGGATTCGATCCTCTGCTGCAACACCCTCGAGAACGAGCTCTCCCATATATCGGTCGCACCGATAATCGCCGAGGCGCTTAAGCGGTGAACCCATGAAAAAGGAAGAGAATTTCAGCGAATGGTACAATGAGATCGTGGAGGCCGCGGGCCTCTGCGACAAAAGATACCCGATCAAGGGAATGAACGTATGGACCCCCTACGGATGGAAGGTCATGACCATGATCGACTCCTACACCCGCAGGGAGCTGGACGCCACGGGCCACGGCGAGGTCAACTTCCCTCTCCTGATCCCGGAGACGGAGTTCAAGAAGGAGAAGGAGCACATAAAAGGGTTCGATGCCGAGGTATACTGGGTCACCCGGGCGGGAGAGAACGAGCTCGACGTTCCGCTGGTGGTCAGGCCCACCTCCGAGACGGCGATGTACCCCATGTTCTCGCTCTGGATAAGGTCGCATCAGGACCTGCCTCTCAAGATATATCAGATCGTCAACACCTTCCGCTACGAGACCAAGCAGACCCGTGCATTCATAAGGGTCCGCGAGATCCATTTCTTCGAGTCCCACACGTGTCACACGACCGAAGAGGACGCACAGTGCCAGATAGAGGAGGACATCGAAATTCTGGAGAAGATCTCCCGCGAGCTCTGCCTACCCCACTTCCTACTGGTGCGCACCGACTGGGATAAGTTCCCCGGCGCATACTACACCGTGGGGATAGACACGGTCATGCCCAACGGCAGGACGCTTCAGATAGGATCCATACACCACTACCGCACCAACTTCTCGGTGCCTTACGACATTACTTACGAAGACCTCGACGGAGAGCACAAGCACGCCCACCAGACCACTTTCGGAATGAGCGAGCGCCTCCTGGGAGCGGTCGTTGGGGTCCACGGCGACGACAAAGGCCTGATACTCCCTCCGCCGATAGCGCCGTTCCAGGCAGTCATCATACCGATAATATCCAAGAAGGCGCCGGAGCAGGTCACGGACGCCTGCAAGCTGGTCACCGACATACTCAACAGATCGGGGATAAGGTCCAAGCTCGACGACAGGAACGAAAGGCCGGGCGCCAAGTACTACGAGTGGGAGATGCGCGGAGCGCCTCTGCGCATCGAGATCGGAGCCAGGGACCTGGAGAACGGAGTGGTCTCCTTCGCCAGGAGGGACACCGGGGAGAAGGGGGCCATAGCCATGGACTCCGTGTCGGCAGGCACCAGGATGCTGCTCGACGACATCTCGGCGACGCTTTATGCAAGGGCCAGGTCCGTCCAGGATTCCAGCGTGACCGACATCTCGTCGTTAAAGGACGTTCCGAAGGGGGAGCTCGACGAAACCAAGACGGACAGGATCCTGAGGATGTGCTGGTGCGGAAGCCCCGAGTGCGGCCACAAGTTCGAGGATTCAACGGGATTTAAGATACTGGGCACACCCTACGGGGCGCAGGCGTTCCCTGGAAAATGCATCGTCTGCGGCAAGGAATCGGAGAAGCAGGCGTACGCCGCCCATACGATGTGAGCGCAACAAGTATTACTCCGGAGGACATCGGACATCCATGGCGTTCCAAGAAGGAGAGGCGGTCTACCTGGAGGACAGCTCGGGCAAGAGATACTGGTTCAAGATGTCTTTCGGAATGATAAAGGTCCAGTCGCTGGGAACGGTGGACGGCTCCAAGTTCGCAGAAGCGGAAGACGGCTCTCCCGTGAAGATAGCGGGAACGGATTTCACCGTATTCAGGCCTGGCGTCATAGAGCTCATCGAGTCCCTGGACAGGGGGGCGCAGATAATCACTCCCAAGGACGCGGCGACGATAATCCTCAACTGCGATATAAGGAGCGGAGTGACGGTAATAGAGGTGGGCGCAGGCTCCGGAGGACTGACGACCGCGCTTCTGAATTCGGTCGCGCCGGCAGGAAAGGTTCTTACAGTGGAGCTCAAAGAGGAGAACGCAAAAAGAGCCAGACGCAACGTTTCGCGTACAGGCGCCGATGCATGCTGGGATTGCGCGATCGGAGATGCGAAGAACGTCGAATTCGAATGCACCGCCGATGCTCTGACCATGGACATGCCGGACCCGTGGCTCGCCCTTGACAACATGCTGCCGCATCTCAGGCCGGGAGGGAGGATATGCATATACGTACCGAACGCCAACCAGCTCGAGTCTTCTGTGCTGGCACTGAGGGAGCGCGGCTTCGCCGGAGTGAAGGCCATGGAGAATCTCCAGAGGGGCATGGAGGTCCATCCGGGGGGAGTCCGCCCGTCCTTCGAGATGTTGGGACACACGGGATATCTCGTCTTCGGAAGGAAGCGTTCCCTACCCTGATTTTCATAACATATTAATCGGTGCGCGCAATTACTCGTAACAATGGCAGTAATAGAGATCCGCATTGAGCTCAAGAAAGGGGTGGCAGACCCCGAGGGCAAAAACACCAAGAAGGCCTTGGAATCCCTGGGATTCGAAGGTGTCGGCGAGGTAAAGACCGTTAAGGTCTACGACATCGAAGTCGAAGGGACCGACGAGGAAGCGGTCTCCGAGGGAGAGGAGATGTGCAAAAAGCTCCTCGCGAACCCCGTGATACAGAACTTCAAAGTGACCGTGAGATGATCAAATGGTCAAGGACCCGATGACCAGACGCGACAAGCCCTACGAGCTCTTCGACGTCTCGGTGAGAGAGGCTTCCGACGAAGACCTTGTGAAGATTTCCGGCGACATGGCCCTTAGCCTGTCCCTCGACGAGATGAAGACGATCAAGGAGTACTTCGTCAAAGAAGGCAGAGAGCCCACGGACATCGAGCTCCAGTCCCTGGGCCAGGCATGGAGCGAGCATTGCTGCTACAAGAGCTCTAAGGCCATACTGAAGGAGTTCGTCTTCGGGATAGGGCGCGAAGACGTCCTTTCCAGGGGCGACGCCGGAGTGATGGTGTTCGACGAAGACCATGGATATGCGCTCAGGATCGAGAGCCACAACCACCCGTCCGCGGTGGAGCCCTACGGAGGGGCGGCGACGGGGATAGGCGGGATACTCAGGGACGTGGTGTGCATGGGGGCTCAGCCCATCGCATTGGCAGACCCTCTGTGCTTCGGGCATCCCGACAGAAAGGGCGAACTGCCTCCCGGCACAAAACACCCCCGCTATCTGATGAGCGGAGTGGTCTCGGGGATAAGAGATTATGGAAACAGGGTCGGGATACCGACCATCACCGGAGGCATGTTCTTCGACGAGAGGTATACCGGTAACTGCCTGGTGAACGTCGCATGCCTGGGTATAGTTAAACGCAGCGACCTTGCCAAGAACTATGCCGGCGGGCCAGGAGAGGTCATGGTGCTCATCGGCGGCCGCACCGGCCGCGACGGTATACACGGGGTGAACTTCGCCTCCCGCGACCTCACGGAAACGTCCGACGAAGACTCGAGGGGCGCGGTGCAGCTGGGCGACCCCATCACCAAAGAGCCCGTCATGCACGCATGCTTCGAGGTTAACGCAAAGCACCTCATCACCGGCATGAAGGACCTGGGCGGAGGAGGGCTCAGCTGCGTCGTAGGGGAGATGGCCCTCGATGCGGGATGCGGGGCCGACGTGAACCTGGAAAAGGTCCCCCTCAAGGAGTCCGGGCTGGCACCCTGGGAGATATGGGTCTCCGAGTCCCAGGAGCGCATGATGTGCACCTGCAAGCCGGAGAACCTGGAAAAGGTCCTTGCCGTCTTCGATTCCTGGGATGTGCTGGCGACGCCCGTGGCGATGACCACGGGCACCAGGCGCACCCGCATATTCTGGCACGGGGAGCAGATATTCGATATGGACCAGCATTTCCTGACCACGGGCCCTCTTTATAACAGGCCATATGTCGATCCGCAGGTCTCGTCGATGGAGAACGAGCGCTCCCCCCGCCTTCCCGACGACCGCACGGTGATCCTCAGACTGCTCTCCGATCCCAACGTGGCGTCGAAAGAGTGGGCGATAAGGCAGTACGACCACGAGGTCCGGGCGGCCACCGTCCTGCACCCCATGGTCGGCGAGATGAACAGGACCGGGCCGGGAGACGCATCGGTCCTCCGCCCCGTTCCGTCGAGCCTCAAAGGCCTGGCCGCCGCCATAGGATGCAATCCCTGGTTCACTTCGCTGGACCCGTACAGAGGAGGGATGTCCTCGGTGGACGAGGCCTGGCGCAACGTGGTAGCAGTCGGCGCCATGCCCAATGCTCTGACCGACTGCCTGAACTTCGGCAACCCGGAGAGGCCCGAAAGACTGGGGGAGTTCAGGGAGGCCGTCCGCGGAATAGGCGATTTCGCGAAGGCCCTCAACATACCCATCCCGTCGGGCAACGTCAGCCTCTACAACGAGGCCCCTGGAGGAGCATCGGTGCTCCCCACGCCCATGATGATGTGCTGCGGCATCATCGATGACATATCGAAGGCCGTCACAGCAGACTTCAAGGGACCCGGCAACAGGATATACGTCATAGGCGAGACCAAAGAGGAGATGGGCGGATCGCTGCTCTATCGTGTCTTCGGAGGGAAGCAGGGCGTTGTACCGTCCGTCGACGTCGACAACGTCCGCGAACTCACAGGAAAGACACTCGAAGCCATGGACAGGCGTCTCATTTCCGGCTGCCACGACTGCTCGGACGGCGGCATAGCCGTCGCCGTGGCAGAGATGTGCATCTCGGGACAGACCGGCGCGGTCCTGGACCTCAGGAAGGCGGCCGACATGTCGCCCCGGAAGGTGCTGTATTCGGAGAGCAACACGCGCTGGATAGCCGAGGTATCGGAAGAGAACGCCGAGGAGTTCGAGAAGATAATGGGAGGCTCTGCCCATAAAATAGGAAAGACGGGCGGAAATTCGATGAACATAAGGGACTCCGGAGTGATAATCGAGGTCGAGGAGTTGCGCAAAGCTTGGAACGACCCTATCTGGAAGGTCATGGGGGGACAATCATGAAAGAAGTCAAGGTGTGCGTGCTGAGGATAGAGGGTACGAACTGCGAGGACGAGATGGCAGACGCCTTCAGCATGGTAGGCGCCGTTCCAGAGAAGGTCCATCTCAAGCAGATGGAGGAGAACGCCCCCGCGGGCCTCGGCCGGAGCCTGGAGGATTATGATATACTCGCGTTCCCCGGAGGGTTCTCCGCGGGAGACTACGTAAGGGCCGGTGCGATATTCGCCGCGAGGATCAAAAGCGTGATGGGCCCCCAGCTGAAGAGCTTCGTCGAGTCCGGAAAGCCGGTGCTAGGAGTGTGCAACGGATTCCAGATCCTGGTGGAACTGGGTCTTCTGCCCGCATTGGAAGGGGCCATGTCAGAAACCCCGACCGCCGCCCTGTATACCAACGATTCGGGAAGGTTCGAATGCCGACCCACGGTCCTCAGGAACGACGACCGCGGAAAATGTCTGTTCGTGTCCGAGATACCGAAGAAAAGCTTGGTGATGTTCCCCTCTGCGCACGCCGAGGGCAAGCTCATGAGCAACGACCCGGATTTCGTAAGCAAGCTGGAGGACAACGGTCAGATAGTGTTCCGCTACGTCAATCCCGACGGAAGCGACGCCGATTATCCGTGGAATCCCAACGGCTCGCCCTCTGACATTGCAGGAATATGCAATCCCGCAGGTAACATACTCGGTATGATGCCCCATCCGGAGCGTGTAATGACACGTTTCACCCGTCCCGACTGGACGAGGAACCCGGGCCCCGAAGAGGGGGACGGCATGATGATCTTCAGGTCGGTTATGAAGAACCTCGGATGAAGATCAGATGTTGACCCTGACCTCGATGGGGTCCCGGTCGCTGAGGCTGAGGGTGCGCCTCAGGTGGTACTGGCATACTACTTCGATCACGTCTGCGTAATGTGACCTTTCAGGCACCACGATGGCGCAGTCGATGTTCTTTATCTTGGCCTTGTAGGCGACTACGTTACCGAAGGTGCGCCCCTCGCTCTCGAAGCCGTTTATCAGCTGCCCGGCCGTCCCCCTGAGCACTTCCAGTTTACCCGTGTCCTCTTTGTTGACGGCAATGTTGAGGGTGCCTTCGAAAGGCCTGAAGCCCAGCTTGTTCTGGAATTGCTCGATGTAGCCGGGCTGGGATATGTAGTATCCTCCCTCGCCCATGCCGGAGGCGACGTGGCCCTTGAGGGTGACATGGTCGGTGAGCTCGAATATCCTGCGGTATTCGTTGTACTCCCGTTTCAGCTCGTCGATCCCCTTCTGGGTCAGCTTTATGCGCTGTCTCCTGGCTCCCAGGTCGCGAACTATCAGTTTCTCGTCGAGAAGCTCCAATATCCGCTTGGAGGCGGACTGCTGGCTCATTTCAAGTGTATCCCCCAGTTCCCTGGAGGATACAGCGATATAATCTTCCATTCCGCCAAGCAAAGCTATCCTTTTCAGCGCGGAGGTGTATTTATCGTCCACGTATCTCGATGGAAAAAAACAGTTATAAAACTACCGTTTTTATTGTAGGTAGATTATATTTGGTATATAGAAAATAGCCGCCCGGAACGTCCGGGCGGCGTTATTGTTTAACCGAGGAGCCTGTCCGTCTTTATCCAGCGTCCGGTCATGGAGTTGGCGGCAATCACGATCTCGATCACACCGATTACCGTGAGGATGATCCCGAACCAGATGTCCATCGCCTCGAACATGGTGACGGCTACCGTCACGCCGGTGGCCAGGGCCGCCATGAACACGACTACGCCCCAGCTTACCGAGCCCTCCGTCTTGAACATTCCTCCGAGAGCGAAGAAAAGCACTACGACCAGGAATCCCAGCCACATATTGGCCGTCGCCGCCGTCTCGGGAGCGAAGGCCATCAATGCTGCGATGCCGGCGATCAAACCGCCCAGAATGCCGAACCCGAAGCCGGCTTTTACGATCTTAGGTCTAACTGTCATTTTACTTACCTTACCTCGGGATTTACTTCCTCTTATATATCGTTGGTTCACAGAGGCCTTTGACGCCCCTTGCCATGACCCAGATGACCGCGGCAACGATCCAGACGACCTGGTACATCGCGGGTCCGTAGGCGGCGTAAGCCCCGATGGAGGCGACCAGCAGCAATACGGTCAGCGAACCGAACATCATACTGCGGTTCTCTGCAAAGTCATCATATGCCGAGGCGATCAGCGCCAGCACGAAGGTCATGAAGACGAGGATCAGCGCGGCATCGTGGATGGGGTCGTCGTTCTCGAAGAACGCCACCCATACGAGGAGTATGCCGGAGATCATCAGGAGCACGCCCTCTGCGGTCCTGCCGGGGCGGCCTCCGTTGAAGATCATCCCGATGGAACCGAAAGCGAGGAGTATCCCGCTGATGGCTATTCCGGACCTCAGGTACACGCCCGAATCGGATGCGGCGAGGGCCTCGATGAGGTCCTCCCCAAACACCCAGCCGGGTGCGTCGGCGATCGCCAGTATCATCAATACGAAGAACAGGGAGGCGGCCAGTATGCTCAGCACGGCGAAGGCGCCCCCGCCCTTTTTTTCACATATCATGCGACGGAATTAGTCCAGGGGTTAATAACGGTAATGCTTGTTACGCCTGTCACGGAGGCTAATCAACCTTAAATCGGTATACGGGCTCTACGTGGACATGAAGAACATCTTTTTCGTCGGCACCGCAGGCTGCGGCAAGAGCACGCTCGTTGCCGCTTACAAGAACTGGCTGGACGAGCAGGGTTTCGACGCCCTGCTTCTGAACCTGGACCCCGGTACCGACATCCTCCCGTACGACCCCGACGTGGACATACGCGAATGGGTCAGCACGGCCGAGGTTATGGAGGAGTACGGTCTGGGCCCCAACGGGGCGCAGATCGTGGCGGCGGACCTGATGGCAATGAACATTTCGAAGATGACCGACGTCGTCAACGCCATGAGGTCCGACTATCTGCTTATCGACACCCCGGGACAGCTGGAGCTGTTCGCGTTCAGGGAGTCCTCGAAGATGACGGTGGAGGCCTTCGGCAAGGAGAGCTCCATGCTTCTCTATCTTTCGGACCCCGCACTCTGCAAAGACCCTAACGGCTTCGTCACTTCGATGACGCTTTCCGCGCTGGTGCAGTTCAGGTTGCAGCTCCCGACGTTCGGCCTTCTCTCCAAATCGGACATACTTTCGGATGAGGAGAGGGACAGGATGCTGGGATGGTTCACGGACCCCGATTCCCTCTTCTACGACCTGATGGAGCACGATTCCGATCCCCAGACCGTCGTAGGTGCAGAGCTGTTCAAGGCCATGGACTCCATGGGCGTGTTCGGCGAGGTCAGGGGCGTCTCCGCAAAGGAGTCCACGGGCATGGCCGAGATATATGCCGCATCGCAGCTATGCTTTTATGGCGGCGAGGACGCGGAGCCGGGCGAGATAGACGACTGATATCAGCCGAACATGTATGCCGGCGCGGCCTTTATCTTGTTGCGTCCGGCTTCCATGACCTTTTCCTTGCTCCTCATGAAGTCGCTCATTGTGACGGTGTCGCGGCCGTCCCTTATGGCAAGCATGCCCGCCTCCGTGCATATGCTCTTTATCTCGGCCCCGGAAGCGGTGTCGGTGATCTCGGCAAGCATCTTGAGGTTGACATCCGTGCCCACGTTCATGTGGGAAGTGTGGATCTTGAAGATCTGGAGCCTTCCCTCCGAATCGGGCATTCCCACGTCTATTATGCGGTCGAACCTTCCCGGTCTGAGCAGTGCGTCGTCCAGGATGTCGGGCCTGTTGGTCGCCCCTATGATCTTGACGTCGCCGGAGGGCTTGAAGCCGTCCAGTTCGGCCAGGAGCTGCATCAGCGTCCTCTGGACCTCGCGGTCTCCGGACGTGGCCGCATCCAACCTCTTGGCTCCGACAGAGTCGAGCTCGTCGATGAATATTATGCTGGGCGCCTTGTCCCTTGCCAGCTCGAACAGCTCGCGGACCAGTCTGGCCCCTTCGCCTATGTACTTTTGGACCAGTTCGGATCCCACGAGCCTGACGAAGGTGGCGTTGGTGGCGTTGGCGACAGCCTTTGCCATGAGCGTCTTCCCGGTTCCCGGGGGACCTACGAGCAGGACCCCCTTGGGAGGCTCGATCCCTACCTTGGTGTAAAGCTCCGGTCTGAGCAGCGGGTCCTCGACGGCCTCGCGGAGCTCCAGCATCTGCTGCTTCAGCCCGCCTATGTCGTCGTAGGTGGTGTCCGGCTTCTCTATTATCTCTGCACCCGTCACTATGGGGTCGAGGGAGGACGGCAGAATGTTCATGAGCGCCAGCGTCTGCTTGTTGAGGGAGACCCTGGCCCCCGGTATGAGGTCCTCTTTGGGCACGTACTCTGAAACGGAAACGATGAAATCGGGCCCCGTGGAGCTCTTCACCACGACGCGGTTGTCAGGTAGCACGTCTCGTAGGGAGCCTATTATGAGCGGGGGGCTCCTCAGCCTCTCCAGCTCGGTCCGTACCCGGGTCAGGTCCTTCTGCAGCCTGAACAGCTCGCTCTCCGAGAAGCGCTTCTCGTTCTCGGCGTTTTGAAGATCCTCCATCAGACGTACGTTCCTTTCTTCCAGCGATACGATCTTCGCTTTGAGTTCCGCAGTCTCTCCTTCGGCCTGATCAACCATGTTATCCCAGAGGCTATACGCTCTCGTCTTTATTACTTTTCGTCATTAACACGCGGTGCGTACGTCGGGAATCGCAGTTATTAATTATTAGACCGCACAATTGAGGTCCGATGCTTTGCGAGATGTGCGGTAAGAGCGTGCCGTTCACCAAATCGGTGATGATCGACGGCGCGAAACTAGAGGTGTGTCCCGAATGTGCCAGATTCGGAGATGATTATAAAGCGTCATCTTCTTCCCAGTCCTCCGGGCAGTCGACCGGCGGCAGCAGGACGGTCATCGAGCAGAGGCTCGAGAGGCGCGAGAAAAGAATGGGGACAAAGGACGTATATGCCCAGGCCAAGACCGTGGAGGTCGTCGAGAACTACGGCAGGACGATCCGCGAGGCCAGAGAGGCCAAGGGAATGGACCTTGATGCGTTTTCCAAGTTCATAAGCGAGAAGAAAGGCACGATGGCCAAGATCGAGGCCAACAGGCTGGTGCCCGACGATAAACTGGTCAAGAAGATAGAGAAAGCCCTGGACATCAAGCTCCTGGAGACGGTGTCCTCGGGAGCGGGCCAGTCGACCGGAGGCGGATCATCCGGAAGAATGACGCTGGGCGATTTCATAAAGAAGAAGTGAGGGTCACTTCTTCAGCACGGCGTCGCGGACCCTTCCGTAAAGGGAAGATACGTCCGCCCCGATATCCCTCAGGACGATGACTCCGGCGACCTCTATGTCTACGTCCAGTTTTTTCTGCAGGGCGTTGCATGCGGCGATATATCCAGCCTTCCTCATTCCGCTCCTTTCTGCCATCGAGACCATCTCCGGGAAAAGCCCTTCCGCGGCTTTTTTGACCTTGTTGCCTGAAATCACCGACGAGACCAGCTCGGAGGAGGGCCTGTAAGCCATGGGGATGTCCAGTGCCGACACGTCGAACTTCGGCCTGAGGAAACCGTCTTTCAGTTCGAGGACCCCGGAAGTCACCATCGCGTCCATGAGGGCCTTGGACTCCTTTACGGACATCCATCTGAGGTCCAGCGAAATGCCCATGGTGAATTCCTTTTCAGCGACCACGTCCCTCCCTTTGTTCCGGAAGAATGCGGCCGCGCAGACGGTAAGCTCGTCGGCCATCGGGACTGCCATGTCGCTCGCTGTAAAAATATGCTTGCACGTCCCTCGCGCGCGTTATTAGTGTTCAACTAACAAATAAAAATAGGGGCCCTGAAAATTGCAAAAGGTTTATATCGGTCACCCTGATAGAGGGACATCCTGTGTGGTGAACATGAAGTACACTAGATTTGAGAAAGCTAGGATCATTGGTTCCAGGGCGTTGCAGATTTCATACGGCGCCCCCGTCCTCGTAGAATACTCCGAGAAACTGATAGATCCCATCGACATAGCCATGCTGGAATATGACAAGGACATGATCCCGATCACTGTCGTTAGAAACTAAGAGGCATTTTTACATGAGCGACGAGGATAGCGTTAAAATCGAAACCGAACTGCTGGTGTCAGAGGACACATACCTTACATCCGGTGTCCACATCGGTACCCAGCAGAAAAGCGCCGATATGAAGGATTTCATATACAAGGTCAGGCAGGACGGCCTGTACGTACTCAATGTCCAGAAGACGGACGAGAGGATCAGGGTCGCCGCGGCGATGCTCGCACGCTACGATCCCAAAAGGATACTCGTGGTCTCCGCCAGACAGTACGGCCAGAGGCCCGCCAGAGAGTTCTCCAAGGCCATCGGGACACCTGCTTTCGCAGGCCGTTTCGTTCCCGGAACCCTTACCAACCCGGTCAACCCCGGGTTCGTCGAGCCCGAGATCCTGCTGGTCACCGACCCCGCCGCCGACAAACAGGCGCTCAACGAGGCGCTGAACCTCGGTATCCCCATAATCGCCATGTGCGACGCCAACAATGAGACCCGCAACGTGGACCTCATCATCCCCACCAACAACAAGGGAAGGCGCGCGCTCGCATGCGTGTACTGGCTCCTCACCCGCGAGGTGCTTGTGGCCCGCGGAGACCTGAAGGACCCCGCCGACTTCAAGATGGAGATAGAGGACTTCGAAGCGAAGCTCTGATCCCGGTAAAAACCCTTTTACCCAAACCACCTTACCTTATCCATGCGCTACCCGGCAGTTGCAGGGCGTTTCTATCCTCTGAGGAAGGAGGACCTCGTCCGCGATATCGAAGCATGCTTCCGTCACAGGCTTGGACCCGGAATGCCCGGTCCGGAGGGAAGTGCCAGATGCATAGTTTCTGCGTTGTGTCCGCACGCCGGGTACATGGCTTCCGGAATGAACGCCGCCCACGTTTACAAGCGCATCAAAGAGGACGGCCTGCCCGAGACGTATGTGATCATCGGTCCGGACCACTACGGGGTGCCCTTCGATTTCGTAATGTGCTCCGACGAGTATCTGACTCCCATGGGGCCATGCAAGGTCGACAGGGACATGATAGGGGCGCTCAAGGGGTCGGTCCCGGACAGCGCCAACGCCCACAGGCTGGAGCATTCCGTGGAAGTTCAAGTTCCCTTCATCCAGTACATCGACCCTGACCCGCACATAGTCCCGATAATAATGTCCAGGCAGGACCCCGCGACGGCGCGGCGCCTGGGAGAGGTCATTGCCAAGGCCTGTGAGGGGAGGAACGTCGTGATAATAGCTTCAAGCGACATGTCACATTACGTCCCGAAACAGAGGGCCGCGGCCCTAGACGCAGAGGTCATCGAAAAGATAGCGGCCCTGGATGCGGACGACATATTCCAGGTTGTCAGGTCGAAGGGGATATCAGCATGCGGTTACGGCCCCATAGCGGCCGCGATCATCGCATCCGGCCCGGACAGCGTCGAGGTCCTGAAGTATTCGGACTCCCACGACTCCCTGGGCGGAGATCCCGCTGCGGTCGTGGGTTACGCTTCAGCGGTCATGTGCAGAAAATGATGTAAGAGGTTTCGGAAGCGTATCAGTAGTCGATGCGCTTGAGCCTTTTCAGGTCCGGCTCGTAGACCATGCCGTTGTCCATCAGGATGTCGGAGATCTCCTCGAGCTCGGCGGCGGAGATGCCCTCGGCCTCCGCACGCCTTTCGACCTCGTCCCTCGGGGCTCCCCGCCCGTCCGTGTCCAGTTCCGTGATTATGCGAAGTATCGTGTCCTCCATGTCCTGGCGGTCCGCCGCGGACTGCTCCGGATCTATTTCGATCTCGTCTGGAGAACTTCCTACGTCCTCGGGGAATCCGAAGTCTATCACGCTGCCGGGCAGGAGCATCCTCAGGGCGTCCTGTATAGTCTTCACATACGGCGAGGAGTCGGGCATCCCGTACCGGTTGAGGGCGAGGTCTATGCCCTTCGCCTCATCAGGAGAGAAGCCCGCGGCGGCCAGGTCTTTTTCGGAAGTGCTGTTCGCGGCGATGGCCTTCTTCATCCTTATGAGGCGGTCCCAGAGCGACCTTGCCGCGCTGAGGATCCACTGCCTGCGCACATCCTCCTGGACCTGGACTATGGTCTCCGGTCTCACGGATACGAACACCCTCCCGTCGTCGGCGGTGTAGGTCTTCACCTTTCCCACAACTGCGACGAAGGCAGGAACTTCCAGCTCGGCGATGGCCGATGCGGCCTCGGGCTGGAATTTACCCACATTTATGAAGAAGCTCCCGCCGACGTCCTGTATGCGCCCTCTCCAAAGGGGCTCGTCCTCGCTTCCTATGTTCTCCTTCTCGGTGAGCACGCCCGCCACCATGACCCTGTTCACCATGGCGCCCAGCCGTGTGACCACATAGGTGGGGGACATCTCCTCGTCGCCTCTGACAGAGGCCGAAGAACTGTTGAGCTCTCCGGCGAACAGCCTCCACGCCGTCTCCCTGGCGTTCATAGGGAGGCCTCCACTTCGCTGAGCAGTTTCTCAGCTTCGGCGGTCACATCCTCTTTTACGACCTCGGCCGCCCTGACGATCATCATAGGCCCGTAGTCGTCGCTCATGACGTTCCCGGTCAGGGAAAGCCTTCTGATAAGCATAGTCTTCGCAAGCTCTCTCTCCACGGGCTCCATGCTCCCCCTGGCCTTCGCAAGACCCTCGGCCATCCCGAGGGTGACGCCGGTGAGACTTTCGGTGAGCTCGCGGTTTATTATCGCGCTGACGGCGCCCGTTCCGTCGTCAAGGGTGAGCTTCATCCTCAGGTCCATGACGGGTTCGACCCTTCCGTGTGCCTGGCACTCTCCGTTGATTATCGAACGGTTGCATTCGGGGCAGCGCTCTATCAGGCCGCTCCCGCGCCTCATGTCCACGACGGTCCCCACGACGTTTATGTCGAGTCCGCCGCCTGTCCTTACGATGTCGCCTATCTTTTTGGTGGTGACCGTGTCGGCGATATCGTTGCCGAATGTGTCGTCCACCCTGCTGACCTCGCATCTGTCGCCCATGTTGAGCTGGGGGATTCCCTTCCAGGAACGTATGTAGGCGTTTTTGATGCGTACCGTCTCGCCTTCCTTCAGGCCGAAGTCGTTCCAGGCCGAGTATTGTATCTTGCCCGTGTCGTCCGCTATAATTCCGGAGTAGACTGTCTTCGGTTCTCCTTTAACCGTCACGTTCCGCTCTTCTGCGGATATTATGCGGCCGGTCACGGTCACATTGCCCATGCCTCCTGCGATCTGTCCGATCTTCGCCTCCGAGGACTCCATCGAGATGCTCCTGTCAGGGACGTCGACCCGCATCCCGTCGGCCTTTTCCACGCTCCCGCGGGCCCCGATGTTTATCTGGATCTTCTCGTTCCACATCTTTGAGTAGGCGCTCCTGAACCAGTATACGGAGCCCTTTTCCATCTCTGCATCCTTTCCTTCCCAGACGGTGAAGGACGCGGTTCCGGTCTCGTCTCCTATAAGCCCGGATATGATGGTCTTCGGGCTGCCTTTGACCGTGATGTCCTTCTTTTCGACGTAGATCGCCCTGACGAGCATGTCCACGCTCGCCTCGGTTCCGTTAAGCTCTCCGATCTTCTTGATCAGCGAGGAGGAGGACCGGAACGGGGACTCCTCGAGAGCCCCGAACTTCCTCAGTATGCCCCTGATGGCGGCCTGGGGAGTTATGTGGAACTCGTTGACGTACTTCTTCAGTTCGCCCATGATCTTTTCATCGTCGACCTTGTCTTTCAGCACCCTTTTCAGTTCTTCAAAGTGGGGTGTTAGTTCTTGTTCGTTCATTTTATCGACCTCCGCTTCCGCGGTGTTCCCGCCTACGCATTGCCGCCTATAAAACTTAACCCGAAGGGTCGCCGATTATTCCGAATCACTCCCGCGCGGGTGCCGACCTAATCTTTAAATGCATTATAACTATCATAGGATATGGTTCCTAAGAAGAAGATCGATGAGATCCTTGACGGGTACGATCCCGCCGAAATAACAATAGCGACGCTATGCTCGCATTCTTCGCTCCAGATCTTCCACGGCGCCCGTAAGATGGGCTTCAAGACGCTGGGACTCACAATTTCTCACGACACCAAGTACTACGACGCGTTCCCCCTTGCCAAACCCGACAAGATCATCAAATACAGCGATTTCGACGAGATGGAGTCGCGCATCGGCGAGCTCCAGGACATGAACACGGTCGTCATTCCCCACGGTTCGTTCGTCGAGTACATGGGGACCAAGAGGTTCGAGGACTTCGCCGTGCCCTCCTATGGCAACCGTGCCGTCCTCTCTTGGGAGTCCGACAGGACCATGCAGAGGGAGTGGATAACTTCCGCCGGGGTACCGATGCCCCGCCTGATATCCGACGCCAGGGAGATACACGAGCCGGTCATGGTCAAGTACCACGGCGCTAAAGGCGGACGCGGATTCTTCATAGCCAAGGACTACCCGGACTTCAAGATGTCCATCGACAACACCCAGCCCTATACCGTGCAGGAGTACTGCCTGGGGACCAGGTACTATATCCACTATTTCTACGACCATTTCAAGACAGACGGCTACAGGTGCGACCAGGGCGGTTCCATAGAGCTTCTGTCCATGGACCGCCGCGACGAGAGCAACATAGACGAGATGTACAAGCTCGGGTCCATCGAGGACTCCAAGAGGCACGGCCTATATCCGTCGTTCGTGGTCACCGGGAACACGCCCGTCGTCCTGCGCGAGTCGCTCCTGCCCAAGGCCCTGGAGATGGGTCAGAGGGTGGTCGACCGGGCATACGAGATGTTCGGCGGGATATGGGGCCCGTTCTGCCTCGAGACGGTGGTCAACGACAAGCTCCAGTTCAAGGTTTTCGAGGTCTCCGCAAGGATCGTCGCCGGCACGAACCCGTTCGTGTCGGGATCGCCCTACGCGGACTTCGTATACCCCGGGCTGAGCACCGCCGGGCGCATGGCGATGGACATAAAGAACTCCGCGGACAACGGAAGGCTGAAATCCATTTTGACATGAGGTGGCGGGTCCATTATATACACCTAAAAGATAACCGTAGGGTAAACCGAGAGGCGCTACATGGTTTCAGAGAGACTCAAGAATATTCCGGCATCGGGTACTGTCGCGATCTCTAACAAGGTCAGCAGACTGAAGGCGGAAGGTCAGGACATCATCTCGTTCTCGATGGGAGAGCCAGACTTCACAACGCCGGCCAACATCGTCGACGCATGCATCGGCTCTTTGAACAACGGTTTCACACACTACACCCCCTCGCCCGGCATCCCCGAGCTGAGAAGGGCGGTCGCCGAGACGGCGCTCGCCGAGAACAAGATCCCCTGCAGGGGCGCGAACGTCCTGATAACCCCCACGAAACAGGCAATCTTCATGGCCTGTCTAGCTTACCTCGACCCAGGGGACGAAGTGATACTCCCCGACCCGGCATGGGTGTCGTACGAGGCGTGCATACGTCTCGCCGGCGCGGTACCGGTTTTCATTCCGACGAAGTTCGAGGAGGAGTTCATCGTGGACCCTGCGCTAATCGAGGCCGCCGTGACGCCCAAGACCAGGATGATCATCATCAACTCTCCTTCCAACCCCACGGGTTGCGTCCTGCCGGAAAGCGTGCTCAGACAGATAGCGTCCATCGCCGTAAGGTACGACCTGCTCGTCCTCTCAGACGAGATCTACGAGAAGGTAATCTATGACGGGGAGCACATTTCCATCGCGTCTTTCCCCGACATGTTCGACAGGACCATCACTGTCTCCGGTCTTTCCAAGACCTATGCCATGACCGGCTGGAGGATAGGATGGGCGATAGCGAGCGAGGAGTGCATCTCCAACCTGAACAAGCTGCAGTCGCATTCGATATCCTGTTGCGTCTCTTTCGCACAGCAGGCATCCGTCGAAGCCCTCAAGGGCAGACAGGACGACCGTTGCAGGTTCGTCAGGGAGTTCAAGCAGCGCAGGGACCTCGCGATCGACCTCATCACCGAGATGAAGGGCCTCGACGTCAACTCCCCCCAGGGCGCATTCTATCTGTTCCCCAGGTACGAACCTGACATAAAGTCGGCCGTTCTTGCGACCAGGCTGCTGGAGCAGGCCCACGTCGCCGTGACGCCCGGGTCCGCCTTCGGACCGGCGGGAGAGGGATTCTTCAGGATATCCTACGCCACCAGCGAAGAGCAGATAAGGGTGGGCTTCGAAAGGATCAAGAAGTTCCTCGCCGACCTCTGAACGCACGCGCGTCCGTCAAAATAAATATAGGTTAGGGCATAGCCGTCCACGTCCGCCTGCGTCTGGCAGGGTGGGCAGAGGGATTCCATTTGAGCAGAGAACTTTTCACGGTCGGCCCGGTAAACGTAGAACCGGAGGTCCTCCAGGCCATGGCCAGGCCCATGATAACCCATAGGTCCAAAGAATACAAGAAGCTCCATGAGGCTGTCGTCGAGAAGACCAGGAAGGCCCTCGGCACAGACATGGACGTCTTTATCGTCTCGGGGTCCGCCACCGTCATGATCGAGGGCGCGGTGAGGAACGGGATCGCAGGAAGGTCGCTGGGGATAACCGGCGGCTCGTTCGGCGACAGGTCCATCGAGGTCGCCGAGCTCAACGGTAAGAAGGTAGAAAAGGTCGAGGTCCCCATGGGCAAGGGAATCAGGCCCGAATCGATAGAAGGACGCGTCAAGAAGGACATCGAGGCCGTGCACTGGGTGAGCAACGAGTCCTCAACGGGAGTGTTCAGCGATTCGACCGCGATAGCGGACGAGGTCCGCAGGCAGAGCTCCGACGCCCTCGTGATAGTCGACGCGGTCACTTCCGCTTTCGCAATGGACCTGGAAATAGGGAAGATGGGGCCCGACGCGCTGATATTCGGAACCCAGAAGGCTCTGGCCCTCCCGCCCGGGCTGGGCGTCATGCTATGCTCCGATAAGATGCTCAAAAAGGCCGCCACGGTCTCCAACCGCGGTTTCTACACAGACCTGCTGAAGATCAAGAAGCAGAGCGACGACAACTACGCGCTGACGACCCCCCCGGTATCGCTGATATACGGCCTGGACTTCCAGCTGGACAAAGCGTTGGCCGAGGGAATGCCCGCAAGGTACAGGAGGCATCAGGAGATGGCCGACCTGGTCAGGAGCTGGTCCAAGAAGCTCAACGGCATATTCCCCGAGGAAGGGGCCCAGTCAAACACCATAGGCGTCCTCAACCGCGGCGCCCTTGATTTCGACAAGTTCCACGCATCGCTGAAGTCCCGCGGGTACGAGATATCCAACGGCTACGGCGGCGTCAAAGAGAAAACGTTCAGGATCGGGCACATGGGAGACCTCACCGCCGACAGGGTGAAGAAGCTCCTGTCCGTCATGGACGAGATACTGGAGGATATGAAATGACCACTAGAATCCTGGTTTCCGACCCTCTCAACGAAGAGGGCCTCAAGATCCTGAGGGACTCCGGTTTCCCGGTAGACGTGAAGCCCGACCTCTCGGAGGAAGATCTGTGCAAAGAGATCGCCGACTACGAATGCCTCATCATAAGGTCCGGTACCAAGGTCACTAAGAAAGTGATCGAAGCGGGCAGGAAGCTGCGGGTCATAGGGCGTGCCGGAGTGGGCGTCGACAACGTAGACGTCCCCGCGGCCACCGAGAAAGGCATACTCGTCATGAACACCCCGTCCGCCAACATACTCTCGGCGGCAGAGCACACATGCGCCATGCTGCTCTCGCTGGCTAGGAATATACCCTTCGCCCACGACTCTATGCACAGGGGCGAATGGAAGCGCTCCAAGTACACCGGCGTCGAGATGAACGGCAAGGTCCTGGGCATCATCGGGGTCGGACGTGTGGGAGGGGAAGTGGCCAAACGCCTGAAGGCGTTCAACATGACCATGGTCGGATACGACCCGTTCCTTCCGAAGGACGTGGCAGACAGCATAGGCGTGCGCCTCACGACGCTGGACGAGGTCCTGAAGATATCCGACTTCATGACCATACACACACCGCTGCTCCCCGACACAAGGAACATGATCTCCACCGCCCAGTTCAATATGATGAAGCCCAACGCCAGGATAGCCAACGTGGCCCGCGGCGGGATCGTCGACGAGGACGCCCTCTACCAGGCCCTCAAGACCAAGAGGATAGCCGGCGCGGCGTTCGACGTATGGTGCGAGGAGCCGATATGCCAGGCCGAGCAGAAGCTCCTGGAGCTCGACAACCTCGTGACAACGCCCCACCTGGGCGCCAGCACCGTGGAGGCACAGGAGAGGGTCTCCACCGAGGTCGCCGAGAACGTCGTGAAGTATCTGAAAGAGGGAGTCATCGCCAACGCGATCAACGCGCCCCGCGGAAAGCTCGACCCGGAGACAGAGGCATACGTGCCGCTGGCCGAGCGCATGGGGGTCCTGGCGCACCAGATCAACGGCAACGTCCCCATCGACGAGCTGGAGATAACGTACTGCGGCGGACTCGCGTCCAAGCAGACGAAGATGCTGACGATATACACGGTGATCGGTGTCCTTAAGAATATCATAGGTCCCGGTCAGGCGAACATGATCAACGCCCTGCCCATCGCCAAAGGCAAGGGCATAGCGATCAAGGAATCGTCCACCGACGAGGCCAGAGACTACATGAATGTGATCGAGGTCAAGGTGGTTTCTGCAGGAAAGTCCCGCACGATACGCGGAACGGTCTTCGGCGGGCAGCCGAGGCTGGTGGGGATCGACGCATACAGCTTCGAGGTCCCCATGTCCGGCGACATGGTCTACGTGCGCTACGAGGACGCGGCCGGAGTGATAGGACACATAGGGACGGCACTGGGCGAAGCGGGCATCAACGTCGCGCAGATGGCGGTAGGAAGGTCCGGGAAATGCGCCATGATGGTACTGATCCTGGACCAGGACGTGCCGTCCAAGGTGCTGGACAATATAATCGGGGCGTCCGGGGCGAAGGAAGCGAAATTCATCGACCTAGTGGACAACTGAGCAGGGAGGCGAAGGTATGGAAGTAATAATCACGGTCGAAGAGCTGACACAGGCAATAAAGAACGGCATACGCCAGGCGAACAGGGAGATGGAGGAGGAGTACGCCAACCAGCTGGCGCTTCACGTGCTCAATTTCTTCGGCTATTCCGACAGGATAATCGACAACATACTGGAGCCGGAGGACCGCGACACGTTCTACATGCTCGAGGACGCAGGCATCCTGACAACGGAGCGCGAGGAGACCACCCTTTACGACGGAAGGGAGTGGAGGATCCACTACTGGCTCTTCAGAAAGAAGAGGATAGAGGAACTGATCGAGGGCAGCACAAAGGTCGAGGCCGAGGTCAAGGCCGAGGATTCGTTCTACGGGGACCTTCCGGACGAGATCTGGAAGAGGTCCTGAGCTCCCAAACGCTTTTTATTACCATGCGGGTACTCCCGCATGGACCTGTTCCCCTATCCATTCAGAAGCGGACAGCGGGAGTTGGTCGATTTTTTGAGGGAGGCCGCCGTCGCAGGGAGGGCCGCGGTGGTCGAATCAGGCACAGGCACGGGGAAGACCGTATCGTCTCTGGCGGCTTCGATCGACGCCGCCAAGTCCACCGGATGTAAGGTCATATATCTTACGAGGACGAAGTCCCAGCACAGGCAGGTGGTCACCGAATGCGCCCGCATCTCGGAGAAGGTGCCGCTCCTATGTGTGCCGCTGCAGGGAAGGAAGGCGTCCACATGCCCCATGATGGCCGACGACCCTGAACTTTCTGCCGGGACCCCGGAAGAGCTTTCCAAACTGTGCTCCGAGTACAAGCGCAAAGAGAACGGCGTCTCCACCTGCAGATATTACGAAAACATAGAGAATGCCGACATGACGGCCGTGATCGATTACATACGGAGCTCCCACCCCACGCAGGAGGAGTTCAACACGTACTGCGAAAAGAGGGACCTTTGCCCCTACGAGCTGATGAAGCACGCCCTGCCGGAGGCCGATGTGATAGTCGCCCCGTACCCGTTCGTCTTCATGCCGGCCGTGCTGCGCCATTTCATTGAATGGGCAGGGGTGCCACTGAGTTCCATGATCGCCGTGGTGGACGAGGCGCACAATCTGCCCGATTATCTCCGGGAGGTCATGACGGCCGAGTACGGCCTGAACGCGCTGGCACTTGCCGAGAAGGAGGCCAGGGAATGGGGGGACCCGGAGGTGGCCGAGGGATTTACCGTCACGGACCTGACCGGAGTGTTCCGCGATATAATCGTCGCGGCGGCAGACGAATACCTGGTCGAGGAGGACGGCCTGGTGCCGCCCTACTTCCTGCAGGACGAGCTCATGGAACGTCTGGGCATGAGCTCCAGGACCATATCGGCGATGCAGAGGGCCCTGGTGGACATAGGCGAGACGGTCTCAGAGTCCAAGAAGAAGAGGAGGAAGCTCCCGCGCACATACATCGGTTCCCTGGGAAGGTTCCTTCAGCATTGGTATTCTACGGATGAGGGATTCTATGTCAGGCTCGTGGTCGGCGGCGACAACACCAAACTCAAAGTATACTGCATGGACCCACGGGAGGCATCCTGGCCCCTTTACGAGTTCCACGCCTCCATCCACATGTCAGGGACCCTCGCCCCCCTGGAAGAGTACGTTACAGAACTGGGCCTGGAGGACGCGGAGGCCCGCACGTTCAGATCGCCCTTCGATCCCGGGAACCTGATGGTGGAATACGTCACGGACGTATCTACGAAATACGACGAGATGTCGGACGCCGAAAACGTGGGAAGGATCGAGCAGCATACCGTGGACATAGTGAGGTGCACAGAACGGAACGCCGCCGTGTTCTTTCCATCCTACAAGCTTATGGACTCCTTCATACGCGACGGGGTCCCCGAACGGATCGGAAGGGATATATTCTACGAAGTAAGAGGAATGAGCCAGACCGATCTGATGGAGGCGGTGGAAGGATTCAGGAGCACTCCCCACGGCGTCCTTTTCGCAGTGACCGGAGGACGGATAAGCGAGGGGCTGGACTTCCCCGACAAGGACCTGGAGGTGGCCGTGATAATCGGAATACCATATCCAAGGCCGACAGCCAGGCACAAGGCCTTCACCCGGTACTGCGAGATCGTATTCGGGGACGGCTTCGAGCACGCCTCCAAGATACCTGCCGCCAGAAAGATAAGGCAGGCCATCGGTAGGCTGATAAGGTCCGAGGACGACGCGGGCGCAGCGGTGATATTGGACCGAAGGGCCTCGGCCCTGGACGGGATAGATGCCGTGGCGGCGGACGACCCGTGTTCGGACATCGCAAGATTTTTCGGGGGCAGGGAACAAAATTAATACGAGGTTAACTTTGTGAACCGCATGCCCATCGAGGTAGATGAAGACGTAAAGAAGAAAATCCTGGCTGAAGGCAGGGACTATAGGGTGTGCACGGCGTGCACCGGTCCCGCCCTCGTGCCGATAACCGTCAAGCCCCCGAAGACCAACGACCTCAAGATACAGATAGGGGACAACACACTGTACATCTCGGCCGTTCAAGCCAGGTACATAAACCGAGTGACCATGTCCATGGTGTACGAGAAGGAAGACGTGGACTACTGCCCGGCATTCTACTGATCACGAGATCCTTACCGCCGAGTCGGCGGACGCGGAGACAATGGCGCCGATGTCCGAGGAAATGTCGAACGCCCTTATCTTAGGGAGCTCCGCCTCCGTCACAGGTCCCTTAGGCACAATGGTGCAACCGACCGCCGGGCGTATCGAGATCTCGTAAGTGCCGATGCTTTTGGCGATCTCCTCGATCTCCAGCTTGTCGTAGCCGATGAGAGGCCTCAGCACCGGGAAGTCCAGACCGACGTTCTCCGCGCGTATGTTGCGGAGGGTCTGCGAAGCGACCTGCCCCAGGGAATCCCCCATGACCACGCCGGAACAGCCCAGTCTGCCTGCGAGCTCCTTGGCGGTGCGCTGCATGGTGCGTTTGCACATGACGCACTGGTATCTAGTTTCGCAGGTCTCACCGATGCGGGCCTGGCTCGGGCCGTGCATGGCAGAATAAAGCGGCATCTCCTGACCGGTCGCCTGTCTAAGCTGTTGGGCCAGTTCCTTGACGTTCTCCAAGGACCTTCCGTCTTCATAGGGGGTGTTGTCCATGTGCAGAAGGACCACATCCGCGCCGGCCTCGGCCATTACATAGGCCGCGACGGGCGAGTCGATGCCGCCGGATATCAATGCGATAAGCTTCAGGTTACGTACCTCCCCGCCTGTACGGGGCCATCGTCGTACTCCTCTTCGTCGACCAGCATCATGTAGAGCCCGCCGATTATCTCCTTGAGGTCCTTGACCTCGGCCCTGAGGGCAACGACCTCGGCCTTGAGCGACTCGATATCATGTTCGCCGTTCATAGTTTGACATTCCCATAATCGTCCGCAAGCTTCCTGGGCATGGAGTACTTGCATTCCGGGCAGTACAGGCCTTTTCCTTTGCGGACCATTTCGGTCTTGCAAGTCCCGCACAGGGCGCGGATCACTCCGAGGTGCTCTTCCTTCGTGGTGAGCTGCAGCGAAGGCTCGGTGTCCAGCACCATGGCCCTGATGAAATCCCCCTTCCTCAGCTCCTTGCCCACGTCGTCGGTGTAGCCCGGGGCTATCTTGGACACATGGAGGGTCGCGTATGTTTCGCCGCCCACCTGCCTCTCGGTGCCGTCCTTGGCCACCACGTCCGCCGTCGCCATGGTGTTCCTGATGTCCGCCACGATCGCGTACACGATGTCTCCGTACCTCAGGAGGTTGGGGGGGTTCGGCGTGACGACCCTGGCGACGCACTCTTCGTCGTCCAGCACCAGATATCCAATCTGGGACGCATAGATCCTACCGTTATCTGCGAAGGTCCCGTCCGACGCAAGATATTCTTCTTCTACCGCTACCTCGTCTCCTGGGAAAACCTCGATCTTATTCTTCATGTCAAATCACCTTATGTTAACAACAGCTATCTCAATGCTGCGCTTCGTCTCTCTGTGGAACTCGAACGTGTGAGGAATATCGTACTTATATACTTTACAAAGGGACGCATTCATGCCCCTCTTCTCGCAGTAGCCCGTGACGAAGTCCGCCGTCTCCGCCTTGTGGAGGGAATATACGCACTCGGAAAGCTCCATTGCCTTGTCCAGGAACGGGCGGTCGGCGTTGCGGCTCTGACATCCGAAGGGAGGGTTCATGAAGACCGTGTCCGCCCCTTCTTCCACGTCCTTAACGTCCGAAACTGAGAACGATGCGGCGACGCCCGCCGAAACAGCGTTCTCTCGGGAGATACGGACGGCCTTTTCCGAGATATCGAAGCCGAAGGACGCGCCGGCGCCCATCAAAGCCGCCGCTATGGCGAAGATCCCGTTCCCGCAGCCAAGGTCCACGACCTTCATGCCTTCCACGTCGCCCCTGCGGTAGGCCTCGAAGACCACGTCGGCGGCGATCGCGGCCGGCGTGGGATACTGCTCGAGCGACGCATCCGGCTCCGGTACAGGCTCCAGCAGTTCCAGCGCGATTGCCAGGTCCTTTTTCTTCATTGCTCTTTGTGATACGTTCTGCGTTAATATCCTTCGCCCGAAGCGCACCTACGATATTCGCGGCCGCGTTACGAGATACGGCGGTTCATCGTCTAGCTATTATATTCACAACTAGACATTTGTCTAATATTATCAAAAATAATCGACACATAACGGTTAGATTTATATCTGATAAGTACATACTTGAGTATAGGCAGCCCCACGCTGCCAAGGAGATCAAAAATGTATACAATCGAAAACTCGAAGTCGACGACCGAAACGACGACCCGCGTAAAGGACGTATGCCCGGTCAGCGGCATGTGCCCGGTCTGCACGGAGGACTGTAATGTCATATGCGAGGTGGCCAAGGGCGCTTTCAGAGGCAGGGAGGTCCTTTACCCGAGCCCGGAGCACTTCGGAAAGAGCACCGCCGCGTCCAACAAGGACTACTTCCTCGACTGGTCGCACTTCCAGATAATGGCCGAGCTGCTCGGCGCAAAGGGGATAGAGCCCAGCTCCGACGTGGCGTTCTTCGAGAACGCGAAGATCAACACCGTAGTAGGGTCCAGAGGAAAGAATCCCATCAAGATGGCCCTTCCGTTCCACATCGCAGGCCTGGGGTCCACCGCGGTGGCCAAGTCCAACTGGCGCGAGCTGGCGTCCGGTGCGGCGATGTCCGGCGTGTGCGAGGTAATCGGAGAGAACGTCTGCGGAATGGACGGCGACGCCGTTTACTCCAACGGCAAGGTCCAGTCCTCCAAGGACCTGGCGTTCCGCGTCAAGTCCTACATGGACTTCTGGGACGGAGAGAACGGCCGTATCGTCCTCCAGACCAACGTAGAGGACCAGCGCGGAGGGGTCGACGAATACGGGCTATCCAAGCTGGAGGTCGAGGTCATCGAGAGGAAGTGGGGACAGGGCGCCAAGGCCATAGGCGGAGAGGTCAGGCTGACGACCCTTGAGAGGGCCCTGGAGCTGAAGTCCCGCGGATATATAGTCATGCCAGACCCGGAGGACCCATCGGTCCAGGAGGCGTTCAAGGCGGGAGTTTTCAAGAGCTTCGAGAGGCACAGCCGCGTGGGATTCCCCGAACGCAGGTCTTTCCTCGAGGACATAGACAACCTCAGGTCCATGGGGGCCAAGAACGTGTTCCTGAAGACGGGCGCGTACAAGCCCGAGGCCGTTGCATTCACGATGAAGGTCGCTTCCGAGGCCAAGATAGACCTCCTGACCTTCGACGGGGCGGGAGGAGGCACGGGAATGTCTCCGGTCATGCACATGAACGAGCTGAGCACTCCGACGATCTGGCTCTATTCTCAGGTCATGCAGTGCGCATGGTATCTGAGGAAGAAGGGCAAGTACGTGCCGGACATATCCTTCGCGGGCGGATTCGTCAACGAGTCCCAGATGTACAAGGCGTTCGCACTTTCGGACATGGGCGACGGGCCGATATGCAAGTCTATTGCAATGGCGAGGGCGCCGATCACGGCGGCCATGAAGGGAAAGCACTTCGCGGAGCTGGCCTCGGAAGGCAAGCTCCCCGCAGGCTTCACGAAGCAGTACGGGGACAAGCCCGAGACCTATATGATCTCCGCCAAGACCGTGGCGAAGATGTATCCCGACAAGGAACTGGGGACCGACATCCCCTGGGGAGGCGTGGCCCTCTACACATACATGCACGACAGGCTCGGAGAGGGCCTCAAGCAGCTGATGGCGGGAACCCGCAGGTTCACCCTGGACTCGATCGAGAACGAGGACATCGTTGCTCTGACGAAGATAGCCAACAGGGTGTCCGGTATCGAGACCCTTGAGGACAGGGCCGACCGCGTCATGAGGAAGCTTCTCTGAAAACGCCTTGAAACTTTTTACGGGCGGGCCGCGACGCCGGGCCCGCCCGGTGATATATTTTTGTAGGGCGAGCCCCTTCGGGGAATGCACACGGTAAATGTTTGCACCTCTAGCGAGGGGGAATAATACTGGTAGAGATCAAAAGGGCGATCATCAGCGTTTCCGACAAGGAAGGCATAGTCGATTTTGCAAAGGAGCTGGCGGCCGCCGGCGTCGAGATAATATCCACCGGCGGGACGTACAGGCTTCTGAAGGACAACGGGGTGGAGGCGGTCGAAGTTTCCGAGCTCACCGGTTTCCCGGAGATGCTGGACGGTCGCGTCAAGACGCTGCACCCTAATGTCCACGCGGGGATCCTGGCGCGCAGAAACTGTCCGGAGCACATGAAGGCCATTGCTGATATGGGCATAAGGCCGATAGATATGGTGGTCATCAACCTCTATCCGTTCAGGGAGACGGTCCTCAAGAAAGGGACATCCTTCGAAGAGATCGTCGAGAACATAGACATCGGCGGCCCGAGCATGATCAGGGCCGCGGCTAAGAACTACGAGTCCGTAGCGGTGGTCACCGACAAGAGCCAGTATCCAGAAGTACTGAGAGAGATAAAGGAAAGCGGCCGGGTGTCGCAGGGGACATTGGGCAGGCTGATGGCCGAGGCGTTCATTGCCACGGCGAACTACGACGCCATGATAGCCAGCAGGATGCACGGCAGGTTCTGCGAAGGGTTCCCGTCGTCCTTCCCCGTCCCCACGGAGAAGGTGGAGGACCTCAGATACGGCGAGAATCCCAACCAGAAGGCCGCATTCTACAGGGACCCGTTCACGGACGGGACCACCGTGCCGAAGGCGGAGCAGCTTCACGGCAAGCAGCTATCGTACAATAACATCCTGGACCTCGACAAGTCCCTCGACATAGCCATGGACTTCGAGAAGCCTACCGCGGTGGTCATGAAACACACCAACCCCTGCGGACTCGCCTCGGCCGATACGATCTCGGAGGCCTTCGTCACAGCCTATGATGTGGACCCCATGTCGGCGTACGGATGCGTGATCGCCCTCAACAGGGACTGCGACGTGGCCACGGCGGAGGAGGTCAAGAAGCACTTCGTGGAGGCGATAATCTGTCCGGACTATTCCCCGGGGGCGCTCGAGCTTCTGATGACCAAGAAGAATCTCCGTATACTCAGGACCGGACTGCCCATCGGACCCGACCGGAGGCACCGCGAATATAAGATGAAGAAGGTGCAGGGCGGGATGCTGGTGCAGACCGACGAGGACTCGGCCATAGATCCGGAGAAGCTCACGGTGGTGACGGACCGCGCACCCACCGAAGAGGAGGTCCACTCATTGCTTTTCGCATGGAAGCTCGCTAAACACGTCACTTCCAACGCGGTCGTATACGTTAAGGCGGAACGCGCCGTCGGCATAGGCGCAGGACAGATGAGCCGCGTGGACTCCGCCAAGATAGCTTCCATGAAGGCCAACGAGCCCACCCAGGGATGCGTCATGGCATCGGATGCGTTCTTCCCGTTCAGGGACGGCGTCGACACGGCCGCGGAGGCCGGGATAACGGCCATAATCCAGCCCGGAGGGAGCATCAGGGACCAGGAGGTCATCGATGCCGCCAACGAGCACGGGATTGCCATGGTCTTCACGGGATGTCGCGTGTTCAGGCACTGACCCGAAAGTGCCACACGTCGTAAAACAACTTAATCCCACTCAATTTTTATCGCAGTCTTCCGAGTACGTCGGGATTATAGGTTTCCCTTCGGCCTTCCTCTTCATATGCCCGCCCGGGCCTCCGCGCTCTACACGGGCCTTCTCGATGCACTCGGGGTCGTCGCATACGAACGCGGCGTAAACGAAATTAGTCGAAGGCTTACCGCAGATCTCGCAGGGGTAGTCGCTGAAATTTATTGTCATGACGGGGTCATGGCCAAACATAGGTAAAAAACAAGCGTTATCTAATCCGATATCGATACTCCGGTATGGAACAGGGGACCCTGGCTGAAAAGTTCGAACTGGAGAGATGCATACAGTGTAAGAAGTGCACGCGCAACTGCCCGTCTGCGAAGCACGGAGGGATCGTCCCCAACGAGGCAGTCCTCGGCGTCCGGGAAGGAAGATACGACGGAGATCCATGGACATGCCTGATGTGCCACAGGTGCAGCATGGTCTGCCCCAAAGGCATCGAGGTCGCCGGGCTGGTATTGGCCCTTCGCAATAAGGAGGCGGAGTCGGGCAACATACCGGAAAGGTTCCGCAGGGTGTACGGGAATTTCAGGCAGACGGGGGATACGATGAGCATAGCAGGCTCCGTCGACGAAGAGCGCAACTCCCTGGGCCTTACGAAAATATGCAGGGGCCCGGAGGTGCCCGGCAAATTGGAAATCATGTCAGGGAGGGGGACGCAATGAAGCTCTTCCCCGGATGCACCGTAAGTTCAAGGCTACCGTTCGTAGAAGCGGCGGTAAGATACATCGCGGAACGTCTGGACATAGACCTTTCGCCCTCCGGGTGCAACATGTGCTGTTTCGAGCCTACCGGCCTCAGGTCCGTGGACCCGGAGATGTGGAGGTCCGTCGGGAGCATGGTGCACTCCATGAACGGAGGAGAGTCGATCGTCACGCTTTGCGAAGGGTGCAACCTGTCCCTGTCCTCGTCGGAGAGGGCGCTGAGGACCGAAGAGGGCGCCGCTGATGCATCAAAAAGGCTTTCGAAGGTCGGGATGGAGTTCGGGATCGCAGACGTCCGCGGCCTGCTGGAGCTCCTGCACGAGAACATCGACGGCATCAGGAGGCTTTCCAAGTCCCCCGCGGACGGAACGGGTGCGGTTTTCCCCGGCTGTCACGGCGAGTATGCGTACAAAGGCAGAGGAGGGGACGCGGCCGGGATGATGTCGGAGGTCCTCGATGCCGCAGGATGCAAAAACGTCGTGATAAAGAAGCCGATGTGCTGCGGCGGAGGGCTGCAGGGGGTGGAAGACGGCATCGCGGCCGGGATACTCCAGGATACCGTCGGCGAGTTCAGGGATGCGGGTGCGGATTTCGCCGTGGTGTCGTGCGTGTTCTGCTTCCGCAGGCTGGATATATCCGCTAGATACCCCGTGATGCATATATCCGAGGTCGTGGCCCGCTCCATGGGATGGGAGGCCGACGTTTCCAGATACCACCGCACGGAGCTTCAATCCAGGTCCATCGAGAACTGAACGGATCCGGAAGAGTGGGTCAGGGACCCCATGGATACCATGTCCGCGCATCCTGCATATTTCGCAACGTTTGCCAAGGTTATGTTCCCCGAGGCCTCCACCCGCGCTCTGGGGTTCTTCTTGCGGACCGCAGAGCGGAGCTTCTTCACATCGGCGGGCTTCATGTTGTCGGCCATGATTATGTCGGCGCCCATCTCCGCCGCGGTCTCGGCCTCCTCGACGCTGGAGACCTCGATCTCCACCTTCAGGTTGAAAGGCGCCTTGGAGGCCCTCTCCATGGCGCTGCGGACAGATCCGCAGGCCTTGATATGGTTGTCTTTGATCAGGATCATGTCGTCGAGCCCGGACCTGTGCTCGGCACCTCCTCCGAGCCTTACGGCCTTCTTCTCGTATTTACGGAACCCCGGCGTCGTCTTCCTCGTGCCGCAGACCAAGATGTCCGGGTCTTTTTCCCTGAGCAGCTCTACCGCCTCGGAAGTGGCGGTCGCGATGCCGCTCATCCTCATCATGAAGTTGAGCGCCGTGCGTTCGGCGGTAAGGAGCCCTCTGACGGGGCCGCTCACCGAGATGACCCTGGTACCGGCCTTCACGCGGGAACCGTCCTTTACGAGGGCAGTAGCATCAGCTCCCGCCATCGAGAATATGTCGCACGCCTCTTCGAGCCCTGCGACGACCGCATCCTGCTCGCATACAATGGACGCTCTGCCGTTCACGTCGGGCACCAGGTCTGCCGTCGCATCCCCTCTCCCGACGTCCTCTTTCAAAAAACTTTCAAGGCTCGACATTCTTACACTTCCATTTCGAACTCTTGTCCCAGTTCGGGCAGTATCACATTATAGTCCTGCAGGTCGGGCAGGAACAGCTCCCTGACCTCGGAGTGCATGAAGATGACGTTCTTGGGGTCGCACTTCTGGATGAAATCCACGATTTCGCTGTGGTCCGCATGGGCGGAGAAGTCGTACCTCTGTACTTCGCATTCGATCTTGTACGATTCGCCGTCGATGACCATGCTGCCCTGCTCGAGGAGCATCCTTCCGTTCGTATCCTCGGCCTGGTATCCGACGATGAGGATCGCGCTTTTCGGATCGTTCTTTACGCTGTTCACGTATCCGAGGACGGGTCCGCCGTCCAGCATCCCGCCGGTGGTTACAATGACCTGCCCTCTAGATGCGTTGCGTCTCATATTGGAGTTCTTGACGGTGTTGAAGTTCCTCTTCGCAGCCTTTAGCTTCTTGGGGTCCCGCAGGTACTCCGGATAGTCCAGGAACATGCGGGTGACAGAGCGGCCCATGCCGTCGACCCACATCTCGTATTTGAGGTCCTTGAGCAGAAGCATGATCTCCTGGGTCCTCCCGATGGCGAAGCAGGGTATGATGCATTTACCTCCCCTTTCGACGACCTCGCGCACCTTGTTCAGGAACCGGACCTCGGTCTCGCTCCTGGGGGGGTGGTTGCGTCCGCCGTAGGTGCCCTCGATGAACAGGGTCTCGCAGTCCACCGGCTTAGCCCCCGACACCAATCTCTGGTCCGCGGTGTGTATGTCTCCGCTGTAGAGCGTGGTCGTGTCGCCTTCAAAAAGGAACATGGATGCGCCCGGGATATGTCCTGCCGAGTACAACGTCACGTCGGTCCTGCCGATCTCGATGGTATCTCCGAACGTCAGCGGAACCACGTTCCTCATGGTGCGGTCGACGTCGTTCGCAGTATACGGCTGAGGATAGTTCTCGGCCTTGGCGATCTTCAGAGAGTCGTTCATGAGTAGCTCTCCGACCTCTGCCGTAACGGGCGTGGTGAAAAGCTCGCAGTTCTGCCTGCCGCAGACGACCGGGACCATGCCGCAGTGGTCCAGGTGGGCATGGGTCAGGAACACATGGTCGACATGGGGTGCCTGCATAGGATATTCAGGCGGCTTCGAAGGGCTCATGCCGTATTCGATCAGGATTGTTTTCTTAGGGCCTTCCATTGTGAGTCCCATGCGGCCGACTATATCTGCACCGCCCAAGAATTGATATTTTACTTTCATTGCTATTCTCCTTGTTATTTTGCCATAGGCTGTGAAAAGGAGGGGCTTAGGCCTCTCCTTCGACTTTGAAACAGATCGGGCATTGCCCGTCTTAAACTGGCTATCCTATTGCTGTATATTTAGTTTCCTTATGTTCCCTACGATGGGTCCCATAGGCACGAAAATCGAATGTGCCACAAGTTAAAATATTGGACAATGCGTAACGTCATTCATGGGATACACTCGAAGCAGCGCCAGCTATTACGGGTTCTTCGGAATCCTTGCGGTAACGGTTTACGCGGTCACTTTTTTAGCGGCATCGGACTACATCGGTACATGGACGTCGGGGGTCAGTCACACATCCGAGCTTTTGGCTGAAGACATATACAGGGCAGGCCTTGTGTCGGCAGGGGCACTGGGTGCGATATTCGGACTGGGGTTCGCTTCACGCCGTCGGGGGCCCGCCGACCTGGCCGGTTGCGTGCTGTCAGTGTTCGCGGGTATCATGCTTGCGGCCATCGGGCTAGAGGGCACCGGCGCCGGAGAGGATGTCTTCCCGGTCTTCGCTTCCATGATGGTCCTGGCGGCCCTGTCGGACGCGGTCGGCAGAGCGGCGGTAAGGGATCATCTCCCGTCGGCGACCTCTGCAGTCCTGGCACTGCTCATGGCCTCTGCCTATCATTACGGAATCCTCCATGGGCTGGGATTCATAACGGCATCGGCGGTCTGGGTGTTGTCGGCCTCGATCTTCATGGCATATGGCCACGGACGGGATGTCCGCGATGCCGAGGGCACGGACGAAGGCGGCGGTAAGGGAGACGGAATGCAGGAGGAACGCGTTGCGTCGTCCGGTCCGGTCTTCGGAGAGGTCACACCGTCATCGACCGCATTCGAAGTTCAGGAAGGTGTCACGGAGGCCTCGGCCCACATGCCCGAAGGCCCTTCGGAAGAGCCCTGTCAAAAAACATCCCCCGTCGGGCATGGGGACGTAATGCGGGACGCGGGAACAAAATTCCTGGCGGAGATCACCGACCCGCGCGACATCTACACCGACAACTCGCCCGAAGCCCTGGTGAGGAGGGCGGCCTTCAACAAGGGGCTCAGATACAGGAGGAATTACGGAGGGCACGGGATCCAGGTCGCTTTCGTGGCGCACAGGGTGGCCGTTTTCGTCCAGCCGCAAGACTATGACGATTCCGTCGACGATGCGCTCAGGTCCGAGGGATGGACGGTCCTCAGGTACAGCGAGGAAAGCATCACAGACGGCTCGGTTCAGGGCGAGGAGATACTGGCCACCGTCAGACAGGCCGAAAAACAGAGAGCCAGGCAAAAAGGAAAATCGGCGAGCTGACAAGTGGTCACCAGCGCCTTAATACCCAAACTTATTAAATGCAGAAGGGATAGGGGGAGCCGGGATGCAAACTACACGTAATGTTCCGTCAGCCAAGAAAATTGGTGGCGCAGGCGGCAACGCACCATATAGCGTAGCCAGAGCTGTAGCGGGCGGTTTCGCTCTGGCGGCCGTGCTTTGGTGGATCCCTTTCATCGGCCCTGCGATAGCCGGCTATTACGCCGGGCGCAGATCGGGCTCGTTCGTCAAGGGGGCCATCTCATCTTCGATAGGAGGGGGCAGCCTAATGCTGGCCGTAATGGCCGCTTCTTATTACCTTCTCGGCCCCGCGGGGTTTCCGGACACGGCTGTGGATGCGGCAGCCGGCACGCTGACAGGAATATACTCGAGGGCCGGGATTTATCTTGAATACTTCTTCAACCCGGGTACCGCAGACCTTTCCCTGACGCCCCTGGGCATCATGGCGGCCTTCGGTTGCATAGGGGGATCTCTTTCCGGGCTATACCGTCGCGAAGCGGCTTCGCTTATCGCTTCCGGCGCGGTCTATTCGGCGATCAGGCCTCTGGCAAGGTCTGTGGAGCTTTACGAAAAGGGAAAGGAGCTGGGGTTCGAGTCCTACAACGACTGCGGGCCCGTAAGAGATTCGGCGGTCAGCGCCGGACAGGATGCCAAGCAGCGCACCTCAACAGCGTCCATGAAGAAGAAGCCGGTAACTACGACCATCCAGGCCGTTACGACGACCGTGGGCGAGGGAGCAACGCCCACATCCTCGTCCTCCGATAAGAGCCAGAGTCCTTTTTCGGACATCCTGAGGCGCTCCGAGGTCCGTAACAACGGCAAAGAAGGCGTCCAGAAGAAATGAGAAAAAACTCCGCCCGTGCGCGTGATAACTTATTAATATCGTCATCCAATGGGGATACCAGTGATAGCTTGTTTTGTTCTCAGTGCGGATCTTTGATGTTCCCCAACGGCGGGAAGTACGTCTGCAGTTCTTGCGGCGAAGAAAAGGAAATCGGAGCGTCGCATGTGATCGTCACCGGTTCCAATGATAAAGAAATGACCGTGATAAAGGAGGATGTGGCGACACTTCCGAAGACCCGCATCGCGTGCCCCCTCTGCGCCCATACGGAGGCATACTTTGTCATCAGGCAGACCCGTGCCGCCGATGAACCCGAAACCAGGATCTACCGCTGTTGCAAGTGCAACCACTCCTGGAGAGAATATTGAGCAAGCCAGAAGGTGAAACAATGTTCAAGGCAGAGATAAAGTCCGACACGATGAAGGGGCTCGTCAATATCGTTTCCACGCTCATTGACGAGGTCAAATTCAACGTGGACTCCGAGGGAATGAGCCTGAAGGCCGTCGACCCCGCCCATGTCGCAATGATTGAGTTGCGCATAGATGCGGGCGCGTTCGAATCGTACGCGGCCGACGAGACAGAGATCGGACTCGACCTCGACAAGGTGAAGAGCGTGCTGAAACTGGCATCGTCAGGCGACATCATAACGATCGAGCAGGACGACGACCACGGCAAACTGGTGTTCAAGGTCGGGAACATAACCCGTCGCATGCATCTGGTGGACACTTCGGGGATGAACGACCCAAAGGTCCCGCAGCTCTCCCTCTCTGCCAAAGTGAGGATCGCAGTGGACGAGCTTCAGCAGGGCATCCGAGCATCCGAGACAATATCCGACCACATAGCCCTGACGGCCAGCCCCGAAGGGTTCGAACTTTCCTGCGAAGGCGACACGGATTCCGCAAGCCTCGTAGTACCGAAAGAGAAGCTTGAAAGGCTAGAGGCAGAAGGCACATATTGCAGCCTCTTCCCCCTCGATTACTTCGCCAACCTTGTCAAGGCGATCCCCGCAGGCACGGTCGTGAACATCGAGCTCGACAAAGACTACCCCTTGAACATAAGGTTCGAGATCGCGGAAGGAAAAGGCAGAGTGGATTACCTCCTGGCTCCGAGGATAGAGAGTGATTGATCCGGTGATGCGGTTGGCAAAAAGCGAAACGGAGCTTAAGGGGATCGCAAACAGGCTCAGGCACCATGTCATAGAGATGACCTCGGAGGCCGGATCGGGACATCCCGGAGGCTCCCTGTCCTCCGCCGACCTTATGGCCGTGCTGTATTTCAGGGTCATGAACCACCGCCCCTCCGACCCCTCATGGGACGGACGGGACAGGTTCATTCTTTCCAAAGGGCATGTCGCGCCCATTCTCTACGCGTCGCTGGCCGAGTCCGGGTACTTCCCGGTCGGGGAGCTTATTACCCTCAGAAAAATGAACAGCAGATTGCAGGGCCACCCGGTCCGCGGGAAGCTGCCCGGCGTAGAGATGTCCACAGGGTCCCTCGGGCAGGGCCTCAGCATGGCCTGCGGATTTGCGATGGCCGCTAAGATGGACGGCAAGAAGCACAGGGTTTATTGTCTTGTAGGAGACGGCGAGCTACAGAGCGGCATGAACTGGGAGGCTGCGATGTTCGCGTCCCAATACAAACTCAACAATCTGGTCGCGTTCGTTGACCGCAACCGTCTCCAGATATCCGGATGCACCGAGGACGTGATGGGCCTGGAGCCCCTCCAACGCAAATGGGAGGCCTTCGGGTGGAGGGCCATCACCGTAGACGGCCACAATATCGCAAATCTGATCGAAGCCTGCACATGGGCCAAGAGGGCCCGGACCAGGCCTACGGTCATAATAATGAATACCGTGAAAGGCAAAGGCGTCTCGTTCATGGAGAACAACGTTGCATTCCACGGCAAGAGCTGCAATGCCGATGAAAAAGTCTGCGCAGAGAACGAACTAGAGGAAGCGATGAGGTCCTGCAGATGAGCCAGATGTTAGCGCAGCGCGACTATTTCGGAAAGGCCCTGAGGGACCTTGCAAAACGGGAAGATATCGTCGTATTGGATGCGGACCTCGCCGGCTCCACCAAAACATCGGAATTCAAAAAGGTCTGCCCCGAACGATTTGTGGAGATCGGTATAGCCGAGCAGAACATGATCGGCATATCCTCCGGCCTCGCAGCAGAAGGGAAGACCGTTTTCGCAACCACTTTCGGCGTTTTCGCAACGGGAAGATGCTGGGAGCAGGTCAGACTTTGCGTGGCATATCCTGAGCTTAACGTCAAGATCGTCGCTACCCACTGCGGGATCAGCGTTGGCGAGGACGGAGCGACCCACCAGGCGCTGGAGGACATATCGCTCATGCGCACAATGCCCAACATGACCGTCATATCTCCAGCAGATGCTTACGAGACTTACGCGGCCACGATCGCAATAGCCGACCACGAAGGCCCGGTCTACATGAGGATGGGACGTTCGCCCGTCCCCACAGTCAGCGAAGAGGGCGAGAAATTCATAATGGGCCAGGCCAAAGTGCTACGGGAAGGAAAGGATGTCACACTTTTCGGAACAGGGCAGATGGTGTTCAACTGCATAGAGGCCGCGGAGGAATTGGAAAAAGAGGGCGTGTCTGCGGAAGTTGTCAACGTTTCGACGATAAAGCCCCTCGACAGGGACACTGTCCTAGCATCGGTCTCCAAGACCGGATGCGCCGTCACCGCAGAGGAGCACAGCATCATCGGCGGCCTCGGTTCCGCCATATCGGAGCTGCTGTCGGAAGAGCTGCCTTCACCTGTCTTCAGGATAGGTACCGGGGACATCTTCGGCGAGTCAGGGTCACCGGCCGAGCTGTTCGTGAAATACGGGCTCACATCGGGCGATATAGGTAAAGCCGCCCGGAAAGCAATGAAGAAGAGATGACGACATGAAGATATTCATAGACACCGCAAATCTGGAAATGATAAAAGAGATCAACAGCTGGGGCATCCTCGACGGGGTCACCACGAATCCCAGCCTCATCGCGAAGGAAGGCACTGACGTGAGGACGAGGGTCAGAGAGATCGCGAAGATAGTCGACGGCCCCATATCCGCAGAGGCCATGTCCCCTAAATGGGAGGACATGGTCGAAGAAGGGAGGGAGCTTTCCAAGATACATGAGAACATCAACGTGAAACTCCCCATGTGCATCGACTCCCTAAAAGCAACCAAGGTCCTTTCTTCCGAGGGCATCGATGTCAACATGACGCTGATATTCTCGCCCCAACAGGCGCTCATGGCCGCTAAGGCCGGAGCGAAATACGTATCTCCGTTCATCGGCCGTCTGGACGATATCGGGATGTACGGCACCGACCTCCTCGACCAGATATGCGGCGTTTTCGGCAACTACAACTACGACACCGAGGTCATCGCGGCCAGCATAAGGAGCCCCGTCCACGTTCTGGACGCAGCGCTTGCCGGATGCGACATCGCGACGATCCCATACGACATCCTTCTGAAGATGGTCGCTCACCCGAAGACGGACGAAGGCATCGCCAAGTTCATCTCCGATTACGAGAAGACCAAGAAGAAGTGACCATGCGAGATGCCGTCGTAATCGGCGGCGGACCGGCGGGCAGCAAGGCCGCAGAGCTGCTGGCCAGGGACCGCGACGTGCTCGTTCTGGAGGAGCACCGCGAGTCCGGTCTGCCCGTCGAATGCGCTGGACTGGTGACCGACGACGTCTTGGCTCTTTCCGGGGTGCGCCCCGATATCCTGAACAGGCTGTACGGCGCCAATGTCTTTTTTCCGGGAGGAGGCACGATATCCGTGAGGTCCTCGTGGCCGAAGGCCAATGTGATAGACCGTGCAGACCTGGACCGCAGAATGGCATGGAGGGCGACGGACGCCGGGGCCGAATACAGATATAACGACCGTTACATCGGACACACGGCGACCGGTAATGTGAAGGTACGATCGACGGGAGGCGAGACGGGATGCTCTCTTCTGATAGGGGCGGACGGGCACTCTTCTTCGACGGCGATGTCGCTGGGCGCCGGCAACGGCCCCAGGGAATACGTCCGCGGGTTCCAGATGGACCTGCGTAAGAAATACGATGAGCAGGACATGATAAACATCAGGCTGGGATCGGAGGTTGCCCCCGGGTTCTTCTCGTGGGAGATCCCGTTCGGAGACAATGTCCGCGTCGGTCTGTGTACTTCATGGCCTGCCGGGCCTCCCGCAGTATACATGAAGGCGCTTTTGAAGAAGGCCGGCCTGGAAGACGCCGAGGTCATCAGGAAGTATTCGGGAAAGATACCTCTGGGAGGCCGGCCGAAGACATATGGGGAGCGCATAATGCTCATAGGGGATGCCGCAGGCCAGGTCAAGCCGGTATCGGGAGGGGGGCTCTTTCCTGCTCTCAAGTCCGCGGACGCGTTGAAGGAGACCGCGGAGTCATCATTCATATCGGGAGATTTCTCTGAGAAGGCGCTGTCCGCATACGAGAAAAAGTGGAAGGCTGCGGCAGGCAGGGAGATGCGGAACGGGTACAGGCTCAGGAACGCATATCTGAAACTGAGGGATATCGACCTGGACAGAGCATTTTCCATCGCTTCGCGCGAGTCGGTGCGGAGCGTCCTGGACGAAATAAACCTCGACAGACCCAGCTCGGTGGTCTCCTGCATGAGGAAAAGGGACCTCGCGAGTCTCATGCCGATATTGATGAGGGCTTTACTGTGAAAAAGGTCATCGCCGCGATGGTTCCCGAGGATTCCGCATACTCGGTAATCCCCGAGCTTGTTTCCAGAGGGATCGCGGACAGGACAGCCAAGATTTCCAGGAAAGGAGGATACAAGCTCGTCCCTATAGTCGACGAAAGGGTGGAGGAGGCAAGGGAAAGGTTCCAGCTCTGCGAGACGATGGCGCACTCGATCGAGAGGATGAAGCCCCAGGAAAGGATAATCCTGGGTCTGGCCCATCTCCCGGACAGCGTCAGGGCGGTCCTCCCTTCGAAATGGGAGTTCGTCGGCGATGTCGCGGTGATCAGGCTGCCTGAAGCATGCGAGGATTACAAAGAGGACATCGGGAAGGTGTACGCCGGCGTTCTCGGCGTGAAGACCGTATGTGCCGATGTATCCGGGATATCCGGCGAATTCAGAAGACCCAGCACCGAGATAATCTATGGCACGGAGCCCGAGTCGGTCAGGCTGGAGAACGGGATTCTTTACGATTTCGACGTCACCCGTGTCATGTTCGCCTCGGGGAACACGGACGAGAGGATGAGGATGCGGAGCACGGACTGCAGCGGCGAAACGGTAGTAGATATGTTCGCGGGCATAGGGTACTTCACACTTCCGATAGCAAAATTCTCAGGTGCCAGGAAGGTTTTCGCATGTGAAAAGAATCCTGAGTCCTACGGCTTTCTTCTTAAGAATATCAGACTGAACGGCGTCGTGGGGAAAGTGATTCCCATGCTTGGAGACAATCGCAGCATCCCAGGTTCCCGGTTCGCGGACAGGATTCTGATGGGATACGTTCAAACAACCGCAAGTTTCCTTCCGAAAGCAATATCTATGATACGTCCGGGCGGCATAATCCATTATCACGACACATTCCCGGCAGGGGAGCAGGAACAAAGGATAAACGAAATCTTCTCAGAATCATGCGACGGATTCGAGGTGCTGGGTATACGCGAGGTGAAGTCCTTCGCGCCCTCGGTCTCCCATTACGTGGCAGATGTTAGGATATCAGACCGATTCGCCTGAACTGCATGCAGTGAGCATTGTATTCATGCTGCCGGCATATTTCGAGGGCTCGGAATCTATCAGAGCCTTTGCGAAAGGTATCAGGTATTCCATGTAGTCCGTTTCGTCCTTTGAAAGCTTGAAGGGATATTTCGCCGACCTGTCGCAGGCGGCGAGGAAAGAAGCCGAAATGGATCTGGATTTGCTGCCTTTGGCGAAGCTGCGCTCAAGGGACGAAAGCACCATCTTGGTGCCCCCGACCCTCGCCGACTTGGCGAGCCTGTCGCACATCTGGGTTATAGGCCCTGCCCTGTTGAACGCAGGAAGCGAACCCATCACGTCCGCCAGTGCGAACTTCTTGCGGGCATCGGCTAAAGTGTCCGCGGGAACGCATTTCGATACATCGCCCATGGATTCTGCCGTCTCCTTGGACGTGGAAAGCTCGATGATCTTCTTGTAGTTGGACTCCCAGACTGCAGAAAGGGCCTCGTTGAGCCTCTCTGTTCTTATGACGACCGGCGTAGGTGTATTCTCGAGGAAGCGTCTCAGCGAATCCCTGTCCTCATCCGATCCTCTGAGGGAAGCGAGGAAGGAGCCCAGGTCGGATCCGTAGTTCTTTGTTCCGATGATGTAGGTCGCGGTGCTCCCGCTCTTGAGGTCGTCCGCTTTGGCCCTCATGACCGAGGAGACGAGGGATCTGTCGGTCATCGCCCCCCCGGCATATTTCTTCAGGGTGTCGCCTTCGATCCTGACCCTTCCGTCGTCACCCTCCCCGCGGTACTTGTGGGCGATATAGACCTCCATGTCGTCCAACGGGTCTATGGTGGCTATGCGCGATATCAGGTATTGCAGGGAGGATACGTCCTTGGCGCAGTCGGAGCATATCCGTATGCTCTGGCCGAGGGACCTTATCTTGATCTCCAGCGCGGCCAGGGCGTCATGGCCGCAGTCCAGGGCATCGTCCCTGAACTCATAGGGAGTCTCCCAGAATGTGTCGTAAAGATAATCCTCGGGCATGTTCGGTTTGTCCGAGCAAACCACGTTCTCTCCGAAGGAGTACAGGTGCAGGCGGTTCTTCTTGATCATCGTGTTGTAGAGAAGAAGCCTGATCCGGGGGTCGTTGTAGTACTGGCAGCCGATGAGCTTGTCCGCGCCCACGGTCCCTCTCACAGCGTAAGATATCTTTTCATCGCCCAGCTTGGCGGTGGCCAGCAGGGGCGCGGTCCCGGCGGCGGCCAGAGAAATGGTGCCGGCGTAGGCGCGTACTATGTCGTCGCTTCCTCTGGAAGCGTCCTTGAGGAGGGCGTCCGGATCCGCGGCATGTCTCGAGACCGAATCGATGTCCTTGAAGGTCCTGTCAAAATGACACTTGCGGCAGTTCCCGGCGCACATCGGCCTGAGGACCCCCGGATCGGCGGCAAGCTCGGCCGAACGGTCTAAAAGCTCTTCCTCCAGCCGCTTCGAGGCATGCTTCACTCCCCTCATCCTTATGCGCTTCTTGCCTGCCATGCTGGCGCATAATGTCGTACAGACTAATAACACTAATGCGGGCCTGAACAGTACAAATATTCCGGAAGCGATCATGCGCCATGGACACGTTCGAGCAGCACAAGCGGGCGACCAGGGAGCTTCTGGCGAAGCCTCCGTTCGGCTACAGGAACATCCCGGAGGAAGACATCGGGCTTTTCGCCTCGGCACTGGTCCACGACAGTTATTCGAACGAGGCGGGCGGCATACGGAACAACGAGCGCCTGGAGTTCCTGGGCGACGCGGTCTTGGAGTTCGTGGCCTGCGAGCACATCTATCGCAACACCGACATGACCGAGGGCGGGATGACCGATATGAAGCAGGACATCGTCCGCAACCGTAGCATATCCGATGCCGTCCTCGCTTCCGGCATAGGCCTGGACGACGTCATGCTGGTCGGCGGCGGTCACTTGGACCCGGCAACCAAGAGGCCGATCGTCAACGAGAACATGAGGGCAGACGCGTTCGAAGCTATGCTGGCCGCCGTCTATCTGATATACGGGATGGACGACGTCAGGAGGATAGTCCGGGACGTCCTGGTCGCATGCTAGTCACGTATTTAATGGGGAATGGCCATTATCAAACGTGGCAGAGATCATAGAAAGAACGGCTGAGTCCATCAGGAATATGACCATACGCGGCGCCGGCAGGATAGCCCGTGCAGGCGCCTCCGCAATGGGCGACTACGCAGCCGGTTACAACGGCGCCTCTTTGGAGGAGTTCCGCCACGATATCAAGGAGAACGCCGCAGTCCTCACAGCATCCCGCCCTACGGCAGTATCGCTCTGGAACGGAGTCAGGGCGACGATGAGGGGGCTGTCGTCCGTATCCACGCTCCAGGAGGCCAAGGACCTCGTGGTATCCAATTCGGAGGAGTTCGTCGAGATATCTTCCAGGGCCGTGGCGACGATTGCCAAGATCGGCGCCAACCGCATAAAATCAGGCGACGTGATCATGACCCACTGCAACAGCAGCGCCGCCATAGGGGTCATCAAGGAGGCCCACCGCCAGGGAAAGGACATCAAGGTTTACGCCACGGAATCCCGCCCATGGAGGCAGGGGATACTTACGGTCAACGAGCTGGCCGAGGTGGGGATCGACACCACGCTGATCATCGACAGCGCCGTGCGCACGGTGATGAAGGAAGTGGACAAGGTCTTCGTGGGCGCGGACACTATAACTTCGCACGGCGCCCTGATCAACAAGATAGGGACATCCCAGCTTGCTCTGGCTGCACATGAGGCAAGGGTGCAGTTCTACGTGTGCAGCGAAACATACAAGTTCTCTTCCGCGACGATATTCGGTGACATGGTCACCATCGAGGAGCGGAGCATCGAAGAGGTGGTGAAGAAGGGCGAGGTCCCGGACTCAGTCAAGATATTCAACCCTGTGTTCGACAGCACGCCCGCCTCTTACATCGATGCGATAATCACCGACGTGGGGATGATACACCCGGGGTCGGTCTACGACGTGATGGTGAGGCAGTTGGGCGACAGTCTTTTCGAGGAGTGAACGAAGTGTCAGGATTTTCATATATGCATCTGGGGGAGGAGGCAGACCCGGCCACCGACGTGGTCTGCAAATACCGTGTGACCACCGACCTGCCGATGGAGAAGGCCGCCGAGGCGATAGCGGCGGAGCAGTCCACCGGGACCTGGACAGGCATATCGACCCTGACGGAGAGCACGCTGGAGAACTACGGCGCCAGAGTGCTCGCCATCGAAGGGGACCTTGTGACGATAGCGTTCCCGGACGTCGACTTCAGCATCGAGGTGGGCGGCATACCCCAGATACTCAGCGTGGTGTCCGGTAACCTTTACGGCCTCGAGGCTCTGAAGGCCGTCAGGTTCGAAGACATACAGTTCCCAAGGAGCATCACATCGATGTACAAGGGGCCGAGGTTCGGCGCCGACGGTCTGAGGAAGATCCTTGGGCGCCCGGAGAAGCCCCTCATCGGGACCATTGTCAAACCGAAGATCGGGCTCTCGCCCAAGGAGACCGCCGGCTATGTGTACGAGGCGGGGGCAGGAGGGCTGACCAACAGCAAGGACGACGAGACCCTTGTCGACCAGAGGTTCTGCCCGATGCAGGAGCGCACCGCCGCCGTGGCCGAATCGCTTGACAGGCTGGCGGGAGAAGGCCAAAAGATGATCCATGCGATCAACATCAGCACTAACGGCGACAAGATACTGGAGGTGGCCGACCGGGCGCAGAGCTGGGGGGCCAAACAGCTGATGGTGGACGTGATAACATGCGGCTTCGGCGCGGTCCAGGCGTTGGCCGAGGACCCCTCGGTGAAGGTGCCCGTGCACGTGCACCGGACGATGCACGGTGCCATGACCAAAAATCTGGAGCACGGCATAGCCATGCTCCCGATGGTAAAGCTGATAAGGATGTGCGGCGGGGACGCGCTGCATATCGGCACGCTGGGCGCAGGCAAGATGTCCGGCGACATCAAAGGTGACCACGACAACCTCGATGCGTGCCTGGACCCCTCGTCCCCTTATAGGACGGTGATGCCCGTATGTTCCGGCGGCGTCTATCCCGGAATGCTCGAGAAGATGGTCCGCTCGTCGGGCCTTAACGTCCAGATACAGGCGGGAGGAGGCGTGGCAGGCCATCCCGGCGGAGTAAGGAGCGGTGCGATGGCAATGTCCCAGGCGGTCAATGCCATCTATAACAAGGTGCCGCTCAAAGAGTATGCGAAGAACCATAAGGAACTGGCGCAGGCGCTGGAGAAATGGGGGCTCAAGGAATGAAACTGAAAGTAAAGTATTTCGATGTGGACGCGTCGGAGCCGACGGTCCTGATGCACGACGACGACTGCGAGGAGATCGGTGTCCAGGAGAACGACCGCGTGAGGCTGGAGGCCAAAGGTACCGCCACGGCGCTGGTCAGCAGGACGGACACCCTGGTAGAGCGCGGCACCATAATGGTCCCGGCGAAGACGATGGCCGTGACGGGAGCCAAAGACGGCTCCCTGATATCCGTGGAGTTCGCCCCTGCGCCGGAGTCGGTCCGGAGCATACGCAAGAAAATGGACGGGGAGGTGCTTTCGAAGGATGAGATATTCGGTATCGTCCGTGACATCCTGGATACGAAGCTTTCGAAGATCGAGATCTCCGCCTGGCTCACGTCGCTTTACATCAATGGCATGTGCATCGAGGAGATAGCGGACTTCGCAACCGCCATGGTCGATACGGGGGACAGGATCGTATTCGACAGAAAGCCTGTCTACGACTTCCACAGCATGGGGGGCGTCCCGGGCAACAAGGTCACGCCCATCGTGGTTTCGATCGTGGCCGCGGCAGGGCTCATGCTTCCCAAGACCTCGTCCCGCGCCATAAGCAGCGCGTGCGGGACCTCCGATTTCGTAGAAACGTTCTGCGAAGTGGCTCTGTCCGCCGATAGGCTGAAGGATGTGGCAGAGGACACCGGGGGTGCGCTCGCATGGGGCGGCGCCATCAACCTGGCGCCGGTGGACGACCTGGTGATAAAAATAGAACATCCGCTGGGCATCAACCCACGCGCCCAGATGCTGGCTTCGATACTCAGCAAGAAACTCGCCATCGGTGCGGAGTATCTGCTGATCGATATTCCGATGGGCGTCGGGACCAAGGTCCCGGACATAGACTCGGCCCGCGCGTACGCCAGGGACTTTATGGACCTGGGGGACAAGCTGGGTATGCACGTGGAGTGTGCGATAACCTATGCCGACCAACCAGTGGGAAGCGCAGTGGGGCCCAACCTCGAGGCCAGGGAATGCATCCGCATACTGGAGGGCGACGGCCATCCCGCGAGCGTCGCCGAGAAGGCATGCGAGCTGGCAGGGATTGTTCTGGAAATGGGCGGGATATCCAACGGCAGCGTCAAGGCGAGGGAGATACTCAACTCCGGCGCGGCGCTCAGGAAGTTCAAGGAGATCGTGGAGGCGCAGGGAGGCAGCCCCGAAATAAAGTCCGAAGACCTGAAGCCGGGAGAGTTCATGGCAGAGCTGAGGTCCAATAAGAGCGGATATGTCCACGGCATAAAGAACAAGGACATCGTGGCGGTCGCGAAGGCCGCCGGGTCGCCCAACGACAAAGGCGCAGGCTTACTTCTGTTCCGCAAGAAGGGACAGAGGGTCGAGTCCGGAGATGTGCTGATGGAGATCTACGCTGAGAACGAGGCCAAACTGCAACGCGCCATGAACCTTGCGGAAAGGTACCAGCCGGTGGACATACAGGGTATGCTGATCAAACGCGTATCGGTTCCGAATGTAAAGCGATGATATGAGGTCCTTCTGCTTCACGGTCGACGTAGACAGGGATGCAAATATCCCTGTCCCGGGAATGAGCCAGGCAGGCTCATACAACAGAGGGCTGGGGACCGCCCCCAGGTTCAGGTCCTCTGGCGAGGGCATAGGGGCGCTGACGGAGATACTTGACGAGATGGGCGTTAAGGCCACATATTTCGCCGAGGCGAGAACCCTTTCGAACATAGGGGCCCATCATCTTGTCGGGCGCGAGGTAGGTATACACGGCTTCGACCACGAGGACTTCACGGGCACCTTCCCTCCTGGAGGGAAAAAGGAGGTCCTGAACAGAGCGTGCGAAGCCGTCGAGGACCTTACCGGAAAAAGACCCAGATGTTCGAGGATGCCTTATATGAAGATCTCTGAAGATGTACCGCCGATACTTGCAGAGATCGGGATAAGGTATGATTCTTCCACATACCGGGACATGGAAAAAGAGATTCTCCCATACGGTCTGGCCGGGGTCGTGGAGTTTCCGGTGCCGGTAGCCAATGATGCATCGGGCAAGAAGATAGTCGGATACCTGTGGCCCATGCATGAAGGCAAACGTCCTCCCGGCGACTACATCGAGATGGCATCCCGCATGGAAAATGGCACGTTCATACTTGCAACCCATAGCTGGCACATGTCGGAACGCATAGACGGAGGATATGTTTCGAAACAGGATGCAAAAGCCAACGAAAACAACGTCCGCGAAGCGATAGCGGGCATATTGGACCTGGGGTACGAGGCCGAGACCCTGCCCGATGCGGCCGAACGTTTCGGCGTGCGCTAAAGTAATAAATATAAAGCTCGGTTCGTTCAAGGTTATCATGACCGCCGATCTCATTCTTGGCAAGGAAATTTCCCAGCAGATATACGGGGAGCTCGATGCCAGGATAGACAGGCTGAAGAAGAACGGGATAACCCCGGGCCTTGCAGTGGTACTCGTCGGGGAAGATCCAGCATCGCAGACCTACGTACGGATGAAAGGCAAGATGTGCCGGGAGCTGGGTATGCATTCGGACACCATAATCATGCCGGAGACCACGACCCAGGAGGAGCTTCTTGCGAGGGTCGAAGGGCTCAACAGCGACCCCGGCATACACGGATTCCTGATCCAGCTGCCGCTTCCCAAGCATATCGACGAGCAGGCGGTCATCAATGCGATAGACCCGTCGAAGGACGTGGACTGCTTCCACCCGTTCAACGTAGGAAAGATGCTGATAGGGGAACCCGAATTCCTTCCTGCGACCCCGGCAGGAGTGCAACAGCTCCTGATACGTTCGGGCGTCGAGACAGACGGTAAGCACGTAGTCGTCGTGGGGAGGAGCAACATCGTCGGAAAGCCCATGGCCGCGATGATGGTACAGAAGACCAGGGGCGCCAACTCCACAGTCACGGTGGTCCACTCTAGGACCGAAGACATAGGGTCGATAACCCGCCAGGCGGACATACTTATAGTCGCCATAGGAAAAGCGGGCTTCATAACTCCCGACATGGTCAAGGAAGGCTCCGTGGTCATAGACGTGGGTACCAACCATATACCCGACCCGACGGCCAAAAAAGGAACGCGTCTGGTAGGGGACGTGGATGAGAACGTTAAGGAGAAGGCATCGGCCATGACGCCCGTACCGGGCGGCGTCGGTCCGATGACGATTTGTATGCTCATGTCCAACACCGTCCATGCGGCGGAGAGGGCTTACGAGAGGAAGTGCAGTCAATGATACACGAGTGCGAGGAACACGGTTATTTCCGCGGCGAGGAATGCCCGCTCTGCGGCGAGGAAGGCAAGTTCATAATGAGCGACTACGAGGTCGAAAAGCTCGGAAGGAGCATGGCCGCCATCCTCAGACATGGAAACGGGGAACCCGACATGGACGAACAGGGCTTCGTGGACATCCGCGACATCGTCTCAATGGTGAAAGGAAGGGACCAGAACAGATGGAAGTGGCTCAGGCCGCACCATATCGAGGCCATGGTGGAGACCGACCCCAAGGGAAGGTACCAGATATCCGGGGCCGACGTGAGGGCGACCTACGGACACACGATAAAACTGGAACTCAACCTTCCCACGGACAACGTCCCGGAAGAGCTGTACTACCCGGCCACCGACGAGGAGGCGGAGCTGATCCTGGAGGCGGGCCTCATGCCCACGGACCGTGCGATGGTACACTTGTCACTGACATACGACGATGCAGTTACGGCGGGGTCCGTCCGCAGCGAGGACCCGGTGATCATCGCAGTGGATACATACGCATGCTCCGAAGCGGGATTCCCCGTGGGAAAGGCGGCAAAGACCGTGTTCCTGTGTGAAAAGGTCCCCCCGGAATGCCTGTACCTCGCTGAGGAGCCCGAGGACGAATACGAAGATTACGAGGAAGACAACACTACCGAAGAGGAAACGGATGAGGAAAGGGAGGACTGAATGCCCGTCATTCTCAGGCCTGACGAGGTCAAGGCCAAGTACGGGCCCCTGTTCTGCCGCGGATTCTATACGATGGTGGACGAGGATAACGGTATAGCTCAGATCGTCGAGGTCTGCTCTTCGAGAGGTCCCGCCGAATGGGACATCGTGAACCGCCGCCGTACCGGAGGAATAATCAAAGACATAGATCTGGACGGACAGACGCTGATAATGGACGTCGAGATAGGCGAGAAGGAGCTCAGGTTCGGCCCGGTCTCCGCAAACCTGGGAGGCCAGGGAGTGTCGTCGCTGAAAGTCGAAGGCGACCGCGTACGCACGGTATGGAAAGGGCTCGCCGGGGCGTCCGTCGGGATCGGAGCATGCATCCCCCAGTGCCCGGACGTCATCGAGACCGTCTATCCGGACGATTTCAAACTGGGCGGTGCGCATGCCGCCAGCGTGGAGATAGTCACCCCCAAGATGGTGCGTCTGGTCATCGGCATCGACGATACGGACACTAAGGACAAGGGCGCCACGTGGGTCGTCGGGATGAAGCTGGGAAGAGCATGTCCATACGGCAAGTTCATCGAGCACAAGATAATACAGCTCAACCCCAACGCGCCCAACAAGACCACCAACTGCTGTTCCACGGCGATATCTTTCGCCGCAACGGAAGAGGAGATCCCGAAGATAATCGAGTTCGCGGTCGATTTCGTGAGAAAGGAGTCGTATTCCGAGGATGCGGTCATCACGGTGTACAAGGGGCTGAAAATACCCGAGCCGCTCAGCGATTTCGGATGGAGCGCGAAAACGGTGCTCTACGAACGGGAGACGGCCATAAAACTGGCCGAGGAGAACGGGGTTCAGATAATATCCGTCACCGGCATGGGCGGCGTCATAGGCGCGGTCGCGGCGATAGGATGTTTCGACATGGGCGTCCGTTCCGCAGGCGTCCCCAGTGATTTCGAGTGATGAAATGTCTATCTCCAACATCCTGACCAGCAGAGCCTACTCGGCGTACGAGGCCATGCTCAGGAAGGAGGTCCTCGCAAGCCCGGTGCCGAAACATATTGCCGTAATTATGGACGGCAACCGCAGGTACGCGGAGGAGCGGGGGGAGACGAGGGAAGAGGGCCACCGGCTCGGCAGCGAGAAACTGGAAGAAGTCCTGGACTGGTGCGTGGAAGACGGGGTCAGGTTCCTGACCGTTTACGCTTTCTCCATGGAGAATTTCAACAGGGAGATGGACGAGGTAGACTACCTGATGGACCTGCTCAGGAATTCGCTCATAAAGTTCGCGGAGAGCCCCCGGGTCCACGAGAAGAAGGTACGGCTAAGGGTGCTCGGCGATGTGACCATGCTGCCCGAACATGTCAGAGAGGCCGCGGATTACGCATACGAGAAGACAAAAGACTACTCGGACTACCATTTCAACATGGCCATAGCCTACGGGGGCAGGCAGGAGATAATAGCGGCCGTCAAGACGGTCGCCCGTAAAGTGGCGGACGGAGAGATGGAAGTGGAGGACATCGACGAGAAAGTGCTGTCGGAACATATGTACGCCTCCGATACCCCCGACCCCGACCTAGTACTCAGGACATCCGGCGAAGTGAGGATATCGAATTTCCTGCTTTGGCAGCTGGCCTATTCCGAACTTTACTTCACCGATGTCTACTGGCCGGGTTTCAGGTATATCGACTTCCTTCGCGCCATAAGGACATATCAGCAACGCGGAAGACGCTATGGGAAGTGAATCATGACAAGGTACGATGCGGTGTTCATACACGCCCCGAGCGTTTATGACTTCAGGAAAAAGCCGATATTCTACGGCCCGGTGAGCGATGTGATACCTTCTTCGCCGGTGTTCGAGATGTATCCGATAGGTTTCATGACCCTCAGTGCACATCTTCAGAGGGCCGGGTTCAAGACGAGGATCGTCAACATAGCGGTCAGGATGCTTATGAGCGACAGGTACGACGCCGAGAAGGCGATCAGAAAGCTCGACTCGAAGGTATATTTCATAGACCTCCACTGGATGCCCCATGCCCACGGGGCGCTGGAGCTCGCCAAGCTGGTCAAGAAGCACCATCCCGACGCGAAGGTCGAGATCGGAGGCCTGACGTCCTCGTACTTCTGGGAGGAGCTCATAGTCCGTCCCGAGGTGGACATGGTGATGCGCGGAGATTCCACAGAGGAGCCGACGGTCAGGATGATGCAGGTCCTCGAGTCCGGAGGAGATCTCTCGGTCGTCCCCAATCTGGTCTGGAAAGACAACGACGGCAGGGTCCACGACAACCGAGTATCATTTGTGCCAGACACCCTGGACGATGTCATTTTCGACTACGGTACAATGATCAAGGGGGTTCTTACTACCATGGACATAAAGAGCTCCCTTCCCTGGGCGGGGTGGGGCTCCGAACCTCTGACCATGGCTCTGTCGGTACGCGGATGCTCGCTCAACTGCGCCGAATGCGGAGGCTCGCACTTCGCAAACGGAAGAGTGGTATGCAGGAGCAGGCCCGCTTTCAGGAGCCCCGAGAAACTGGCCGAGGACCTGGAAGCGATACAGAGCTACATGAAGGCGCCCATATTCGTAGTAGGGGACATCAGGCAGAACGGCACCGGGTATTCCGAAAGATTTCTCAGGTCCGTGAAAGAACGCGGTATCGAGAATCACGTGGTCATCGAGCTCTTCAACGGTGCCAGTGCGGAATACTTCAGGTCTCTGGACCACGCTTTCGACGGCGGATACACCATAGAGTTCTCTCCGGACTCCCATGACGAGGAGGTGCGTTTCGCCCTCGGCAAGGGGTACACCAACGAGAACATCGAAAAAACAGTGCAAAACGCCTTCGAAGGAGGATGCATGCGCATGGACCTCTTCTACATGAACGGGCTCCCGTTCCAATCATACGATTCGGCGATCAACAGTGCCAGAGCTTCTAAGAAATTGTGGGGGCTCGTTGATAAGAAGGACCCTCTTTTCATTTACAACTCACCTTTCTCACCTTTCGTCGATCCCGGAAGCAGAGCCTTCGAGGATCCGAAGGCATGGGGATACAAGTTCTTCGCCAGGACCCTCGAGGAGCACCGCGCGCTACTGGACAGCCCCTCTTGGAAGCTAACCCTTTCATACGAGACAGAGCTCATGACGCGCGACCAGATAGCTGAGGCATCATACGATGCGGCGAATGTTCTGGCACAATGTGAGTTCGAGGCTGGGAGGATATCCGAGGAAAGGCTGAGGAACCGTACCGGCAGGACCGAGGTCGCACGTTCGCTGATGCATGAGGTGGACGCGATAATGGCCATAAAGGACACTGCCGAGCGCGACACCCTCCTCTGGGGGATAAAAGAGAAGGGCATGGAGATGATGAACTCCACGGTCTGCGAGAAGGACGACCTGGTATGGGAGTCCAAGCCCGTATGGGCCAGCGCGCCCAGGGCGCTCAGGGGACTGATGTTCCCTCTGAAGCGAGATTAATTATCATTATCTAATAATATAGGAGCGCGCGAAGGTCACTTCCTCCCCATCTCGCGGGATTTCAAGGTGCTTGCCTCGACCGCCGCAATGAAGGCAGACCGCACGCAGGAGTCCTCTAACACGCGGACGCCCTCTATGGTGGTACCTCCCGGTGAGCACACCCCGTCCTTCAGCTTGTCGGGATGTTCTCCGGTCTCGAGCACCATCTTGGCCGCACCGAGCATCGACTGGGCAGCCAGCCTTATCGCCTTGTCACGGGGTATCCCGCATAGCACGCCGCCGTCGGCCATTGCATCTATCACCATATACATGAAGGCGGGAGAGCTACCAGCGAGACCGGTGACCGCGTCAAGGTCCGATTCTCTGACCTCTTCCGCGGCACCCGAGGATGACAGGACGCTACGGACCTTCTCGACATCGCCGTCGGTGGCCTTCGTTCCCCGGGAATATCCCGCGGCACCCTCGCCCACAAGGCAGCAATGATTGGGCATAACTCGAACAATTTTACTATCTGGCACATACGCCTCTAAATCAGCGATCTTGACTCCTGCGACAATGCTCATCACCAGATGTGAGCTGCCTATCGCCAGGCCGTCCTCCGCGAAAAGACCCTGAAGCTGGTAGGGCTTCACGGCGAGGACAAGGAAATCTGTCGCCGCCGCCATCTCCGCGGCGGTCTCGTAGGCCTTTATGCCGTATTTGGAGGCCACCTCGTTCCTGGTCGAAGCGCTGGGGGCGCATGCGGCCACCTCGTCCTTGGCGTATAGCCCGCTAGAAATGATTCCGCCTATCATGGCGGAAGCCATCTTTCCCGCGCCGATGAAACCGATTTTCACAGACATTGCAATCTAGTGCGAATCGACTACCCCCATAATAACTTGTTCCCGCGCTCGTGTAAATAAGAAAGGGCGTGACTCAACCGTTATATACTTTTAAGACGTCGCGCCGACCCAATGTCACTGATAACGTACTACATTCCGCTGATGGTACTAGGCGTGGTCTGTATGGGCTTCGCGCCGCTAGCGTGGTTCGTGTCTAGGTTCATAAGACCTACGAAAACGACGCCGTGGATGGAGTCGACCTATGAGTGCGGGTCTGAACCGATCGGGGACGCACACGTCCAATTCAGGTTCCAGTACTACGCTTTCGCTATCATTTTCGTGGTCTTCGACCTTGTCGCGACCATCCTGATGGTGTGGGCCGTAGGATTCTCGGGTCTCTCGACCATGGCTCGCATCTGGGTTCTCATATTCCTCGGCGTGATAATACTGAGCGTGTCATATGCGCTCAAAAAGGAGGAAGTAATATGGATATGAGCCTGTATCCCCACGCCGTCGCCATGAGCGCGGAAGAGTTCATGGACTGGTCGACTCTGGTTATAAACGACCTTCTGAGCGCCGGGACAAAGAAGACCGTCGACAAGCTCACAGGCCCCGTCTGGACATGGGCGATGAAGAACTCCATGCACCCTCTGCACTGGGGACTTGCCTGCTGTGCCCTCGAGATGGCGTCCGCCTCCACCACAAGGCACGATGCCGAGCGTCTCGGAATAATCTACCGTTCGTCCCCGAGGCAGACCGATATCCTGCTCATCAACGGATGGATCGGGAAGAAGGTCAGGCCTGCGATCAGGCGCCTTTACGAACAGATACCCAATCCGAAATGGGTCATAGCCATGGGGGAGTGCGCCATTTCCGGCGGACCCTGGTATGACTCCTACAACTGCGTCCAGGGTGTCGACCAGATCGTTCCGGTCGACCTTTACATCCCCGGATGCCCCGTGAAGCCCGACGCGATGATCGACGGATTCATGCTGCTTCAGAAGAAGATAGGCGACTACTTCAACAGAGGCGTATTCCTGGAGGACTGAACATGATGGACACAGAAGCTATCTATCAGGAGCCTTCGGTCTCCGAAATAAAGCATCTTCTCGAGAACAAGTTCAAGGGGAAGGTGGCTGTAAGCAAAACGGACGTACGTCGCGTTCACGCGGAGATCCTCAACAAAGAGGACGTCTTCGAAGTATGCAACTACATCCACGACAACCTCACGTTCGAGCACTGCTCCATGGTCATGGGGGCAGACATGATCGACCATCTGGAGGTCATTTATCTCCTCACCAATTATTACAGCGGAACGGTGATCGAGATATTTGCCAAGCTGCCTCTTGACGACCTGCACGTACACTCTGTCGCACTCATATGGGAAGGCGCGAACTGGCACGAGAGAGAGACCTTCGAGCTTTTCGGGATCATCTTCGATGAGCACCCCAAACTGAAGAGGCTCCTCACCCCGGACACCTATACGTTCTTCCCGTTCAGGAAGTCCTACAAGCTCAGGGGGCAGGAATGATGGTAGTCGAGAACACAATAGACACGTTCGATTCGCCTCCCGAGGAGAGGATCGGCAAAGACAGGTATCAAACGGACGCGATGTGGATCTACATGGGTCCGCAGCACCCCTTCTCCCACGGACTTTGGACCCTTAAGGTCAGAGTCGACGGAGAGATAGTAACGGATGCGGAGCCCGTCATCGGATATCTGCACCGCGGCTGGGAGAAGGAGGCCGAGAACAGGGAGTACCCCAAGATCATACCCATGGCCGACCGTCTCTGCTATTCGGCGTCCATGACATACACCCACCTCTACTGCATGACGGTCGAGAAGGCACTGGGAATCGAGATACCCGAGAAGGCCGAGTACATAAGGATCGTGGCCGACGAGATATGCCGCATACAGTCCCACCTCATGTGGCTGGCGGCGGTCGGAACCGACCTAGGAAACCTGACGATCTTCCTCTGGGGGATGAGAGAGAGGGAATACTGGCTCGACCTTAATGTAAGGCTCTGCGGCCAGAGGATGACTACGAACTATCCGCGTATCGGAGGGGTCAGGAACGACACCACCGATATATTCGACAGGGATGTCATGAGGTGCACCGAGCGCTTCGAGAAAGCGCTCTGGGACATCATCGACATGATCGACAGCAGCTCCGTATACGTATCGAGGATGAAAGGCATCAGCCGCCTCACCCGCGAGCAGTGCGCCAACCTTGGCGTCACAGGGCCCGCCATGAGGGGCTGCGGGGTCGACTTCGACCTCCGCCGCGACGATCCCTACGGAAAATACGAGAACATAGACTTCGAGGTCCCGGTCCTCACGGAAGGGGACACATATGCCAGATACATGGTCAGGATCGAAGAGATGTTCCAGTCCTGCGAGATAATAAGGCAGGCGGTCCGCAAGATCAACGCTCTTGGCAAGAACGCCCCCTACAGGCTCAAGGTGCCCTCCAAGGTGCCGGCCGGAAAGGCGTTCTGTAAGCTCGAGGATCCCCGCGGCGAGTCCATTATGTACCTCATCTCGGACGGAACGGACAAACCGTTCAGGCTCAAGGTGCGCGCCCCCCTGTTCACCAACATCTCGGCATCCAGGCCGATGGTGAAAGGCGTCAGGGTCGCCGATGTACCGGCAGTAATGGCTATGATAGATGTCTGCATGGGAGAGACGGACAGGTGATAACATGGTGTCTTCAATGAAAGATTGGATGCAATACGGAGACCCGATGTCGAACCCGTACTACCCGTACGACACGTACAACGTGGTCTACGACATAGGTTTCGAAGTCTACCAGTTCCTCGGAGGAATAGTGGCCTGGCTTATAGATCTGCTACTGCCCGGCAACCCGGTCTCGGAGTGGCTGATTTCCGACGCCGTTGTCAACGCCTTCGCGATAATAATCCTGGCGCTGCTGATATTCATTGTGATATTCGTCGGTGTGCTGATATCGTTATGGGAAGAGCGTAAAGTGCTGGGAAGGTTCATGGACAGGAGAGGGACCATGATAGGCATGAAGGGATTCATGCAGTGCGTGGCAGACGGTCTAAAGACCTTCATGAAAGAGAACACGTTGCCCAAGAAGATCGATAAGATGACCTACATGTGGACGGTCTCCCTTATCATAGGGACATCGGTCCTGGTGGCATGCATGCTTCCCCTTTCGGACAGGTTCTACATCGTGAACTTCGACTCGGGACTGCTGATCGTCATGGCGCTTTACGCGTTGGCGCCTTTCTTCATACTGGTCTCCGGTTGGTCCCAGAACAACAAATACTCTCTTATAGGGGGCATGAGGGCCGCGGAGTCCATGATATCCTATGAGATCCCGATGCTGATCATCGTCTGTTCCGTGGCTGTCCTTTCAGGCACGTTCAACATCGGCGGCATCGTGGCCGCCCAGAACGAATCGATGTGGTACATCATCCCGCTCTTTGTGGGGTTCATCGTGTTCTTCACATGTTCGTGCGCCGAAGCGGAACGCTCGCCCTTCGACCTGGCCGAGGCCGAGGCCGAACTCGTCGAGGGATGGCAGACCGAGTACGCCGGAATGAAATGGGGACTCATAATGCTGGGCGACTACCTCAGGGGATTCGCCTCCTGCGCGATGATATCCATAATGTTCCTGGGAGGCTGGAACATAGCTCCGTTCGCATCCGATGCGGTCAACGGGTTCCTTCCCGAGCTCGTGCAGCTGCTCAAGGGCTGGTTCATCTTCTTCATAATGATCTGGGTCAGGGTCGCCCTGCCCCGTGTAAGGATAGACCAGATCCTCAACCTCGGATGGAAGGTGTTCATGCCGCTGTCGGTTATCAACCTGGCAATAGCGGTGCTGCTCAAAGTAGGAGGTGTCTTCTGATGCCTATAAAATATCTCGATAAATATCCGAAAAACCCCGCCAGGAGCCTCTGGGTCCTAAAGCCGATGTGGGTGAGTCTGAAGCTGTTCTTCAAGACGGTCAGACACAGGCCGGTCACCATTCTGTATCCTTACGAGAAGGAATGGATCCCCGACAACTACCGCGGACGCCCCGGGCTCAGGTTCGACAAGTGCGTCGGTTGCGGCGTATGCTCGAGGATGTGCCCCACAGGGTGCATCAAGATGGTCGAGGTCCCGGACGACGAGGGCAAGATGGTAATGAGGCCGCAGGTGTTCGTCGGAAGGTGCGCCTTCTGCGGATACTGCGCCGAGTACTGCCCCGTGGACGCGATGACGGTCACTCCGGAATACGAGCTCGCGGAACTGTTCAAGGAGGACATGTTCTACGGGCCCCGCAGGCTCAACTTCAAAGACACCACCCCGGGAATGGAGGTACACCTCGAAGTGACCCTCCAGTCGGACATCGATGCAGGGGCCTCCGAGAAGAGGTTCCGCCCTCATGAGATCGACAACCCGGTCGTCGACGAGGACGCGTGCATCGGGTGCAAGAAGTGCCAGAAGGTATGTCCGGTCGATGCCGTCGAAATGGTGGAGAAGGGCCTCAACGCCAAAGGAAAGCCCAAGCTCATACCTGTTTTCGACCTGAAGAAGTGCATTTGTTGCGAGAACTGCGTGATCGACTGTCCAAAGGACGCCATTCACATTGAGGAGGTGCTCTGATGTCTGCAATACAAAATATATGGACCATGTTCACCGACTATCTGGGATATCTCGGCGACAACGGCGACATGGTGATGTTCCTGGCCGTAGCGGCCATCGGAATCACCGCCGCGCTGTTCGTGGTCACCGACAAAGAGGCCATGCACAGCGCATTCTACCTCGCCCTGGTGTTCGTCGTCGTGGCAGTGGTCTTCCTATTCCTGGAGGCCGAGTTCATGGCGATAATACAGCTGTTCGTCTACGTCGGTGCTATCACCATACTGTTCGCGTTCAGTATAATGCTCACCAGAAGATACATAATGAGGCCGGGAGGTGGCAACGATGATGAGTAAGAGGACGATATACGGTATCGTTACAGCGGTGATAGTGCTGGCCACGCTTACTTTCGCAGTCTTCGCCACCGGATGGGGGGACATCGTCTCCAACAGCTGGCCCCAGTCGCTTCCCACGTTCAACCCGATCGACGGAAGCGGCAGCATCCTGACCAACTCGCTCACGTACGTGATGTTCGAGACATACGGGCCCATGGTGGCCCTGCTGTCCCTGATCATGTTCGGTGCGATGGTCGGCGCCATATGCGTTGCAAAAGAGGAGGTGGACGACGATGATTCCAATTGAGTTCTTCCTCATGTTCTCGGCCATACTGTTCGTCATAGGGATCTATGGCATAATGACCAAGAACAATGCGATAGTGGTGCTGATGTGCATCGAGCTGGTGCTCAATGCCGCCAACATAAACCTGGTGGCGTTCGCCGCATACAACGGCGACATAATGGGTCAGGTCTTTGTGGTGTTCACCGTCGCCGTCGCAGCTTGCGAGGTCGCAGTGGGCATAGCGATACTGCTCAACGCATACAAGATGAAGAAAACGACCGTCATAGACGATCTTACGGAATTGAGGTGGTAAGATGTTCATTGAATACACATGGCTCATACCGGTGATTCCGCTGATTTTCTTCGTTATCATCGGTCTGACCGGAAACAAAACCCCCAAAGAAGGGGGAATAATAGCTATAATAGGAGCCCTGGCATCCCTCGTCCTCTCAGTGCTGGTGGTGTACGAGTTCCTTACGGGACCTGCGTACAACGGCGGCGTCGGTTATGTGACCGATGCGGTGACATGGTTCTCCATCCCGGGCGGGTTCACCCTCACACTGGGATACTATGTGGATGGGCTCACCTGCGTCATGCTGATGTTCTCCTCCCTGATCTCCCTGCTGATCTTCATATACTCCATAGGGTACATGCATGACCAGGGCAAGAGGAACAGGAGATACTTCGCAGAAGTGAGCTTGTTCCTGGCAGGAATGCTGGGACTCATAATCTCCAACAACTACCTGATGACCTTCGTCTTCTGGGAGATAATGGGCCTCTGCTCGTACCTGCTGATCGGGTTCTGGAGCTTCAGGCACCCCGAAGGGGACGTGGCTTCCGACAACGCCGCTTCCGCGGCGAAGAAGGCGTTCATCGTCACCCGTCTGGGAGACGTGTCCTTCATGGGAGGCCTGTTCGTGCTGCTGTACGCGTTCCAGTCCCTCGACTACGTCAACCTGTTCGACCCTGCGGCGATAGCGGCAGTCGATACGAACCTGATAGTGCTGGCGACCCTTCTGCTGTTCGGAGGTGCGATCGGAAAGAGCGCACAATTCCCTCTGCAGGACTGGCTGCCTGACGCGATGGCCGGCCCGACGACCGTTTCGGCTTTGATACACGCGGCCACCATGGTCAAGGCGGGAGTATACCTCGTTGCGAGGAGCTACCCTCTGTTCGTTCAGTCCGCAGACGTCATGCTGCTGGTCGGTCTCATCGGAGGCATAACCGCGATACTGGCGGCTTCCATGGCGCTTAACAACATGAACATCAAAAAGGTCCTCGCATACTCGACCATCTCCCAGCTGGGCTACATGATAATGGCCCTGGGTGCGGGCGGATACATGATGGCCATCGGAATGAAGGAAGGCAACACGGCCCTCATAGCGGCAGGTGCCGCCGGATATACGGCGGGCGTCTTCCACATGTTCAACCACGCCTTCTTCAAGGCCCTGCTGTTCCTGGGTTCCGGTTCGGTAATCCATTCGTGCGGCACGGAGGACATGCGTGAGATGGGCGGCCTTGGCAAGAAGATGAAGTGGACCTCGATCACGATGCTCATCGGTTCGATGTCCATCGCCGGGTTCCCGTTCTTCAGTGGGTTCTGGTCCAAGGACCTTGTCCTGGAGTCGGTTATGAAAGCATCCGAATTCGGCCCCGAGGGAGACATATTCATGATAATATGGATCCTCGGAGTTGTTACAGCGTTCATGACGGCATTCTACATGTTCCGCATGTGGTACATGACGTTCGCCGGTCCCGAGGGCCACGCGACAGAGCACTCGCACGGCGAGTCCCCGTCTACCATGACGGTCCCGCTGATGCTGCTCTCCATATTCGCTTTCGGATCCGGTTTCCTGATCCTGTTCGGGCTCGACGGAATAATCACCATATCTCCCGACTCGATCACCGGAGCGTTCATAGTGGGTATGCACGAAGGTCACGGAGCGGTTCACTACATCGAAGAGCTGTTCACCAACCCGTACACCTACCTGACGATCGTCCTGGCGTTGCTGGGGATATACATTGCGTACCTCATGTACAGCAAGTTCTCCGTCAACCCCGGAAGGTTCAACAGGGAGGGCGAATCCAGGCTCTACAAGGCCCTGGAAAAGAGATGGTGGTTCCCCCAGCTCTACGACTGGATATCCTGGAAGTTCGGATACGGCATCGCAAAGGGTGTCGATTACTTCGACAGGAACGTCATAGACGGCACTGTGAACGGACTCTCGGGCTCGGTCGTCGGATCGGGCGAGAGCGCCAAATACGTGCAGACAGGAAACGTGGGCAACTATGCCTCGATCGTGATGATCGGGGTCGCGGCGGTGTTCGTTGCGGCTCTGATACTGATCTACTACATGGGAGGGATGTGAGTTGTTCGACGAAATATTCGCTGAGATACCCATACTGATTCTGTTGCTGGTGATTCCGCTCGTCGGGGCCGTAGCGACGCTGTTCATGGGCGGAGAGAGACAGAAGTACGCGAAGTACGTGGCAGGAGCCTTCTCGGGCGTAACGCTGGTACTTGCGATACTCCTAATGTTCGTCGACAACACGGCGCTGCTTTCGGAGAACTATCTCTGGATCGACGCCGCGAACATCAGGATATCGTTCATACTCGAGATGGACGGACTCAGCCTGCTGATGGTCCTGCTGACCGCTCTGCTTGTGTTCCTGGTGGTCGTGTTCTCGGCATCCGAGAGCGACAGGCCGAACTACTTCCACACACTGATAATGGCCATGGAGCTGGGCCTGATGGGCGTATACCTGTCGGCCGATTACTTCCTGTTCTACATCATGTGGGAGGTAACTCTGATCCCGATGTACTTCATGATTTCATGGTACGGAGGGCCCAGGAGGCACTACGCCGCTATCAAGTTCTTCATCTACACGCATATAGCCAGCCTTGTGATGCTGATCGGTATATTCGCCGTGGTGTTCGAGGCTGCGGCAGTGAACCCCGGGGTCATAGCTGACTTCTCGTTCGCGGCAGTCAACGCCGCGTCCGGGTCCTTCGGCGAGGTCTTCCAGGTCCTCGTGTTCGGTCTGCTGTTCTTCGGGTTCGCGGTCAAGATGCCCGCCGTCCCGTTCCACACATGGCTTCCGGACGCGCACGTGGAGGCTCCCACCGGAGGTTCGGTCCTGCTTGCGGGTGTAATGCTTAAGATGGGATCTTACGGTATCATCAGGGTCGCGCTCAACGCCCTCCCTGACGGAGCCATATGGTGGGCGGAGATCATCCTGGTAGTCGCGCTAATCTCCATTGTCTACGGTGCATACGCGTGCATCGCGCAGACCGATCTCAAGAAGATGGTGGCATATTCTTCCATCAACCACATGGGAATGGTCATGCTGGGCATCGCCGCATCGCTGCTGTATGTAAAGTACGCCGCATCGCCCGACGCCAGCATAGCGCAGATCGGGATAATGTTCGCTGTCTTCCAGATGTTCGCCCACGGCCTCGTCACCGCAGTCCTGTTCATGGTGTGCGGTTACACGGGCCACGCGCTCGGAACCAGGGAGATACCTCTACTCGGAGGCCTGGCCGGCAAACTGCCTGCCTATGCGACCTTCATGATGGTCGGATTCATGGCCTCTCTGGGCCTGCCCGGTCTCGTAGGGTTCTGGGGAGAGTTCGGTGTCATATTCTCGTTCTACGTCGCTGCAGAGGCGATGGGCATGATATGGCTGATCGTGTTCTGTCTGCTGTCCATAATGCTTAACGCCGGATTCTACATCTGGGCGATGCAGAGGACGCTGTTCGGAAGGGAGACGACCAAGATCGACCTGTCCCATGTGCATGATGTGAGCAAGGCCGAGGGCTTCGCGCTGGCGGTGCTGTGCGTGATCATAGCCCTGTTCGGTATATGGCCCGACTTCGCTTTGGGATACATAGAGACTTTCGTGGCAAACTTTGCCATACCGGGGGTGTGATAAATGGTAGATATTGATATCAGTTGGATAGCCGATACTTTCGGAAGCATAACCCCGGTACTGCCCATGGTGCTCGTCATCATCGGAGCGTTGCTGATGCCTGGCATACACCTTCTTCTGAAAAGGAAGAATGTGACGTGCGCGGTTTCGCTGGCCTTCGTTGTGGTGGCAGCAGTATTCAACGTACTGCTCCTCCTGGGGCACTACACCGGGACATATTACGGACTGTTCACGTACGACGCGTTCTCCGGATTGATGATACTGCTGTTCCAGGCGGTCGCGTTCATCGCGATCCTGATAGCAGGTCCCAGCAGCGAGACGACCAGGCTGCACGTCGGGGCGTTCTACTCGCTGATGCTCATAGCTACGGCGGGAATGTCCTTCGTCGCAACGGCTTCGGACCTGCTCCTGATCTTCGTGGGCGTCGAGATGGTCAGCATCCCTTCGTACGCGATGGTCGCAATGAAGAAGAAGGACCCCAGGGCCTCGGAGGCCGCTGTCAAGTATATCATCATCGGAGGACTGTCCTCCGGTCTGACGATCTACGGTATCTCGATGCTGTTCGGCCTCACAGGCACGACGAACATCGCCGATATCGCGGCAGCTCTCGCAACCCAGGGGTACACCGCAGGACTAGTGATCGCCCTCGCGACGATGATCGCAGGATATGGTTTCAAGATCGCGGCCGCCCCGTTCCACATGTGGGCGCCGGACGTGTACGAGGGAGCGGCGACGCCAGTCTCACTGTTCCTCGCAACAGGCTCCAAGAAGATGGGGCTCGTCGTTTACGTCAAGGTCTTCTTCGTGATGTTCGTCACGATACAGGCGGCCCAGCCGTTCATGACCGAGTCCATCCAGTACGTGTTCGCGATCCTCGCGGCCATCACGATGACGGTAGGAAACATACTGGCCATCGTCCAGGGCAACGTTAAGAGAATGCTCGCATACTCGTCTATAGCACAGGCAGGCTACATGCTCATGGCCCTCGCCATCCTGAGCGACTGGGCCCTGACCGGGGCGATCTACTATATGTTCGCCCATGTGTTCATGAAGGGAGGAGCGTTCGTGGTCGTGGCCGCGCTGATAACGGCCGGTGTCGGAGAGACGCTGAAGGACTACAGGGGACTTGCAAAGAGGGCGCCTCTGCTCTCGGCGATAATGCTGCTGTGCGTGTTCTCGCTTGCGGGGATACCTCCTCTTGCGGGATTCACGGCCAAGTTCTTCCTGTTCTCCTCGGCGATAATCCCGGGACTCGGAGAGCCTGTCTCGTCGCAGTGGATATGGCTTGCCTTCGTGGCGATATTGAACTCCGCCATCTCGCTGTACTACTATGCCAAGATAGTCAAGGCGATGTACATCGAGAAGGGAGAGTCCGAAGAGAAGGTCAAGGTCCCCGTGGCCTTCACCGTCGCGGCTGTGCTGTGCGTTTTGGGAGTAATAGCCCTCGGTGTATACCCTGAGCCCTTCCTCTACTACTGCTCGCAGGCGGCCCTCGCGATAATGCCTTGAAGACGGAAGCAAACGATTTCATACCTGCCCCTCCGGGGGCAGGATACATTTTCTATAACCGGCCCGTGCTCTGGCTATTTTAGTATTTTTCTCTAGAAAAGCATTAAGTAGGTTACAACCTTCACTCAAGGTTATGTCCGACCTTTGGCACGACTGCATATCGGATGAGCTTGAAAAGGTCGAGGACCTCATGTCCGAGGAACTGACGTCCGAGAACCAGGAGCTCACCGAGATGTGCAGATATGTCATCACTTCAGGGGGCAAAAGAATCAGGCCCGCCGTGTGCATCCTGGCATATTACGCGTGCGGAGGACGGGATCCTCAGAGGGCAATAGAGATAGGCTCCGCATTCGAGATCATCCATAGCGCCACCCTTGTGCACGATGATATCAACGATCAGGGCGAGCTTCGCAGGGGCCGCAAGGCGCTTTACAGAGAATATACGATAGGCAAGGCCATAATAACCGGCGATTTCATGTTCGCGATGGGTTTCAGGCTTATAGGCGCCACAGCTCCAGGAATAGTGGAATACATAGTTGACGCCTCGGCCTCCATGAGTGCCGGAGAATTCATCCAGAAGAAGTTCGAGCACAAGTCAAAGGTCACCGAGGCAGATTATATGGAGATCATCAACGGCAAGACTGCCAAGATCATCTCCGCATCTGCAAAATCAGGGGCCTTTATCTCGGATGCGGACATCGAGACCCTGGACGCCATAGGCGATTACGCCCTGGCCCTGGGCATAGCGTTCCAGATCATAGATGACACATTGGACGTCGTCGGCGATGCAGACAGCACAGGGAAGCTGGTCGGGATAGATCTTATCGAGGGCAAGCCAACGCTTCCAATTATCTACGCAATTGAAGATTCCCGTTACGGAAAGCAGATCATGGAAGTCTTTGAAACGGAGGAACCCGACGAAGAGACTGTGGAAAAGGCCATAGGCATGATCAAGAATACCGATGCGATCCGAAGATGCAGGGAAAAAGCGATGGAAGTGCTCAGCGAAGCGCGACACAACCTCGACGTCATAGGCGACTCGATCTACAAGAGGGCGCTTCTCGCACTCGGCGATTACATCGTGACCAGGGACAAGTGATCCCATGGCCGAGAAAGTGGATGTTCTGGTTGTAGGGGCCGGCCCCGCAGGCAGTATGACGGCGCGCTTCGCAGCCGAGAAAGGTGTGTCCGTAAAGATCATCGAAAGGCGTGGCGAGGTAGGCGTGCCGGTAAGGTGCGGGGAGCTCGTCCCCAGCTTGGAGGAGACCCGCGGCACCTTTCCCAACGCGCCGGACCTCGAGGACACCCTGGACATCCCGTCCCCTCTTATAGCCAGACAGATAGAGGGGATGAAGTTCATATCTCCGAAAGGGCGGGTCACCGAATTCCCTTTCACTGGGGTCACCGTCGACAGGGACAGATTCGACCAGCATCTGGCATCTCAGGCCGTGAAGGCCGGCGCGGAGCTCGTGAGGGGCTGCAGCTTCCTGAGAATCGAGAACGGTATCGCCGTCACCGAGGCAGGCGAGATCGAATATAAAGTGATCGTAGGTGCAGACGGTCCGACTTCCAGGGTATCCCGCGAGCTGGGCCTTCCCAGGAATAAGAATCCGTATCCTGCGGTCACGTCGATCGCGAAAGGAGATTTCGAGCCCGTTATCCAGATGCACTTCGGAGGCATAGCTCCAGGAGCCTACAGCTGGATAATACCCAAATCGGGCTGCGCCAACGTGGGAGTGGGCTTTGCGCCCAAATTTTCCGAGGGGAGGCCTACCGAATACTTCAGACAGTTCGCCGAGAAGCAGGAACTGGAGATAGTGCAGGACGTCTACGGCAAGTACGTCCCCAGCGAGGGGCCGATCAAGAGGACCGTATCCGGAAACGGACTCGTGGTGGGAGACGCCGCTGGACAGGTCGCATCGGTCAACGGAGGCGGTATCCCTCAGGCGATGATATCCGGACGTATCTGCGGAAACGTGGTGGCAGACCATATACTCAGAGGAAGACCGCTGGAGGATTACGATGCGGGATTCAGGGAGGCAATCGGCAAACCTCTGAAGACCGCGGCCCTCAACAAGAAGCTCGCCGACACCTTCGCATTCGGCTCGGACCGCAGGACGGACCTCTGCATGCGCATACTGGGGGAAAGGCGCATGGCCAATCTGGTGAGATGCAAGCGGATATTCCCATGATCATTTTTTACGGTGTGCGCGCATCGCAGATCCGCAGATCGGGCATTCGTCCGACCTCTCCTTGAACCACTTGCCGCAGCCTATGCACCGATAGTTCCATTTGAACTTCTTCGTTATCCCTGCGGTCCCCACCGCACGGTAAGGCATCCCCATGGACCTGGCCACGTTCTGTATGGAATAGTCGTCGGTCATTATCATCCCGCCGGTGTCCAATGCAAGTGCCAGCACTGTGAGGTCCACCGGTGAGAGCCTCCCCAGGTCCCCGGTCTTACGAGCCTCTTCCTTTACCCTCTCCAACGATTGTCGGGTGCAGTCGGACACTCTGAGGCGGTCGTCCCAAAGGGCGAGACGCGGGTCGTCGAAACGCTGCAGCTCCTCTACGATCCCGGGAGGGCAGAGGAAATCCTCCTTGGGAATCCAATCCATCGTAAAGAATGCCGAGGTGTCCATGATGAGCATGCGTTCCGATTCACACGGCGGATTATCAAAGTTGCTATCCGAGGACAAGCAAAGGTTAAACGATGGACTTCCATCCAGACCCGGGGATATAATGGACGTTCAAGGTGCCGTCGCATTGATGCTCGTGGGGCTCTGGGTGTTTCTGCCTGCCATGTTGCCCAACTCTGCCGCGGTGGTTTTCGGAGGCGGCACCAAGATGGACTTCGGAAAATCCTGGAGGGGAAAAAGGATATTCGGAGACGGAAAATCCTGGAGGGGCTTCTTCGGAGGGGCGTTCTCGGGCATAGCGTTGGGCCTCATCCTTATAGGGATATCCCACATCTTCGATCCTGCCGAACACTGGGGATACGGGCCGTTCTGGCAGTGCGCGGGCATCGTGTGCACCCTGTCTTTCGGGGCGGTCCTCGGGGACCTATGCGGGGCATTCATTAAACGCAGGCTGGGAATGGAAAGAGGAGAGAAAGCCCCCGGTCTCGACCAGTACGATTTCGTAGCCGGAGCGCTGCTTTTCACTGCCCTTTCATTTCCCGAATGGACATATTCCACCTATATCGAGGGGTGGAACATACTGGCACTTATATTCCTGATCCTGATAATGTTCGGAATACATAGGATAGTCAACATAGTCGGATTCAAGGCCGGCCTCAAGAAAGAACCGTGGTGACAAAAATGAAAGAAATGTCGAAAGCACTGGTAGACTGCGGAGCACTGCAGTTCGGGGAATTCACGCTGGCATCGGGAGCGAAAAGTTCATACTATATAGACATCAAAAAAGCGAGCACGAACCCGAAGGTGCTGAAGTTAATAGCCCGGCTGATGGCTTCCAAGGTGTCGGAGCTCGGATACCGTCCCGACAGGATCGCGGGCGTGGTCCTGGGGTCCGTCCCGCTGGCCGCCGCCCTGTCCCTGGAGACGGGCATCCCGTACGTGATGGTGCGCAAGGAGAAGAAAGACCATGGGACGGGCAAGCTGATAGAGGGGGACATTGAAGAAGGGGACCGTGTGCTCGTCGTCGAGGACGTGATCACAACTGCCGGTTCAAGCATCGCCGCCATAGCAACCATACGCGCGGCGGGCGGCGTGGTCACCGATGTCGTTTCGGTCATCGACCGTCAGGGAGGAGGATCGGAGAACCTCTCGGGAGCGGGAGCGGCCTTGAGGCCGCTGGTCAAGGCCTCAGAGATACTGGAGGGCCGAGCTTGAGGCCTCCGGCGGACTGCATGCTCTGTCCGCTGTGCTCGGGAAGGACGAGCATCGTCCTCCCCAGCGGAGATCCCTCGTCGGGGATAGCCTTTGTCGGCGAGGCCCCCGGTGAATTTGAAGACCGCCAGGGCAAACCGTTCGTGGGCAGGTCCGGAAAGATACTGGACAAGATCATGGCCGAAGAAGGCCTCGACCGGTCCAAAGTGATGATAACCAATACGGTCAAATGCCGTCCCCCCAAGAACCGGGACCCCACCAAAGAGGAGATGGCCGCCTGCAGGAGTTTCTTGGACAGCGAGCTGTACGGGTGCAGGCTGGTCATCGGCCTGGGCAAATCCGCCTGCAGGGACCTCCTGGGATACGAGGGCAAGATGGGCGAGATAGCAAACAAGAGGATGTCCATAACGATAGGCGGGAAGGAGGTAGTTTTCATACCGACCTATCATCCTGCCGCCTGCATATACAGCAAAGAGGCCAGGGCGGGGCTCAGAGAAACGATAAGGACCGCGAGGGAAGAGATTGAAGCTGGGAACTGACGTAGCCGGCGTAATGCTGGACATGGACGGCACCGTCTACCGCGGAGACGAACCGTTGGAGGGCGCGGCCCGTTTCGTGGCGCGCCTGAGGGAGGCGGGCATACCTTACGTGTTCATAACGAATAATTCCTCCCACACGCGCGGTTTCTATCACCGTAGGCTCAGCAACATGGGGTTCGACGTTTCCGAGGAAGAGATAATCACGTCTGCGACAGCCGCGGCAAGATATCTGCGGGAGTTCCGGCCGCGGGCCCGGGTCTTCCTTTTGGCGTCGCCTGAAGTGAAGGAGGAGATCGTTTCATACGGCGTCGACGTCACGGACGACGGGCCGGACACGGTGTTGCTCACTTTCGACAGGACCATCTGCTACGAAAGGATAAACAGGGCGTACCATCTGATAGCCGAAGGCGCCGATCTGATCGCCACCCACCCGGACGATCTGTGCCCTACCGAAGACTTCTACGATGTGGACATCGGACCCTTCATCAGACTTTTCGAGTCTCTGACAGGCAAGAAGGCAATCGTGATAGGCAAGCCCAACCGTCTCATGCTGGAGATGGCCGCCAAGGTCATGAAGGCAGATCCTTCCGGGACGATCATGATAGGCGACCGTCTCTACACGGACATAAGGATGGCCCGCGATGCGGGGATCCGCTCGGTACTGGTCCTCACGGGGGAGACATCCGAGAAAGATCTGGACGCCTCGGAGGTAAAGCCCGATCACGTGGTCCCTTCCGTCGCAGAAATCGATGTTTTTCCCTAAAGACGCGGTTCCGAGATGTGCCAGAGATAATTGTATTTAAATACAATCTACGACATTTGATAACCGTTCGTACTCGAACAAATGGGGATGCACAGCTGGCGCGTACAGCGCCGACGTTGCCCGTCGCGGGGTGTAACGTGTACTTAAAGCAAGTGGAGATGGAGAATTTCAAATCGTTCGGCGGCAAACTAACAGTGCCGCTGATGGAAGGCTATACGGCGATCACGGGCCCCAACGGCTCGGGGAAGTCCAACATAACCGATGCCATACTGTTCGTGCTGGGGCCAAAGAGCTCCAAGGCGGTCAGGGCCGGAAGGCTGACCGACCTGATATTCGATGGAGGCAAAACAAAGAACAAGGCGAGTTTCATGACGGTTTCGCTGGTCTTCGACAATTCAGACCGCATGATGCCCTGGGACGACGACATCGTCCGCCTGACCAGAATGGTCCGTTTCAACGATGCCAAGACCGATTATTATTCGTATTTCTATGTCAACGACCGTAAATCCACCATGGCCGAGTTCGAAGACCTCCTGGCGAAGGCCAGGATAAGTGCCGACGGATACAATCTGGTCCAGCAGGGCGACGTCACGAAGATAGTCCAGATGGGAACGGTGGAGAGAAGGAGGATCCTCGACGGGATCTCGGGGATCGCGAGCTTCGACCAGGACATCGAGAACGCATCCGTCGAGAGGACGGAGGCGGAGACCAACCTGGACCGCATCAACATAGTGCTCGAGGAGCTTGAGAATCAGATAAGGCAGCTGGAGAAGGACCGTGAGGATGCCAGAAGGTACTTGGAGGCACAGTCCCGCCTGGAGATGTCAAAGGCGCAGCTGACCCACAGGCAGATGCAGATCGAGGAGTCCAAGCGCGAAGGATTCCGGAACCAGATACGTCAGATCGAGGAAGAGATCTCTAAGCTCAGGGAAAGGAAGCGTCAGATAAAGGCCGAATACTCCGAGAACGAGGACGCGATCGCCCGTAAGGACGACGAGATAAGTGCCAAGGTGGGCCCCGAGTACAAGGAGCTCAAGGGCAGGATAGAGACCGTAAAGATCAAGATCGCCACCCAGAAGGACCGCATCGAATCCATGAGGGGAGACATCTCGGGGCACGTTGCCTACCGGGAATCGATCGAGGAGTCCATATCGGAGAACCAGAACTCTTCGAAAGACCTTGATAATTCGCTCGACGACGTTAAAATAGCAATAGAGCAGGCCGAGGGCAGGCTCGGTCTGGCCAAGGATGAGGACGAGAAGATCCGCAGGCAGATGGCCGAGCATGGAGGGGAGCACACCGAACTGCAGAACGCCCTCTCCGAACTCGAAGACAAGATAGATGCCAAGGGGACTGAGGAGCACGAGGCCCAGGTCGCCGCGGCGAAGGCGGAGAGCCTGGCCGAGGAAGGGGCCCGCGCGCTGGCCTCCATGGACGAAAGGATACAGTCTGCCTCATTCGACATAAAGGACGCCGAATGGAACCTCCAGCAGGTCAAACAGGAGAACGGGGCGCCACCGGCGGAAGAATTCTCCAGGAAGATCCTCGAGGCTAAGAGGAGGGAGGCGGAGATGGAGAGGCAGGAGTCCGAGCTAAACGAAGCGATACGCAGGCTCGACTCCGAATACGGGCGCCTTTCTGCCGAGAAGAAGGTGTCCGAGAACATGAACCGCGGGAGCACGGCCGTGTCTGCGATACTCGCCCTGAGGGACAAGCGCAAAATGGTCGGCATCCATGGTACGGTGCAGGAGCTGGCGACGGTGGACCCGCAGTACGAGACCGCCGTTTCGGTGGCCGCCGGCGGCAAGATGACGGCCGTCGTCGTCGACGACGACGAGGTGGCCGCGGAGGCCATAAGCTTCCTGAAGAGCAACAAGCTCGGCCGCGTTACGTTCCTTCCACTGACGAAGATGATCGGAGGCAAGCCCAGGGCGAAGGCTATCATGGCCGTCAAATCCTCGGAAGGCTACGCCATAGACCTGATCAAATTCGACCCCAGGTATCAGGATGTATTCTGGTATGTCATGGGCGACACTCTCGTCATGAGGGACCTGGGCTCCGCCCGCGCCATAATGGGCGGGATAAGGATGGTGACGATGCAGGGCGAGCTCATCGAAGCGTCGGGCGCTATGGTGGGCGGCACCCTCAGACAGGACGCCGTGATGAAGTTCGGCGCCTCCTCCGAGTCCGACCTGGAAGAGGTCGGAAGGAAGCTGGGGGAGGCCAACGATGCACTGGACATCCTCAGGGGTCAGATGAGGGCGGTGCGCGAAGAGGTCCGCAGGCTCGATGACGAGATGAGGAAGGCCAGCGCACAAGGCATGGACGCACAGTCCAAGATCGGAGGTCTGAAGGCCCAGATATCCGAGCTAAACAAGGTCAGGAAGGCGCTCTCCGAGGAATTCGAAGAAAAGAAGTCCCAATGCTCCAGATGGGAAAGGGAGCTGGAGGAGGCGAACGCACTGCTGTCCAAGGCTTCCGCCGAGCTCGAGTCCCTCAGGGCGAAGAGGGCCAAGATAAGGGAGCGGATCAAGGAGATAGCTCCCGCCGAGCTCCAGGAACATATCCAGAACGTAAGGGACCGCATATATGCGCTGAACGGAGAGCTGTCCGGCCGCAGGGACGAGAAGAATGCCCTCGAGGCCGAGATGATAGGCCTCGGGAAGCAGACGGAGTCCCTGAAGAAGCAGCTGGAAACCGTCATTTTAAAGATCGGGGAGAACGAAGACTGCGTGGCGAGGTACGAGAGCTCCCTGAAGGAGTCTCAGACCGAGATCGAGGTCCTCAGAGGAATCGAGTCCAAAATGGAGAAGGGCATCGAAGGCCTGAGGAATCAGAGGGACGCCCTGATGGAGAACCGGTACCGCCTCGACGGGGAGAGCGGCAGCGTACAGGAGAAGATCGAGGTCAAGGAGGGCACGGTCCTGTCAATGAACGCGTCGATAATAGGGATCGACGAGAACATATCAAGGCTCAGGGAGGAGATGGCGCAGATCGGTTTCGAGGTGGATATGCCCGTCCCATCGGAAGAGGAGATCAGGCGCAACATAAGGTCCTGCGAGACGACGATGTCCAGGATCGGGAATGTCAACCTGCGCGCAATAGAGGATTACGACGAGAAGAAGAAGAGGTACGACGGCCTCAACGAGGAGGTCGGACGTCTCAAACAGCAGATCAAGGACCTCACAGACCTCACCGAATCCCTCAACGGCCAGAAGAAGGGGCTGTTCATGGAGGCATACGAGGCAATAGGCAAGAACTTCAGAGAAACATATGCCAAACTGTCGGGGGGCGGAGAGGCGTTCATCGGTCTGGAGTCGGAGGAAGACCCTTTCATAGGAGGGCTATCGATAAATGCCAAGCCCAAGAACGGGAAACTTCTGAGGCTGGAGTCCCTCTCCGGAGGGGAGAAGTCTCTAACGGCGTTGGCGTTCATTTTTGCCATTCAGGAGTACCAACCGTCGCCGTTCTACGTGCTGGACGAGGTAGATATGTTCCTGGACGCAGTGAACGCGGAGATGGTGGCCGGGAGGGTCAGGGAGAGCTCTGCAAAGGCACAGTTCATCCAGGTGTCGCTGAGGAAGGTCACGCTGGCGATGGCGGACCACCTCATCGGTGTCACAAGGCCGCCTTCGGGCGTGAGCAGGATAATAATACAGCCGGATTTCGCAGAGGTTTCGAAATACGAAGAGGATGCGGTGAAGGCACAGGGACCAACGGGGGAATGAAAGTGGATGGGAACACGCAATATGAGGAGATGGAGCAGCACCTGCTGTTCCACAAGGCGCTGACAGAGAGCGCCGAGAACGCTGAGAGGATAAGCGGCTACATGAACATCCTTTCCAAGGCCGATGGCGGAGAGAAGCTCGGAGACCCTGTCGACGAGTCGATAAGGTCCGTCTTCAGCCTGGTGATAGAGAACGGCATCGATCCGTGGGACATCGATCTTTCGGAGTTCGTCAGGCTGTACTCCGCAAAGGTCGCAGAAAACAGGTTCGACATGATCGTGGCCGGAAAGCTTATGCTGATGGCATGGAAGGTCCTGAGGATGCAGTCGGAAGCCACCCGCGGAAGGTATGAGGAGCCTGCCGAACCCGTCCTGGAGATACCCGAAGACTTCTTCTACGACGAAGAGGGGATGTTCGTCCCCCAGGTCGCCTTCAAGGAGGCCTTCGCTAGAGAGCCCACCCGCCAGGTCACGATGTACGAGCTCATCGATGCCTTCGAGGAGGCAAGGAAGGAGATAGCCGTCCAGCAGGAGAGGGACCGCGTCAGGGAGGCCATCAGGGACAAGGAGCCCAAGAAGTTCGAGAACAAGGCCCACGACGAGGACGACGAGAAGGACGTGGAGGCGGTGTGGAAGAGCATCGAGAAGCTCGGCACAGGCGAGATATGCATCAACGACCTCTACGAGAGGGACGTGATGCACAACCTGAAGGTGTTCTGCTCGGTCCTCCATCTCGTCAGGGAAGGAAAGCTGGAAGTCAGGCAGTCAGAGCTTCCGCGGGGCGACATCTTCGTGGAGATCCTCATAGACGGGGTATCCGGGAAGGAGGACGGCCGTCGGATGGCGGCCGAGGCGGTGAACTGAGTTGGATGTAAAATGCGCTGTCGAGGCGGCACTGTTCTCCAGCGCGGGCAATCTGAAGATCGCTGACATAGCCGCAAAGACAGGTATCTCGGAGGAGGAGGTGCGCTACGCCGTGATGGACCTGAGGCGGGAGTATGACTCCCGCGGTTCTGCCATCACCATAGCCAAGTTCGGCTCTGAATACCGCATGATGCTGCGTTCCGAGTACGCCGATTTCACGGGAGAGTTCTCCAAGGCCGACATGAGCGGAGGTACGATGAGGACCCTGAGCACCATTGCCTACAACCAGCCAGTGCTGCAGTCCGAGCTCTTCAAGGTGCTGGGCTCGCGCACCTACGAGGACGTGAGGGAGCTCATGGAACGCGATTTCGTCAGCGGCAAAAAAAAAGGCCAGACCCTCGAGCTGACCACGACCAAGCGTTTCAAGGAGTATTTCGGGATAACCGGATCCGGGAAAGAGGCCATAAGGACATGGATAGACGCGCAGGCGAGAAACTCCACGAGATCCGAAGGTCCCGGGGAAGACGAGCAGTGATCCCGGCCGGCCGAGAGCCAACGTTTAATATCATCATGCCCGTCGGATAACATAGGTCGGGCAGGGTGGACGATTTGGTAGCATGCGGTTTTTTGCACGGTCATCGTTCGGGAGGATGGGATGAATGAGGACGCAGGACGTCTTTCCGGTTCTTCTGGTCATATCGGCGGTGGTGTCCATCGCGGTGTCCGCAGTATACGACATAAGGCTCTGCCTGTTCTTGGGCATATCGCTACTGGCCCTCGCATCGATAGTCCGTAAGGCGGTCCACGAGAAGGTCCGCAAAGAGTTTGGAAGGGCAGTGCCGCTTTTTCTGATGGCGGCATCGGCCGTTTGCATTGCGGCGTTCATAATCTTCCCCCAGGTGTATTCCCCCGAGAGGCTGGCATTCCTGGTATCCGTCGTTCTGGTCGTCGCCGCCGGGAGGGCGGTCGCCGTCGGCCGCCGGGCGAGAACGACGGCAAGGGGCCCCTCAGGGGAATCCCAATGAATGAAGATGCACCAAATTCCGGCCCATCGCTTCACCTGCTGGGATACGGCCTTTGCGATGGCGAATAGGTTTAAATCGAACAAAGGTGTAGCACGGAGGGATTACAATGGTATTACCGCTAGCCCTGCTCGAAAAGTCCGTGGAAAAGAAAGTGGTTCTTCAGTTAAAGGACGGAAAGATCATAGAGGGGAAACTGACCTCTTTCGACGAGTACATGAACATGGTGCTTGAAGAAGTGTCCGTCAAGGACCCCGCCGGCGAGGAGAGGCACATGAACAGCATCATCCTCCGCGGCAGCAACGTGGTCAGCATATCGCTGGCGTGACGTCGCGTGTCAGAGGGCTCTTTATAATAAGCGGCAGTCGATACCGTTCTGCAGGTCCGGGGACCATAAGTTCGCAAGACCTCGCAAGGTCAGGGGAGGCAGCATCACATGAGCAATTCAAAAGATCTTCTCGATTGGTTCGGCAATAAAAAGGCGGGCTCAGCCGAGAACGGCGCAAGGGACCACGCACTGATAGTCATGGACGCGGTCATCGAACTGAAGATGGCCATCGGCGCCATGGGCGAGGAGAACGAGACCGAGGCCGTGAAGTGCGTCGACCGTCTTGTCATGAGCGAGCGCGATGCCGACCGTATCGAAGACAGGCTTTCGACGGAGATAGTGGGCTCCGGTCTGAGCGCCCAGGACAGGGAGAACCTTCTGCATTTCGTCAGGGCATTGGACCACGTGGCCAACTGGTCCAAGGAATCCTCCATCCACCTGCAGGTGGCCAAAGAGACCAAGGCCTATATTCCCGAGGACATATGGCTGTTCCTTTTCAAGACGGCCTCCGAGCTGGAGAACGAGATGAAAATGCTCATTGGCGCCATGGACGCGTTCCACTCCCGCGACAGCGAGGAGGCGGTGAGGGGCATAGAATCCGTCAAGGACCAGGAGCGCGTCATTGACGATATGAACTTCGAGGGCATCAAGAGGATACACCTGTCCGACATGGACGTCAGAGGCATCATTCTCTCAAGAGACATGTTGCACGGTATCGAGGAGGCCTCGGACACCGCCAAGGCATGTGCCGACATGATATCTATTTTCATAGCATCAAGGAGGAAGTAATTGGCAGCCAGATTGTTCGGGACGAACGGCGTCAGGGGAGTGGTCAATGAGGACCTGACCTCTGAACTCGCACTTCAGATGGGAAAAGCTATCGGACAGGTCATGAAGGGGGCGGTGGCCGTGGCAACGGACACCCGCTCGTCCGGAGACATGCTCCGAACGGCCATCTCGGCGGGACTGATGTCCGTCGGGGTCAACGTTCTGTTCCTGGGGATGGTCCCGACGCCTGCCCTGCAGTACTACGTTAAGACACACGATAACGTGAGCGGAGGCGTAATGATCACCGCCTCCCACAATCCGCCGCAGTTCAACGGCATCAAATGCATATCCGCGGATGGGACCGAGGCGAGCCGGGAGGAGGAGACACTCATCGAGGAGATATACGCCACGGAGGTCTGCACATGCAAGTGGGACGAGGCCGGGACCATGGACCGGGTCAACGACGCAGGCGAGGCGTACATCGATGCGGTGCTTTCCCACGTGGACGCCGAGAAGATCAAGGGCGCGGGCATCACGGCATGCCTGGACTGCGCCAACGGGGCCGCATTCGAGACAGCACCTCTCCTTCTCAAGAGGCTACAAATAAAGACCGTCACATTGAACTGCAATGCGCAGGGAGAGTTCCCCGGGCGCCCCAGCGAGCCGACCGAAGAGAACCTCGCAGACCTCATATCGCTTACTAAGAACACCGGGGCGTCCATCGGTATCGCCCACGACGGCGATGCGGACCGGTGCGTCTTCATAACCGACGGGGGGAAATTCGTCAGCGGAGACAAGAGCCTGGCGCTCCTCGCGAAACTTGAACTTTCAAAAAGGAAGGGCAAAGTCGTAACGCCCGTCAGCTCCTCATCGATGGTCGAAGAGGTCGTCAATGAGGCCGGAGGGATCCTGAAATATACCGCTGTGGGGTCGCCCATAGTCGCAAGGAAGATGAAGGAATACGGAGCGATCTTCGGCGGCGAGGAGAACGGCGGGTTGATATTCCCCGAACAGCAGTACTGCAGGGACGGGGCCATGACGGTGGCCAAGATGCTGGAGGCGATCGCCCTCAACGGGCCGCTCTCAAAACAGGTCGACAAACTCCCGGTCTATTACACTCAGAAGAGGAAGATCGAGTGTCCCGACAGGATGAAGCAGGCGGTCATCAACTATCTCAAGAAGACCGTCACAGACGGGATCATGGACAGCACGGACGGGCTTAAGATAATCTTCGAGAACGGCTGGGTGCTTGCCAGGCCCTCGGGGACCGAGCCGATATTCAGGATCTATTCCGAATCCAAGGACGAGGCGGTGTCGATCGAGAGGGCCAACGAGTTCGAGGAGAAGGTCGTGAAGTTCCTGGACCCGGATGCGGTGCTCCACCTGCCTGAGCCCAAGGCTGCGGACAGATCGAAGCGCGCCGTGAAAATAAAGCATTCAGAAACGTCGGCCGAATGACCTTGAGGTTCAGCCAAGTCTCTTTCCGTAAACGGCGAGGGCCTCGTTCACCAACCTCGAAGCGAGGATGGAAGTGATCCCCGACGGGTCGTAAGGGGGGCAGACCTCGGTAACGTCGAAACCGCACAACCTGTCGCCCACCATTCTGATGGCCTTTTTCACATCTATCGGAAGAAGGCCGAACGGCTCCGGAGTCCCGGTCCCGGGCGCGTACGCGGGGTCTATGCCGTCTATGTCCAATGTGATGTAGACGCGCTCGCTCTTCACGCTGTCCAGCGCCTGTTCGACCGCACTTTCTATGCCCTTCTCCAGTATCTCGTAGGAACTGACGAAAGGAACGGGGTCCTCCCTGTCAAGCTCCTCCATCCCCACCGCTCTGACCCCCAGCACGAAAACGTTGTCCAGACCGAGATGCTCCGCCGCTCTGCGCATGACGCAGGCATGGCTGAACGGGGTCCCTAGATATTCGTCTCTGGAATCCAGGTGGGCATCTATCGAGATGAGCGCGGTGTCCTTGGGCAGGCTTCTGACTATCGGGATGTTCACAGAATGCTCTCCGCCTAGGGCGACGGTGAACTTCCCGTCCCGTATGGCGGGGCCAACGGCGAATTCCACTTCGGAGAACATGTCCTCGGGCATCACGAAATCATCGACGTTACCGTAGTCGTGAACTGCCGGGATGTACTGGTCCAGGCCGTGCTCGAAGTGGAACTCCTCGAAATTATAGGATGAGCGTCTGATGGCCCCGGGACCTTCGCGGGCTCCCGCTCTGAAGCATGCGGTGTGATCGTACTGCACTCCGAACAGGAAAGCGTCGGCCTCGCTGTACTCGGCATCCGCTCCGGCATACGAAAGCCCGTAAGGCATCTCAACCGCCTTACATCAGCTTGTATCTGTTCATCGCCACGAGGTACATTATCTCCCCGCCCTCTTCCAGAGTGCCGGTGTGGTCCTCGTTGATGGGCATGCTGAACGTCTCGAAGGACTCGAGGTCCATTATCTGAATCTCCTCGTCATGCATCGTCAGGATCTGGCCCTTCCTCTTGTCGATGATAGGTACCTGCACCTTGGTGCCCACGGGCCCGAACAGGGACTTCTTTGCCCCGGTGAATATGCTCACTGCCTCGATGTTCGCCTTGGCGGATCCGTGTTTTCCGGGTTTCGACATGCTTATAGAAGTAATTTTGCAAGGCTCATCGTCGATGTTGACGTAACGGCCCTCTTTGAGTTCTCTAATCTCTTTGCTCTCCCACATTGAAAGTCCTCCAGTCAGCCGGTCGGCCGCCAATCTATCTCTCTCCGGCACGGAAGGATGTAGAACAAGGTGTCGACAGACTGCATAGTACTGGACCCCCCGACAACCTTTCAATTTAATAAACTTTTCAAGAAGCGGGACAATGGGTCAAGTTTTAATCCATCATCTTTATCTCGGGTCCGATGAAGAAGATAGGGTACATGGGCATACCGTTATCCAATTCGGAAAAGGCCGCCCAGGTCATAGCGATGAAGAGAGGCATCGAGGCCGAACTGGTCCCGTTGGTCAGTTCGGAAGGCGTGGTGAAGGCGCTCCTCTCGGGGAGCGTGGACTACGGGGTGGTCGCGGTCAGGAACATGGTCGCCGGTCCGGTGCTGGAGACGGAGAAGGCGATGAAGCTAGGAGAAATGCGTAACATAGAGGAGTTCAGCATGCCGATCCACCACTGCATTTTCGTCAGGACAAAGGATGCAAGGATCTCAACGGTGGCGTCCCACGTGCAGGCCCTGGGCCAGACTTACCGCAACGTCAGCCAGCTGTTCCCAGGCGCCGACAGGCTGGAGGTCGAAGACACCGCGCTGGCGGCCGAGATGCTCGCTGACGGCAGGCTTCCCGAAGACACCGCCGCGATATGCGGAATGGCCGCAGGCCTCCATTACGGGCTGGTCCTCATCAAAGAGAACGTAGAGGACGATCCCGACAACTGGACGGACTTCGCGCTTCTCGAATCCGTTAAGTGCTGATAAGCTTTTTAACGCATGCTGACATGGTTCCAAGCCGGTACGCGATGCAATGCGCAGAACGGGGGAGGAAAATCACATGGAAAAGGAAATCTGGGTAAGGGCGGACCTTCCTGAGTCCAAAGAGGACAGGAAGGAGATGCTCATCAGTGCGATCGAATCGGGCATTACCGCAGCCGTGGTCAGACAGGAGGACCTGGATTTCTCGTCACTGGGCAAGATCAAACTGATAACGGCCGGCGATGATGTGAAGATCGTGGAGATCAGCTCGCCCAAGGACCAGGAGCGGGCAATGGCTTTGGCGGGAAAATGCTCGGCGGTGATCCTCTCGTCTTCCGATTGGACGATAATTCCTCTCGAGAATCTCATCGCCAAATTCTCCGGCACGGGTACAAGGGTGTTCGCTTCCGCTTCGGACGCTGAAAGTGCCAAGCTGTACCTTAAAACCATGGAGAAAGGCGTCGACGGCATAGCGGTGACGGTATCTGACCCGGACAAGCTGAGGTCGTTCGCGGACCTGCTTTCAAGTTCTTCAGACGTCGAGCTCAAGGAGATCGAAGTGGTCGACGTAAAAAATATCGAGATGGGAGACCGCGTCTGCGTCGACACTGTCAGCATCATGGTGCCCGGAGAGGGGATGCTAATCGGATCCCAGGCGAACTGCCTGTTCCTGGTTCAGTCCGAAAGCGAGGACAGCGGATATGTAGCATCCAGGCCTTTCAGGGTCAATGCCGGTGCGGTCCACGCATATGTAATGGCCCCCGAGGGGAAGACCAGATATCTGGGCGAGTTGAAATCCGGAGAGCCTGTGGCCATTGTTGACAGGGACGGCAGGACCAGGATTTCTTCCGTCGGCAGATGTAAGATCGAGGTGAGGCCGATGGTCTTGGTCGAGGCCGCGGACGGAAGCAGGCGTTACACAACCATTCTCCAGAATGCAGAAACGGTCAAACTGGTGTCCTCCGATGGGGCCATATCGGTAACGGACATAAAGCCGGGCGACAGAGTGCTGGCGAAGATAGAGAGCGGGGGACGCCACTTTGGAATGAAGATCGAGGAGACCCTGAGGGAAGTCTGAGATGAAGATCTGCGCCTCCCTGGGCAGGCCGTCTGACATGCTTGAGGCTCTCGGAGCCGACATGGTGGAGGTCAGGACCGACATCCTAGGTCACCTGCCCGACACAAAGGGCATCGAGACGGTGGTGACGTTCAGAGACGGTTTCGACGCCTCTCTGCTACCGGAAGGTTTCAGCGGCATCGTCGATGCAGGCACCGAAATGCTGCACGATGTGCCGTTCAGGACAATATCGTCCGTCCACGATTATGACAAGACGCCTGCCGGCCAAGTGATATCAGATACTCTGAACACAATGTCCTCCGACATCTCCAAGGGAGCTTACATGGTAAGGGACTTTGAAGATCTGGCACATATTCTGAAAGCTTCCAGGGAAACCAAAAAGGAACATGTGATCCTGGGAATGGGCGCCCTGGGGACCGTGACGAGGATAAGACAGAAGATACTGGGCAACAGTTTCACGTTCGCATACGTCAGCGGACCCACCGCCCCCGGGCAACTGAGCCTCGGAGAGATGAGGAGGCTTGGGGACGATTGCATGATCACCGGTATCGTAGGCGACCCCTTGGAGCATTCCAGGTCGCCCGCCATGCACCAGGCGGCCTATGACGCGAGCGGTGTCAACGGAAAATACCTGATCTTTCGTTCCCCCTCCCTCGCCCGCATCGAAGACTGCATCAGGGGTTACGACATCCGCGGGATGAATGTCACGATACCTTACAAGGAATCCATCATGGGTCACCTGGATGCCCTGGACGCCGACGCCGAGAAAGCAGGCGCGGTCAACACGATAGCGAACGAATCGGGAAGGCTTAAGGGATACAATACAGACATCCATGGAATCGAAGCGGCGTTTCAAAATATAAGGTGCCAGATGAATGGGAAAAAGGTTCTCTTAATGGGTTCCGGAGGGGCGGCCAGGGCATGTATCATCGCATCTCTGAGGAACGGTGCGGAAGTATCGATAACCGGCAGGAACGGCCTGACGGTCTCGAGGCTGTCATCGGAATTCGGAATCGAGCCTATCGAAAAAGGTTCCGCAGACCTGTCCCGATACGAAATCATCGTCAACAGCACTCCGATAGGGATGTACGGGGAAGGCGAGTATCCTGCAGACATAAGGGGCCTGACGGGAGACAGCACGGTCTTGGACATGGTTTATGGGGCCGATACCGGTCTGATAAGCGAGGCGAGGTCCAAGGGATGCAGGATCGCCACAGGAGAGGATATGCTGGCTATGCAGGGCGCACGCGCCTTTGAGATCTGGACCGGCGTAAGCGGGATGTTCGATATCATGAGGGCGGAGATACGTTCTTGAGCATAATCATAAAATTATTATGCTGGCACATACGAAAGGCCGTTATAATTTGTAATGTCTCTTTAGCAAACTTTAATACCATGTCGGATAATTGACGGGCGCGGTTTACCATGATGTTCGGAAAGAATGTTAGAATGGAAAGGATAATGGACAGGAAGACCGGGAACTGCGTGATCGTCCCGATGGACCACGGTATATCCATCGGGCCCACCGAAGGCCTCTACGATATGAAGGAGACCGTAGATGCTGTGGCAAACGGGGGAGCCACTGCAGTTCTCATGCACAAGGGCCTGATCCGTTTTAGCCACCGTGCTAGCGGTTCCGACATCGGTCTGATCCTGCACCTTTCCGCATCCACGGACATGGGCGACACGAACAACAGCAAAGTTCTGGTGGCAACCGTCTCCGAGGCCCTGAAGATGGGTGCGGACGCTGTTTCGATGCACATCAACCTGGGCGCGGAGACGGAACCGGAGATGCTCAGAGACCTAGGCAATCTTTCCAGGGAGTGCGAGGAATGGGGGATGCCCCTGCTCGTGATGGCCTATCCCCGCGGGCCGAAGATCAAGAACTCGTATCAACCTGAACACGTAGCTCACGGTGCCAGAGTCGCAACCGAGCTGGGAGCGGACATAGTGAAATGCAGCTACACCGGAGACATCGATTCTTTCAGGGAGATAGTCAGAGGCACCCTTGCTCCGGTGGTAATCGCTGGAGGGCCTAAGATGGCGTCCGACCATGACATGCTCACGATGGTCAGGGACTCGCTTGAAGCCGGAGGCCGCGGCGTATCGATAGGCAGGAACATATTCCAGCACAAGGACGTGGAAGGAATAACCCGGGCCATTTCCGACATTGTGCTCAGAGGCGCGACCGTCGAAGAGGCCATGAAGAACATCAAGAAGTTCTGAGAACACCGGGTGATACGGGATGCTGGAGTTCGGAGGAGGATGCGTGGAGGGCGAAGTTTCGCCGCCGCCTTCCAAGAGCCATACGCACAGAGCGTTTTTCATGGCCGCGCTGGCAAACGGTCAGAGCACCATATCCGATCCGCTGCTCTCTGACGATACCAGGGCGACGCTGAGGGCCGTACGCTCCATCGGCGCATTCGCGGAGGTCGTTCCTGGCGGAGTGAAGGTGAGGGGCGGAGACCTGCATGCCCCTGCAGGGACGATAGACGTCGCCAATTCCGGGACCACCATGCGGATATTCTCAGGAATCGCTTCCATTTTCGATTCTCCGGTGATGATAACCGGTGACGAGTCCATCAGGAAGAGGCCGATGGGCCCGCTGCTCGATGCTCTGGGCCCTTTGGGCGTTTCCTGTACCTCCAACAAAGGCCTCCCGCCGGTGACCATAAAAGGGCCGAACCGGGGAGGAAACGTGAAGATAGAGGGCAATATCAGCTCCCAGTTCGTATCTTCGCTGATGATCGCGTCCCCCATGCTAGAGAAGGGTACGGAGATAGAGATCAGGAACGAGCTGGTGTCCGCACCCTATGTAATGATCACCGAATCGATGATGCGTCACTTCGGCGCCGAAGTAGCCGTTTCGAAGAGCTCTATACACATAGGCGCCGGAGGTTACCGTCCCGAAGATTACAAAGTACCAGCCGACTTTTCTTCCGCCGCCTTCCCACTGGTGGCCGGTGCTCTCGGAGGAAAGGTTACCGCTTCGGGCCTGGACATGGGAGATCCCCAGGGGGACAAGCGTATAATCGATATTCTGAGGGAGGCCGGTGCCGAAGTCTCAAGCGTGAACGGTTCGGTGACCGTCGGGAGAAGCAGGCTGGAGGCGGTCGATATTGATATGGGCCCCACGCCGGACCTGTTCCCGGTCGTCGCCGTCCTCCTCAGCACGGCCAAAGGCACCAGCAGGCTTTACGGTGCGCCGCAGCTGAGGTTCAAGGAGAGCGACCGCATCGTTTCCACGGTGAAGATGCTGATGTCCCTCGGTGCGGACGCTGAAGAGACCGATGACGGGTGCATCATCAGGGGGAAGGAAGCTCTCGAAGGGGGGACCGTAGACCATCTGGACGACCACAGGATAATGATGTCCGCCGCGGTCGCTTCGCTCGTCTGCAAAGGGCCCGTCCGCATGGCCGACACAGGATGCGAGGCGGTATCCTATCCGGAATTCATAGGTCAGATGAAGAATCTGGGAATGCGTATCGCAAAGTACTGATCCTTCAGCGTGTCTTGTTCTTGGGCCTGCGCCTCTTCTTTACGCTGGACGGGCCTTGTTTCTTTTTCGGAGCCTCGGGATACCTGCGTCTGATGTCCTCCACCCTGGCGTCGAACTCTTCGGCCAGAACATCTCCGCGGAACTCTCCCTTGAAGTGATCGATCTTAGCTGCGGTCAAAGCCTTTCCGGCGAGAGACCTGGCTATTTTCCCCCTCTGCCAGTATGGCGCCCTGTGAACCGAAGGGTGCTGGTATATGGCGCCGTGCTTCGGGGGACGTTTTCCGGACCTAAGGTGCCTGAACATCGCCTTTTCCGCACCAAGCAGCTGCAATGTGGACGATGGGAGCGAAGAAAGCCTCTCCAGACCGCCGGCCAGCGAAATGAGCCTTGCCGCCAAGGCCCCTCCCAGCAGGGCGCACATGTTGGGGCATGTAATTTTCACTATGGACTCGATATATTCATCCGTCCTCTCCCTTTCGTCGTAAATATCGGAAAGGTTCTGTGCCAGGGCCCTCACCGCATCCATGTCCGCCGACTCGAAGTCGGCCCCCATCGACTGAAGATCGAGTCCGAGCTCTTCCAATACTCCCTCCCTCTCCCCATGTCTTGCTATAAGGTCGGAATATTTCCTGTCTGAAGCCAAGTCTGCAAGCTCAGGAAAATGCATCCCGTACCATTCATGCAGCCTTTCGTCGATCAGGTTGGAAGTTTCGTATAAACTGTCCAAGTATCTTATGGCCTGGACTAGATTCCTGTCCCTGGGCACCGGTTCCGAAGTCCTCAGCTTTCCCAGGCGTATCATCACTTCGTGCATCATCTCGGGCGTGAAACCGTATTTCTCAGGCTTGACGAACGAAGAGTCATACATCTCCGGCCTGCCTAGCTCGGACTGTCTCCTCTCGGATACGGATATCTTGCCGGCCTTCGAGGCAAGGTCCCTCTCTTCCTGGAGTATCGATCCCCTCTGGACGAGTGCCAGTTTCTCGGCCGTCTTTTCCGAGTCCTTGGGCATCAGGATGCTGTCGATAACCCTGTCAGACTTCTCGTCGCAGAGGAATACGCCGAACCACTTCGTGACAAGCAGCGCCATGGTTTCACATCCTGGATATTTTTTCTATCTCAGAAGACGGCAGGACCTTGGCCCTGCCCGTTATCGTCTGCAGTCTGGCCTGGAACTCCAGCTCCTCCATTCTGTTGTAAGCCTCCTCGACCGTCCTTCCCTGAGTTATGGCCCCGTGGCGGGCCATCAGCATGGCTTTGGAGTCATGGCGGGCCGCCACAGCATCCACCAGCTCCTGGGAGCCGGGGGTGAAATAAGGGATCATCGGAACTTTTCCCAGCAGTATCACTCCTTCGGGCGTCAGTTCTGTCTTGAGCTCCTTGCCCTTCACCGCTATTGACGTGCAGTAGAGGGGATGGCAGTGCACCACAGATCTGGTCTCCGGATTGAGATTGTAAAGTGCCAGATGCATCTTGTTCTCGATCGAGGGCTTTCCGTCGGATATGACGGAGCCGTCAGTTCCCATCAGTATGAGGTCTTCCGGCTCGAGAAGGCCCTTGTTCCTTCCGCTGGGAGTGATCAGTATTTCGCTGTCGTCTATCATCAGGCTCATGTTTCCTCCGGCGGATACGGTTATCTGCCTGTCGTAAAGCATCTTGCAGAAACGTACAAGCAGCCCGCGTCCGAATTCTTCGTTCACTTCAGCACCTTCTTTATATCGTCAGGCTTCAAAATGCCCTCTTCGGTTATGAATCCCGTCACCATGCCCGCCTCCGTCACGTCGAATGCGGGATTCAGCGCTCTTGAGCCATTGGGGGCGATCCTGCAGCCGCAGATCTCTGTGACCTCTTTTTCGCTCCTCTCTTCGATAACGATGTCTTTCCCCGTCTTAGTCGAGAAATCGAACGTGGAAACGGGTGCTGCGACATAGAACGGTATCCCGTAATATCTCGCCGCGATAGCCTTGTCCAAAGTGCCTATCTTGTTCGCGAAGTCTCCGTTGGCGGCTATCCTGTCAGCCCCGGTTATTATCAGGTCCACTCCTTTTGACATATAATGGGCGGAAGCCCCGTCGGGAATGATCGAATGGGGGATGCCTTCCTGGACGAGCTCCCATGCCGTAAGCTGCATCCCCTGGAGGCGCGGGCGCGTCTCCGATACGTACACGAAGAAATCCTTTCCGGCATCCCGGGCGGCCCTCATGGGGGCCAGCGCGGTCCCCACATCTACCGTGGCAAGGGCCCCGGCGTTGCAGTGGGTCATTATCTTCGCCCCGTTTTCGATCAGCGGCTCGCCGTACCTTCCTATTGCAATGCATTTGTCCACCATGGACTGCGCATAGGCGTCGGCGGCTTCGACAGGGTCCCTGCCGCCCATGAGCGCGCCGTACATCCAATCCACGGCATAGAAGAGGTCGTTGGCGGTGGGCCTTGCCGATTTTATCTCTTCGGCGGCGCGTTTCAGGTCTGCTCCCTCCAGAGATGCCAGGCACATGGCGTAGGCAGCCGATGCCCCGATAGACGGCGCCCCCCTGACGGTCATGTTCCTTATGGCCTCCGCAACACCTCTGTGATTGTTAAACGATACGAACTCGAGGCTTCCCGGGAGTTTTCGCTGATCTATCATTCTGACCTTACCTTCCTCGAACCAGACCGCGCGGACGTCCTTTTCTTCGGAACTGCATATGACCTTCATTTTACCACATCGCCACATGCTCGGACTACGTTAAATCAATTGCTAGAATCAGAATTCATGAAGAAGTCGAGAACCTATTATTACCTCACAACGTTATATCAAACCTATGGGCGATGTTGCACCTGAGAATTTTGTTCTTTACAACACCGACAGCGGGATCGTCATAATCTCCAACGGAATTAGGGTAAGGATCCTGGACGAGCTCTCCAAGCGGAACCTTTCGCTAACGGAATTGGTGGATCTCACAGGCAAGGCGCAGTCCACCCTGTCAGTGCACTTGGAGAGCATGGTCAAAGACGGTGTGATAGCCTCCCGGGAGGATCCGGAGGACAATCGCAGGAAGATCTATTCCATATCGTCTCTGCGGATAGCCGAGACAAAACCTCCAGACTCAGAATCCTTTGAAAAGGCCAGAGAGATCTTCGCCGATATGGTCGATGAGCCCGAAAAGATCAGCAATTACATGATCTATTTCCTTTACACGATCATGGACAGCAGAGGCCTGTCCGTCGGCCCTCTTACCGAGATAATCGGTAGTATACATGCCCAGGCCGTCAGTGGCAAATTCCGAAAGGGGCGGATCGAAGACGTGGTGGACCAGATAAGGAAATACTACTCCTTCGCGAACATGGGCAAGGTGACGATCTATTCCTTCAATCCTCTGACGATCATAGTGGATACTGAATTCAAACTCAGCAAGGGCGCCGCAGAGGCCATGGGAAGGTATTCCGTCGGATACTTCCGCAAATCACTGGAGCTCGTCTATGGAATGCCCTTCGAGCTCTCGTCCAGCGAGGTATTCGGCACGGAGAACAACTATTTCAGGTTCGTTCTCGACCACAAATCGCTTTGAAAATACACTCAGGGCCTCGGGGCGACGGCGAAGTCCAGAAGGACCCCGTTACCCAGGGTCTCGCTTTTTTCGAGCTTGAGGGCGGCCCCTCCGTCGGCCACCCATCCCTCGCCGTCCGCGGGCGTCGGGGAACTCCTTCCGCCTATCACCAGGCCTCCGACGAACACGGTGTAGCGATCGACGATCCCGGCCCTGAAGAAGGACGATATAGTCTCCCCCCCTCCCTCGACCAGCAGCCTGTCGATCCCCATCTCGTACAGCTGGTCCATGAGGTCCACGAGGTCTATCTCGTCCTTCCCGGTGCGGATGGTCTCCTCGCAGTCCCATTCCCGCTCGCAGGAGTCGACCGTGACCATGACGGTCGGCGCCCTTTCATCCAGGACCATCGCCGAGTCCGGAGTTCTCCCGCGGGAGTCTAGGACGATCCGAATGGGGTTGGTGTCATAGTCCAGGTCTTTCACGGTGAGGTGCGGGTCGTCCGCTATGACGGTGCCCACGCCGACAAGGATAGCGTCGAACTCCCCTCTGAGCCTCTTCACGCGTTCTTTGTCTTCAGCCGAAGAAATGGTGACCTGCCTGCGGTCGCTCCCGGCTATCTTTCCGTCCGCCGACATGGCGCAGTTAATCTGTACATATGGTCTCATCTTTTGCCCCCGGGTTGACGCTGAAGTGGTATATCTCGTCCTTACGCTCGACTCCGAACCTGACGTTCAGGAAAGACTCCAAAGTGTCCATTTGGCTCAGAAGGTGTCTGCTTATCTTGGAGACCTTGAAAGAGCTCCTTCCTTCGGCCATCGCCATATATGGAAGCAGCTGGTCGGCAGTGTGCACATCGACGGTAGCGCCGCCCTGGACCTCTCGTATGAGGTCGTTGGCCGCGTCCTCTCCCGTCTTTTCGGCCGAATATTCACGGGTGGTCAGCGCGTTGCTTCCCAGTTTTCCGTTCTCGAAGTCGGCCACCAGGCAGATACCCGCCCCCCTGGAGTCTCCGTGCGTTATCTGTATCTCTATATCCGCATCGGCGATGGGCTTGAGGACCCTGACGCATGAACGCACCATCTCTTTGCTGATGTGCTCCGAAAGATTCTGGGAAAAACACACTCCACGTATCGACACAAGGTCCCCCAGCTCATCGAGGTCCATCGGAGAGATCTGTCCTATCGGCTCGAGCGAGGCCACCACGTGGCCTCCTCCCCGGGGATAGAATCCCCTCTCTTCGATGCTAACCTCTGTGTGAACACCCATCCTGTCCAGAAGCGGGAAGAGGACCTGCTGATAGCTGTCAATGGGCGGCGCCCAGAGGACGTTGGTCCCTCCCCTTATGTCGACGGTCAGCCTCTCGCTGTGGTTTCTGGCCGCAAGCAGGATGGCCTGTAGGACCAAAGTGATGCTGCCGGCGGTGCCTATGTTAAGCGATATGCTGTTCTTCTGTTCGGTACCGGGCCTGAATATCAGCTCCGAAGATCCCGTGAAATTTCCCTCGGCCTGAGAACCGGTCATCTCCGCCACGGCGCTTATCGCTGCGCAGTGCTGTTTCGAGAGTCCGTTGGTCGGTCGGTTCTCCCTGATCCTTGTAAGGTGCGCGGTTATGCCGGTCACGGCTGAAAGGGCGACCGATGTACGGACCATCTGCCCGCCGCCTTCGCCCCTGGAACTGTCGATTTCTAACATAGCGCACCGGCGGTACATGTTCTGGGTTCGATAAAGATTTAACCGTATTACGGCGAATAAAATTGGTGCGACCGCCGGGATTCGAACCCGGGTCAGAGGCTTGGGAAGCATCCGTCCTAACCACTGGACTACGGTCGCGCGGAACGGCAATACCTCTTTCCACTAATAAAGCTGACCCTCGGCTTCCGCGCCATTTTAATACTATTGCAATGTTCATTGTCGCGCGGGCTCGTGGTCTAGTGGTTATGACGTCGCCCTTACAAGGCGAAGATCGCCGGTTCAATCCCGGCCGGGCCCACTTTTTAAGAAGGCACATCATGCAAAAAGCTAAATACTTGTTAAATGATGGATGGATGATATGTCCAAACAGAGCGGACATCGCCGGGGGAAGCAATATGCTTTCGGTCCTCCTCCTTCCGACCCCCGGCCAAATCAATTCTTCCTTTTCCAGGAATGACGGGCGTCCACGAAGATTAAATGAAAAAAGTGGTGGACCCGGCCGGATTTGAACCGGCGACCTTTGCCGTGTGAAGGCAACGTCATAACCCCTAGACCACGAGTCCAGCATTTCGACTAATATCGTTACTGTATTTAACGCTCGCGGATACGCGGAATAAAGATTAACATAGGGCATCCCGTTACGAGGAACATGCCAGATTCCGAGAATGATATACATGCCGCAAACGAGGACGAACTATTTCAGAGAGCTTTCGACAGCCTTCTCGGGACCGAGAAGAAAGGCTATCCAAGCTTCGTCGGAGGCATGATGGTCGCATCCGGAAACGATTACGAGCTCACGAGCCCCATCGACAGATCCATAATATTCGGCAATTTCCAGATGCCGGAAAAAGGGACTGTGGCCGCGGCCGTAGGCGCCGCCGGCAGCGCCGTCGGAAACTGGTCCTCGAAGACGTCCCAGGAGAGGACGGAGCTGTTCAGGGACGTTCTGAAAAGGGTAAGGGCCCAGAGGTACAGGCTCGCTGCATGCGTGATGATCAGCACGGGGATGGTGATGAAGGACTGCCTCGCAGAGGCCGACAGGCTGGCCGAGGTCATCGGGAACGCATTCGATGCCGACTTCGATAAGGGCTCTCCTTCAGGAGTATGGGGCGTGGTGTCAGGTCACAACTCTCCGCTGGCCTCGCCCGCCGGGTTCTCTTCCTGCGCAATGATGGCAGGCAACACGGTCGTGAGCGTCCCGTCCAAGGACTGCCCCATGCCGATGTTCATGTTCAACAGCATCCTCTCGGCCGCAGGACTTCCGGTGGGAGTGTTCAATATAACGGTGGCCCGTGGCCCGGAATCCGACAGGGAGCTCGTCGACGATATGACCGTCAGAGGATTGGCGGCTTCGGGAAGCGGGGAGAGAGCGGAAGAACTGATATTCCTTCCTGTGGACGATGGGCTGAGATTCATAAACGAGATCAAGGGAATGAACCCCATCATGATATACAGGCCCGGGGACATGAAGGGCGCCGCCTCCAGCATAGTAGAATCGGCATTCAGGAGCTCCGGTCAAAGGATATATTCGTGTTCCAAAGTGATCGTGACAAATGAAGAGCGCGATAAGGCCGTCTCGGCCATATTGGATGCCGCCAAGACAATAAAGGTCGGAGACCCGGCGGAACAGGGGACCACGGCCGGCCCGCTGATGAACGAGACGGAACTGATGAGGTTCGAGAAGTATATCGAGGAAGCAGGGTCCAGCGTGGCGTTCGGGGGCAGGAGGGTAAAGGGCCCCGGTCTGGAGAACGGAAGCTATGTGATGCCCGCGGTCGTCGTCGGACTCACCGACGACTGCGAGCTGGGAAGCTTCGACACGGGGCTCCCCATACTGACCATCGTGTCGGCCCCCAACTTCGACGATGCAATGGAGGAGCTGATGAACACCGAATGCGGACCGTCCGCGTCTATATTCTCGAAGGACTCCAACGCAGTGGCCAAATTCAAAGAATACGCCGACGCGCCCCGCATCAACGTCAACAAAGGCACCGAGGACCTGCTCCCGGCAATGGATGCGGAAGTCCGCAATTTCCTGGCGTGATCAAAGTCCTCTGACGGAAACCCTCTTCACGTACGGCTTCGCGGAATCATGCATGGCCCTGAGCTCTTTCACGGAGTAGGGTTTGACCTTCCCGGCCTCAGGGTCCAAGGTGACCTTGGGACGGAACTGCTGGATGCAGAAACGTTCAGCACCTCTAAGTGAACGGGCGATGTCCGTCACGTCGTCATGGGACAGGACCCCCGGATAAACAGTGGTCCTGAACTCGTACTCCGTGCCTGAGTCCATGATGGTACGGATGCTCTTTCCTATGGCCTTCACGTCGCAGTATCCGCCGGTGGCCGTCATGTACCTATCCGGGGAAAGCGGGGCCTTCACGTCCATCGCCACGTAATCGACCAGCCTGGCGCCTATCACATCGTCCAGCACTTCCGGGGAGCTTCCGTTGGTGTCCATCTTTATCCGAAGGCCGGCCTTCTTTATCTCCTTGAGCAGCCGGTAAAGGTCCCGGTCCAAAGTGGGCTCCCCTCCTGAAATGACCACTCCCTCGAGGAAGTCGCTGTTTTCTTCGATGTACTCCATAATTTTTCTCTCGTCTTCGCCTTCGCATGCCCCTCTGGCGATATCGGGGTTATGGCAGTAGGGGCAGGAGAAGTTGCATCCGGAGAGGAATATCATACAGGAGACCTTCCCGTCCCAATCGGAAAGCGTGGTCTTTACAAATCCCCCAATCTTCATAGGAACGGCATGGATGCGGTTTCTATTATCGATTGCGGTCTCCGGGTGCAGTGATTAATAAAAGGACCGCAATAAACAGCTATGGCTCCCAGAACCGTCCGTTTCTTCCCGATAGACAAAGAGGTAGTAGTCCACGAGACGCAAAAAGTGGTGGACGCTGCCAAAATGGCCGGCGTCGATATAAAACTTCCATGCGGAGGAAAGGGGCGTTGCGGACGCTGCGGCGTATACATCACCGAAACACCCGAGGACGGGAGAGCACCGGACCCCAACGGGATGGAACGTGTCCTGGCATGCCAGAAATATGTGGCCACGGACATGGACGTGTTCGTGCCCTATGACGAAGAGGGCCGTATTGTCGCGGGAGAGGACCGCAGGAAGGCGTACGAAGGAAAACTGGTACCGGTGGTAAAGGCCCGCGGAAAAACCCAGCTGGGCCTTGCGGTCGACCTCGGGACCGCGGCCATAGCCGTAAGCGTTCTGGACCTGAAGAAGGGGAACGAGCTTTATGCCACCGTAGGAGACAACCCGCAGTCCTTTGCGGGGGAAGACCTAGAATCAAGGAGGGCATATGCCGATAAAATGGGAGACGAGGTCCTCAGGAAAGCGGCGATAGACCGCATTAACGATCTAATGTACATATTCGTCGACGACCCGGAGGACGTCAAAGCGGCGGTAATATCCGGAAAGCCCTTCCTGATGGAATCGCTGACGGAAGTATGCAGCATGACAGGAGGACCGTTCTGCCTCGGGGGCACCGAGCTGGGCCTTAATATAGCGAAAGACGCCCCGATCTATGCTGTGAAGGATGTTTCCGAAGAGATAGGCGGGGACCTCATCGGCGGGATCATCGGGTCAGGGATGGACAGTTCTGACGAGAAGATCCTCCTTATCGATCTCGGGTCCACCGTGCAGCTGGCCATCGGTGACAGGGAAAGAGTTACAGTATGCGCATCGGAGTCCGGGCCGGCCCTGGAGGGAGGCAACGTGACATTCGGGATGACACCCTCCATCGGGGCAATAGATAGCATGATGTTCAGGCGCAAAAAGATCAACTATACCGTGATCGGAGGAGTGCCCCCCAGCGGGATTTGCGGGTCGGGGCTGATAGATCTTCTCGCCAACATGTTCCGCGACGGGATGGTGGATGCCGAAGGCAGATTCACAAGGAAGGCCAAGACCTTCGTATCGGACAAAGGCCAGGCCATTTCCCTGACAGACAGGATATATGTCACGGAAGGTGACATAGCGGCGGTCATGAAGGCCAAGGCGGCGGTGTTCGCCGCAGTCCGGTCGCTGATGAAGGAGGAGAATGCCGAAGCCCGGGACATATCTAAGATCGTCGTGTCGGGAAGCTTCGGTAACTTCATCAACGCGGACAACGCGATAGCGATAGGCATGCTGCCGGACGCCGACAGCGAGAAATACGATTACCTGGGAAATGCGTCCATGACATACGCCAAGAACGTTCTGCTTTCCGAGGACGTGAGGAACCGCGCGGACGAGGTCCGGAAGAAGATAAGGGCGATGGATACCCGCAACGAGGCATACGAAGCGGAGTTCCGCGACGCAATGTATCTGCCAAACAGGAAGGAAGGTGTCTTTCCTTCAGTGAAGAAAAAGCTGTTCAGATGATATCATGACCATAATAGCGTTAGCAGGAAAGGGCGGCGTGGGCAAGAGCACTATCGCCTCCCAGATCGTAAGAGGGCTGTCTGTCAGAGGGACGGTGCTGGCCGTCGACGCGGACCCGAATTCCAATCTGAGCGACAAGATCGGTTTCGAAACGAAAGGGACGATCGGCGAGCTCAGGGACGAGATAATAGCCGACCCGGCCAAGGTGCCTTCGGGCATGAGCAAGCAGCAGTATGTGTACGACCAGGTACAGAGGGCTATGACGGAGACGGATTCCGTAGACCTTCTGGTCATGGGAAGGCCGGAGGGAGAGGGATGCTATTGTTTCATCAACAGCGCCCTCAAAGAATGCTTTGTCAAGCTCATACCAAATTATGATTTCACTGTAGTCGACAACGAGGCGGGAATGGAGCACATGTCACGCAAGGTGCTGCCTCAGGCGGACATATTCCTGTTCGTGTCCGATCCGACGGTCACAGGCATCAAGACGGCCGGGCGTCTTTCCCAGCTCGCTGAAGAGGTAGGCATAGAGATAGGGAGGAAGATACTCATAGTCAATAATCTGACCGGCGAAATGCCCGTAAAGCTATCCGATGCGGCCGCCGAAGCAGGTTTCGGCGAAACCTTGGCCTTCCCCCGGGATATATTCATCACGGAGTCCGCGATGGAATCCGAAGTGCTGATCGTGCCATGCGACACCCCATTCGGTGAGTCCGTACGTAAACTTCTGGAACTCATAATTTGAGAGGCTCCATAAGTATCGACGGATGTCCGCTATCTTCGAGCCAGACCTCCAAAGACGGAGGATCCTCAGCGACCTTCTCGTCGGCTATCTTGAGATACACCTCCGATATTCCGGCCGCATCGAATGCTCTGCGCAGAGATTCGCCGAGAACCGACTTCAGACGGGAGCTCATCCAAGATACGCGTGCGAGGCCCCCGTCCCCCTTTAGAAAACCGGGCGACAGGATGTACCGTTTCCCGATCCCCATGAAGCCGGGATGCTGTCCTCCCCTTCCGACAATGTCTGACACCTCGGAAAAAGAATGTCCGGAGGGATTCCTGCCCGTGTCGGAACGGTCGAGCAATATCACGGACCTGCGGTCGGCGGAAACGACGGCCACAACTTCCATGCAGCTGCAGGCGGTCATGGGGGAGTCTGCAACGCTGTGCATACAGACCTTCTGAACGGACCCCATCGATGTCCTGCTTACTATTTCGTTCGTACCGGTCCATTCTCCTTTTTCAGCGTCAACGAGAGTTCCCTTGGGGAAAGGGCGCTGCGGGCCGCGGGGATTTAACTCGCTTCCCACCCTCGCATCCGTCCAGGTGACCGAACCGCAGACGCTGGGGCGCTCCGGGGAGATTATGCATATGTGTCCCGGCGCATAGGTCTGACATATGGTGCAGGTGTAGAAAGAATCCACATTTTGGTCTGTAAGCTCCGACATGCTCCCGTCTCGCATCTCATAACGTTCCCTGGCACTGCGGATCTTGGACGAGACGGCGGAAGGCTCGGAAGTGAAAAGGACCTCCACCGACTCGGCCACTGCCGGGAAGTTCTCCTTGATGTCCGAAATAATGTTCGATCCCAGGTCTGCGAAAGTCAGCCCCCTTTCCCAGGCGGCATTGCTTATCCGGATCCAGGAACTGTCCCTCTGGCCGCTGTGCCAGACTCCATCTGTGCGGCTAAGGGCGAAGTGTATGCGGCGTTCCAACGCCTGTTCCATGTAAAAATCTACATCTCCGGAAACGAGGACTTCGATAGACAGGGGATGCGCTGCCCCTTCCAGATCCCGGATGTCCTTCCCTTCAATACTCGTAACCCCATCCTCCGCATCCGCACACGCCGTCACGATTTCGCAGGAAAGGGGAGCATCAGGCCCTCCGAACTCCAGACGGGAGTCCGCTTTCCTGATGCGTTGGTTCTCGAAGGCGGACCCGGACCGGGCACTTTGTTTCTTTCTCAAGGTGATGCCACGGTTCGCTAATGCCTTCGCGGTCATTCCATCGGAGGCGAACTCACAAACTCTGGGTATGTTCGGGAGATCCGGGCTGTCGGACACGATGAATGCCCCTGCTGCCGCGGCAGAGAAGATGGCGGTGATATCGCATGTCGTGAGGTTTCCCGTATGGATGGCGGTCAGTTTCGGTTTCTTCTTCAGGCATTTGGCAACCGAGGTCCTGTTTCCGGCATCCGCGCCGCCGTATTTCAACGCCGTACGGGAAATCAGACCGTTTATTCCCAGTGCCTCCGCGCGGCCGACCCTCAGAACGTTTTCACATTCGAGACCGGTCCCGGAGTATCCGCCGGAAAGAATAACGATTAACCCTTTATCGGCGCATTCTTCGATCTCCGAGAGGGAGCTCTCGCGGAGCTCTCCCATAAAAAGCGCGATGCCCGGCACCGTACCGTCCACCAGGTCTGAGCCGAAGGAGTCCAGCCAGCTATCCGGAACGATTCTGTCGCCTTTTATCGACGCTATTACCTCGAAGGCCATGGAAGCGTCTATTCCAAGGCTCAAGGCCTCATCGATCCCAGAAGCGCCGCCTTCGTAGAACAGGGAGGGTACGTCCGATGCCCTCGTCGGTAAGGCTCCCTTCCAGGCATGTACAGAAGGAAGCCCGAATGCGGTGCCCTCGCACTCGAGGACACGATTCCCGGGAACGCAAAGTGCCAGATCAATGGCCTTCCTTACAAGTGCATCGCGACCTCTCTTCAATCCGCCGATTCCGTCCGCCCTTTCCGAAAGAATGTCATCGATGTCCATATCAGCTGAGCTCTCTGAGTTCCTTAAGGACGAATATCCCGTTAAGGCTTTCTAACTCTTTAGGCAGATTGCAACGGAGGTCGTCAGCGGAGGTCCTGCTGGCCCCTATGTCGGCAACCAGCTCGAGAAGCATCCTCTGGTAGCAGATCTTTATCTTGCTGAATACGGAGATGAGATTGATGTTCCTGCCTGCGAGCAGGTCGAAGGCCTGCTTCATGGACCCCGGGTTGTCAGGGACTTCGAATACCAGTTTTATAAGGTTGGTGCCGGGCTTGAAGAACGTCACCGACAGCATCCAGGAATCGGCATCGGCGACGACCATGACGTCCCGGCCGTCTATGTTCTTCAAAATATCCCCATATCCGGGAGAGGTATCGAAAACACCCCCTTTGAGGGTACAAGGCTCTGCGCGACGGACCTCCTCCTTTGTGTGATATTCTTTATCGGAGCGGAAAAGGCGGCCTATTTCGGCGGGCTTCGTGGCGATATGGTCGATAAGAGATACCGAAGGATCGTTATTGGCCTTCCTCTGCTCGAAATCTTCCAGCAGGAGGTCTGCCTCGCCCGCGAAGCTGAGGTCGGCCATTATCTTCCAGATTATCACCGTATCGGAGATTCCGTTGAGCGATACCGAGTTCAGGATGTTTATCTCGCGTTCGGCCAGAAAACCTGCCGCCTGTGCGCTGGACCCGGGCACGTCCTTCATGTACATCGTTATGTGGATGAGGGTGCGGTAATTCTCCTGAGGAAACATGGATAGTATAATCTCATAGTCTTTGGGGCCTTCCGCCGGATATCTGAAAAGCGTGCTGTAGACGCACCCATCGTCCACCAGTCCCATAGTGTCGGAAAGCCACCGATCTACCCTGATTTTAGTATCCTTGACCTTTGCGAATTCCCAAAATTTCATAGGAGCCCTGGGCCCGATAGGTTGCAACAATCATATATCTTTTCGGTCCGAATGTTTGACCGATACCAGGGGGCGGGTCCAACATGGATCGTCGCTGTCGTTTTCCAGGTCCCTTATGATGTTGGGGATGCTGCAGGGGTCGCCGTTCAAGGAGGTGTAATGCAGTATGGCCCCCGTCACCTCTTCGCCGCGCCTCTCCAGTCCGGACATCCGCAATGCGCTGATGATAAGCTCGGAAGCACCGATAAGCATGTCCGAAGCATCCGTAAGCATTTTCAATCTCTCGCGGGAGGTGCTCGCAGTATCACCTCCTTTTGGTAAAATAATATCTTCCTGGCACAGTAGGATTGGAACCCAGGGCATATGGACAGATCGAGCATTTCCTTCTCATCTCGACAATCCCTCCGTCTAAGGTCCTGTTCTTGATAGGGACCATCGGATTCCTGCACACGGGGCAGAATTCGGGGACCCTGGAAATCCCGGAGGCGTTGTAATCTATAGCCACGCCGATTATCCCGCGGTTGATCCCGATCCTCCTAATGCGCTCCCCGCTCACCCTGTAATCTGGGTCTATGCGGGACAGCTGCTTTCTCACGAGGAATGCGAGCTCGGCCTGGGACCTGACCTGGGGGTTCTTATGCATTACTATCAGAACCGAGTCCGCAACGGATTCCTCGTCCGGGATTTTATACGCCATTCATGCTGGGTATTTCATTCAAAGATAATATGTTTTCATATTCAGATAGATTAATCAACAGTTAGCGTTTATTTCGTCCGAGCGGGGGTAGCCAAGCCGGCCAACGGCATAGGACTTAAGATCCTAGACCTCAGGGTTTCATGGGTTCGAATCCCATCCCCCGCACCACCCCCCTTTCTCCTTTAAGATGAAATATTGTGGTGATTCGAACGGAGATCAAAACGTTCAAAATACTGCACTGTAACATCTCTTCATTCTTTGTCACACAGGAGCGTGTTTTATGAACTTGCCGGACCTGAGCTCTTCGAAGGCATGCTGCAGCTCGTCCGTTGTGTTCATCACTATCGGGCCGCCCCATGAAATGGGCTCTTTAAGCGGTTCGGCCGAGAGGAACAGGAAACGGGATTTCTTCCCATATGGGGCGGATAAGGTAACGTAGTCTCCGTTGCTGAACAGAACCGCCGTCTTCTCGCGAATGAGGTCGCCTTGAACTACCGCCTCTCCCTCGATCAGAAACACGAAAGCGGTGTCCTCAGGCCTCGTATCCAATGATATTGATGAACCGCCGCTCAGTTCCACATCGAAGCATGTAGCCTGTACATGGTGCGGTCTAACGCCGGTAATACCTTTGTATTCTCCGGAAATCACTCTTACCGTCGCACTTTCCGTGACCTTCTTTCCGATCATATCTTCCGTAATATCGAAATATTTCGGCTCTGTCATCTTATCCTTACGGGGCAGATTGATCCAAAGCTGTACTCCCAGCATCCTTTCTGCAGGCCGGGGCATCTCCTGATGCAATATTCCGCTGCCGGACGTCATCCATTGGCTTTGGCCGGACAATATCCTGCCCTTGTTGCCCAGGCTGTCTTCGTGGTCTATCTCTCCGCTTATGAGGTATGTGACGGTCTCTATCCCTCTGTGAGGGTGTTTGGGGAAACCTGCAATATAGTCCCCCGGGTCGATCGAATCGAAGGAGTCAAGCATAAGGAAAGGGTCGAAATCATAGACCGTGTCGCGCCCCAGCACCCTTACCAGCCGCACTCCGGCCCCGTCGACGGCAGGAATGCCACTGACTAATTTTTTTACGGCTCTTTCGGTCATCTTGTCGGTCCCATCGCCGTTCAGGGAGATAAAGCGAGCGATGGATTCGGCGTATTTTTCGTTTCGAACAGTATTTCTGCGTTATTGAAAAGGATATTATACTTAACACCGAATATTTACCTAGGTTCACGGAACCAAAGGAGGCACTCAATGGCGGATGAAGTAAAAAAACAAAGAGCGAAAGACGAGTTCAAGGTACAGGTCCTCGAGACCTTTGCCGCATTGATCACGGCAGCCTTCGGACTGGTGGCGGCACTGGCATGGAACGAGGCGATCAAGAAAGCGATCGCATCTGTATTCTCTTCGGACGGAGAGCTTATGGGTCTGTTCGTTTACGCGATAGTCGTTACGTTCGTAGCGATAATCTTCACGATCCTGATCGCAAACTCTCTGAAGAAGGCGAAAGCAAAGATCGTTAAAGAAGAGTGAACAAAGTTCAATACATTACGGCCGCATGCCGGCCGGCAAACAATTTTTCCTTTATATGCCCTATCTCTTTATCGTCTACTTGCATTTCGGATTTCTTGTCCCTTAAAGGTATAAGCTACCTTTAAATAATACGACTCAGTCATTCGGTCGGAGTTATATTCTTGGTAGATGCGGTAAAAAAGCCTGGGACCGAAAAAACCGGTAGTGCAAATAAAGGTCCCAGCAGCAATGTGAAAAAGAACAGCAAACGGTTCAAGCCTAAGACGAAGGTTACGGCCAAAAGACAGTCGATGCTCAACATGCACAGGATGAGCCCGTTCAAATACGACATGAACGAGATCCTGACCGCATCTTCCATGGACCCAGATAAAGCTTCTTCTTTTTTAGCGAGCATCATTGCAAAGGCATCCAGGACATCCACCAAGGAAGCGAAAGATTTTGTTAGGACATTCCTCGATTCCGGTGAACTTACTAAGGAGGAGTTCGACCGCATCAGCAGGCTCCTTGATAAATACGGCAAATATCGCTGACGTATCATGAAGTATTCGGAAATGCGACCGGGGCGCATGTTCGTCCTGAGTCTGGACCCCGGGGAGATGATCCGCGAGGAGATAGAGAGGTTTTCGTTGGAACACGGGGTCGTCTACGGCACGGTTTCTGTCGTCGGGGGCGTGGACGGAGGTTCGGTGCTTGTGGTGGGGCCCAAGGTCCCAGCCGATGAGAGGATCGAACCGCTGAAGTTCGAAATAGATGCGCCCAGCGAGGTAACAGGTTTTGGAACGATATTCCCGGACGAATCGGGAAAACCGACCTTCCATATGCATGGATCGATAGGCAGGGAAGGTAGGTCTGTGACCGGTTGCTTCCGCGAGGGCGTCATCGCATGGCTGGTAACCGAAGTGGTGATCACCGAGATGAAAGGCTCAGGACCTATCAGGAAAAAGGACAAGAAGACCGGCTATGGGCTTCTGACCGTAGAATGATCAGCGCCTGGTAATTCCGAAAGAGTCCATCCATTTATCGAAGACGCCGTCAGCGTAGTTGTTCATGTGAACAGCGTCCACCTTGTCGGGAACGATGAATCCGCTTATGGGGAACTCATTATCGCAGAAGGGGCATCTTACGTACGGGCAGTTCTGGTTCGCCTTCGGGCAGGCGATGCAGGCGACCGCCCTGGACTGGAAAAGGCTGAATTCGTGCCCGCAAACGGGGCAGAGAAATCTGCGGGCGGCAACTTTCAGGTCTTTCGTTATGCCTGCGCCACGCTCCTCGGGAGTAAGCCACATGGGGTCCCGGGGAGAAACGGGGGCCTGATCATCTGTCATGGACGTCCCCTCGCGGCATCCACCACGTCCTTAAGGCGCGCTATGTCCGAGCATTCTTCGATGAAGGTGCCTGTAACGATGGCATCGGCGCCCGCCTCTCTTGCGGCCCTTGCGGCCTCGGGGGTGCGTATACCTCCGCCTACTATCAAAGGTATCGAGATAGAATCCTTAACCGCACGTATCATCTCCTGCGGCACGGGCCTGTCTGCTCCGCTTCCCGCTTCGAGGTAGACGTATTTCATACCGTACATCTCACAGGCGATCGCATAGCCGACCGCCTTATCGACCTCGTTGCGTTTGATAGGGTCGGCTTTTCCGACTTCCCCGACCTTCATTCCAGGTTCGACGATGATATACCCCATCGACAGCGTCTCTATACCAAGCTTTTTGACGAAGGGGGCGGCATAGGCCTGCGCTTTGAATATCCAGAGGGGATCGGTGCTGTTCACCAGACTCATGAAGAAGATGGAGTCTACTTCTGCTGAAAGCTCCTTGGGCCCGCCCGGAAAGTGAATGCTGGGGAGCCCCGACATCTCCCGGATCGCCCTGGCGGTCGCCCCCAGGTTCTCAGAGTTAACGCCGGTAGAACCGCCGATCATGATCACATCGCTGCCTGCCCTTTTCGCGGCGGCGGCAAGCTTTCCCGCATCCTCGGGCCTCTGCTTGTCGGGGTCCAACAGCGCCATATGTATGGTCCCTTCTTTCATCCTGTCCGAGAGATACTGTTCGACATTCATCATATCACACCGATAACGAAGGCCGCAAGTGCAAGAGCCATTGCAACCTTTGCAGCTTTCTGTGCCTTATGCGCGCTTCTGAAAACAATAATGGCGGCATATATAAACATTGCATCAGCCGCAAATACAAGCATATAGAAGTCGTTAAGCGACCCGGCGAGCAGAGGCCAGACGCTAAGGGCTACTCCTGCGAGGAAGGACCCCGCCGAGACAGCGGCCGCATTCTTTTTGCCGATCGCCATGGGAAGCGTCCGCCTGCCCTCGTCGGAGTCCTCGTCCTCGATGTCCTTGGAGATCTCCCTGCCGACGTTTACCAGCATCGCCATAAAGGCCATGGGGACTACCGCCATGGTGTCTCCGCAGACAGCACCGCCCAGAAGGAACAACATCCCTGTAAGCACCGCGATCGTAACATTCCCGATGAGGCCACGCTGCTTGAGAAAGGCCTCGTAGGACATCATCAGAACGGCCGCCAAGACCACTATGACGGCAGATGCCGGGCCCCAGAATCTAAAGCCGAGTAGTTCAGAAACGATAAGTGCCAGAATTCCGATTATTATCGCAGAAAGAATCATTAGTACACCGAGGCTCCTTGCAGTACCGGAGGATATCTCTCCGCTAGGAACCGGCCTTTCAGGGTGTGCCGTTATGTCTATCTCTCGGTCGATGTAGTCGTTGATCGCGTTCCCGCCCGCCATGAAAATGAACACAATAAGACATGAGATCATGATGCCAGGCCAATGATCCGCGATGTCAAAACCCGAGGCGATGAATGCGCCGACCACCACGCCGACTATACCCATCACGCCGTTGCCGAATCTGAACAATCTCAGATACTTGTTCACGGGCGACTGATGTGCTCGACGTTGAAATAGTTAATCACTTGCGGAATATGTGGTAATATCTTGTCAACGAGCCGTGGACCCTTTGAGGAAATAACTTCTCCAGCCCCATCTCGATCGTGTCCATCTCATGGGGAAGGACTACTCCGGCACATCCGCCGGAGCGCAGGACCCGAGAGATCGAACTGAAAGATCTGGCATATATGCGGTCGATGTCCTCTCCCCCGGTTTTGGTCGAACGTCCGTATGGAGGGTCGGTGGCAACAGCATCAATGTCCGACCAGAGTTCGGATATGTCTCCGATGTCCATGACTCCGCTGTCGTGCAGCCTGAGCCCGTAGAAATTTATGTTCTCTTCCGTCCCCGCGACCATCTGCGGGTCGAAGTCGGAGACTATGGCCTTCATACCCATCTCGGCAGCTTCAATCGCTATCCCGCCGGTTCCGCAGAACGGGTCAAGAACCGTCCCCCCACGCTTCACACCGGTCAGGTTTATGAGGGCCCTTGCATATTTGGGGTGCAATGAGATTGGGGAGAAGAACGGCCGCTCTCCGACCTTCCTTTTTTCGAAAAGGTCTGTCTCGGTCCTGTGTTCTTCTATGAACAGATGCACCCGGTCGCTCATCAGCATCTTAACAACGATGTCCGGGTGATTCAGGTCCACGCTGTTTTTAATTGAGAACAAGGCGCCTACTTCTCTGACCAGTTTCTGAGAATCCACATCTTCCATCATTCCTCTGAATCTTTTCGCCCTTACCGCGAAGGTCCCTGAAGGAAGTTCGAAAGGCGTGATATCGGAGATTCTGTCCGGGTCGAAAGACCCGATGTAACGACCGATGCCATGGGTAAGTGCCAGCCGGCCGGCGGTGAAAGGTACGCTTTCGGGCGGCATGGCGAGGACGACATAGCCCGGTCCCGATGCGAAGACGGTGCAATCGCCGTTCGATTCGGCAATCGAGCAGCTGACCGCCTCCGCCCTGGGCATTTCTCCGAGCTCGCCCGAAAGTTCAAAAAAATAAATGGGGTTCACTGGAACCCCATTGGTTTCAGTCCTTAATACCGTCTTCGGTGACCATAAAGACCGCCTCTCCCTCAGGAAGGTTCGGCGAATCGATCAGTCTGGCTATTCTCTTTCCGGCCTTACCTTTGCGAAGATATATGCGGAAGGTGGCGGTGTGACCGACAATGTTGCCCCCTATGGGTCTTGTCGGATCTCCGAAGAACGCATCAGGTTTCGAAGAGACCTGGTTGGTTACAGCTATCACGGCGTTGTTCACAGTTGAAAAGTTCAGCAGGTCGTGCATGTGCCTGTTTAGTATCTGCTGCCTCTCCGCAAGCGTTCCCCTGCCAATGTATTCAGCCCTGAAATGCGATGTAAGGGAGTCGACGATCAGCAGTCTCACCTTGAGGTCCTTTGCCAGTTCGAGCGCCTTTCCGACGAGGAGGACCTGGTGCTGGGAGTTGAACGCCCTTGCAACATGGATCCTCTTTAGAGTCGCCTCGGGATCGAGGCCCAGGAAAGTGGACATCTGTATGATCCTCTCCGGCCTGAAGGTGTTCTCGGAATCGATGATTATGACATCCGAATCCAGACCGCCCATCTCTTCCGGCATGGTGGCGTTGACGGCGAGCTGGAAGCATAGCTGTGATTTGCAGCTCCCGAACTCGCCGAAAAATTCTACAATGGACTGGCTTTCGAGCCCTCCTCCCATCAGCTCGTCAAGAGCCTTGGAGCCTGTCGTCAGCTTGGTAACGAGCTTCCGTCTTTCAAGTATCTCGTCTCCTGTTTCGAACCCACCGATGTCTGCGCATAGTTTAGCGCCCTCGATGATGTCTGCCGCCTTTTTCTCTCCGATCTCGCAGAGTTCTGCGAGTTCTTTGGGAGGGGCAACAGCAATGGCCATCAGATCCGTGTATCCTGCTTCGCGGAGTTTTTCTGAAATGGCTGGTCCTACTCCTGGTATGTCTTCTAGAGTTTTGGTGACCATTGGTATCTCTCCGACACTCAAACAGAGCGTCGATATTTAACTCGAAGCGTGAGAGGTCGCCGATTATTCCGAAAATGACACTATAAATCTTTATATCTAAGTTCCAGGATTAACACGGGATGGCAAAGAAGAAACGGAGAATCAAGGAGGAGCCCGAAGAGACCTACGAGTTCACTCCCACCGAGTTCGACGAGAAGGAGTTCATTCTCAAAGAACTTTTCAACACCAAGGTGTTCTTTGTAGTCATTCTGCTTTCCATGCTGAGCGGCGTGATGTGGGCGTTCACATACACGCTGGGAACCCACATGTGGCTCGTAGGTCTACTGGTATGCATACTTCTGATAGTATTCATGAAGAGGCTCCTGGCACTGTTCAAGGTAAGGGTCGAGATGATCGACGGTAAAAGCATGGTCGCCAATTACGCCATGTACTTCCTGCTGGCGCTTGGGATAACAATCCTATTGATCAATGCGCCGTTCTACTGAGTCAGTTCTCCCAGCTCATCTTCGGGTCGAGAAGCTCGGTCAGCAGGTCGGCGGGAGTGCAGCTGACGGTGTCCTCATGGTCTCTGATGACCATGGTTTCGGGATCCAGCTCCCTCCCTATCCCGGCAATGGCGGCCTCTTCGGAAAGCATCTCTTTGGCAGTGAAGTATATCCTCTCGGCGATCACGTTCCACCCCCCGTCTTCTATGAACGGCTCCCCGTACTCGTTGCTCTTCCACTTTTTCAGGAAAGACTCGGCGTTGGGAACGCCCACCGGCGGGCCCGCATGTTTGAACGTCTTCGAGAGCAGGTCGCGTTCGAGCTCGAAGACGATCCTCATCTCCCTGGCATCCATCTCATGGACTGCCCTGAGGACCGTGAAATCGAACTCGTTCATCTTCCTGGTCAAGGCGTACTGGGTCTTCCAAAGCTGGGAATACAGGTTGTCCTCGATCACGTTCGGTCTCTTGAATACCACAGTCAAAAGACGTGATCCGTGGTGTTCCGCTTTGGCCTTCAGCTCTTCCTGGGTCATCGCAGGTCGGTCGACGGGGAAGAAGAACCTCATGTCCGGAGCCTGGAGATACGCCCTCGATGCCACGATAAAGAGCGACATGGTGTCCAGATGAACGGCCGAGGCCACGTTCCTCCTCGGATCCACGGGATCGTAAACGGTCATAGGGGATACCGAAACAGGGCCTCTGCCTTCGATCTCGATCACGGTGCCCTCCTTCCATTCGGACGCCGCTTCCAGAACCTTCCTGAAATCGCCGTATTTTATGACTAGGAGCTCGCACAGGTATCCGGAGAAGCCGCGGGTGTTCGGCTCCGCGCCGTATGCGGCTATACCCTTCATGAATTTCTTCAAAAGCCTGACGTCATCCTTCTGCTCGGACCGGAGGTGGGCGCGCACATATTCCGTATGGAACGGGGTGCGGTCCACGGAGGACTGCAGTTTCTTTGTGTTCTCCAGCAGATAGCAGGGGACCATGTCTACGTCCAGCCCCATAAACTTTCCGCGGGTGTAAGGATGTTCGGAATACATCCGTGTGCCGTGAAGTATGTCCTCTCCCGCCTTCAGCCCTTCGTTCTCCAACCTTTCGCGTGAGACATCGGGAGGGAATAACAGGAATATGTCGAGGTCCGGGTCGGAAAGGAACGTGTCTTTTGCGAAAGAGCCAACGAACCTGACCTCAGTGGCGGCGAGGCTGTTTTCCCGGATGTATGCCTCGGCCCTCTCTTTCAGATTCTTTGCCGCATCGGAAATGCGATCGATCTCCTGCTGCTTCGGCTTGATCATTCCAAGTACTTCCGACTCTATGCTCATCGACCCGGAAATCGGCATCCCACGTTTAAGGATGTCCCCGATGCCCGCCATTATTATCCTCCGCAGCCCGCTTTTTTACGAAAATATAATAACTCGATAATCGTCGAGAGGGCGTGTACTGTCGGCAATGCGGTTCCGAGAACGAGGATAGTGCGACCTTCTGCACCAGGTGTGGCGCGTTAATCGGGAGCGGGACCGCCCCGTCGCATTCCGTAACGGCCGGCAAAAAGGTGAACAGAAACGCGGTAATAGCGATATTTGCCATAATTGCCCTTCTCTCCGTCGGGATAGCCGGTTTCGTCATCTGGACATCTCCCGACGGAGAGCCATTTACAGCCGACGAGCATGTCCTATATGCCGACGGCGACGTCGGTTCAGGCTACATCTCCATAATCGCCGACCCTTCCGACACGGACCCCTCCGATGGGTCGTGCACCATTATCCTCACGATGAACGCAAAAACACTGGGGGATTACAGTTGGGGCATCAGGTGCCTCGACCAGGCTCTGTACGCATACGATGGTGTGGATACGTACGAGTATGCCGGACACAGCATGCCAGACGGAGCAGTGCTGGGGGACGGCGGAAAAACTTTGACATGCACCTTGGACCCCGGCCGTTATTCGGTGAACGTCGAGGTCAACGGAAGGACCTATTCCGGAACTTTCGTGCTTCAGGGAGAGGTGGTAAGGAACTATTCATGGACGTTCTACCCGACGTATTCTGACGACCCGACGTCGTCCATAGAGTTCGACCTCGAGTTCATTTTCCAATATGGGGATTGTCTTGCGGCGGCCGAATACACCGGTGAACGCGGAATCGGCGACGTCCGGGACATCGAAGATCTCATCGCCCCGTTCGTTTCGGAAAACGAAGTGATCACGGAGCTGGAAAGTCGGTTAGACGAGCTGTATTACGAGGAGACGGGATCGATCCCTGTCTCCGGAAGCTACCTTTACGCTTCGTATATCCTCGCATTCGTTCAGGAGGAGTTCAGTTATCCGACTGCCGATTCCGACGGCGAAGAGTGGGGTCCCGACGAACTGCTGTACGGCAAAAGCGAGTACTGGGCGTTCCCTACGGAGACGATAATGCAGGGCGCAGGGGACTGCGAAGACACATCTTTCCTCTGTGCCGTCCTGTTCAGGGCCGCCGGTTACGACGCGGCCGTGGCCATAGTGCCGGGGCACGCGATGGCAGGGGTGGAGCTGACTGCTGACCCCTACTCTCATCTGACTCCCGGCTATGTCGGGGAATACCCCATATATCAGACGCTTATGTTCGACGGAGCCTCCACCACGTACTACGGCTGCGAGACAACGACCGACTCACAGTACCACATCGGATACACCAGCGTCGAATACAACGACAACCAGCTCACAGATTATATGGATATCAATAGGGTCGGCATTCCCACCGGTATGGACGGATTTTATCCCATATGATCACGGCGAGCTGTCCGGGATCCACTCCCCCTCATAGACAAGGGCCTCGTGGAACACGATATCTTCGCCCACGTCCATAACCGTCCTGTCGCGCAGGGCGATGGTTGTTACACCTGTGGCCTTCTCCGTCTTCTCCGCCTGTTGCTCCGGACCGGTCCTGATCATCACTATCCCAAGGTGAATGAAAAGGGCGACTTCGGGCCTGACCCTCTCGATGAAGGATATGGCCTGGTCGGTGCACAGGTGCCCCTTGATACGCATTCCGTCGGGCGCCGTCACAGGAAGGATCAACACCCTGGACCCGATATACTGGTCTGCTATTTCCGGCGTATACTCGGTATCGCTGACATATGATACTATTCCGTCCGGAGTGTGAAATCTGAAGCCGATGTTGGTGGGGTCGCTGTGCAGGGACCTGCATATTTCGGTCTTTATGCCCTCGATCTCGACCACGTCTCCGGGGACGAGGACCGTGCAGTCCCTGGCGATCCTCTGATGATATCCCGAAATGCAGGGACCCAGCTCGTCCTGGCCTTTCAGCACTGTCACGCTCCCGTATATGTGCCCTCTCTTCTTCCATCCCCCGAAAGCGCAGCCTTCGATAACAGATTCGGCATCTGCGTAGTGGTCCGGGTGGGCATGGGAGATTATCACCGAATCGGTGCGTGTGAGGTCGTACCTTATATTGCGCATCTGGGTCAATGCGCCAGGTCCCGGATCGACATGGATTATGTCATCGCCGTTCATTATAAGGAATCCTCCCGTGCACCGGGTCTGGTACATCGTCGTATGCCGACCGCCCCCGGTCCCCAGGAAAATAATGCGAGTCGACATGCCCCCGGTTATGTCTTATAAATATATCCGTCTTTTGAAAACCGGAAAATGTTAAAGTCGAATAGAAGGTTACAACCCCTATGATAACTGTTTTTCGCGGCGGATGGGTCGTGACCCAGAATCGTCACAGGGATGTATTCAGGGGAGATGTGGCCGTCGAAGACGAAAAGATAATCTACGCCGGACCGAAATTCGAAGGATCCGGAGAAAGGGAGATCGATGCAGCGGGCGACGTCGTCATGCCGGGGATGATCAACACTCATACGCATGTCGCAATGTCGGTGATGAAAGGTTCGCTGGACGATCTCCTCTTCCCCGACTTTCTAAATGCCAGCTTCAAGATCGACGCCGACAGGACCGACAGGGATATCGATGTGGGAGCAAAGCTGGGATGCATGGAGATGATCCTCGGAGGCACGACGACGTTCATGGACCTTTATTATTCCGAAGACGTCATCGCCAAGGCCGTACGGGAGGCGGGGATAAGGGGAGTTCTCTGCTGGTGCGTGTTGGATGAAGACAAGACCACCCAGTCCGGTAACCCTCTTAAGAATTGTGCCAGGTTCTGCAGTTCTCATAAGGGTATGAGGAAGATCGTGCCGGGCGTTGGGCTTCAGGGAGTATACGCCTGCGACGAGGAGACATGCCTCGGGGCGAAAGACCTTTCCGACAGGGAGAAGTTACCGATGAACTTCCATCTTTCGGAGACAAGGGGGGAGGTCAACGAGCACCGCAGGTCCACAGGCAAGAGGCCCGGCGAATGGCTAGCGGCCCTGGGCGTACTGGGCCCCAGAGGCGTCGCGGCACATTCCGCATGGCTTACCATGAACGAGGTAAGGCTCATGGGGCAGGCAGGCCTTTCGGTTTCCACATGCCCCGTATCCAACATGAAGCTGGCGACCGGAGGCGTCGCCCCGATACCGGAGTTCTGCTCGGGAGGAGTCAACGTATCCATCGGCACGGACGGTAACACCACCAACAATTCATTGGACATGTTCTCCGAAATGAAGATACTGGGACTTCTTCAGAAGTCCAGCAGATGGGATGCCAGGGTCGCGAAGGCGCAGGAGCTTATCGACTTTGCCACGATAAACGGTGCGAAGGCGGTCGGGATGGAAGACACGATAGGGTCGCTGGAGCCCGGCAAATATGCGGATATCATAGTTCTTGACGGCAAGGCTCCCAACCTTAGGCCGCTGCTTCCGGAGAACATCATCGGAAACATCGCCTATTCCGCATCCGGCCTCAACGTCAAACATAGCATGTGCCAGGGCGACCTTGTTATGCAAGACCGTAAGATCGGGACGCTGGACGTGGATTCCGTCCTGTCCGAGTCGGAGGATATATGGAGGCAACTGTGCCTGAGGTGACACGGAGGATAATATTCGAAAGGCCCGACATAGCCTCGATCGTCGCTTCCGGGAAGATATGCGCGGACATGCATTTCCACACCCATTATTCCGACAGCTATACCCAGACGAAAGATGTGGTTCGTCTCGCCGGGAGTTCGGGCATGGGGGTCGCGATAACGGACCATAATCAGATAGGCGGAGTGCTGGACGCGGTGGAAATGAAGAGCGGGGCTCTCATCGTCCCCGGGATGGAGGTCAGCACCTCCGACGGCCCTCATATCCTGACATATTTCTACTCCTGGAGGGATCTAAAATCCTTCTGGGACAGCAACATCAAGGACAACATCAGATAGTGCCAGTGGATCGCTTTGAGGAACATGCCCACTTCCCGGCTCCTCGATCTTCTGGAAGAGGAGAACTGCGTCGTATCGGCCGCGCATCCCATGGGATATCTGGGTTCGAACAAAGGGCTGGAGGTGTGCATCAGGAAGGACTACATCCCGGTTTCGGAGGCAAAGCGGCTGGATGCCTTCGAGGTGATGAGCGGGGGCATCTCCCGCAGGTCCAACATCGCCGCGTGCGAATCAGCCTCCGGTTACGGCTTGGGGGTGACCGGGGGGACGGACGGACATCTTTTGAGGGAGCTCGGGAACATCGTCACGGTATCCGACGCTTCGGACCTGGACGGCTTATTGGACAGTATCGTGAAAAAGAGAAGCGGCGTCATTGGAAAGGAGAAATCTCTGGCTACGAAGGCGTTCATGGGGCTGGTATCACTCACGGAGTTCTGCCGGCACACCCCTTCCGTAGGTTTCGTACAGCTGGAACAGACCGTGATGAACATAAAAAGGCACCGCAATCCCCCGGAAGACAATAACTTCAGAGCTGACCGGCGGCAAGCCTGCAGAAAGCGATCTTAATCGAATCCATCCGTCTCTTGCTCCTGTACTTCTCCGTGGTGAATTCGACGCTCCGCTCCAGGTCCCCGAGGAACGTCTCTGACAGACGTTCTCCTATCTCGCGGGAGTAGATCATGGCGTTGGTCTCGAAGTTCAGGTTCATGCTGCGCTCGTCAAGGTTCGCGGAGCCTACCGAACAGTAGTATGAGTCGGCGACTATGGCCTTGGAGTGCATGAATCCGTTCTTGTAATGGTACACCCTTACGCCGGACTGCATCAGCAGGTTGGCATAGAACAGGTTTGCCCAGTACACGAAGGGATGGTCGGGCTTGTCGGGGATGATGATCCTGACGTCCACGCCCGACTGGGCGGCGATCTTAAGCACCGACAATGTGGCCTCATCGGGCACCAGATACGGAGTGTGGATGTACAGCGTCTTCCTGCACCTGGTGAACAGCATCATGTACTGTCCGTGGACCGGGCTGCTTTCCAGGACGTCGGGTCCGCCGGAGATAATCTGAACGATCTCCTTCCCTTTCCCCGGTACGTTCTTGTAAAAGATGTCCTCGGTGGTTACGTCGACTCTCGTGGCGTATCTCCAGTCTGTAAGGAACCTTATCTGCATTCCAAGGACCGCTCCGCCCTCGATCCTGACGCTGGTGTCCCTCCAGTTGCCAAGGGGTCCCTTCCCGATGTATTCGTTGCCGATGTTATGTCCTCCCGTCCACCCGATCCTGCCGTCCACGACCATGATCTTACGGTGGTTCCTGTTGTTCTTTCGGGGAGTGAGCATACATGTGGCACGGCTGTGGAACAGTGTGAACTGGCCCCCGGCCCTGACGAACTCCTTCATGTTCTTTTTGGGCCCCTTCCCGAAACCGTAGGCGTCGCACATGACGCGGACATGGACCCCCTGTTTCAGCTTCTCTATGAACAGGTTTACCAGGGCCGATCCCATCTCGTCGTCCCTTATGATGTAGAACTCGAAATTGATGGTCTCCTTCGCACTGCGGATATCATCGAAGAGGTCTCTGTAATAGTCGCGCCCGTCGGTGTAGACCTTGACCTCGTTGTCGTTGGTGTATCCGTGCCCCATCCTCATCATGGTGCCTACGAACTCGCTGCTTCCCGGCTGTTCCTTCTCGAGGAGGGAGCTGTCCATCCTGAGGCGGACCCTTTGGCCTTCTAGGGCCCGTCTTATCCTTCCGTCCTCGTGGGCCTTCGACCTGAACGCGTATTTGGAATAGAAAGTCTGCCCGAAGAACAGATACATCATGAAACCCAGCGGCGGGAAGAGAAGCATCACGAGCAGCCACAGTATCGTACTTTTCGGGTTGGAACGCTCCCAGAACAACATCGAAATGACGAATATCATATTGATCGGAATGATAAACAGCATCACGTCTCCCGACAGGCTGCCTGTGAGATAATCTCCCGGTATCACTATTCCGAACATCGTAAGACACCTATAGGCTTTGCCGGATTGCCTGCAACGGTGGCGCCAGCAGGCACATCCCTGGTCACGACCGAACCGGCCCCCACTATCGAGCCCTTTCCCACGGTTGTTCCGGGAAGGATTATAGAACCGGCGCCGATCCAGGCATCATCCTCGATCACGACCGGTCTGGACACAGTCCCCACGGCCCGTCTCCTCTGAGGGTCGCGGGAATGATCGGGGGTGATTATCGTCACGTTGGGGCCGATCATCACGTAATCTCCCACGACGATGCTGGTCGAATCCAGGAAGGTGCAGTTGCTGTTGACGAGGACGTGTCTTCCGAGCGTCAAGTTGAAGCCCAGGTCACATCTGAACGGAGGATTGATCATGGTGTCCGGGTCGACTTCGCACATCAAGAGCCTTTCGAGTATCTCTCTCCGTTCGTCCGGGGTCCTGCCTCCCGCGTTGTACTCGTCGCAAATGTGTCTCGCACGTTCCAGTGCTTCGGCGAATTCCTGAAAACCAGGGTCTTCGTTGCTCAGTTCTTTGCCGGCGTATATCCTTCCGAAGAAGCTGTCCGGGGGTAAATCCTTCCGCATTACAACCCGATGCGCGGTCGACTTAATGTTTTTTGTCAAAGAAGGAACGCTCCGTAATTATGTGAAATATATATGGAGTAAACAAGTCACCTAGGAACATATAAGTACATTACCTAGGATGACAAAATTAAGGAGGGTTAAATATCACGGGAAACCCAATAGAGATTGTCGGCCTCGTAAAGAGATATGGTGATTTCACTGCTGTCGACAATCTAAGTCTGAGCATAAAGAAGAACAGTTTTACGGGCCTTCTAGGCCCCAACGGTGCCGGAAAGAGCACCACATTAAAGATGCTGACACATCTGATAAACGTGACCTCGGGGGAGGCCTATATCAACGGCGTAGACGTTATGCGTGACCCCAAAGGCGCGCTCACGGGCGTCGGCACGGTCGTAGAGACTCCTGAATTCTATACTTATCTGACCCCGGTCGAGACATTCGAGCTCCTGGGACAACTAATCGGTATGAGCAGGGAGGCCATCTCGGCGCAGACGTCCTCGATCCTGGAAATGGTCAAGATGACAGAATGGGCGGAGAAGAAGATAGGCACCTTCTCCAAAGGTATGAGGCAGAGGGTCGCGCTGGGACAGGCATTCCTTGGCGAGCCCAGCGTGATCATCCTGGATGAGCCAACGTCGGGACTGGACCCGAGAGGCATGGCGGAGATGCGCGATGTCCTCAAGAACATCCGCAACGGGAAGGATGTGACCGTGGTCATGAGCTCCCATATGCTCCACGAGGTCAGCGACCTGTGCGACCGCGTTGCGATCCTGAACCATGGTAAGCTGATACTCGACGACACCATCGACGCGGTCACTTCAAGGTCGGGGACCAGGCAGATCATCATCAAACTGGACCACGTCCCCACCGCGGACGACGTGGCCAAGGTCGCGGCAATACCCGGCACCCTGTCCGCTTCCAGGCTCGGAAACGAGATCGAGGCGAAGATGTCGTCGGAACGTGCCCGCAGCCGCGAGCTCTTCGAGGCGGTCTCCAACCTCGGGATCGGAGCTTACAACCTTTACGAGAACGAATCGCTCGAGGCGACGTATCTGAGCCTCATCAAGGAGTCCAGGTGATTACGATGTCAAACACCGATTACAAGCCCGGAATGGGTAAGGTTAGCATCACCGGCGATGACCTCAGGCAGTCGCTGGTCATAGCCAAAAACGAGATGCGGAAATTTATGAGGGGGAGGAAGATCCTTCTCTTCATATTGCTGGCAGCCCTTTTCCTGGTATTGAACATAGCTCTTCCCGCGCTCTACTGGGACCAGTTCGGATCATATCTTTCGACCCCCGAGGAGATCATGTCGTGGAACGCCGGCAACATATCGTTCATCGCGCTGATAGGGGCGGTCCTCTTCGCTTCGTTCACGATAGTGTCCGAGTTCGAGGAAAGGACCTATCTTCTCCTTTTCACAAGGCCGGTTAAGAAGACGACCATCTTTGCGGGCAAGTTCCTGGCATGCTACGCCATCACGCTTCTCGTGGTCCTGATATACTATGGCGTCTCCGCGGTCCACTCCCTCGTTCTTGAGGGGGCGGTCACATCGAAGACCTTCGCCTCCATAGGGATGGCCATGGCAGACATATTCGCGGTATCCGGTCTGGCGGTATTCTTCAGCACTATATCCAAGAAAGGCAGCATTTCTGCGCTCATGACCTTCTTCTTGGTGCTTATGATACCTTCGATCCTATCCGGGATCCTTTGGGTAGTACAGCCGGGCGGAGACTACTGGTACCTTCTAAACGTGGCCGAGGGAAGCATCTCTTCCGTCATCGGTCCGGCCATGCAGATCTCCAAGCCGCTCATCACTTTCCTGCTGTGGGGAGCGGTGCCGCTCCTGGCAGGCTGGCTGATATTCCTCAGAAAGGAAGTCTGAGGGGCACTAAGGTCCGAACAAACTTTTTACATATCATTTTCGTTCTCAAAGCCCCTGGATATCGCAAGGTTCTTCAATGAAAAACATCATTAAACATCGCGGCCTATGCGGTCGCAAACGGGGAATAAAGAGTTGTCCAAGATCCTAATAGCGACGGATGGCAGCAGGGTCAGCGAGGAAACGGTGCATTACGCCCTTGACCTGGCATCCGCTCTCGAATACGAGGTAGCTGCAATTTATGTGAGCGACGAACCTCTGAAGGAAGGAGAACACGAATTCTCCCCCGGCGAGGCAGCGGTCAAGTATGCCGTGGACGAGGCGGCCGCCAGAGGAATATCTGTCGAATCCTTCGTCGAGTTCGGGATACCGGCGGTAGAGATAGTCAAAAAGGCCGAAGAGATAGGCGCCAAGGCTATCGTCCTCGGTTCTATCGGCAGGTCCGGCGTCTCGCTTTGGCTCGTGGGCAGCGTCGCCGAGAGGGTGATAAAGCTCGCCTATTGCCCAGTAATAGTGGTCCGCAGGCCGGAGCACGAGGAAACAGGAACCAGGTTCGGAAATATGCTGATAGCCACCGACGGAAGCGCGGCGAACGATCCTGCGGTACGCAGCGGCCTTCGACTGGCATCGCGTCTGGGAATGAAGGTGACGACCATCAGCATCAACGATGTGAGGGAGATCCCCCGGACGCATGCGGACGAGGCGAGGGCGGAGCTCAACGACATCAGCAAGGAGGCCGTGGCCAAGGTGATACACGAGGGCGCGCTACTAGGTCTCAACGTCGACCCGATCATCGAGGACGGGGTACCTCATAAGGAGATAGCCGAACGCTCTTCGGAATACGATCTTGTCGTCATAGGGACGCTCGGGCGGACCGGGCTCTCGGAAATACGCGTTGGGAGCGTGGCCGAAAAGGTCATAAGGTACGCTAAGTGCCCCGTGATGGTCGTAAGGGCCAGCGAAGTTTTCGTTCCGCTGGATTCTTTCTGATCAGATCCCGAACCAGCCCTTCGTGTTCTTCATATTGAGGTACAGCAGGACTATCGCTTCGAACACAGCCACTATCCAGTTGAGGGTCACAAGGCTGAATATCAGTGCCAGGGCAGTCATGATGACCGCGAACCACCATCCCCACTTCTTCCCGGAGAACAGGGCCACTCCTACGAGCATCATTATCAGCCCTGCCACCAGCGAGATGACGCCCGCAACCACCATCGTCAGGCCGGCAGGCAACGCGACCGGAACAGAGATCGCCCCTCCCAATATGGCGAAAGCGCCCACTGCCACGGCGATGATGCCGCCCAGGATCTGCAATACCGCGAATATGCTCAACAAGATCGGTCTGTTGTAATTGCCTTCAGGCATGTCAGCGTATCAATTCTTGGATTTAAAGCGATATCCTATGTGGCTCGCATCGCAGAAAGGCATGTCCCTCGAATGTCCGCATCTGCACAGTACGTAACGGTTGCGCACCTCATATTCATGGCCTTCTGCCGATACGATCTTTATTCCGCCCTTCACGTAATATCCGCCGCTGCAGCCTTTCTCCGGGTCCTGTATGACGACGATCTCCTCGTCGAGCACGTCTTCGTGCAGGGTACCGTCCTTGTCGTAAGCTGTCAGCCTGCCGGCCGGGCATTCGCACGCGGCCCTGATAGCCAACTCACGGCATTCAGGGTCTCCCGAGTTCTTGATCAGGGTCCAGACCTTTCCACGGTCTGTGTGGCAGAAGCGGGCCAGGGCGCACCGGCCGTCGTCCTTCAGGTCCAAGGTCTCTCCCTCAAGCACTTTCGCCCGTTTTTCATAAGGTGCTCTGTCTGCCTTCTCCTTGCCGCCGAAGGCAAGGGCCTTGGAGTGGCCGCCGTCGCAAAACGGCGAGTTCTTAGACCGGCCGCACCTGCAGAGGGAGTACCGTTCCTTCTGTTCGATATTCTCTCCGTCCGTCCACACGTACCCCTCGCCTTTGGGAGTCACGATCTTTTCCGATATCGGGACGCATCCGGATACGATGTAGGGCCCTCCTTTGACGATCTTTATTGTCATTTCGTCGGTCATATCAGACACCCGGCTCCGTCTTTTCCCTTTCGGCCAGCTGCTTTCCCGCTATGTACCCGAAGGTCATGGCGGGGCCGATGGTGCTCCCTCCGCCCCAGTAAGCGTCCGAAGTAGGGGAAGCAATGCAGTTCCCCGCCCCGTACAGGCCCTCTATCGGCCTCTCGTTCCAGTCGAGGACCCGTGCCCTTCCGTCGATGACCGGCCCCCCGTTCGTGTCGAGGGTCCCGGATCCCAGGATCACGGCGTAGTAGGGCGGTTTCCCGATGGGATGCATGGTGTGGTTCTTAGACTCCTTCTCGGGCCATTCGGCCGCAGGGTCGGAAGGCGGCGACGATGCCCATTCTCTGTCGTAATCGAAATCGCCGCGTCTGAACTCCGGGTCCTTTCCTTCCGCGGCGTAACCGTTGAACTTCTCGACCGTCTCCTTCAGCCCTTCTTTGAACGAAGGTGCCAGGGAGAAATTGCCGGTGCTGCCTGCGATCTTCCCGAGACGCTCGGCTATCTTGTCCGCCAATGTATCGAGGTCGTCAGCTTTGATCAGGTAGCCGGGCAACGGGTCTCCCTTCAGGGGATAAGGCATCTGCCCCTGCCACATGGACGCCGTGCGCTCGTCGGAGACGAGGAACGTAAGCATGTTCTTATATTCCGCATTCTGGGCATCCCACTCGAAATGCATCCTGCCTCTGTCGTTGTAGTTACGCTTTTCGTCCACGTACCTCTTGCCGTATTTGTCGACCAGGATGATGCTGTCGCCCAGCATGAAGAAGATGTTGGACATCCCGTCCGGGTTCCCCAGGAAGAGCTCTATCGCGCTGTCGGACCTCCATGCGCCGTGTGTGTTGCCTATCTTTGCTCCGCATCTGCCGGCGATGGGTATGAAGTCCCCGGTGTTCGTGGGCGCCGAGCATCCGCCGTAGACCGGTCCGGGCTGGAAATCCCTCATCAGGTCGATGTTGTGCGAATATCCTCCGGTGCCGAACATGACGCCCTGCCGGGCCAGCATCCTGACTTTCCCGCCGGAAGATTCCGCTTCCACGCCTACCGCCCTGCCGTCCTTCATTATAAGGTCTGTGGCGCGGCAGTCCGTCACTATCTTGATGCCGTTCTTTTTCGCCCACTCCTCGAACAGCCTGACCAGATTGATCCCGTAGCCCAGCTTGCCGTCCGGTCCCTTAGAGAACAGGATCCTCCCACGGATCCCTTTGTTCTCGGGCAGATGGTCGGCATAGTCCACCTGGGCCTTGCCGTTCCAGCCGATATCCATTATCGAATGCACCGCGTCTATATCCTCGAGATATTCCACCATCTCGGAGCAGTTGTCGTAGAACGAGTTTATAAGATCGAACTGGTGCGCTGTAAGGCCGTACCCGTCCGCTTTGGGGTTGTAAAGGTTAGGGAAAGAGAAACGTGCCATGTATCGTACGGCATCGTCCTTGCTGTCGCGGTAGCCCGCCGCCTTTTGGAGATGGTTGCCGGGTATCCAGTATCCCCCTCCCGAGCGCAAAGTTGTTCCGCCGACCCTCGATGCCTTTTCTATCATCAAGACATCGGAACCCATGCTTCTGGCGGTTATCGCGGCGGAAAACGCCGCTGCCCCGGACCCGACCACCACCACGTCGGCGGTCAGGTCTCCGACGCCCTGAGAGCTGTCTTTACGGGCGCCGCCGTCGCGACCGGTGTAGAGTTCGAACTTCTCTTTCGGAGCTCCGCACTGAGGGCAAGTCTCCGGAGGTTCATCGCCTTCGTGTATGTAACCGCAGACCGTGCAACGCCATTTTTTCATTTTTTCAACCTCGGGAGGAGGATTGATGTCGGCACCTATAATAACTTCGTTAACCGGGGTAAAACCGTAAATATAATATGTCCCAGATACGTATTACGTGTCGTGGACGCCCTGCTGATATTTGCAATTTTCATAGTACTTGCCCTGGTTGCATTGATAATCGGGGTGCTTAGGCGCGAATTCAGCAGAGGGAACAAGACGTTCAAGAGCATGGTATGGAACGGGAAGATGTCGTCCACGGGATGCTACTACAATCCGGAGGACGGGGAGCTGGAGCTTGCGCAGGAATTCGGCGGAGCAACCCTGAAAATGATAGAACTTACCGCCAAAGAGGCGATATCCAGGAAGAACGGAGGAGTATACCTGGTGTTCATCAGCGAAGGCCAGAAGCAGAGGCCGAGGAAGGCCATGATATCCAAAACCCCGATAACCATGGAATCGGCCAGGGCGATCATCGGGATCAGGCGCGGGAAGGGCAGCAAAGGGTCCCTCAACCTCTACACGTACAAGGAGGAGAACGCGATGGCGCTGGCCAGAGGAGGCCTGGATATCAGGCCGGTCCTCCACCGAGGGGGCATCATGCACAGTTTCAGCCACTACCACCGGTATTTCAAGGACGGGGAGGACGGGGACGAGAAATCTCCCCGCGCGTTCTTCGGAGAGCCACCGGAGTCCGTCGCGGAGACGGTTCAAAAAATCTGACCTCTGGCACGGCATATCGGAACACGGGCTCACCGAGGAGGTGTCCGGAGGGGACGAAGGCCGTCCGTCAGCGTCCCATTCGGAAGCCGATGAGGCATTTCTCTTCTTGAAGTAAGTTTATATATGCGTCTGAAAGTCGGCGCCTTTGTCTAAGGAGAATACAGGATAGAATGAAAAGTCGCAAGCTGAAGGTCCCCGGCGAGATATTCATGGCCATCGGCTTATTTTTTGTCGCATTCGCCATATCCCTCATGGTCAAGCTGGGATTCGGGATATCGACGATATCGTCCCTGGCCTATGCGCTACATCTCATAATGCCGTTCCTGTCTTTCGGCGAATGGAACCTTGCATTCCAGACCGTTCTATTTGTGATATTGATATCCATAACCCGTAAGTTCAAGAGGAAATATCTCGTCTCGTTCGCCATGGTCCTGCTTTTCGCCGCAATGCTGGACATCACGGACGCGATGATCGGGGGCGTTCCGGACGAGCTATATCTCAGGGTGCCTCTTTTCGGAGGGAGCTTCCTACTAATGTGCTTCGGAGTGTCCATGATGATCACGTCCAAGATGCCGCTCACGATTGTAGAGATGTTCTCCAACAGCCTGGCATCACACTATCATACGTCTTTCAGAAGGATCAAGACGATGTTCGACGTCACGTGCCTGACGATATCTGCGGCCGTCTCTCTATTTTTCCTCGGCGACCTTGCGGGGATCGGCATCGGGACTGTGGTAATGGCTATAATAACGGGAACATTCATTCAGGCATTCGGTACGCTCTTGAACGACCACTTCGAGATCGAGCCTTATTACGAAACTCTCCGTAATAGGGGCAAGTCCGCAACAGAGGGTGCCAAGGCGAAGGAGTAACTAGATGGCCTACAGAATATTGGTTACCACGGATACAGGCGATAAGAGCAAGGCGTCTGCGATATACGCCATAAAGCTCGCGAAAGCCGTCGGCGGGAGCGTCACGGCCCTATATGTGAACGATTCCACAAACTACGTGAACAACCTGGCATGCGGTACTCCCGGCATAAGGGGGGATAACGCCCTCGGCTGGATCGCCGACAAAGGCAACGAATTCGGAATCATCGTGAAGACGATGACGGTCGATGGGATCCCGGCGGACGAAATAATCAAAAATATGTCCGATTTCGACATCCTCGTAATGGGCACCGCCGGAAGAGAGGGCGTTTCGCACCTTTTGCTGGGAAGCGTGACGGAGAAAGTGATCAGATATTCCAAATGTCCGGTGATCGCAGTAAGGAACCTGGACCCGGACACACCATTCAGGATGGAAAAGATGCTCATAGCAACAGATGGGAGCGATTTCACCGCGCCTGCGGTCAGGGAGGCCCTCAGGATGGCCAAGGTGACGCCCGGGGTCACCAAGATTACGGCCCTCAGCGTTTTCGACAACAAGACGATGTCACGTGCATCCGGCAGCGTCGATACCGAGGTCGCCTGCGAGAGGGCCGTGCGCTATGTGCACGAGGAGGGCTCCAAACTCGGTCTGGAAGTCGAGAAGAGGATAGTCCCCGGAAGTCCCAGTCAGATCATCGGCGGCATGTCCGCATACTACGACATGGTGGTGATGGGCACCATGGGCCGTACGGGATGGAAACGCCTGAGCGTGGGCAGTGTCGCCGAAAAAACGGTAAGGGAGGCCAACTGCCCGGTGATGGTGGTCAGATACAGGAAACAGGAAGGCCTGCCGGAATCCTGGTAAAGCCTTACCAAGGCCCTCACGGTCGAGCAGGATATCTGTTTTTCACAATTGACGTAATTTTCTATACTGCCGGGTTAAGGATGTTTAGAAAGGAGCCAATCGAATCCGATTCCAGAGGATTTCAATCTAGTCGGCCACCCGCACTAAGGTCGTGGTATCCATCTTTCGTCTGGAGGATATCATTGGGAAGTTACGCTTATTTCTGAGAACATCGGGTCAGCCGTTATTCCAAAATTACTGATGGCAGAGGTGCTGAACTGCTCACCGTCATGTTCTGTTTGCGACCCCATGCAAGGAGTTGGATGCTTCGGCCCTCCAAGGCTTTGCCGTAACGACATTCCACCCGCTGTGGGATCAGGGAAGCTCTGTGAAAAAACAGTCATCATACTCTTAAAAATGGATTATAAGGCGATGTATCCGAACGAATACAAACGAACGCGACTCGCATGAGGACCAACTGTGTATATTAAACATATACAGTTATATACAGTATCTACATTCATGATCGAGAGAATGGAGATCATCATCAGCAACTCCAGCGGTAAGGCCATATACGAGCAGATCGAGGGCCAGATCCGCGACCAGATCATGAGCGGGGTCCTGAAAGGAGGGGACCCGCTACCCAGCATGCGTTCTTTGGCCCAGGATCTCAAGATAAGCCTGATAACGACCAAGAGGGCGTACAACGAACTCGAGGCTGAGGGCTTCATCGTGACGGTCGCAGGAAAAGGATGCTTCGTTGCTACGCAGGATCCGGCACTGCTTCACGAGGCCAATCTGAGGATGGCGGAGGATTTCCTCCGTCGCGCCGTAGAGGTGGCTGAACGTGGCAGTATCACCAAGGAGGAGCTGAAGGAGATTCTCGACATCCTGTATGAGGTTGATTGAATGGAGAACGCCGTAGAGGTAAGAGGTCTCCGCAAGTCCTACGGGGACTACGAGATAAATGGTCTGGACCTGGACATACCCGCCGGCTATATCGTCGGATTGATAGGCGAGAACGGGGCAGGGAAGACCACATTGATAAAATGCATAACCGGAGCAAACCATTGCGATTCCGGGATAATAAGGGTCTTCGGATCGTCCGATAGGACGGTACTGGGAAAGATCGGGGTCGTGTTCGACGAATGCTGTTTACACAAGATGATGTCAGGGAAGCAGATAGGAAATCTCATGGCGGATCTGTATCCGGAATGGGATCAATCCCGTTATGAGTTCCTGATGGAAAAGTTCGGGATATCCCTGGACAAGAAGGTCCATGAACTCTCTCGTGGGATGAGCATGAAGATTCAGGTCGCGGTGGAATTGTCCCACGGTGCCGATCTGGTGATCCTCGACGAGGCCACCGCAGGAATGGACCCCGCTTCCAGGGACGAGTTCCTGGACATAGTGATGGAATACATGCAGGATGACAGGCACTCTATGCTGATGTCGTCGCACATAACGTCAGATCTGGAGAGGGTCGCCGATTACATAGTGTTCCTTCACAGGGGCAGGATAATTATGAGCGAACCCAAAGACGAGATATTGGACAGGTACGGGGTTGTCAAAGGTGGCGAGGCGCAGGTTCTGGCGATAGGTCGCGAGAATATTGTCAGTCTCAGAAGGGAAAGCTATTCGGTCTCGGCCCTCGTCAGAGATCGTCACGCCGTGAAAGAGGCGTTCCCGGAACTGACGGTCGACACAGCATCCCTGGATGATATCATGGTGCTAATTGTCAGGGGTGATGCCGCATGATGACCTTGGTCCGCAAGGATTTGATTCTCATCAAGTCCAGCATAGTGTCGCTCAGTATATTCGCAGCCGTGCTGTGCTTCCTGCTCAAGGTCCCTTTGATCACGTACATCTTGCCTGCCGTTTTGTTGGTATCTCTTGCCTCAGCATCCATTCGCTGGGACGAACAATGCAATTGGGACAGATATATCATGTCTATCGGTGTGGACAGGAACACAATCGTACGTTCCAAGTTCGTCACGGGCGCGATACTCGCACTGATCGGGACGGCCATCGGTCTGGTCATATCCATCTCGATGTCCTATGTCTATGATTTTGGAGATGTCGCGTCTATGGTGACGGCATGCCCTCTGGGTTTCATCATCGGTATCATCGTATCGAGCGTTTCGGTTGCGGTTTACTATGTAACAGGCAACAGCGTCAAGACACAATATATCTCAGTGGTGGCTAATATCGTGGTCATCAGCGCTCTGATCACTCTGTCTATGATTGCTGCAGAGGCCTTCGGAGATTTGACACTGGTCGTACTGGCTCTTGCGGCAGTCGCAGTAGTGATAGTTTACACATGCTACTTGGTTTCCTGTAGAAGATTCGCCGGAATCGATCTGTGATATGTGCGCACGTTTCGGGCAGTGCACAGCCGTACGGGCAATCTGTGCCGGGAACGGGCTAACAGATGCGGTCGGAGTAAGGGCACATCATGTGGACGCCTTCCTAGGGTCGGAGCGTCGTTTCGACGTGCACGGCGCAAACCGCAATACAGGGGGCCTGGTTACATTGGTCAAGAAGCGGGCAACCGGTACAACGGCCTGATTCTGTGAGCTCCAACATGGCCGCGCATGACGTGCCGGCTTGATGAGACAAGATGACATCAGTCCACATCCGGGCCCGGATCTTCGTCGGATTTTTCCTTTTTAGCATCGACTCGGCGACGTTTTCGCCGAAAATAAAGTATGAATAAATTGGTGCCGTTAATCGGTCGAGCCAGAGGGAAGTGGTCCCCACCCCCTGATTTGAACAGGGGACCTGCTGATATCGGCGGCTGCACCGGATAAATCCGGAAACTCTCTACAGTCAGCCGCTCTGGCCAGACTGAGCTAGGTGGGGACGTTTGGGGATTATATGCACATTACTTAAAACCATTTGGGTTCGGACGGCCGGTATTCAACCGAAATAGTTCAGGTCTTCGCAGGAGCTACGGCTGTTTTCGAGCTCTCTGACCTTCTGGTTCAACTCGTCTATCATGGCCGAATGCGTGTCGAGCTCCTTGGTATCCACTTCGACGCCGAGCTTCTTCACCAGGATGGCCATCACCGCTCCGGCGCTCTTGTGGTCTATGAAGTATCCGGGAGTCTCGCCCATGAGGCATATGGAATCGATGCCATAGATCTGACCGAGGGCCAGGAACATGGCGCTGGCGCCTACGATCCCTCCTTTGGGCTCTCCGGGTTCGAAAACGACGCCAAGGGCCTCATAGGCGGGTCTGACCTCTTTTCTGGACACAGCGCCGAGCACCCTCGGAGATTCGACGATCCCGCCGGTGCCGTAGCCTCCGAGCGTGACGATCTCGGAGGGGTCGTATCCGATCAGGACCTCCATGATGTCGCTGCATATCAGGAACTGGCCTTCAGGAGTGGACCCCTGATAGTTGCCGCTGATAAAGATGATGTCCCGGTCCCCGGCCTTCGCGGACCAGAGCTCGTTCCTGGCGAAGTCCGCGACGCTCTCCGAGTCCACGCTCACCTGGGGAGGGAAATCCGGAGAATACAGGCAGGCGAACCTCTCGGCGCCCAGGGCCGTGGCGAGATAATCTGCCGCGATCTTTCCCACGTTGCCGATGCCGGGAAGCCCTTCGATCACCATCGGTCTGTCCAGTTCAGGCTTGGAATCATACCTTATGATACTTTCCATTTTCTCCGTACTCCTCTTCTATGGCTTTGCGGCGGTATGCACCGTAACGGTCGTCCGGAGAATATTTAGGGGGAATGGGTGTGGACGTGCGACCCTTGCAGGCAGGGCACTCTTCTCTGAACGTGTACCTTCCGCATGCGCCGCAACGCTTTATCTTGCCGTCCATGTCCTTCACTTGCTTTCGCGTTTGAGGGTCGCGGAGCCGCCTGCAGCCACGAGGTGGTCCATAGCTGCCGCGGATACGTTTTTCATTATCTCCTCGGCCTCTTTGTAGTCTCCCGCTTTGACGAGTATCCTGTACTTTGGACAGCCGATGCAGCTGATTCCCACGTTGTTACCCTCTCCCGCCGCAAGTCCGGCTTCGAGAGCGTTCCTGATAAGCACCACTCCGTTAGGGGCGGCGGACGTCATAACCAGCGTGCCGTCTATCTCGACGGACGATACGGCCACGTTCTCTTTGGCGACCTCGATGAACGTCTCGACCCACTCCCCGGAAAAGTCCTCCAGGAATCCTTCGGGGTCGGCGACGACGGACTCGAACGCGCCATAAAGCGTTTCGTAAGTTTCCACAAGTTCGTCGACGAACATGTGGTAGGCCTCGTCCTCGGTTATCGACATGCGCTCGGCGATTATCTCGACGAGCTTCTCGGCCTTTTTATCATTCTTCCAAAACTGGATCTTTTCTCTTTTCTGGTGTTCGTTCACCGATTTGAGCGAAAGGTCTATCTGACCCTTCTTGGAGTCCACGCCCAGGACCTTGCAGACGATCTTTTGACCTTCTCTTATGTAGTCTCTGATGTATTTGACCCAGCCAGTGGCAACATCCCTAATGTGGACGAATCCTTCCTTGTCGTCGTATTCGTCAAGAGTTACGAAAGCACCGAAGTTCTTTACGTTCGTCACGGTGCAGACTACTAACTCGCCGTATTCGGGAAAGCCTTTGGCCCTCGACATCAGCCGACCACCTCGAGCACTTCGCCGTTGATCTTACCGACCCCTCCTTTGGGGACGATAAGGGTGGATCCGCAAACGAGGCACTTGACCTCGGTGGCGGCCCTTCTGAAGGCGATCTGCTCGTTTCCGCAGTCCGGACATTTAATTTTAACAAAATCACCGGTCATGAAATCACTCCGTAAGTTCGAACTTCTTGGCTCTGATGCAGCTTGTGAGGTGTGCCTTCTTGCACGTGGTGCATCTGTAACGGATGTTCACTCTCTTGGTCGGTTTTTCTCTTCCTTCTGGTTTAGGCCTGGGGAAACCTCCGTAACCGGATGTTACTTCTCTGAATCTCCTCTGACCCCATTTGAGCTCACTGGCCTTTTTCTTCTTGACCCTCTCCACGTCGTGCATGGTGTGGGTCTTGCAGAAAGGACAGTAAGTCTTGATAGCCCTGGGCATTTTCATTATCAAGTCACCTCGTCTGTTGGGACGGAACGTGCTAATATCGAGGACATATAAATAAGCTCACCCTTCGGCCTATACTATTACGCGAGTATAACGTCAGGTAAAACAGCTTATCCAGAAATACAAGGGGGACCACTGCCTTCCTCGTATATCATAATATCGCAATATCAGTATAATAAAGACGAACTTTCCGTCCTTCCGCGGTCTATTGGATGTATGTCGCTGTCAGTTATATCCATCTAAATATAAAGCAGTGCAAACATTAATATATGCGCAAATCCCGATAAAAAGTATATGTCCGGAGAAGACGGAGGTCCCGCCGAGAGTCTGCTGGTGGCCCTCAACATGCGTCGCAACAGCGCCAAGGTCCTCATCTATATGGCCTGTCACGGCGAGGCTACGTCCGACGATCTGGAATCCGCGCTCGGGATCGGACAGCCCAGCGTCTCGGCGGCCATAAAGGACCTTGACGGGCTGGGATGGCTCGCGACAGAGCAGATGCGGTCCGACACCAAGGGGAGGCCCAGGCACAAGTACAGGCTGTCCAAAGCTTTCGACACGATCGCGGACGAGATCGAGAGGATGGCACGGAACAGGATATCGGAGATCGAGGAAGGGCTGAGGCACCTCAGGTTCGTCTGAGGGTATCCACTTCGTCCGGTCCTCTCGCTACGATCGCCACTGAGGCGGTGTTCAGGAAAAGCCCGTTCTCTATAACGCCGGGGATTATGTTCAGGCGGGACTCCAGGAAGAATGGGCGTTCGATGGGGCCGAAGTCGCAGTCGTAGATGTAGTTCCCCCCGTCGGTGATGAATATCTCGCCGTCCTTGGTCCTGAGGGTTGCCTTGCAGCCCTGTTTTTCAAGTGCGTATTTGGTGCGCTCGTACCCGAAGCGGAGCACCTCCACCGGAAGCGGGGAGGTCGTGCCCAGCACATCCACTAGCTTAGAGCTGTCGGCGATTATTACCTCGGTCTCAGTGGCCGCGGCGATGATCTTCTCCATCAGCAGGGCGCCCCCAAGCCCTTTGATGAGCTGGAGCCGGGGATCGATCTCGTCCGCACCGTCGATGGTGACGTCTATCGGGCCGGTGCCTTCGAAGGGAACCACGTTCAGTCCGAAGGACCTGCCGAGCTGTGCGCTCTTCTCGGAAGTGGACACGCAGCTCAGGGAGAGCTTTTCCTCGGTCACCCTCTCGCCTATCCTCTTTATGGCGAAGAACGCCGTGGAGCCCGTTCCGAGCCCCACCGTCATGCCGTCTTTGATGTACTCGTCGGCCGCCTTCTCGGCCGCGGCCTTCTTCATCACATCGCTTTCAGACAAGGTCATTTCTGATCATCTCTTCGATTTTATCCGCAACATAGCGGTTGACAGCATCCCCGAGCTCCGCAGACGCGTTCGTCGTGTCGCCCGCCAGCCCCTCAGGGAAGCACACCTCCGCATTGGCGAGGACCAGGAAACCGTGGTCCGAGTATAATCCTATCGGGCGTTCCTTACCGACAAGTTCCGGACAGACCGCCATGACGCGGGAGGTCTCCAGGAGGCCGGCGTGCCCGTCGCCTTTGATGCCGCGGACGCTGGGGTGTTCTTCGGCCACGTCGTAGTCTGTGAGGAATATCACTTTGCTTCCCGTCTCTTTAACGAAGCGCTTGCATGCCTCCGAACAAGCCGTCATATGGGCGCTCCCTGCATGTCCGGTCATGACGAGGAATTTTCTGACCCCCTTTTCGAAAAGAGACGTAAGCACATCATAGGTCACAGACCTCATCGTGTCGAAGGATATAGCCACTGTTCCGGGCATGTTCCTGGTGGATGAGTGGACCCCGAAGTTCATGGGCGGCAGGACCAGAAGGTTGTCGAACCTGCGGTCGAGCTCCTCGGCGACCCACATCGGCTGGACCGTGTCGCTGTTGAGGGGAAGGTGGGGCCCGTGGGCCTCCGTCGCGCCTATCACGAAGACCGCCACAGGGTTCTTTTTGACGGCTTCGGCGAACATGTCTCGCGTGATTTCTGCTACTTTCATGCCCGCGCATGGAGATATGTTAATTTAACCTGAGCGCCTAGCAGTCGCATGCGTCTAGCCTCCCTCTTCTCCGGCGGAAAGGATTCTGCGTTCTCCATGTACGCCATGCTCCAGTCCGGATACGAGGTGCCGTACCTGGTGAGCATCAGTCCTCTGAGCGGCATGTCTTGGATATTCCATGTTCCCAACATAGGGAACGTCCCGGCCATGGCGGAGGCGATGGACAGGCAGCATATCGCCGGCTCGACCGACGGAACGGAGGAAGGGGACATGGCAGGGCTCAGGGCAGCCCTCTCAGGCCTTGACATCGACGGGGTCGTGGTCGGCGCGGTATGGTCGGATTACCAGTGGGACAGGGTAAACCGCGTGTGCGGAGAGCTGGGCCTGACGGTGTTCTCGCCGATGTGGAGGAAGGACCAGAGCATGATGCTCCGTGAGATCGTCTCCTCCGGAATAAGGGCCGTGGTGATCGGCTATTACGCCGAAGGGTTCGGGCCCGAGTGGCTGGGCAGGGAGATTGACGAGGAGGCAATCCGCGACCTGGAGGCGCTGAACCGGAAACATGGTGTCAGCGTCATCGGCGAGGGGGGAGAATACGAGACACTCGTCACGGACTCGCCGATGCACGCGTATCCTCTGGAGATCGCAGAAACCAACGCGGCCGTCGGCCGAAGCTCCGGCACTCTCAACGTGATCAAGCTGGTGAAAGGCTCTCGGGAGCATATCCCCTGAGCCTCAGCGCGTTGGTGACCACTAGGAGAGAGGATGCGGACATGGCCGCCGCGGAGATCATAGGCATCATGGAGACTTCGCCGATCCCGAACAGAAAGAGGGCGCCTGCGGCGACCGGTATGGCCACCAGATTGTAGATGAAGGCCAGGAAGAGGTTCTGCTTGACGTTCTTCATGGTCGCCTTCCCCAGCTCCATCGAGGCCGGGATGGACCTTATGTCGTCGGTCATCATCACCACGTCCGCAGAATCCATCGCTATATCGGTCCCGTTGCGGACCGCAAGGCCAAGGTCCGACTGTGCCAGAGCAGGCGCGTCGTTGATGCCGTCGCCCGCGACAGCCACGTATCTTCCCTCGGTCTGAAGCTCCTTCACCACCTCCAGCTTGTCTCCCGGTGCGGCATCGGAGACGACCCTATCTATGCCGACTTCCCTGGCGACTGCATCGGCGGTGGCCTTGTTGTCTCCGGTGACCATGATGACCTCTGCTCCGTTGGCCTTTATGCGCGACACCGCGAACCCGGATTCTGGCCTGACGGGGTCGGATACCGCGATGATCCCCAGAGGCGCTCCGTCTTCCGAAACGTAGAAGAACGTCATCGCCCGGGAAGCGAACGATTCCGCATCGTCGCGGTATTCCGATATGTCGCAGCCGATCTCGGCCATAAGCTTTGGGCTCCCGATGACCACCTCCTTTCCTTCAACGGTCCCTCTGGCGCCTCCTCCGGTGACGGAGGAGAAGCCGCTGTGGCCGGGTATGGTTATGCCCTCCTTCCCGGCATAGGAGACCACGGCGGAAGCGATAGGATGCTCCGAACCGCTTTCAACGGAGGCGGCCATGGCGATCAGCCTGCCCCTGTCCTTCCTGGACACTGCTCCCGTCACCTCCGGTGAACCCATGGTGATCGTGCCGGTCTTGTCAAGGACTACGGTGTCGATGTCCGCGGCCCTCTCGAGGGCAGAGGCGTTCTTAAAAAGGATCCCCCTGTCCGCAGCCATGCCGGTCCCCACGGTTATGGCCATGGGGGTAGCCAGCCCCAGGGCGCAGGGACACGATATAACAAGCACGGAAATGAGCACCGTGAGCGAGAATCCCAGCGACTCACCTGATAAGATCCAGACCGCACAAGCGGCAACTGCGGTGATTATTACCACAGGAACGAATACGCCGGCGACGCGGTCGGCGATCCTGGCAACGGGCGCCTTCGTGCCCTGTGCCGTCTCTATCATGGAGATTATCTGATGGAGCACGGTGTCACTTCCGGTGCCGAAGGCCTCCATCAGGAAGCCTCCTGTTCCGTTTACCGTGCCGGCAAAGACGTCGTCCCCTTCGGTTTTGGGGGAAGGCATGCTTTCTCCGGTAAGCATAGATTCATTTACAGATGATGTACCAGATATGATTTTTCCGTCTGCAGGTATTCGGTCTCCCGGTTTAACCGAGAGTCTATCTCCCTTAACGACTTCCGAAATGGGCACCTCGATTTCCACCCCTTCCCTTATCACGGTCGCGGTGTCCGGCTGGAGCTTCATCAGGGCCCTTACGGCGGAGTCCGTCTTGATCTTGGAACGGGCCTCTAAATACTTTCCGACCGAAACGAGGGTGATTATCATCGCGGCCGACTCATAGGTGAGGCCGTCCGCAGGCTGGCCGATAAGAAGCATCGCCGTATTCCATAGTGCATAGAGGAAGGATGCCGAAGTACCGAGCGCAACAAGGGAGTCCATCGAAGGATTTCCCGCAAAAAGGGCGGGGAATCCGCGTATGTAGAACCTCCTTCCGGCGTATATCACCGGTACGCAGATCAACAGCTCTATCATAGCCAGCAGGGGCCGTTCATCGGAAAGCCAAGGAATCCCGGCGAACATGTCCGCCATGGCCAAAAGAAACAGCGGGACCGTGAACAGCACTGCGACCATAAGGTCGCGTTTCATTCGCCGTGATTCTTCCGCTTCGGCCCTGGCAATGGTTTCCGGGTCGCCTTCGATGGTGGAATATCCTGCTTTTTCTATAATCCTTATCAGCTCGCACTTGTCCGTTTTCGATGGGTCGAAACTGACGGCGGCTACGCTGTTCCCGAAGTTTACCGCCACATCATAAACCCCGTGAGCGGACTGCAACGATCTCTCGATCCTCCCTGCGCATGCGGAACAGGACATTCCGGCGATGCGAAGGGTCGTCCTCTCACGGTCCTCAACCGAAGAGACCGCGCCTCACCTCCGCTCTGTACCCCGCGTCCACCACGGCCCTGACGAGGTCTTTTTCTGCAACCTCCCCGTGAACGACAGTGGCCAATCCCTTTTTCAGGTCTATGGACACTTCGGACACTCCCCTTACGGCCCTGAGGGATTCCTCTGCCTTCTTGGAGCACATTTCACAGGTCATGCCCTGGATCTTAAGGATGGTCCTAGCCATGGTCGTGCATCGGATTCGAAGTATTTGAAATTCAGTTACGGTTCTCGATGGCCTTCACTATCTTCGAGATCTCGCGTTCCGGGTCCTTCCACATCCCCGGGGTCCACACTCTGTGGATGCTCCATCCGTTCGATTCCAGATATTTCTGCCTGTGGTAGTCCCTCTCTCTGGTGGACTGAGACATCTCGTAAAGGTGGCTATCGCACTCGATCCCCAGGATGTAGTTCCCGTTCTGCTTGACGGCCAGGTCTATCTGGTATCCGCCGATCCCCACATGGCGGTCGACGGTGTAGCCCTTGCGCACCAGGGAGTTGTAGACCCTGTCCGATATCCCGCTCTCCGATTCGATAATGGGGGCCTCCTTCCACCGGTCGTCGTTGAAAGAACGTAGGACGCTGTCGGCCATACGTTTGTCCCCGTCGCTTATAGCTCTCGCGTACTGCAAGTATTTCTTCAATATCTTCGGCCCGGCGTTCATGGTCTCTTCGACCTTCAGGTCCTCAGGTTCGATGGATGTGACGATGTGGATCTTCCTCTTGGCGCGGCTGATGGCCACGTTGAGGCGGTTCTCCCCGCCACGGTTGTTCAACCAGCCGAACCTCTGCATCATCTTGCCTTCGCTGTTGGGCGCGTAGGCCACGGAGAACATTATAACGTCGCGTTCGTCGCCCTGCACGGTCTCGATGTTCTTTATGAAGAGGCCGACGTCCTCCCCGTTGTCGAACCTTCTCATCTCGTCGTTTATTATACGTCCGAACGTGGGGTCCTTTACGCATTCGTCGTCCAGAACATCGTTTATAAGGTCCCTCTGGGCCGCGTTGAAGGTTATAACCCCGACGGTCTCGTTGTTGCGTCTGTTCATGAAGAACTCCCTCAGAAGATCAATTATCTTCCTCGCCTCGGCCATGTTCCTGGTGTCGTCCCAGATCCCGTTCACCCTGTGGACCTCGATGGGAGGTTTCGACGGTTCAGAGATGTTCGGCGAAACGTAAAGACGGCCTCCGTAGAAGGCGTAGTTGGAGAACGCTATGAGCTCCTCGTACCTCGAGCGGTAGTGGAAATTGAGAAGTATCGAATCGTACCTCGCCCTGGCCAGATCTAGGAGGCTCTCCTCTTCGAGGGCGGCGGCGTCTTCTTCCGCCGACTCGTCGTTGTCGATGCGGCCGAAACCCAGGCTGCTGGGCCTCAGCTGCTTGTGGTCCCCTGCGATAACGACCTTCTTGGCGCGGTATATGGCGGGTATCCCTCTTTCCACGTACATCTGCGAAGCCTCGTCGAAGATGACGAGGTCGAAAAGCCCGATCCTGAGGGGCAGCACCTCCGACACAGCATCGGGCGTCATGAGCCACACCCTGACCCCTCTGAATAGCTCGTAATTGTAGCGTTCAACGAACTTGTTGATGTTCCACTTGCGCTTGCTCTCGGCGATCCTGGCTATATCTCCGCGCCTCTTGGACTCTATCACGTTTCCCAGACATTCCTGGAATTTCTGTTCTGCCGATGATTTCGACATATCCATCTTTTCCCGTATCTTGGAGTCCATGTCGGAGACAATGCGGTCGAAGTCCTGGATATGCTGCATAAGGTCCTTGTTCTCGGCATCGAACCTCTGTAGGCGCTCGTTCAGAACGTATTTCAGTATCTGGTCGTTGCACTGTTGCGGCTGATACTTCATGGAAGCGGTGAGGTTCATCAGGGTATTCCCGTAAGTCCTCTCGTTGTCCGTCATGCGGTTGTATGAGGTACCGCGCTCCGAGAACATGTTGTAATCATCAAGTGCCACAAGGATTTTTTCGGGATCGTCCACAAGATTCTGCAGCATCTTCTCGTCGTAGGGCCCGAAACCGCGGGCGAGGATATTCTCGGCTTCTTGCTCGACCCTCTTCCTGCCCATGGAACGGGATATCGCGTTCTTGGACCTCCATGCTTTTACGCTGTCGATGAAGCCCGAAAGCATCACTTTGATCTCACCGATATCGTATTCGGAAAGGTCCGGCTTCATATCCTTGATCCAAGGGTTGCGTGCGACGCATTCGTGGTACTCTCTGAATCCGCGCAGGGTGGTGGGGTCGGAGAACATCTTGTGGAGCCTTTTGACTTCCGGATATGCCAGCGACAGGATTTTTGTGGGAACGCCGTCCCTCAGCTCCTTGTATTCCTCATATTGGTGCCTGTCCGCGAGGTCGAGCCAACGGTCCATGGAATAGAGCTTGTGAGGCGCTATTCCGAACGAGTCCGGTTCGTACATGCGGGAGGCTATGCCGCTCAGTATCTCCACGTCCCGGTCCACCGCGTCGGAGACCTCGTCGAGGTTGGCTCCGCGGCGCTGAGGGGAGGGCGTAAGAATGCGTCTTATCTGTGAATAGAACTCTTCTTTGTCCGCCGCATCATCCACCATCACGCAGTATTTCGACAGCGTGCCCAGTCTGGAATAGACGACGTCGAGGGCGGTCTTCTTCTCGGACACCATCAAAACGTTGCCTCCACGCATGATCTCGGAAACTATCAGGCCCGTGATAACCTGGGACTTACCGGTCCCCGGAGGTCCCTGGATGACGAGTTCCTTGTTTTTCTGTATGCCTGTAAGCACATTCTCCTGTGCGCTGTTCAGAGGGTTGACATAGAGCAGGTCTTTTTCCGACGCTTCAAGTCCTTTTTCTTTGATCTGAACCCCGGACAGGGGCGCCTTGCCCTCATCGTAGAAGTCGCCGGGCCCCAGGTCCGTGATGAGGTCGTCCAGGACCTCGTTGATGTCGCCGCTCTCAATGATGCGGTCGAAGTCCAGTTGGATGGAGCTAGAGTAGGAAGAGTATCGTCCCAGCACGAGGTTGGGAATCATTTTCAGGTCGCCGGGGAGGTATTTCGGAAACTCGCCGGACCTGTACTCCTTGAACAGGACAGGGGCGCCTTCGCAGGGCTCCATGGATATCCCCTGGCCGGAATAGAAGTCCAGGATCCTTCTGAAAAAGTCCTCTGCGTTGCAATCTTCAATGGCCAGGTTCGGCATGGGCCTGTTCTCGCCGGCGAATTTTATGTAAGCTAGCACCAGAGTGCCGTTGAATACGGGGTCTCGGTCCCTGTCCACCGTCAGCGTGACGTACCGGGAGTCCCTGTCTAGGCGTACGGGGAACAGTGCCAGAGGGGCCCTAATGTCAAAATCCTCTCCGGGCATCCTGCCCTGAACGAAGGGATAGGCGATGAAAAGGTCGTACTGCCCCGTATCCCTGCTGCTGCGGTTCACCTCTCTGATCATATCGTTGAGGGCCCTGTATATCTTAATCTGCCCCGGGTCCGCGGCCGAGTCGCAGAGTCTTACTGAACGTTTGTTACCGAACAAAACATCGGAGAATTCAGGTCCGATGATCCCTGTCAGATCCAAAGTGACGCTTTTGCCAAGCCTTCCCTGGTATAGCATCCTGTTGTTCTTGTTTATGTTGACCAATTTCTTTTCGAGCTCGCGAAGCGTTTCTGCAGTCCTCTTGCCCATGCCGGAGCTCCCTCCATTGCCGGAGCGGCATCTCTCGAGCAATTCCAGGAACGCACCGCCGTGTTCATCCACGAATCCGGGCCCCAGGCCATGTATCGATTCTATCTCTTCCGGGGTGGAAGGCATCCTGTACGCTATCTCCCGGAGTGCCTCGTCCGAACAGATCTCCGGAACGCGGCCGTCTTCCGTGGTCTCGTCCCGTCTTATCTTCTCTCTGAGGCTGCTCAATGCTAAAGCTAACTCGTTTGGTCCCATCGGACCCGAATCCGCGCGTGATAATTAAAACCTATAGTATGTTGCACTCTCGGTGAAAAATATGGAAGAAGGCAACCAGAGTTTGTCGGCGGGAATAAAAGGAAAGGTCTCCGAAAAGGTGACCGAGGACAAGACGGCCGTCCACGTCGGGAGCGGGACCCAGATGGTGTATGCGACCCCCGCACTCTCTGCGCTGATGGAGAAAACGGCATATATGTCGGTTATAGACCTCCTTGAATCCGGCACATGTTCGGTAGGAAGCAGGACGGTCCTGGACCACATCGCCCCCACGCCTCTGGGGTCCGCGGTGACATGCGAGACGGAGCTAGTGAAGGTAGACCGCCGTCATCTCACGTTCAGTTTCACTGTCAGAGACGGTGCCGGCGAAATAGCCAGAGGGACCCACGAAAGGGTAATAGTGGATATAGAGCGGTTCCTCGGTAAAGCTTCCGGGCGCCTCTGATTCAGAAAAGGGCGCCTATTATGACCGGGACGATAAGGCATCCCGTGAGTGGTATGCGTCCGGACCCTTCCGACTGTGGGACCAGTCCCAGAAGGGCAGCCGTGGCAAGAACGGCCAACCCGCAGGTCCCGGTCATAATAAGTGCCAGTGAAGATATCAGGATCAGGGCCCCCATGTTAGTCTTCCGAGGGTCGAGCCCCATCGTCAGCTTAGATATCCCGCGCCCTGCGGCGATGGTCATGGCGTATCCGAGGGCCGACGCCAGGCAAACCGCCACAAGAATGAGCATGAAACCTCCGGAGCAGAAGCCTTCCAGCCCCCCCTGCATAATCTCTTTGACAACTGCAGATGTGCCGGACCTTCCGCTACCAGTCACCGATAACGTGACCAGGGAGAACACCGATGTGACTGTGCCTATCGATGCCACCAGGGATATGAAGTTCTCCGGGCTGTCCTCGCGTGACACGCCGGCGGAAAGCGCCGCCCCCGCGGTCGCAGTTATTCCCGGGAACCATCCTGCGATGCAGCCGGTCAACACGCCCTTAAGGCCGGGCAGGGGACCTACTGGGCTCTTAGGACGGTCACGCTGTTCCGGGAAGCTCCCGGACCTCGCGGATGCGAGCAGCGGCGGCACCCCGAAAAGACCCGTAAGCAGTGGGAACAGCAGAGTCCCTTCTCCGAAGATCCCGGAGGAAGGCATCTCCGGGATCGCACATACAAGCCCCATTATTCCGGACGCGGCAAAAAGGACGGCGGCCAACAGTCTTCCCCGAAACCCTTTGGCAGAAAAAATAACCACCGCGGAGACGAATACCACGACGGCCAGGGTCAGGTCGTCCATGATCGCCGCCGCGCCTTTCAGCATGATATACTGGACCGGCACCGACAGAATCACCGCTGAAAAGGATCCGACCGCGCTTCCGACCGCGGCGGCCCTGACGGCCTCCATGCCCCTCCCCTCCATAAGCAGCCTGTGGCCCGGCAGCATTGTCAGCGCTTCGTCGGGGTCCGGTGCGCCTATGAAGACCGAAGGGATGAAATCAAGGAAAGAATGGACCACAGATGCGGATACAATGCATGCGGACACGAGGATCGGCACTGTCTCGGGCTCCGCGAACCCCGAAACGAAGGACGAGACCGAGGGATACGAGACCAGCATCAAAGCGGCCAGCGTGTTGACGTGAATGCCAGGCACCAGTCCGGTCACCGCGCCCATCAGGGCCCCCGCCATGCTCATCAGCGATACAAGAAGCAGGACGTCCGTACCCATGGCCTAAGATCTGTCGCCGTGCGGTATATATGCGGATATCTACAGTTAGCAATCCAGGAACGGTTTGCCGTCCCTCACTCCCACGCGCAGCATCGCCTTCACACGGACACCCGGCACGGCATCTGCGAGGTCCCCGGTCTTATCGAAGACCGCCAATACCTCCACGAGCCTGATGCCGTGGGAGGCCAGCGCAAGGGCGAGGGCCCTCACGGTCCCGCCGGTGCTGAGGGTGTCCTCGACTATCACGGCCCTGTCGCCTCTTCCCGGTCCGTTTATATACAAACTTCCTGAAGAATAGCCGGTGCTCCTGTCTATGATTATTTCTCCGGGAAGCCCGTAACCGCGTTTCCTTACTATGCTGTAGGGGATGCCCAGCCTTAGGGATATTGGCACGGCCAGCGGGATGCCCATAGCCTCCGGCGCGAGTATGACGTCGCAGTCGAAATCTCCCAGGTCAATCAGCCCCTCCACGACTTCGTTCAGAAGTGCGGGGTCCACGCGGGGAACGCCGTCGCTTATGGGATTGACGAAATACGGGTAGCCGTTCCTGTCGATCACAGGGCTGGCCATAAAGCTCTTTCTCAGAAGCTCGTACACTGAACGTGCACGGCGATGTGGTTATTTACCTGTTCTTAAAAGGAGACATATTTAAGGGAAGGTACGATAACAGCAACGATAAAATGGATGCCACCGAAAGGTACGAACTGATAACAAGGAACGCGGAAGAGATAGTAACGGAGGAAGAGCTCATGGACCTTCTGAGGACGAAGGAGCACCCCACCGCCTATATCGGGTTCGAGCCCTCCGGCCTTGTCCACATGGGCTGGGTCCTCGTGGCGTCCAAGATCAGGGACCTTGCGGACGCGGGGTTCAAAGTCACGATATTCTGGGCGGACTGGCATGCGTCCATCAACGATAAGCTGGGCGGGGACATCGAGAACATAAGGACCTGTGCCAGATACATGCAGGACTGCTTCACGGCACTGGGAGTTCCGTCCGACAAGGTCGAATACAGGTACGCAAGCGACCTTGTCAGCGACACGGGCTACTGGGAAAAGGTCATAGTCGTCGCAAAGGCCACATCCCTCAGCAGGGTGAAAAGGTCCATGACAATCATGGGCCGTTCCGAGGACGAGGCCGAGGTGGACACTTCGAAGATATTCTACCCGATACTCCAGGTGACGGACATATTCTGCATGGACGTCGACCTCGCCTACGCGGGGATGGACCAGAGGAGGGCGCACATGCTCGCCAGGGACGCCGCCGACAAGCTGGGATGGAGGAAGCCGATAGCTTTGCACACCCCGTTGCTGCCCGGCCTCGGAGGGGGCAACAGGATGGACCCCGCAGAGTCGAAGATGTCCAAGAGCAAACCGGACAGGAACATCACCATCCATGACTCCAAGGAAGAGATCTCGAGAAAAATGAAGAAGGCGTTCTGCCCCCAGGAAAAAGAGGCCGAGGACACCAACCCTGTGCTCATGCTGTGCCGTTACGTAATATTCCCCCGCATGGGGAGGCTCGTCATCGACCGCCCCGAGAAATTCGGCGGCATGGTCGCATATGACAGCTATGAGGAGCTGACAGAGGCATATTTCGGCGGATCGCTCTTCCCCCTGGACCTCAAGAACGGAGTTTCCGATGCTCTGGCAGAGACCCTGAAGCCTGTTTCCGACTACTTCGGGAAGAGACCAGAGAACCTCGAGGCCCTGAAAGAGGTCCTGGTGAAACTCGGAAAGATGTGATCACAGCTCGGGCCCGCAGCCCATGTCCGCCTTTATGTGGCGGAAGGAGTCCATCGTTCTGGAGACGCACATTCCCAGCACCGCCTCCACATCTCCGATTCCCGAAAGTCCCGCAGCGCCGATATGGCCGCCTCCGTCGCATTCTATCTCGGAACCGATGTTCTCAAGGACCTCTCCCAGGTTGATGCCCCTACGGACCATCTCCTGGGTCGCCCTGGCGCTTATCCTGAAAAGGTCGTCTCTCTGGGTGCCTACGAACACCACGTCGGCGCCCGCCGACGTTACTGCTCTGCATGCAGAAGCTTCGAAGCTGCTTCCCACGGCCGAAGCTACGATCATGTCGCCGACGCGTTCGAACTTCACGCGCTCCATCGTCTTCAGCACCGCCGTCCTTTCGGACATCCTGATGTTTGCACGCGTAGCGGAGATCGCCTCGTCCATCGCCACGCCGCCCTCGTCCATTATCTCGGCGAAATGTCTGAGGGTGTCGGAATTCGAGAATTGGAAATGTCCGCTGTCCGTGAGCATTCCCCCGAGAAGCGCAAGTCCGGTCTCTTTGTCTATTTTCGTTCCGGTCTCGCGGATTATCTCCGCAACTATCTCGCAGCAGGATACGCTGCGGCTGTCGCAGAACACCCTCATCCCTTCCCATTTGCCGGTGGGTATGTGGTGGTCTATAACGATGCTGCCCTCCGGCACAGAGACGCTGAGAAGCTCAGGGGACGATGTGTCCACCACGACGGTGAGGTCGTAGTCGGACGGGTCGTACTCATCGGTCAACGGGATCTTCAATTTATCAGCCACAACGTTGGCCACGTAGTCGACCCCTCCGCATGCGCAGATGGTGCAATCGGGTAAGCACCTGTAAAGCCCGTAGGCGGAGCCGATGGCATCCGTGTCGGCGTTGCTGTGCACCAGTATCGCTTTCTTCCCGTGCCGCATGGCCTCCGCGAGCTCTTTGTATCGTCCCATGGACCCTGTACTCAGTCCGCTTTTTTGTACTTTGCCAAGATCCTCCCGAGCCTGGTCTGTCCGAAGCCGACGAGCAGTATGTCGGAGTTGTAGAGCCTTACGGTAATGAGCACGGTCACGGCGGCGAACGCCACACAGTAGATCAGACCGGCGAAGACCAGGACGTAATCTCCGAACATCAGGTTCTGCATCACCATCATCGGGTGGGAGAACGGTATAGCGAACATGACGGCCTGCATCGCGGCCGGCAGCGAGTTCCAGCCGACGAACATGAAGACGAACATGGGGATCATCGCGACGACGGATATAGGCAGCGTCATGGTCTGCGCGCTCTTGTAGTTCTTGACGAAGGCGCCCAGTATCATGCACAGTCCCAGCGCGCACAGGATGGATACAAACATCATGAGCATCGTGATGACCCAGTCGACGGGCTCCAGCACCAGTCCGTAGTCCGCGAGGTTCACGGCACCCGCGCTTGCGGTCATGGCGCTCATGTAAGCATACATTCCGACCATGTACGCGGCGCCGTATACCAGACCCATTATCCCCGATGCGAGGATCTTGCCGCTGACGACCGTCGTCCTCTTCACGGGCAACGTAAGCAGGGTCTCCAGGGTCTTGTTCTCCTTCTCGGTGCCCATAGATGATATCACTATGCTGCCGACGACCATGATGACGATCATGATTATTATCGGGACCATCAGGGTCTGGGTCATCATCGCCCCGCTTATGGCGGACGGCGTTATGTCCGAATACAGCTTTCCGTTGATGTATGTGTAGTTGTCAGGCATGCTGAAGGAGACCGGGCTCTTCAGGAACGCGGCCTCCTCCGGAGTGACGGAAAGCTCGTTATTCATGAGCTCCGTCGAAACGGCTCCGTTGACAACGGTCACGAAAACCTGGACGGAATCGGAATCGATCCCTCCGAACGCACCGGTGTTTGCGGATATGTAGTAAGCTTTGATCTTACCCTGTGTCCCGTTATCGATATTGTCGCTGAAGTCAGGGCTCACCACCAGAAGGTTAGAGAGGCCCTTCTCCTGCATCAGCGAGATCGTCTCCTCGTCGGTCAGTATGGAGGACGGGTACAGCTTGATCAGGTACTGGTCCCTGGTGGCGGGATCGTACATCCCGTCCAACGCGGAATTGACAGTGTCGTAATATGTGGAAGAACTCTGATCGTCGTAGTTTATCACGCCCATCCTGACGGGCTCCATGGCCTGTTCGGTCTGGTCGCTGATCATATATCCCAGACCTACGAACAGTATCATGACGACCGCTATCGAGATTAGGGACTCGAGGGTCATCAGCTCCCTGAGCTCTTTCTTGACCAGGTTAAACAGATTGTTCAACGGACTTCACCCCCTTGATGAAGACCTCTTCAAGGTTTTTAGCGTCGTATTTCGCCTTGAGCTCCGCGGGAGTCCCCTGCATGATGATCTCTCCCTTGTTGATCATGGCGACGCGGTCGCACAGGGATTCGACCTCATACATGTTGTGCGAGGAGAGGAGAACCGTAACTCCGGACCCGGCTATCTCCCGGATCAGCTCCCTGATGTCGTGCGCGTTCATCACGTCCAATCCGGATGTTACCTCGTCCATGATGGCGAAACGCGGTGAGGTCATTATCGCCCTTGCGATGAGCAGGCGTCTCATCATGCCCTTGCTGTAAGTGTTGACCTTGCTGTCGATGCGGTCTCCCAGGTTGGCGATGTCCATCCCCCTCTGGGTCATTTTTTCTGTCTCCTCGCCGTCGGTGAAGAAGCCCGCGATGAAGCGCAGATAGGTGCGTCCCGTCAGGTCCTTGTAGGCGCCCGCGTCCTCGGGCAGATAGCTTATGGATTTTCTTACGTCGTCCCCCTGGGCGGCGACATCGTATCCGCAGACGGTTATCTTTCCGGAAGTTATGGTTATGAGCGTCGAGATCATCCTAAGCGCCGTGGTCTTCCCGGCGCCGTTCGGTCCGATGAGGCCAAAGATCTCTCCCTCTTTGACAGAGAAGTTTATTCCCTTGACGGCCTCGATGTTCCCGTATATTTTATGCACGTTCTCTACGCGCAGGGCATCCATGAAGCATTGAGGTATATCTCGCTTTTAAATTTATTGGAGTGCTGTTAAGTGTCTAAAAAAGTGTGTATTCGGGCCGGGGCCCGTAATGTGTTTACTGTTCCGCGCCGGCCGAGGCGTTGCCCATGGCCTTATTTATGGTCTCTTGGAGGGACTGGTATTTCTCGCGGAGACTTTTCTCCTGGCGGTCCAGGCTTTTCACTCTCACGTCCATGGTCTCCACTGAGTCCTCGATGTCCAGTTTCAGGGCTTCTCTGTCGTCGACCTTCATAAGAAGGGACCCTACGCTCTTGTAGACGTCCCCGGTCGCCTTGCCGAGTTCCTCCAAGGTGCGCTGGAGCTCTCTGAGCTGGGCCTCCATCTGTACTTTCTGGGTGCTGACGTTCTGCAGCTGCTGCTGCACCTGCTGGAACTGTGTTATCTGGTTCTGGAGCTGGGGGCTGATTCCGTTCATTGTTTCACCTTATGATATTCTCTATATCTTCCGTGATCGCTATGCATTCTAGATATGAGTTTAGCGCGGCCCTCATTGCGGAAGAGTCCGCGGCGGCGATCTCCACCACAGCGGAATCTCCTTCCGAGCGCACGGTCACCCGGGTGCGCGGGAGGTCTCCCGTCTCGGGACCGACGGATGCGACAATGCTGTCGGCATCTCCGGAACCGATGACGAGGACCGCGGTCAGCATATCATCAGTCTGACTTAAGGACCTTCTTGATGTTCGGTCTGTCCTTGAAGAAGATCTTCGAGCCGCACTTCTCGCACTGGAGGCCCAGGGCGTTGACGTTCCTTATGGGCTCGTTGCATTTAGCGCACCTGTACATGCGGACGCCTCACTGCTCCGATACTCTGGAGATCTCTTTCTTGGTGTTGGGGGTGTAGGCCTGCGCCGCAAACTTCGTGTTGCAGCGGCTGCACTCCCAGATCCCGGAACTTACTCTTTTAACAGACGTGTGGTGGCACACTGGGCACTCGTGTCTCATCTTCTGCTGGGCCTCGATGGACTTGACCCTGTTGCGTACGATGACACCGTACCTGGCGCCGAACCTTCCGGAGCTACCGGCCTTGTTGGTTCTTTTAGACATTCATATCACCCGATTATTTTTCTGATTTTGATTCCTGTTTCCACGGCCATGTCGAGACAGGAGCTGAGCTCGTCGAGGGTGATCGAACCCTGACCGCCCTTCTGCATGGCTCTGAAGTTGCCGTCATCGTCCGTCGCAATCGTCAGACGTGCATTGGCAATGTGCTCTTCGTCGAAATTTGGGTCTAATATTAAGTCTTTTCCTATCTTGGCCGCTGTGACTGAGATCGGAGTACAGGTGACCGGCATGGGATAGTTCTCGCCCTTGCCGTACTGTTCCGCTGGAACGATGGCGTTCTTGATCGCCAGGACGGCCGCGAGGTTGCAGGCGTCGAACAGGTTTCCGCAGTAATCGATCACGTAGATGTCGATGTAGCACATCCAGACCTCCTGTCCGGGGGTGATGCAGAGTTTCTGGACGTCTATCATGCCGGATTCGCGTATTCCGCGGTCGACGACACGTGCCAGTTCTATGGCGTCCTCTCCGGGGGGCCCCGACTCGAAAGAGGCATGGGCCATGGGGATGAGCTCGGCGCCGGTGGTCAGGACTCCGCTGTTGGGGGTGTCGGGGAACGGCGTGCCGGGGAGGATCTTAACTCCCGCGATCACGGTGGTCTCGCCCAGGCTCACCTTGGCGGAACCGTCCGCGCTCTCAATGAGGCCCACCTCGAACTTTATGTCCCTGAAGTCCGCAACTCCGCGGCCGTCGGTCCTCTTGCCTTCCTTCAGCAGGTTGACGATGTAGTCGCGCCTGATCTCTGAAATTATCTCACTGCTCATCGGAATCATCCTCCTCTCCGTCGACGGTGTAACGCCTCTGGAGGGCGTCCTTCTGGAGGGCGTAAAGCTCTTTGCACCCGCCGACCGCCATCTCGATCGCGTGGTCGAACTCTTCGCGGGTCATGTTGCCGTCCATCTGAAGGAGTACGATCTCCTCGGTGCTCGGCACGATGGCCAAGGGGACGTCCGCCTGGCCGTAGTTGTCCTCTTCCTTGTTGAGGTCCAGAAGCACATGTCCGTCGGCCTTTCCTGCGGCCATTGCGGGAATTATGTCCCTCATGGGTATTCCCGCGTCTGCGAGGGCGACCGATGCGGCAGTCAGCCCGGCGCATCTGGTTCCTGCGTTGGCCTGAAGGATCTCTATGTACACGTCGATGGACGCGCGGGGGTACAGGCCGGTGAGTATGACGTTCTCCAAAGCCTCCGCCGTTATCTTCGAGATCTCGATGGACCTCCTGTCGGTCCCGGGCCTCTTCCTGTCGCCTACCGAGTAGGCCTCCATGTTGTATTTGCACTGAACGATGGCCTTGGTGGGGTTCTGCAGGTGCCTGGGGTGGCATTCCCTGGGCCCGTACACTGCTGCGAGGACCTTGTTCTTTCCTATCTCGACGTAGGCCGATCCGTCGGCGTTCTTGAGGACGCCTGCCTCGATCTTCACGGCCCTGTGCTCCTCAGCGGTCCTGCCGTCGATCCTTATTCCTTTCTCGTCAACCAATACAATGTCACTGTGTCCGCTCATGATCACTCATCTCCCTCTTCGTTCTCTTTGTCTTCCTCTCCCTGAGGGATCTCTTTTTCCAAAAATTTCTTGACCCTTTCGGTCAGGTTGGACCTTACGGTCTCCTCGTCTATCATTTTTATTGCCTTGGTCGCGACGTCGGCGTTCAGGCCGTCGCCGTCGATCCATATCTGTCCGTTCTGTCCGATGAATATGCGGCAGTCGGTGATGTTCTTGATCATCTGGATCATCGACCCGCTCTTGCCTATGACCCTCGAGACCTTGGTGTGGGAGATCTTCACGAGCCTCCCGCCTTCAAGTTTTCTGAGCCCGGAGTCCTTCATTGTAACGGATATCTTGTTGCTCTCGTCAACCATCAGGATCTTCAGCATCACGACGTCCCCGACGTTGAGGTATTTGGAGGTGTCGCCGAAGGCGACCTTCCAAGGTACTTCGCTGACGTGGAGCGGAGCGGGATAGGGGGCGCCGATATCGACCATCCAGTTGGAAGACCCGATGTCGTTGACCATCCCTATGACGGTATCGCCCGTGGCGGGCATGTAGCGTCCGCCCAGCGGAATTACGCTGACAGTGTTCTGGCGTACCATCTTTACGCCCAGTATGCCGGCGCGGACCGTGCCGTCCAGCATGTATGTGTTCTCTCCCGCTTTCAGGTTCCCGCCGTCCAATTTATCTCCTGGGACGACGACCTCGCGGGCGTTCTTCGTGTTGTTATTGTCCATTCTATCACATCTTGAAATCAATTGAGCACCTTTACGGATGCCGTTCCCTTGGTCTTGTGCTTCAGCTTCTCGGACAGCTCCAAGGTAAGTCCCGCGGGGACCTCCATAAGGCCCATCCACGAACCGTCGCTTCCCCATTCCTCGCGTTCTACGATGCCGTAGTGCACGATGTCCTCGTAGCACCTGGCGTAATCGGGTCCGCTGACCTTTACGGCCACCCTGCTCTTCTCGAACCTTATCGGAAGAAGTGGCCTGAGGAGCTTCATCGCCTCGTCGACCTCCCTGTCCATGGGTTTGAACAGGTCGGGACGGAACCTGGCCTCTTCCAGGGCGATCTCGATCCTCTGCGCGGGGTGCGGCAGTTTGGTCTGAGGGTTTATCGCGTTGGCGGCGATATGGGTTATTATCCGCCTGCGTTTCGCCTCCAGCATGTCCCTCCTCTGTTCCGTGGTTATCTGCACATCTCCCTTCTGGATGATGGTTTTGGCCACGGCGACGGAGTCGGTGGTGCCGAAAGCTTCCTTCAGCTTGTCTTCGGGTGGGCGGGTGCCCTTCCCGGCATTCTTAAAGACATCCTCGACCGCCAGATATTCCGAGAGGTCCACCTGTTTCCCCTGCTTGATGAGGTCCATCGCCGCAGGGTCCAGAAGTATCTCGAATGTTTCGCCGTGGCTTTCCAGCCTGGCTACTATGGCGTTCTCGAGGTCGACCATTTCCCTTTCACTCTTTGAGCAGGTCGGAGATCTCTTCTTCGGAGAGCCTGCGGAATTTCTTACCGGTCTCCACGACTCCGATCTCCACACTCGCCGCGACGGGTTTCTCTTCCAGGGCGCTGCCGAGGGCCTTGAGGCCGAGCTTGAGCGCGTCCACGCACTCCATGCCGTCCTGGTACTCCTTCTCGAACACGTCCATGACGGCAGGGCGCCCGGACCCTATGCACGTGGCCTTGTAAGATACCAGCGCGCCGGAGGGGTCGGTCTCGAAGAGGCTGATGCCCATGTCGTCTATGCCCGCCATCAGGATGGCGGTCCCGAAGGGACGGGCGCCACCGTATTGAGTGTAGTTCTGCTTGTAGTCGCAGATCTTCTTCACCAGCATCTCCACGGAGATGTTCTCGCCGTAGGTTATCTTGTGGACCTGGGCGTTCTTCCTCGCCTCGTCCACGAGGATCCTCGCGTCTGCCACGAGGCCTGACGTCGCGCAACCGATGTGCTCGTCCACGTCATAGATCTTCTCGATGGAGGCCGGCTCCACAAGCTTGCTGGACACTTTCTTGTCCACGATGAGGGCCACTCCGCCCTTGTACTTCAGCCCGATGGTCGTCGTGCCCTTCTTCACTGCTTCTCGGGCATATTCGACCTGAAAGAGCCTTCCGTCGGGGGAGAAAACCGTTATCCCCCTGTCATAAGCCATTTGTCCTGGTTGCATGATGCTTCTCCTTAGTGCTCGCGGGTAGACAGGGGATTCAGTATATATTATTTCAGTGCAAGCCCTTATCGGCGTTCCGAGGGGGCCTCCTCTCCTTCTTCAGAGAGCTGTAGCGGTCCCTGAGGGACTTCAGTGTCCCGGAAGTCCTGAGAGGTTCCGAGCCCGGGAAGGAGGACGCCACGGCTTCGGAGACCCAGCAGGTGTCGGCCGGAGAACATCTGACCACGGCAAACCCCCCGTCGCACGATATGACCTTGATATGATGGCCCGGTCGGAAGGTCGCACGCGTCAGCAAGGTCTTGTCGACTTCGGTCCCGACCTCGAACACGATATATCTGCGCCTTCCGCGCTTGCTCTTGACGGTCATCCCATGCCAATGGTCCGCTTACGTTTTATTCTTGCCCCCGCGGTCGGGGCGGGCCTTCGTTTTTTCGTACAGCGAACCGCATTTTCCGCATAGCGGTCGCGAGCAGTCGACGATGTTGCCGCAAGAGCATTCCATGGTGCCGTCTCTTTTCGGGAAGACGGCTCCGCACGAGCATATGCTACCTCCGAGAAACCGTCCGCAAACGGGGCATCTGGGGCGTTCCGGTTCGTTCACGACCATTCCCCCGTACGGTCTGGCGCAGTAGGGACATCTGTCCAAGGAGGAGGCGCAACCGTCGTGGAATATCCTGCCGCATCCGCAGGCCGAAACAGGGGACAGTCCGATCTTGCCAAGGCATATCGAGCACAGCTTTTCCGATACGGAGTCATCCAGAAAATAGGTAGCAATTCCGCCGGCCGGCCGTGTGGAAGCAATGTTTTTTCTTAGCGAGATCAGTCTGGACAGCAGCGCGATGGATACAAAAACCGCCAATGCAGAAAAGATACCCAGCAAAGATACTGCGTCGGCGAGGTCCATAATCTAGTAGATAAACATTTTGTATTTATAATGTATGGGAAAGACGTTTCCGCAATGCCACATGATGCACACAAAATCAGAATTAGTATTAACATACATACAATTATTTAAGTAGAGTTATCTTATAGGATAATATAAAAATCAAACAATATTTTAAATGTCTGGCTATGTTGAAAAATCCATTTACTACGTTTCTTTACGGAAATGAAAATTTGAAAAATCGGGCGTTCGATGTCAAACAGATTATGTATTTAAATGGATTGCGTAGAAGAGTTAATAATAAGAAATCCTATACTCCGGTACGTTCCAAAACTTCTTAGAACAACGGAGGCAAAGATTTGACCAAATCAGCATTAGTTATAGGAGGAGGGATCGCAGGTATACAGGCTTCGTTGGATCTTGCAGACAGAGGCATTCACGTCTATTTGGTGGAGAAGGAACCCACCATCGGCGGAAAGATGTCCCGTCTCGACAAGACTTTCCCGACGAACGACTGTTCCGCTTGCATCCTGTCCCCGAAAATGGCGGACTGTGCGGGCCACCCGAACATCTCGATGCTCACTTACCACGAGGTAATGAAGATTGACGGTGAAGCGGGCGACTTCAAAGTAACAGTCAAGAAGAAAGCAAGATACGTCAACCCCGACGAGTGCACAAGCTGCGGAGACTGTATCGCCAAGTGTCCCGTGAAGGACCTTCCCGACGATTTCGAGTTCGGGCTCACCAAGAGGAAAGCGATATACATACCTCACGCCCAGGCCGTCCCCAGGGTCGCCATCATCGATGGAGAGCACTGCAGGATGATACAGAAGGGAAAGTGCGGCCTCTGCCAGAAGGCGTGCCAGAAGGGCGCCATCCACTATGACGACAAGGACGAAGAGGTCGTCCTCGACGTCGGGTCCATAATCGCCGCCAACGGATTCCAGATCTGGAACGCGGCCATCGCGACGGAATACGGATACGGCAGGATAGCCAATGTCATAACCGCTATGGAGTTCGAGAGGTACATGTGTGCTTCCGGCTGCAGCAGCGGACACATCGTCATGCCCTCCAGCGGCGAATCTCCCAAGAGGATAGCATTCATCCAGTGCTGCGGATCCAGGTCCCAGAAGGACGGATGGAAGAAATACTGCTCCTCGGTGTGCTGCATGTACGCTACCAAGGAGGCGATGCTCACCAAGGAGCACATAGCCGACGTAGAGGAAGACATCTACTTCATGGACATAAGGTCCTACGGAAAAGAATTCGAAGACTACATCCACAGGGCCGAAGACCAGTATAAGATCGGAATGATCAGGGGGGCCCGCGTGTCCAACCTCGAGGAGGACCCGGTCACCAAGCAGGTCCTGGTAAACTTCACCGACTCGGACAACAACGGAAGGACCGAAGTATACGACATGGCCGTCCTGTCCGTCGGACTCGTACCGCCGGAAGGAGCCAAAGAATTCGCCGACATGCTCGGAATCGAGCTCAACGAATACGGATTCTGCAAGACCAGCGTCTACAGCCCCCTCGAGACCACCAAGAAGGGAATATTTGTCACAGGAGCCTTCGCGGCCCCCAAGGACATCCCCACCTCGGTCGCCGAGGCCAGCGGCGCGTCCGCCAAGGCAGGGAAGTACATCGTGGGCAAGGATTTCACGCCCTGCGCCCCCAAGGAGTACCCCAAGGAGAAGGACGTCGCAGGAAAAGAGCCCCGCGTGGGCGTATGGATCTGCCACTGCGGATCCAACATCGCAGGAACAGTGGACGTCAAGGCGGTTGCGGAATTCGCCGCGGACCTGCCCGGAGTAGTCTACTCTACAGATGTCACTTACGCATGTGCACAGGACGCCCTGAAGGCGATATCCGAGGCTATACAGTCGAAGGACCTCAACAGGGTCGTCGTCGCCTCGTGCACGCCCAGGACCCACGAGCCCCTCTTCAGGGAGGCATGCCAGGACGGAGGGCTCAACAAGTACCTCTGCAACATGGCAAACATCCGTGACCAGTGCTCCTGGATTCACATGCAGAGCCCCGAAGCGGCCACCCAGAAGTCCAAGGACCTCGTCAAGATGGCCGTCGCCAAGACCGTTCTCCTCGAGCCCCTCGTAGGCTCCGACGTCCCTGTCAAGCAGGTCGCCGCAGTCATAGGCGGAGGCATAACAGGTATGACCGCAGCCCTCGACCTTGCAGGCCAGGGCTTCGAGACCCACCTCGTCGAGAGGGAGAAGGAGCTCGGAGGATTCGCACGCAACTTCCGCCACAAGGAAGAAGGGGTCGAAGTGGCCGATTTCCTCAAAGAAATGATAGCCAAGGTCAACAGCTGCGACCTGATTAAGGTGCACACCGGGGTCTCCGTCAAGGACATACCGGGATATGTCGGAAACTTCGCGGTGAAGCTGTCCGACGGTTCCGAGATCGAGGCCGGAGCGGTGCTGCTTGCGGTCGGTTCGTACCCATACTCGCCCACCGAGTTTAACTATGGAAAGGACGAGAAGGTAATGACCACCCTCGAGGCGGAGAAGAAGATCGCCGACGGTTCCTTTAAGGGCCAGAAGATCGCGTTCATAAGCTGCGTCGGATCCAGGTCCAATGACGTGGCGTACTGCTCCCGCGTATGTTGCTCGGGCGCTCTGCGCAACGCGATAAAGATCAAGATGGCCAACCCGATGGCCGACGTCACCTACTTCCATAAGGATGTCAGGACGTACGGATTCCGCGAGGAGCTGTACTACATGGCCTCCCAGCTCGGAATAAGGTTCGTCAGGTACCCCGTCGAGAACGACCTGCCGTCCTATGACGGAAAGTGCGTGAAAGCGTTCGACGCCACCCTCGGAGCAGAGATCGAGATACCCGTCGACACCGTCGTTCTCGCAGCGGGCATGACGCCCAACCGCGAGGAGAAGGAAGAAATCGCCAAGATGGTCAAGGTCCCCATCAGCAAGGACGGCTTCTACTTCGAGGCCCACCAGAAGCTGAGACCGGTCGACTTCGCCACCGAAGGCGTCTTCGTCGCAGGTACCGCCCACTGGCCCAAATTCATGGACGAGTGCATGGCCCAGGCTTCCGGAGCCGCTTCCAGGATGATAACCATCATCTCGAAGGACAAGCGCGTGTCCGAAGGCATAGTCGCGTCCCCCAACCCGAACAGGTGCGACGGATGCGGTGTTTGCGAAGGATGCTGCGACTACAACGCGATAAGCATCGTCGACTGCGGAAACGGAAAGCTGAAGAGCCAGGTCAACGCCGCCCTGTGCAAGGGATGCGGAAGCTGCGTGGCCTCCTGTCCGTCCGGAGCAATGGAACAGGCCGGGTTCAAGAGCAAGCAGATATGCGCCGAGATAGACGCATTCCTTAACCCTGCAGGAGGAGAGTGATTACAATGGCAGATTTCGAACCTAAGATCGTAGCTTTCTGCTGCAACTGGTGCTCGTACGCGGGTGCCGACGGAGCAGGCGTAGCCAGGCTCCAGATGCCGACCAACTTCCGCATCATCAGGACGATGTGCTCAGCGAGGATCGACCCCGAGTTCGTCCTCAGGGCGTTCTCCAAAGGTGCGGACGGGGTCATCATACTGGGATGCCACCCTGCAGACTGCCACTACATAGGAGGCAACTACAGGGCGAGGAGAAGGATATCCCTTCTCAGAATGGTCCTCGAACAGTACGGATTCGACCCTAAGAGGCTCAACCTCGAATGGGTGTCCGCATCCGAGGCCGCGAAGTTCCAGACAACGATCACGAACTTCGTGAACACAATAAAGGAGCTCGGCCCCACCCCCCTGGTGAAGGTCGTAGACCGCAAGGATGCAGTAAAGGAGGCTGAGTAAATGGGATGGTGGGCAGACAGAAAGAAGAAGAAGAAGGAAGAGCAGAAGGCCGCTCAGGCGGCCGCAGCTCCCGCGAAGACCGCCGCGCCCGCAAAGGCGCCCGTGTGCGAAGCAGCTGAGTGCTCGGCGGACAAAGAGCCCATCGGGCTCGCAGCCGCAGACCTCGGACCGCTCCTCCCCGGAGCGCCGCCTAACGGCAAGTTCAACCTCGCCATCTACTGGGCGGCCGCATGCGGCGGATGCGATGTGTCCCTGCTCGACACCAACGAGAGGATCCTGACCATCGGCGACATGGCCAACATCGTGATGTGGCCCATCGCGATGGACGGTAAGGAGAAGGACATCGCCGCCATGGAAGACGGTTCGATAACCGTGTGCATGATCAACGGTGCGGTCAGGAACAGCGAGAACGAGCACATGGTCAGACTCCTCAGACAGAAGTCCCTGATCGTCGTCTCCTACGGAACGTGCGCATGCTTCGGCGGAACTCCCGCCCTCGCCAACCTCGTGCCCGGCGGAAAGGACGAGATACTGGACTACGTCTACACAGAGGTTCCCAGCTCGGCGACCTACCAGAGCAAGTACAACAGCGCCAAGCCGAGGATCCCTCAGACGTCCACGGCCGTCCCCGAGGGAGAGCTAACGCTCCCGTTGCTGTACGACAACGTATATGCTCTCGACCAGGTCATCGACGTGGACTACTACATACCGGGATGCCCGCCTATGCAGGAGTCCATCTCCCACCTGCTCAAAGCGGTGGCCGACTTCGCCTACAACGGGGTCGCGCTCCCTCCGAAGGGAACAATGGTCGGAGTCACTTCCAAGACGCTCTGCGAGGAGTGCCCCAGGAAGAAGGAGTACAAGAGAATAACCGAGGTCAAGGAACCTTACCAGGTGGACACCAACAACGACAAGTGCCTGGTCGACCAGGGCATCATATGCCTCGGAGCGGCCACAATGGGCGGTTGCGGAGCAAGGTGCACCAGGGTCGGACAGCCTTGCCGCGGATGCTACGGCCCCTCCCCCGAGGTCCAGGAGCTGGGATCGAGCGCCTTCACGGCGATCGCTTCTCTGTTCCCCGTCATAGACGAGGACCCCATCATGGGCGAGGACAAGGTCGACGACATCATGAGCCAGATAAAGGACCCGCTCGGGTACTTCTATGCGTTCTCGATGTCCAAATCTCTGATTAAGAGATCAGTCAAGGAAGGAGGTCAGTAAATGGCCGGACCTATTATTTGGGATGAGAAGCACAAGACAGACAAGAAGAGGATTGTAGTCGACCCCATCACCCGTCTGGAGGGACACGGGAAGATCGAGATTTTCCTCGACGACGACGGTAACGTGAAGAACGCCTACTGGCAGATCCCGGAGCTGAGAGGCTTCGAGAGATTCTGCATCGGAAGGAGGGTCACCGAGATGAACCAGATCACCGCAAGGCTCTGCGGTGTGTGCCCCGGTGCCCACCACATGGCGGCCACCAAGGCCACTGACGGGTGCTACAACACCAAGCCCACCGAGGCGGCGTTCACCATAAGGGATGCGTTCTACCACGCCCACTTCGTGCACAGCCACATTGCGCACTTCTATGCGCTCGCGTCGGCCGACTTCGTATGCGGACCCGGAGCGCCCGTCGCTCAGAGGAACGTCCTCGGAGTCGTGGCCGCCGTGGGCCTCGAGCTCGGCGGAGCGGTCCTCGCAACCCGTGCCAAGGCGCAGAAGATCCAGGCCATGATAGGCGGAAAGGCCACCCACCCCGTTATGGGGGTCCCGGGCGGAGTCACCAAGCCCATCAGCAGGGAGGAGCAGAAGGAGATGGAGGCTATGGCAAAGGACATGGTGGACTTCTCGCAGACGTCCATGAAGGTCCTGAAGGACGTCGTCCTCGGAAACAAGGACTACGTCGACATCATCGCCAACACAGACCTCTACTACAACGAGACCTACCACATGGGCATGGTCAACGACAAGAACCAGCTCGAGTTCCACGACGGACCCGTCAGGGTCGTCGACCAGAAGGGCAAGGAGTTCGTGAAGTACGAGCCCTATGACTATCTGGACCACGTCTCCGAGGCTTCGGAGGAGTGGAGCTACGAGAAGTTCCCGTACCTCAAGAACGTCGGATACAAGGGAATGACCGTAGGGCCGGAGAGCGGATTCTACCGTGCCTCCCCCCTGTCCAGGCTGAACGCCGCCGAGAGCATATCCACGCCTTTGGCGCAGGCCGAGTTCGAGTACTACCACGGGTTCTTCAAGGACCTCGGTGTCGAAGGGCCGATCCAGCACACGCTGGCCACCCACTGGGCAAGGATCATCGAGATGATCTACGCCGCGGAAAAGTGCCTGGCCGACATTCAGAGCGACAAGTTCCTCGACCAGAATGTCAAGCAGCACGACGTCATGCCCGGAGGGCGCGGAGTCGGTATTGTCGAGGCTCCGAGAGGAACCCTCACCCACGACTACACCTGCGACGAGAACGGGATCGTTACCGCATGCAACATGATAGTCGGAACTACCAACAACAACGGGCCGATCAACTGCGACGTTGCCAAGGTGGCCAAGGGACTGATCCACAACTTCGAGGTTTCCCCCGGTCTGCTGAACATGGTGGAGATGGCGTTCAGGGCGTACGACCCCTGCAACTCCTGCGCTACCCACAGCCTGCCCGGTCAGATGCCTATGACGGCAGAGATCAGGTGCGCGGACGGCTCTCTCCTCGAGAAGGTCTCCCGGAACTGAGCGAAAAACAGGGGGAGGGATCCCCCCGCTTCAACCCCTTTACTTTTTTATCTTTTCTTCCAGCGGGAGCGGTCGCGTCCCTCGAGAAGCAGGTCCCTGCGCCTGCCCAGGTCCATTCCGTCAAGAAGATAGATCCTGGCGCTGTCGAGATCTATTATGTCGCTGTTGAGTATTGGCCCTAAAAGGGGTTCGCCCCTCACGTTGACAGGAGAGCCTCCCAGCATGCGGTTGAAGGCCGGTACGACTATGAACTCCGACGGGAGGCGGCCGAACCTCTCGTTCCCGGTCGATGCGAACCTGCCGCGGAGCCAGCATGGTTCAGTGGTGATCTTTCCCACCCCGTCCCTGAACATCACTGCAGGATGGTCATGTGCCAGTACCAGCGTTTCGCATCCCATTACATCCGAGGACGGCCACGTATGCCCGTGCACGAAACCGACATCGCCTACCTTGAGGCCGGAGGCAGGACGTATCCTCACCCCGCCAGGAAGGAACTCCTCTATGTTCGTGTCGTGATTTCCTCTAACGACGTCCACATCATCGAAATACTCCAAAAGCCTGTCGAAGAAGGCAGGTATCTCCCGGTATTCCTGCTTCGATGTACCGGGAACCGAGTCCTTGATGTCTCCGAGGACGATGAGCCTGTCGCAATCTCCAGATGCCGCCGATATGGAATCGAACATGTCCCAGGTTCTAGTGATGATGCGGAAGCCCTTAGAGAGCAGATGTGATTCCAGTCCTATGTGGAGGTCCCCGATAACCAGCGTACGGTCGAATTTCAGTGCGGGAGTTCCGCTGATCGGCTGGAGGTTCATTTCAACCCTTAAGTCCGTTTTTGATAACTGTCGGAATGAAATCTATGATGTCCGTTGCGATGAGGCCGTAGGATTTTTCCGAGAATCCGTATTCCCCTGCCTTGCCGCAGATGTACGCGCCGAGGCAGGCGGCGTCGAAGGAGGTCATGCCCTTTGATACTAGGCCGGCGATTATGCCGGCTAGGACATCCCCGGTGCCTGCTCCGGTCATGGCAGCAGTGCCAGTGGTATTATTTTTTGTTCGTTCTCCGTCTGAAATAATATCGGTCCTTCCTTTGAGGACTATCACGGAACCCGTTGAAGAAGCCAGGGCGCTAACGTCCCGATCTTCAAACGTGCCAGCACCCCCAAGTCTTATGAACTCCTTCTTGTGCGGGGTGATAACGGTCGGAACCTTTGCGACATATCCGGGTCCGACCGCGCCTATCGCATCAGCATCGATGATCAAAGGCACAGGGCATCCCGACACGAAGGACCTAACCGCCTCCATAGTTTCCTCACAGGAGCCCAGCCCCGGACCTATGAGTACAGCGTCATAGTTTTTCGAGGCACTGAGCAAGTGGGAGGTGTGATCGCACGTTAGGTATTTCCCGCTAAGTTGGTCGATCATGAAAACAGGTGAGAAAGAAGAGACGGTCCCGGCGGCGTTCTCCGGAACAGCGATCTTGACGATGTCCGCTCCCACGCGAAGAGAGGCCAGCCCGGCCATGGCAGGAGCTCCGCAGTAAGGTCCTCCGCCGATCAGCAGAATGCGGCCGTTGAGGCCCTTATGGCTGTCCGGCGCAGGTATTGGGTACCTGAGCATATCTCCCGGGCCGACGTTATTAACCGCAACGGGCGGGATGCCTATATCGGCGACTATGATCTCTCCGGAGTTTTCAGGGGTCATGCCGGTTTTTATATCATGGAAAGTCACAGTGATGTCAGGTATTATGCTGTCGCAACATCCGAGGCCCGAAGGCACATCTACCGATACGATCGTGCCATCAAACGAATGTGCCAGGACTATGAAGTCAGCATAGGGTCCGCGGACATTCCCTGATGCACCGGTCCCGAGCACGCAGTCCACCAGAACATCACACCCTTCAAAAGACAAGGCATCGAAACCTATCACGGGACATACCAGTTTCGAGAAATAATATGCGGATTCGTCGGAACGGATCGAGGAGGCAGGCCCCATCGTACAGACCGTGACGTCCTCTCCCGTCATCAGGGAAGCCGCGGCGAACCCGTCTCCTCCGTTATTTCCGGCACCGCAGACGAAAAGAAACCTCTTGCCTGGAAACCTGCCCATCAGGACCTCGGCGAGCTTGGAACCGGCATTGCCCATCAAGGTCATGGTGTCCACGCCTGCGGCCTCGGAATTTATATCGATGATGCGGGATTCCTTCGGAGACATCATCCGGATCACTTCTGATTTTTTACAAGCACTTCGCCGATACGCGGGATTATGGCCGTTTTGCTTAACTTTCCTTTCTCCACACGCACGCAGCCCTTCTTCGACGATGCGTTGCCCGGATACGATTTTCCGTCCATTATACGGTATTCGAGATCCAGTATCATCGCACCCTTAGCTATCAGATCCAGGTCCGGATTCCTGACGCAAAGGGACTTGGGGAGCCTTCTTCCTTCAGCGCGCGTCCTATCGATATCAAAATATTCAGGCCAGATCACTATGGCGTTATCTTCGTCGTAGACCATGATATGGACCGTATCGCATGATACGATTAAAATTGATTGCAGAAGGCAGGAAGGGCTACCCCGCAGGGCAGCCCTTGAAAAGTGATTATTCAGATCAGAACGGCGTTCACTACCCCGTCCTGTCCGGGCCTGGAGGTAACGACCGCCTCACCGGCTTCGGTGGATATGGTCGCACCTTTGTTCAGGATGTTACGCTGAACGAAGTTGGGGTCGGTGGGGTTGGATTTGACCGTGATGATCTTGACCTTTTTTGCAGAGTTGGTCTTTTTGTCAATGACGTTAGCAAACTCTGCAGTAAGCACTCCCATTTTCAGGTTGCCGCCCATTCCGCGGAACGCCTTGGACCTCTGGGGCCCGATCTTGGTGAACTGCTTCTCTCTGCCGATCTCGAATTTTCTCTTGCCGGCGCACAGTACGCGCCTGCCTCCGGTCGACATTCTTTTGGATTTACCCTGCCAAAGTGCCATTCTAATCGAGTCCTCTAAACATGGTGCCCTATAAAAAGTTTTGCGGGCCCCTCAATCTTTGGGGCCTAGGAGCATGGAGCTAACCCGCTCTCCTTCCAGATCGATTATGGCGCATCTGCCCTCCTTCGCCGGACCGGGGTTGACGAAAAGGGCCCCCTCATTTTCTACCGCGCCTATCGCCTCATGGACATGTCCGGACAATGCTAGGACGGGCCTGAATTCGTCCACTATCCTTTTCACCGATTTGCTGCCGACGTTGATCCCCGAAGGAATGGTGTCGAGCATCCCGTAGGAGGGGACATGCGTCATGAGGACCATTCCCTTCTTGGAAACGGGCCTGAGGCCGTTGTAGAGCTCGTCCTCCGTCAATTCGAAAGGAGTGCCGAATATCGTGATGTTGGAGCCTCCGAGCCCGGCGAAGTACTGCCCCCCGATATCGGCGCCTTTACCGTGCATGTCGTGGGCCACGTCCGATATCTTATGTGGGAGGTCCCTCGGGTCGCAGTTGCCCGGTATTACATAAATCTCTGAATTGATCGAGGACAGGATCCGGGCGGCATCCTCTCCCGTGCCCATGTCCGTGACGTCTCCCAGGAAAAGTGTGAAATCGGGCCCGTACTCGTCGATCCTTCTGTTTATCAGTTCGAGTTTCGAGAGCTTCTGGTGAAAATCCGTGATGACAAGAAATCTCATTGATTCACAAACTGTAAGGTCAATATATTATATTTCGCGCGCGTGAGTGCGTGGGTGCTTGTCTTAGCAGAGTAACGTACAGAATAGATGATAGAATGGCGTGAGGGGCGAGATTCGAACTCGCGGGTCCTTTTGGGACAATAGATTAGCAGTCTATCGCCTTACCAGGCTGGGCCACCCCCACAGTGCTCTGGGGTATGGGATAGGGATATTAAAGTTTTGGATTATCCGCCCGATCACGGCTGAAAAGAGGATTTTTCCCGATTTTCTTGTTCTGAACCCAAAATAACGGAAGAAGCGGCGCCACCCAGAGGGCTGTCATTGCGCGGTTTTTTATATGGGTTCTGTATTGTTCAAATCCCCGATATGCGGTGAGGAATAACAGCATCAAAACTGTTATATACTCAACCGCAATACGAGGAAATGCGCGGCTTGGTGGGCCGGTATGGAACCACACTGGCTCCGAAAGTTGCGCATTCATGGAGAGTCAAGATCTCCGCCTTAGGGCGTGCACTCTTGAACTCTGACGTTCGATGCTACGAATGTTCTGTTAGACGGAACATTCGATAAGAGTGAGCCGTTTGACAGGACAGCGGTGAAACATGGTAAACTGCCAGTTTCAAAATTTCATCCATCCAAGACGATTACATAAAGTCATAGGATTTGACTCCGGTTGATCCTGCCGGCGGCCACCGCTATAGGAATTCGATTAAGACATGCGAGTCGAGAGTCGTAATGGACTCGGCGGACTGCTCAGTAACACGTGGATAACGTGCCCTTAAGAGGAGGATAATCTCGGGAAATTGAGGATAATACTCCATAGATCATGGGATCTGGAATGACCCATGGTTCAAAGTTCCGGCGCTTAAGGATCGGTCTGCGGCCTATCAGGTAGTAGT
>DAHB01000005.1:0-30650 GCA_002498365.1 Methanomassiliicoccaceae archaeon UBA421 | reverse complement strand
GAATCCAGGCCCTACGGGGCGCAGCAGTCGCGAAAACTTCACAATGGGGGCAACCCCGATGAGGGAATTCCTAGTGCTAGCACATTTGTGTTAGCTTTTCTTTAGCTTAGAAAACTAGAGGAATAAGGGCTGGGTAAGACGGGTGCCAGCCGCCGCGGTAATACCTGCAGCCCAAGTGGTGGTCGATTTTATTGAGTCTAAAACGTTCGTAGCCGGTTCGGTAAATCTTTGGGTAAATCGGGGGGCTTAACCTCCCGACTTCCGAGGAGACTGCCGAACTTGGGACCGGGAGAGGCTAGAGGTACTTCTGGGGTAGGGGTAAAATCCTGTAATCCTAGAAGGACCACCGGTGGCGAAGGCGTCTAGCTAGAACGGATCCGACGGTGAGGGACGAAGCCCTGGGTCGCAAACGGGATTAGATACCCCGGTAGTCCAGGGTGTAAACGCTGCAGACTTGGTGTTGGAGGCCCTTTGGGGGCATCCAGTGCCGGAGAGAAGTTGTTAAGTCTGCTACTTGGGGAGTACGTCCGCAAGGATGAAACTTAAAGGAATTGGCGGGGGAGCACCGCAACGGGAGGAGCGTGCGGTTTAATTGGATTCAACACCGTAAAACTCACCAGGGAAGACTGTTACATGAAGGCCGGGCTAAAGACTCTGCCAGATTTTCAGAGAGGTGGTGCATGGCCATCGTCAGTTCGTACCGTAAGGCGTTCTCTTAAGTGAGATAACGAACGAGACCCTCACCGATAGTTGCTACTTATCCCTCCGGGGGTAAGGCACATTATCGGGACCGCTGGCGCTAAGTCAGATGAAGGAGAGGTCAACGGTAGGTCAGTATGCCCCGAATTTCCTGGGCTACACGCGCGCTACAAAGGGCGGGACAATGGGTTCTGACACCGAAAGGTGTAAGCAATCCCGAAACCCGTCCGTAGTTCGGATTGAGGGTTGTAACTCACCCTCATGAAGCTGGATTCCGTAGTAATCGCGAATCAACAACTCGCGGTGAATATGCCCCTGCTCCTTGCACACACCGCCCGTCAAACCATCCGAGTTGGGTTTCAGTGAGGTTACCCCTAATTAGGGTATTCGAACTGAGATTTAGCAAGGAAGGTTAAGTCGTAACAAGGTATCTGTAGGGGAACCTGCAGATGGATCACCTCCTAAGCAGGGTGGGGCTCACGCCCCACCCTCAACCAAAACTAAGTGTGTAAAAAAACGAAATAAGCAAGGAAATCTAAACGGATTTCCCGCGATTCCTTGGCAGCTTGCCATGCACTAAACGTAGCATCGAACGTCATAAGAATTTTTTTATCTCTTTTAATGTCATTTTATCTTGTTCTGCCGGGGATCTATCCGTGCGGAAGGGCACTCAGGTATGCCGCCGCATCGGCGGGGCCATGCCGAATATGGCAGATCGACGGGTTTAATTTCGTTCCGACAGCCTCAGGCGCTCATCTTCAGCTTTTCGCTTCGATAATCGACGATCTGTGAAAATGCTGCAAACTCATCTCAGGCCGAGGTCGTCCCTCGGACCCGTCTTTATGGACGGGACGCCGTCCTCGCCGACGGGCCAGAGGTATTCACTTCAGCAGAGCCTTCGCCAGCTGTTCGGCCGATGCCAGGTCCTTCTCGTCAGGCTTCCACATCGAGCGGATGCTCTCCTCCACTACCTGGAAGCCCGCCTCCGCAAGCTCCTTTTTCAGAACCGCCACACCCTCTCCGCTCCATCCGTAGCATCCGAACGCTCCGGCCTTCTTGCCTTTGAACTTCAGGGACTTCATGTAGCGGACGGTTCCGCTGACGCTTGTCAGCACATCGCCGACTACCGTGGGGGAGCCCACCGCTACGGCCTTGGACTTGAAGACCTCGGCCATGATCTCGCTCTTGTCGGCCTTGGAGCAGTTGAACACCTTCACCATGGTCTCCGGGCTGATCCTCCCTGCCGCCGCAGCGATCCCGTGGGCGATGGCGGCGGTGCCCTCCCACATGGTGTCATAGACTATCGTAAGCTGGTCTTCCCTGTATCCGGCAGCCCATTCGGAATATTTCCGGACGATCTGCATCGGCTCATCCCTCCATATGGCACCGTGGCTCGGGGCGATCATATCTATCGGCAGACCCATGGACCTAATCTCGTCGATCTTCTTGGTGACGAAGGACGAGAACGGATTGAGTATGTTCGCATAATATCTCATCGCTTCCTTTTCAAGCAGACACAGGTCCGCAGTGTCGTTGAATAGCCCTCCCACGGCGAAATGCTGTCCGAAGGCATCGTTCGAGAATAGTATGTTGTCGCCCGTAAGATAGGTCGCCATGCTGTCCGGCCAGTGGAGCATCCTCATCTCGATGAAAACAAACTTCTTCCCGTTGCCTATGTCCACCGAGTCGCCGGTCTTCACTGTCCTCAGGTCCCATCCTTTCTTGCCGTATTGGCCTTCCAGGCTCTTAACGGCGTTGGCGGTGCAGTATATCGGTACGTCGGAGAGCTCTTTCATCAGTTCAGGTAGCGCTCCGGAATGGTCGGCCTCCCCGTGGTTCATCACCACCATGTCTATGTTCTCCAGGCCGACTTCTTTCCTGAGATTGTCGACGAACTCCGACCTGTGCGGCGTCCAGACGGTATCAATGAGCACGGTCTTGCCCTCTTCGACAAGATATGCATTCTGGCTCGATCCGTTTGTTATGGTGAAGTCGTCTCCATGGAATTTCTGAAGCTCCCAGTCCAAATATCCGACCCAGCTTACGTTGCCCTTTATGTTTTCTTTCAAGCACGCACCTCCTAAGACGACGGTTCTATGGAGGGGCGGATATTTATCGTATAGGTCCGCCGGTCGTTTTCAAACATCTTCCCCGTTTTCCGCACATATTTCTATCGGAACGATAATCGGCTGATATGGTCGGAGGAGTCAGGGCGGTATATCCCGGTTTCATCGTCTGGGCACTTTTTCTGCTTCTTGCGGCATATCTTATCACAGTTTCCCGGGCCGGCGCCCTGGAGTCTTTCATGATGGTCCTCTTCGCATCGTTCTCGGCCGTGATAGCAACGGAGGGCCTCCACGAGATATCGGGGCACAGGCCCGTCGGAACGCTGAAAGAGTTCTCGTCCATGTCCCGGGAGGAACTGTCGATGTACTCTGAAAGAAGGATCGGCACGGTAAATGGGGTCCTGCATATCCTCACAGGATTGATGGTGTCCTCGTCCCTTCTGCATAGGGCTTTTTTCTCGGAGGAGTTCATATTGGTGCCCTTCTTCATGTCCCTTATCCCAGCGGCCATAATGTTGGCTGTAGGCAGCTACTGGGTAAATTACGGGTCTTTCTTTAAGACAAGGGAGGGCAGAACGGCGCTCGGATCACGCGGCATCGGCCCGGCGGCAAGGACGACATTCTCCCTTCTGGTCGCCTTGGGCGCCTCGTACGGCCTGGCCAATCTTTTCGCCGTCATATGAGCCAGGCCCGATAATTCAGTGGTAGTCCTGCCCGGATTCGAACCGGGGTCGCCGGCTCCAAAGGCCAGCATGATTGACCGCTACACTACAGGACTATGGGCGGTTATCCGCTTCGGTTATTTAACGTTCTTCCGATGAGATATGTGGGGCTGCATCCGGTGATCTCGGCTTCGCAGAACGTCCCCAGCCGTATGTCCTCGGCCATACCTACGGGCCTGTAGTTGTCGGTCCTTGCTATCACGGAACCTTCTTTCCCTTCCTCGGTGACGAGCACCCTGAAGGTCCTGCCGATAAGCTCCTCGTTGTTGGCAAGCTCCACCTCGTTCTTTACATCGGTAAGTTCCGTCGAACGTGCCTTTATCAGGCGACCGTTGACCTGGTCCATCTCTGCGGCCCTGGTCCCCGGACGGGGCGAGAACCTGGTGATGTTCACTGTGTCGGCCCTCAGGACGCGCAGAAGGTCCACGCTCTTCCTGTGGTCTTCTTCCGTCTCCCCCGGGAAGCCCGCTATCATATCGGTGGAGATGCTGATCTCCGGGTACCTGGAACGTATGTTTCCAACCAGTGACAGGTATTCCTCTGCGGTATACCCGCGTCTCATGGCCGACAGTACAACGTCGCTGCCGCTCTGTACCGGTACATGCAGGAACCTATAGACCCGGGGATCTTCGAAGACATCCATAAGGCCGTCGGCGATGGGAGCGAGCCAGTCCGGGTTCATCATACCCACGCGTATCCTGAAGTTTCCCGGCAATTCCAGCATCTCGGACAGCAGTTCCGGCAGACTGGAGCCGATATCACGGCCGTAGCATGCGGTGTCCTGGGCCGTGACCAATATCTCCTTCGCTCCTCTCTTCAGCCTTTTTTCGAATTCGGCGAGCAGCTCATCCACCGGGTAGCTGAGCAGCTTCCCTCTCGCGAAACGGGTGATACAGTAGGAGCATGCGCCAAGGCAACCCTGTGCGATCGGCAATATCGCCGAGGTGCCGGTCTCCTTGTTGTCCAAGGGGTGCCAGCATCCATATTTGCTGCCGACTTTGTCTGAGAACTCGGAGTAATTCTTGGGGGGGATGATCAGAGAGTCCGGAAGTCTTACGGAGATTCTTCCCGGCTGCACCTCGGCCATGCAACCGGTCACGATGACCTCTTTGCCCAAGCCTCTGAGCTCGGTCATCCTCCTGACCATTTTCTTTTCGGTCGCGTCCACCACGGTGCAGGTGTTCAAGATCACCACGTCCGCCGTCTCAGCGGACGAGGCCTCCTCATAACCCATGCCCGACATACGTTCCGAGAGCTGGGCGCCCTCGCCGTAGTTCATGGTGCAACCGTAGGACTCGACGAAATATCTCATGGTATTCAGCGGGTCGCCGCTTCGTTCGTCACCTGTCCGAAGGCGGTCTTATTGGATATGTTCGTCACCTTTGCGTGGACGCGTGCCCCTTTCGTGGTCCCGGGGATTATTATGACGAAGTCGTTGAATTTGCCTATCCCGTCTCCTTTCTTGCCCACATCGGTGATCAGGATCTCGAGCACGTCGCCGACCTTCAGCGCGTTGGCGTCTGTCTTGACGGTCTTACGGACGGATATCGGCCTGCGCGCGCCGCACGCTTCGCACTCGAGCACCATGACCCTGTCGTCCTTGACGAGTTTGGTATCGGGGCGTCCGCATTCGGTGCACACGACATATGTGTCCATATACTGCTGCAGCCTGTCGGAGATGGTCTGAGACGAGATCTTCGCTTTGAAGACGGCCCTTCTGTTATCCACGTCGCCGGGCGCGCCCAGCTCCCTGAGCAGGAAGTGCAGGAGATGCTGAGGGTCGCGCCTGACCTTGTCGGCGATGTCCATGAAATTCCTGAGGATGGTTATCTTCCCTTCCTGAATGATGTCCAGTTCCGGAAGCACGAACCTCTCGTGGTTCTCTATGGTCTCCGGGAGGTTCAGTTTCGCTCTTGTGAGCAATGCCAAGTAATCTTCTTCGTTCCCCATTTTATCTCCAATCTCCGCTAGGCTGAGTAGCATTTAAAGGTTATGCCCGCGCACGGGTGCATGCTTTTATCGTGCGGTGTCATCATGGCATCATGCGCCCATCCTTTTCCGAGGCAGCGGAAGGCACGATGCCCTCGTATATCATGAAGCTCGTCGAGGTGGCAGAGAGGCCGGGCATGATATCCTTCGCCACGGGGCTACCGGACAATTCGTATTTCGATACGGCGGCGCTCAAAGAGTCTGCGGAGAGGGTGCTCGGCGGGGAAGGCGCGTCTTCCGCCCTGCAATACGGGGCGACCGCCGGCTACCGCCCGCTCAGAGAGAAGATAGCGGAACGTTGCAGGTCGGAACTGGGTTTCGACGCATCCGCGGACGACGTCTTCATGACGAACGGCTCCCAGGAATGCTTCGACCAGCTGGGCAGGATGTTTCTGAACCGCGGGGATATGATGGCCGTGGAGAACCCGAGATATCTCGGTGCCCTTCAATCGTTCTCCTCTTACGGGCCGGATTTTCGGGGGATCGGGATGAGTGACGGCGGCCCCGACGAGGATACGCTGTCGGAAGCTGTCGGGGAAGGGGCGAAGCTTTTCTATTCGATACCCAACTTCCAGAACCCTTCGGGCAGGAGCTATTCCATAAGTGCCAGAAGGGCGGTCTCCGACATAATATCGGGCTCCGGATGCCTTCTCGTCGAAGACGACGCCTACGGGGAGCTGGGATTCGCAGGTCGCCCGAGGACACGGTGCTACTGGGGTCCTTCTCCAAGACGATCTCTCCCGGGATGAGGGTGGGGTGGATGGTCGTGCCCGAGTGGATGCGTGAGGCCGCCAACAGGTCGATGGAGGCGGCCTCGCTCCAGTCCGGATCGTTCGCCCAGAGGATAATAGACGATTTCCTGTCCAACAACGACTATGACAGATATCTCTCGTCTCTTCGCACGGGCTACGCAGAAAAGAAGAAAGCCTTCACGGACGCAATGGAGGAATATCTTCCCGATGAGATGGAATGGAACGACCCTGCGGGAGGCATGTTCATCTGGCTTAGGGCCCCGGAAGGTAACGATGCCATGAAACTTTTCGAACTGGCACTCAGCAAAGGACTGGTCACGATGCCGGGGCGCCCCTCCACATTTCTGGCGGAGAAAACACGGTCCGGCTCAACTTCGCAACCCCGGGACGGGACGATATCGTTAAAGGGATGAAGATACTCGGAGAGGCCTGCAGACGCCTCTATTGTCTCTGACGCATTATATGTGCGTAATAAAATCAGATGCCAGGACCGTAAAAGGTCTTAAATAGGGGGTTATGATAGGCATGTTCCGCATATTGACCCGTCTATACGTGGTCTTTAAATACGCTGGAAATATCGCGTGCTATACTCGACGAAGGTGAAAGTTTGGGAAATGGTCTAAACACCGCAAGGAAAATGAAAGTGGACAGGCAGAAGTTCCGCTGGCTCGACAGAGGATACAAGAAGAGAGTGCTCAAGCTGAGGGAGAAGTCAGACCCGCTGGAAGGGTCCTCCCAGGCCAGGGGCATCGTGCTGGAAAAGGTCGGAATAGAGGCTAAGCAGCCCAACTCCGCCATACGCAAGTGCGTTAAGATCCAGCTGATAAAGAACGGACGCCAGGTCACAGCATTCGCGGTAGGCGACGGAGCTATCAACTTCATTGACGAGCACGACGAGGTCCTGATCGAAGGTATCGGCGGAAGGATGGGCCGTTCTTACGGAGACATCCCCGGTGTCCGTTTCAAAGTGATAAAGGTAAACAACGTCTCCCTGGATGAAATGGTCAGGGGAAGGACGGAGAAGCCGGTTAGGTGATTTTCATGGCAGACGAAACTTTAGAAACAACGGTTGAAGCCACTGAGGTGCTTTCCGCACCCAAGGCTCTTATGTTCGGTAAGTACGACTCCTCCGAGGTCGTAGTCGGCGACGGAGGTCTCGCGAAATATATCGACCTCGTTCCGACGAACATCCCCCACTCCGGGGGAAAGCACGCAAACAGATGGTTCGGAAAGTCGAAGCTGAGCATTGTCGAGAGGCTCATCAACGACATAATGAGGACCGAGAAGTACACAGGCAAGAAGATGAAGGCCTACAAGACCGTTTCCCAGGCTTTCGACATCGTTGCCACCAAGACCAAACAGAATCCGATACAGATACTTGTCATCGGGCTCGAGAACGCCGCGCCCAGGGAAGAGATCACCAGGCTTCAGTTCGGAGGAATATCCGTGCCCAAAGCCGTGGACATCTCGCCCCAGAGGAGGCTTGACATAGCCCTCCGCAATCTGAGCACGGGCGTGGTGCAGTCATCGTCCAAGAGCAAGAAATCCATATCCGAATGCTTGGCCGATGAGATGATACTAGCTTCCAGAGGAGACATGCAGTCCTTCGCGGTAGCCAAGAAGGAAGAGATCGAGAGGGTGGCCCAGGCCGCCAGGTGATCGTAACCGGTGTGTGAAACCAATGGGACGTAAAGAAGACAACGTAAACAAAGCAACTAAAATAATGAACTATCCGGAGTTCATCCGGAACATCGGTACCGCGGCCCACATCGACCACGGAAAGACGACGTTCTCGGACAACCTCATCGCAGGCGCGGGCATGATGTCCTCCGAGCTTGCGGGCGAACAGCGCGTCCTGGACTTCGACGAGCAGGAGTCCGCAAGGGGGATCACCATCAACGCCGCTAGCGCATCCATGGTCCACCACTTCGAAGGCAAGGACTTCCTGATCAATCTGATCGACACTCCCGGGCACGTAGACTTCGGAGGAGACGTCACCAGGGCCATGAGGGCCCTCGACGGCGTCTTCATCCTCTGCTGTGCGGTCGAAGGCATCATGCCTCAGACCGAGACGGTCATCAAACAGGCGATGAAAGAGCGCGTGAGGCCCATGCTGTTCATCAACAAGGTGGACAGGATGATAGTCGAACAGCAGGTCACCAAGGAGATGATGATCGAGAAGTTCTCCAAGCTCGTCGCCGAGTTCAACCACAAGCTGATGGTCAACCTGCCCGCACCGCTCAACAAGCAGTGGCAGGTCAGCATCCAGGACGGGACCGTCGGGTTCGGCTCTGCCTATAACAACTGGGCGATAACCGTCCCGGCGATGAAGAAGTACAACTTCACGTTCAGCGACATATTCGACTACTGCAAGCGCGAGGGAGGCCAGGCCGAGCTCGCCAAGAAGATACCCCTTCACGAGGTGGCCCTCGGGATGGCCATCAGGCATGTCCCGAACCCGGTCGAAGCCCAGAAGCTCCGTATCCCCGTCATCTGGAAGGGAGACAAGGAAACGCCGATGGGCAAGGCGATGATGACCTGCGACCCTAAGGGGCCCACGTCCCTGATGGTGACCAAGATCATCATGGACCCCCACGCGGGAGAAGTCGCTTTCGGCAGGCTGTTCTCAGGAAGGGTCAGGAAGGGAGACGTCCTTTACATATCTGGCATGGCCGCCCCCCAGAGGGTGCAGACCGTGGCTCTGATGGTAGGGGGCGACAGGATCGCCATCGAGGAGTGCGAAGCGGGGAACATCGTCGCTCTCACAGGCCTCAAGGATGCGATCTCCGGTTCGACGCTTTCTTCCGAAAAGGACACGGAGCCCTTCGAGAAGATGACGCACTACTCGGAACCCGTCGTCACAAAGGCCGTCGAGGCTAAGAACACGAAGGACCTCCCCAAACTGGTCGAGGTCCTGAGGTCCATCGCCAAAGCGGACCCGTCTCTTAACATAGAAATCAACAATGATACGGGCGAGCACCTGATATCCGGTATGGGAGAACTCCACCTGGAGATCACCGAATACCGCATCATCCACGAGCAGCACGTCGAGATCGTCTCTTCCCAGCCCATAGTGGTCTACAGGGAGAGCGTCAAAGGGCCGAACGCCAGCGAGTTCGAGGGTAAATCCCCCAACAAGCACAACAAGTTCTACTTCATAGTCGAACCTCTCGAGGAGGGTGTCATCGAGGCGATCCACAAGGGCGACATAGACCCCGACGCCAAGATCAAGGACCCCAAGGCCCTTGCGAAACAGCTCGAAGAGCTCGGCATAAGCAAAGACGAGGCCAAAGGCGTGGTGTGCTTCAAGAACACCAACGTCCTTATAGACATGACGAAAGGTATCCAATACCTCCATGAGACCATGGAGCTCATAAAGCAGTCGTTCGACGAGGCCATGGTCAGAGGGCCGCTCGCCAACGAGAAGGTCTCCGGGCTGAAGGTCAAGCTCATGGATGCAAAGCTCCACGAGGACACGATCCACAGAGGTCCCGCACAGGTGATCCCCGCGGTCAGGGACGGTATCTACGGTGCAATGTGCCAGGCAGAAAGAACTCTGCTCGAGCCGATGCAGAAGCTGTTCATCAGCGTCCCGCCCGACTACATGGGTTCCGCCGTCAACATGGTGACCCAGCGCCGCGGAACGATCATCGAGATGGGGCAGGAAGGGGCCGACGCGTCGGTCGCAGCCACAGTACCTGTTTCGGACATGTTCGGGTTCGCCTCGGACGTGCGCAGCGCCACCCAGGGACGCGCCCTGTGGTCCACCGAGAACTCAGGGTTCCAGCAGGTGCCCGCAGAGCTCCAGAAAAAGGTGGTGGCCGAGATAAGGACGAGGAAGGGACTCAACCCCGAGCCGTATGACGAAAGGTACTACGCCGGAGTGTAAACGTTAAATAATAAACATATTATGGCTTAATCAATCCAAGTAATATACATTAAGGAGAGAAAAAAATGGCTGACAAAGAGCACATGAATCTGGTCATCATCGGACACGTCGACCACGGAAAGTCCACCCTAACCGGTAGGATTCTTCTCGAGACCGGTGCTATCGACCCTCACATCGTAGAGAAATACAAGAAAGAAGCAGAAGAGAAAGGTAAAGGTACCTTCTACTTCGCATGGGTCATGGACGGCCTCAAGGAAGAGAGGGAGAGAGGAGTCACCATCGATGTGGCGCACAAGAAGTTCTTCACAGACAAGTATTTCTTCACTGTCATCGACGCTCCCGGCCACCGCGACTTCGTCAAGAACATGATCACCGGAACCTCCCAGGCAGACGCAGCGATCATCACCTGCTCCGCCATCGAGGGGCCCCAGGCGCAGACCAAGGAGCACGTGTTCCTTGCGACCACCCTCGGAGTGAAGCAGGTCATCGTATCCATCAACAAGATGGACGCCGTCAAATACGACGAGAAGAAATTCATCGAGGCCAAAGACGCTATGATCAAACTCATGGCCAGCGTCGGCGCCAAGCCCATGGAGGTCATACCCGTGTCCGCGTACATGGGGGACAACATCAAGGTGAAGTCCGCCAACACCCCCTGGTACACCGGCCCCACCCTCATCCAGGCACTCGACAACTTCAAAGTGCCCGAGAAGCACACCGACAAGCCCCTCAGGCTGCCGGTGCAGGACGTCTACACGATCACCGGTATCGGAACCGTCCCCGTCGGACGTGTCGAGACCGGTGTGCTGAAGCCTAACATGAAGATCATGTTCGAGCCTTCCCACGTCGTCGGAGAGGTCAAGTCCATCGAAGAGCACCACGAGATCCTCCCCCAGGCGCTTCCGGGCGACAACGTCGGATTCAACGTCCGCGGTGTGGCCAAGAACGATGTCAAGAGGGGAGACGTCGCCGGACCGGTCGACAACCCGCCCTCCGTCGCGAAATCCTTCGTCGCTCAGGTCGTCGTCCTGAACCACCCGTCTGTGATCACGGTCGGATACACCCCCGTGTTCCACTGCCACACGTCCCAGACCGCGTGCAGGATCACTGAGCTGATCAAGACCATCGACCCCAAGTCCGGTGCCGTCAAGAAAGAGCACCCCGACTTCATTAAGACCGGTGACATCGCATTCATAAGGTGCGAGCCCACCAAGCCGATGGTCATTGAGACAGCGAAAGAGTTCCCGCCTCTCGGAAGGTTCGCCATCCGTGACATGGGACAGACCGTCGCAGCCGGTGCATGCATTGAGGTTGAGAAGTCCAACTGAGGACTTCCCGATTAATTAAGCAAGGGATCAAGATGTCACAGCGCGCAAGAATATCTCTAAGCGGGAGCGATCCGGTGAAGGTCGACAACGTTTGCGGCCAGATCAAGGCGATATCCCAGAGGACCGGAGTGGCCATACGCGGACCCGTTCCGCTGCCCACGAAGAAGCTCAGGGTACCCTGCAGGAAGAGCCCCGACGGAGAGGGAAGCGAGACATGGGACCACTGGGAGATGCGCATCCACAAGAGGCTCATCGACCTCGATGCCGACGAGCGCGCCCTGAGACAGCTCATGAGGATCGATGTTCCCGACGGCGTGAACATCGAGATAGTCCTCCGCAGCACCTGAAACCGATTTTCCACAGGGGCATGGGTCTTCCCATGCCCTTCGATCTATTATTTTTTGTTATCAGATAATTATATACGGTCGCTCCCGATAATCCATTTTGGTAATTCAAATGAGAAGCGACGCCGTGAAAAGCGGTATAGACAAAGCACCGGCCAGGAGTCTTCTCAGGGCCGACGGCCTGTGCGACGAGGACTTCGAGAAACCCTTCATTGGCATAGCCAACTCATGGAACGAGGTCGTGCCAGGCCACATACACCTCGACAAGCTGGCCGAGGCGGTCAAGGAAGGTATCATCGAGGCCGGCGGATTTCCCTTCATGTTCGGGGTCCCCGCGGTGTGCGACGGCATAGCCATGGGCCACAAGGGGATGAGGTATTCGCTGATGTCCCGCGAGGTCATATCCGACTGCTGCGAGGTCATGGTAGAGGGCCACGCCTTCGATGCGTGGGTCGGGATCACGAACTGCGACAAGGTCACTCCCGGCATGCTCATGGCCGCGGGCAGGATGAACGTTCCGGCGATCATGTTGACAGGCGGCGCTATGGAGGTCGGGAAGGATGGCGACAAGGTCCTCGACCTGCAGTCCGTGTTCGAGGCGCTCGGCGAATATTCGGCGGGGAAGGTCGACGAGGAATACGTCAGGAACATCGAATGCAAGGCCTGCCCCGGAAGGGGGAGCTGCTCCGGGCTCTTCACTGCGAACACAATGGCCTGCCTCACCGAGACGATGGGCCTAAGCCTCACCGGCTGCGCCACCTGCATAGCATCGGACGAGAAGAAGCTTGAGATCGCCAGGGAGACCGGGAGGAAGGCTGTCGAACTGGCACTATCAAACACCCGTCCCCGCGACATCGTCACCAAGGCTTCCTTCAGAAACGCCATAAGGGTCGACATGGCCATAGGCGGCTCCACGAACACGGCCCTTCATATACCGGCGATATCGAAGGACTTCGGGGCGCCGGTCACTCTTGAAGATTTCGACAGGATATCGAGGGACGTTTCGCACATCACCAGCTTGAGGCCCTCGGGCCCTTACAGCATCGCCGACCTGGATTCTGCGGGTGGAATACCGGCGGTCATGAACAGGCTCAAGGACGTCCTTGAGGACGCTCCCACCGTCAATGGCAGGAGCATATCCGAGATAGCAGGGTCGGCCGCGGTATCGAAGCCCGATATCATTAGGCCGTTGAACGATCCGTTCCACGCACAGGGCGGGATAGCGGTCCTGAAAGGCAACATAGCTCCGATGGGATCGGTCGTCAAACAGTCTGCGGTCAGCCGCGAGATGATGAAGTTCTCGGGACGCGCAAGGGTCTTCGACGGCGAATCCCAGGCGACAGAGGCGATAGTTTCGGGATTGATAGTCTCCGGCGATGTCGTCATAATAAGGTACGAGGGCCCCAAGGGCGCGCCCGGAATGCCGGAGATGCTTTCGCCAACCAGCCTGATAATCGGAAGGGGATTGGGAGACTCGGTCGCGCTCATAACCGACGGAAGATTCTCTGGCGCGTCGAGGGGCGGCGCAATAGGGCACGTTTCCCCCGAAGCTTATGAAGGAGGGCCGATCGCGGCCGTTCGGGACGGAGACATCATCGACATAGATATTCCCGCGAGGAGTCTGAACGTCAGGCTGTCCGACGCCCAGATCAAGGAGCGCATGTCCAAGGTCAAGAGGGTGGAGCGTCCTGTCACGGGCGTCCAGAGCAAATATAGGAAACTGGTAACAAACGGAGCCAACGGCGCCTACCTAGAATGATGCGTGGTAAGATGAGCGACGAATTCAAGGTCGACGAGAACGGTCTTACTACGGACGGATATCATGTCCTTACGAAAAGGTCCGTCGGGTCCATGTACATCGGCAATGCCATCGCTCTCGCCGTATTATCGGTCATTGTCTACGTCATATATGCATACTCCTCGCAATTCTACGAAGTGCCAGGAATCTATAAAGCTCTCTCGCTGACCGCCTACGCGCTGATCGCGGTCTACCTGGCGGTAGGACCCGCGGTGTATTATGCCCGGTACAGATACAGGATTGACGAGGACAGGATCGACATACGCAAAGGGATACTGGTAATATCGCATACGGTGGTGCCCATCGAAAGGGTGCATCAGCTGGAGGTCGCACGCGGGCCGATCAACAACCTCTTCCGTCTGGCAGACGTCACCATAACGACCGCGGGCGGAATAGCCCGCATACAATATCTGGAGATACCTGTCGCCGAGGAGATCGCCGATAGTCTGAACGCTTACGTCACCGAGATATTGAGGAAGAGAGAATGATCGGAGAGGGCGGACGGGAGCCCACATCCGAGGCGCCCCCCCGCTTCGAACGGATACCTGCGGACGAGGAGTTCATACAGCACCCCGTCAAAGTGGCGGAGGCCGTGCTGCAGGCGGCCATCGTCGCGGCGTTCATGTTGTTCTGGTTCAACATCTCAATGATGGATGCGGACGAAGCGATCGCCGAAAAATATTCATTGTACATATCCTTGGCGGCGTTCCTTTCGATTGTCGGGATCACGGCATGGGTGGCATACTGGCGCTGGAGGAGGACCACGATCAGGTTCGGAGAGACCGAGATGACAGTGTTCCGCGACACGGTTTTCAAAAAACAGATAAGGATCGCATATTCGAAGATAGCCTCCACCAACGTCAACCGCGGGATCGTCAACAGGGTGACCAATACCTCGAGGCTGATGATCAACATCAACAGCGGCGTCAACGCCTTTGCCCCGGAGCTGAAGCTCACCTTCGGTACAGAGGTATCGGACAGGATCAGGGCGAACCTTTCCCAGAAGATGTACGGGAACAACGTCATTCCGGCGGATGAGTCAGGCACCCCGTCCATAGTGACGATAACCAAGACCGACGTGATCCTCCATGGGCTTCTTTCTCAGCCTACCGGGTCTGCCATATTCGGAATATTGATGTTCTTCTTCGGAATATACCAGATGATCACAGCGACCGGAGATTTCGCCTCGGGCATGGTGGCGATCCTGCTTGCATTCTTCTCTTATGCAGTCCCGGTCGTAGCGATGATATTCCATTATTTCAATTACAAGATCTACAGGGCGGGGGACACGATCTACATCAGCCACGGCTTCGTAAGGACATATCACAAGTCCTTCAAGGTCTCGAAGATAAACGCTGTCCGCATCAGCAGCCCGATGATACCAAGGCTCATCAAGAGGTATATGCTGGATGCTGAGGTGGTGGGCCTTGCCGCGAGCGACGGCGACAACAGCAACAAAAGATCGCCACTCCTGTGTCCAATGAAGGACCGGGGGACCATCGAGAGGGTCATGTCGGCTATCGTGCCGGAATTCGTCTACGAAGTGGAAATGAAGAATCAGCCCAGGGAGGCGGCGAAACCGATATTCATCCGCGCGGCCATCTGGTCCCTGGTTTTCGCGGCTGCGGCATACCTGTTCTACGACACCATGGTGAATATACAATCGGCAGAGGGGATCGCCATGGAATACATCGCCGCAGCGGTCATATCGGTGTCCGCCCTCGCTGTGGTGGGACTGTTCGTGAACGGTGTCATGTCACGCAGGATAGTCCAGTATGGGAGAGGCGAGGACAAGTTCACATTCCTGGTGGGCGTGGTCGACCGCAAGATAACCACCATGAGCTACGACAAGGTGCAGATGGCCGAGGTGGAGGGCGGGCCGTTCTCGCGGCCATACGGACTGGCCAGATGCAAGATAAGCCTGCTTTCTTCCATTGGTTCGCAGAATATCCGGTCAGGGTACTTCGACGCTGAAGAACTCGAAGCGATCTCCGAGGAAGTGGTGGCCAGGATCAAGGACGGGCGCTACGATCACAAGATATATCTCTGATTATTCCTGCACCCGGCACGACCAGGATATGAGGAGGTTCGCGAGCTCTTCTGCCAGATCCTCGTCCAGATCATCCTCTGCAGCGGCCGTGCGATATCTGGATATCACGGACTTCTCGACTTCGCCGTCGTGGACCGGTATTCCCGCGACCTTCTTGTTAATGCCTATCTCATAGGCGGTCTGCATCCTTTCGGACACAAGAGACATTATTTTCCGGTCGATCAATGCGATCTTCTCCCTCAATTCTTCGTTGTCCATCAAAACCCTCTCCTGATCTGGTCTGCTATCACAAGGGCGGCCATGGATTCGACAACCACGGCTGCCCTGGGCACTATGCACGGATCGTGCCTGCCCGAGACCCGTATGCCGACATCGGCGCCGGTCCTGAGGTCCACGGTGTGCTGGGGCTTCGCTATCGACGGAGTGGGCTTGAATACTGCGCGGAACAGCAACGGAGCGCCGTCGCTCATTCCGCCGACGATCCCTCCCAGGTTGTTGCTCATCGTTCTTACTCCATCGCGGTAGCAATATTGATCGTTGCTCTGGGACCCCCTCATCCCGGCGAGCGAGAATCCTTTTCCGAACTCTACTCCCTTGCATGCCGGGATACTGAAAACTGCCCTCGCAAGCTCCGAATCCAGAGCCTCGAACCAGATTCCTCCGAATCCAATGGGCAGTCCCGAGACCATGCATTCCGTGACGCCGCCAATGCTGTCCCCATCCTCTGAAGCGCGCATGATCTCCTCCCTCATGGTCCTGTCGAGGTCTCCCGTGCAGGCCCGGGTTGCGAAAGCCTCGGACCCTCTCGCATCTTCGGAGCCCCGTTGCTCGGGATCGGCCACGGCCCCTATCGACCTGGTGAATGCAGAAATATCTATCCCGTGACCGTACAGGAACTGCCTGGCTATGCTTCCTCCCGCGACGACGGCGGACGTCATGCGGCCGGAAAAGACTCCCCCGCCGAGGCAGTTCAATCCTTTCACTGCGGCGGGAAGGTCGGCATGGCCGGGGCGCGGAGTATGTTCATATAGCGAATAATCGGAATCTCTCACGTTCGTGTTGGGAATTCTGATTAAAATAGGGGAGCCGTCGGCTTCCGAATCTCTGATGCCCGAAACGATCTCCGGTATGTCCGGTTCCTTTCTGGGAGTCCCTATCCCTGCCGCAGGTTTTCTCAGTGTCATGTATTTCATGATCAGATCGGCGTCCACGGGCGTTCCGGCGGGAATGCCTTCCAGGATGCATCCGACGTAAGGGCCGTGGCTGCTGCCGAAAAGAGTAAATTTCAACTTCTCTCCCAACTGGAACATGAAGCATCAACACAGTAGTATTATCTGATAATTTCGGAAACTATAAAATTGCAATCTTTATTAGATATTTACGATTAACGTATTTTTTTGAAGGTATTTCATTATTTTTGTATCATGATGGATGTAACTTGGGAAAACTACTTATATTGTTCATATCATAATACATGTTGCACGCGCGGGGATCGCACGGGTGGACCAAAGGCCATGGATAAAAAGCCCAGTGGGGATTCCATTGTCCGAACACCCTGGGCCCTGCAGCATGTAGGTGTCGGCCGTGACATCCTTGATGAGCTCGACCGGGTGCTTATGTGCGAAGAATCCCTTGAGGATGAAGCGCTGGCGTCAGACAAGCATAGGAAGCTCCAGAAGGGAGTATTTCCGTATGATGTCGGCGACCGATCGTAAGGCTCCGCGCGTGCTATTATGAGGTTTCCGGGGTAGCGGTGCTTCGGATCGTTTTGTGATCAGATCTCGTTCAGTCTGCGGGTCACTGTCACAATCGTATGTTCCAGTCCCGTGTCTTCGAGGAAGCTTCCCGCTGTGCCGCGCTTTAGCACAATTGCCGTGGAAGGCCCCGAGCCCGATATCCCGGCCCCGAGCGCACCGGCTTTCATGGACATCTCCGCCACGCTGTTGTCGAGCCCGGACGCCTCTGCAATGATCTGCCCGTTGAGCGTCATCGCCGCCAAGGGATCGGTCCTCGCAAGAGCTATCGCTTTCTTTTGAGCCTCGGCGGCCCTTCTCAACGGCCCCAGGTCGATGGTCTCCTTGCGGATCTTCAGTTCAGGTATGTGGAGCACCACATCGTACTTCGGTATGTCTTCGACGAAGATGATGCTGTCCGTCTTATTGTCGGTCATCACCAGCCCTCCGTATTGGCACCCGCAGGCATCGTCGAACGATCCGGTCCTCGTTACCTTTGCCGTCCTCGCACATTCCACCCCTATCTTTATGACAGTAAGCGAATCGGTCACAAAGCCGAGCTCGCCGAAGACCGCCGTTATTATTGAATTGCATGCGGAGCTGGAACTCTTCAGGCCCCTGGACGGCGGTGTCTCCGAGAATGTCCGGAGACGCCAGCCTTCGGGCTCCTCGGTGCCGGCCGCCCTGTAGGCGGCCGATACGCAGAGTTCTGCCAACAGCGTCGATTCGCCCGGGTCGTTTACGATGTCGACCTTCCTTCCTTCTCCTACGATAGCGAAATCCGAACGGGTCGTCAGCATGGTGCCTATAGTCGCGCCCACCCCTCCGGGCATCGCGTTAATCACAGAAACAGCTCCCCAGGATATGCCAGTTGCCAATCGGTTCAACTCCTGACGGCCTCACCGTCATTGTTATGCCCGTATCCGATGTAAGACGAAAGTTATATAATATTCAGCTAGGTTGCCTTCTCCAGTGGGCTGGTAGATCAGCTGGAAGATCGCTTGCTTTGCAAGCAAGAAGTCGCGAGTTCAAATCTCGCCCAGTCCACTCGTTTTTCTGTTTGTTATTCTGCTGTTTTCCTGACGGGCCGGAAGCATCGCTGATGAGAGGATGGCCTGTTACGGAGCACGGTCACAACCTCTCTTTCCCGAGGCAGTCGGAACAGAGTCCCCTGAGGATGACCCAGTGTCCGTGAACCTCGGCGCCTTCAGGCGGCACGATCCTCGAATCCACGTCCATGCCGGGAGGTACGTCCACGTCCATAACCCTCTCGCACCCCTCGCACATGAAGTGGAAGTGGTCGCCGGTCCTGCAGTCGAACCTGTCGACGCCCCCTATCGTCTGCACGCGTCTTATCAGGCCCTGCTGGGAGAGGAGCTTGAGGTTCCTATACACCGTGCCTCGGCTGATATGCGGCTCCGTACTCCGTGCCTGTTCGTATACCTCGTCGGCGCTAGGGTGGTCGTGTCTGTTCTTCACGATGTCAAGAACCAATTTCCTCTGAGGGGTATTCCTGTAGTGTATCGCGGGCATCTTCTTCCACCTGTGCTTTCGCGCATCCTTTCAGACGCAGGATGTGTATGGTCACGCATATCCCCACCGTAAAAAGCAGAAGCGCCAAAAGGGCGTTGCGGGAAAAGAACATCGAAAGCACCAGCATCCCCCACAAGGACATCAGGGCATATGCCTTGGTCCTGGCGGGAACGCCGGTGCCTTCCTTGTAGTTTCTGATCATCGGACCGAAGAAGCGCGTCTTCGTAAGCCATCTGTAGGTGCGCGGGCTACCTGTGGCGAAGCACAGGGCGGCACCCAGGACCAGCGGTGTCGTGGGCAGTACGGGGAGGAACGCCCCTATCGCGCCCAGGACAAGCATGGCCGAACCGGCGATACAGAACAACGCGTTCCTTATTTTCATTTGGTCGCCTTTGCCAGCCCCTCGTGGTCGAGCTTGGAGTACTTTTTCACGGTCTCGAAATCGAGTTCCAGAGCCTTGCTCATGCGTTCTCCGTACTCCGGGTCCGCAAGATAGCAGTGTGTCGCATGGCGGTACCTTATGTTCTTGGTCACGGTCGCCATGTCCGCCGCGGTGTTCTTTATGAGGACCGCCTTCTCGTCCTCGGGGATAAGCCTCCACAGGTCCCCTCCCTGCTTGAAGCAGTCATCGGCAGGGTAGTCCTTGGGATCGTAGCGGTATATGTCCCCGTACACCTTGTCAGCAGGCTCGCGGTATTCGTTCTGGTCCGCCCACTCGTCGTAGGAGTTCGGCTGGTATCCTTTCGTGGAACCGTAGTTGCCGTCCACCCTCATGAGGCCGTCCCGGTGGTATGCGTGGACCGGGGCCTTCGATCTGTTGACCGGTATCTGGTCGTGGTTTACTCCGAGGCGGTAGCGTTGCGCATCTGCGTATGAGAACAGCCTTCCCTGCAGCAGCTTGTCCGGCGACAATCCTATCCCGGGCACTATGTGGGCGGGGCTGAACGCCGCCTGCTCCACCTGGGCGAAATAGTTGTCAGGGTTGCGGTTGAGCTCCAGCATCCCCACCTCGATCAGCGGATACTCTTTCTGGCTCCAGACGGTGGTGACGTCGAAGGGGTCCATGTCCCTGGACAGCGCCTGCTCCTCCGTCATTATCTGGAAGCACATCCTCCACCGCGGGAAGTCGCCGCGCTCTATGGCCTCGTAAAGGTCCCTCTGGTGGCTTTCGCGGTCCTTGGACACTATCGCCGCCGCCTCTTCGTCCGTGAGGTTCTTAATGCCCTGCTGGGTTTTGAAGTGGAATTTCACCCACACCCTCTCGTTCTTCTCGTTGAAGAGGCTGAATGTATGGCTTCCGAATCCGTGCATGTGCCTGTACGAAGCCGGTATTCCGCGGTCCGACATGACGACCGTGATCTGATGGAACGCCTCCGGGAGGAGCGTCCAGAAGTCCCAGTTGCTCTGGGGGGACCGCATGTTGGTCCTCGGGTCGCGCTTGATGGCGTGGTTGAGGTCGGGGAATTTCAGGGGGTCGCGGAGGAAGAACACGGGAGTGTTGTTGCCTACCAGGTCCCAGTTCCCTTCTTCGGTGTAGAACTTCACCGCAAAGCCCCTGATGTCGCGTTCCGCATCGGCGGCGCCGCGCTCGCCTGCGACGGTGGAGAATCTTACGAACACATCGGTCTTCTTTCCATTCTCGAAGACCTTGGCCTTGGTGTACTCGGAGACGTCGCGCTTCGAGGTGAAAGTACCGAACGCGCCGCTCCCCTTGGCATGCATCCTGCGTTCGGGTATGACCTCGCGATTGAAATGTCCCATCTTCTCGAAGAACCAGAGGTCCTGCATCATCATGGGGCCTCTTTGCCCTGCAGTCAGCACATGTTCGTTGTCGGATACGGGTGCACCGACCTCGTTCGTCAATTTCTTGTCGCCGTCGTTTTTGTCGTCCAATTTCCTGCCTCCTTTGTAACCATTATTAGTACTCAGTACTGATAATAAATAATTATCTTAACTGTCCGACCGTCATTTTCCGGACATTTTCGGTCATGGTCTCGGACTTCGGCAATCGTTGTTTCTGTTTATATATAGACGTCCGTCATACCTGACGGACGAGACGGCAGGATATCGGAGGCTTCTAAGGGCCCTCCGCTTCCGGCCCTCGGATCGGCGGATACCATGACAGAGGACTCGAAGCTCAAAAGGGCAGGCCGTTACGCCTGGATCATGTTCGCAGTCCTGTTGGCGGCTTACTTCTTCGTCTACCTGCACAGGATGTCCGTCGCCGTTGTCGGCCGCGATATCGTGGAAGAGGTAGGAGGCAATATCGGATACCTCAGTTCAGTATATTTCTGGACGTACGCCGCGATGCAGATCCCCTGCGGAATGCTGTCCGACAGGTTCGGCCCTAGAAAGGTATCGTTTATCTTCTTGAGCCTGGCCGCCGCGGGTTCGGTGGTCACAGCCACAGGGGAAACGTTTGGTTTCGCCGTAATAGGCAAGATGATGATTGCCGCGGGCATGGCGGCAGTCTACATCCCGCTGATGAAAGTGGTAGCCACCTGGTTCCCTCCTCACTATTTCCCGCAGCTGAACGGGATCATCATCGCGGTGGGCAACATCGGCGCCATCTCCGCAACCGTCCCCTTGGCCATATCGGTCTCAGCGTTCGGATGGAGGGGCACGTTCGTTTTGCTCGCCCTCGTCACCGCCATAATCGCGGCCCTTTGTCTTGCACTGATCCGGGACCGTCCCGCCGACCAGACATCACAAGAGAATAAGATGGGCATGGTCGCGGGACTGAAGATGGTGTTCGCGGGGGGCAGGAAGTTCTGGCCGATGGCCGTTGCGTACTTCCTCATTTACGGTTCGATAATGGTGTTCCAGGGGACCTGGTCCAAGGTCTATTTCGATTCCGTATACGGATTTACCGTACTTTCCGTGTGGCTGGTCGCCATGATAGGCATCGGGAAGATATTCAGCACGGTGCTCGTCGGAGTGATGGCAGGCCGGAAGATAATCGGTTCCAAGCGTATCATGATGATCCTGGGGAATGTCGGCTTCGCCGCCGTGTGGCTGGCAGTCTGGCTATTCGCGGGGAAGATGGACAGCCCCCTGTTCTGGGGCGTGGTTTGCACCCTGTTCGGATTCTTCGGCGGGTTCATGACCCTTTCATTCTCTCAGGTAAAGGAATGGTTCCCGTTATCCATCGCCGGCACGTCCGTAGCTGCGATGAACGTGTTCCTCTTCCTCGGAGCCTCGGTATGCACCGCCGTGGCGGGCGCCATCATCGGAACGTCCTACACGGTGGAGAATTTTTCACTAGTATGGGGACTGATGTTCGCAGGTTCTCTGGCAGCTGTGGCCGCCGCTTACGTTTCGAAAGAGAACAGGGAATGATCAGTCGAACTTCCCGACCACGGCCTTGATGCGCCTGACGCCGGCCGCCGAACTCTCTTCCTTGGCGATCTTGAAGCCCCCTATGTCGCCGGTGCTGTTGACGTGTGGGCCGCCGCAGATTTCGCAGGACTCGTCGCCTATCGTGTAGACCTTGACCTTCTCCCCGTACTTGTCCTGGAACACGCCCATGGCGTGGCGGTCTTTCGCTTCCTCGTACTGCATCTCCTCGCAAACCACCGGGATGTCCCGCCTTATTATGTCGTTGATGTAGTCCTGCACCTGTTTCAGCTCTTCTGGCGTGACCTTACGGTCCAGGTTGAAATCGAATCTGAGCCTCTCCGCAGTGATGTTGCTGCCCTTCTGCACTATGTCCGGGTCCACGAATTTCCTTAGCGCCGCGTTAAGAAGATGGGTGGCGGTGTGCAGCTTCGTGGTCTCCTCGCTGTTGTCGGCGAGCCCTCCCTTGAATTTCTGGTCCGAACCTGCACGGGAGATGTCCTGGTGATCTTTGAAGCGACGGTCAAAATCGTCAACGTCCACACGGAATCCTCTCTCCTCGGCAAGTTCCTTGGTGAGCTCGATGGGGAACCCGAACGTGTCGTAAAGCCTGAAGACCTGCTCACCGTCCAGAGTCTGGCCGGCAGAGTGGCCTTCTGCCATCTCGTCGAACCTGCGAAGCCCCTTCCTGAGCGTCATATGGAACTTCTCCTCTTCTGCCCTCATGTTTGAAAGTATCGCATCCTTGTTTCTCTCGAGCTCCGGATAGGAAGCTCCGTACTCGGCGATCACCACATCGCAGATCCTGCTCATGTCCGCGCTGTCGGAGCCTAGTTTCGAAATGTATCTGCTGGCCCTTCTGATGAGCCTTCTGAGGATGTATCCCTGTCCGACCTTGGCCGGGACCACTCCGTCGCCCATTATGAACGTCGCAGCCCTGATATGGTCGGAGATTATGCGGAACGCCCTCTTGTCTTCGGAGTACTTCTTGCCTGTAAGGTCTTCTATGGACGCTATGATCCCGGCGAAGAGCTCTGTGTCGTAAACGGTCTCACGGCCGTTCATTATCCTGAGGACCCTCTCCAACCCCATTCCCGTATCGACGTTCTTCTGATCCAGGGGAGTGAACTTTCCGTCCGCGTCCTTGAAGTATTCCATGAAGACGTTGTTCCAGATCTCGGTGAACTTGCCGCAGTGACAGGATGGACCGCATCCGGGGCCGCACTTCGGCCTGCCGTCGTCGAAGAAGATCTCGGTGTCCGGTCCGCAAGGACCGGTCTGGCCCGCGGGTCCCCACCAGTTGTCTGAACGTCCGTAGAAGTAGATCTGCTCCTTGGGGATGCCCAATTCGTTCCAGATCTTCGCAGTCTCCTCGTCCCGGGGTATCGCCCCTTCGCCTTCGAAAGCGGTTACAGATATCTGATCGATCCTCAGCTTGAGGACGTCGATCAGAAAATCATAGCTGAATGTTATGGACTCCTTCTTGAAGTAATCGCCCAGCGACCAGTTGCCCAGCATCTCGAAGAAGGTCAGGTGGCTTGCGTCGCCCACCTCGTCTATGTCGCCGGTCCTGATGCACTTCTGATAATCGACCAGCCTCTTCCCCTCGGGATGCTTTTCTCCGAGAAGATAAGGTACGAGCGGATGCATGCCCGCCGTCGTGAACAGTACGGTAGGGTCGTTCTCCGGTATCAGGGACGCGGACCTGATGAACGCGTGGCCCCTCTGTTTAAAGAATTCAACGTACGCTTCTCTGAGCTCCTGTGCCTTCATGTTACACCTGGACGTACGCGTGATGGGCTCGTTATTTAAAAAAGCTGGCTTACTGCCGCGTCGGGGGTACGGGCACAGGGTCGCGAAGGGCAGGCTCACTGCCCTTCCAGGTAGCCGCGCCCCCTGAGCATCAGGTCCCTGAACTCCTCCGGGCCTTCGGACATGGCCGCATCGCTGACGGCATGGATGGCGTCTCCGAGCTCGGAAAGCATCATGTCGCGGCTGACGTTCAGGTGCTGTATCTCATAGTAGAGGCTCGGGTCCTCCAGTGCCACGGACATGTTGGTCTCTATCATCTTGTCGAAGGTTGTCGAAGCTACCGAACACAGCTCAGTGAAGGGTATTCCGCTTCTCTCCAGTACAGTGAAGAAAGCGATGTTTACGATATGGCTGAGGCCGAGTACGTAGGACATGTATCTATCGTGCTCACCGACCGGCATCACTTTGATCTCCGCGCCCTGGTCCTTCATCAGCCTCACCGCCGTATCTGCTGCCTCCGGGCAACCGCAGTCGCACACGATCAGGTTGCGGCCGTGCATGGAACGGACCGACGGTCCGAACATCGGGTGGACCGAGCACACCCTTCTTCTGGCGGCCATATCGGTGAGTACGCCGAGGAAAGGAGATTTCAGTGAGGAAATATCGAATATCAGCGCGTCGTCGCGACACATTCCGTCAAGGGAGGTGAGTACTCCCGAGACCGAGGATATGGGGACGGATACTATTACCACGTCCGCCTCCGCGGCGTCCGCGAGACTCCTGCCGTTCTTGGCGGCGGGGTCGATGACGATCATCTCGTGCTCCGCCCTGCCGAGGAGACGTTGCATCATCTTTCCCATCTGTCCCTGTCCTCCGACGATGGCGATCTTCTTCCTATCGGTCGTCACGCGTGGCACAGACGCCTGAACGCCTAGGGACTGCTCCATCAGTATCCTGCAGATGTCCTCTCCCGCTCCAGGGTTCAGCCCGACCATGTCGGACAAGGCCCTGAATCTGTCCATGGTCGCCATTTCGGCCGCGATGTCGCGTATCCCCTCGCCGGCCGCCGTCTTGACTGCGCCCATCTTCCGAGAGATCTTAAGCCTCTCGCCGATCAGCTCCATTATGCCGTCGTCTACCCTGCGCATGCCCGACCTGAGGTCCTCGATGTTCTCCATGCCGTTACCTCCTCACTTCTTCCTTATGCTTTTCATCGCCTCTTCGACGCTGGCGTCCCTCAGCACGATATCGGTTATCGCGCGCGTAATGCCTTCCACGTCCCTGTGCTGGAATATGTTGCGGCCGATGGACACGCCCCGTCCCCCGGCATCGATCGAGTCCCTCACCATCGTCAGCATCTCCAGGTCGGAGGACATTTTCGGGCCTCCTGCGATCACGACGGGGACGAGTGCCCCTCTAACGACCTCCCTGAATGAATCGACGTCTCCGGTGTAGCTACACTTCACGATGTCGGCTCCGAGTTCCGCCGCGGCCCTGGCGCCGTGCGCCACCAGTTCGGGGTCGTAGGAGTTCTTGATCTTCGGCCCCCGGGGGTACGCCATCACCAGCAGCGGCATGCCCCATTCCTCGCATTCGCTGGACAGTCTCCCCAGGTCCCTCAGCATCTCCGGTTCCGTCTCCGCGCCCAGGTTGATGTGCATCGAAACAGCGTCCGCACCCATCTTCAGGGCCTCAGAGACGGTTGCCACCAGAACTTTGCTGTTGTTCGTGTCGCCCATGTCCGTGGATGCGGAAAGGTGCAGGATCAGACCTATGTCGTGTCCTCCGGCGCGGTAACCGTGCTTCACAAGCCCCTTGTGCATAAGCACCGCGGTCGCACCGCCGTTGGCCACGGCGTTCACAGTGTGCTTCATGTCATACAGGCCCTCGGTAGGGCCTATGGAAACGCCGTGGTCCATGGGCACGATGACGCAGTTTCCCGTTCTTCTGTCAATGATCCTTTCAATTCTCACGTTCTTTCCGAACATTTTCTTACCCGTGCTACGTGCTATCATGTAGCACGGTATATTAATCGATTTCGGCTGTGTTCTTCAAATAATGAAGAAAAATGCTTAAAACAGGACGGCGGCGGCAGCCTCGGCGGCAGCAGTGTCCGTGTCCGTGCGGGCTATCACGACGGCGATGCCCCTGGAGAGCAGGACGTTCTCGGGCATGTGTCCGATCTCCGACACTGCGACCGCCTTGCACCCCTCGAGAAGATCGGCGGTCGAAGATATGCGGTCCTTGTGGTCCCGGCCTGCCACCGGCGCATCGGCCACAGTCTTCACGTCCCTTACGAACCTCACGGTCTTGCCGTCGGAGGCGTATATCCTGAACATCTTCGCGTTACCGAAGCCGCTGTCCACATTTTTTCCGTCAGAGGTCGCGACGGCCACGAGGACCTCCTCGCTGTCGGGCTTTTCGGAAGCAGGATCTGCCGGCTCGATCTTCGAAGGTCCGCACCCTGCGGTGCATTTGCCGATATGCACGAATTCGGCGGAACGGTCTTCGTTCAGGAGGCCAATCGCATCCGCGCGGCATTGCCTGCAGTGTCTCATCATGCGGGCGTCCGCTGAGCAACGGTCCATCATCTCCTTTCTTTCGGAGGGCGTCGGGGCGCGTCTGTTCTCGAACTTGGTCCCTGCCACCGGTATCAGAGGCAGGATGTTCACTATGTATGCTCCCAGACCTTTGACCTCGGATGCAAGTTCCGGTATCTGGACGTCATTGATCCCGGGGATCATGACGATGTTCACCTTCACGACCATGCCCAGTTCGGCACACATCCTGATGCCTTCCTTCTGATTGCCGATGAGCCTCTCGGCGGCTTCCTTTCCCGAAAGCTTTTTTCCCTTCCAGATGACGGAGCCGTAGATCTGTTCGCCGATGTCCGGCGTTACAGCGTTCATCGTGACCGTGAGGAACCTCACTCCCAGGTCGTAGAGCTCCTGCGCGCGTTCCGGAAGCATCAGGCCGTTGGTGGAAACACAGGCGGTCAGTCCGGGATATTCTTCTTTTATCAGCCTGAGGGTCTCGAAAGTCTCCTCGTTGGCCAGCGGATCGCCCGGGCCGGCTATCCCGAGGACGCTGAGGTTGGGGATCTTCTCGATCACGTATCCGACCTTATCGGCGGCCTCACGGGGAGAAAGGACTTCGCTGGTCACGCCTGGACGGGATTCGTTGGAACAGTCGTACCTGCGGTTGCAGTAGTTGCATTGGATATTGCATTTGGGAGCGACGGGCAGATGCATCCTGGCGAATTTGCGGTGTGCCTCTTCGTTGTAGCAAGGATGGGCCTGCAATGCTTTCCTTATACTGTCTTCCCGGTCCATAACACCGTAATGCTCTCTCTTTTATTATAACATGATTTACATTATGGAGCATGGACCGATACACCGGGTATGTTGAGTCGATATTGGCCGAGAGCAACTCGAACGTCCCGGTATCCCGCCGCACCCTTATGGATCATCTGGAGAACGGCGGATTCTCGTATCGGACCCGCAGGGGAGAGACCTTCGAGATGGACCCGTCGGAGATTCAGGCCATCGCCAGGTTCTGCACCGATGCCGAGAAGATCAGACTCCGGATGCCAATAATAGTGAGCACGGACACCTCGGCCGAGGGCGGGGCGTGGAAAGTGGATGGCGAGACGGAGACGTCGGTCGTGTCCAAAATCTTGGGCAAGCGCCCGTACAGGAAGGACATGTTGCGCTTTTACAATCCGAATCTTGCAGATCTGCGCCGGAAATTCCCCACAACGGTGGTGCTGGCCTTCGTTCCGTGAGGGATAAATTCCCAAACCTTAAATATCGAATGAATATAGTGGGGTTGCTCGATTCGAATGGATCGGGTTGCTCGGGCCTGGTGCTCTGACGGGAAACCGTCGTGGAGGCCATGCCGGGGTGTGAAATCGTCTGCTGGGAGGTATTATATACTTCTTCAGTCTACGGTGATTTCGCCAGGTTCGGCAACGAAATCTGGCATTAATCTAAATGACATGCACCCGGAGAGAGATCCTCTTTCGGGGAAGAGGTGGAAGGGCCCCGTAATGGAGGATGAGATCGGACAAGCCCGATGACCACCGATCATACGCAACCTGGACGTGTGCTAGATCATACGCCAGCGGCGATGCTACGCCGCATGGGGGATGGTTCGGCTAGAGCGCTGAAGAAGGTCGTGTCAAGCTGCGATATGCGTCGGGTAGGTGCAAGAAGCCTATGATCCGACGATGACCTAATGGGACTTCCTATTCTTCGGAATGATCAGTAATGATCGGGAACGCGGGGGATTGAAGCATCTTAGTACCCGCAGGAAAAGAAATCAACAGAGATGCCGTTAGTAAAGGCGATCGAACGCGGTACAGGGCAAACCGAATCCCGTTTGGAAACAATCGGGAGGTGTGGTGTTGTAGGCTCTTTTACTCCTTTGTCCGGAATATCCAAAGTCGGCTGGAAAGCCGTGCCATAGAGGGTGATAGCCCCTTAGGAGAAGGCTGGAATGGAGATTTTAGATGTCCTTGAGTAGTGTGCGTTGGATATCGCGCATGAATTTGGGAGGCATTCACTTCCAACCCTAAATACGTCTCTAGTCCGATAGTGTAGTAGTAGCGTGAGCGAAAACTGAAAAGTACCCTTAACGGGAGGTAAAAAGACCTGAAACCATGCGGTTAAAGATTTATATAGCATCAAAGGGAAGAAACCAATAATTGGTGGACCAGTGTTATATTGTCCGTTTAGAAAAACGGGCCAGGGAGTTCTGGTCATTGGCGAGGTTAACTATTCAATTAGGTAGCCGAAGGGAAACCGATTGCCCGCAATTTTTAATGAGGGGCAAGGTGTGCTCGCCTGGAGTCAATGGTGCGGATACCCGAAGCCGGTCGATCTATGCCTGAGCAGGATGAAGCCTCTCGAAGGGGAGGTGGAGGTCCGAACCAGTTCTGATGTGCAAATCGTTTGGATGACTTGGGTATAGGGGTGAAAGGCCAATCTAGGCCGGAAATAGCTGGTTCCCCCTGAAACTAGTCGCAGCTAGACCTCGATCGAGGTGGAACATGAGGTAGAGCACCGATTGAGCGCTTAGGGGAAGAAATTCCTCGGCGTTTTGTCAAACTCCGAACTTGTGTTCATCGTAGACATCGGGTGCAAGGCCATCCGGGGTAAGCTTGATGGCCATAAGGGAAACAACCCAGACTATAGTTAAGGTCCCTAAATTTCGGTCAAGTGTAATATGAAATGGCGTCGGTAGTCTAAAACAACCGGGAGGTGGGCTTAGAAGCAGCCATCCTTTAAAGATAGCGTAACAGCTCACCGGTCTAGATTATGGGCCCAGAAAATGGACGGGGCTAAACCGAGTACCGATACTATAGAATACAGCAATGTAATTTGGTAAGGGGGCGCGGTGCATGGGCAGAAGCAGGGCTGTGAAGTCCTGTGGACCGTGTACCGACGAGGATCCTGGTGAGAGTAGCAGCAAAGTACGGTGAGAATCCGTACCGCCGCAGGGGCAAGGGTTCCTTGGCAATGTTCGTCAGCCAAGGGTTAGTCGATCCTAAGGTAGTTCTTAATCGAGGCTATCGAAAGGGAAACTGGTTAATATTCCAGTACTAGAGCAGTCTTTGCCCATACCTACGGAGTAGGATATCTGGAGTACACTTGTCTGTGTATTCAAGCGTTTAAACTCATGAAGAACCGTCATGGTGAGAAGTGAGCGAATGCGTGACGAGGGGGACGAAAGTCCCCTTCTGGAAATTCCTAGTCCCCATGAAAATGGTATGGTTACAACTGTTCTATTCGTACCAAGAACCGACACAGGTGTCCCTAGGTGAGTAGCCTAAGGCGTGTTAGCATAATCTAGGCGAGGGAACTCGGCAAATTAGCCCTGTAACTTCGGGATAAAGGGTGCCAGTAGTGTGAGCTACTGGTCGCAGTGGCAAGAGAACTCCGACTGTTTAATAAAAACATAGGTCCCTGCTAGTTCGAAAGGATGTGTATAGGGGCCGAAGCCTGCCCAGTGTTGGCATCTGAAAATCTGTTTCAACGGATCGAAGGACCAATAAACGGCGGGGGTAACTATGACCCTCTTAAGGTAGCGTAGTACCTTGTCGCTTAATTGGCGACTTGCATGAAGGCTCAACGAGAGTTCTACTGTCCCCGCCTAGACGCTAGTGAAATCAATCAGTCTGGTGCACAATCCAGACCCCTCCATCTGAAAGCGAAGACCCCATGGAGTTTCACTGCAACCTGTTGTTGTTGTAAGAATTGGCACGTGTAGGGTAGGCGGGAGACGTTACCCAGGAAGGTGCGCTAGCATCTCTCCGAGTCTACGATGAAACACCGCCCCTGCTGATTTTTACGACTCACCTCTTAGGAGGAACAGCTATAGGCAGGCAGTTCGGGTGGGGCGCCACGCCCTCAAAAAGATAACAAGGGCGCCCAATGGTTAGCTCAGGTAGGTCAGAAATCTACCGAAGAATGTAAAGGTAAAAGCTAGCTTGACTCGGAACCAGACAATAGGGTTCGGAGATAGGAAACTATGGCTTAGCGAACCAATCAACCTCCTGAATGGGGGTGATTGATGTCAGAAAAATTACCCTGGGGATAATTGAGTTGTCACGAGCAAGAGTTCATATCGACCTCGTGGCTTGCTACTTCGCTGTCGGC
>DAHB01000002.1:111885-238511 GCA_002498365.1 Methanomassiliicoccaceae archaeon UBA421 | reverse complement strand
GCCGCTGCGATGGCTTTTCTCTCATTGGCAAAGTCGCTCAAAGCGATGCCTCCGATATAGTTTTGTTAGTCATTTACTTACCTCCTTTGCGGATAGACCGCATTGAGCTAGAGCTCGGAAGAACGATTTACTTTGTAGTATTTTATCCTGTCGCTGTTCAAATAAAAATATTTAAATACTAAAAGTGTCACCAACTTGCATTAACGGTGTTACTTTTTTATTTTGATATATAAACATATTTGTACTTTGATTGCAAACCGACGTCGTCTGGGGAACCTGATATATAAAGTTCGCCTTTTTTGCAATCGTCGAACTGATGGATACAAGTTATATCCAACATATAAACCCCAAGGGATGTTTGTTCGGCAATGTCTTTCGGCGCATATTCCCACGGCATACAGGGATCGAAATACAAGATTGACATGCATGGGGCCAAGAGTACATAAGAACCCTGGAAAGAAGGCAAAGCATATTAGTTGAACTGTTATGACGAAACATGCTCCTGAAAGCACAGTCTGTTACCAAGTCTTTCGGTCCGGTTAAAGTGCTTAAAGATGTCAGCCTTCAGATCAACGACGGAGACAGTATAGGGCTGATAGGTGTAAACGGTGCAGGAAAGACCACCTTTCTCAAAATACTTCTCGGGGAGATCGGGCCCGATACGGGCGAGCTGACAAGGAACACGAGCAAGATCGGCTACCTCCCTCAGTTCGCGGAATCCTCTTCCGAGGTCACCGTCCGAGAGGTCCTGGGGAGGCCATACGGGCACGTGGAGAGGATCCGGCATAGGATGTCCGAGATCGAAGAGAATATGGCGACAGGCGGTGACATCGATTGGAACGCGGCCGCCGAGGAATATTCCAAACTCGAATCGGAACTTAACAGCTCCGCGGCGGACGACGAACGCAAAATAGTCTCAGCCATAGAAAAGGTGGGACTTCCCGCAGACGTTATGGGCCGCACCATGGAGGCCCTGTCCGGAGGAGAACGTACCAAGGTCATGCTGACCCGCGTCCTGGTACAGGCCGAAGAATGCGACCTGCTAATATTGGACGAGCCGACTTCGCATCTTGACATAGGTACTGTGGAGTTCCTCGAAGATTTCCTGCTGAAATCCGGATGCGCCCTCGTTGTGATCAGCCATGACAGGTATTTTTTGGACAAGATTGTGACCAGGGTGTCCGAAATATCTCACGGAAAGACACGCGAGTACAAAGGGAACTATTCGGACTTCATAACTAAAAAATCGATTGACATAGACCGTATGGAAAAGGAATATCGCAGATATTCGAGCCAAAAAAGGACCCAGGAAGAGATGGCCGAAGAGATGCATAAGGACCTGTGGTTCTCTGCTGTGCACAAGACAAGAGAGAAGATGATCTCCAAGATGGAGGTGAAGGAAAAACCTGAGGACGAACAATCCATCACTGTGAGGATACAGACCGCACAGAAATCAGGTAAGAACGTGATCACCGCCCGGAACCTGTCGGTGGACATGGGCGACAGGACGATCATTAAAGATATAGAACTAGACATCATGAAGGGCGATAAGATAGGTATCTTCGGTGCGAACGGCGAAGGGAAAAGCACGTTGGTAAAGGCGATCATAGGCGAAATACCCAGCAAAGGAGAGCTCTGGATAGCGCCGGGGGCCAAAATGGGGTACTATTCGCAGAACCACGAGGGTCTCGATCTCCGCCTGACCGCGGAAGAGCAGATACTGCAGGTAATAGGTGCAGACAAACGCGCCGAGGCACGCGGGATGCTGGCACGTCTTCTTCTCAGAGGGGACGAGGTGGACCGCCCGATGTCGACGCTCTCGGGAGGCCAGAGGGCCAGAGTAGCACTTGCGATGCTTCTGCTCAAGGAAACGAACCTTCTGGTACTGGACGAGCCCACAAATTATCTGGACATACCATCCCGACACGCCGTCGAATCGGCCCTTAACGAATACGGCGGAACCCTCATCACGGTTACCCACGACCGTTATTTCCTGGACTCGGTCTGCACCAGCACGATCGAAGTAAAGGAAGGCCACATAACCAGATCTGCAGGAACATACTCGGAGCGCAAAGGGGTCAAAAACATACGCGAGATAGTAATGGACGCGGACGAATACAGAGTACTGGCACCTTTCAAGAATTGGACCTTGGGCAGAAAATACACCAAAGGAGAAAGAGTGCTTGTAACTCCGGCAGAGCTTGAGAGCTTCCAATGGGCAATAGATCAAGAGAAGATGAAAAAGACTGGAGGAAGCCAGAGAAAAAAGGTCACCGTCGGTCAGGATGAAAATAAACAATAAAATTTTCTGTTGGACACTTTTTTAAATCATACTAGTATACACGTGTAAGGTAAAGGGATGGACGAAGTAGCCTTTCTGACGATCATGGCATTGATGCTGGTGCTTGCCAGCGTGGCGTCTATTCTCTTCAGCAAGCTGAGGATGCCTGCCATCATCGGGTATCTGGCGGCAGGAATATTCATCGCGAATTTCTGGGGTATCCCCGAGGGAGAGAGCAATACCGTCATAGAGCTTCTGTCCAACATCGGTCTGGTACTGCTCATGTTCGCCATAGGCATGGAGCTGAACATCAAAAAGCTGAAACAGAGCGGCGCCTTCACGATAATGGTAGCGGCCGTACAGCTTCCGCTCATGGTCCTATGCGGATACATAGCCGGATCCGTGCTGGGCTGGAACATGGTCGAGTCCATTTTCCTGGGTGCGGTAATATCCGGTTCTTCCACTGCAGTGGTCACCGCCGTGCTGAGGGCCAACAAGAAGATTTCCAAAGACACGGCCGACACAGTCATCCTGGTAACGGTCATGGAGGATATTGGGCAGGTCATCATACTCACGATGGCCTCGCCTCTTCTGGTCGGACAGTCACCAACGGCCTCGGGTATGCTGGGACTCGTGCTGGGTATCGTCATTTTCATGGTTGCGTCCATTGTGCTGGGCCTTCTCGTTCTTCCGCGTTTCTTGAATTGGGTCAGTAGCCGTTTCAGCCGCGAGATCATCCTTATCACCGCCCTCGGACTGTGTTTCTTCCTGGCGCTGCTCTCGACCTACGTGGGACTCTCCATGGCCATCGGCGCCTTCATCATGGGGCTCATTGCCTCTCAGTGCAAGGATGCGCATATGATAGAAAGGGACATAGAACCTATGAAGAATACGTTCATGGCGATATTCTTCATAGACGTGGGCCTGAAGATACATCTTGCCGACGTGGGTTCGAGTCTGATGCTGGCCATATTTATATTCGTCGTCTTCGTGATATCCAAGACCATAACCGTGGTCATAGCGTATTTCATAGGTAACAAGGATTTCAAGACGTCCTTTGTGTCGGCCATGAGCCTTCTCGCAATGGGCGAGTTCGCATTCATTATCTCAAAAACGGCGCTGGATGCCGGCGCGGTGAATAACGAATTTTATACGGCGGTGGTGCTGGCCGCTCTGATGTCGATGATACTGATGCCGCTTTTCGCGACACACAGCACCAATGCATACGACTTCCTGAAGAAGTACACTCCGAGGACCGTTGTAGGCGGAATAGAAAAGCTGGAGTCGAAGAGGTCTGATTTCTACTCCAGGATCGTGTTCTCCACAAAATCTGCAAAACGCGTAAGGAACAGGTTCGTGGTGGTCTACGTATGCGTGCTGATAATGGCCGTCGTAGAGATAATGTTCTTCATATACGGGCCTCAGATCGCAGACCTCATGATGTCCAGCCTGGGCACGAGCCTCAGGGTGTCCAACATCATTGTCCTGTCCCTGAACCTGGCGGCCCTTCTTTTGCCCACCGGCGGCGTGGTGCTCAGCCTGAAGGTCATCGACAGGATGCTCATCGAAGGAGGCAAGCGCAAGCGCGGTTACTACATCGAAGACGATTCTGACGCACGTTCCGCCTACTCCAGATTCATAGGGATCAGCAACATCCTGCTGGTGATGGCGCTGGATTTCTTCATCATGCTCATAGTGCCCAACCCGCTGCCGCTGCTTGACCACCTGGTCATAATGATCACCGGCCTGATAGTGATACTGTTCGTTTACCTTTACAAATACGCCAGAAAATCCTGAAGGTCGCAGGTACCTCGCAATCACAGATTGAATGCAGAAACTGTTGCGAATGATCCGGAAAAGCAGAGGGATGCCGGTCCGAAGACCGGCTGTTGAAGTTTATGCCGCCGAGTCGTCAAATATGTTGGCCTTCTTGAGCATATCCTCGTAGAGCGAGAACAGCTCCTCGTGGGAAATGCTGCGGTGCATCTGTACCGATGCGCGCCTGACGATATCCAAGAGAGCGGATGCCATGTCCTTGTCGATGTTGACGCCCATCTCCGCGAGGACCGTTATAAGTGTGTTCCTTCCGGAGTGTTTTCCTATGACCAGCTTCCTCTCGAGGCCTACCTCTTCCGGGTCGTAGGGCTCGTAGTTGATCGCATCTTTGATTATGCCGTCGGCGTGGATGCCGGCCTCGTGGGCGAAGCAATTGGACCCCAGGAAGGGCTTGGCCACCTCAATGGGGCGGCCGGAGGCCTTCGATACGAAGATCGAAAGGTTTCTGAGCTGTTTCGTGTCTATCCCCGAGTCGATACCGAACAGGTGCTTCGACGACATGACGACCTCTTCGAGCGGAGAGTTGCCGGACCTTTCGCCTATACCCATCACTGTCGTGCTAGCGAACCTCGCCCCGGCGTGGATGCCCGCAAGGCAGTTGGCCGTCGCCATGCCGAAGTCGTCGTGCATATGCATCTCCACGTCCATTCCGGTCTCGGAAATTATCCTGTGGATGCGCTCGTACGTGGAGAAGGGCTGCTCCCTCCCTATGGTGTCACAGTATCTGAAACGGTCTGCGCCCGCCTCCTTGGCTGTTTTCACGAACTCGACGAGGAAATCGATGTCGGCGCGGGTGGAGTCCTCCCCGTTGCAGGAGATATAGAACCCATGGCCTTTCGCATAAGAGACTGCCTCGTATACCTTGTCCAGGACCCATTGGCGGTCCTTCTTGAGCTTGTGATCGATATGGATATCGGATGCCGACATAGAAATAGCGACCGAGTCGACCCCGCAATCTATGCTTGTGTTGATGTCGTTGATATCTGCCCTGTTCCATCCGAGGATGGATGCGTTGAGGCCCATGTGTGCGATGTGCCTGACGGCCATCTTCTCGTCGGTACCCATGGTGGGAATGCCCGCCTCGATCTGCTGGACGCCTGCACGGTCGAGCATCTGGGCGATCTTGTATTTTTCCAGATTAGAGAAGACAATGCCCGCCGTCTGCTCTCCGTCTCTAAGCGTGGTGTCGCAGACATTGAGTCTTCCGCTCAGCGCCTGGGTTATATCCTCTTTAGTTCTCATTTAAATTCCCCAAATTCACGGCATGCCGCTTGCAAAACTAAACTTGTTTGACAGTCGGGTTATCCTATAATATTTATTAATATTTTCCATCGGGCGGTTAGGACCGGCCGTTACGTGCTAACTCGTCAGACGGCATACCTCAAGATCGCCCCGATCCCGCCCAGGGCCGCAAGCCTCTTTCCGGCGTCGTGCTGAGAGGATATCACCAGTATGCCTCCCCTCTGCGACTCGACGTCCCTGACCACAGAGTCTAAATCCTGCTCTCTGACCTTCGAGTCCAATATCAGAAGGGTCTCTACTGCCCCGGCCGATGCAGCGGCCGAAACTTCCGCCAGACCGTACGTCGCAGGCCCGTCCCTGGCTATCTCGGTCATCAGGCGCTCGACCGCCTCCATCTCGGCTCCCACCGTCGACTCTCTGAGCACCTCCGCACCCATCCCTGCCTTCATAAGTTCGTTTATCCCTGCCATTCCGCACTGGCCCGTGTGATAGACATAACATTTTGAAAACAGGTCCGGATCGGAACTTTTTCCGGTCTCGGCCAGCAGCTCTTTCTCGAATCCGGGGCCGAGGAGGACCACGGGCATGTCCGTTTCGGCGCACGCCCTCACTTTCGATATCACCTCCCCGTGGTATCCGTCAGGCCCCCTTCTCTTTTCGTCGTACTGCTTCCCTGAACGGCCTGACCTGATGAATGCCATCTCCTTCAGGCCGTACTGCCGCAGGACGGCCACCGTGGCTTCGTCCTGGTCCAGCGATACGAAGACTATCCTGGGCTTATTGGTGTCCCTCACCGACCGTTCGAGCCTTTCGACCTGGGTGGCGCGCCACTTCTGCTTCGATATGATCAGGCTGTCGCCTGGCTCTATCATGAGCGTGTGATGCTGGCCTATGTCCTGTGGTCCAGACTCTATCGTGCCAAGCAACTTGAGCCTGAGGTCCTCTTCCGAAAAATCGATCTTCTCTATGCGGACGCCGAGGGTCATACGTTTCTTCTCGGTGCGCTCTGCGCGTATCTTGTCCGCGGCCTTCTCCTCCCTTCGGGTGGTCGAGGCGGTGACCGTGTCACCCTCCTCCAAGACATTGAACAGATGCCAGAGGTCCTCGTCCGTCTCGGGCATCACTTTCATGCCGTTAGACTGCTGGTCGCGCCCGATTATCCGCATGATGGGCCGATTGCGTCCTTGGATAATCATCTTTCGTTTAATGGCGGGTCATATGTCTATAATCCGACAAGGTTGGTTCTGGTGTGTAATGCAGAAATGGAAGACATTATATATGGAACGGAAATGTGATTAATCCCCGATGGCACGCGGTTATTTGGTCCTTGAGGACGGAACTGTTTATGAAGGCAGCCTTTTTGGATATCGTTCGTCCGCCGACGGCGAGGTTGTCTTCGGAACCGGCATGAGCGGATATCAGGAAAGTCTCACGGACCCCTCTTTCCGCGGACAGATCCTTGTGATGACCTATCCCCTGGCAGGAGACTACGGAATAGTCGACGGATATTCGCAGTCCGACCGCGTGCATGTGAGAGGACTTGTGGTGAGGGAGAACTGCACCGAGCCGACGGACATGTATGGCGGCAGGACCCTCGACTCCTTCCTCAAGGAGAACAAGGTCCCCGGGATATCCGGCATCGACACCCGCGACCTGGTGATAAAGCTCAGGGACTCCGGCTCCATGAAAGGCGCCATCACCGATTCGGACGTGCCCCCGGATGAAACACTGAAGAAACTCAAAAAGATGCCTCTTCCCATGGCCGGCAACCTGGTGGGCGAGGTCTCCTGCAAGGAGATCTCGGTCTCCGACACCGGCAAGGACCTCACCGTGGGCGTGATCGACTGCGGCACGAAATCGGCCATCATCGACGATCTCTCGTCACGCTTCAACGTCATCATATTCCCGTACGATACGCCTGCCGACGTCATATTGGAATACAGGCCGGACGGGATCATGGTCACGAACGGTCCCGGTAACCCTTCCCATAAAAGCATACTCGATACCGTCGTCAAGACGGAGAAGGACCTCGTTTCCCGCCTGCCCATGTACGGCATATGCTTCGGAAGCCAGACCCTGGCTCTTGCTATGGGTGCCCGGACGTACAAAATGAAATTCGGCCACCGCGGCAACAACCAGCCGGTCAAATTCGAGGACCGCGTGTACATCACTTCCCAGAATCACGGCTACGCCGTGGACGCGGATTCCCTGGACGGTACCGGCCTTATCGCGGACCAGATCAACGTTAACGACGGAACGGTGGAGGGGTGCAGGCATAGGGACCTGCCTGTCTTCTCCACACAGTACCATCCCGAGGCGAAGCCCGGTCCCGCCGACACGCTGTTCCTGTTCGACAGGTTCGGCAAGGTCATGAGGGAGGCGAGGCTATGAGGAAGGACTTCAAGAAAGTGATGGTCATCGGCTCCGGCCCCATCGTCATAGGACAGGCGGCGGAGTTCGACTTTTCGGGCTCGCAGGCGTGTCGCGCACTCCGCGCGGAAGGGTATAAGACCGTGCTTGTGAACTCCAACCCCGCCACGATCCAGACCGACACGGACATGGCCGACAGCGTGTACATCGAGCCGCTGAACGCCGAGACGGTCGCCGCCATCATCGAAAAGGAGTGCGTGGACGGCGTCCTTTCCGGAATGGGCGGACAGACGGCGCTGAACATATGCTCCGAGCTATACGACAACGGCTCGCTGGCCAAACTTGGCTGCGAACTGGTAGGGACGCAGCCTGACGCCATCGCCATGTCGGAAGACAGGGAGCTGTTCAAGGAGGCCATGGAAAAGATCGGCGAACCCGTGCCGATCAGCCGCAGCGTGAACTCCGTGACCGAGGCCATCGAGGCCGCGAACCTGATCGGAAGCTATCCCGTGCTGGTCCGCCCCGCCTATACCCTGGGAGGGACAGGCGGAGGAGTGGCCTACGACGAGGACGAGCTCGTGGACATCTGTGCCCGCGGACTGGCATACTCGCGCATACATCAGGTCTTGATAGAAGAGAGTGTCCTCGGATGGAAGGAGCTCGAATACGAGGTCATGAGGGACTCCAAGGACAACTGCATAATCATCTGCGAAATGGAGAACCTGGACGCGATGGGGATACACACGGGAGAGAGCATAGTGTGCGCGCCCCTGCTGACGGTCTCGGATTTCGACCACCAGCGCCTTAGGACGGCGGCCATCAAGGTGATCCGGACCCTTGGCATAGAGGGCGGATGCAACGTACAGTTCGCCTTCAACCCCGCCAATGGAGACTACCGCCTCATAGAGGTCAATCCCCGCGTATCACGCTCGTCAGCGCTGGCCTCCAAAGCGACGGGATATCCCATCGCAAGGGTAGCCACCAAGATCGCGGTGGGATATACCCTTGACGAGATCCCCAACGATATCACCGGCACAACCTTCGCCGCTTTCGAGCCTTCGATCGACTACGTCGTCGTGAAGATCCCGCGCTGGCCCTTTGACAAGTTCCGCACCGTGGACCGCCATCTGGGGACACAGATGAAGAGCACGGGCGAGATAATGTCCATAGGGCGCACGTTCGAAGAGGCCCTGCTGAAGGGCCTCAGGTCCCTCGAGATAGGCGTGAGGGGACTGGACCCCGTCGACCTGACCGAAGAACAGATGGAAGAAGAGCTGGAGAATGCGACCGACATACGCATATTCGCAATCGGCGAGGCCCTGAGGAAAGGATGGACCGTCGAAAGGATAGCTAAACTGACCGCCTGGGACCGCTACTTCATAATAAAGATCAGGAACATCGTTAGGATGGAGGAACGCCTCAGGAAGAACCCCGGCGACCGGGAGCTCATCAGGGAGGCGAAGGAGATGGGCTTCGCCGACCCGGTCATCGCAGAGCTTACTAAGACCGACGAGCTGAAGTTCCGGGAGGACCGCAAGGCCGACGGCATCAAGGCCGTATACAAGATGGTCGACACATGCGCCGCGGAGTTCGCCGCCGTCACCCCTTACTTCTACTCGACATACGGAAGGTCCTCCGAGACCTTCAGAGATGAAAGCAAAAAGAGGGTCATCGTCATAGGAGGAGGGCCGATACGGATCGGACAGGGCATCGAATTCGACTACTGCTGCGTACACGGAGTGTTCGCACTGCAGGAGGAGGGCGTCGACGCAGTCATAATAAACAACAACCCCGAGACCGTTTCCACAGACTACGACGTCTCCGATCGCCTGTACTTCGAGCCTCTGACACTCGAAGACGTGCTGGACATCATCGAAGAAGAGCAGGCGGACGGCGTGATAGTGCAGTTCGGAGGTCAGACCAGCGTCAACCTCGCCGTCGACCTGGAGAAGGCCCTGAAAGGTACGAAGACCAAGGTCCTAGGTACCAGCCCCGACGACATGGACGTCGCCGAGGACAGGAGGAGGTTCTCGAAACTGATGGACCAGCTGGGCATACTCCAGCCCCGCTCGGGTACAGGCTATTCCTTCGAAGAGGCCCGTATCATCGCCTCCGAGATCGGATATCCCGTGCTGGTGAGGCCTTCGTACGTCCTCGGGGGGAGGGCCATGGAGATCGTCTACTCCGAAGACGAGCTCAAGACCTACGTTGAAACGGCCGTCAAGGTCTCCAGACACCACCCTATATTGATAGACAAATATCTCACCGAAGCCATCGAGATCGACATAGACGTGCTGAGCGACGGCGAAGATGTCTACATCGGCGGAATAATGGAACATGTCGAATACGCAGGGTGCCACTCCGGGGACGCCACGATGGTCATGCCCCCGTTCACCCTCAGCAAGAAGAATATCGACGGAATAGTCGAGATCTCAGAAAAAGTCGCACTGGCACTTCGCATCAAGGGGCTTATGAACCTTCAGCTCGCAGTCAAGGACGACGAAATCTACATGATAGAGGCCAACCCCCGCGCCTCCAGGACCGTACCGTTCATATCGAAGTCCACCGGGGTCCCGCTGGCTAAGATCGCCACGAAGATCATGCTCGGCAAGAAGCTCAAGGACTTCGGGCTTTCCGGTTACAGGTCCATCGACCACTTCGCCATCAAGGCGTCCGTGTTCCCGTTCCTTAAGCTGCCCGGCGTGGATTCCATCCTTACGCCCGAGATGAAGAGCACCGGGGAAGTCATGGGCATAGACGAGGACTTCCACACCGCATGCTACAAGGCCCTGATAGCCGCTGGAAACAAGCTTCCGATGTCCGGAGGAGTTTACATAACCGTGAACGACCAGGACAAGCCCAGGATACTTGATGCCGCACGCGGCCTGAAGGACATGGGATTCGCGATCTACGCCACCAAAGGGACGTCCACATACCTTAGGGAGAACGGAGTGGACACCACGACGGTGTTCAAACTGGACGAGAAGCTCAAGCCGAACGCCATAGGCCTGATGAGGGACGGGAAGATCAACCTGATCATCAACACCCCCGCCATGAAATCGGGTTCCAGGCGCGACGGGTACACGATGCGCAGGCTGGCAGTGGAGCTGGAGATACCTTTCATGACCACGGTTCAGGGAGCCAACATCGCTGTCGGCGCGATACGCGTAGGGCGCGGCGAGAAACTCGGCGTCCGCAGCATGAAGGAGTTCCACGTGCTCTGATCAGGTCTCGAACATCTTGGGCTTCCCGGCCGCGGTGACGGTGACCGTCACGTCGATAACGACGAACTCACTGGGCATGTTCTTGGCACGTATCTTGCTGACCCTGACGTCGTCGGAGACCACGATGTCTTCGGCCCCGTCTTTGAGCGCCAGGTCCCTTACGTATTCCGTTCCGTGCTTTCTGGCGAACTCGATCCCCTCGGATATGCTGTCCTTCACGAAACGTCCGAACTTGGCGAACACCGTGCACGGGATGTCCCCCACCATGTTCTCCACGTTGGGTTTTATGAGTATCTCCTCGCGCTCGATGATACCGCCGGTGACCGCCCCCACAGCGTTCCCGACATGCGAATACTTGGGAAGTATGAAGTCCGTCCCGAGGCGCCTGGATACTTCCGGAAGATAGGCGCCGGCAGGCGCGCCTATCCCGATTATGGGTTTGTTCAGCCTTATGGCGCAGCTGTAGTCCCGGCGCTGTTCGCGCGTGACCGCGGTCTTGAGAAGGTGTTCTCCAGCGTCTCCCAGTTCGCGGGACCCTATTTCAGAGTCCAGTACCTTGCCCATTATTTCGGTGGCCATCTTTTCTGTGACGAGTTTTTTTGTTATGGATATTATCTTCTCTTCCGGGATGCCATAGGCCAGGCTGAAATGTCTTATCGCCAGCCTTGCAGGCTCGGGATCGAACTCGGTGTAATCGCCGCTGGCGCAGAGTATGTCTGTGGGGGTAAGCCCTATCCTCTGCACAAGGCCGATGTTCTCCAGATGTCCAGACTTAAATCCCAGAGGATGGACCTGAAGGAACCTTGAGGCCTGTGCGAGCGTGTGCGGGCCGTTGTCGAGGAAATCGAGAAACATCTTTTCTTCGACGCTGAGTTCCATATTTTGTTTGTTATTCTTCAGCCTGATGAAGAAGTCGGTCTCCTGATAATTCCTGGAATCTTCCTTGAACTCGCTACGGAACATCGGTCCTTTGGTGGCTATCCCTTGCAACGTTTTTTTGATGTCCGGCCACTTCCTTGCCGCAAAGCACAGCGGGATGCAACGGACGGTCGATATCCTGATCCCCGAGTCCAAGATCACTATGTGGCTGTCGCCTCCCAGACCGACGGTCGAAATGTCCGCAGCCTTGACGTGGGTCCTCATCCCTCCCAGAACCGCCCCGTACTCTACTATGTCGGGGCGTCCGTCCCTGAGGATGCCGATATCGGTCGTCGTGCCGCCTATATCTACTACGATGGCATCGTCGATCCCTGTGAGCTTCCTGGCTCCGATAAGGCTCGATGCGGGTCCAGAAAGTATCGTCTCGATGGGCCTTATGGATGCTTCGGACTCCCCCATCATGGAGCCGTCCCCTTTGACGACCATGAGCGGCGCGCGTATGCTCCTCTCGGCCATGACCTGTTTCATGGCAATGATAAGCTCGTCTATGACAGGTATCAGCCTGGCATTCATTATGCAGGTCGTGGTCCTGTCATCGAAACCAAGGGTGGAAGAAAGCTCGTGGCCGCAGACCGCACGTACCCCGAGTATTTCGTAAGCCATCTCCCTGATCCTTATCTCGTGCTTTGGATTGCGGATACCCAGATATCCCGATATTGCGACGCCGTCGACCTTTCCCCTTATGGCTCTGAGGAATTTCTCCGCGGCCGCCTCGTCCAATGGTTCGGTCTCCCTTCCCCAAAGGTCATGCCTGCCATTGATGACTACCTCCTCGTTAGCATGGTACTTCGAGTTGAAATCGTGGCCGATGGCAACTAGCCCGACGCGACAGCCTCTCCCCTCGACGACGGAGTTCGTGGCCAGGGTGGAGGACAGAGAGACGACCCCGACCTTGGCCAGCATCTCATCGCTGAGGCCTTCTATGGCCCCCCTTATGCCGACAGTGAGGTCTTCGTGGGTAGTCGGCGATTTGTGCGATGCCATAACTTCTCCCGCCTCTATGTCCATTACCGCCGCATCCGTATATGTGCCGCCGGTGTCGATTCCCAATCCGTATGTCATTCTGGATTCTCCTTTAACAGTGCGAAGATGCTTATCTTATCTTAATGTTTTCACCGTTCTGAGCAGGCGTCAGTTGTTTTATACGGATAACTGTATGACGGGTCAGGTGGTTCAGATGCCTGATACCGAAGAGCTCAGGGAGCAGATAGCGGCGATCGACGCAGAGATAATCGACCTCATCGCCACGCGGATGGAGATAACCGACGAACTGGCCAAGGCCAAGAAGAAGTCGTCCCAGGGCTATTGGAACGAAGAGAAGGAGCACGAAGTGATACAGAGATATCATGAGCTCTGCGAAGAAGTCAGCCTTTCGGAGAGCGAGGCGAAGCAGATCGCCGAAGTCCTGCTGAGGATTTCGAAGGAGAGGCAGAAGCACCTCTTCGAAAAGTGACGCGCGGTTTTATATACGTCATCGGAATCAGAATGAGCCAGGGAGAATTGTACAGATGAACAAGACGCACGTTGCGGTCCTCGGGGCAACGGGGATGATCGGGCAGAGGTTCGTTCAGATGCTGGAAGGCCACCCCTATTTCGAGATAGAGGGGCTCTACGCATCTGAGAGGTCGGGCGGTAAGAAGCTGAGAGACGTCCTGAAGGTCAGGGACCACTGCTTCATGGACGAGACGCTCGAGAGGGAGATCGAGGTCATGGACCTCGAGAAGATATCGTCTGCGGCCAGGGTGGCCTTCAGCGGCATACCCAGCGAGCTAGCCGGACATACGGAGTCCGCACTGGCCGAATCCGGCGTAGCGGTATTCACGAACGCGGGCGCTCACAGGATGGATCCTGACGTCCCCATATTGATACCCGAGGTCAACCCCGGGCACCTCCGTTCCGTGACCGGGCAGAGGTCTTACGTGGAAAGCGGAGGTTTTATTGTCACCAACGCGAACTGCTCGACCACCGGCATAGCCCTTCCCCTGAAGGCCATCGATGCCAAGTACGGGCTCGAAGAGGCCTTCGTGTCTACTTACCAGGCGCTTTCCGGGGCCGGATATCCCGGCGTCCCGTCGCTTGACGCCGTAGGGAACGTCGTGCCTTTCATAAAGGGCGAGGAAGAGAAGATGGAGACGGAGCTCTGCAAGATGCTGGGCGTTTTCGACGGCAACGTGTTCCGCTTCGCTGACATCAGGCTCATGGCCAACTGCGCCCGCGTGCCCGTGGTGGACGGACACACGGAGTCGCTGGTCCTGGCGCTCAGAGACGCCCCCTCCCTCAGAGAGCTGGGCGAGGCGCTTTCCGGATTCCGCGGGGAACCCCAGATGCTGGGGCTTCCGTCGGCGCCGGACATGCCGGTGATAGTGAGGAATGAAGAAAACCGCCCCCAGCCGGTGTTCGACGTGTACGCCGGAACGCCGGAAAGGGCGAAGGGCATGGCCGTTACAGTGGGAAGGCTCAGGTCCAGCAACGGATACTACAAGGCGTTCGTGCTTTCGCACAACACGATCAGGGGCGGTGCCGGAGGCTCCGTCCTCAACGCGGAACTGGCCAAGGCGAAGGGCCTGCTCTGAAACGATTTCGTTCACGACATACGAGGCAGAAGATGACACTGAAAATGGCTATCCCGAACAAAGGAAGGCTCAGCGAGAGGTCCGTGGAGCTACTGTCGAAGGCAGGCCTCGACATAGGAGAGGACTGGGGACGCAAACTCTACGTCAACGTGAAAGGGCGCGACATAGAGATCATGCTGGTCCGTGCACAGGACATCCCGGAGTTCGTCCATTCCGGAGCGATAGATTTCGGCATCACCGGGCTGGACCAGGTGGAGGAGTCCGGATACGCCCTCGAGAACATGCTTAACCTGGAGTTCGGACACTGCCGCCTTTCGCTCGCCGTCCCGGACGGGTCGTCCGTAAGGTCCGGAAAGGATTTACCGGACGGGAGCCGCATAGCTACCTCCTTCCCCAAGATCACGAAACGTTTCTTCGACTCCATAGGCAAAGAGGTCGATGTGATAGTCATATCCGGAGCTGCGGAGATAATGCCATATCTGGGAGTGGCCGACTGCATCGTGGACCTTGTGTCCACCGGATCGACGCTCAAGATGAACCGCCTCAGGGAGGCCGAGGTGCTGTTCCGGTCCCAGGCGGCCATAGTTACCAGCTCGAAGGCCCTCGGCGAGAAGAGAGAGGCCATGCTAGAGGTCACCGAGGCGATACACAGCGTCATCGCGGCAGAGAACCGCAAATATCTGATGGCCAACGTGCCCAGGTCCATGATATCCGAAGTGGAGAAGTTCCTTCCCGGCATCGGCGGGCCCACTGTCCTGGAGATAGCGGGAAACGGCGAAATTGTCGCGGTGCAGGCCGTGGTTTGTTACTCGCAGCTATACGATGCCATAAACAACCTCAGGAAGATCGGGGCCACCGGAATACTGACTCTCTCGATGGAGAGGCTGGTGGAGTGATGGTGTCCAGGGACATTATGAGGAGTACTACCAGAGGGTTCGAGAAATATTATAACCCGAAGGTCGGGAACGAGGTCCGGCTGGACACCAACGTGAACGTCCTTGGGTCCAACCCTGCCGCCATGGAGTTCCTTTCCGGATGGAAAGGCGACATCAACGGATATCCGAACACCTACTCGGACGACCTCCGCGATGCTCTGGCGGACCTTTACGGCCTTCAGAGGGAGAACTTCGTGGCAGGAAACGGTTCCGACGAGGTGATAGACGTCACTTTCAAGACGTTCACGGAATACGGGGACGGCTGCGCCGTGCCCGTGCCCTCCTATGTACTTTACGACTTCTTCGTGAAGATGAACGGAGGAAGGACGATCGAGGTCGACCTGACCGAAGACTTCCAGCTGGACGTCGACGCTTTCCTGAAGACCGGAGCGAAAGTGGCCATAATGCCGTCTCCCAATAACCCTACGGGAAACTCGTTCCGGGAGAAAGACCTCGAAGAGATCCTTTCCGGATTCGACGGCATGGTCGTGGTGGACGAGGCCTACGGCGAATACAGCGAAAACTCGATGGTCCGCAGGGTCGAAGAGTTCGAAAACCTCATAGTGGTCAGAACGTTCTCCAAAGCATATGCCATGGCAGGGCTGAGGGTAGGGTACGCCGTATCCAACCTCAAGGTCGCCGGCATGATGAACTGCGTGAAGATACCGTATTCCCTGAACATGCTCAGCGAGAAAGCAGCCATAGCCGCGGTCAAAGACCAGGGGTTCATCGGTAGGAGCGTCGAACTTGTCAAGGAACAGCGCCCGAAACTCGACGCAGGGCTGAGGAGGCTGGGGTTCGAGACGTACCCATCGGATTCCAATTTCATACTGGCCAGGTCGCCGGTGGACCACGCGGCGCTGGTGTCCGGCCTGAAGAATAAAGGAGTGATGATCCGCGACTTCGGCTCGAAACGCAGAACCGAGAACTGCGTCCGCATAACCGTCGGCAGCGAAGAGCTCAACGCCTTGCTCTTGAATAAAGCCGCCGAGGTGATCGGGGAATGCCTCTGATATACCTCACGGACTACGGGGTAGGGAACCTCCATTCCGTCAAAAACGCGCTGGAGAGCTGCGGCGCGGACGTCGAAACGGTCAGCGACATGTCCAAGCTCGCCGATGCGGACTGCATAGTCTTTCCCGGGGTCGGGGCCTTCGACAGCACGATGGAAAGGGTCGCCCCATATAGGGAAGAAATATTGATGCGTCTAGAGAGCGGAGTGCCGGCATTGGGAATATGCATAGGTGCGCAGATACTTTTCGATTCCAGCGAAGAGGGTGAAAAACATGGCCTGGGTCTTTTCAAGGGACGGGTCATCGGCCTCGAAGCGGAGAGGCTCCCCCACATGGGATGGAACACGGTCGAATCGGACGACCCGCTTCTCGACGGGACCTCCGACAGGGAGTTTTATTTCGCCCATTCGTACCGCGGGAGCCCGGAGTACGGCAGCGAGATCGCCGGGAACACGGAATACGAGGGCAGGAAAATACCTGTGATCTTCCGCAGGTCGAATACTTACGGCCTTCAGTTCCATCCTGAAAAAAGCAGCAGGTCCGGGATGAAGGTGCTCAAGAACTTCATAAGATTCTCGGAGGAATGCGGATGATCATCATACCCGCGGTAGATATGCTTGACGGACAGGTGGTCCAGCTGGTAGGCGGAGAGCTCGGAAGCGAGCAGGTCAGGATACCCGATCCTTTCCAAACGGCGGCATCGTGGGTCTCCAAGGGGGCCGAATATCTGCACCTGGTCGATCTTGATGCGGCGTTCGGGAAGGGCGACAATCTGGATTCGATAGAGAAGATCGCCCGCTACTCGGGCGTCCCCGTGGAGGCCGGAGGAGGGATAAGGTCCGAGGAGACCGTGGACGCCCTTATAAGAGCAGGCGTCGACAGGGTCGTGCTGGGAACCAAGGCGATAAGGGAGCCCGAATGGCTGGAACGTATGGCGCTCAAGTATCCCGGGCGGATAGCGCTGGCGATGGACACCCGCGGGAACAGGATAGTAGTGAAAGGATGGCAGGAATCCGCTTCGGTCACCGTCGAACAGATGTTCAGGATCATCGAGGACCTTCCTCTGGCCGGAGTGCTGAACACCAACGTGGACGTCGAAGGGCAGAAGAAAGGAGTGGACGAGAAGCAGGCAAGAGACTTCATATCCTCCTGTCCGCACAGCGTCATAGCCTCCGGAGGTGTCACCGGACACAGGGACGCGGAGATCCTAAGGGACGCAGGGGCTGTCGCCGCGGTCGTAGGTCTGGCACTTTACACTTTCGAAATAATGCCATGGGAATGGGAAATTCCCTGGCGAGTATGAATGTCCGGGGAACCAATTATAAATATACTTGAAGTTAACTATGCTTAATCGTGTTCCTACCCTGTGAACTTATAGTTGCGGACGTCCTTCCCACTGCCCGCGGAGCGATAGCCAGGTGTCTCGTCGAAGAGCACGGCTACACGCAGGTCCGGGTCGCGGACGCGTTCGGTGTCACCGGATCGGCCGTCTCCCAGTATCTCAAAGGCGTCAGGGGCGGGAACGAGCTTATAGAGAACAGCCCACACCGTGAAGGTTTTTACAAGATGATCGAAAAAGCGGCTGCGATGATAACCGAAGGTTACAACGTGACCGAGGTGCTGTGTGCGATCTGCGGTTTCGTGAAGGAAAGCGGCATGATAAAAGAGCTTTACAATGCCAGAGGATATGTCGGAATGCCGGCCGCCTGTTCGGAGTGTCCGCGCTTCAATATTATATCGCCCTGAGCGCGCCCGCAACAGTTATTATAGGGCCAAGCGCTCTCAGAACCGATGACTGGAAGAAGGGCAAAGGTGGAGAGAAGCACCAGGGAGACCAAGGTCTCAGCAGAGCTGGAACTCGACGGCTCGGGTGTGTTCCAGGTAGATTGCGACATCCAATTTCTGAAGCACATGGTCGAAACGCTGGCCAAGTATGCCTCGTTCGATCTGAAGCTTTCCGCCGAGGGAGATAACGAACATCACATCGTAGAGGATACGGCCATAACGCTCGGCACGGCTCTGAGGAAGGCCTTAGGCGAAAAGCCGGTCGAGAGGGTCGCCACGGAATTCATACCGATGGACGATGCTTTGGCCATGGTTTCCGTCGATATCGTGGACAGGCCTTTTGCCGACGTGGACTGCCCGGACGGCCTCTATGCGCACTTCTTCAGGAGTTTCGCGATGTCCGCCGGGCTGACCCTGCATATCGCCGTGGTCCGGGGATTCGACGAACATCACATCATAGAGGCCTCCTTCAAGGCCCTGGGAAAGGCCGTCCACAAGGCGACGCGCCCACGGAATTCCGAGCTCAGCACGAAGGACAGGGCGAAGGTGGCATGATGCTCAAAAAAAGGATAATCCCGTGCCTCGACATGAAGAACGGAAAGGTCGTCAAAGGCGTGCACTTCAAGGACCTCAGGGACGTGGGGGACCCTCCGGAGATGGCTTCGGAGTACGAGAGGCAGGGCGCAGACGAGGTCGCCTTCCTTGACATCGCCGCCTCCCTGGAATCCAGGTCGACGATGCTGGGCATAGTTTCCAAGACCGCCGAGAACCTGTTCATTCCGCTATGCGTCGGCGGGGGCATAAAAAACGCAGAGGACATGAGAATGGCACTTAATGCGGGCGCCGACAAGGTTTCGGTGAACTCCGCCGCCATATCCGATCCGGACATGATATCGGAATGCGCCGAAAGGTTCGGGAGGCAGTGCGTGGTAATAGCCGTGGACGCCAAAAAGGTAGGTGACGGATGGGAGGTCTTCACCCACGGCGGGACCCGGCCGACGGGGCTCGATGCGGTGGAATGGTCCTGCAGGGCGGCGGACCTGGGGGCCGGAGAGATACTGCTTACGTCCATGGACGCTGACGGCGCCAAGACAGGATACGATGTGCCGTTGACGGCCGCGGTCGCGGATGCCGTTTCGGTGCCCGTGATAGCCTCGGGCGGCTGCGGTTCGATGGGACATATCTACGAGGTCCTCACCCAGACGGGCGCGGCCGCTGCGCTGGCCGCATCGGTCTTCCATTACAGAGAGTTCACTGTCTCGGAGGTCAAGGAATATCTCAGAGACAGGGGGGTCGCCGTAAGATGAGGGACCTGAAATACGACGCCGACGGGCTGATACCCGTGGTTGTGCAGGACAGGATGAGCAACGAGGTCCTGATGGTGGCATGGGCCAATGCAGAGGCGGTAGGGCTCATGGAGAGCACGGGTTACACGCACTTCTGGTCCAGGAGCAGGCAGAAGCTCTGGAAGAAGGGCGAGGAGTCCGGCCACGTCCAGAAGATAGCGTCGATACAGACGGACTGCGATGCGGACACTCTTCTGGTCAGAGTCGACCAGACAGGGGTCGCCTGCCATCTCGGCAGACCGTCTTGCTTTGACGAGACGCTTTATGGGACCACCGAGGGGACGATGGCAGTGATACCGGAGCTTGCGAGGGTCATCAGGGACAGAAAGGAGAACCCCTCCGAAGAAAGCTACACCTGCAAGCTCATGAATAACGAGACCCAGATGTGTAAAAAGGTTGTTGAAGAGGCGGCGGAGTTCGTGCTCAGTGTTAAAGACGGGGACGTCGATTCCGCATCCATGGAGCTTGCGGACCTTATATACCACGTCATGGTTTTGGTAGAGGCCAAGGGACTTCCGGTCGATAAGACCTACAAGGAGCTTTCGGAGAGGAGACAATGAGAGTAGATCTTCACAGCCATACCATTTTCAGCGACGGGGAGCTTATCCCCGCGGAGCTTGTAAGAAGGGCCATGTTCCTCGGTCACGACGCGATAGCGATAACCGACCATGTAGACATGACGAACCTTGAATACGTAGTCACGAACCTGGTTAAGGCGGCGGAACTCAGCGACGATTACATAAAGGTGATACCGGGGGTCGAGATCACCCACGTCCCTCCGTCGAAAATAGCCAGAATAGCTGCAGAGGCCAGGAAGTTGGGGGCGCAGTGGATCGTGGTCCACGGCGAGACCGTTGCGGAGCCCGTGGCCGAAGGCACGAACCTCGCCGCCGCGGAAAACCCGGACATAGATATACTGGCTCATCCCGGGCTCATAACCGAGGAGGAGGCGCAGGCTGCAGCCGACAACGACGTCATAATCGAGATCACGGGCCGCATGTGGCACAACATAACCAACGGGCACGTGGCATGCATGGCCAGGAAGGTCGGGGCCAAGATGGTCGTGGATTCCGACGCCCATGCACCTGAAAACCTGATGACGGAGGAGAGGGCGATGAAGGTCGCCCTAGGGGCCGGACTGACAAAGGAAGAGGCCCACAGGGCCGTACGTGTAACTCCTTACGAGGCCATCAGGCACCTGTGACGATACGGCACTGAACCCTGCCCGTGCGGCCGATACTGCGTTGATTTATACTTTAATTCCAATATACCAGCATGCCTAAAATTGCAATCATCGGCGGAACCGGCATCTACAGCAAAGATACTTTCAAGGTCGATTCTGTTGTGTGTCCCGACACGCCCTACGGAAAACCTGCGGACAGCATACGCATAGGAAAGATGAACGGCGTAGACGTAGCCTTCCTGTACCGTCACGGAGAAGACCACCGATTCAACCCGACAGAGGTGCCCTACAGGGCGAACATGTGGGCGCTGAAGGAGCTCGGAGTGGAGATGGTCGTCTCGGCCTGCGCCGTGGGGTCTCTTCAGGAGGAATATGCTCCGGGAGACCTCGTCATAGTAGATGATTTCATAGACTTCACAAAAAAACGCGATCTGACCTTCGTTGACGATGCGGCGGTCCATATCAGCCTTCCCGAGCCTTTCTGCCCCCATATGTCCGAGGTGTTCGCGGACACCGCGAAGGAGCTCGGAATAACTTACCACCGCGGAGGGACATACATCTGCATAGAGGGGCCCAGGTTCTCCACCAAGGCCGAGAGCAACATGTTCAGGGACTACGCCGACATCATAGGTATGACACTGGTGCCCGAATGCCAGCTGGCTAAAGAGCTGGGCATGTGCTATTGCAGCCTTGCGACGGTCACCGATTACGACATGTGGAAGGACGAGCCCGTCGACATAAAGATGGTCTCCGATACCATGGCGAAATGCCTGAATTATATATCGAAGCTGCTCGAGGCGGGCCTTCCAAAGATAATCTCGGGCAGATGCGGATGCTCCGACCCGGCCGAAGCGTCTGGGTCCCTAGAACACCTGAAACTCCGACCATGAATGAAAACAAAGGATCCAGGATACTGATAAAGGGTACCGTCCAGGGCGTGGGCTTCCGTCCCGCCGTGTACCGCGCAGCTTCGAAGCTGGGCATACGCGGCAGGGTTTGGAACAACGGCTCGGACGTCGTGATAGAGGCAGAGCGGGCCGACGAGCTGATCGCAGAGATCAATGCAAGCCTCCCGCCCTTGGCCAAGATCGAGGACATATTGGTGACGGAGACGGAGATGCCTCCCCTCAAGGGATTCTCCATCGACGGGTCTTCTCCGGGCGGAGAGGGCGTCTCCATCCCCACGGATACGGCGATATGCGACAGTTGCCTTCTGGAGATGAGGTCTGCCGGGAGACGTTCCGGATATGCCTTCACTTCCTGTACGGACTGCGGAGCGCGCTTCACGCTGCTCTCCGGCCTACCCTATGACAGACGTAACACTTCGATGTCCGACTTCCCGATGTGCCCGGAGTGCGGAAAAGAGTACGACAGGCCTGCGGAAAGAAGATTCCATCATCAGACGGTGTGCTGCCCCGTTTGCGGACCTTCGTACCGCCTTTTGGACCGACAGGGCGCAACCATACCCGGGGACCCTATCCCTACGTTCGCCGGCATGCTATCGGACGGGAAGATAGGGATTGCCAAGAGCTGGGGCGGAATGCACATCTGTTGCACGCTGGACAGCCTGGACAGATTAAGGATATGGTATGGCAGGCCCCAGAAGCCCTTCGCGATAATGGTCCGCGACATGGACTCGGTGGAAACATTCGGAAGTCCGGACGACGACGAGAAGCGGGCGATCGGATCCCCGCACCGCCCCATCGTGCTCGTGGAAAAGAAAGATGTTCCCGAAAGTGTAGCCCCCGGTCTTGACAAAGTCGGGATCTTTCTACCCTACACCGGAATGCAGCACCTTCTGTTCGACGACTTGAAAGAAGATGCCCTTGTTATGACCTCTGCCAATCCTCCGGGCGAACCGATGATCACGGACGATTCCGACGTGATGGAGATGGGCGCGGACGCTTATCTGCTGCATGATCAGAAGATCGTCAACCGCGCGGACGACAGCGTGCTGCGCATTTACCGCGGCCACACGTTCTTCATTAGAAAGTCCCGGGGGAACATTCCCTCTTTTATCGAGACGGGTCCCGAGCTCCGGGGAAACGTTATCGGGATAGGCGCACAGGAGAACCTGACCGGTGCCGTCTCCAAGGGCAGCAGGATCTATCAGACCCAGTATATCGGGCACGGCACCAGCGTCGGAGTCCCGGAATATCTCGAGAGCTCGCTGCGCAACCTGATGGACCTTACGGGCTCCGCACCCGAGATCGTGGCCGGCGACCTGCATCCCGGCTATTCGAACCGCAGGATAGGGAAAAAGTTCGCGGAAGAATATGATGTTCCGTATGTAGACATCCAGCACCACTGGGCCCATGCCGCGTCCCTGCTGGTCGACAACAACAGGATGGAGGGAACGGTCCTTTCCCTTGACGGAACGGGATACGGAAGCGACGGGAACGCATGGGGAGGAGAGGTGATTTCGACAGACCTTTCCGGCTATTCCCGCGACGCCCATCTGGAGTACATACCGCTTCTAGGCTCCGAAAAGGCGCTTTACGACCTTAGAAGGCTTAAGTTCGCCGTGGATGTCATGAACGGCAGTGAAAACGATCTGTTCTCCGACCAGGAAGCCTCGGTGATGAGAAAACTTATGCGTACGAGCGTGAGGACATCGTCGATGGGCAGGCTCCTGGACACTATCGCATTCACGCTGGGCGTATGCTCTGTGAGAACATACGACGGCGAACCCGCCATGAAATTGGAGCCTCTGCTGGCCAGGGGGAAGCTCGTACCCGGATATGAGACGGAGCTTGTCAAGGGGGTCGTGAAAACGGCTCACCTTTTCGACAGGATCGGGCGCAGGGAAAGACCGGAGGATGTGGCCTATTCGATAGTATATAATGTAATGGGTAAACTGATGGAGGCCGCCGCTGAAGGTGCGGACAGGAAAGGATACGGATGTATAGGGGTGTCCGGCGGAGTCTCCTATAATTCGGTCATATCCAGGATGTTCGAGGAAATCGGCCGCAGGTCGGACCATGAATTAATATTCCACGACAGAGTACCTAATGGGGACGGCGGAATATCTACGGGCCAGGCCGCCATCGCACAGATGATGATAGGATGAATAACACTCTGTTCGTACTTCTCGACGGGGCCGAAGACGACCCCCATCCGCTCCTCGGCGGTAAAAAACCGATAGATGTGGCGAAAATGCCCTTCCTTGAGTCCAGGGTCGCATATCGCCATAAGACCACGGGGCGAGCCTATACCCATCTTTTCCTCAACGAGTTCTTCACCGGCCACCCTCCCGAGAGCTCCAGGGCCGCCATCGAGGCGATGGGGCTCGGCCTGAACATGGACGGCGGCAGGACCGCATATCGCCTAAGCCCCGCCGAAATAAGGGACAATATGATAATATGGTCATATAACACGGAAAGTTTCCGCGATGAGCTGGAACGGAACGTGATGGACGGCCTTGATATCCTGGACCCGTACTCGCCGGACATTAATTTCTTCCTCAACGGACGTGCCGTTCTGACGATGGAGTGCGACGATGTCCCGGACCTGCCGGGACCCCCGGTGAACGCACCTTTCGTCGAAGTGCCGGGAGACCTGGGAAGAATGGTCATGCAGGTGGCGGACATTATGGACGGCATCACGGACTATCCGTGGGGCTGCGGACGGCTGGGGCAGATATATCCGGGCTTCGGGTCCCTAGGGGAGATGACCGCGATTTCCGACAGCCCTACGTCGCTTGGCATATGCGCTTCCCTGGGACACGATATACGGTTGATCAAGGACTTGGATGCCAGGTTCCCTGTGGCCGCCGAGGCCCTGGAGCACGGCAACGTCTTCCTCCACATAGACGAGGTGGACGAATACAGCCATCAGAAGGACCCTTTCAAAAAGAAATGGGTGTTGGAACATACGGACGAGCTTATGAGAGAATACTTCTCGGATGCCGAACGCATAGTATACTTTGCGGACCATGGCACTTCATGCGTGACCGGCGAACACATTCTTATGAATGTTCCCGTCTGGACCACGTTCGAGTCTGAATTCGAAGATGGGGAGCTGATACCCCTGAACAGAGTCATTCCAGGATTACTGGGTTGAGAGGAGATCGGATGGCATATAACGGAGATATTCCAGAGTCGCTTAGCGTTTGGGGAGACAGAAAGATCGCGGACCGCCTTTTGGGCGAAATGTGGGGAAAACGAGGGGCATTCACTTGCACCGTGGCCAACACCATGACTTCGGTGCGCCCCGGGATCTCCGATGCCGGAGATACACCGGACCTCACCTTGTTCACACCCGCGGCGGACGTCGAGCTGCTGGTCAGCGGCAAGACGACATGCATGAAGGGCATACCCATAAACCCCGGAGGGATACCGACCCCGGCGACCCTCACCAAGGCCGCACTGGAGCTTTCGGGCATGCCTTACTACATAGTCAACGGGGGTACCAAGATCACCCCTTACGTCCCGTATTTCGACATGGGAGGCGAGTGTGGAAGAGATATAACCACGGGCGACTCCGTATCCAACGTAAAAACCAGCTTCGAAAAGGGGAAGATGCTGGGCGCATCGCTGGCACGCGGTTATGACTATATAGTGGTGAGCGAAAGCTGCGCCGGAGGCACGACCACCGCCCTCGCGGTCCTCACGGCCATGGGCACCGTCAAGGAGAATCTGGTGAGTAGCAGCTCCCCCAACAATCCGAAGGAGCTCAAGACGAAAACGGTCATGGAAGGGCTTGACGCCGCCGGGGTCGCGCCCGGAGATCTCAGGGACGACCCTCTCCGCGCCATCGAATGCGTGGGAGACCCCATGATGCCCGCCAATGTCGGCATGATAATCGGTGCCGCAGAGGCCGGAATACCGGTGATAATCGGCGGCGGCACGCAGATGGCGGCCGTGATGGCGGCGGCGGTCGCATTGGAACCTTCGGTTCAGGGCAGGATGTTCCAGGGGACCACCAGATGGCTAATGAACGACCCAAACTCCAGCATGGTCAAGCTGATGGGATCCATATCCGACAAGATCCCGATCGTTTACATCAACATGGATTACAACAAAAGCCCCTATGAAGGTCTCCAGGCATATGAGTGGGGCTACATCAAAGAAGGAGTGGGCTGCGGAGGCGCTTCCGTGGCGGCGGTCGTCGGCAGCGAGGGCAGGATAACCTGCGACCACATACTCGACCGGGTGCACAGCATCTACCGCGGGATCATGGGTATCCAGTGAGCCATCTCGCCATCTGGAGCTCCTGGACTGTGTTGACGTTGACCGCCAGGTCTATGCAGGAGCACTTACAGTATTCCTCCTGCAGGTACTCGCCGTCCAAGGTGAGCTTCCTGTCCATGATGTTGATACCGGACATGACCCAGGTCCTCCCGTCCAAGGCTATGGTGTAAGACGGTACGATGCCGAACCTGGTCACAACCTCTTCATCTACAACAGTTATCATAGATTGCATATCGGGTTCGAAAGCCTCGCCTACCAGATCTATGGCCTTGGAAGAAAGCAACGGGATGTCCGAAGGAGATGTGAGGACATAATCCGAAGACATCGTCCCGAGGGCAGAATGGATATCGTTCATGTAGCTGTCCCCGCTGGTCCTCACCGTCTCTATACCCATATCGTTAAGGTACCGCTCCGTCTGAGGAGTGTTCGAACTGACGGAAACAAGAATAGATGTAATATGTTTTGAGCCTTGCAGAGCGGATATTACGTGCATGACGGTGGGCCTTCCGCCCACCGCCAGCATCGGTTTCTCTATCCCGCCGTTCATCATCCGGGAGCCTTTGCCTCCGGCGTTGATGAGCGCCTCGAACTTCATCATACCCTCATTAAGATAGTGACGAATATGAGGAATATCAGCAGCATCGCCGCTGCGACCAACGGGCGCGCTATCTCGTTGGTGGCTCCAAGAGTGTCACCCGTGGTTGCACCGAACGTCTGGTCCGCGAACTGAGATACGATCTTGCCTATTCCCATCGATACCACCACTCCGATTATCAGCGCAATGAACATCGACACGGCATAGAAAGCATAGCTCCAAACCATGAGGTCGCCGCTCCAGTAGCTGGTGTGAACCGCGTTCATGGCCCAGATGGACACCGTCACGATCGCGAGGCCTATGACCAGCACCACGGCCGATACGATAGAGGACTTGAACATCGTCTCCGTGCCTGCCTTAGATACCTGTCCGGATGCCATGCCGTCGCCGGCGGTGCCTGTGGAAGCGGCCGCTACCATCGCGTTCTTCACAAGCACTTCGGTCGCGGGGATGATGAAGAACAACGCAAAGAAAAGAGGGTCGTTCCATGCCCCTGCTATGGAGTATATCGAGAATGTCATCAGCGTGACGACGAGCGCCAAGCCTATGCCGCCGGCGCCGACCCTCGTATCTTTCATGGCGGCCACGTGCTTTTCCTTGTCTCCGGAAGCCACGATGCCGTCCCCGAAGTCCACCAGTCCGTCGAAGTGAAGGAACTTGCTCCCCAGCAACACTGTGGCCAGTACAGTTATGCCTATGACCGGGCCCATAGGGAAGTTCACAAAATAGTTTAGAAGATACAGAATGAGCATCTCTATGAAGAGTACCAGCCCGAAAACGGCACCGACGACTGGTGCAAAGTGGAAGTTGCCCTCCATCGCATCCATCTCTGCCTGTCCCACGTCTTCTTTCTTGATCGTGAAGAACGAGATCATCCCCCTAAAGGCGGAACCGAACGATCCCGACGGGCCTGCGCTGAATTTCTGTTTCTTCTCTTTCTTACTAGGCTCCTCTGCTACGGGGGTCGCATACTCGGGCTCCGGTTGGTAATTATCGGAAGGTCCGATCGCTCCCGAGGCCGACATCTCGGGCTCATACCGGTCGCCTGAAGGTTCTATCTCCTGGGAGGCCTTGACCTCGGATTCAGACCAGTCGCCTGAAGGTTCTATGCCACCGGAAGTCCTTACTTCCGGCTCTTTCTTCGGCTGATAGTACCACACGGATTCTTCCGGCTTTGCAAATTCCTGCCGAAGGCATTCTGTGCTCTCCTCCTCATGCACGGCGTTCCCGTCCGCGCTTTCCTCTTCCGTCATCGTATTCGCCCTAGCCTTCGCGGCATCGGATGAAGACATTACCTTCAATTTGGGAATTTCTTCTCTTCCTTCTTCGTCTGTCATTTAGGCGCCTCCTCACTGGACAACCGGGCGGCCACGGAAGCAGATAGGCCTGCAACGAGACCTCTTCTGGCCCCTTCGAGGAAAGGCCCCATCCCTGCCGTTGTCCGTAAATCGCTACTGCAGGATTGGCGTAATACATTAATACCTATTTGCCCGAAAACAGCCCCGGCGACGTCCTCGGAAAGGGATCTGGAGATCTTCAAGACCTCTCCGCTTGTGAAGTAATCGCATTTTTCAATGCCGGAGAGCAACCCCTTCTTTCCGAGGTCTTCTGCAATTATGGCACATTGCATAAGTATCGAAAATCCGACGTTTGCTTTCAGGGATTCCCCCTCATCTGAAAGTATCGCCTTGCCCTTTTCGTCAAGGCGCATCTCCGCCGAGATATGGTCCAAGATATCATCCATCTTCACTCCGGCCTCCGCAAGCATATCAGCATAACTACCATGAGAATCGTCGCCCCTCCTGACGAGGGCGTTCTTAACGCATTCCCTGACCGAACGGGCCATAGCTATCCCCAAGGGAGTCCCTGTCCCTGCATATTCTTCTCTGGCCTCACCGGACGGAGAGACGATCGCTATGGCATCGGACGTCGTGCCGGTCTCAGCATATCCCAAGGAATTCAGCGCAGCGGTCTTGGCCTCTGTCATGGCTATCAATATGTTGACCTTCGCCGCACATGTCATCGGCATAGGGGATATCCCTACTATGTTGATGGTTCCCGCTTGAAGCGCTTTCGACCTTTCATGTGAAAGCTTCGAGCGCCTCTCCCAGTCTTCCAGCAGTTCTCCTGCGACCACCTGGTTGCTGAGTCCGGCCGTCGCCGCCGCAAACGCAGACGCTCCGTCATATTCCGTCAACTTTGTGTTGAAAACATAACGCACCTCGGCAGCAGTCATGAAACCGACCGAGCCCGAGGGCAGACCCAACCCATCTCTGACTCTTTCAGCGTGACCTGCCGGGTCGTCGCACATGTAGTTCTTCGGGACCTCCATGATGAAAATGCAGTCGGTGGACGTGTCGCCTCCGTTAAGTACCGCCGAACTAAGAACTTCCATCCTTTCTTTGAGGCGGATCACAGACACATCATGACCTTCGTAATTGGATATTTCGCAGTCTGGCACATACTTCATAATAATGCTCCGGCAATCCATTCTATGCCTTCGATGATCAGGTTCTCCACTACCAGCTGTACATGGACCCCTAAGAGCAGGAACAGCGGCACCGTCACGATAGCGAGGAACAGTACCGAAGAAAGCTCGATGAGCCGAAGGCACCTTCTGATGTCCTCTGTGGTTGGAAGCGGTTTCCCCGGATTCATGACATATACGTCTTTCTTCTCCATGCTTATATCCAGCGCCGCGGCGGTCGAGGTCATCGGCCATCCGCTGTTGGGGCTGGGCGTCATCCTGTGCTCGCGGCGGGCGGCCGGAACGGCATCCCGCCAGTTCATACCAAGGAAGGCCGCCCCGAGTGCAATGAAAAGGACAGATATTCTTGACGTCAGGAAACCGAATACGTCATCGAGCCTTGCAGGAAAATGACCCAGATCTCCATATTTTTCGTTTTTGTAACCCCACATCGCATCCATCAGGTTGGCACACCTGAACATGAAAGCTCCCGGTATACCCAGCAGACCTGTGAAAAACAAGGGCGAACACACGCTGTCCGCGTAGTTCTCGGACACGGTCTCGCAACATGAGGATGCTATATGTTCGGCGTCCATCCCCAATGTATTGCGACTGACGATCATCTGGACTTTCGAGGCCGCCTCGGCGGCCTTTCCTTCATCCAGATCTTTTCGGATGGGGTCGCAATGCTTCCTGAACGAGAATACTGCGAAGGATATCTTGACGATGAATGCTGTGGCGACTATCCAAAGTATTTCCCCGTAAGGTTCTGGCACATATGTGCGGAGGCAAGCGGTGAGCAATAATGCGACCCCCCCGAATACAGAAAGGATGAGCATGTACGACAGGATGCCCAGCGACACGGCCCAGGCGCCTTTCCTCTTCCTTAGACGGCGGTCGATCCATCCCAGCACGTTTCCCATCCACCTCAGGGGATGGAATCTGTTAGGCAGCTCTCCGATGAACCTGTCCATAAGCAATGCGAGGACAATTATTATGATGGCATCGGCCCAGAGATGCATGACGTCACCTCAGCGCCCTTACCGCGGAAGAAGCGGCGCTTATGAATAGTTCGTTTCGGAGACGGTCCTTGACACTATACCTCACATAATTCTCGTAGGGACCGCCGAAAGAGGCGCAGTCCCTAAGGGAAATTCCTTTCTCCTGCATCAAACGGTTGACCTCGGAGGCTTTTACGCCCAAGTGCTCCACCGATCTGAAATAGAAGAAAGAGTCCGATACGCCTCCGTCCGAGAATCCTATCTCTGAAAGCCTGCGGTTCATCGAAGAAGATTCGGCGGCCATCAGCTTCGCGGCCTTCCTCACATAGTCCATCCTTTCGCCGATCAGGACTTTCGCTACGACCTGTTCCGCGTTGCCGACGTTCCAAGTCATCCTCACCTTCTCCATCTCCGCAACGGTTTCTTCCGACGCGAAGCCAAAGCCTATGCGTATTCCCGGGATCGCGAACGACTTCGTCAGCGAACCGGCGACCACCATGTTGGGATATCTGTCGACATACCTTACGCAGGATATGTCCTCGTGGTCAGGGACAAGCTCCAGCAAAGTTTCGTCCAGGAATAGCATCGTCCCGTGGTCCAGGCATTCCTTGGCCACATCAAGGATCATTTTCCTGGGTTCGACCCTGCCGGTGGGATTGTTGGGATTGCAGATGTATACGGCCTTGGCCGAGGGTATCAGTTCGCTCAACGATGCCCTGTCGATCCTGAAATCGTTTTCCTTCCGCAACGGTACCCTCCTGACATCCGCACCGGCGATGTGGCACTGATGGGCGTATTCCGCAAATGACGGGGATTGGATGATCGCAGCCTCCCCGGGAGATATGAAAGTGTGGGGGAAATTTCTGATTATGTCGGAGGACCCTGCCCCCACCGTTACGTTGCCGGATCCGACACCGTAAGCGGATGCTATCGTCTCCCTCAGTTCGGAACAGGAATCATCAGGGTAATGACCGACGCCTCCTGCCGCTGAAGCCATTATATCTGCCATATCCTCCGGCGGACCCAGCGGGTTCAGGTTGTGGCTGAAATCCTCGATGTCCTTCAACTTCCATCCCTGCCCGCCGTGAACGGTCTTGGGAAGGGACGCCAGCTCCTTTCGTGCGGCAACACCGGGATCGAACATCCCATGAGTATCTCCAGTATCGGATATAATAATATGGATGGTCCATCCCTCCATATAGGTCTGCCACATCCTCCGGACGATAGATAACAATTCATAATCGTATTCGATTACAACCTGCGATGAAACCCGTCATCGAAGTGAAAGACCTTGTCAGAGAATTCTCGACCCGGGGCCGCCCCACGAAAACAGCCGTAGGAGGAATTTCTTTTGATGTCAGGCAAGGGGAGATTTTCGGTCTCCTAGGCCCCAACGGGGCTGGAAAGACCACTACCATAAAAATGCTTTCAACGTTGCTCATCCCCACGTCGGGAAGCGCCCGCGTGCTCGGGTACGACATCGACGACGACCGTACGGTGATGGAGCTTAGGAAAAGGATCAACGTCGTATCGGGAGGGGACAGGGGACTGTATTACCGTCTCTCCGCAAAACAGAACCTGGAGTTCTTTGCGGACCTGTACGGAATCCCGAAACGAGAACAGCCAGAAATGTGCCAGAAGCTTCTTGGAATGGTCGGGCTTCTAAAAGCCGCCGACATAAAGGTCGAAGATTTCTCACGTGGGATGAAGCAGCGTCTTCACATAGCCAGAGCCCTGGTTAACGACCCTGAGCTACTTTTTATGGACGAGCCCACCATCGGTCTAGACCCGGAGATATCCAGAAGCGTAAGATCTATGATAAGGGACCTTTCCGGATCGGGCAAGACGATAATCTTGACCACCCATTACATGTACGAGGCCGAGGAGCTCTGCGACCGCATGGTCATCCTGTCCAAGGGAAGGATCGTGGGCAGGGGGACGGTGGGTGAGATAAAGGACATGGTCTCCGACTCTTCAGTGATCCACATAGTCACCGACCGCGACCCTTCCGAAGCGCTCGGAGGATTCGTTTCCGATCCGGACATGACCGTGGTTTCAAGCAGGACCGTCGGAGGCAGATATGATACGCGTTTCGCCTCCGCTTCGGGAAAGACGGACATAAGGTCACACGAAGACATGTTCCGCCCGTTCGGAATAAGGTTGATCGGCCTGGACGAGCCCACCCTCGAGGATGCGTACATCAGACTTACAGGCGGAGATGAGTGATGAGCGCCAGGGCGGTATCCGCGGGATTCAAACAGCAGGCGGTACAGTTCTTCGCCGACCCCCAGTGGATAATTCCAAGCCTGATTTCTCCTTTCCTTCTTTCCATGGTCATGATCTTCCTCAGCTCAGGCGGCACGTCTATCGAGGGGCCAGTTGTGCTCCAGGCCGTTTTGGGCGGCGGGGTTCTGGGCATGTGGGCCAATTCCCTGTTCTCTTCAAGCACCAGCGTTTCTTTCGACAGGATCAACGGTACTTTCGAGCCCATGCTAGGTTCCGGTACCAGGATAATATACGTGCTCATCGGAAGATCCCTCTGGAGTACTCTCATCGGTCTTCTCAACGCCTTCATCGTTTTCGCCATAGCAGAGGTGATGTTCGGTGCCGGACTTAACGTACAGAACCCGTTATTGTTCTTCCTGGCACTTCTGATGGCGATGCTCTCTTTGTCATCGGTCGGGCTTCTCATCTCGACCCTTTTCGTCCTGACGAGAAAGGGTGGCACTATATCCTCTGTGCTAGAATATCCGATCTACGTCATGAGCGGCGCACTGGTGCCCATATCCATGCTTCCGGCATGGATGCAGCCCGCGTCCCTGGCTCTGGCTCCGACATGGGGCGTCGACGCGATCAAGTATTCCGCCCTTGAAGGATATGGAGGAATGCTCGGGATGTCTCTGATTACGGACGTTTTGATGTGTGTGGCACTTTCGATCGTCTTTATATTTTCCGCTTATGTCGTCATGCTGTATGTCGAACGCAAGGTCCTGATAGACGGGACTGCAACGAGGTATTGATATGACCGGGACCCTCAGGATCATAGCCACTTCCGCCAAGAGCGACTTCATATCGAAATTCACCATCGTCCATCCCGCTACCAGAATGCTGGTGATAATGTGCACGAATCTGTTCAGCATGTACTTCTTCTTCCTTCTCGCCTCATACGTGGGGAACCCGGATGTGAGCCCCGAGTATGTGATAATCGGAAACGTTGTACAGAGCGTTTCCACTTCGACACTGTATTCGGCCACAAACATATCCGGGACCGAGAAGCACACCGGCACCCTGGAACCGATACTTTCCTCCCCGTCCCGGCTGTTCTTCATCTTCTTCGGGAAGTCATTGTTCAGCATATCCACCGGATTCGTCTCCGTGTCCGTCTCGCTTTTCTACGCCGCCTTCCTCTTCGGAGTCGATTTCAGCTCGGCGAACGTCGGCGCCATAGCTTTGATATGCGTTCTTACATGTCTTTCGCTGGCGGGAATGGGGCTTGCGATAGGCAGCATAGGGATTTATCTCAGGACCTCCGCGATCCTGGCTAATCTTTTCGGATACATCGGGCTGCTAATCTGCGGGGTCAACTTCCCCGTTTCGTATCTCCCGGGATGGCTCCAGACGTTCTCCTACGGGATGCCCCTGACGTATGCGGTGGAGGCCACCAGGTCGGCCGTGGGCGGGTCCGCCCTGACTATGATGGCGGAGCCCCTTCTGGTTATGACGCTGCTCGGGGCGATATACCTTACCGCCGCCTGGTTCATATTCGGTTTCTTCGAAAAGATCTCAAGGAACAGGGGCAGCTTGGACTCGTTCTAACACACATTAATATTGGCTTCGCATTCCCTTTATCATGACAGTTCTTTCGGACATCGACATCGCACACGGATTGAGCACAGGCTATCTCGGGATCAGCGAGTTCTCCGAGAAGGGCCTCACTCCCAACGGATACGACCTCAGGATATCCGAGATCTCGGTACGCGGGAATCCGGAAGTGAAGTCACACGGGGTAGCGGCCATACCTCCGAGGACCATGTTCTACGTGTCAACCCTCGAGAGGGTACGTCTGCCCTCCGACCTGTGCGCGCAGCTGTGGCTGAGGACCACCTGGATACGAAAGGGCATAATGGGGGCGTTCGGGAAGATCGACGCGGGATTCGAAGGCACCCTCACCCTTGGAGCATACAACGCCACCGACGAGGTCGTGGAGATCCCTATAGGGGAAAGATTCTGCCAGATGATATTCGAGTCGCTCTCGTCCAATTCCGGAAAGGACTATTCCAAGCGAAGCGGGAACTACCAGGGTCAGACCGGCGTAACACTGGAACCGGTGAAGAAGAATTAATCCTTCACTATGTCAAAGACATAGACGCTCATGCTGGGAGAGTATGTCTTGAGCTCGGATGTCCTGGTTATGCGGATGTTGTGACCGGCCGACCTCATCCTTTCGGTGAGCTTCTCGGCGAATGTTTCCGCTTCGGCCCTTTCTAGCACGCGGTGCATATGTATCACGGCACCGACCTTGGCGGCCTCCAGCGCAGAATCGAGAAAATCATCGGATGATTGAGGCAGGTTCATTATTATGCGGTCGGCCTTGGGCAGGCCCTTTACGGCCGAACGCGCGTCGCCTATGATCGGGACGATGTCCCCTGCATGATTGTTTTCGATGTTGGTCCTCATGAACCTCTCCGCCTCCGGATTCAGATCTACGGCGTAGATGACCTCGGGACGGGCCAGTTTCGATATCACAAGCGGAAATGGAGCCACGCCCGCGAACATGTCTATTATCTTCTCCCCGTCCTTCACGGACAGGGCGACCCTCGCCCTTTCGGTCGCCAGCCTCGGGTTGAAATACACCAGGGAGGGGTCCACGGTCATTCTTACGCCGAATTCCTTATGGACCGTCTCGGAAGTTCCGGTGCCGGCGATCTTTTTAAGCTCCCTGATCCTGAACTCCCCTTTGACGCCTGAGTCCAACATCACCGCGCGAAGGCTGGGCGTGGCTTCCATCATCGCCTCTCCGATGCGTTCCCTGTACGGGACCAAGGCATCGGACAGCTTGATTATCGCCACATCCCCGATGATGTCGTAAGACCTCGGAAGCTCTTCGTTGAGCCAGTCCGGAAGGTCCAATATCTCCTTGTAGTCTGTCGTATGGCCTTCCGTCTCTTCGGCCTCGGAATCGAAGGCCTCCCGGCCTTCGAACGAATCGCAGAGCACGGGAATGTCTAGATGCTCTCCGTGCCTGGCGATCTTGTGCTTGGTGTCCAAAAGACCGGAGTCGGCGAGACGATTCCTTACCTCTTCGCCTTCTCTCTTATCGACCCTGATACATTTAGGCACGCCTTTCACTCTTCATCGATTATTTCTTCCGGCGCGCCTGCGAAGTACACTAGCGAATAAGCTTCCATGAAATGCAGGTCTCCGGGCAGGACAAGCGTGAAAAGCGGCGAGCCCAGGTCCATTTTCAGGAGGTCTCGGGGATATCCGGCGGTGATCTTCTCGTCGGGGGACCCTACCTTGGATGCCACGCACAGAAGGGTCCTGTCGTCGATGAGGCCTTCGCCCCACTGCGCTTCCCCTTCCAATAGCCACTCTATGGCCTCCCGGGCGGTCATATACCTGCCTTCCGACTCCCTTATGTCCAGCAGGACCATCGTGTGGAGCCCGCGGACCTTATTTTCCAATATGTTGTCATACGGGGACTTGGGACGGTAGTTCATCTCGTAGAACGGCAGCGTCACGGTGCGACCGAATTTGTAAGGCTGGAGCCCCAGGGAGCTGGGGCATGCCGTGAATATGGATACTCCGTGGAAGATGCGGACGGGTATGCCGGCCTCCTTTGCCTGTATCCTTAGATCGACGTGCGTCGTCGCCAGCATCGTATCTCCGGCGGTGACGAATCCCACACTCATCTTCTTCGCGTCCTCGATTATACTGTCTTCCTCTTCCACCTGGGAGCGGTACAGGACGTCGATGTGCCTGCCTACTGCCTTCTCGAGGTCGTCTATCTTGGCGCCTATGAGCGTCGATGTGTAGAATTCGGCATAAATCTTGTCGCATTCTTTCAGAGCCGCCAACGCATCGACCGTCATTCCGCCGGTGCCGCTCATGCCGAGTCCCACGAATACAAGTTCCGAAGTCATCCCACATGCATCTCACACGTTGAATTAAACTGTTCCGCGGAAAATATAGGGCCCCCCGGCTTGCGCCGGGGAAAATAATTTCAGTTCAGGGTGCAGAGGGCGTCGACGGCCCAGCAGCCCTTGCCCTTCTTTCCGACGATGACCGGGTTGATCTCCAGCTCGTGGATCTCGGGGTTCTCGAGGGCGATCAGGGCTATCCTCCTTATCGCGTCCTTTATCGCATCGATATCGGATGGTTCGGCGCCTCTCGCGCCGGACAGGAGCCTGTATGCCTTCGTGGAGCTGACCATGCCGTCCATCTGTTCTTCCGTCATGGTCGCGTGGGACTGGGATATCTCGCCCAGTATCTCGACGAATATTCCTCCCAGACCGAAGGAAACCACAGGACCGAACTGCACGTCGCGTATCATTGACAGGATGACCTCTTCTCCGGAGACCATCTGCTGGATCGAGACGCCGTCCAGCCTCGCCTCGGGCTTGGCCTTCTTGCATGATGCCATGATCTTGTCGAACGCCGCTTTGGCCTCCGCATCGTTCTTGACGCCGACGACGACCCCTCCGACATCCGTCTTGTGGGCGATGTCCGGGGACAGGATCTTCATGACCACGAGATATCCGATCTTGGAGCTCTCTTTGACCGCTTCCTCGGCGGTCTTCACGGAAGCTTCGCCGGGGATCGGGACCCCGTATGCTTTGAAGATCTGCTTCCCTTCCGCTTCGGTCAGGGCCTTCCTTCCTTCGCCCTCGGCCTTTGCGATTATCTTCTTTACGGCGTCCCTTCCGCCCGATATCTTCGGCATCTTGAGAGGTGTGGCCGCGGCTTCCTTGCGGAGGGTGTATCCTCTGAGTATGGACAGCGCGCGGACCGCCCTGTCGGGAGTTGGGAATGTGGGGATGAGGCCTTCCCTGAGTATGTTAAGGGCCTTCTCGCACTTGTATCCGCCCGCGAAACAGACTGTTGTGGGCACAGGTATGTCGTCCCTCATTTCCACGATCATCTCGGCTATAGCCTCGAGGTCCGCGAAGTCCAGGGGAGATCCCATTATGACCAGCCCGCCGACGCTTGGGTCTTTGATGACGGCCTCGATGGCGTGCTTGAAGTATTCGGGCTTTGCGTCACCTCTGACATCGATCGGGTTCGTGAGCCCTGCGATGGTCGGCACTCTGTCGACCAGCTCTTTGAGGGTCTCCTCCTTCAGCTTCGCCGCCCCTATGTGGGGTGCATCGAAAGTCGCGTCCGCAGACATGACGCCGAGGCCTCCCGCGTTCGTGATGATCGCTATTCCGTCCTTCTTCATATCGCTGCAGGTGCTGAATACGCTGAGCGCGTCGAAGAACTCGTCAGCGTCCATGGCCCTGTAGACGTTCAGCTTCTCGAATATGACGTCGTACACGGAGTCTGCGCCGGCAAGAGAACCGGTATGCGAAGAAGCCGCTGCAGAGCCCGCCGCGGTCCTTCCCGACTTGAATGCGACTATCGGCTTCTTGGTCTTGACGTTCTGCATGGACTCCAGGAGCTCTCTTCCGTTGTCCACTCCCTCTATGTACATTCCGATGACCTTGGTGTCCGGGTCCTCGCAGAGTATGGGCACCATATCGGCCTCGCTCATGTCGCACTTGTTGCCGTACGTGATGAATTTGCTGAACCCGATCTTCTGACCTATGGCCCAGTCTATGATGGAAGAACCGAAGGCACCGGACTGGGACATGACCGACACGTTTCCCACCCTGGGCAGGAGGTGCGCAAAGGTCGTGTTGACCTTTCCCTTGGGGTTCATTATACCGAAGCTGTTCGGACCGAAGATCCTGACGCCGTATTTCTTGGCGGTGGCTTTCAGTTCCTCTTCAAGCTTCTCGCCTTCGGGACCTGCCTCTTTGAAACCGGCGGTGAGGATGCTCACGTACTTGGTGCCGGATTTTCCTACTTTTTCTATCTCCTCGGCCACAAAGGGGGCCTTGACCGCTATCACGGCGATGTCCACCGCCTTCCCGATCTCTTCGAAGGACGTGTATGCCTTCACTCCCTGTATCAGCCCGCCCTTCGGGTTGACCGGGTACAGTTCGCCGTCGAATTTAGCGGTTATCATGTTTTTCAACAGCATTCCGCCAAGCTTTGTCTCGTCGGTAGAAGCGCCTATAATGGCCACCGACTTGGGACTGAGAAAGTCGCTCATAGGGGGGAGTAGATAATTAATCGCTATAAACCTTACTGTATTTTTAGATTATATGTACGAATTACAGTATTATATATTCGGAAATCGTAGAAAAAACGCTGTTTTTCTGCAAAATGCGGTAATTTTACGTCAATTGTAGTAAAAAATGATGGGCAACGGCATTTAACGCAACGAAGATACGTCAAAAAATGTAGTCGCTCACTGCCTGCCGATGCAGTGAGCGTTAAGGGTATTGAGCACGGCGACTGCTGTGAAGTTACTCGTCCTCTCTCTTGCCGAGATGGTGGTCGATCGCGAACAACGCGTTCACATCCTTCCCCGCCGCCCCGAACATGTCGATTATGTTCCTTGTGTTCTCCTCTTCCTCGACCTGCTCGTCTATGAACCACTTGAGGAAGGACGCCGAAGCGTGGTCCCCCTCTTTGTTCGCCAATTCATATATTTTGTCTATGGATGCGGAGACCTTCATTTCGTGCTCGTACGCCGCCTTGGCGACGTCCAAAGGCACGGACGGCACCTTGCCGGGGGCATTTATGGTCGAGAGGACCGGCTCGGCACCCCTGGTCTGCAGGAAGCCGATGAACTTTTCGGCGTGCTCCATCTCCTCCTTATATTGGAGAAACAGCCACTTCCCGTATCCCCTGTAGCCCTTTGCGTCCATCTCGTTGGACATCCCGAGGTACAGGAACGCGGAATAATACTCCATGTTTATCTGGTCGTTTACGGCCTTTACCACTTTTTCTGATATCATGCTTCTGCTCCTCGGCGTTTCCGCCTGTAAAAGTATGGCAGGGTGCGTATATAACCGTCTTCGAACTACGGGCCCGGCATAATCCTTTATAAACGAATATATCTTAGCGTGACCGCCGGACCGGCGGAGGGGCGCGATACGTGAACGCCATGAGCACGGGTCGGCGAACAGCGGCCCTGTACCAAATTTGGGAACTTGCGGGAGATGCGATGTGTCATCGTTGCGATGACCGGAAGACAACGCAGGGTCCGACACATACCCCCGGCGTAAGTCAGTGCTTCGAGGCCGGCGTCACCGCCGGACTGTGAAAAGGCGTGTTAGCGCCCGGGGGACACCCGCCCCCGGGGCCGTTCTTCATAGATACATGCAAAGTCTCCTCAGCCAGTCCTCGGCCTCTTTCTGACGGGGATATTTGGACTCCAGCTCCGCGAATTCGATTCCGTGTTTTTCCGAGGATGGGTCGAAACCGATCATGATGTGGCACAGCTCATGGTACATTACGTAGTCCGCGACGAATTCCGGGACCTCCGGGCTGTCCAGCGCAGAGGATATCGCGACCACCTTCATTAGGACCGAACAGTAGCCCACCTTCCGCACGTTGGGCTCCTTGGTCCATGAAAGGAATAAGCCCGGATCGTCCTGCGCCAGGCCCGCATCGATGAGCCTCCGATAGCATTCGCCGAGGTCCCTGTGCTGTCCCTGGCGGGACCGGGAGAGGTTTCTGCTCCTTCTCAGGTACGTAGGCTGTTTATATCTCGAAAAATCAGGTGCGGTTACCCATTTGCACATCTCTTCCGAGAAGTCCGGGTCCCCCTTTCCGCATATCCTTGCGAAAAGCGTCGATGCCAAACCCTCTATCACCTCGGGCGGAGCGTCCGCCATGTAGTCGGATACCTTGAAGTCCGCCCATTTGTATGAGCGCTGCCAGCGCACCTTGAATTCCTTGAACGATACGAATTCCGCGTTCACCGTCTCGTATCCGTGCTTTTTTCCGACTTTCCTGAATCTCTCCTGAAGTCCGTCATTTTCCATATCTTTTTTCTCCTTGGACCCCGTCCGTCGGGGCGTGATGAAAAATGGTGCGACTGCCGAATATAACGGGAAAGATACAGTTAGCTTATCTGGCTATAATCGCCCTGCGACAGCTATTTTTACAATAATGCTCTTCGAAAGGCCATGGAAGAAGATCCCAAACAGAGGGAGGTCACAGAAAAGATATTGGCGGCAATAAAGAAACAGTACGGTTCGATCCCGCTTATCAACCAGGTCCTTTCCGAACGTCCGGACCTGTTCGTGCCCGTTGCCAACCTCGGAAGGGCCGCCCTGGAAGGCCGCGGCGTCATGGAGAAGAAGACCCGTTTCCTGTGCGCCGTATCCGCGGCGGCGGCCGAAGGCGCCGAGTACTGCATAAAAGTTCAGGCCGAGCACGCCATACAGGAGGGCGCCACAAGGGACGAGGTCCTGGAAGCCATGGTCATCGGCTCATATATGGCGCTCACGAAATCCCAGTCCTACGCTTTGAGGGAATTCGCCAAGCTTTATGATATAAAGACGGAATAAGTAACAATCGTTAAGTACTAAGATTGGATTATATACCCCGATAAGATTCAAGGAGCGATCAAATGGTAAAAATAACCCCAGAAGCTGAGAAGTTCATAGTCGACCTCATGGACAAGAACAACAAGAAGGGCTATGGCATAAAAATCTACCTCGCAGGCTTCGCATGTTCCGGGCCCCAGTTCGGAATGTCTTTCCAGGAGAAGGAAGCAGAGGGCGACATAGTGGACACCACGGCCGAAGCGTTCAAGATGTTCTACGACAACGAGACCGCGGAGCCTCTGAAAGACTGTGTGATCGAGTTCATAGACGATCCCAACTTCGGTACCGGGCTCACGATCCGCGATCCCAACGCCAGCGGCTGCGCGTCCTGCGGCGGCGGCTGCCACTAAACTTCGAAGGGGGCCTGCCGGCCCCCTGTAATATTTTCAAACCCGTCTTGTATATCGAAGCCTGTCCCACTTTCGGACACCCCCCTGCTATCCTTTTATCCTGACCCATCTTATTCTCTGACAGAATGAAATATCTCTCCCATCCCAGGATAGCGCCCGGAAAGATCGAAGAAAGAGAGTACCAGGTAGCTATGGCCAAAGGATGTCTCGGAGGAAACACGCTTGTCATCCTACCGACGGGACTCGGGAAGACCGTAGTGGCGCTTTACGTCGCGGCATGCATATTGGAGCGCAGAGAGAAGGTCCTCATGGTGGCGCCCACCAAACCTCTGACGGACCAGCACGGCGCATTCTTCCAGGAGAACCTCGTAGGGACCAAGGTCGGGATCGTCAACGGCAACACGAAGCCCGAGGTCAGGACAGCGATGATGAAGGACTTCGACCTGATAGTTTCTACGCCACAGACCATAGCCAACGACATGGAGAACGGCAGATACGACCTGGAGGATTTCGGCCTCGTGATATATGACGAGGCGCACAGAGGGACCGGCAACTACGCCTACGTTACCGTGGCGCAACATTGCGGCGAACACATGCTTTCGATGGGCATGACCGCCTCGCCAAGCAGCGACCTCGAGAGAATAGAGGAAATATGCAGGAACCTGGCACTTACCCGCATAGATATACGCGGAGACGATGACCCGGACGTTTCGCCTTACGTCTTCGACACATACGTAAAGAGGATAGAGGTCAGCATGCCCAAGGACCTTGTCAGCATAATTTCTCTTCTCCAGGGCATGCTGGACCATTACATAGTGGAGCTTACCCGCCTCGGCCTCTTCGACCCAAACTGGCCTCCGTCCACTAAACATCTCTTGGTTGTGGGCGAGACCCTTCAGAGGAGACTTGCACGCGGAGAGAAGACCGCCATCGTTTTCAGGGGCCTCACCGTCCAGGCGATATGCCTCAAGCTGCTCCATGCGGTGGGACTTGCCGAGACCCAGGGGATGAGCGCTCTCCGCTCCTATCTGCTAAAGATCGATATCGAAGCTAAAAAAGCAAGTGCCAGCAAGGGTACGAAAGAGCTTGTGGACCTCAAAGGGTTCAAAGATATGGCACACATTGTTCTGACCTCGCCGGTCGAGCACCCCAAGATCTCGAGGGTCATGAGCATCGTAAGCCGCGTACTGATCTCTTCCGCGGACTCCAAGATCATCATCTTCTCACAATACAGGGACACATGCGACATGTTGGTGGAGAAACTTTCCACGATACCGGGCGCAAGAGTAGGTAAGCTCATAGGGCAGTCGAGAGGGGGCCTGAAACAAAAAGAGCAGATGAACGTTCTCAGCGACTTCCATTCGGGGGTCTGCAACGTCGTGGTCTCCACATCCGTGGGGGAGGAGGGGCTGGATGTGGCCAGCACGGACGCGGTGATATTCTACGAGCCCGTGCCTTCGGAGATAAGGACGATCCAGAGAAGAGGGCGCACCGGAAGGAGCAGGGACGGGGAGGTCTACGTGCTTGTGGCCCGCGGGACGGTGGACGAGGTGTTCGAGAAGTCGAGCAAAAAGAAGGAGGAACTCATGCGGTCCCGGCTCGAAGGCCTCGGCAGGACACTCAAGGACCGGGCCCCTCCGAAGAAGGAGCGGGGACAGATGCGACTCGTAGATTTTTGAAAACGATTAATAGTTTCCCCGATATGGAGGAGATATGCTTTTCTCGGAGCTCGCCGAAACATTCGACCGCATAGAGGCTGAGCCGAGCCGCCTTGAGATGACGTCGATACTGGCCGGGTTCCTGAGGAATGTAGATGCGGAAGACATGCCCTATGTGATCTACCTTTCACAGGGGAAGCTGCACCCGGATTTCCACCCGATGGTCCTGGGAATGTCGGACAAACTTGTCATCAGGGCAATAGCCGCGACGGTGGGCATGAGGGAGCAGAACGTGGTGGAGATGGCCGTCAGAGAGGGGGATCCCGGTACCGCGGCCGAAAAACTGATCAAAGGCAAAAAGCAGATGACGTTGTTCTCCGACCCGCTAACCCTTGACAGGGTCGTGAAGAGCCTGACCGCCATAGAGGATGCCGAGGGGAAGGATTCGCAGGACAAGAAGACGAAGATCCTTTCCAACATGCTCCATGATTCCAACCCGGTAGAGGCCAGATATCTTTGCAGGATCGTCACCGGCAGGATGAGGGTCGGGGCCGGCACGATGACGATACTCGATGCTCTGGCCGAGGCTTTCGCCAGCAAGGAGGACAGACCCGAGATAGAGAGGGCGTTCAACATAACCTGCGACCTGGGCCTCGTGGCCAAGACCATTGACGAAGGGGGCATGGAGGCAGTACGGAAGATCAAAGTAAGCGTGGGAAGCCCACTTAAGGTCATGCTTGCGGAGAGGCTTCGGTCCATACCGGAGGTCGTGGAAAGGCTGGGCGGGAAATGCGCTATGGAATACAAGTACGACGGTATCAGAGTCCAGGCGCATATAACGAAGGGGACGGTGAAGCTATATTCGAGAAGATTGGAGGACCTTACGCCGAACTTCCCGGACGTAGCGCTTTCACTGGGGGAACGTTGCGGCTTCGGAGAGGCCATAGTCGAGGGCGAATGCGTAGCGGTGGACACGGAAACGGGCAACATGCTGCCGTTCCAGGAAGTCACCCACCGCAGGAAGAAGCACGGCATTTCAGATGCCGTCAAAGACTATCCCGTCCGTATTTTCCTGTTCGACTTGCTCTACGCCGACGGGAAGGACATGACATCGGAACCATACCTGGAAAGACGCTCGGCAATAGAGTCGGGTTTCAAAATATCCGACAATGTCCAGATGACCGCAATGAATATCGTCTCTTCGGCCGAGGAAGGGCAAAAGTTCTTCGACGAGGCCATCTCGGCGAGATGCGAGGGGATAATGGCCAAGTCCATCTCAGAAGATTCCGTTTACAGGGCAGGTTCCAGAGGATTCCTGTGGATAAAATACAAGAAGGACTACCAGCAGGCGCTGGTAGATTCGTTCGACCTTGCGGTGGTGGGCGCATTCTATGGCATGGGGAAGAGGGCGGGGAAATACGGCGCGCTGCTCATGGCCGCCTACGACCAGGATGCCGACCGCTTCGGAACGGCATGCAAGCTGGGAACCGGCTTCGACGACGAGTTTTTGGACAGGCTGCCGGAGATGCTTGAACCCCACTTGAGACAAGAAAAGCCTCCGTCTGTGGACGCGCAGATGATACCCGACGTTTGGTTCGACCCTTACGTCGTCCTCGAGGTGACCGGCGCAGAGATAAGCGTCAGTCCCATCCATACCGCGGCCGCCGGTTATGCGAAGGAAGATTCCGGACTGGGCATAAGGTTCCCCCGGTTCACCGGGAGGGTGCGGGACGACAAAGACCCGACCGAATGCACGACGTATTCGGAGCTTGCGGACATTTACGCCCTGCAGGAGCACGACTCGGACGGGTTGGCGTGACCGATGTGCCCGGCACACAAAGTTTAAGATATGAGTGAGGGTTGGGGAGCGCATGAAGACCTATGTTGCCGAGAAGACCGACGATTCAGTCACCCTCGGACTCAAAGACGCAGACGTGACACTTCTACAGCCGATCATGGATGCACTGTACGACAACAAGGATGTTCTCATAGTGAGGTACGAGGAACAGCACCCGGAACTTGACGACACGATGCTTTACGTACAGGTCAAGAGCGGCGATGCTCTGGCCGCCGTCAAGAAGGCGGCCGACGACGTCGCCGGATACTTCTCGGAGATCATCTCTTAAATGAGCTACAGGCCCTGCCGTACCGACGAGACGAAGATCGGTATGCTCTATTATCTGAGCGACGCCGAGGGCACCGGGGGAAGAATAAAGGTATTCCCCGAAGATTTCAGCGTCGCGGAGATATCACGGGGGCCTCCCGAAGACCCGGAAGGAAAATTTACCATCGCAAAGGTAACAAGCACGAACTGGGAGACCAACCGCATGGTCCGCCTGCTGTCGAGGAGCCTTGGGATCTCGCGCGAGAAGATCAGTTTCGCGGGAACGAAGGACAAACGTGCCGTGACATCGCAGCTTATGTCTTTCGAATGCACTCCCGACGGCCTCAGGTCAGTGGGCCTTAAGGACCTCGAGATATCCGACATATACCGTTCGAAGCGCCCCATCAAGATAGGGGACCTTACCGGAAACCGCTTCTCTATAAGGGTCAGAGAACCGGAGATGCAGATAGAAGAAATACCTGGAACATTGGACTCGGTGATCTCCGACGTCCGGGATGCGGGCGGATTTCCAAACTATTTCGGGGTACAGCGCTTCGGCGTGGTCCGGCCCGTGACCCACCTGGTGGGAGAGCGCCTGGTGCGCGGAGACACAGAAGGCGCCGTTAGAATGTACCTTTCTGCACCCTCCGAGTTCGAGAACGAAGAAGTTTCTGCCGCAAGGGAAGAGCTGGCACATCGCAATGACTGGAACTCTCTGATAAGGATCATGCCGGAATCCATGGGATTCGAGAAGTCTATGGTGGGCCACCTGATAGAGTCCCCCGGAGATTGGACGGGCGCGATAGAGACCTTACCGAACAATCTGCAGATGATGCTCGTCCACGCCTACCAGTCATACCTCTTCAACATGATGCTGAGCAAAAGGATGGAGGCTGGGCTGCCGCTCAACTTGCCGGCGGCCGGCGATGTGGTGATCCCTGTTTCGGCAGATGGTACGCCGGACCACGATCATCCCGTATGTGCCACGTCCAAGAACCTTGACCTTGTGTCCGCACAGGTGAGGTCCGGACGCGCATTCGTGTCGATAACCCTTTTCGGAAGCGACAGCGTCACGCAGGAGGGAGAGATGGGAGAGATAGAGTCCTCGGTTTTAGAGGCTGAAGAGCTGAAGGCTTCGGATTTCATCATACCCGGGCTCCCCAGGTGCAGTTCCAAAGGCAGCAGGCGCGAGATAATGTGCCCCGTGAAAGAAATAGGGTATACGATGGGACAGGATTTTTACGACGTGGAATTCTCACTCCCGAAAGGAAACTATGCTACGACGCTGATGCGCGAATTCATGAAGTCCCAGATGCTCAACTACTGAGCAGCTTCACCGCTCTGGCGCTGTATACTCCGAGTTCGTGCTCCTTCATTATGTCGAACACCGACATATCTTTTCCGACCTTGGATGCCAGATCTTTGACGTCATCGGAGAGCATCTCCATGCTCATTTCCCCGTTGAGCGCGGAGTAGATGTATGAGACCAGCATCTTGGCCTCGTCTGCATCCCTGGCGCCGCCCGCCACGAAGGCGGAAGGTATCGTAATTATGGGTTCGATATCGATGTCCGTGAGCTCTGCCCTTATGACCGCGCTGTGCGAGAGTTCCTCCATCCTTACGAACTCCGGCGTTCCGGGTATTATCTCTCCGTATTCAGATATATCGGACAGATATTCCATCACCGCCTCGGAGGTCGCCTGGTCAAGCTCCAGCATGTTTTCGATGCCTGGATCGTCAAGGGAGCGCTTGCTTACGTAGGCCCTGCGCAACAGCCTCTCGGCGAATCTTTTGACGGCATCCGAAGCCTCCTCCTCATCTTCTTCCGCTCCAGACTTGGTGGCCGCCCTCTGGGACAGCACGGTCGCCTCTTGAGACCGTCCACTCCTCGAAAGTATGTCCGACATCTCTTCCAGAAGCTTCGGGTCGGGGTCCCGTGTCCTTAGAAGCCTCTTATACATCTCCAGCACCCCTGCCTGGTTGCGCCGTTCGGAAAATACTCTGGCCTTTGTCACCAGCGCCTCTGCGTTGTCGGGTTCCTCGGACAGCACGGTGTCGGCGACCCTGTCGGCATCCTTTATATCTCCGTTTATGTAGTGGGCCGATGCCAGACGGTTCCGTGCGGTGTTGTCGGATCCGCATTTGGAAACAGCCATGGAGTAATCCGATATCGCACCTTCGATATCACCGATCTTGTATCTCAGGTCTCCGTGTTTGATGTAGACGTCGCAACTCCCGCCGTCGGAATACTTCATCGCGTTCTGGTATGCGGCGAGAGCGCCCGGTATGTCGCCGAGCAGAGACCTCATATCGCCGTCCTTCTCCCAGAGCACCGGGTCCTCCTGAGATATCCTGAGTCCTTCCGCGACAACGGCCTCTGCGCCCCTTGCGTCTCCGTCAGCGGCATAGACCTCCGACCTGAAAAGAACATATTCCGTGTTTCCGGGCTCCAGTTCCAATGCGCGGTCGGCCATCCTGGCGGCGCCCCTGAGGTCTCCTGTGGAATAAAGCGACCTGGCGATGTCGAACAGGGCCTCGTCGTCGTCGGAATCGGCCGGCCCTTCGTGGGAGATCTCTTCCTCCTCGATGACGCGTGTTTCCTTCGCGACCTTCGCGACGGCCTCGGCATCCTCTTCCAGCTCGGCGAATATCTTCTCGGCCGAGACCTTGTCCCCGTTCGAGACAAAGGCATGTGCCAGATCGTTCTTTACAGACTTATTTTTCGGATCCTTCTCCAAAATCCTGTAGCATGTGGCTATGAGTTCTGGGTAATTGCCCATGGATGTCAGTATGCTTTTCTTAGAAAGAAGCAGGGGAATGGACGACGGGTCCTTGGCAAGCTTGGAATTGATGAAAGACAATGCTCCGCTGCGGTTACCGAGTTTCATCATGCATTCCGCCGCATCGGTTATCGCAAAGGTGTCCTTGGGATCTATCGTGGATATGTCCGAACATACGCCGATGGCCTCCTCGTACATGCCAGCGTGCATGCATATCTCTTTCTTGACGACATAGATGTCTTTGTTCCAGACGTCCACCATGATCCCCATGTCGATGAAATAGAGAGACTCCTTGTATTTCCCCACGCGTGCGAATATCATCCCCTTCTTCACAAGCGCAAATGCGCTGTCGGGCTTCAGCTCTATCGCACGGTTCAGCGATTCGACTGCACCGTGAAGGTCGCCCTTCATCTCCTGGACCGAGGCTTTGGACATCCAGAACTCCGGCTCGTCCAGGTCCATCAGGACCGCCCGGTTGTAGGCCTCCTCCGCCGAATCCAGGTCCCCTGCGGCCTCGTCGGCCATCCCCTTGGAGTGCCAGATAACCGGCGAGAAGGGATCGGCCGCCGCGGCGGCGGCAAATGATACGGATGATCTGAGATATTCTCCGAGGGAATATTCGGCGTTGCCTCTGAGCCTGCGGACGAGCGCTATGCTGCCGTACTCCGCGTCCATCTCTTCACATAGGAGGGCGGCCTCTTTGTACATGCCGTCCCTTATGAGGGATTCGATGACGGTAATGAAATTCTCCGGCCTGCGGTCGGCCCTTATGGCCTTACGGTAAGAGGAAAGAGAGCCTTCGGTGTCGCCCATGGCCATCATTACTTCGGACGAATCCAACATTATGTCCGCGTTTTCGGGGTCCAGTTTCAATATCCTCTCGCACATCTCAAGTGATGCACGGTTGTTCCCCTGGGCAGTGTATATGTCCTTGATGAGGACCATTACGCTTATATCGGAAGGAGAGAGCTTGAGCGCCGCCTGCGCCTCCTTCATGGCCTTTTCCGACCTGCCCATCGCGAACAGGACCTTTGCGCGCTGGAGGCGGGATTCCGGATCCTTTGGGTCGGATTTGACGGCGGCCGTGGCGGCATCCAATGCACCCGGATGATCCCCTTTCACCGAATCGTTCATGGATTTGAGGATATTCGCCTTGATGTTCTCCGGATAGTTCATCAATATCTTTCTGACGACCGGTTCCGCGTGGGCGTTCATCGAGTCCGAGACCAGCCTTTCAGCGCATCTAAGATAGGCATCGAGGTCCGCCCTCTCGGTATCTAGGAAATCAAGCATACATTGGGCCGCATCGTCCCTGCGGCCGATCTTGGTGTATGCATCGGTAAGGCCTTCCATCACCATCGGGGAATGCGGGTCCGATGCCTCTGCATCCCTGTAAAGTTCCAGCGCCTTGTCGATCTTGCCGCCGTTCAGGCAGACCCTGGCGGCCTCGCAGGTGATGTAGGTACATCCCTGTTTGACGAGACCGTTGTAGAGCACCTCGGCCGAGTACCAATCTTTCTCGTCCGCAGACATCCGTGCGGCGGCCAGCACATAGTCGGGATGTTTGGCGACGTATTCCTTCGCGCTCACCAGCGCATCTGTGGCGGCATCGTGGTCGCCGCCGAACCAATCCGAATAAATGTGATACAACCTCTGCTGGGGCCCATCCTCCTCCCCTTCCCCGCATGGTACGATGGCCCTTCCTGAGTACAGAAGCTCGATGTTCCTATAGTACATCCACCCGCCTGCCGGGTCGGCCTCCTCCAGGAGCTTATATATCTGCTGGTCCGACGGGTCGCTGCATCTACCGTGCAGAAGCACTTTCTTCGCCGAGGGCTTGTCGCCTCTGTCCAGCAACAGACGTGCGTGCACGCAGCTCCTCAGAGGTATGTCCAGTCCGTCGCGTACCGTTTCGAACATCTCCGCTGCGGCCTCGAAATTCCCCATCCTCTGGTACAGGATCGCGGCCTCCAGCGCGGGTGCGCAATCCGTGGACCGGCGTTTCGATACCAGGTCCGGGAGTATGGACGAAAGGCGTTCGCTGCCCCCGTCGAATAGGGTGTCCATGAGCCTGACAAGCACCGCAGAATTCACGGAGCCTTTGGAGGCCAGCACCTCGTCGGCCACAGCTTCCGCGGGATTGCCCCTCTTTCCGAGTGCAAACTTAGCAGACCCAGCCCCCGAAAGCCTCCTCCACATCGCCAAATCCGAGGAACTCTGGAATACCGGCCCTGAACCCATCGGAAGCGATATGAGGGATTCAGTAGATAAAAGTAGGCAGGGGGCGGATGCGGGGTCGGGAAACTTTCCTCTCCGGCCGTTCGCGTCGTCTTATGGGCCGCGGGGACCGATGCGGGCAGCAGGGGAGCGATATGGCGGAACCTACATCATGATTATATACCAGTGAAAAATTAAGGGAACCTGGTGCAGCTGTAATCTAGCTGGTTAGGATTCGAGCCTTCCAAGCTCGTCGCCCGGGTTCGAATCCCGGCGGCTGCACTCATTATTTCAATCTCCGAAACGGGAATGTTTTTTGTATTCACATGTCGTTCCAAAGGGCATGGCCACCGTAATCGTCGATATGGCGTTCTGCGACAAGAAGCACAAGATCACCGCAAAAATCAGAGAAGACGGGGACCTGGACATCCATATCGCTACTGACTGCGACCTCATCAGAAGATACGCCGATAGGCTCGGCAAGACGGTCAGCGTCAAAGACGTCACGGACTGGCGTGGCAGCAGGGTCTACGACCCTGAGATATGTTCCGTGTCGTCGGCCACGTGCCTTGCGCCGTCCGGGGTCATAAACGCCGCCTGGCTGGAACTGGGCATGCTCTCCAAGACCAAGGCTAGGCAGATACATGCCAACTGTGTGCGCTTCACCTATGAGGGCTCCGACGATCTCATCGACGGCTGATACCTTTTTCTTCGGGCGGAGATTGCCCCATCCGCATCGTATCGCATCGCGGCCTATCGATGGCGCGTCACAGAATAATGTCTAACAAACAACAGCTTTGAAAAAAAAGGTAAAAGGTTTGGAGGAAATCTGCGATCATTCGTCGTGGACCTTTATCGATTCCTCGACAGGTATGACGAATATACGCCCGTCTCCGATGTGTCCGGTCAGCGCGGCCTCCTTCACGGTATCTATGGTCAACTGCTTCTGGTCGTCCTCCACGACGATCTCGAGCATCATCTTGTCTATCTCGTCCACGCGTAACGTCCCGGTCCTTGTGGATATGTTTATGCCCGATTGCGAGCCCCTTCCCTTCACGGGGACCATGGTCATCCCCATTATCCCGTTGCACCTGAGCGCGTCCTTGACGTTCTGTAACCTTTCCGGCCGGATGACTGCCACTATCATCTTCATTTCATCGCCTCAGTTATATGCGGACTCTCCGTGCTCCGCGATGTCTCCACCTATGAGCTCTTCGTCTTCTGTGTAACGGACCCTCATGACCAAGGAGATCGCCTTCATTATCACGAACGATGCCGCGAAACAGTACGCCAGGGTTAATCCTACAGCCACCAGCTGTCCTGCGAAAAGGTCGGTTCCGCCTTCGATCAGCCCGGGCGTGGCGGTGAGAGCGGAGGATGCGAATATACCTGTGGCTATCGCTCCCCAGATCCCCCCTATGCCATGGATCCCGAACACGTCCAGAGCGTCGTCGACCCCGGACCTCTTCCTCATGAAGATCACTCCGAAGTAGCATACGGGCGCCGCCACGGCACCGATCAGCGCGGCAGACGCGGGGCTTACGAACGCGCATGCAGGAGTGATGGCCACCAGCCCCGACAGGAACCCGGCGCACATGCCGGAGACGCTCACGCGCCCCGCATGCATTATCTGGACCGCGCCCCAGGACAGCATCGCCACCGTCGAACTTATTACGGTCGTGGCCACCACCAGCACCAGTGTCTCGTTCACTGCGAGCCCGGACCCTCCGTTGAAACCGATCCATCCCAGCCAGAGAAGTATGGCCCCAAGGTACATCCAGGGGATGCTGTGGGGACGGTCCTTTATCGTCCTGCCGCTCCTCTTTCCCAGGACCAGCGCTATCGCGACGCCGGTCACGCCGGCGCATATGTGGACCACCGTCCCTCCCGCGTAATCGAGGGATGTGATATATCCTCCTGCCGTGGAGAGAATGCCTCCTCCCCAGACCATGTGCGCCATCGGAGCATACACGAGGACCGACCAGATGGCAAGGAACAGCATGATGGCGGAAAACCTGGCCCTTTCGGCGCTGGCCCCGACCACGATGCATGCCGTCACACCTGCGAACATCCCCTGGAACAGCAGGAACTCCATATCGGGTATCGTAAGTCCCAGTGTGCTCGTTCCGTACGGCACGTTGTACATCAGGGCGAAGCCGAGGTCCCCAACGAACCCGCCTATGTCCCCGCTGAACGCCAGAGAGTATCCCACCGCCGCCCATATCACTAAAACCAGTGCGACGCCCATTATACACTGGGCGATGGTGGACGTCATGCTCTGCTTCCTCAGCATCCCCCCGTAGAAAAGCGCCAAGGCGGGAGCCATCATGAAAACCAGTACCGTCGCCACCATAACCCATGCCATATCAGTATGGTCCAGTGCCCCTTCGACGCCGCCCGACAGTATTTCAGCGGTATCGGCGGACACCTCAGGCAGCAGGAAGAGCGATACCGTCATTATCGCGGCCGCTGCGACCGCCACCATTATTCCCAACTTCATCTTGAACCTCCAATTGTTGCCTCATTTTCACTAGATTTGTACAGTTAAATTGAAGCTAATTAGACAAATGTCTAATCATATATTAATAATTTGATAAATGTCTAATCATTGAGTAATTCATTGGTAAATGCATGAGATCTTTACCACGGGCGGGCCCGTCACAAGGGCCGCAATCGGAAAGGACGATTTCCATGCCAGCGACCTTTAAATACGGCAATTTGCTGACATTGCCTTATGGGAAGGATCGCTGATGCAAAGAACGGTCTTGTCGGTGCGTTCATAGGCGTCCTGAGCATCCTTCCGGGCGCCAGCGGCGGCGTGGCCGCCGTAGTTTTCGGGATATACGAGAGATTGATGGAGGACCTCGGAGACATCTTCCACAAATGGAGGACCGATTTCAGGTTCCTGCTTTTTGTAGGCGGGGGGATGGTCCTAGGAATGGCCGTAACCGCCTTCGGATTGGATTGGCTTATGGCAAATCTCGAGGTTCCGGCAATGTTCTTCTTCACGGGACTGATAGTCGGGCAGTTTCCCGACGTCTACAAGATGACGCAGGAGGACGGGGAGAAAGGCTCCGCGCTTAACTTTGTCGCTCTGGCGGCCGGTATCTCCATAACGGTGCTGCTTATGTTCGCCGGGACCATGGAAGAGACGGGCGGAGATGACGGAATAGTACATGGCGGGACCATGTATGCCGTACTGATCGTCACCGGACTTGTAATAGCGGCTTCCAAGATCGCGCCTGGAGTGAGCGGGAGCGCCATATTGCTGGCGATGGGGCTCTACAAGCCACTGATAAATTCCTTCACCGACTTCGATATCGTGGTCATAGTGCTTTTCGGAATCGGCCTCGTCGCCGGGCTGGTGTTGTTCGCAAAGATAGTTACGTGGGCCCTTAGGTCCTACCGCAAATCTACGTTCTATATGATATTCGGCCTCACGGTCGGCTCCACGTTTTTGGTGGCCTACAACACCCTGACCGCCACTGACACCGGGGCCGAAGCCATCGGTGGCGTGGCGGCGCTGGTACTCGGACTTGCGCTCAGCGTATGGCTTTCGAAGCTGAGCATGAAATATTCTGACGAGCTACAGGATTGACCTTATTTACGTTACGGAGCGCAACCGATATAGCGTTCCGGGCCCATGACCGCATGTGTTCGGTCGCGAAGGAAGCCTGTGGAAACTCAAAAGAGCGGCAAGGTCCGGAGACTGCGAGGCCGCGTTCGAAGTCGGGGCATGCTATCTGAACGGGATAGGAGTGGACAAGGACATCGACAAGGCCGTAGAATTCTTCAAGATGGGCGCAGAGAACGGTTCTCCCGGAGCCGCCCTTACTCTGGGAGATATGCTGGAGCATGGATTCGTAAACAAGGATGGTCAGAGGGTCGCCGATTTCGATTCGGCGTTCCGGCTGTTCAGGATTGCATCGGAGGGCGGGCTCGCCGCGGGATCTTACCGCCTGGGCCTTATGTACAGGGACGGCAAAGGCGTTCCCCAGGACATGGGGGGCGCCCTTGCGCTGATAACGGATGCCGCCGGCAAGGGCTTCGACCAGGCGCTCGTTGCGCTTTTCTACATGTACCGGGACGGCTGCGGCACGGACTGCGACATGAAGAAGGCCCTGGAATTCCTGAAAAAGGCCGCGGAAAAGGGAAACGAAGAAGCGATCTCCAGATTGGAGGACCTTTCACCCGAACAGAGTGACGATCTGGAAAAATAAAAACAGAGGCAGGGCTGTTGGATGGGATGCGAATGTCCCTGCCTCTGGTAGAAGACTTTCAGATGCGTCGGGGGATGCACTTCCGGCCTTCTTACTCAATCATCGATGACGCAGTATATGAATTGAATCAGGGGAGGTCGCCGAAAGTGACTGAAAGTACGGGACCGGAATTATTTTGACTTATGACGGACGCGGACCGCCATTCCGCGGTTCATCTGGACCATTTCTCTGCCGCACATCTCGGCCACCCCTACGCCTGCGACCTTTCCGTTGCGCATTATCACTGCCTCGTCCCCTATCCTTATGTCAGGGTCCGCTCCGACCGCTCCGACCGCGAACAGGTTGCCCTTGAGTTCGAAATCGTTCATCATCACAGTGTACTTTCCGGTCCCGGACAGGACTTCCGCGCCCTCCAGAGTAAGCGATATCATGCCTCTCTCGGGAGTCAGCATGCCGAGCTGGGTCTTCTTAGACCTGTCCCCCGGATCCTCCCTGATGATCTTCCAGTACGGGAATTTTCCCGTTGCGAACGTGTTCTCGTCCATTATGGCGTCGGCGGCCTCCTGTCCGAACTGGAAACGCAGGACCGAACGTATGTTCTCCTTGCGGTCGACCATGTAGCCCGGGAGGTCCATTCCTCTCGCGGCCCCCCTCAGGGATGCGTCCAGCCTTCCGAGGGAGGCGAAGGACGTGGGATCTCCGTTCTCGACCGTGTATTCCATGTCCGCCAGGTCCTTGATCATCTCGTAGTCCGGAAAGTGGCATATCACCTTGTCGTAACCCTGTCCGAGGAGCTCGGACAGCATCGACCGGATCATCTGCTTCTCCTGGCAGTTCCATTCTCCTGTCACGGGTATGTCATAAGCATTGGCCGGATAGAAAACGTCCAGCTCCCTGGGCACAAGCCCCAGGGGCGAGGTGATTATCACCTCGTGCACCAGGGTGTCGTGGTCGCCCGTGTGTATGGCCGACGAGAATGCCTTGTGGGACTTAGACGTGTGATAGGGTTTCCTTGCGGAGCACGGCAGAAGAAGCAGTATCCTCTTGTGGTCCGGCCTCCTGTACCGGCCCGCCATGGTCCTGCGGTATCGCTCCGTGTCCGGCCTGCGAAGGGCCTGTACGGTGTTGCTGCAGAATCTTCCGCCCGTGAGGGTGCAGGCCTCCTCCTGGTAGGCGTAGCCCTGGCCGTCGTAAAGCCTCAGAAGCGCGACGGAGGAGGGCGATGCGGAAGACCTCTGGTCCACCAGCTCCCTCAGGCGTCCCGATGTCGAGAACAACGCAACCTTCTCCGCCTCTTCCCTCAGGGCCCTCGTGTTCTCCCTGGAGACGTCGTAGCCCATGGCCACCTCGCCTTCGGGGATCATCCTCACGCCCATGAGGCCGGCGGCGCTGGGCAGCACGTCGTCGAAGATATCCACGCCCATGTAGCTGAGAATGGACAGGGTTGACGGCTCGGCGATCCCGGACATGTACACCAGACGCCCGAAGCCCGCGGCCTCTCTGATCTTGATCACAGCGTCCGGAAGCTTTCTGGCATCACGCCTCAGTTCGAACGCGTTCGGGACGACGACCACCTCGCAGCCTTCCGGGATCTCCTCTGTGCCGTCTATAGGCAGTCTGAGGATGCATATCTTGCCGTACACCCCGCGAAGGCCTCCGCGGCCCGACGAAACTGTGGTCAGCAGCCCTTCGTCCAAAGGCACATCGGTGCCCATGAAATGCAGGACCCTTCCTTCGGGCTCCAGCGATATGAACGGCCCGGCCGACCTTCCCAGGGTTACGACCGCAGGAGTGGTCAGATCGTTCTCTCCGTCCTTGTATTTGCAGACCCTTCCCCTATGGGACCTAGCGATAATGTCCAGCATCTGCATTCAGTGAGAGCCCTCCCGTTAATTAATGTTGGTACGCGCGGGCGAAGAATTATATCACAATGGCAGGATTAGCCACCATGGACTTCTATGACAGGGACGTCGTTTCCATAAGGGACCTGACAAGGGAAGAGATCGAATCGATCCTCGACCTATCCGAAAAAATGGTGCCGTACGCTACCGGCGAAAAGGTGGACCGGGTTCTTCACGGAAAGATACTGGGCAACCTGTTCTTCGAACCTTCGACACGCACTAAGCTCTCGTTCGAAAGCGCCGCCTACAGGCTCGGATGCGACGTCATAGACGTGTCCGAGATGTCCATGACATCCATATCCAAGGGCGAGACGCTGGCCGACACGATAAGGATGGTCGACGCGTACTGCGACCTCATAGTCCTGAGGCACCCGTACGAGGGCGCAGCGCGTCTGGCGGCCAATTTCTCCATCAATCCCGTCATCAACGCCGGGGACGGAGCCGGGTCCCATCCGACCCAGACGCTGCTCGACCTGTTCACGATGCGCCAGGCTAAAGGGTCCCTCGACGGCCTCAACGTGGTGCTGGTCGGCGACCTGAAGTACGGAAGGACCGTCCATTCCCTCGCAGAAGCCCTAACGATGTTCGGCGCCAAGCTGACACTCGTGGCCCCCGACACCCTGCAGATGCCTGACGAGATAATCAATCACATCAAAGAGAAAGGATGCAGGCCCGCGAAGACCACTAGCCTGGAGGAAGTAATCGACAAGGCGGACGTGCTTTACGTAACCAGAATCCAGAAGGAAAGGTTCCCCGACCCGGCCGAATACAAGAAGGTGGCCGGGACATACCGCATAAACAATGCCATGCTCAGGGAGGCCAGGAGGGACATGGCGATCATGCACCCCCTCCCCAGGATAGACGAGATCGCACCCGAGGTCGACTCGTCGGAGCACGCCAAGTACTTCCAGCAGGCCTTCAACGGCGTGCCCGTAAGAATGGCTCTTCTCTGCGCCATACTGGGAGGCGAGATCTGATGGACGTCAAGGCGATAAAGGAGGTAAAACTGGCCCCCATCAGGAACGGGACCGTCATCGACCACATAGCCACCGGACAGGCCCTTAACGTGCTGAAGATCCTCGGCGTCAACGAGTATATGGACTCGACCATAAGCGTCGGCATACATGTATCGTCCAGAAAGTCGGCGGAATGGAAGGACATCGTCAAGATAGAGGACTGCGAGCTTGACCAGAAGACGGTAGACAAGATAGCGCTTATCGCTCCGGACGCCACGATCTCCATCATCAGGGACTACTATGTCGCTGAGAAGTTCAGGGTCGTCCTCGGAGACCATGTGACGGGGCTCGCCAAGTGCTGCAACCCCAACTGCATCACCAACAAGAACGAGCCCATCGAGACCGAGTTCGCGGTGATCAGCAGACGCCCCACCAAGCTCAGGTGCTCGTACTGCGACAGAGAACTGTGCAACATCTCGGACAATTTACTATGAAGATATTCATCGTGACCGGAATGCCCGGATCGGGCAAAGAAGAACTGCTGACCGTGGCCCGCGAAATGGACATACCCTTCCTGAGGATGGGCGACATCGTGCGGGAGCACTATGCCGACTACCGCTCCGAAAAGGGCCTCACCATCGGCGAGTTCGCAGACAAGGCCAGGAAGAAGAAGGGCAAGGACATTTGGGCCAAGAAGGCCCTGGAGAAGATGACCGGCGGCATATTTCTGGTGGACGGCTGCAGGAGCATGGAGGAGGTAGACGCGTTCAGGACCCTCAGCGAGGACGTGTACATCATCGCGATACACTCGAGCCCCGACACCAGGTACGGGAGGCTCGTCAAACGCGGAAGGGAGGACGCCCCGAGGGAATGGGTCGAGTTTGCGGACCGCGACACCCGGGAGATATCCTGGGGACAGGCCGAGGTCATCGCCCTGGCAGACATCATGTTCATCAACGAATCGACGCTCGAGGACTTTCACGCGGACGTGCGGAAGACCTTGAAGGAACTGAGGGCATGAAATTCACGATCGCCCGCCTCTGCGGCGGCGCGGCGCTCATGGCCGTCCCTCAGGAAGAATTCGAACTTGACATGGAAAAGGCCGCAGAGGCCATCGGGAATAAGGGGCATGCGATCAAGCAGAAAGACGGGATGATGATCGTCTTCATGTGCGGAGATATGGAGGCCACGCTGTACGTGCAGGGAAAAGTGATGTTCTTCCCTCTTGAAAACAAGTCCCAGTGCATCGAGTACGCCACATAGGTCCTCGAGAGCATTATGTAATTAACGCTTTCGGCGCATCATTAATTACTGCCCCATCAATCACTCCGCCCATGGACCTTTTGCTGCAGGCCGCGTTGGCCGTAATGCTCTCCTTAGCACTGTCTCTAGCGGCACTGAAGGTCGGAATGCTTACCCCGGACGGCACGGCCGCGGCAGCCGCGGTGCTGCTGGTGATCGGGCTCATGGGGGGCCTCGACTGGCTCATGATGCTGGTTATATTCGCGGCCATAGGTTTCGCCGCGACCAGGTTCGCCTTCAAGGAAAAGAAGAGGGACGGACTCCAGGAAGGGAAGCACGGCGAGAGGACCTGGAAGAACATCGTCGGTGTGGCCCTTGCGCCCGCCTTGGTGGCCATTGTCGATTTTGCAACGACCGGCCACGACAGCATCTTCATCGTGGCCTATATCGGGTCTGTGGCCGTCGCGGCGTCCGACACGGTCGCCAGCGAGATAGGCGTAAGGGACAAACGCGTATGGCTCGTCACCACGCTGAAGAGGGTGGAGGCCGGGACCAACGGCGGGGTGTCCATACTGGGATTGTCCGTGTCGCTGGTAGCGGCCGCTGTGGTTTCGCTCATCGGGTGGACGGTACTGTTCCGCGACCTCAGTTGGTTGATCGTCCTGCCCATGGTCGCGGGAATGGCCGGAAATCTGTTGGACAGCTTTTTCGGAGCTACGATCGAGGACCGCGTTATATCGAAATACACGAATAATTTCATCACCGGGATCTCGGGGGCCATTCTGGCCGCCGCGACATATATGCTGTTCTGATCGTACTTCAGACATTTTCAAAATAAAGTATTTATACCATCTATGTATCGTCGGTATTGGTCTGACGGCCACAGCGGCGGGGAAACACCCGGTCCCATTCCGAACCCGGAAGTAAAGCCCGCCTGCGTCTCTGTCTGTACTGTACTGCGCAAGCGTACGGGAACTCAGAAACGCTGTCAGCCACTTTTCATTTCTCTCTTTCAGCGGTGGCTGTTTTCGTAGCACAGCATCATCCTTTGTCTTTCAGGAGACTTTTTCCGGAACATTGTCCGGATCCGTACTTCCGATAGGTTTGAAAGAATGGCCCGGCGGTGTGGGCGCCGGTAATGGGTTTGAACGGAGACATAAATGCCTTGGCAGAGCTTTGCTAGCCCATTATGTGTAATGGCACATGTGCATATTAGTTATAAATAGTATGCAGTTGGTATTACGATATTAAAAATTAATATTAAATAATAAAAAGTTTGAAAGTATCCGCATCCCGTCCCGATCAGGCGACCGCCCTGGGCTTAGATGCCTCCGCATACCTGCCGTGCACCAGCACTAGGACGGCCCATATCGCCACGGTGCTTATCAGCATGGCTCCGCCTATCGTCGCCATCTCGTTAAGCATCAGGGAGGTGTCCCCCGGCGTGGCCATAGCCGTCAAGAACGGGAACCACGGGACGACCTCGCCGCTCCAGAAATGCTCGACCGCCAGAGCTCCGACGGCAGACCACAGCATCACATTGAGCCACCCGATATGATATTTCTCAGGAATCCATCTTGCACATACGGTCATCACTACCGCGACCGCCGCGGGTACCAAAAAACAAGCCATTCAACATACCTCCTTCGTTTCTTCCTTCTCTTCTGCGCCCATGGGGGCATGGGAACGCGTCCTCTGCACTATCGTCGCCAGCTCCCATACGGCAAATATGGGCATCAGCATGCAGACGCTCAGGACCAGGGGCTCGGCGCCGATCTCAAAAAACGGCCCCTCCGCACCCTCGGCGAACCACCCCATCACATGGTCTACGAACACACAGGCCGTCAGCGCCCAGAGGCCGAGGGAAAGATATCCCAAGTTATGCTTCTGAGTCTGGAACAAGTATATTCCGGTGGTGACAAGGGTAGAGATCGCAAAAATTACCAACCACATTTTCATTATCTCCGGGTACTTTTACCCGAACTCGTGTTACTACATACTAATATTAAATTATTGTTACTAAATGTTAATAATTATAAAAATAATATTAAATCAAAAAATCCGGCGCCATGCCGGACAGCATGAAAATGAGAAACGGGGGCGGACCCCCTTTATGGTTTAATGTTCGGTCAGGCGGATGAGCTTTTCCCATCTGCTGTCGATGTTGGCCTGCATCTTCTCTACGACGGGCGCCCAGCGCTCCTCCTTGAGATGCCTGTATCTGCCCTGGGCGTTTATCCAGTCCGTGACCGGCTTCTTCTCGGCCTTCCCATCGGCGATCTTGAGGCTTTCTGCGGTGAGCGCATATTTGCCGTCGACGACCTCATAGAGGGGCCAGACGCACGTCTCGACGGCCAGCTTAGCCATGTCCACCGTCATCGAGGGAGCGGTCCTCCATCCCCTGGGACAGGGCGTGATCGCGTTGATGAACGCGGCGCCTCCGCAATCGAATCCCTTCTTCGCCTTTTCTACCGTGTCTCTCCAGTTGTGCGGTGACACCTGTGCGACATAGGGGATGTTGTGGGCGACCATGATCGCAGTGAGGTCCTTCGAATACCCCTGCTTACCCGAGGAAACGGACCCGGCGGGCGAAGTGGTCGTATCGGTGCCCATGTTGGTAGCGCTCGACCTCTGAATGCCCGTGTTCATGTACGCCTCGTTGTTCAGACACACGTAAAGCATCTGGTGGCCCCTCTCCATAGCACCTGACAGGGCCTGGAGCCCGATGTCGTAGGTGGCGCCGTCGCCGGCGAAATTGACGAAGTTCATCTCCTCTTTGATCTTGCCCTGCCTCTTCAGAGACTGGTAGGCCGCCTCGACGCCTGCGCATGTTGCCGCGCCGTTCCCGAAGGCCGTGTGTATAAGAGGCACGTTCCACGAGGTGTACGGGTACACCGTAGTCGAGACTTCGAAGCATCCGGTGGACAGCGAGACCACCAGCGGCCTCTGGGTGCCCATGAGTATCTGCTTGGCGAGTATGGGTTCGCCGCATCCGGCGCAGAGCCTGTGCCCGCTCGTCAGCTTGACAGGCAGTTGGTTGAGGCTTTTAAGCGATGTTGTCATAGTTTCATCCCCACGTAGTTTATCTTGTCTGCACTGCCCTTGATCACGGACTCCATAGCTCCTTTAAGGATCGATACGCTGGTGTCCGCCCCTCCGATGCCATATATGAAGTTGTACATCTTCGGCATCTCCTCCAGGTCTGTGGCCGCGGCGACGACCTCCGGATACAGAGGCCCGTAAGCCCCCAGGCTGACGTGCTTGTCGAATATCGCGACAGCTTTCTTGCCCTTGATTATCCTGGCGATCTCCTTCTCCGGCCACGGCCTGTATATGTGAGGCATGGCGGCCCCGACCTTGATGCCGGCGTCGCGCATCCGGTCGACGGTCTCCTGCATGGTGCCGTAGGAAGAGCCCAGAATTATGGCGATATACTCGGCATCCTCGCATCTGTACTCGTCCACCAGGTGGTACTCCCTGCCGGTGAGCTTCTTGAACTCCTTGAACACCTGCTCGGCGACCTCTAAGGCCTTGTCCATCGCTTCGACCTGCTGGTGCTTGTGCGCGTAATAGAAGTCGGGCCCGTCGAGCATCCCGTGGGACGTGGGGTGCTTGTAGTCCAGCAACGGGCAGACCGGCTCGAACTCGCCTACGAACTTCTTCACGTCATCGGTGTCGACAGGGGTCATCCTCTCGACCGCGTGGGTCAGGATGAAACCGTCGAGGTTGGTGATTATCGGGAGCTGCACGTCCGGGTGCTCTGCGATCCTGGGCGCCATGATGGCGTTGTCGTAGGAGCTCTGGACATTGTCTGCGAACATCTGGATCCAGCCTGTGTCCCTGGCGGCCATGGCGTCGCCGTGGTCGTTGTTGATGTTAATCGGCCCGCTGACCGCCCTGTTTGCGACGGCCATCACCAGCGGGACCCTCATGGACGACGTGATGGGGAGCATCTCCCACATGTACGCCAGACCCTGGGACGCAGTGGCTGTGAAGGTCCTCGCGCCCGCTGAACAGGACGCCGCGCAAAGCGTCAGGGCGCTGTGCTCGGACTCGACGCAGACGTATTCTGTTTTGACCTCCCCGTTGGCGACGAACTTCGAAAAGTCCTCGACTATTATGGTCTGGGGAGTGATGGGGTATGCCGCGCACACGTCGGGATCGATCTGTTTCCATGCGTATGCGACGGCGCCGTCGCCGTTGATTGCTATGTCTTCCAGCTTTTTCTTTGCCATGATCAGGCCTCCGTCATCGTGATGGCCTTCTTGGGGCATATCTGCGCGCATATGCCGCAACCCTTGCAGTGGCTCATCTTGAACCCTTCGAGGCGGCCTTCTTTGATTATTACCGAGTTGTCGGGGCAGAACATCCAACAGTTGAGGCAGTTGATGCACTTTTCTTTGTCGACGACCGGAGTGTATGACCTCCAGTCTCCCGTGAGTATTGCCTCGGAGCTTCCCGGGCTGCAGACCCTGGCCCCGATAGGCATGTCTTTGATCTTGATCTTCGCCATCACTGCACCTCCTCGTACGCCCTCTTAAGAGCTGAAAGGTTCTTCTCGATAACTTTTTCAGAGAGCTTTGCTCCGAGCTTGTTGATGACATGGTCGGCCATCGTGTCAAAGTCGACTATGGACCTTATCCTTACCAGCGCGCCCAGCATGGACGTGTTGGCCATGGGCCTCCCGATCTCCTCGATGGAAATCTTCGTAGCGTTTACGGTGTGGCACTCCAGGTCAGTTCCGATGGCCGCCTGAAGCTCTGCCGGCGTGCCGTCGTAGTTGGCCAGTATAAAACCGTCGTCTTTAAGTCCGGCGGCCACGTCGACCTTGCCGATCAGAGTGCCGTCCAAAACGATCACGATGTCCGGTTCGTAAACCTGGCTGTGAACCCTGACGGGCTTATCGGAGATCCTGGTGAACCCTCTGATCGGAGCTCCCATCCTCTCCGGTCCGAATTCAGGGAACGCTTTCACATACTTTCCGGCACTGATAGCCGCTTCGGCGAGGATCTCGTTCGCTGTGACGACGCCCTGCCCGCCTCTACCATGCCAAACTATTTCCATGTCCATGGGAACCATCAGTTACGTCAAAGCGACATCTGATTTAAAGCCTTCCGCTTTGTATGAGAATGAAATTCCACTTTCGTACGAATTTTATGGCGAAATTCTTAATTTTCCGCCTTAATTCTACGAATGTTGTGGTTAATTGTACGAATATCGAATACACATATAAACCAGCCGAGTCCTGAACATACCTACCAGTATTGTTGTTGGTCAGGGCAAACAATATTAAAAAGAAGGCCTTATTCCGCACAGTGCATCTGGTGCAACCAAATTCTTTCCTACGGGGGACTTAGATGGAAAACAGAATTGTAGACGTCAATGAGCTGCGTGTCGAGGACATTCCGCTGGTAGGTGGTAAAGGAGCAAACCTTGGAGAACTGACCTTTGCCGGTTTCCCGGTTCCGGGAGCATTTGTTCTGACAACAAAAGCCTACGACTATTTCTTTGAAAAGAACAACCTGACCAAAGCGGTCGAAAAGGAGCTGACGACCATCAACGAGAATTCGGACCAGAGCCTGGCCGAAGCCTCCGACCGCATAAGGAAGATGATCGAAGGAGGAGAGGTCCCCGAAGACCTGAGATCCGAGGTGCTGTCCAAATACAACGTCCTGTTCCCCAAGGGAAAGAAAGGATTCGTCGCCGTCAGGTCCAGCGCCACGGCCGAGGACCTGCCGGACGCGAGTTTCGCAGGCCAGCAGGAGACATATCTCAACGTCACCGGTGAGGAGGACCTTATGGATAAGGTGAAGAAGTGCTGGTCCTCCCTGTTCACCGCCAGGGCGATCTCGTACCGCCAGAAGCGCGGATACGCCAGCGAGGAAATTAAACTGGCCGTCGTCGTTCAGAAGATGGTCAACTCCGAGATCTCCGGAATAATGTTCACCGTGGACCCCAACAGCGGGGCCAACAACATCATCATCGAGGCCGGCTACGGCCTCGGGGAAGCTATTGTCGGCGGAGAAGTGACCCCCGATACATACGTCGTCGACAAGAACGAGATGAAGATCAACAAAGAAAAGACAAGAAGATCCACACAGAAGTGGAAATATGTGAGGGGCAAGACCGGCGGGGCGGTAAAGAAGGATGTGCCTCCCGAGCTGGAGAGCGCCCAGAAGATCCCCGACGACAGGATACTGGAGATAGCCGAGATAGGAAGGCAGATCGAGATCCACTACGAAAAGCCCATGGACATGGAGTGGTGCATCGAGGACGGCAGGGTGTTCATCGTCCAGGCCCGACCGATAACCGCCGTCGGGGACTCCAAGACCAACGAGTCCGCCGGCAGCGACGCGTCGCAGGAGAATGTGATCACCACCGGAATGGGCGCAAGCCCCGGACTGTCCACGGGACGCGTGGTAGTATACGACATAAGCATGAGCCTGGACGTCATAAGGGACGGGGACGTGCTGGTCACAACGATGACCATGCCCGACATGGTACCTGCGATGTCCAGGGCCGTGGCCATCGTCACCGACGAGGGAGGAATGACATGCCATGCCGCCATCATATCCAGGGAGCTGGGCACTCCCTGCGTGGTAGGGACCGGCAACGCCACGTCCGTGCTCAAGGACGGTATGGTCGTCACCGTTGACGGCACGACCGGTACCGTCTACAAAGGGGAGATCAGGAAGAAGGCCGCTGTGCAGCATGCCGACACCCAGTCCGTGGCGGCCGAGTACGTGCCCGTCACTGGCACCAAGATCATGGTGAATATGAGCATGCCCACCAAAGCCGACGAGGTGGCGGCGCTGCCCTGCGACGGCGTAGGCCTCATGAGGAGCGAGTTCCTGTTCACCAACTACATCGGAGAGCACCCCATGTACGTCATAGCCGACGGACGCTCGGACGAGCTCATAGAAAAGCTCGCCGAGGGCATCGCCAAGGTCGCGAGGGCGTTCTACCCCCGCCCCGTGGTGCTGAGGACCTCCGACTTCAAGACGAACGAGTACCGCGACATGCGGGGCGGTGCGGACTATGAACCGAACGAAGACAATCCCATGATCGGATGGCGCGGATGCTCCAGATACGTCTCCCCGGATTACAGGGACGCATTCATCTGCGAGCTCAAGGCCATCAAGAAGGTCAGGGACGAGATGGGACTGAAGAATCTCAACATAATGCTCCCGTTCGTAAGGACGATAGAGGAAGTCCAGGACATCACGGAGATGATGGGCGAGATCGGCCTCAAGAGGGGAACGACCCTGAAGCTGTACCTTATGGCGGAAGTTCCTGTAAACATCTTCATGGCCGAAGAGTTCTGCCAGTATTGCGATTCGTTCTCGATCGGGTCGAACGACCTGACCCAGCTTGTCCTCGGAGTGGACCGCGATTCCGACGTGCTCGGAAGGATGGGATACTTCGACGAGAGGAACGAGGGCGTGAAGAGGGCCATCAGACAGCTGATCGAAGTGGCCCACAGGAATGGCAAGACCGTGGGCATATGTGGCCAGGGGCCCTCCGTATACCCGGAGTTCGCAGAATTCCTCGTTGAGTGCGGAATAGACTCGATATCCCTCAACCCGGACACCGTGGTCAAGACCAAGAAGTCCATTGCCTCCGTCGAACAGAAATTGATACTTAGACAGCTGCGCGGGCTTTCCGGCAGGAACTGACCGCGGCCGCCTTGAAACCATTTACATAATTTTTAAAATTTCAAATCAGAACCTGAATCGCTGTTGTCCACGAGCCTGCGGTTGATCGATACGGCGTCCTCGTCGGGCAGGAGCATCGTGGCCGCCTCCATGAGGGGGTGCTTGGACCCTTCGATTATCTTCACATCGTCAAGGGTCTTCAGATTCCATCTCTCGGCCGTCTTCTCCAGCCCGAGCTTGACATCGAACTTGTTGGGCTCCAGGACTATCGCCTTGAAGCTTGTCAGACCCAGCTTTTTCGCCGCCATTATCCTATGGTGGCCATCGACCACCAGATACCCGTTGCGTCTGGCGATCACGATGATCGGTTCGTTAAGCCCTCTCTTGATCTCGTACTGACGGCCTATGAGCTCGTCCATGTAGACCTCTTTCTGCGTCGGCAGCATCTGGTCCATCGGGATCTCCTTGTTCACGATACGCATCCTGAGGCCGTTCTGCTGCTCCATGAAGTTCTTAACCGTCATGACCTTCCCGGGCCTGGACTTCTCGATCTGCGATCGTACGATATCTATGTTCGATATTATGCCCACAAGCTTGCGGTTCTCGTCGACGACCGGCAGGTTCCTGAGGCCGTACCTGAAAAGTATCCTGGTGGCGTCATCTATAGACATAGAAGGCACGGCGCAGAGGGTGCCGCGCCTCATGACCTCACGCATCTTGGCGTCCGGAGTATAGATGTATCTCAAAAGTTCCTTGGATGTTATGAAGCCGAGGAGGTAACCGTTCTCGGCGATGGGAAACCCATGGAAACTGGACGAGATTATCTTTTCTCTGACCTGGCTGACGGTCATGTCTGGTGTGATCGTGAGGACGTCCCTCACCATATAATCGGCCACAACGGCTTCCGGCATGATTTATCTCCTCTACACATATACTCCTAAGCCTATTTTTAACCTTATGAAACTACCAGCAGGGAAGCGCTGGGGCCCGTGTTGCTGATAACCTTATATAGTGTTTCATATTATCAGGAAGTGCGCCCCGGTAGTGTAGTGGCCTATCATGGAGCCCTGTCGAGGCTCCGACTCGGATTCGAATTCCGACCGGGGCGCCATTTATAATTCTTCGATCTGGCACTTTATGTTCTGCTTGTCGCGGAACCGTGCATCGTTATCGTGTTACGGCCTGATTTCGGGTCGACAGAAAGTTCCGCGTCAACTCCGAAAACCGTACGCATGTTCTCGGGGGTGAGGACCTCTTCGGTCCTGCCTAGAGCGTGGATCGTATGGTCGTGGATCATCAGTATCCTATCGCAGTAGCGGGCCACCATAGGAAGGTCGTGTGATACTATGACCACTGTCAGTCCCTCGCTCCTCGAAAGAGAGTAGACCAAGTCGAGAATGTCGAACTGGGCGCTTATATCGAGATGCAGCGTGGGCTCGTCCATCAGCAGTATCTTAGGCGTCTGCGCCATGGCCCTGGCGATTATGACCTTCTGCCTTTCCCCGCCGCTCATGGTGTTCACGTATCGGTCGGCCATGTCCAGAACATTGGTCTTCCTCATCGCGTCTTCGATTATCCTGAGGTCTTCCGAGGAGTCTCCCTGAAAAGCATCCTGGAACGGCATCCTGCCCATGGAGACTATCTCCCTTACGGTGAACGAGAAACCTACGCGGCTGTCCTGCGGGACCACCGCTATCTCTTTTGCTATGTCTTTTTTTCTGTAACCGTGAAGGTCCTTGCCGTCCAGGAACACGCATCCGCCCTTGGGGCTCAGATTCCTGTTCAGATTACCCAACAGGGTCGTCTTTCCGCATCCGTTGGGCCCCAGTATCCCCAGGACCTCTCCCTCCTTGACCAGGAACGAAACGTCTTTGAGAACGGGCTTCCCATCGTAATTGTAGAATAATTCACGGATATCCAGGCTCATACCCATCCCACCTCCTTTTTTCTCCTCCTTAGAAGATAGATGAAATACGGGGCGCCTATCAGAGATGTCACTATGCCTATGGGCATGACGCCCAGAGATTGGGCGAAGAGATGTGCCAGATAGTCGCATCCTACAAGGTATATCCCTCCGGTCAGCACGCACATCGGCAGAAGCAGACGGTTGTCCGGACCCAAAAGTATCCTGAGTATGTGCGGGATCACAAGGCCTACGAAGCCGATGGTTCCCACGAAACATACCGCCGCCGCGGTGACGAGAGACGAGGCGATCAACAGTGCCAGCCTTGTCTTTTTTACGTCGATTCCAAGGTCCATGGCATGGGCGTCCCCCAGCATCATGGCGTTCAGGTCCTTGGCGTAATAGAGCATTGCGAATATGCCCACGGCGCTGAGGACCAGCACTATCGGGATCTTGACCCATGGGAGGCTTACCGTCAGGCTGCCCATCCCCCAGAAGACTATCTCCGTGATGCTCTCGCCCGCTATGTACGTGAGCAGGGAGACCGCCGCCTGCGCCAATGCCGCTACGGCTATTCCGGCCAGCAGAAGAGTCTCCATGTGCGTCTGGTTGCCCACCCTGGCAATAGAGTACACGAGGAACATGGTCCCCAGACAGAAAACGAAAGCCAGAATCGGAACCGATGCGATCGCAGGTACGAACGAAAGAGGGAAGAGAATTCCCAATGCGGCGCCCAATGCGGCGCCTGACGAGAGCCCGAGAGTATAAGGCGAGGCCATCGGGTTCTTGAACAGGGCCTGCATGACCGCACCGGCCACCGCCAGGCCGGCACCCACTATCATACCGAACAGCACACGGGTCAGATTGAGGTCCACGACTATGATGCGGTAGTTCCTGTTCTCCCCAGTCAGAGATTCCCAGACCTCCTGAGGGGATAGGAGCCACAGCTGCGCCCATCTCAGCTCCAGAAATAAAAGCAGGACGAATGCCGCCGCCAACGCTATCAAGATGATTGCTGTTTTCTTTCGCCTGTCCATATTTTCACGGTCTTCGTAAGGGAGATATGTTCGGTATAAAGCTTAGTGACGCCTGACCAGCACGACCGCGACAGCGATTATTGCTATCAGCGTCACAATGGATACCGCTATCAGCGCTCCGTTCTCCGAAATTAATGAGCCTCCGTCGCCGTAGAGGGGCGTGTGGTAGAGCTGGATATAGACCGCTTCGAGTCCGGCCGCCATTCCGGGGCATGGATTATTCCAGTCTTTGTCCAGCTTGTAGACGTTGAAGCTGGAGGGGAGGCTGAATTCCTCTTTGAAATCGTCTGCGGTCCCGTCATAATTGCCGTCGAGGAAGACGACGTCGGGATTGGCCTGTATAACAGCCGACGTGTCCGAGTTGTAGGATGTCGCCGAACTTCCGTTGCTTCCTGCGTTCGTCGCTCCGCATATTTCTATCATGGATACTGCAAGTCCGCTGTTGTAGACTTTTATGGTGTCGCCTGTCACGGATATATATATCGCTCTCGGCCTGTCTTCTTCGGCGATGTCTGCTATATTTTCTATCACTGTATCTCTGGCACTTGTCATATTGCTTACCGAACCGGAAGAATCGAGGCCGATGGCGTCGGAAATGGCCTCCACCACATCTATAGATTCTTCATACGTCTTGGCACCTAGGCAAATAACTTTGTACCCTTCTGCGACCAGATTGTCGTAGACCGCTCCGGTGGCAAGTGTCGAAGAGAAATTGTTCATGAACACCACATCCGTATCCTTGTCGAACAAACCGCCTTCCACAAGCTGTACCAGCCCCGATATGAGAGATGCCTTGTCGGAGTTATATCCCGTACCCAGCATCGCGATTCCTTCAAGCGTCTCCATCCTTTCGTCTCCGTTGTATCCGTAAGTAGAATAATGGTCGTAGCCGACGATCTTATCCGTTCCCCCAAGGTCCATCACGGTCAGGGTGAATGCGAAGCCCATCGTGACCACGTGCTCTGCGGGAGCGTTCAAGGTTATCTGATGGCCGGCCGAGTCCGTGATTACGATCGGCGAAGTCGCGGAAACTTCGCTTGGATCGGTCAGCGGCACGATGGACACGGCGAACATCATAGAGCACGCAACCAGGACCATTATGGCGTTCTTATTGTGCATGCGACCTTCATGTTTCGATACAATATAATGTTTATGTTGTTTTTTTGAATTCTTGTTACTATTGGATATAGTGTGAGCATAATGGTAATATTGTCAAAAAAAATCAAGCGATCGAAGAAGAAAACACGCTTTCAGACCTCAGCATCAAAGGGAAAGTTTCTTTAACCAGTAACGAACAGTACCACCTATGCGTTGGATGCTCCGCAGCAAGATACACCGCGCCACGGTCACAGAGACGCGCCTCGACTACGAGGGCAGCATAACGGTGGACGGAGAATTGCTCGATCTGGCAGGCATACTGCCGGGTGAGAAGGTTACCATAGCCGACATTAACAACGGCAACCGCTTCGAGACCTACACAATTTACGGAGATAGGGGCTCGGGCGAGATCTGCATCAACGGGGCCGCGGCCCGCCTCTGCAGCGTGGGCGACCTGGTAATCATCATGGGATACGAGCTTACGGACGACCCCATGGAGACCAAGATAGTCAAGGTCGACAGGTCCAACAGGCCCGTGATGGAGAAATGCTGAAGATATTCTCCGACGGGGGGTCCCGTGGGAATCCCGGACCTTCGGCCTACGGCCTGGTGGTGACCGAGGACGGGGACACGGTCTATGAAGAATCCGAATATCTGGGTATCCGCACCAACAACTATGCGGAGTACCGCGGGCTGATCGCCGGCATACGGAAGGCCATAGAACTTGGAGCCCAAGAAGTCGAGTTCGTCATGGATTCTCAGCTAGTAATAAGGCAGATGAGGGGAGAATACCGCGTCAAGGCTCCCGAGCTGATCGAGCTTCACCGCGATGCGGCGGCCTTGAGCTCCATGATACCCAAGGTCAGGTTCACGGACGTGCGCCGTTCCGAACTGCTCATGCCCAGGGCGGACGAGCTGGTGAACAGGGAGCTGGACAGGAGTCAGCCCTGAACGGACCCGGCAAGCTCCGTTATCTGAACGATTTCCTGATCGCCGGAAGCCATGTTCCTGAGAGTTACGGAGTCCTGCTCCAGCTCGTTCTTTCCGACGATTATCGCAAACCTTGCTCTTGCGGATGACGCGTACTTCAGGGCCTTTGCCATCTTCCGCCCCATGATGTCCATGTCGCAGGAGATCCCTGCCCTGCGGAGCATCGCTGTTATCTCCGCGGCCTTGATCCTCACATCGTCCGACACCGGTACCACGTAGGCGTCGATGCCTTTCTGCTCGTAGGATATGCCTTCCTTCTCCATGGCCAGGAGTATCCTGTCGAAACCGATCGCGAAGCCTGTGGAGAAGACCCTCTCCCCTCCGAACAGTTCCGAGAGGGTGTACGAGCCCCCGCCGCATATCTGCTTCTCCGCGCCCAGCACGGGCGCCTCCGCCTCGAAGACCATGCCGGTGTAGTAGTCCAGTCCGCGCACTACGCCCAGGTCTATCTCGACGTCCTCCACGCCCATGGCGGAAAGTATGCCTATGAGGGACCTGAGATATTCTCCTGGCTCTCCCGGAACCTTATCGATGACCTCGATGCCGCCGACCGTTTCCGTCAACTCGAATATCTCTTCGACATCGTGCGTGCCGATGTTCATGTCCTCCATCATCGGACGGGCCTCGTCGTAGAGCTTCTTGTCAAGCTTCTGGAGGACCTCCGCGGTCTTCTCCTTGGGAACTCCTGCATCTGCGAGCTTCTGCCTCAGTACACCTATATGTCCTATCCTTATCTTGTAGTCCCTGAGTCCCAGCGACTCTATCATCGCCACGGCGAGAGCTATCGCCTCCGCATCCGTCTCGGGCGTCGCGGAACCTATCAGCTCCGCACCGAACTGGAAGAATTCCCTGTACCTGCCGCTTTGCGGCCTCTCGTACCTGAAGCACTGGCCGAAATAGAATATCTTTATGGGCTTCGGTTCGTTGCTCATGCTGTTGACGAACATCCGTATGGCGGGAGCGGTCATCTCCGGGCGCAGGGCGAGGTCCCTGTCCCCCTTATCCTTGAAAGCGTAAAGCTCGTTCAGCACGTTCGGCCCGCTTCTCAGGATGAAAAGTTCCGCATCCTCGAATATGGGCGTCTCCGTCTCCCGGAACCCGAACCTGAGGGCGACCGACCTGAGCTTCCCTTCGTAGTATCTGCGCCTCTCCATCTCATCGGGAAGGAAATCCCTCGTTCCGCGGGGACATTGGATCATACGCTCCGCTATACGGAAAACGATAATAAACGTGTTGCTTTGAAATATTGAAACTAGAAAAAGGTTTTTGACCGGATCAGAATTTTTCTTTCCGACGGTAGAGGAACATCCCCATCACGGATAGTACAACTACTCCGGCGAGGGCGACGTAAAGCCAATCCTCATCTACCTCATCGTTCGACTCGCGAAGTGATATTGGGTCTATGGCGTCGGCCTCGTCGGCCTCGTATACTGCAGCCCCGAATGCCGCCGCGGAAAGGGCCAAGACCGCAATCAACATGATCTTAGTTTTGCTGTTCATTCTAACACCCTGCCTCAGGAGGCAGAAATCCGAGTCGTATAGGGATGAACTGGCATTTAATTTAAGCGCTCATAATGCTCAGCGCCTTACGATTATGGATAGGACGTCCTCGTCCTCCATGACATGGTCCATACCTACGGTCTGGCCCGGGAACTTGGCGCTCTTCCCCCAGACCATGGCATATCTGAACTGATTCCTGAAATCCCTGTGGATCAGCTCGCAGACGTCTCCGACATTGTTCCCCCTCTTCACAATGAGAGGAACGTCCATGTCGGCCTCCTGCCCCTGGGGCTTCAGGTAGACCCTTATCATATCTATGGTGTCGTACAGCGCCTGCTTCAGATCTTCGATCCCCTGGCCCGTGGCCGCCGAAAGAGGGACCGTACGGAATTCGTTGTGCTTCTTTTTGACCGCCTCGAGCTGGCCCGGCATGGCCAGGTCTATCTTGTTGACCGCCATCAGGGATTTTATGTACACCCTGTTTCCCGCGAGGACGTCCAGCATCTGCTCCACGTCTATGTCCTCACGGACCACCACAGTAGCGTTGATGTGACCATAGGCTATGGTCATGTCCTTGATCACGTCCTCGGTTATCTTCGTGAGCTTGAGGGTGGGCTTCACCAGAACGCCGCCCTGGCCCGTGGGGGATATCACGACGTCCGGGGCCTTCTGGTCCAGACGGATACCTGAAGAATATAGCTCGTTGAACAGGACCTCGATGTTAGGATTGAACACGTCGACCACGAAAAGAATGATATCGGAGGACCTGGCCGCGGCGATGACCTCACGTCCGCGGCCTTTTCCGCGGGAGGCGTCCTTTATAAGCCCCGGCATGTCGAGTATCTGGATCTTCGCATGGTTGTACTCCAGGATACCTGGCACTACATCAAGTGTTGTGAAATGATAGGCTCCTATCTCAGATTTGGCATCGGTGAGCTGGTTCAGAAGCGTGGATTTTCCCACAGAGGGGAATCCTACCAGCGCCACAGTCGCATTTCCGGCCTTTTTCACATAGAATCCTTTCGTGGAGCCCTTAGAGGAGCGCCTCTTCTCCTCCTCAGCGGAAAGCTTGGCTATTTTTGCCTTCAGCTTACCTATGTGGCCTTCGGTGGCCTTGTTGTACTTCGTATTGGAGATCTGCTCCTCCAATTCTTTTATCTGCTCCTCGATCGTCGCCAATTGCTTCCCGTTCCTTGATAGTGAAAGGTTATATTAGAGTTGGCACAGAAAGTCCCCTTAGATACTTTTTAATCGATGAACCCGTTACAGGCCCGATGGCCATAGTTAGCACCGAGAGATCGGCAGATGACAAGAAGATCGAATTGACCACTAAACAGCTCGCGGCACTTGCAGCGAGCCTCGTTCTGACATTGCTTATCCTCATGTCGGGGATCTACATGAGGTTCAGCTGCCTCGCGATGGTCATCGTGGCCGTGTTGCTTTACATGATACCGCACCTTGTCAAGATCAAGAACGTCAAGGTGATGGTCATGCACGGCGCCGTGTTCGCTCTGGTTGCATTGCTGGCCGGGAGCCTGTACACTTCGCCCGCTTACGTGGATTCGCACAACGATTTCCAAAGCAGAGGCGACTTCACGGCGGCCACATATATCTTAACATCCGATTCCTACACGTTCGACGTCACATACACCGACACGGACCCGGCACACAAGCCTTTGGCCACCGTCTCGGAGATAGATATGGTCGGATTTTCCAGCGTTTACGGGGTGAAAGGTTCGGAGAGGACCTTGGGCCCCACCTCATACGATCAAACCACGGGCACCGCTACCTTCGACGTCACGGTCGGAGACGGACTATACACCATATACTTCTACATGGCCGATACCGCTGACTCCGACGCCAAGGTCTCGGATTCCCAATCGGTAACGTTCTTCTTGGACGAGCTCACATCGAGTTCGGCGAAGAACTCGATATACTGGATAGGTACCGGATACTACCTGGGACTCTGCATGCTTCTTTACTTCATGATACTGTTCCTAACTTACGGCATGAGGTCCAGCGCCGAGAAGACCCGTGACAGGATGATAAAGCAGGGCCGCCTTTATCCTCCGGGATACGGCAGATGCAAGCAATGTGATTCGGTGGTCCTCCCCGGCGAGGTCAAGTGCCGCAAGTGCGGAGCATATATCGATGTGCCAGCAGAAATAAAACCAGTCAAGAAGGACTTCTTCATATGCTCGGACTGCGGCGCGGAGGTCCCTGACGACGCTGAAAAGTGCCCCAAGTGCGGAGCCGCATTCGAAGACGACGTGGAGATCGAGGTCCACCATGCGGACGGCACTGTGGAGATAGCCGAGTCGACCTTCGATTGCCCGGAATGCGGAAAGGAAGTCCCTAACGCCTCCGAGTTCTGCCCCAAGTGCGGCAAGAGGTTCGAAGGCAAGGTCTGAACGGACGGCAGATATACCGATAAAGGTAAAAACAGCCCGATCATTCCTACCATCGGATGCGCTCAACTGAAGATATTGCCAATTCGGGACCGAATGCCAAAGGAAGGTCCATCGCTTACAAACTGGCAGACAAACAGCAGGAGATCTCGGTCGCCGAGTTTTTCGAGAAGAACAAGCAGATCCTCGGGTTCGACTCCCGTTCGAAGTCTCTCCTGATGGGCATTAAAGAGGCCGTGGACAATTCACTGGACGCCTGCGAAGAAGCGGAGATAGCCCCCGAGATATCCGTGAGGATAGAGCGCCTTGACGATGACGATTACAGGATAACGGTCGACGATAACGGACCGGGGATAGTGCACAACGCAATAAAGAACGTGTACGGCCGCCTGCTGTACGGTTCAAGGTTCCATGCGCTCAGACAGTCCAGGGGCCAGCAGGGGATCGGGATATCCGCCACTGTGATGTACGGCTACCTGACCACCGGAAAGCCCGCCCACGTGATATCGAAGGTGTCCGGAGAAGACGAGGTGGCCTGGGAGATGGACATCGTTATAGACACCAAGACGAACCGCCCTCTGGTCACTAATGAGAGGGCATTCACCTGGGAACGGGACCACGGGACCAGCATCGAGTTCACGATAAAGGGAAGGTACGTGACTGGAAAGCAATCCGTCTTCGAGTACCTGAAGAACACGGCAATAGTAAATCCCCACGCCGCAATCACATTCCACGACCCGGACGGCAAGAAATGGACGTTCGAAAAGGCAACGGAGATAATCCCTCCGAAACCCAAAGAGATCAAACCCCATCCCGAAGGGATGGAGATCGGCGATCTGATCAAGTTCGCCCACGGCAGCAAGCAAAAGAATGTAAGATCGTTCCTCAAAGAGGATTTCTCAAGGGTCACCGGCCGCATCGCGGACGACATACTGGAACTGTCGGGAATAGATCCCAAGGCCCCGCCCCAGGACCTCGCCAGGGACCAGTGCGCCGCCATGATCGACGCTATCGGCAAGGTCAAGATCATGGCACCTCAGACGGACTGCCTGTCACCAATAGGCGACACTCTGATCAAGAAGGGCCTGATGCATGTGATGGAGGGGCTTCGCCCGGACTATTACGCCACGCCCGTGACGAGACCTCCCAGAACTGCTAACGGAAACCCCTTCGTGGTCGAGGCGGGCATCGTCTACGGAGGCGACATACCTTCTGACGGCCAGGTCAATATACTGAGGTTTGCTAACCGAGTACCGCTTCTGTACCAGCAGGGCGCATGCGCGATCACCAAAGCCATATCTGACATGGACTGGAGGCGTTACGGTCTGGAGCAGAGGGGTGGAAAGGGCATACCCTACGGGCCTGCCATAATATTGGTGCACGTGGCATCAACTAAGGTCCCGTTCACATCTGAAGGCAAGGAAGCGATAGCCAGCTATCCGGAGATACTCGGCGAGGTCTCCGCCGCCCTCAGGCTCTGCGCAAGGAACCTGAAGAGCCATCTTAACAAGCTGGAGAGGCGCTCTAAGACGCACGCCAAATTCGAGATCGTCCAGGAGATACTTCCGGACCTGGCGAAAAAATCTGCAGATTATCTCGGAAGGCCGCTTCCGTCCCTCGAGAGGACGATAACGAAGATAATGAACGTCGTGTGGATAGAACCGTCGGTGGAGAAGATCGGCAAGAACAACCGCAGATACGTCTACAGAATCTACAATTACACCAACAACGTGAGGTCCTTCGGCCTTCATGCGCAGGTTCCCAAAGAGTCCGTCAACCTGGCACTTTTCATGAATCCGTCTTTCGTGGATCTCAACGAGGAGGGGAAGGCATATTGGGAGGTCAGGGGCCTTCAGCCTTCCAGTTCCGCAATCATATCCTTCGAGCTCAGCGGGGAGATGGCCGACACATTCTCGCAGGAGGACGTGTACATATCGGGGATCAATCCCGCAATAGTCATGGGAGCGGAGCCTCTGCCGGGAGACTGGGGAATAAAGGGCATGGAGATAACCGAAGAGGAAGAAGCCATTACGGAAGAAGACACTTCGGAAGAGGAAGAGGAAGAACTCGAGGAAGAAGAGTTCGAGAAGGAGGCTGATTTGAATGAATGAGAAGCAAGACCACACCATAGAAAGCCTCACCAGTATCGTCGAAAGCCTGTACGACCAGATGGACGACGGCAGCGTTCCGGCGATGAAGATCTCCCTGAGGTCCAAGAGGAATATCGAATTCGATCCGAAATCCAGCGTATGGAAGTATGGCGACCAGAAGTCCGTCCGCACGGCGAAGACCGTAAAGGGGGCCCTGATGCTGCTCAGGACGGTCTACACCGCAGACTTCATCAAAGGAATGCTGAATGCCAACAAATCCTCCACCTTGAGGGAGATGTACTACATCTCCGAGGGGTGGAACAACGCCAAATTCCACAGCCAGGACGAGAGCAACATCCTGGCGGAGGACCTCGAGGTCATCACCGGGTGCATGAGGGAGGAGTTCAAGCTCCGCCCCGAAGAGGACGGCGCCAGGATATACGGCGACCTGACCCTTACGGAGCTTACCCGCAAAGGCGAGAAGAAAAAGATCAACTGCATCGATGACGTGGGAGATTCGGGATACGGGATACCTTACAACGTGGGGCCCGAAAAGATAGAATTCAAGGGCTGCGGCGCCAAGTTCGTCATGGCCATAGAGACCGGCGGTATGTTCGACAGGCTTGTGGAGAACGGTTTCCCTGAAAAGTACGGCGCATTGCTGGTACATTTGAAGGGACAGCCGACGAGGAGCACTAGACGTTTCATAAAAAGGGTGAACGAGGAGCTGCGCCTCCCCGTCACCGTGTTCACCGACGGGGACCCTTGGTCCTTCAGGATATTCGCGTCAGTCGCATACGGCGCCATAAAGACGGCCCACATATCAGACTATCTGGCCACGCCTTCCGCCCAGTTCATAGGCATAACGCCTTCCGACATCCTGAACTACGACCTGCCCACTGACGTACTTTCGGACAAGGACGTGGGGGCGCTTAACGCCGAACTTTCGGACCCGCGCTTCAGGGACGAGTTCTGGGAGAACGAGATCCAGGCCATGCTGGGCATGAAGAAGAAGGCCGAGCAGCAGGCGCTGGCCAAATACGGCCTCGACTTCGTCACCGACACTTACCTTCCGGAGAAGCTCACGGACATGGGGATACTCTGATCAGCCTGACGCCTGGACTATCCTGTTGATCACGAAGTTCTTGTCCATGCTGGCCAGGAAAGTCCCCAGCCTGGGCCCCGCCTTCTTGCCGATGAATATCCTGTACATCGCGCCGTATCCTCCCTTGAGTCCCAGGGGAGACTCCTTGGCTGTGTCGGCGATCGTGGAACCGATGGAATCGGCATCCCAGTTGCAATCGTACATCTTGACCGAAAGGGACTTCAGGAATACCTTCTCATTCATGGATAACTCTATGCCCGGCGGAACGGTGCCGCATACCGAAAATTTGACGGCATCGGGTGCAAAACCATTGAGCCAGTATCTGACGCAGTCCACGCGGCGTGCGAGCCTCTTCCTGTCGCCCTCCGTCATGTCCGAAAGATCTTCTGTCCGCTCGAGGACCTCTACGACCCCTTCGAATCCGGGAGCCATCTGCGCTACGTTTACCAGGTGCCTGTAAGGTATCTGGTGCGGAAGGCCCACCGGCACGTGGTTGTGCTGTGCGATCACATAAGCCCGTACGGAGTTGTCCTCGGCCTCGGTCCATTCGCCTGCGAAATAGAGGCGCTCCATACGGTCGTACTCGTCGGCGATGTCAAGGGTGCCCAGACCGGAGTCGTAATCGATGGCCCTCGACGGATTGACCCTGAGGAACAGGTAGTTCAAAACCTCCGGAGGGGTCATGTTGATAGCGTCCAGCCCCGTGACGGGGCATCCCAGCGACTTGTGCATCTGTCCCACGCCCTTTAGCTGCACGAACTCATAGGGGATCGGGTAGGGCGCCTTACCGCCATAGATCTCGTCGACGATCCTCTTGCCGGTGTCGTAGGATCCTCCGGCGGCCGCGTGGTCCTTTCCGAAGGGCTCGGCCGATGTACCGAAGATCTTCCATTTCGCCGGCCACTCGAGCCTCCACGTCAGCTTTCCTTCGGCTTTCCGTACGTCGGCCTTTCCGTGGTTTCCGCATGTGCAGGAATATTCCATGTATGGAAACTCGTAGGTGTCGAATACTGGCTTGGCGAATCTTCCGCATGACGAGCAGATCGGGTTGTAGGGCGCATATTCGGGGTTCTCTGCCTTGCCTGTGACCTCGGTCATTATCTTGATGACCTGGTCCCTCTTCTTCATGGCCAAGTCCGCGGCTTCTGCGAATTTACCTTCCTCGTACAGTTCATGGGTCCATATTATCTCGCACTGGACTCCCAATGAGTCCACCGCGTCCAGGAACGGCTGTACGAAGTGATGTGCATAGTTCCTGTGCTTTCCGCAGGGGCACGGTATCCTGGATATCGGCATCCCCACGTACTTCTCGAACTCTGCGGGCAGGAAATCGTAACGTTTGCGGAGGGGGTCGAAGGAATCGATGAGATAGATCAATCTGACTTCCTTGCCCAAGCCCTCCACGGCGCTTCGCACGGATTCACCGGTGATAGCCTCCCTTAGGCTGCCTACATGGATGATGCCCGTGGGACTGATGCCCGTGGCTATGAGTGGCTTCTCGCAGCTATCCGCGATGTCCTTTGCAATTACGTCCGCCCAATGCATTCAAATCGGAGCATCAACAGGTACTCTCTATTAAGACATTTTCCACGCCGGACATCGGAAACAGATAAGCTTTTTATATAGACCCACAATTGTGAGTCTGATGGCACAGAAAAAGAACGACGGCGGATTCCAATCTTCGGCCGGACTCATGAGGTATTTCGACTCGGAGACCGACAAGGGGATCAAGATCACACCCAAGGCTGTCATAGGCATAGCCATAGCTCTGGTCGCCATCGTTATAGTGGCGCAGGTCTTCTTCCCCGTCTGATCAGGGTTCTTGCCAACAAGAGATCGCGGGACTATCGGGTATCCCGTCAGGGTACTTCTTCCTGTAAGCGCGGTGGAGCAACGGAGGCGCTATTACGGTCGTGATGACCGACATAAGGACTATGGTTGCATTCATGTCAGGGGTCAGATGGCCCGAGGACAAACCTATGGCGGCAATTATTATCCCGACCTCCGCCCTCGGCACCATTCCGATCCCTATGATTTTCGCGGACTTCTTGTCTATGTTCTTGTCGGCCATCCTGGCTCCGAAGTAGCATCCAAGGTACTTCGTTATCACCGCGAGCGCTATGACGTAGGCGGCCAGCATGAGGACGTTCACGTTGGTGAGCGACGATAGCTTTACCTGCAACCCCACATTGAGGAAGAACAGGGGGAGGAAGAATGTCGTTATAGCTTCCACCTTCGGCTTGAGGTTCCATTTCTTGGCATAGTCTGCAAGGATCATGCCTGCCAGGAACGCCCCTATTATCGCGGCCAGACCGAGGGCTTGTGACAACGCGGCCATGAAAAGACACACCGCGATGGCGATCATCATCTTGTCCAGCTTCCGCGTCTCTTTCTCCGTGGGAAGCTTGCATTCTTTCTTATTCCCGTACCACGAAGCGATACGGGGGGTGCACGAATTGCAGAAGAAGAACACCGCCAGGACGAACGACACCGAGATGAACACTATCCTTGCGATACCCAGTATGCTCGTTCCGTCAGCAGAGGCCATCCCGGCAACGATGGCCAAGACTATCATCCCGAGAACGTCGTCGATGACGGCGGCGCCCACTATTATGCGCGCTTCTTTGGTGTTGGAGGCGCGCATGTCCATTATGACCTTTGCCGTGACGCCCACGCTGGTCGCCACCATCGCGGCGGCCATGTACATTGCATGGGCCGTGTTGTAGTCATAAAAATAGACAGTCATCCCCGCAGCGAAGGGAAACACCACGCCCAGGATGGCCACGGTAAGCGCAGCCTTGCCCACCGACATAAGCTCGCATACACGTGTCTCCAGGCCCACGGAGAAAAGCAGGAACATGGCCCCTATTTCGGCCACGAGGAAAAGGAACTGGTAGTTGAAAGAGCCGTCGAAGCCGTTGAACGATACTTCCACGCCAAGCATACCCAGGAAGTTACCGCTGCTCAGAATTCCGGAAAATGCGGAACCGTCCCATATTATGTTCACCAGGATTATTCCCACGAGTATCTCGCCGATCAGCCCGGGAACCCCGAAACGCTCAAAAATTTCAGACCCGATGACTGCCAGAACGTAAAGGACGACCAGCATCACGAGGATGGAGAGCAGATCCATACCCTCGTGAAGTAAAAACTGGTATATTATAATTAAGAAGTTTTACGGATGTTCAGTAGAAGCTGTGGACCGACCCCGGTCCTCCGTTTCCGAAAACGAAGGATACCAGCGGTCCGGCGGCCTGAGGCCCCGGGACCTCTTCGGCATCGGTGGCCTTGGCCGTCTCTGCCTCGGGCGCGGATACCATCTCGATCAGCATCCTGACCATTTCGCTGACCTCTTCCTCATCCTCCGGTGTGAGAGTGTGCCTCGCCTCCGGGAGGAGTTCTTCCGAAGAGACCGTTGCAGAAACCGCGGCCGATACGGCGTTCGCGACCCTTGCCGCCTCTCCGATCATCGGCCCTGCGTCGATCGTCCCGAGGGCTTGGACGTGCTCCGTCTCCGGTTCTCCGGTCATCGGGACTTCGGTCTCATAGCCGATATCCATCAGATGTGCCAGATAATCCCTCTCGCGATCTATGGTTACGCAAAGCTCCTCCATCCCATCGTCCGGGACCTCCGTCTCCTTCAGAGTCGCGGCGTCCGAATACTCCGCCTCGTCGCCGGCCATCCCGGCGACGGTGAGCTTCATGACCCCTCCGACCTCGTCCTCGATCTCGACATACTCGGGCATCTGCGAAGTTGTACGGGCCTCATGGACCGCCGCCCTGGGCTCGCGCCTGACCGGTTCGGTTATGGGCGGCAGGAAATCGTATCCCGCATAATCGGAATATTCGAGAAGAGGCGTGGTGCGCATGACGGCGGCGGAGGACGTGTCAGCCAGCTGGCCTGCGAATTCCGCATTGGAAGAGATCACTTCTTCCTCCGCGGCCACGGCATCTGCGATGGGTTCGATGCCTTCGGCATACAGTCCGGAAGGAAGCTGCGCCATGACCGCAAGGGCCGACTGCTCTGTACCTTCAAGTGCCGCCTCCATCTCCTGATCGGAAGCCTGTGCAGGTTCAGGAAGCAAGAGCATCACGGCGGGCGCCGTGACGGTGGCAGGGATCGGGGAAGGAGGCAGGGCCATCACTGATGTCGGCGGCGCGATCGCGACCGGCACATCCGCGGATCCGGCAAACTCCTTCGCCACTGCTTCGGCGGCTTCCGGGGCGACTGCGGGCTCCTCTTTCGTCACGTAGCGGGCCGCCGGAAGGCGCTCCGCATGGGCGGGTGCGGACGGAAGGCGTTCCACCTCTGCCTCTGCGTCATATTTGCAGATTTCACATGGGGGCGAGGGAGGTGCGTGATCCACCTCGATGTGGAATTCCTCCTCGAAGGTGATTATGTTGGGAGAAATGATGTTCGGCACCGATTCCGAAGACGATGTAATGGCCGTCTGGGCGACAGGTGCCGAATAGGACACGACGAGAGGTTCCTCTTTCGCGACGACAACTTCTTCAAAGTCAGACTTATTGAATTTGATCTCCGGGAGCGCATTGCTGAACACGAGGCCGGGCTCGTCGATCCTGCCGAACACGGGCTTGGGGGCCTGTTTCGAGGGCAACGACTGAGCGGTGCGGAGCCCTCCGAGGAACCTTCCTCCGGCCTTATCGGCCTTGGGCTCGTCGAAATCGATGAACGGATCGTCGGTGGACGACGAGATATAGACATCTGTTCCGGCGCCGAGGCTATATTTTACATATCCGTTGCCTTCGAAGCTTCTCGCCGGCTTTTCGGAAGAGGGCCTTTTATAGTCGCGCCTGCCGCCCGACCCTTCGTTTTCATCTTCGACCTCCTCTCTGTTTCTGCCAAAGAGACGGCGCTTCAAAGATACCTTTAGAGTGCTACCGCTGTTTCTGCCTGAGTCTATACCCATGCCTATCCCATCCGCCTTTCACTATGCTTTACGCAATATAAAAAAGTATAGATGGGTGCTTAATTCATCAGCTTTTTACGAATTTCACATAGTCCGCTTTCGAAACGGACTGTATCTCTCTGAGGATCGATTTGATGTCATCCGCCTCTGCAGACATCACCATGACCTCGAGGCACTTTCGGTTCAGAAGGTGGGAGTGCATCTGGGTCTTTATGGACCCCTCGTGCCTGGCCTGTATCAGGCTCATCCACGGATCGGCGTGGTCCCCTCTGACTATGATCAAAACCCCTTCCACGAAGCCACTTAGCTCCTCGATCTCTTTCACCTTGGACCCTGCCGCTTTTATCGACAGGCGGACGGCCTCGCTGCGCCCGGCGAGAGAATAAGCCTCCTGTATAGCCTCCAGGGTCGTCATGCTCTCCTCGTCCAGCGAAACGCTGATTATTGCCATGGTGGACGGACGCATGACAGAGTTATTAACTTTATCCTCATATGATAATAACTTGCCGTTTCTGCTGGTTCTCGGACAAAGGTCAGCTTTTTATAATGCGTTATGTTCACAATATCTTATGTTCGCAGATGCCGAGCCGATAGAGTGGGCGGGCCTTTTTCTCATTCTGATCGTACTCCTTGCATTGGACATATTCGTTATAAACCGCGGTTCGAAACACATAACCACGAAATCCGCATTGCTGCAGACCGCAGGATGGATCTCCATCGCCATGGTCTTCGGTGTTTACATATGGATGACCCGCGGAGCGACCATTGGAATGGAATTCTATGCAGGTTATGTCATAGAAGAGGCCCTGAGCGTCGACAACATGTTCGTTTTCATCCTGCTGTTCGCGATGTTCGCGATACCGGACGACTATCAGCACAAGGCGCTCTTCTACGGCGTGATCGGCGCCATTCTGTTCCGCCTGGTGTTCATATTCGCCGGGTCCGAGCTGTTGCTCAGGTTCCACTTCGTCATGTACATCTTCGGTTTCTTCCTGATATATGCTGCCATCAAGACGATGGTCAGCAAGGAGGGCGGAGGGTCCGGCAATAAGATAGCGACCGTCCTCTCCAGACACATGAACGTCTCGCCGGAGCTGGACGGGGACAAGTTCTTCACGCACAGGGACGGGGTCCGCATGGTCACGCCGCTGCTTCTGTGCGTCATCGTGATCGAGTTCACAGACCTTGTGTTCGCGATCGATTCGATACCTGCGGTCCTGGGAATAACTACCGACAAATTCGTGGTATACTCGTCCAACATATTCGCGGTACTGGGCCTTAGGTCCCTGTATTTCGCCATCAGAGGCTCCCTGACCCACCTGAAGTACCTGAAATACGGACTAGGAGTGATCCTGACGTTCGTGGGCATAAAGATGCTCGTGGTGGACTATTACGAGTTCGAAATCGTACAGTCCCTTTCGCTCATACTCTCCGTACTGGCTGTGACGGTGGTCGCATCGATAATATCGGGAAAGAGGGAGAAAGAGAGAGAAGGGGCCGTCTGAGCGCCGTGACGTACGCCGTGCAGCGAGACGTCAGATGCGGCCATGCTCCGATTCGGACCTGTACCTCTTGGGAAGGACGAAGAGTTCGCCGTCTTTGTCGAATCCCACAGATGCGGACACACCGTATACGTCTTCGATGAGTTCGGCAGTGATGATCTCCTTGGGGGGGCCGATATCGATTATTCTTCCCTCCTTCATTATGATGCAAAGATCGCAGTACCTTGCCATGAGAGAGATGTCGTGCTCGGCCACCAAGATCGACATGTCCTTCCGGACCATGGCGTTGAGGTATTCCATAACCTCGAGCTTGTACTTCATATCCAGATGAGAGGTCGGCTCGTCGACCAGCATCAGCCTGGGCTCCTGAACGTACGCCTTTGCTATCAGCACCCTCTGCATCTCTCCGCTGGAAAGCATATTGAGCTGGCTGTCCTGAAGCCTCTTCACGCCGAACTTCTCCATGGTCTCCATCACGAATGACTCGTCCTTATCCGTCTCCCACCATATGTTCTTCATGAACGGGTAGCGCCCCATCATCACGGTCTCGTAGACCGTCAGGCCGAAGTTGTTCCTCAGCTGCGCCGGAACGTTGGCCACGCTCCTGGCCAGCTCCGAGGGCGTCTTCTTGAGCACTGAATCTCCGTCGATGAGGACGTCCCCGGAAGAAAGACGGTGGAGCTTGTTTATACACCTCATCATGGTGGATTTTCCGCAACCGTTCGGTCCGATCAGACCTACGAGCTTGCCCGTGTCGATGCTGAAAGACACGTCTTTCACCGCATGGAACCCGTTGTCGTAATATTTGTTGAGCTTTCTCAGCTCCAGAAGAGGCGTGCCTTCAGTCACCGTACATCCTCCCTTTCTTCACTATCAGATAAATGAACACCGGCGCTCCGATGATGGTCGTTATGGCGCCCACGGGAAGCTCGACCGGAGCGATGAGCATCTTCGACAGGAAATCGGCCGCCATCATGAGCAGGCCGCCCAGAGCTATGGATGACGGCATGACGAGCCTGTGGTCCCCGCCCATGATCATGCGGCATAGGTGGGGGACTACCAGTCCCACGAAACCTATCGTTCCGACGAACGCCACGCACACGGCCGTGAGAACGGACGCCAGTATTAGCATCGCCCTGTCGAACTTCCTGACGTCGAGGCCCATCTCCTGTGCCTGGTCCTCGCCCAGAAGGACGAGGTTGAACTCCTTCGCCCATATCAGAGGTATAAGTGCCAACATAATCGCGGGGATGAGCACCAGCCATATGTTCCCCCAGTCGATACTGGTGAAACTTCCGAACAGCCATGTCATGGCGCTGTGTATCTTGTCACCGGCGCTGTAAAGCAACAGCGTCTGAACGGCTCCGAACCCTAGACCGACTATCACTCCCGCCAGAACATAATTCGTGGAAGAGCCGCCTGCCTTCTCCGCGATGATCATGGTCGCCCCGAAAGCGATCAGCCCTCCCGCCATGGCCATCAACGGCAACGAATACGTCACAGTGCTGAACAGCCCGAAGAACGTGAAGCCCATAGAGATTGTCGCGACCGCGAACGTCCCCGCACCTGCAGATACTCCCATTATGTACGGGTCCACGAGAGGATTCCTTATTATCGCCTGGTACACAGCGCCTGCCATCGACAGACCGATACCGACCGCGAACGCCGCCAGCGCCCTCGGCAGCCTTGACCCGAAGATTATGGTCTCGTCGCCCGTGAGGCCCTGCCCGCCCTTGGATATGGCGGACCCCAAGAGGCCGAATGCCTCTGTCAGAGAATAATCTCCTGAAGGTCCGTATGCCAGGCAGAGCAGGAACATCAGCACGGACGCGACCGAACCGAAAACGATCACCCAGACCAGCCTGGTCTTGTTGCGCTTTATCTTCGACCTGCCGTCGGCCGCCGTTCCTAGCTTCTCGGAGATCTTCCTCCTTATGTAGGGTATCGGAGGAACGTCCAGTTTCTTTCTGATGTAGACACAGTACGCAAGGAAAGACACTATCGCCGCCGCCAGTATCGCGGCGGCCCACAACAATGCTTTGCTTTCCTGTTGAGTGGCGGCAGGGATCTCCAGGAAGCCGCCGGAGAATGAGTATGCCCCTCCGTCCGTACCTGAGAGCACCCACGTGCCTACTATCACAGGCGGCGACATGGCGTATTCGGAGACCTCGTCGGGCTGACCGTACTGTCCATCGAGGCTGCCGTCCGTGTCGATTTTGTAAATGTAGCCGTTTTTGTCGTATTCTGCAGCGACAATGTAATCGTCGTTGACCAGGGTCCCGGGGGCACGCACGTTAGTGATACTGCCGTTGATAAGCTCGTAGCTGCCGTCCAAATAGATTTTTGCAAGACCGTCCGAGGTGAAAGAATACGCCCCCCTGAACGAGCTGTCCGACTTTATCAGATATGACGAGGACAGACCCAGTTCCGTCACTTTGCTTATCTCGGTGAGGGTCGAACCGTCGAACCTGTAGACGGCATAACCTCCTTTCACGGCGTTCATGCCGCGCCCGTCATTGAAAGAGAAGATCAGCCGGTCTTCGACCTGCAGTATGTTCGAAACGAGTCCGCACATCTTCCCGTACGCTTGCACGGTGTACACCGATTCGCTGCACACCGGATTTCCGTCGAGCGCATCGAACACATAGAGCGAGCCGTCGAGCGCTCCTATGAACAGATTTCCGTCCTGTACGGTGGGCGCATTGAAATAGACCGTTCCGCCGACCGTGCCCTTCCAGAGCACGTTGAGGTCCAGATCGGTGCAGAACACATATCCTGCGGCGGTTCCGAAGTAAAGCGCCCCGGAATAATAGACGATAGATGCAGGTCCCGTAGCCCATGTGATGCCTTCCAAGGGCGCGTCTGTTCCATCTCTTGTAGAACCGAAAAGCCCGTCAGCGCTCACCGTGACATTAGAACCGTCTTCGTTGGGTCCCGTAAGCGGAATTTTGTAAACGTGTCCGTTCGATGCCGGAATATAGATGGAACCGCCGACTATGACTCCCGTCGCTGTCTCGTATCCCGCCCCTATATCGTATTCATAGCTCCACAGCTCCTCGCCCGTTGTCAGGCCGTAACAGTAGAGGACCGGCTTTTGTGCGGGGTCCGATGAAGTTGCGCCCATGTTGCTGGTTCCTCCGCTGTTCACGAATACCCTGTTTCCGGCGACAAGCACGGCCGAATTGACGAAATTCTTGTCACCGTAGGATTTTACCCATCCCGGTACGTTTTCCCCTCCGAGGTCCGCGTCCTGATGCCCATCTGATTCCGAACTTCCCCTAATACATGTCCAAGACGTCCTGTAAGCGGGTGTTTCCGTTGGCACAGTTCCTGCGGGATAATATCCCAGAGCGACCGAGGTCGCCGGCGCCGCAACGGCGTCATCAAAAAATGCGGTCGAATCCTCCCAACCGGAATCCGTCCAAATGTAGTATCTCCAGGAAACCGCGACCGGGGAGGAGATAGAAGACGTCCCGTTGACCGTAATGTCCGATGCGCCGTAGACATATGTGCCTCCGATCTCCGAGACCGCAGAGGCTATGAGCCCGGATGCCGTGATCTCGGAGGAATCCGCGTCGGCCCACTCGGTCCGGCCGTTTCCGAAATCGATCAGGACATATCGGTCGCCTGCGGCGGACACCTCTTCGCTGACGTATACAATGGACAGCGGGACCAGGAGAGCAGAAACAGCTACCAACAGTACGAACAGTTTATTTTTCATGAAGCTCCCTCTGCCACCGGGTCCCTGGCCAGTGAAATGTAGTCCCTGTAGTCGTTGCCGATGTACTTAGGCATGTCGCCCTCGAACGCCGTATCCTGGATTATGCGTGCCATCAGCTCGGCGATCTGTGCGACCCTGGGTCCTGCACGGGACGCGAGGTCTGCCGCAGAATCCGTCAGGAAATAGATCTTTCCGTCACCGTACGCATCCGTGTGCTTCCATTCATCTCCCAGCGAATCCAATACCGCCTGATACTCGCTCTGGGACCTCGGGCCGTTCGATGTTATCACCACAATGCAGTCGACATCCTCGGTCACCAGCGACTCGGACGTCACCATCACCCATCCGCCCAGATCGGAGAAGCTGTTGCCCACTGAGATTGTGCCCAGGACGTCCGAAGCATAAGTGTAAGAACCTGACACCCAGGGGGACTTGTCTGTGGAAAGGGCGATCACTGCGTTCTTCGGTGCAGACGAATTTCCATCGATTATGTCCTCAATGTCAGACAGATCTTCGACGATCCCGCTCACAGTGTTTTCCGCAGCCTCCCTTGTGCCCATTGCCGTACCGACCATCATGATGCTCTCCATTATGGAGCTTACATCTTCGCCCCCGTCCGCCACAACGACGTTGATACCGGCGGAGCGGAGCCGCTCGGCCATATCCAGGTGAGAACGTTGACTGTTGACGCAGACGACAAGGTCCGGGTCCGTTCTAACAATGGACTCGTAGCTCGGGTTTGAGAATCCCCCGATGCTCGCAATATAACCTGAAGATCTGGCCGATCCTACGGATTCGGGATAGTTGCTGTAGTCGTCCGTCCCTACAAGTTTGCGCTCACCGCCCACCGAGCATACCGTCTCTGTGCAGGAGGGGGCCATCGAAACTATCCTTTCCGGATGCCCGTATCCGTAGAAGCAGACCCCTGTAGCATCGACGGCTCTCGAAGGTACTTCGTCTTCAGAACAATATGCCCACGCTACGGCCGCATATACTTTTATCTTCACATCTCCCGGGTCCCCGGAGATCTTGACCCAAGGATATGTCTGCTGCAGTTCCGATGACGCTTTCTCGACCACGTACAGTCCCCATGTCCTCCCGTCCGTTCCCGAAACGGACGAATCTATCGAGACCACTTCGTCGACGTTACGGACCAGATCGAAACCGAATACGGCGCAGGCAAGTTCCAATCCCTCGTTCGCATCCATATCGTCTTCGGGATTGATCGCTCCGAAGTACGTAATGCCTCCGCCGAAATCCACGATCAGGCCGTCCGTCCCCTGGACGTACGTCTCCCCCGACGCGGCAAGAGCCGTGAACATGATGCATAGGACGACGATTCCCGCAGATAGCGTGGTCTTGACCTTGGTTGTTTTTTCCAATTGCGCACCTTGTTGAGATTGGGTAAGAGGTTTGCTCCGGTATTAATGGCTCACATCGCCTCGGAGCCGTAGACCAGCTTCATTTCGTGGATTTCGGATGTGAGTATTTCGTCCATCATATCCCAGGAGGTCTCCCATCCGGTCCCGTCGCCGGTGCGCACCTTCTGTATCCACCAGGACCATTGGTCGCCCTCGTTTGCAGATGTTATTCCGAAAAGCGAGTCTATTCCGTTCGCCGGATCTCCCGATGCCACGAACGGTACGCCATACCTTTCGGTCGCATCCTCCAGCGCCTCGATGGCGGTTTCACCCGTACCGTTAATCTTGAAGCTCACCCCGGTCTCGGACTCGATCGTGAATACCATCCCTGCCGTGCTGAATCTCCAGATCTTGGCTTCGTCAGGGTCGGCGTCCGGCAGGTCGGTCCCGTCGGAGTAGACAACAGCCATGGCCTCCACGTCGGAGGTGCTGTACTGGTCCATGTTGTATTCATTCAGGACCCATGCCCCGTCCACGTAGCTGTACTGGTTCCAATAGATCCAGTCATCTCCGGCCTGCATGGTCCCGAGCGAGAACATGCTGTCTATCCAACCGTCGGCGAACTCCACGTCGATCTCGTATCTTTCACATGCGTCCGTCAGAGCCGTCAGCTCGTTGTCGCCGTCCCCCTCTATCCAGAAGTAGACCCCTTCATTGTCCTGGATGAGGATCTTGGTCCCCTCCTGAGAGTCATCTCCCCCATAGAGATAATATATCCCTGCGCCCGCGACGGCCACGGCGATGACCGCCACGGCTATCAAAGCCATCGTTTTGTTTTGCATGATGATCACCTTTCGTCTCGATTTTCTTTGAGCGATGTAGAGCAAGTGGCCATTTATACCTTTGGATGATTCATCCAACTTGATTGTGCGTCGGCACACTTTTCATTGCGGGTTTGTTTTTTCATATCGGAAGACGATCCGTTACTCAAACAAGAAGTGCTAAAAATCTTCCGGCGAACGCCCCGAGGAGACATCCTCCTCCATTTAGGACCACGTTCCACGCGGCCCTCAGCATTTCGTTCTCGTAGAATAGGTATACTGTCTCCGAGGTGAACGTCGACATCGTCGTGAACGCTCCGAACACTCCGGTGAACAAGAAGAATACCGTATTCTTGGACATGTATCCGCTGAAGGAGAATGCGACGAACGTCAGCAGGGTGCACCCGACTATGTTCACCAGGAACGTGCCCCAAGGAAATTCGGACGTGCATACGTAATGTCCGACCAGATATCTCAGCACCGCCCCGATCGCTCCGCCGGCCGCGACGCATGCTATGACCGTCGGCATGTCCCAGTTCATAGGGCGGTGGATTTTATTCCCGGATATAATCTTTGGCCATTACGGCCTTATCGACTGGAAGCCCGACCCGAAAAAGGTGAAGGGGGCCGATTTATCGGAAGAGCCCTTCATCTGCCGAGGATGGCTTCTACGAACACTTCCACGGTCTTCTGCCAACCTTCTTCGAGAGGCCCTTTCAGATTCTCGGGTTTGACGAAGACGCTCATTTCGGCCACTTTCGACATCCCCTTGGCCTTGAGCTTCTCGTCGATCATCGGTATGGTGCGGCGCCATTTCTCCAGCTCCTCCTGGGGCGGCATCTTGCCTGTCTTCTTGTCGGGCGCCGCCCCGCTGAACGTGCCGAAGACCGCATACTTCGTCCCCGGAGGCAGTTCCAGCTTCTTGACGAAATGAACCATGCCTCTGGTCGCCTTCCCGAAGTGAGTCGGCGAACCGAATACGTACAGGTCGGCCGTAGGCAGGCCCTTGGGGCTCGATTCCCTTAAATGGTGAATGTTGACCTTGCTGCCCTCGCCCTCCATGAGCCTCTTGAACTCCTCTGCGACCCTGGCGCCGTTCCCGTATTTCGAATCGTGATACAGTTCGATGTCCGTTCCTATACCTCCAAAAAACATATCGCGATGGTTTCGTATTAATAGTCGTTTAATGACCTCGGCAGACGAAACGATGTGGAGCGACCGCGTCGGTTCCCGACGGCGGCAGTGATGGAATCGTCCCGCACAATAAGAATAACATTATTTCAGGAGGGCGTCCGTTCGCGCATGAGGCACCGCCCGAATACGGAAGATGCGCTAAGAAGAAGGCGAGAAGTGCTCCCGTCAGGATTACTACATTGTATGTCTAGCAGTTTTAAAAAATTCAATAGCGAAACTATTGACATTAAAAAAATCACTCTGGATAGTGAGATTAGTGCTCCCGTCGGGATTTGAACCCGAGTCGAAGCCTCGAGAGGGCTTCATGATTGGCCGCTACACTACAGGAGCTATTAGTGCCTTGATTACTAAGTCATTAATATAATTTGTGAGAGCAGGGAGCCTTCAGGGTGCCTGAAAAGGGCGCCTTTATCACGGACGCAGCGGCGGCAGGCGCTTGTGCTCCATGGATGCCACGAGGCTGCGGATCTCCCTCACCTTCTCCGGGGATATGTCCAGGTCCTCGGCGATCTCGTCGTCGTCGAAATCCAAGTCCATATCGTAAAGTATGGCGTCGAGATAGTCGTAGGAGATGCCCATCTCTGATTCGTCGGTCTGTCCCTCCCAGAATCCGGCCGACGGGGGCCTGTCGATTATCTCCTGAGGTATACCTATCATCGCCGCGATTTGCTTCACCTCGGTCTTGTATGTGCTGGCAAGCGGGGTCATATCGCATGCCCCGTCTCCGAACTTTGTGAAATAGCCCGTCATCAGCTCGCTCTGGTTGGATGTCCCTGCGACAAGATAGTTACGCTTCTTGGCAAGGTTGTAAAGCACTATCATCCGGCATCTTGCGGATATGTTACCCCGCTCGAGCGGCGCTTGGACATCCGAAAGGAGGACGGACGTCAACGCGTCCACCGCGGGCTGTACGTCCACGATCTTGAATTCGGTGCCCCAAGCCTGGCTCAGTTCCTTGGTGATCTTGTAGTCCGCCGCAGGGGTGACGCGGTAGGGCATGAAAACGTTCAAGATCCTTGCCGGGTCGATGGTCTCTGCGGCCAGCTTGGTCACTACTGCCGAATCTATACCTCCGCTGAGACCTATGACGATGCCCGAACATCCGGTCTTATCGACACTGTCCCTGATGAAGCTTCTCAGATTCTGCACGTCATCGCTTGTTACCTTGGGGATCCTTCCCACCATGGGTTGCGAATATACGAGCGGAGATAAAGAACTGTTCCATCATCTGCCCTGGAAAAGCCTATCGCTCCCGTATTTGGGGTCGCAGGTCACATGTATGCCCAGCTTCCTCATCAGATCTTCGTCGTCGTCCGGAAGGATGACGGAAGAATGTGCCTCGCACCCCCTGAGGTCAGGAAGACGCTCCAGCACCGCCGTGGCGACCGGGTTAGTCGTCGCGCACACCGAAAGTGCGATTAGCATCTCAGACGCGTGAAGGCTGGCGCCCCTGTCCCCCAGGTACTTGGTCTTGAGGCCCTGGACCGGCTCTATCACGGACGGCGATATCAGATGCATCGAGTCGTTGATGCCTGCCAGGTTCTTGAGCGCGTTCAGCATCATCGCCGAAGTGGCGGCGAGGAGCGTGGAGGTCTTTCCGGTGATGATCGTGCCGTCGGGCAACGTGATGGCGGCCACCGGCATCTCCTGCACCCTGGGATGGGAGTGGACCGCGGAGGCCACCCTGCGGTCCTCCGATCCGACTCCGGCCTGCTTCATCAGAAGCTCGATCTTCCTGACGCTGTTGTCGGATGCCGCGCCGCGCTTGCGGTCGCACAGCGTCCAGTAGTAGCGGCGGACTATCTCGTCTTTTGCGGACTGCGTGACGTTCCCATCGTCGGTGATGCAGTAGCCGGCCATGTTGACCCCCATATCCGTAGGCGACCTGTACGGCGATCCGCCGTATATGCCTTCGAAAATGGACTTCAGGACGGGGAATATCTCTATGTCGCGGTTGTAGTTCACCGCCGTCTTACCGTAGGCATCGAGATGGAAAGGATCTATCATGTTAACATCGTCCAGGTCTGCCGTGGCGGCCTCGTATGCCAGGTTCACGGGGTGCTTCAGGGGGAGATTCCATACGGGGAACGTCTCGAACTTGGCGTAGCCCGAGCAGACCTTTCTCCTGCTGTCGTGGTATAGTTGCGAAAGGCAGACTGCCATCTTACCGCTCCCGGGGCCGGGCGCAGTGACGACCACCAGAGACCTGGTGGTCTCCACATAGTCGTTCTTCCCATAGCCGTCGTCGCTTACGACGAGGTCGATATCCGAGGGGTAGCCTTCGATCATGTAGTGCCTGTAGACCCGTATGTTCAGGGACCTGAGCCTTTCGCAGAAGGCGTCCGCAGACTTCTGGCCGCTGTAGTGCGTAACGACCACGCAGCCCACATAAAGGCCGCGGTCCCGGAACGAGTCGATGAGCCGCAGGACCTCCAGGTCGTACGTTATGCCTATGTCGCTCCTCAGCTTGTTCTTCTCTATGTCGTAGGCGCTTATTGCGATGACTATCTCGGCAACGTCCCTGATCCCGGCAAGCATGTTGACCTTGCTGTCAGGAAGGAAGCCGGGAAGGACGCGAGAAGCATGGAAGTCGTCGAACAGCTTTCCGCCGAACTCCAAATACAATTTCCCGCCGAACTTGGAGAGCCGCTCCTTGATCTGCGCGGACTGAAGTTCCAGATATTTCTGGTTGTCAAAACCTACCTTTACGGACTTGGGTATTGCTGTTCCCCGGTTATCCTGCATATCTCATGAACCCTTACATCACTATTAAACGTATCGGATATCAGTTTTTTATGGTAAAACAAGCGTTCATTTACCGTGGACCTCGCCCTCAAAGTGTGCCAATGCCGCGCCTTCCCTGGGAATCCGGAGAAGAATTCCATGCGCATATCCGAGGAATTGCATTCGGAGGGCCCGGACGTCATAGTTTTTCCGGAAATGTTCCTGACGGGTTACGGCACTGATTGTTCCGATCTCGAGAAGGAGACGGAACGTGCTGTCGAAAGAATAGAGAAGATGTGCCAGGAATTTGGAAAAGCAGCAGTTTTCGGAGGCCCTAGCTATGATGGCAAAAATATGTATAATTCTCTTTATTTCATTACCCCCGGGAAAAGATTTGTTTATAACAAAATACACCTGGCACATTTCGGGGTATATTCGGAAGAAGGTTTTAAGGCAGGCGACCGGGCGGCGGTGGCAGAATATCGGGGAGTGAAGTTCGGACTCTGCATCTGTTACGACATATTCTTCCCGGAGGTGCTCAGGTCGTGTTCGCTTGCAGGATCGGGAGTGAACATATGCATATCCGCCTCGGCCAGGCAGTCGAAACCCTTTCTCGAGAGAGTACTTCCGGCGAGAGCGCTGGAGAATGTTTCATACACTGTTTTCGCCAACAACTGCGGAGATATGGCGGGCGCCGTGATGTTCGGTGGCTCCAGGATACTCGATCCTTTCGGAGAGGAGATATCTTCCGCCGGCGAGGGAGAGTGCTTCTGTGAAGCCATGTTCAGCGACGTGGCTCTTTCCGGGTTCAGGAATATAAGGCGCCACCTACAGGATTCGCGCAGGGATGTCGACTGGAATGACATCTGATTCCTTAGAAAGATATTAATGCGAGGACAAAATGTTGTGTCGATAGCCGAGATGGCCCAGCCCGGTAAGGCGCGAGCCTGGAAAGCTCGTGGCGATTTCGCCTCGGGAGTTCGAATCTCCCTCTCGGCGCCTCTTACCCTCCATGCGGGCCGATTTGCGACCCGGAATTTAACGTACCCTCTAACGTACCTTTCGGTACCGCATACCCCCCTTTAGGGGGGTATGAAAAAAAGATTAACGTACCCCTTGCATGCAACCGCAACAGCCTACGTTATTTTACGCAAGTTGCTAGTGGTAATATATCGCCGGGGGCGGTCCAATGACCGCCCGTCCGATGACAGATTTAGAGCGCCGCATAAGAGCGCTATTACTCGATGGCCAGAGCCGCAAAAGAGTGGCCTCGATTATGGGCATATCATACGGGTCTGTAAGGGCGGTTTCCGACCGTCTAGAGTACCTAGGGTATATCCGACGTGTTCCTGGGGCCGTTTCGCCCATAATGTACTACGATCCGGCAGTAGCCAGCACGGATACGTTGCAACAAACTAACGTACCATACGATACGCCACAACGTAGTACGTTAGACTATACTGCGGTCCCTGACCCGACCCTGTCGAGGGTCCACTTGGCGGGATCGTACACCTGCGAAGTCTTGCACGAGGGCACTACTGACCCTATCCGTGACCGCGCCGGGCGTCTGCTCGGCCACTGGCGGGCCGACACCGTAGCCATGCGAGGGAGGACGGACCGCTACGGTGACCTCACTGTAGACGGCGCGACGGTTACTATCTGCCTGCGCCGTGGCAAGTCCTCGCTTACGCTGGCCGTCTGGCCGGGCGAGGTGTGGCTGTCTGGTGCCGATGCTTACAACCGGGGCGCCCAACTGCTGGAAGACCGCACTAAGCTAATGGCCGAGCTTCTGCGTCTTAACGGGTGGCGCCTCGGCCCGCCCGCCCTTAAGGGCGTGGTCCATGCCGCCCATGTCGATAGTCCTATTCTTCCGAGAATGGACCGCCAAGCCATCGACGACAACGCCCCGATCCAGCCGGACACATCCGGCGGTCAATGTGAGGTGGAGGCTTTCAATAATGCAGACAATAACATATTGTCCTATCTCCCGGAGCACATCCGCGGCCTATACGCCCGCGCCAAGGGAATCGAGGACCTGCTGGCGTCGCTGGTCCGCATCCAGGAGTATCAGGCACAGCTGACCGCTACGGGCATGCCTATACTCTCCGGGGCCTCTGATCTTGGGGGGATGTACCAATGAGCACGTGCATCGCATGCGTCTACTACCGCCCCGGCAGGGCCTGCGGGATATGCAGGCACTATGAGGCCCCAGCCGACCTGGCGATTACCGTCCTGTACGGATATTGCCCCTTCTTCATTGAGGTGGTCTGTTGACGGACGACTGGGACCCGACGAGGGCTTACGCCCTCGCTGACCAGCTATACCAGCATGTGCGCGGCCTGTCCTCACGCCAGGCTATGGTGGTGATTGCGGACAACCGCAAGGAGATGACTACGGACTTTATGCGGTTCGTCTGGGACGTTGTATACGAGAAAGTCAAAGCACGCGACAAGGGGGCGGTCTGATGCCCACATACAAGGTCACTGTGAGCGGTGAGATCTCTGTCACACTCTACGTCAAAGCGCCAACAGACGATTTTGCCCGCGAAGGGGCGGAGCTCCATGTTTTGGCAGATCCCCTCGGATACATAGATTTTGACAGCGATGTAGAGGATGCGGATGATGACGCTACTGTCGATATTGATTACACGGAGGGACTCGTATGATGGGTCGGAGCCCCTACTCTGGAGGGCTGGGCATGACCATCATGGTAGCCCTGTATGCGCGTGTATCGACGCGCGAACAGACAGAGGACAATCAGTTAATCCGCCTGCGCCAGGTGGCGCTGGCTCGCGGCTATGACATAGTCGGCGAGTACGCCGACTGCGCCAGCGGTGCGGATGCTAGACGTCCTGCGCTGGACCGACTGCGCCGCGACGCCAAGGCTGGCAAGTTCTCGCGTATTCTGGCAACTAAGTTGGACCGTCTCGCCCGTTCCACGGTCAATCTGGCCGACCTGGTCGCCGACCTGGACCGCTGGCATGTGGGCCTAGAGTTGCTAGACCAGCCTATAGACACGACCACGCCCACGGGTCGCCTAACCACGGTGATCCTTGGCGCTGTGGCCGAATTTGAGAGGGAACTAATCCGCGATCGTACGAGGGACGGCCTCGCCCGCGCCGTCGCCGAGGGTAAAACACTTGGGCGCCCTAAGAGGGCGCTCTCGGACTATCAGACGGATAAGCTCCGCGCAATCCTGGCAGATGAGCCGGATATATCCATGCGCGCGCTCTCGGCCCGCATGGAGGGCATTAGCCGTACGCGTCTGGCCGAGCTAATCAAGGAGGAGGGGCTCAGATGAAGACACATAGGGCGCTATGCGCGATGCGCCTATCGCTAGTAGTCTGTGGCGCATGTTTGGCCGTGGTAGTGAACTTGGGCGCCCTCGGCATTGAGCCCTACTCGCCGGCAGAGTGGGCCATAGTGCTCGGGCTCCCTAGCTTGGCCCTGTTAATACTCGCGCTCGGCCTGGAGGGCTCCGATGGCGAATAAGCCCGCTCGCAAGGCGGTCGCAAATGGGGGTACCTCGGAGTATATATATGGGGCTTCTAAAAGTGATATGGACGCCAAACGGTCGATTAACGACCACTCCGCGAGCGAGGTGGTGGTGTGCCGCCTGACGATAACGCCCCGCGCCGACTACGTGCTAGATCAGCTCTCCGCGGTGCTAGGTCTGCCCCGGGGGCAAGTGGCCGCCTATGCCATCGAGGCCCTCGGACTTACCTACAACGGGGCGGTCCGCCTGCTGGACTGCCGCCCCGATATCGCTGACCTGCTGGAGCGCCTCGCTCCAGATATATAAAGGGGGCGCACACAGCCCCTTTTAACCATTATTAATATTCGACCTAAATGTTAATAACCACAAACTGCGCCCTACGGGGCGCGGGGGGTGGTCCAATGGGCCGAATTATATCACAAAAAAACAAATCTAAAGTAATCAGGGCATTCCGGGCGCCCTCGGCGCCTGTGGTAATGTCCCTAATGGCGCTGATCCTGATAGTGGGCGCGCCGGCGCTTGTATCGGTGATAGACGACAGCGCGCAATCCGATCATATGCTTACAATGGGATCCTACACTGAAGTCCCAGATGTGAGCCTCGGTCTGTCTTGGAAAGTGGACACACCAGCCGAGGCAGATAAAACGTTCTCATTCTTTGCGGCCAGTGAAAACGACGGAACTAACATTTTTGTCCTGAACGCGCTGACAAGTAAGGCTTACTTCGACAGAATAAATACAGGGATCTTTGTTGATAGCTCCGATTTTGCCGCGGGCGTTTCGAAGATCATCCTGCACTTCGATGGCGATGTAACGGCGATTAGGCTGGTCCCGATTGGTGATAATCTCCCTTACTCGCACGCGTCTTTCAAGCAAATAGATGATACGAATACCTGGGTACTCGATATTGATCAGGTTATGCTTGCAAAGCTGAAAGCCAACGATGCAAATGGATCTATTCAGATCTATGTAGGTGAGGATTTCGACGGAACTCTTAGCTGGACCTCCGAAACGTACGCATATACAACGATTCCCTACGGTGAAATCATAGTAGGCGCCACCGGAGTACTGCTGATCGTATGCGCGATCCTGGCCACGCCCTGGGTCGGCACCACCGGCCTAACTGTCAAAAGGAGGCGGTCGGCATGATCGCTATAGATTACTACGGACTTGCCGCCGCGGCAATGGCTACGAGCTTCCTGGCGCTTTTGATGCTCTCATACGTCCGCAAGAGGGCGCTCTCGGTCTGGCACGCCCTCACTATAGGCGCGGTCGCCGGCTTCGCGGCGTCGATGGCACAGAGCTACACCGGACTGATTGACTGGCTCACTCTCGGCATAATGGGAGTAAGCACGTCCGCCACTCTCTTCGTCGTCGGCATGGGCGCCATGTGCGCGGTCATGGTCTACAACATCCTCGCTACTCGCGGTAAAACGGCGGTGAGATGATGGTGGTTGCTGGGCTTTTAACCAAGGTGGCGATCAAACTGGGCTGGAAGGGGCTAGCCATGGGCTCCATCGGAGGGCTCGGCGGCCTGCTCGCCGGGTCCGCCTTTTCTTCCGGAGGGAGCGGTGGGGGAGTCCTCGGGTCCATAGGCTCGACCCTTAGCAACTTGGGCTCTTTCGTATGGATCGCCCTGGGCCTGGGGGTCGCGGTTGTCGTGATCTACTTATTCAGAGGGTCGGGTAGTATCAAGAAGAGGCGATAATCATGGTCCTGCCCCTGATCCCTCTGCTAGGCTACGCCCTAACAGCGTACGGCCTGGCCGACGCCGGCATAATGGTAGCAACCGGCAAGGACGTCATAGAGCACGCAACCGGGTGGTCCCCATACGAAGCGCTTTTCAGGCTCGTAGGGCTCGGGGGCGACCCCGCGCCGGTCGTCGAGGCGGTGGATGCTGTCGCCTACGACTGGACGGGCATGGTGCTCAAGGCCGGACTGGTCGCGCTGGGCGCTATAGTCCTGTGGTCCATGCTTAGACGCTCCGCGCCGAAGAGCAAGAAGGGGCGGCGCTGATGGTGTCGCCCCTTAATCCCATTTTTTGGATCGTGAATAAGGCCAGCAAAGCGGTCGTTGCAGTCGCTGGTGGTCTGCTGGGCATCGGTGGCGGCAAGGCCGCTACTACGCCCGCCACGCCCGACCCCCCTGTGGTACCGCCGACTATAGAGCCGCCTGTAGACCCTACGCCGCTGGACCCTATTATCCAGCCGATTACCGACATAGTCGGCAGTATGTCCGATGCGACCTTGCTTATCCTGGCCGGCGTCGCTATACTCGCCGTCTATGGGGCAATAACGCTAATACGGGGGCGGTCATGAATCTAATCAAGATAGCCCTCGGGCTAGGCCTTTTCCTCTCTTCGGCGATGATCGCCGGCCTGCTCGCTCTGGGGGGCTGGTCGCTGACCTGGGGCGCGACAGACTACGCGCCTGCTTGGACAGCTAAGATAATTGACACCATCGCGGGCTCGCTTATTATCTGGGGAATCCTAGATTTGAAAAAGAAGAAGAAATCCGGGGCGTTCCGCCGATGAGACGCCCCGCGCTTATCGCCATGCTGGCCGTCGCCCTTATGGCCGTTATTGGCCTGATGGGCGCGCTCATGCTCGTAGACGAGGCTCATGCCCAGCCCTACGAGGGCGATTATAGGATATGGGGGTCATCAACCCCAGAAACGGGGACGCTGATGCTCGCGATCGACGAGGACGCGCGTATAGTGTTCCCGTGTGCTACCTGGTCCATTTGGCTCTCGGAGCCTATGGCTGTCACTCTTACCACGCCTAACGGCGTGCTGGTCGATGAGGTCCTACCTGCGGGCGTGCATGACTATACCGACGTCTACGAGCCGGGAGCCATTACGGTTGTATGGACCATCGGAGCGGACACAATAACGTATAGGCTGACCGTGGCCAGCGGTGCCGGGTCCGCCATAGCCATCGACGAGCCGCCTGCTACTGTGACAATAGAAAAATGGGTACTGGAAGAACAAAACCGCAACCTCGCGATAGGGTGCATACTCTGCGCGCTGGTTCCGTCTCTGTTCCTAATCCCTTATTACAAACGGAAGAAGAACGATGAATATTATCTCGCGTTTTAAGAGCAAGAGCGCCGCCGATTCAGGCGATAATGGCAACGCCAGCGACCCCCCGCGCCCCGTAGGGGACCGCCTGCTGGACCGCCTTACCACATCGACCTATCTACTGCCTATCGCTATAATCGGCGGCGCCATTTGGTACTTGGGCTATAGCCCCCTATACCTGGGCGCCCTGGCCGCCGGTGTAGTGGTCTGGGCATACTGGGGCCGCCGCATGACTATGGCCGACGGCAAGTTGGCGCTGGTTGTTAATGTCGAGACTGGCGAGATAGCGCCCTATGTAATAGGGCGCACACGCTGGGCCAGAGCGACTAAGACCGGGCGCCCTTACCTCTCGTTCCGCACACCGGCGGGCCTCTCCGTCGAGGTCGTGCAGGACTACGCCCCCGATAGCAACACCGTCACTTATCCCCCTGCCGGTTCCTTCAGCGATGTTTACATCGCGAGCATCCCCGACCGCTACGGCGAGCTTATCGACGAATTAACAAAATTGACAAAGGAAAACATGACTGACAAGACAGAAATCGACCTTAAGAGCGTCGAGATGGCACGCGCACATAACGCGAGGTTGTCCAAGATGATTGATGATTTGCTAGTTCCTAAGGAGGCTGGCCATGAGTAAGCCTATTCAAGAGTCCGAGCTCTTCCGACGTCTTAGCACAGCCAAGCACGGCGTAATAGTTGTAATTGGGACTGGGCAATGGGGCAAGACCGCTACGGTTCACTCGCTCATTCAGTCCGGGGCCTTCCCAGACCGTAATGTTGTCCTGGTCAATTACTCTAAGACGTTTGTGGCCCAGCACTCTTATCCAGACAGCTACCGCGCGCTCACTTGGCCGGAGGACATCAGCGAGATCATGGAGGTAATACGACCATCTCGGGACGTCGTGGTTGTGGATGATGCCATTTTCGTCGCCGGCGCCAGAGACTCTGGTACTCGCGAGAATAAGGGGTTACAGAAAATGATGACCATAGCCAGCCATAACGAACTGTTCTTTCTGTTAACCATCCAGAACACCAGCATGCTAGACATATCGATGTTCCAGTCGCAAGATGTCTATATGATCCATAAACACATGGACCTTGTCGCGATCCAAAACGAGCGCGATAATCAAGTAATCGCTCAAACTATTGCCAACATCTACCTGGAGCGGCACATGTCTAAGTATAAGGGCAAAGTCCACCCCAAAAGCTGGGGGTACTGCTCTACGACAAAGGAAATGATTGCCTTCGATTTGCCCCCATGGTGGGAGCCGGCAATGTCCAAACCGTTCTATGGGAGGGTCCCCGTATGACAAAAGACAGCCCGATAACTGTGGTTTCTAGCAATGAGCTTAGGATGCTCATGACTGCGCTTAGCGCCCGGGACAACGTCCGTTCAAGCCAGGAGATCGTACTGCACGACAACGCCCAGGGCTATCTGACCCTCAAGACGTGGCTGGAGATTATGGGCGTCAATGGCAAGCTCAAGGACGCTCTGCTGTCGGTCCATGCCGGGGGCGGCCTCTCGCGGGCCATGGCCCGCGATGACCTGTTCCTACGCCTCCAGATGCTCCGCAAGCCGGAGGACGACGAGGACGACGACTACTATGTGTGCGATGGTCCGGCGCCCGTCGATGATGCCGTATAAGGGGGCATATTATCCCCCCTACGGGGGGATAATAGCCGTTACTACTAGGTTGGGCCCTCGCGCGGCTCGGCGCGGGGCGGCGCGGGTGGGTTTGGTTGCAATGTGCCAGATGCTGGCTTATTAAGCTCTCAAGGTAATATTGTAATCGGCACCCGTTCCGACAAGGACCTTTACGCTATCGACCTGCGCCCCTGTTCCCCCACCAGTCGATATTACCTTTACTTCGATGTACCTGCTATCTTCTGTGATTAACGTACGATAGTTGTATGTCGTTTGCAAATAGTTGTTGGGCGACATCCGCCACTCTTTTACAAGCTCTCCGTCGATATACAGATCGTAATCTGCATCAAAGAGGATGTGTGTAGATTCCACCTAATCAAGATCTGCCCATCCCCGTACCGCTTTTAGGGGCATCCCCCGCATCCGCTGTGCACTGTGCCCGTCTGTCGTGTTGGACCTGGATATAATACCGTATTGCAGTTTTTATCAGCTCCGATCGTGTGGAAAATCCCGATAGAGACATCTCGCGCTCGATGTCCGATATTAATGCGTCCTCCATTTCCACCGATATGTTGCGCTTGGCCACATTTTTACTATTATGATATTAGCTTATCAATATGATTATTAGTGTACTAATGGTGTAGTAACAATTATATGCAACTAATAGCATGCTATTGGCATGGCAACAATCAAGCCCATACAGATGTCGGTGGTAGTTTCACCCCGCGACCTAGACTATATCGACCAACAGATTAGAAACGGCACAGCCCTTAACCGGTCTGACTTTGTCCGTGCGGCAATTAGACGCTACGAGATAACACAGGGGGCAAGACCGCAATGATACACGATTGCCCACACCTCTCTCGCTACAAATGTGCATCAGCAGTCTACTGGGTTGCATTCTATGCCGACTGCCCCACGGGGTGCGCTCTGCCGCACACCTGCGATACATGCGGACGCCGGTCCTGCTATGCGGTGGATTCCGGAAACGAAGATGAGGACGACTGCGAGGACTGGCTCGCTCCCTGCTACTATGGAGAGCTGGACGAGGACCCCGAAGAGGTGGAAGCATGACCTTACAGATCGATGCCTTCCTATCCGACGATCGCCACGTCTATGCCGAAGGCACCTATGTAACTCTGACCCGTCAGCTGCGCAAGATCCAAAGGGATTAGCTAGACGCGCGAGAATCCGGGGCGATCCTCTCCGACTACAGCGAACTCAAGCGTGAGTGTCATACGATACTCCTACAGTTGGCTCTGCTAGAGCTGGAGGGGGCGGAAGAATGACCCAGCTAGATGCATTTTTGGCCGACTATCAACATGTCTACGCCGAGGGCACGTATACCACGCTCTCACGCCAGCTACGCAAGATAGACCGCCAGCTTGGCGACCTACGGGCCTCTGGCGCGATCCTATCCGCCGACTACTCTGATATGACATCCGAAGACGTCAAGACCTACGGGATCTACTTGCGAAACAAAGCCCTATCCCAGTCCGCCATTGTGCGCGACCTGGGCGCTCTTCGCAAGATATGCTCTTACTGTGGATGCAACGCGGTAGATCGTGCTCGTGCCCAATATCCGCTGATATTCTACGCTCCGGGTAAAACCCGCCTGCCGCCCTTGTCCAATGAGAACTACAGTACCCTCATAGCCGCCCTGTCGAGCATACAGCGCCCTTGGGCGCTTCTGCGGTCGGCCGCGGCCGTCGCTGTGTCTATCGGGGCGGGATTACGCCCTGTCGAGGTCGCGGGCTTGCGGGCTTGCGATGTATCGATTTCTAAGGGCCTTCTGACGGTCTACATCGTTAAAGGCGGGCTGACCTATGGAAAACCTCGTACTGTGCCTATACGACCCGAATTTAGGCCAATTATCGCCAGATATATGGCCCAGCGCGCCCAGGCCCCGCCTACAATTTCTAAATCGGAGCTTATGTTCTGCAACCCTACAAACGGCGGGCCGCTCGCCGCTAACACGTTCCGCGTCGGCAAGTCACATATCGAGGACTTGACTGGGATTAAGTTTGATTTTAGGCAATGTCGTCGCACTTACGCCCAGCTCGCACTAGACGAGGGCGCCCAGGTCGCCAGCGTGTCGCTGGTGCTCGGGCATACCAACACGCGCACAACAGAAGACGCCTACGGCCGCATACGGCCCGATATGGCGATCGCCGATATCGTTGGCAGGTGGTCGATATGATCCTGGGTGCTATGCTCCCTCTCGGCGCCATTTTTCCCTTGATTTTCATTGAGGTGCACAATGTGCATCCGACGATGATGCTGGCTCTTTGTTTTCGGTACCGTCGATGGAGACGATCTTCCCCTCTCCCTCCCACCTCATTAGGTCCGCCAACGTTATGTTATCGACGACCGACGATATCGCATCGCTTATCTTGGTCCAGAGCCTGACTGTGGTGCAGGTCTCGAATCTGTCGCAGAAACCTTCGCCGTCCTTGACGCATTGCACAACGGACAGGTCCCCCTCCATTACTCTGAGTATGGAACCGACGGTATATTCTTCAGGGGGCCTTGCGAGGGAATAACCTCCTTGCGGGCCCCTTGTGCTCCTGACCAGCCCCGAGCGGTTGAGCTCGGATATGATCTGTTCCAGATACTTTGGGGAGATATCCTGCCTGTCGGCAATGTCTTTGATCTTGACCGTCTCGCCCCTGCCGTATCTGGCTATATCCAGCATAAGCCTCATTGCGTAACGCCCTTTCGTTGAAATCTGCATGTTCATGACCGCTCAGGCATCCTTATTATTCCTATTGAGATTGGTTGAAAAGGATAAAGAAGTTTCCCGAGAGACGTGCCGGGGCGGGAGGTCATATACGGTCCAGTGCCTGGGACAGGTCAGCGATGATGTCGTCGATATGTTCCGTACCGATCGAAAGACGGACCGTGTTGGGATGGATCTCCTGTTCCTCAAGCTCGTCTTCGCTTAGCTGCGAATGCGTGGTGCTGGCAGGATGTATCACCAGGGATTTCACGTCGGCTACGTTGGCCAGCAGGGAGAACAGAGAAAGGCCGTCGACGAACCTCCTGGCCTCCTCCTTCCCTCCCTTGATGTCGAAGGTGAATATAGATGCTCCGCCTTCAGGGAAATATCTGTCGTAAAGCGCCCTGTCCGGGTGGTCCGCCAGAGATGGATGGTTCACCTTCTCCACCTTGGCATGTCCGTTGAGGAATTCTACGACCTTCTTCGTGTTCTCCACGTGGCGCTCGACCCTCAGCGACAGGGTCTCGAGGCCCTGTAAAAGAGCGAAAGCGGTGAACGGAGATATTGTGGCGCCCGTGTCACGAAGCAGGGTCGCCCTGATCTTCGTCACGAACGCCGCAGGTCCCAGCGCTTCAGAGAAGCTTATGCCGTGATAACTGGGGTCCGGTCCCGAGATGGACTGAAATTTTCCGCTTTCCTTCCAGTCGAACCTTCCGGCCTCGATTATAACGCCGCCAAGGACCGTGCCGTGGCCGCCGATGAACTTGGTGGCGCTTTCGACGACGATGTCTGCTCCGTGCTCCAGGGGCCTGAAGAGGTAGGGGGTTGCGAACGTATTGTCCACCACCAGCGGTATCTTGTGCCTATGGGCGACCTCGGAGAGCCTCTAGATGTCCGGGATTGACGCGTTAGGATTTCCTATCGTCTCGGTCAGGATCGCCTTGGTGTTCTCGTCTATCGCCCGTTCGAAGCCCTCCACATCGTTGTAATCGACGAACGTCGTTTTGATGCCGTATCTCCCTAGCGTATGTTCCAGAAGGTTGTAGGTCCCTCCGTATATCTGCTTTGACGATACGATGTTGTCGCCGTTCCCTGCGAGAGCCAGTACTGTGTATGTTATGGCCGCCGCACCTGTGGCCAATGCCAAAGCGGCCGACCCTCCCTCGAGGGCCGCGATCCTGCTCTCAAACACGGATTGCGTAGGATTCGTGAGCCTCCCATATATGTTGCCAGGATCTGAGAGGTTGAACCTTGCTTCCGCGTGGGCGGTGTCCCTGAAAACGTACGATGTCGTGAGATATATCGGGACTGCACGTGAATCCGTCGTCGGATCCGGCTGTTCCTGGCCCACATGGAGCTGCAGTGTTTCAAATTTGTATCCACTTTTATTACCAGGTCCTTCTGGCACATTGTTATTTTTTATCATTTCATCCCTCCTCGTTTCATATTTTTTATTTCTGATCGCACTGATTATCCGAACATCGGCGTCGACAGGTATCTGTCCCCGCTGTCTGCAGAGATCACTACCACGTTCTTTCCTTCGGACTCGCTCCTGGAGGCCACCTTGATTGCCGCCCATACCGCCGCGCCGGTTGAGATCCCCACAAGGGCCCCTTCGGTCTTGGCGATCTTCCTTCCTGTCGCGAATGCGTCCTCGTCGGTCACGGCCACGATCTCGTCGTAAATCCCGGTGTTCAGAACGTCCGGGACGAACCCCGCGCCTATGCCCTGTATCTTGTGAGGGCCGGCACGGCCCTCGGAAAGGACCGGAGAATTTGCTGGCTCTACCGCTACGATCTTCAGGTCCGGATTCTTGGAGCGCAGATATTCCCCTGCCCCCGTTATCGTGCCGCCGGTTCCTACACCTGCCACCAGCACGTCGATGTTGCCGTCCGTGTCCTCCCATATCTCGGGACCGGTGGTCCTGCGGTGTATCTCCGGGTTGACGATGTTGACGAACTGCCCCGGGATCACGCTTCCATCTGTCTCCTTGACAAGCTCGTCCGCCCTGGCTATAGCGCCTTTCATGCCTTTGCTGCCCTCTGTGAGCACAAGTTCGGCACCGTAGGCCTTGAGGATGTTCCGCCTTTCGACCGACATCGTCTCGGGCATGGTCAGAATGACCCTGTATCCCCTGGCGGCCCCGACCATCGCAAGGCCTATTCCCGTGTTGCCGGAGGTCGGCTCTATGATGACGGACCCTTCCTTCAGGACGCCTCTCCTCTCTGCCTCCTCGACCATGGCCAGAGATATCCTGTCCTTCACGGATCCGGATGGATTGAACATCTCCATCTTCACTATGAGCCTGCCTTTGGTCCCGTGTAGCTTCTCTATCCTGCTGAATCTTACCAGCGGGGTCCTTCCCACCAGTTCTCCCATGTTTTTGTAGATTTTACTCATTATTTTGTCCTTCTTCGATCTATTGCATTCAATATCTTTATACGAAATTTTGAAATCTGGCTCTTTTCAGTGGTCTTCGTGGTCGCCTATGTCCGACTTTGGCTTTTTGAGCCCTTCTATCACGACGCCGTTCTTCTCCGCGTAATCCCACAGGGCCGCGTGGATCGCCTGCTCGGCAAGAAGCGAACAGTGCAGTTTGACCTGCGGCAGCCCGCCCAATGCCTTGGTCACGGCCTTGTTGGTTATCTGGAGCGCCTCCTCTATGGTCTTGCCCTTCACCATCTCTGTCGCCATGCTGCTGCTGGCGACCGCCGCCCCGCACCCGAAGGTCTTGAACTTCACGTCGCGGATGACGTGGTCTTCGTCTATGTCGAGGAATATCCTCATTATGTCCCCGCACTTGGCGTTGCCTACGGTCCCCACTCCGCTGGCACCCTCGATCTCGCCCACGTTCCTAGGGTTTGTGAAGTGGTCCATGACCTCGGCGCTGTATACTCCGTCGTACATCCTTTCATACCTCCGTTTTGTTCGTCCCGATCTTCAGATGGTCCGCATACAATGGGGACATCTCTCTGAGCCTCCCTACAGCTTCCTTGACGGCGTCCACAGCTTCGTCGACCTCTCCCCTTGTCGTCTTGTACGACAGTGTGAACCTTATCGAGCCGTGGGCCGTTTCATGCTTCAGCCCTATGGCCAGAAGAACATGCGATGGGTCCAATGACCCAGATGCGCATGCGGAACCGGTGGACACGAATACGCCCTTATGGTTCAGAAGCATCAGCGCGCTCTCTCCCTCGATGAAGCTGAAAGCTATGTTCACGTTCCCGGAGAGCCTCCGGGTGCTGTGTCCGTTCAGCTTTGTGAAGGGCACTTCCTCGAGGATGCGGCATATCATGTGGTCCCTGAGCTCGGTCTCCTTGGCGATGCGTTCGTCCATGTCCCTCTTTGCGATCTCGGCGGCCTTCCCCATGCCGACTATTCCCGGGACATTCTCCGTTCCTGCCCGGGTCCCTCTTTCCTGGGCGCCTCCGTGCATCAGAGGCTCCAACTTCACGCCTTCCCTCACGTACAGCGCCCCGGCCCCTTTTGGACCGTACAGCTTATGTGCGCTGGCACTTAGCAGGTCTATGTTCTCCCTCTTCACATCTATATGCACATGGCCGAAGGCCTGCACCGCATCCGTGTGGAACAGGATGCCGTGCTCCCTTGCTATCTTGCCTATCTCGGATATCGGTTCTATTGTCCCTATCTCGTTGTTCGCATACATTACCGATATCAGTGTCGTCTCGGGCCTGATGGCCTTCCTGACATCGTCCGGGTCCACAATTCCGAACTCGTCGACATCGATATATGTGATTTCAAAACCGTTCTTCTCGAGGAATTCGCAGGTGTTCATCACCGCATGATGCTCTATCTTCGATACTATGATATGATTACCCTTTGAACGGTTGCCGAACGCTACGGATTTCAGCGCCCAGTTATCGGACTCCGTTCCTCCGGACGTGAAATAGATCTCCTTCGGCTCGGCGTTGATAAGTTCTGCCACAGACGCCCTGGCACGTTCCCGTGCCTCTCTTGCATACTTTGCCATTCCATGTATGCTTGAAGGATTCCCATATTGCGCCTTGAAATAGGGGAGCATCGCCTCCAGCACGTCCGGGTGCATTTCTGTGGTCGCCGCATTGTCCAAATAGATCTTTCCGTTCATCCGATCGTCTCCATTTACCATTATTCCTATTGATTAACTATGAATAATTGTAGAGTATATTATTCTATCGTTTGCATATCGTATAAGTAGGAATTAAATCAAGGAGCGATGTCTTTCAGATCCGCCTTCGACCAATAGGTGGTTAGAGGTAAATCAGCATGATCCCTCTATATGGACGGCAAAACCGCCGGATGCAACGTTCCAGAGGGAACAATAACGTCGATACGACTGATTCGTTCAACGTCCGGCTTATTCAGCGAATGGCCCGCCTCAGAGATCTCAGGTCGGAAACATGATACGATTCCGTCGTCTGGGTCAGCACTCCGGAAATAATCATTCTGGATAGCCCTTAGAATTGCGCCATAAATGCTGACTCGAGTACTTTATGCATGCGAAGGCGCCGACATGTTTGCGGCGGCGGACCTGCTTTTACATCCCACTTCTTTCATTAAAAAATTATCTGGTACATTTGCATTCGACCGAATTTTACCACAATTATACAAGATTCACGCCCTCAGAGACAGTGCAATGAACAATATTTTTCCGCGCGCGAGCTACGATAATATAATTAACGTGGGGCAGATATTCAGCAGAGTAAAAATGATAGTGAACGCAGAACTGTACGTTAAAGACCTCCCCGGTCAGCTCGTGGGTTCCCTGGAGCCGATATCTATGGTCGACGGGAACATCATGGGCGTCGTCCACGACCGCGAGCAGATCGTAAACCACAGGATTTCGCTCAACGTCACTTTCGAGGTCGAGGACGCAACACAGCTCAAGAGGCTGGAGGATATATGGAAATCTAGGGACGTCATAATATCCAGCATAGGCTCCGTATACAGCACGTTCTCGATGGAGTATCTTCTCATAGGGCGCATCACGGCATCATACGTCGAACGGCTGATGGACGAGGCGTCCCAGGCCGTCACCGTAGACTCGGTGGACATCCAGTACTCGTCCAAGAACCATCATGAGAAGCGAACCGCCATGATATCGGTGAAGGTTCGAGAGGAAGGAGACCTGGAAAGGCTGGACAGATTCCTCGGGTCCGCATGCAGGGAAGGCGCAATAACGTACGTCAGGGGGCTCTGACATGCGCATATTCATCGCCGGCTTCGGCACGGTAGGGCAGGGCTTAGCAGAGGTCCTCGATTCTCGGGAGATGTTCTTTAAGAAACGCTACGGCGAGAACGTGAAGATCGTCGGAGTCATGGACTCCAAGACCTACGTGACCGACCCCGAAGGGCTTGCACCTATGGACCTGGTATCCAGGAAGGCGGAGACCAAACGTGTGGGGAGCAGGACGTACACGGACGCGCTCGAGGTCCTGGACTCCGTAGATTACGATATACTCGTAGAGGTCAGCCCGACGAACTACGAGACGGGGGGACAGGGCCTGAAGAACATCGTCCACGCGCTGGAGTGCGGCAAGGACGTCATCACTACGAACAAGGGCCCGCTCGCGATCAAGTTCGGAGACCTCATTGCACTTGCGAGAAGGAACAGGTGCAAGCTGAAGTTCGAGGGTTCGGTGGGCGGAGCGATGCCCATCATCAACCTCTGCCACGACAACCTCGTCGGGGAAAAGATACAGTCGATCCGCGGAATCCTTAACGGAACCTGCAACTACATACTCAGCAAGATGGACAGCGGACAGCCCTTCGAGCAGGCCCTCAAGGAGGCCCAGCAGCTCGGCTACGCCGAAGCCGACCCTACGGGGGACGTCGGAGGGTACGACAGCGCATGCAAGGTCGTGATCCTGGCGAACTCCGTCTTCGGACGCAACGTTACGTTCTCGGATGTTTCGATAACCGGGATCACCGGAATAACGGAAGAGGCCATCGCGCTTGCCAAATCCCGCAACATGGTCGTCCGCCTGATAGGAGAGGTGACCGATACAAAACTGGAAGTGGCCCCGAGACTCGTGCCCAGAGGGCACCCGCTGGCGGTCACCGGGACTTTGAACGCAGCGCAGATACTCAGCGACCTGGCCGGCCCCATAACGATTACCGGCCGCGGAGCAGGGCGTCTGGAGACCGCATCGGCGATACTCAGCGACCTGATATCTGTGCTCGACGACAGAGGGGAATGAAATGAAAATAATCATATACGACACCACGCTCCGGGACGGCGCCCAGAGCGAAGGGATATCATTCTCGGTGCAGGACCGGGCAGACATATTGCGCGAGCTCGACGGGTTCGGCGTGGATTACGTCGAATGCGGATGGCCGGGGTCCAACCCTATGACGGACGAGTTCTTCGCCATCGCAAAGGACATGGACCTGAAGAACGCCAAGGTCACGGCCTTCGGAAGCACGCGGAGGCGCGACATCAAGGCCGAGGACGACGCGAACCTGAAAGCACTGGTCTCGTCGGGGGCCGAGTGGGCGTGCATCTTCGGGAAGACCTGGGACTTCCAGGTCGTGCACGCGCTCAACACCACCAAAGAGGAGAACCTGGCGATGATCGGGGACAGCGTCAGGTTCCTCAGGGAGTCCGGGATGCGCGTGATGTTCGACGCGGAGCACTTCTTCGACGGTTTCTATTCAGACTCCGAATATGCCCTCAAGTCCCTCGGCGCGGCCGCCGACGCGGGAGCCGAATGGCTGGTGCTCTGCGACACGAACGGAGGCACCCTCCCGGACCGCGTGGCCGATGCCGTGAAAGCCGTATGCGACAGGTTCGACACTGCGGTGGGCATCCACTGCCACAACGATTCGGAGCTGGCGGTGGCATGCTCCCTTGCCGCCGTCAAGGCGGGCGCGTCCATGGTCCAGGGATGTATAAACGGCATAGGCGAGAGGACCGGGAACGCAAACCTGTGTTCCATAATACCGAACCTCATGCTCAAGATGGGCCGCAACACGAACGTCGGGGACCTCACGAAGCTCACAGAGCTTTCGAAGTTCGTCGGAGAGGTGGCCAACACGGCGCCTTCGCCCGCCCTTCCCTATGTCGGAGAGAAGGCGTTCGCACATAAGGCCGGAATGCACGTTTCGGCGATGATGAAGGACACCAGGACCTATGAGCACATAAGGCCGGAAACGGTCGGGAACAAACGCAGAGTACTGATCTCCGACATGTCCGGCAAGGCCAGCATCGTCGAGAAGCTGAACGAGCTGGGGATCGGGACAGACGGCGGCGACAGCGGCCGCATAACCGAGACCGTCAAAGAACTGGAGTCCAGGGGATATCAGTTCGAAGGTGCGGACGCAAGTTTCGAGCTGCTCGTCAAACGCATCAGGAGAGAGTTCGAACCCTATTTCACTATCGCGGGATTCAGGCTTTTCATAGACGAGGTGGAGAACGGAAAACTGATATCCGAGGCCAGCATCAAGGTCAGGAACAGCGACGGGGAGATAGAGCACACCGCATCCGACGGCGACGGTCCGGTCAACGCGATGGACAACGCGCTCAGGAAGGCGCTGTCGAAGTTCTATCCCGTGCTGAACGGCATACGCCTCTCCGACTACAAGGTCAGGGTTCTGGACGAGAAGGCCGCCACGGCTGCGGCGGTAAGGGTGCTGATACGCTCCACGGACGGGACCGAGAGCTGGACGACGGTCGGCGTCTCACAGAACGTCATCGAGGCCTCGCTGATAGCGCTGGTGGACTCGATGGAATACGCTATAATGATCAATGAAAGGAAGGCCGTAAAATGAGCAAGACAATAGTCACGCTGGTGGGGAAGGACCACGTCGGGATAATCGCCGCCGTGTGCAATTTCTTCGCCGACAACAACATCAATATATTGGACATAAAGCAGACCACGGTAGGCGATTACATCAACATGATGATGATCGTCGATACGGACAAGTACGAGAAGACGTTCGCCGAGCTTACGGAAGGGCTCGGGACCGTGGGTGAAAAGGTCGGCTGCCTGATCCAGGCCCAGCATGAAGACATCTTCAACATGATGCACAGGATCTGATCCGATGGTCGATTTCGAAGAGGTCTTTGAAACCAACTCGATGATCAAGGACGAAAGTCTGGACGTCAGAACGATAACTATGGGCATCAGCCTTATGGACTGCTGCGACCCGGACCTCGACGGGCTTTGCGAGAAGATATACCGGAAAATAACCGAAAAGGCCAAAAATCTTGTATCCGTCGGCGATGAGATCGGCCTCGAGTACGGCATTCCGATAACGAACAAGAGGGTCTCGGTGACACCGATATCCGTCGTCGGGGCGTGCGCCTGCAGGGCCCCGGAGGATTTCGTGAGGATCGCGGAGGCGCTGGACAAGGCGGCCGAGCATGTGGGCATCAATTTCATAGGCGGCTATTCCGCTCTGGTGCAGAAGGGCATGACTGATGCTGACAGGCTACTCATACGTTCGATACCGGAGGCCCTGTCTTCGACGGAAAGGGTCTGTGGCTCCGTCTCGGTGGGCTCCACCCGGACCGGCATCAACATGGACGCCGTAAGGATCATGGGAGACATAATCCGTGAAACGGCCGAACTAACCAAGGACAAGGACTCGATCGGATGCGCCAAGCTCGTGGTCTTCTGCAACCCGCCCGACGACAACCCTTTTATGGCGGGCGCGTTCCACGGGGTCACCGAACCGGAGACCGTCATCAACGTGGGGGTATCGGGGCCCGGAGTGGTGAAGACGTCGGTTTCCAAGGTCAAAGGAGAGAGCTTCGAGGTCCTCTGCGAGACCATCAAGAAGACAGCTTTCAAAGTCACCAGGGCCGGACAGCTCGTGGCAAAGGAGGCCTCCGCCAGACTGGGGGTCCCATTCGGGATAGTGGACCTTTCTCTGGCCCCGACCCCCGAGATAGGGGACTCGATAGCCGATATCATCGAGGAGATGGGCATCGAAAGGACCGGCGCCCCCGGTACCACCGCGGCGCTGGCCATCCTCAATGACCAGGTCAAGAAAGGCGGAGTGATGGCGTCCTCGTACGTCGGGGGGCTGAGCGGTGCGTTCATACCCGTGTCCGAAGACAGCTCGATGGTCCGCGCCGCGGAATGCGGTGCGCTGTGCATCGAGAAGCTGGAGGCCATGACGTGCGTCTGCTCTGTCGGGCTCGACATGGTGGCGATACCCGGCGACACGTCCGCGGAGACGATCGCAGGCATCATAGCCGACGAGATGGCGATCGGAATGGTCAACCAGAAGACGACCGCATGCAGGCTCATACCCGTGATAGGCAAAAAGCCGGGCGACCACGCAGAGTTCGGAGGGCTACTGGGCTCTGCGCCGATCATGCCCGTCAGCAGGTTCGGTTGCGGAGGGTTCGTGAACAGGGGCGGACGGATACCCGCGCCGATACACAGTTTCAAGAACTGATATTCGCAAGCGATATAACTTCAGATCCCTTTGCAATCAGGGATGATCATATACAGCGGCACGCTGGCCGATTTCGAATCGGACGTCGACGGCGGCCTGTTGGCGGAGAAGCTGAGCGCAGCAGTATATGAAAAAATGGGGAGAAACGCCTCGCGGTCCGAATTTTCCTCTTGGCAGAACTCCCTGAACCACATGTATATAGTGCTTGGAATGTCAGAAGTCCCCAAGGATGCCGGCATAGCCGTAGAATACAACATACCCTACACCGGAAAAAGGGTCGACATGATCGTTGCCGGCACGGACGAGGAGGGGGTCGGTTCCGCGGTCGTCATCGAACTCAAGCAATGGATGACCGCAGAATCAGTCGTGGAGAAAGATGGCATCGTGAAGACCATGCTGGGCGGATCGATGAACGAAACGACACATCCCTCCTTCCAGGCATGGTCATATGTCCAGGTGATAAACGACTACAACGTGTGCATCCAGGACGGGCTCCTTAGGTTGAGGCCGTGCGCATATCTGCATAACTACGACATCACGGACAAAGACCCTCTAACGGACCCTGCTTATAACTTCTACATGGCTGAGGCACCCTTGTTTGGAATACGTGACAAGAACAAGCTCAGAGAATTCATACAGACCTATATACGCCACGGCGACAGAAATAACGTGATAGAAATGATCGAGGGCGGAAAGCTGCGTCCCTCCAAATCGCTCCAGGATTGCATCGTCTCCATGGTGAAAGGTAACCGGGAATTCGTCATGATAGACGGACAGAAAATCGTCTTCGAGGAGATACTGGAACAATCCAGACGGTCGAAGACGGACCCTTTGAAAAGAGTGATCATCGTGGAAGGCGGGCCGGGGACCGGAAAATCGGTCCTTGCGATTAACCTTCTCGCAAAGTTGACCGACAGTGGCTGTCTGTCCGCCTATGTCACAAAGAACAGCGCCCCCAGGAACGTCTATTTCAGGAAGCTCAGCGAGGGAAAGGAGAGGCTTTCGCGTAGCGTTACGAGCGTAAAAAACATGTTCAAAGGTTCGGGTGCGTTCACATCCAGCGGAAAGAACGACTTCGATGTTCTTTTGGTCGACGAATCCCACCGTCTCGTGGAAAAATCCGGGATGTTCAAAAACCATGGGGAGAATCAGATAAAGGAGATCATAAAAGCATCGAAGCTATCCGTTTTCTTCATTGATGAGAGCCAGCGTGTAACTCTGGACGATATCGGGACCATTGAAAACATAGAGAGGTTCGCCAGGTCTTGCAATGCGCTCATAAAAAGGATGGAACTGGATTCACAGTTCAGATGCGACGGATCGGACGGCTATGTGGCCTGGGTAGATGATGTGTTGGAAATAGGGGAGACCGCGAACTTCGATACAGTGGACGACTTCGAGTACGACATCGAGCTTTTCGACGACCCCGACGAGCTGAGACGCTCGATCAGGGAAAAGAATCTCATGGCGAACAGATCGCGCATGGTGGCCGGCTACTGCTGGGATTGGAGGACCGACAAAAAATGCGACCCGGAATACCATGACGTGAAAATACCGGATTCGGGATTTGAAATGAGCTGGAATCTCGGCTCCACTGACACATGGGCCGTGGACGAGACCTCCATCGACGAGATCGGGTGCATACACACGTGCCAAGGACTTGAATTTGATTATGTCGGTGTGATAATCGGAGACGACCTGACCTACAGGGACGGGGAGGTCCTGACGGACCGCACCAAAAGGGCCAGTACAGACCGGTCGTTGCGCGGACTGAAACAGAAATATCCAGACCCTGAAGAGCAGGAGCGAGCGGCCGACAGTATAATCAGGAACACCTACCGCACCCTGATGACGCGGGGGATGAGGGGCTGCTATATCTACTGCACAGACCCGCCGCTGCAGGAGCACATGAGGTCACGGATTGACAAATTCAATAAAAATCCAAAAAACTAATGATTCTCCAAAGAAAAAAGAAGAGAAAGTTGTTATGCCCCTTCTCAGGGGGGCAGAGATGCCGCTAAGATACGCAAGGTGGGAGCAGAGGGATTTGAACCCCCGTCAGCGGGTTTCCACCACGGGGGGAGCTACCCCCCGCGAAATTATTGAGTCATCGCTCCAGTTATTCATCATAACTTCAGCAACCTCAATTCAATCACGCTCTATAACTGGAGCCCGCCAGTCTGCCAGGTTAGCCTATACTCCCTTGTCAGAATGACTGTGATCACTGCTTGCGCATCTTAGCTGCTCTCTTTCTCCTTCTCATCTTCTTCTTGCGCCATTTCCAACGCTGATTACCGCGTTTCTTCCAGGCGCGTGAACTTCTCTTCATGTTATTTTCCTTCCTGGACACCTGCCCTGGGGCGGCATCCTTTGGCGGGCCCGTCGGGAATTTCGGTTCCTTTTTATGAAACTTTCGAACCCGAGGCGTCTGGCTTAGAAGGCCAGCGCTATATCCTGGCTAAGCCACGGGCCCACTCACCCAACAACGCCTTTACTGATTTAAAGGTTTACATAAAGATAATATCCGGAAGCTCCTCAGGAGGTATAGTCCAGATAGATCTCGTATACAGACCCGTATCCCAGAAAGACCATGATCCCTTCTGCCATACAGAGGAGCCCGATCATCAGAAGGAAGGGCCACCAGTTGAGGATCTTCCCAAAAAGCTTGATGATCTCTTCGATGAAATTGGTGATCATGTACACAATGGCGCCGGCTACCAGGGCTATCGCGATCCTCACGTATCCCGAAGCAAGGAAAGATATGTCGATGCTGTAGATCATGGTCCCGTCCAGCTCTCCGAGGAGTATGTACACGATAACCATCACGAAAAGTGCCAGGATCGCTGAGAAATGCACTTCGCGGAATGGCCTTATTATAAGAGCAAACCCTCCCACGGCGACTATTATCGCCGTGGCCAGCGCCAGACCGGACCAGTTTACCGCCGCGATATATATCATGGCCACTCCGGCAACCAATCCAAGGAAGACCGTGAACTTGTACTTCGCGGAACCGTCGTCCTTGAGGTACAGGTACACTATGAATATCGCGATCAAACCTCCGATGACAAGTACGATCTCCGGGGAGTGTTCCTTGAGTGATGCTATTATTGCATCGGCTTCCATGAACGGTCATGATATATGGCAGTTATAAGCTTTGAGAGCGCGGGAGGCCGTACACCCCTCCTTTGACCGCGATTGCACGTCCGGCCGCCCCCGGGTCCGGACGCGAAGGAGAGATGGGCATGGCGGTTTTCCTTGTCGGAAATGACGCGAATTCTGACGTGAGATTGAAAATACCGATCTAGCTATTGATGAACTAAAACATACATCAATGTAGTTAAATATATATCTAATGTAGATTTATGGTTATTGCTGAAGGCATGATAGACCTGCATTTACATCGTCAGACGCTGAGAAGGCATGAAAAATGATATTCCCCTGCATTGAAGAGATAGAAAAACTGGCCGTCGAAGGAGAATACAGGACGGCTCCCGTGAGCACGGAGGTCCACTCCGGCGGGAAGACGCCCATGGACGTCCTTCGCATCCTCAAGAACGTCTCGGGCCACTGCTACATACTGGAGTCGGTGGAAAATGATGCAAAATGGGGGAGATACACTTTCCTGGGGTACGATCCGAAATTATCGATAACCTGCTTGAACGGAAACATGAAGGTGGATTCGCTGTCTTTCGAGACCGACGACCCGGGAAAATACATAAGACAGGTTTTGGACAGGTACAGGAGCCCACGTATGAGCCGCCTTCCTCCCTTTTCAGGTGGGTTCGTCGGATACTTCTCTTATGATTATCTGAAATATTCCGAGCCGATCCTGAATCTGGACGCCGAAGATACCGAGGGTTTCAAAGACGTCGACATAATGCTTTTCGACAAGGTCATAGCCTTCGACAACCTCGAGAAAAAGATCCTGTTCATCGTGAACATGGACCTTTCCGATGTGGATACCAACTACAACAAGGCCGTTTTGGACCTGCGGCAGATGGTGGACATCGTCGAAAACGGCAAACCGAAGAAGGACGAGCCGGGAAAGATGCTGACGGAATTGAAACCTCTTTTCGACAAGGAAAGATATTGCGCCATGGTCGAGAAGGCGAAACACCACATCAGAGAGGGGGACGTTTTCCAGATCGTCCTCTCGAACCGTTTGGAGACCGAATACGAAGGGAGCCTTCTCAACACATATTGCTCGCTCAGAGAACTCAACCCGTCTCCGTACATGTTCTACTTTTCGGGCTCCGATATGGAGGTGGCCGGCGCATCCCCCGAGACCCTGGTGAAACTTGAGGACGGGACGCTGCACACGTTCCCCTTGGCCGGCACGCGCCCCAGAGGGAGGACGGAAGAGGAAGACAGGACCCTGGAGGCGGACCTCCTGTCGGATGCCAAGGAGCTTGCGGAGCACGACATGCTGGTGGACCTGGGAAGGAACGACATCGGAAAGATCAGCAGATTCGGCACGGTCAGGGTGGAGAAGTATCACTCCGTAGAACATTTTTCCCACGTGATGCACATCGGTTCCACGGTGTGCGGACAGATATGCGAGGGGTTCGACGCGCTTGACGTGCTGGATGCGGTACTGCCTGCCGGAACTCTTTCCGGAGCGCCCAAGATCAGGGCCTGCCAGCTGATCAACGATATCGAGAACAACAAGCGCGGGATATACGGGGGGGCGATAGGATACATCGATTTCACCGGAAATCTGGACACTTGCATCGCGATCAGGATAGCATACAAGAAGAACGGGAAGGTCTTCGTAAGGACCGGCGCCGGAATAGTGGCCGATTCGGTGCCCGAGAAGGAGCATCAGGAATGCATAGACAAGGCCGCGGCGGTAGTAAAGGCCCTAAAGATCTCGGAGGGGAACGAATGATATTGCTCGTCGACAATTATGACAGCTTTTCCTACAACCTGTACCAGCTGATAGGCTCCATAGATCCGGACATAAAGGTCGTCAGGAACGATAAGGCCACCCTCGACGAGATAGAAAAGATGGGCCCGGAAGCGATCGTGCTGTCGCCCGGGCCGGGAAGACCGGAGGATGCGGGCATATGCGTGGATGCCGTGAGGGCGTTCGGAAAGACGATCCCGATACTGGGGGTCTGTCTGGGACATCAGGCGATATGCGAGGCTTACGGGGCGGCCGTGTCGTATGCGAAGACGCAGATGCACGGCAAGCGGTCCGACATTATGCTGTTCACCGACTGCCCGTTGTTCAGAGGATGCCCGGAAAGCATATCGGCGGGACGCTACCATTCCCTGGCCGTCGTGCAGGAGACCCTTCCCGGATGCCTGAAGACGATAGCTAAAAGCGAGGACGGGGAGGTCATGGCCGTATGCCATAGGAGCTACGACGTCTACGGCGTCCAATTCCACCCGGAGTCCATAATGACGCCCGACGGGGAGCGGATCATGCGCAACTTCCTGAGGATCTCGGGAGTGTGACGCCGTGATCAAAGAAGCCATCATCAAGACGGTCAACAAAGGAGACCTCACGTACGAAGAGGCTTATCGGGTGATGAACGAGATAATGACAGGGCAGACGACCCAGGTCCAGAACGCGGCGTTCCTCGCCGCGTTGAGCACGAAGAACACCAACGCGGAGACCATAGATGAGATAACGGGCTGTGCCGCCGCCATGAGGGAGCATTCCGCCAAGATCGTGCATGACATGAAGATAATGGACATCGTCGGAACTGGCGGCGACGGCTCCCAGAGTTTCAACATCTCGACGACTTCGGCACTTGTCGCCGCAGCGGCGGGCGTCAAGATCGCAAAACACGGCAACCGCGCGGCCTCGTCGAGATGCGGAACGGCAGATTGCCTGGAAGCGTTGGGCGTGACTATCGATCTCCCGCCTCAGAGATGCGTAGAACTGCTCGGCGAGATAGGAATTTGTTTCATCTTCGCACAGAGGTACCACACATCCATGCGGTACGTCGGCTCGATAAGGAAAGAACTGGGATTTCGCACCGTGTTCAACATCCTCGGACCTCTGACCAACCCCGCGTCGCCGTCGATGCAGCTCCTAGGGGTGTACAGCGAATCGCTGGTGGAACCTTTGGCGAAGGTGTTGATCAAACTGGGAGTGGAAAACGGAATGGTAGTATACGGACAGGATAAGCTGGACGAGATATCCGTCGGCGCCCCGACCACGGTCTGCGAGATAAAAAACGGATACTGCAGGTCGTTCGAGATGTCCCCCGACGAGTTCGGCCTTCCGATGGGGAAACGTGAGGACCTTACAGGAGGCACACCCGCCCAGAACGCGGCCGTGACCCGTTCGGTACTGAACGGAGAGGAGGGGACGCGCCGCAACGCCGTCCTCATCAACGCAGGTTCTGCGCTGTATATCGCCGGGAAAGCGGGCGACATCGGCCGGGGCATCGACCTTGCTGCCCGGACCATAGACAGCGGCGCGGCCGCATCCAAGCTGGACGAATTCATAAAGGCCTCGAACAGGTGAGCGGAAATGACGGACATCCTACGGATGATATCGGAGAATGCCGAGGTTCGCGTCGCCGAATCGAAGAAGCGTGTTTCCCTGGGGGAAATGATGGATTCGGCGTTTTCGATGGAATGTGATACGGGGCTTCCTTTCGAGAAGGCCCTGACGGGAGACGACATATCGTTCATCTGCGAGTGCAAACAGGCTTCGCCGTCCAAAGGTCGGATTGTAACCGAATATCCGTTCGAGAAGATAGCGGGGGAATATGAGTCTGCCGGTGCTTCGTGCATATCCGTGCTGACCGAGCCCAAATGGTTCCTGGGCGACAACGAGCATCTGAAGAAGATAGCCGCCGCCGTTTCCGTGCCGTGTCTACGGAAGGATTTCACGGTCGACGATTACATGATCTATGAAGCGAAAGTCCTGGGCGCATCGGCAGTGCTTCTGATATGCTCGATCACCAAGAACATAGATCTCGAAAGATACCTGAAGATATGCGACGATCTGGGCTTGTCCGCACTGGTGGAAGCGCACGACGAGCAGGAGACATCGTCTGCCCTGGACGCGGGCGCGAGGATGATCGGCGTGAACAACAGGAATCTGAACGATTTCACCGTGGACCTCGAGAACAGCAGAAGACTGAGAGATATGGTGCCGGCGGATGTGCTTTTCATCGCCGAGAGCGGAATAAACGGTCCGGACGACGTCGACGTTCTTCGCATGTCCAAGGTGAACGGGGTGCTTGTCGGAGAAACGCTGATGCGTTCCGATGACAAGAAGAAAAGGCTCGACGAACTTAGAGGTATCGTATGACGAAAATCAAGATATGCGGCATCCGGACGCCGGAGGACGTCGAGTGCGTCAACGCCCTGCTCCCGGATTACGCGGGGTTCGTGTTCTCCGATAAGAGCCGCAGATATGTGACGGGTGAAACGGCCACCCGCCTGCGTTCTTTGATGGACCGCAGAGTTGCCACCGTCGGAGTTTTCGTCGACCAGCCTGAAGAATTCATAATCGAACTGGTGAAAAACGGAACCATCGGGATGATACAGCTCCATGGAGGCGAGGACGACGCATTCATTGAAGACATACGCAAAAAGACCGGCGTACCGGTAGTGAAGGCGTTCGGAATAAGCAGCAGAAGCGATTTCGAGAGAGCGGCGGCATCTTCGGCAGACTTCATATTGCTGGATAACGGAGCCGGCGGCACGGGAGAACGTTTCGACGGGGCGCTCATCGACAGGGGCCTCCGCCCGTTCTTCCTGGCGGGAGGATTGGGCCCAGACGATGTGTCTGAGGTCGTTAGGACGTTCCGCCCCTATGCCGTCGACATCAGCTCCGGAGTGGAGACGGACGGAAGGAAGGACCGTCGGAAGATAGAACAGTTCATCGTATCCGTGAGGAGAACGGACAGAGAAGATGTGGATATGACGAAGAAAGGAAGATTCGGAGAACACGGGGGGCAATATATGCCCGAAACCCTGATGAACGCTGTGATCGAGCTTGAGAAAGCGTATGAGCATTATAAGGCGGACCCGGGATTCGTCTCCGAATTGGATGCACTCCTGAGCGAGTACGCCGGAAGGCCCAGCAGACTGTATTTCGCAGAACGGATGTCAGAGGACCTCGGCGGGGCGAAGATTTATCTTAAACGCGAAGATCTGAACCACACCGGCGCGCATAAGATCAACAATGTGCTTGGACAGGCGCTTCTGGCCAAGAAGATGGGCAAGACCCGCCTGATAGCCGAGACAGGGGCCGGACAGCACGGGACGGCGACCGCCACCGCGGCCGCCCTCATGGGCATGGAATGCGTCGTGTTCATGGGCACCGAGGATATCGAGCGCCAAGCCCTTAACGTCTACAAGATGAAGCTCCTGGGGGCAGAAGTTGTGCCCGTGGAGTCGGGCACTGGAACTCTGAAGGACGCCGTTTCCGAGACCATGCGCGAATGGACGACACGCGTGGAGGACACCCATTACTGCATAGGGTCCGTCATGGGGCCCCATCCTTTCCCGACGATGGTCAGGGATTTTCAAAGTGTGATCGGCAAGGAGATCAAACAGCAGATCCTGGAAAAAGAAGGGAGACTTCCGGCTGCGATCATAGCGTGTGTCGGGGGAGGCTCGAACGCTATAGGTTCGTTCTATGAATTCATAAACGATGAGAAGGTCCGTCTGATAGGATGCGAAGCAGCGGGGCGCGGGATCGATTCTTTCGAGACCGCCGCAACCATCAACACCGGACGTCCCGGGATATTCCACGGGATGAAATCCTACTTCTGCCAAGATAAGTACGGTCAGATCGCCCCCGTGTATTCGATTTCGGCTGGGCTCGACTATCCGGGCATAGGGCCAGAACATTCCTGGCTGCACGACATCCGCCGGGCCGAATATGTTCCGGTGACGGACGAGGAGGCGGTCTGCGCTTTTGAGTACCTTTCAAAAACGGAGGGCATCATCCCCGCCATAGAATCCGCACACGCCCTGGCATACGCGATGAAGATCGCTCCCGGAATGAAAAAGGACGACCTGCTGGTGGTCACCCTCTCCGGACGCGGGGATAAGGATTGTGCCGCGATCGCAAGATATAGAGGGGAGGACGTGGGAGAATGAGCAGGATAGGATGTGCGTTCACCACGGGAAAGGTCTTCATCGCATTCATCACCTGCGGGGACCCCGACCTTGAGACGACCAAAAAAGCCGTGAAGGAGATGGTCAGGAACGGTGCGGACCTGATCGAACTGGGCATACCTTTCTCGGACCCGACGGCAGAAGGACCTGTGATCCAGGCAGCCAACGCACGCGCTTTGAAGAACGGAGTCACCACAGACAAGGTCTTCGATATGGTACGCGAGATACGAAGTGACGTCGATGTGCCCATGGTGTTCATGACATACGCGAACGTCGTATTCTCGTACGGTACCGAGAGGTTCGTGTCCATTTGCGAGGAGATAGGCATAGACGGGCTGATATTGCCCGATGTGCCGTTCGAAGAAAAGGACGAGTTCGGCCCGGCATGCCGCAGGCACGGCCTTGACCTCATTTCGATGATCACGCCCACTTCGGAGGACCGCATTTCGATGATCGCCGGAGAAGCCGAGGGTTTCGTGTACGTCGTCTCCTCCCTGGGGGTCACGGGGGCGAGGGCCGAGATCAAGACCGACATAGAATCCATGGTCGAGTTGGTTAGAAAGAGCACGGACGTCCCCTGTGCCGTGGGATTCGGCATCTCGTGCCCGGATCAGGCGGCGAAAATAGCCGCCTTCAGCGACGGCGTCATCGTTGGAAGCGCGATCATGAAGATCGTCGCCGAAGAAGGCCCGGACTCTGTTGCCCATATCGGCGAATATGTCAGGTCCATGAAGAACGCGATACGTGAATTATGAGGTGCAGAATCTCCCATTTTTCCAATACGGCCTGAAAATAACAGTATTCGAAAGCCAGAATCAAATAGGGCATGGTGCATGGCGGGTCAGTGACTATTGCATGGCAATGAGTAAAAAACAGTTATCAAAGCAGAACAAGGTAAAGAAGGAGAAAGCAGAGGAGCTCACTCGGCAGGTAAATTCAGGAGACAACAACGCGAAAAAGAAGCTTGCCAAACTTGAGAAGAAGATCAAGTGAATCGCTCGATCTTCAAAGTGATGTCTTCTCCCACGTTACGGGCAGAAAGGAATTGAATACCTCCGTCTTTCGTTCAAAGGGCCGTTCGCACTCACCTGCGGCCACCTTTTCGTATTTCCCATAGGGCGATGTCCATTCCGTCAACGATTCATTGTTTTCATATTTTTATTGATGGTCCTTGATTTATATTTTAATTTACGTCGAGTAACCTATTTATACATAAATTACTATGTGTAACTTAACTTGCAGAACATGCAAGGGGGTACGAAAATGAGCTTCAAGGGAAAGATCGAAGAGATGAAACAGAACAGCGCAAAGAAGAAAGAAAAGAAAGAGAAGGAAAAAGCAGAGAAGAAGGAAAAAGCGTAACACTTTCGATTCCCGAATTTTTTCTTTGCCGCCTGAACGACGGCGGATTTTTTACCTTCCTTCCATAGCTTTCAACTTGATGAGAATATTCTCGCTATACACCCTATTGAATCTGAACAACTCTTTGTTCGGGTCCGAATCGTTCATTTTGATCTTCATGAATGGATACAGGCCCACGGCGAACGAGATCTGATACAGTATGAAATCCTTCGCCGTGTCATCATCTATGCCGGGAACGAGGCCCTTGATCAATTCCTTAAGCGTCTCGATATTTCCTTTTATCACGCTTTCCGGTCCGTTGTTGTATTCGGCGGATATCTTCTTCTCGATAGATGAGGAATGGAGGGACATGACGTCCATGATCCTCTTGTTCTTCATCATGACGTCCGTCCATATGGCCGCAATCTCCTCTTTCGCATACTTTTTTGAGGAGTCGAAACTGTCCGCTAGGTCGTTGCACAGATTGTCAAGGTCTCTGAGAAGTATCTCCACCAGAATCTCATCTTTCGTTCTGAAGTATTTGTATATCGCGGGACGGGTGATATTCAATTTCTTCGATATTTCTTCAAATGTGAGGCCGGAATAATGCAGTTTGTCATACAGCTCCGCGGAAACGTCAATTATGTCCGAGAACCTCTTCTCCTTGTTCTCTTTGCTGCGTGCCCTCTTAAATTTCAGATCCATAGTCCGGATCGACGATGGATTGTGCTGTAATAAATGTTTACACAGCGTAAATTAAGGCGAGAGGCGGTTCGAACAATTTGAAAGGCCCGGTTCGGCGACCGAATGTTAATAAAGAGTGGACAGGGCGAGATTCGAACTCGCGACCTCTACAATGCCAATGTAGCGATCTTCCAACTGATCTACCTGCCCGGTAAGATTCAGTGATTAATTGTTCCTATTAAAGGTTTCCTAATGGCCTTCATTCGGATTTGCCGACGAAACCCTCTCCGAGGGTGGACTGGTACCTGTGGACCTCTCCCGGGATTGTTGTAGGATACTTGCCGCATACGCATGCCAGGCAAAGATCGGCTTCCGGAATGCCGACCGCCTCTATAAGGCCGCTGACACTTATGTATGCCAAGCTGTCGGCACCTATTATCTGGCGGATCTGATCAACGGAATGGTCCGTCGCGATGAACTGGTCGCGGGTCTTCATGTCGACTCCGTAGTAGCACGGGGCTATGACCGGCGGACACCCTATGCGTACATGGACCTCCGTCGCTCCGGCGCCCCTCAGCATGCTGATCAACTTCTTCAGCGTCGTGCCGCGCACGATGCTGTCGTCCACGATCAGTATCCTCTTGCCGTTGACCGTGCTCTTTATAGGGTTCATCTTCGTAGATACGGCCGCCTCCCTCTGCCTCTGGTCCGGCAGGATGAACGTCCGTTCCGCAAAACGGTTCTTCATAAATCCCTCTTCGTAGGGGATTTTTGACTCGACTGAAAAACCGATCGCATGCGCGCGTCCGGAATCGGGTATGGGCATGATTAGGTCTACGTCGGCCGGGCTTTCCCTCGCCAGGATCTCGCCGATCTTCCTTCTCACATCATATACTTCGCGACCGTCCATCACGGAATCGGGCCTGGCGAAGTACACCCATTCGAACATGCAGTGGGCCCTGGGGCTCGACGTGTTGTATGGATAGCTGATGATCTCGGTGGGCGTTATCTCGACGATCTCTCCGGGCATCACGTCCCTGATTA
>DAHB01000002.1:0-111701 GCA_002498365.1 Methanomassiliicoccaceae archaeon UBA421 | reverse complement strand
CTTATTCCGAAAAGCCTGTTGTCCACGAGCATGACCAACGAGAATGCTCCGTCCAGCTCGCCGCATGTGGCCTTGAGGGCTTTTATCGGATCGATATGCTGCGCAGAATATTTACTGAAAATCTTGGTGACGAGCTCGCTGTCCGAGTCCGTGAAGAAAGACCATCCCGACGCGAGATACATCTCTTTGAGGGCGTCAAAGTTGGTTATATCTCCGTTGTGGGCGATGGCCAGAGGCCCGTACCTTGTGGTAGCCGTCAAAGGCTGGGCGTTGCCGTTCACCTTCGTTCCGGTCGTCGGGTATCTTACGTGACCTATGCCTACGGTCCCGTGGAGCTTGCTGAGCATGTATTTGGGGAGGGCAGTCTGGACAAGCCCGCTGTCCTTGACCGTGTCTATGGTCCCCTCAGAATTATATACCGATATTCCAGCACTCTCCTGTCCGCGGTGCTGGATTATCATGAGAGATTTTTGCAGAGCGGGCACAACGTTGTTTTCGGCGCTGATCCCTACAACACCGCAACTGTGTTTCGGCCCGGTCATATTTCTCACTTAATCGTGGCACTTGGCCCAGGTGTAGCTCCTGAGCTTGGCGGTTTTACCGTATCCGCAGGAAGCGCATGCGCCCTTCCTCACGTGGTACGAGCGTTTTCCGCACCTGCGGCATGGGATGTGAGTCCTGTTGCTGTTGTGTCTCCCCTTTGCCGATGTTCCAGTTCCCATTGTATCACTCCTTATGGCGAAATGTAAATTATGTTGTCCCCGCGCACTATTGCCATTCTGTGCTTGGCGACAGGCTGGCCTTCGACGAGCTCGTCGGCGTTCTTCAGTACTACGTTCATGAACTGATCGTATCCGTCGAGCACGCCTCTGTACTCCCTCTTACCCCTGAGGACAACGATGACATTGTTGTTCACCGCTTTTCCCAGGATAGACAATGGTTTCATCATCTAAAGCCACCAGATGTCCATAAAGGGTTTACTATTTGAAGGTTTGTAGGTGGGTCATGCCCTTATCAGATGAACGCCCCTATTGCGGGTGCGTCCAAGCGGTCCATATCATAGAATATTATCGCTTCCCTGATCCCGTCAGCACCCATCCCTGTGCCCATGAAGTGGTCCAGCATCGAGGCCCTCCAGAGAAGGTCGATCACCGATACCGCAACGGTCCCGTAATAGGCGTTGGACATGGAGTCCTCGTATCCCGCCGCATCGATGTTGCTGTACACGCTGCCCATGAAGCTCTCCCTGCGGTTCAAGACGGAAATGTATTGTGCCAGTACATCCCTCCCGCTGCTATCCAACGGCTTTAGGGGAATCTCGGAGGCAGAAGCGAAAGCCTTGTGGACGAGGTTCCCGTCGTCGTCCATGACCATCCACTCGAGGCTGTCACCGTCCGCCATGAACATGTTCCAGTTCCATTTCTCGTCGCAGTAGATGGGGACGCTGAGCGGATCTTCGGAGGACATAGACTCCATCGCCGCCGAGCGGGCCGCCTCGTCCAGTTCGCCTATCTCGGGACTGGTTTCGGGAACGACTTCCGAGATGGACATTACATCTTCCGTCTGGGACATATCAAGTATGCGTCCCAGGCAGTCGGGGTCCGTGAACTTTGAGAGCGATACGGATACGGATGTGCGTATTGCGGACGGGTCTCCCATCACCCCCGCTTCGATGCAGTTCCTGTAGAACTCTTCGTAGACCTTCTTGGATTCCCGGAATGCCGGATGTATCCTTCCCGATGCCGCTTCGACTATTTTTTTCGCCTCCGTCTCGGCGTCGGCGCCTTTGCCGGTCCAAGCTCCCCTGCAAGAGAGATCGAGCTCCACGGAGACCTTCTCCCCCGCATATATGTGCAGGGGGAACTGCCTGCAATAGGCCGGGCGGTGCTGGTACACTTCGCACTTCCTTCCGTTCAGGAAAACGCAGGACCCGTGTCCCTTCTTAAGTTCCAGTGCCAGATAAGAATCGGGGGGCCTTGTTTTCACGATGCTTTGGGGATAGTTCTTCTTGAAGAAATCCCTCTCTTCCGAAAGGACCTCAGGCTGGCAGAGACAGCACATTCCGCACTGCGGCGGACATTCGATGAACTTGCCCCTGACTTCCGAATAATCGACGTTGAAATCAACCAATTATATCCTCTCCCATTGTTTCTCCGCAGAACTCCCCGTCCTGCAGCTGCACCTCTCCTCTGACAAGCACCATATCGGGGAAAACGGCGCTCCATCCCTCGTAGGGAGTGTATCCCGCCTTGCTGTGAAGCCTGGAGACACCGATCTGTTCCGTTTTTCGAAGATCGAATATAGACAGGTCCGCGTCCTTACCCACTTCGATCGACCCTTTGTTCATGCCGAATACCCTGGCCGGAGCCGCGGAGCACATATCCGCCACGCGTTGCAGCGGGACGGCCCCCGTCCTGACCATGTTCAGCAATATGGGCATGGTCGTCTCCACGCCCGGTATCCCGCTCGGGGCGGAATCGAACTCCTGGCTCTTTTCATCTGCCGCATGGGGGGCGTGGTCGCTTCCGATCATCGTCGCCGAACCTTCCACGAACGAACTGAACAGGGATTCCATTGTCTTCTTCTCCCTGAGAGGGGGGTTGACCTTGAACTTCGAACCACGGCCTGTTCCGGCGTCGAGGACCATGTGATGAAGCGTCACCTCGGTCGTAAATCCAAGCGAAGATGCAAGTGCCAGAGAATCGGAGGTCGTCACGTGGCAGATGTTGATACTCATGCCCTTGTAGGATGAAAGACGTCTTATGGCGTTCATCTCGGCCGTCGCAGGGCGATTCCTAAGATGGTCTGTGCAGTCGCGCTCGTACCCATGCAGAAGCATGCTGTCATCCTCGGCGTGCACGCTGAGCACTTTTCCCGAGGCCGCGATCTCCTTCGAGGCATTTGCTATCGCCATATCGTCGTTCGTGAGGATGTTGCCGGTTGTCGAGCCCATGAAAAGCTTGAATCCGGCCACCAGCGGAGCCATCTTCGCCGGGGAACGGTTTTTGGATATAGCGCCGAAAAGGCCGTAGTCACAGTAAGAGCGACCCCTGAGGCGGGCCTTCTTGTCCCTTACGGAATCGGCGTCCAACGCAGGCGGCTTGGTGTTGGGCATATCCAGGACGCATGTGATCCCTCCGCAGACAGCGGATGCGGAGCCTGTGCCGAAATCCTCCTTCTGGGTCATGCCCGGGTCTCTGAAATGGACATGGGGGTCGATGCCTCCGGGAAGTATTATGCGGCTGGTCCCCACGTCGATCCGGTCCCCGCCTCTGGCGGCCCTGGACCCGATGAATACGATCTTACCGTCGGTGATCCCTATCTCGGTATCCTTCAGCTCCCCGCCGACGAACGCCCTGCCCGCTATGACTAGTTCCGGTCCCATGGCCTCACTTCCTGATTATTTCGCCATTCGGCGAGCTCTCGGCGAATATCTCGCCTTCGAACCTGTCTATGGAGATGCCTTTCCTCTTCCATGCGTCCATAGGCAGACCTGCCTTCATCGACAGGTGAGATAAATACTCCTCTCTGTTCCAGCCCCATTCCTCCGGGACCTGCGGTAGAAGCAGGCCACGTCTGCCCATGAATGAGATTATAAGGCCGTCGCGGCCGATCTCGATCTTGTCCAGAAGTTCTTCGGCGGAAGAGAATCTGATCGGCTCCGGCGGCGTAAGTATCGTCACCTCGAACACGCATTCCGATGCCTCCCTGAGCGTAAGCGGGGGGAAGCGGCAATCGTGGCATGCCGAGCGGGCGGCAGATATTATCGCCTCGCCCAGCGGGAGAAAGGGCTCCGGATATCCGATACATCCCCTCAGGTCCCCCGAAGGGTGTTCAGATATTGTCACGAAGGCACCGGAACGTCGGCCGAACCCCTCGGGGAACTCGGGGTCCTCCTGCCTTCCTTCGGTCTCGGCCTCTGCGGACTTCCTCGCGGCCCTTACGGCTACGCGGCCGGATTCAAGGTCCATCTTGCTCTTCGCTCGCAGGCTTCTTCTTTCTCCGGTTCACGGTCTTGGGGGCCTCTTCCGGGGCATCGATGGCTATGGCCTTCGATTGCGCCTTTGACCGCCTCTTGGGCTTGACCTCCTCCGGTTCGGCCTTCTCCTCCTTTGCTTCCGTATCCTCTTTGATGAAGTCGGGTACCGGCATGGACCTGATGGCGGCGTTAATGCCCATCATGATCTCGAATCCCGCGGTCATGAAGTGGCCCTGGATATCCGGGTCCATGGCTATCTTGTAAATCTGCCTTACGGCGTCTTCGGCGTTCTTTTTGGCCCTGTCCGCATGCTGGCGGGCGCCGTCCATTTTCTTTTCGAAAGCGTCCTCCGCCGCCTTCCTTTCCTTCTCGATCAGAGCCTCGATGAACTCCCTGTTCTCGTTGAAGAAGTCCTCTATTTCCGACCTGGAGCTGCCTCTGTCTTCCTTTCCGTCCTCGCCCATCGTTTCACCTCTCCTTCTTATCGGCGTTCTGCCGTTTTAGTTTAACTGTAAGCTCCCCGCCCTTGAGCTCCGCGCCGATCACCTCGGCGTTCTTGAGGGTTAGCGGCAGAGCGATCGTCCTCTTCTGACTACCCACATGTATTATCAGGGAGTCGCCCACTCCCTTAAAAAGTTCCACTTTGTCCTTCTTTACGAATGGCATCTTGATTACCAGATGGTCCGTCCGTCCCTCCGTCTCGAAACGCATCGGGCTCTCGGTGGCATATATCTCGGAGGGGTCGGAATCCCCGAACACCATGTCCGCCATGTGGTCCAGGCCTGACGGGCCCCGCAGCTCGGTGGGCATCTGGTAGGCAAACATCATCTTGAGAGGGTCGAACGCGTGGTGTATCTCCTCCATGTACATCTCCTGCTCTGCCAGACGTTCTTTGAAGTAGCCTTCCTGGAGCCCCTCTTCCGGGTACACCTTGTTGACGATCAGGCACTCCACCGTCTTGTTGTAGAGGCAGATGTATGTGTAGGCGCGCATAGTCTCGTTTATCACCATGCGCTCCGGGTTCAGAACCAGGCGTATGGTGGTCACCTTGGGGTCCTCCAGGAGATACTTTACCTTAGACATCCTGTTCTTGATGTCCTCGATGCTTTCCATGACTTCCTTGTTCGGAAGGGGGAGGTCTATGACCTTGGAGACCGTAACTCTTGCTATGGAGACCACCCTCTTAAGCATGGAGTACATCCTGTCGATGTACCAGTTGGAGATGTCCGGGAAGCTCAGAAGCCTCAGGGTCTCTCCGGTGGGCGCCGTGTCGATTATGACCACGTCGTAAGAGTCCTCTTCCTTGAACTGCAGCACATAGAAGAGGGCGGCAACCATCTCCATGCCCGGTATTATGGCCATCTCCTCCGCGGTGATGTCGCCCATCCCCTGCGACAGCATGAACGCCGAGATGTAGTCGCTGATATCGGACCATTTGGTGCTCATCTCATGGATGATGTCGACTTCCAAAGCGTCCAGGTTCTTCTCTATGTTGCGAATGTAAGGAGGGAGCTCGACTCCCAGGGAGTCGCCGAGGGAATGGGCCGAATCGGTGCTCATTATCACCGTCCTGTAGCCTTTCTGGGCCAGCCTGCGGGCGGTGGCCGCGGAAACAGAGGTCTTTCCGACCCCGCCTTTGCCGGTGTAAATGATGATCCTCATGCATTCTTCAATGTCTGTGCCGTATAAAAGGTTAGAGAAAACACCATCGCAGCATGTGGCAGATGGAGAAATGCCCGAAAATGCCCGGAGCACCGGAGCGGCATATGTTGAAAGATCGCCCGTCTATTGCACGATCGGGGAACGGGGCGCGGGGGACGCGGAAAGCATAATATGCCGGCGCGGGGGACGGATTCTGCCCGGACTTTTTCGGACCGCCCTTTGGCTGTCCAGGGCCGACCGCCTCGTTATGCCAGACGACAGCTGACGATATAACGGAGGCCCGTTGCGCCTGTCGGCTGCGGTTTCGTTAACGCACCCTCCGCCCAGCAGGTGCGTATGTTAAGAGACATTAAAAGTGAGAATGGGATACGATTCCATGCGGTACCGGCCGCGAAGGTAGGTGAGCATAACGAACAAGAGGTCGAAGGGAGAACTTTCGAATGCTGTCTCCGATTCCGTCGCAGAGGAGGGCCGGACCGTATGGGAATTGCTTGCGGAATGCGTGAGATTGACGAGCGACACGTCCTACGCCGTCCACGGTTTCCCGGTCACGGACCTTGCGAAAGCGGCAGGGTCCATGAACACGATAAACGAGAAGACCGCCCTGGAGTACGCGCTGGGCGACTCCCTCCTGAAGAAGAGGTCCACGGTCATCGTGAAGAACGTAGGGATGAACGCGCTCGCGGACCCTCTGGTGATGGCCTCCACCCAAGGTCTCGTCGGTGGCGTCGTGATAATATCCGGAGACGACACCGGGGTCCGGGGAACCCAGGTCCGCCAGGACACCGCGCCGTACGCCGAGGTGGCGTCTGTCCCGCTGGTGGAACTCGACACGGACGCCGTGTGTCGTAGCCTCGAGACGGCTTTCGCAGAGTCCGAGCGGTATTCCAGGGTGGCGATTCTAAGGGCCACCGACATAGCCCTAAACAGCACGACCCGGGAAGAGCCTTTCCCGATATCCTCGGAACGCAGGTACGGCAGTCTCGCCGAAAGAGAGCTGAGTATGGAAGAGGGCGCCGAGCGCGCGGACAGGATCTTCAGGGGAGAGGCGGACGTCCCGGCGACCATCGGGAACAAGGGCCGCATATTGGGCCTGTGCAGGAACTGCCCGTACAAACCCCTTCTGCAGTTCATCTCCGACGAGGGAATAGATGTCATAATCGACACCGGGTGCGTTTTACTCGCAAAGAGGAAGCCCTACGGCATAGGGGTTGCCAACTACGGCCTGGGATCTTCCATCGCCGTCGCCGCGAAGTCCACTGGAATAGCGGTCACCGGTGACTACGCTCTCCTCCATTCGGGGATAAATTCGCTGATAGACGTCTACGGGAGAGGCACCCCGCTCCTGACCATCATACTGAAGAACGGAAAGCTGGCCATGACAGGGGGAGAGAAGTGCTTCGACGTGGAGAGGTACATCCCTTGGGCCGGTCCCGAGAAGATGGGGGTCAAAGGGGCCATCGAGGTTATCAGGGGGCCTGTGACGGGCCCTAGGACGATAGTGATAGAGACGGAATGTCCGGAAGGTGAGGTCCATGAAGAAATTAGATATTGAGATCTGTGACGTTACACTCAGAGACGGCGAGCAGACCCCGGGGGTCTCCTTTACTTGCGATGAGAAGCTCGACATCGCACGCAGCCTTGACGCTATCGGCGTCGAGGTCATAGAGGCGGGTTTCCCGAGTGTCAGCGAAGACGAGAAGAAAAGCATAAAGAAGATAACGAAAGCCGGGTTCGATGCCAGGATCTGCTGTCTTTCCAGGGCGGTAAGATCGGACGTCGATGCGGCGATAGATTGCGACGTCGACCTTGTAAGCATATTCATCGCCACGTCCGACCTGCACATAAGGGTCAAGTACAAAAAAAGCCGCGAAGAGGTCCTCGCTCAGGCACTCGACATGGTCGACTATGCGATCGACCACGGCTTACAGGTCAGATTCTCCGCGGAGGACGGCTCGAGGACGGACCTGTCGTTCCTGAAGGAGATGTTCAGACAAGGCTGCGAGCACGGTGCGGCATACAGCAGCATTGCAGACACGGTGGGATGCCTGACCCCGCTGGAGATCGCGGATGGCGTCAGGTATCTGACGGACGGCCTCGGCAACAAGCTGTGCGTCCACCTGCACAACGATATGGGCATGGCCACGGCGAACGCGTTCACGGCGGCGGAATGCGGGGCATTCCAGCTCCACACCACCGTCAACGGCATTGGCGAGAGGGCAGGGAACGCCAGCCTCGAAGAGCTGCTCGTGGCGCTGAGGATGAAGGGAGGCGTGGACAGATACGACCTCACGCACCTCACCGAGCTGTCCCGGATGGTCTCGCGCTATTCGGGGGTCCAGGTCTCGAAGACGAAGGCAATCGTAGGCGACAACGCCTTCTCGCATGAGAGCGGCATACACATTGCCGCCCTGACAGTGGACAGCTCCACCTATGAGTACTTCCCCCCAAAGATGGTAGGAGGGGAGCAGAAGTTCATCCTCGGCAAGCACACGGGCAGAAAGGCCCTCGAACACGTCGTCAAGGCCCTCGGGTACCAGCTTACGGAAGCCCAGATGGATATGGTGCTGTATGATGTGAAGGTGAGAAGCGAGGGCAAGTGCGCGATCACGCCCAAGGTCCTGATGGAGATCGTGGAGAGAGTCAGGGGGACGTGCGATTGAGCACGCTGTCCGAGAGGATCCTCAAAGGAGAGGAAGGCAGCTTCGTCGACGTGAAGGTCGACCGGGCGATCGCCCACGACGGCACGGGAATCCAGGCGTTGACGGCGTTCCGCGAGATGGGGGCGAAGAAGATCTGTAATCCGGAGAGGATAACGATAATCTACGACCACATAGTCCCGGCGAACAATTCGACCACGGCGGACCTGCAGGCGGAGCTCAGGAGGTTCGTCTTCGAAAGGGGCATCGATTTCCACGACATAGGGTCCGGCGTCTGCCATCAGGTCATGAGCGAGGGCAGGGTCCTGCCCGGAGAGATCGTCATCGGGGCCGATTCCCACACCTGCACCATGGGAGCGTTCGGGGCGTTCTCCACCGGAGTGGGGGCATCGGACATGGCGTCGATCTGGGCCACCGGGGGGACATGGCTGAAGGTGCCGGAGACCATCAACATCCGACTGGAAGGGAGGCTTCCACGATTCTCGGAGCCGAAGGACGTGGCGCTCAGATATGTGGGCATGCTTGGGGCGGACGGCGCGACCTACAAGGCCATAGAGTTCACGGGCGAGAACGATCTCCGTATGGAAGGCAGGCTGACGATATCCAACATGGCCATAGAGGCTGGTGCCAAGGCAGGACTCTTCTACTCGGACGCAGAGACATGCCGATATCTGAGGGAATACGGCATGGATGCCGAACCGCAGAGGACGGAGGACTGCGACTACGTGAGAGAGGAGATTTTGGATCTGGATGATGTGGAGCCGGTACTGGCGGTACCGCACAGGGTCGACAACGTGAAGCCCGTGTCGGACCTGGAAGGGATCCCCTTGGACCAGGTCTTCGTCGGCACGTGCACCAACGGCAGGTACGAGGACCTTAAACGGTTCGCGGACGTGGTCAGAGGAAAGAAGGTGAAGGTCAGGACAGTGGTCGTCCCGGCCTCCAGAGACGTTCTGCTCAGGGCGATGGAGACCGGCGTGCTCAGGGACATCGTGGAGTCCGGGGCCACCATAGGCACGCCGGGCTGCGGGCCGTGCCTGGGTGCCCACCAGGGAGTGCTCGGAGAGGGGGAGGTCGGACTCTCCACGGCAAACAGGAATTTCAAGAACCGCATGGGCGTCGGAGCGGAATATTATCTGTCTTCTCCGACAACGGCCGCGTTCTCCGCGCTCAGAGGCGAGATCGCATCACCGGGGGTAAGGCCGTGATAGGCAAGGTCGTGAAGGCCGGCGACGACATCGACACTGACCTCATAATAGCCGGAAGGTACCTGAGGACGAAGGACAAAAAGCTCTGGGCGGAGCATGCGTTCGAAGACCTGGACCCTGGAATGTCGTCACGTCTACGGGGCAGCGTCATTGTCGCCGGGAAGAACTTCGGATGCGGCTCTTCGAGGGAGCAGGCGGCCATAGCCCTGAAGGAGGCGGGCGTGGTGGGGGTGGTAGCCGCCAGTTTCGCCAGGATATTCTTCAGGAATGCCATAAACAGGGGCTTGCCTCTGTTCGAGGTCGAGGGACCGGTGGTGTGCGAGGACGGGGACGACATCGAAGTTTCGCTGGAGGATTCCTGTGTGGAGACGGGGGGCGAGAGGTACAGGTCCCTCATGCTCTCGGACAGGATGATGGAGATCATAGATGCCGGCGGAATCATAGAGCTCAGGAGGAGGGACCTTTGAGGTCGGCAGAGGGGCCGGGCCCCTCAGAACGGGATGTCGGGAGTGCGGCCCCGTGAAGATTGCGGTAGTAGAGGGGGACGGCATCGGCAAGGAGGTCATACCTGTGGCCGTAAAGGTCCTGGAGCACTACGTCCCGGACGCCGAGTACCTCGAAGTCGAGGTGGGGTACGGGAAGTGGGAGAAGACGGGCAAAGGATGCGACGAAGGCGACATCGAGACGCTGAGGGAGGCGGACGCCGTCATCTTCGGCGCCATAACTACCCCTCCGGACCCGAACTACAAGAGCGTGATGCTGAAGATCAGGCACGATCTCGGCCTTTACGCCAACATAAGACCGGTACGCGGGAACGGTTTCAAGATAACCGTCGTCCGCGAGAACTCGGAGGGCCTGTATTCCGGTATCGAGGACATCGGAAGCGAAAGGTCCACCACCCTGAGGGTTGTGACCAGGGAGGCCAGCGAGCGCATTGCCGTCTGCGCGTGCGACATCCTCAAGAGGGATTTCGAGGGCGGAACGCTTACCATAGGCAACAAGGCCAACGTGATGAAATCGGACGTCTTGTTCAGGGACACGTGCATGAAAGTGGCGGAGAGCATGGGCATCCCGTACAGGACGGCCTACATCGATTCGCTGACGTTCGACGCCCTGCAGAATCCGGGCAGATACGACGTTATAGTGACCACAAACATGTTCGGAGACATATTGAGCGACGCCCTCGGCCATGTGGCCGGCGGCCTCGGGATGCTCCCGAGCGCCAACATAGGCGCGGACAGCTCTCTCTTCGAGCCTGTGCACGGCAGCGCCCCCGATATTGCAGGCAGGGGGATCGCGAACCCGGTCGCAGCAATACGAAGCGCGGGAATGCTGCTGGAGCATGTCGCAGGCATCGGATGCGAAGAAGAGATCGAGATGGCGATATCCGGGGCTGTATCATCGGGGGCGGGAACTCCGGACCTTGGTGGGAACTCCGGCACCGAGTTGTTCGGAAAAGAGATACTGAAAAGGCTCGAAAAGAGGTGAATACAAAGATGGACGTCTACAATCCCGCAAATAACCAAAAAATCGGAGAGGTCAAGGAGTTCACGGAGGAGGAGGTCGCGGGCACGATAGACAGGCTGGGCGCCGGGTTCCCCGGATGGTCCGCCAGAAGGCCGGCCTCCAGGGGAATGGTGCTATACCGGGCCGCGGAGACGATTCGGGCGGACGTGCACAGGCTAGCGTCGATCCTGACTGCGGAGCAGGGGAAGCCGCTCGCCGAGGCCAGAAACGAGATCTTGGGCGCCGCCTCCGTATTCGAATACTACGCATCGATAGCCGGAACGGTGGGCGGAAGCACGGTGCCTAAATCCGATTACGGGTACGCTTTCACGAGCAAGTCCCCCCTGGGTGTTTGCGGCGCGATAATCCCTTGGAACATGCCGGCACTGATAATGGCATGGAAAGTCGCGCCTGCGGTTGTGACCGGCAACTCCATCGTTGTCAAACCCGCAGAGACGACCCCGTTCACGAACATCGAGATCGCCGGGATATTGCATTCGTCCGGTCTTCCAGACGACGTCCTCGCAGTGGTGACCGGCGGCGGCGAGACGACGGGCGCCGCCATAGCGAGGAACAGAGATGTCAGGCATATATCGTTCACCGGATCCGTCGAGACGGGGGAGAAGATCTCAAAGATGGTCGACGCAGGGAGAGTCCGGCTCACATTGGAACTCGGAGGCAGCGACCCGATGATAGTCTGCGGCGATGCCGATCTGGACAGGGCGGTGGCAGGGGCGGTGGCGGGCAGATTCTACAACTGCGGCCAGATATGCACTGCGGTCAAGAGGCTCTTCGTGGCGGACAGCGTGGCGGACGGTTTCATAGGGAGGCTTAAGGCCGCGACGGAAAGTCTCAGGGTGGGGGACGGGGCCGCCGAAGGGACGGACATCGGCCCGCTTAACAGCATCGGGGGGCTGCAGAGGATAGAAGAGATGGTCGAGGACAGCATCGGTTCCGCGAAGGTGTTGACCGGGGGCCTGAGGCCGGATGGCCCGGGGAACTTCTACGCCCCCACCCTCATAACGGGCCTGGAACCTGATTCGAGGCTTCTGACCGAGGAGGTCTTCGGCCCTGTGCTCCCGATCGTCAGGTTCGGCGACCTGGATGAAGCCGTTGATATGGCGAACTCAACCAGGTTCGGACTTGGCGCATCGATATGGACCAACGACATGAGGAACGCGTCCAAGGCTATCGACAGCGTTAGGTCCGGCATACTGTGGGTCAACAGACACTCGAGGATACCTCCCGAGGTCCCTTTCGGAGGTGTCGCGGGCAGCGGCATCGGCCGTGAGAACGGCCCGAATTCATTGGACGGGTATATGGTCGAGAAGACCGTGATCGTCTCGCCCTGACGGTCGGTACCGAGCATCGGACGGGGGCCCTTTCGCCGGATGTGCCCCGGCGCAGGCGTTAACGATGGGCCCCTCCCGTTACGGCGACCGCAGGGTCCAGGACCGTACAAACGCTGAAAGGGACCTTTCAACTTTCAAGAGGCCGCAAGTTATCGGGCATCTCTCGATGCCGGAATAGGCTTTGTCCGAGATGCAAAGATTCTTGTACCTTTCGACAAAAACCACCAGGATCATTAATAAGACCCGGCCCGCACGGGGCCATGATACATGTAATTTCTTAAACGAATATAAAGGGGGTGCCGAGGATGGGGTTCGAACCCATGACCTTCGGATTTCCCTGGAAGAGGTCTGTTGACCAGAACCCTATGAGTCCGACGCTCCACCAGGCTGAGCCACCTCGGCATTAATTGGTTTGTCCGTCAATCGGATAAGTATATAAGTAGTTTTGTAGGCCCCTTTTCAGGGACCCTCAGTCAGCTTCGGCAGCCTCTGGCTCTTCCGCCGGTTCCTCGGCGGGCGACTCCTCGGGCTCCTCTTCCTCTTCGGGCTGGGCCTCGATTATGGATTCGGGCTCCTCGTTCCCGCGGGAGGTGACTTCGGACTTGCGTATCTCGATCCTCTTCACGGGGATCACTACGCGGCACGCCTTGGCGACGTTCTTCGCCATGTCTCCTGAGATCACGGATTTGATGATCTCGGCGATGGTCATCTCTTTTCCCATCTGGACCACGGTCTCTCCGATTATGCGCCTCATGGCCTCTTCCTGGGAGGTCTGGATGCGCTTCTCGGCGATGCTCATGGTCTTTATCCTCATTCCAAAGCCGTCCTTGGTGACGATGTCGACGACGTGGTCGGTCTTGGTCTTCTTCCTGCGGGTCAGTCTCCTGACGTAGTCCACAGTGAGGTCCTGGCCCATGAAGACCGTCTTAGCATCGTATCCGTCGACCTCTGTGATCTTGAATTTCAGCTTTATGTGCATCTTCGAGAAGTCTCCGGTCAGGTCCTGAACCGTGACCTCGGACGTCCTTCCGATAAGGAATTCGGGGTCTGCGGACGGAGTGTCTCCGATCTCGACCTCGTTGAACATGCGGGGAGCACGTACCTTATACCATTCCTTCGCCTTCCACTTGTCCTTCACCTTGCGGCTTGTACTTCCTTTCTTACCTGCTGCCATTAGAATTCTCCAAGGATTGTGATAAGAGGTGTGATTCGATATTCCTATTAAAATCTATGTGGGGCACATTTATCTGTAAAGACCAGATAATAATACATAGCCAGCATATTTTTATTACCCTTTATGTACAAATTATTTACAAAATGGTTGATACCGCTCATATATTAACATTGCCCGGAAGCGCCCGCAACCGAAACCAAGAAAAAATAAAAAAGAGGGGGCAGGACGCCCCCTTGGAAGTTTTAGAGCGTTACGGGCACCTTGTGCGCTTCGAGACCGAGCTCCTTCGCGTCCATGCCCATGGCGATGCCGTAGAGCTGGGACAGGTGGAGCACGGGGAGGCTGAATCCGAGCTCTCCCTCTCCGGTGTCGAACTGCAGGTGGCAGAACGGACAGATGTCCACGATGTACTCCGCGCCGCCCTCGACCATGTTTTCGAGGTTCTGCTTCGTGAGCTTCATAGCAACGTCGCCGAGGGCGGACCTTACTCCTCCTCCGGCTCCGCAGCACATCATCTTCTGCCTTCTGGGCATGCTCTGGGCCCCGGTGGCCTCAACGAGGTCGTCGAGGACGTGTGCATCCTCGGGGTCGTCGATCGCCTTGTACTTGCTGGGCTTCAGGAAGTGGCACCCGTAGAAGGTCGCTACCTTGTAGTCGAGGGGCTTCGTGATGCTCTCCTTGAGCTTCTCGATGCCTACTTCGTTATAGAGGACCTCTGCGAAGTGGCGGACCTTGGTGGTGCCCTTGTATTCCATGCCTATCTCGGCGAGGATCGCGTTGACCTCGGCGAGCAGCTCGGGGTTGTGGTTGAGCTCATGGGCGGCATCGAACAGGGATCCGAAGCATCCGTTGCAGATCGTTACGATATCGAGCTCCATCTTCTCGGCCAGCGCAAGGTTCCTTGCGGCCGCGGCGAGCCATGCCTTTCTGCTGAATGCCCTGATGACACCGGGCGCCGGGCAGCAGCTCGCATCGGTGAGGTCGACGAGCTCTATCCCAAGGTGCTCGCACACTACTCTCGTGGATTTCTCGATTCCGGGGTATCTGAGAGGCGCGATGCATCCCAGGAAGAAAGCGTATTTTGCCATTTATATCACTCCACTATCTTTTCGAAGCCTGCCGCGGCCAGTACTTTCTTGAGCTGGGCCATTGCCTCGGGGTTGGCGATCACCGTGGGAGGCTCGGCGGACAGTCCGAGGGCCTTCCTCTGCTCCTTCACCTTGTCGTTGATGCTTACGGTGTGGCCGATAGCGTAAAGGGACTGAGCAGTCTTCTTGTGGTTCTCGAACATGTGTCCTTCAGCCACCGCCATGTTCCTGAGGGCGATGATTATGTCGACGATGGGGACGGTACGGGGGCACCTCTCCTCACATGCGTAGCATGTGGTGCAGTCCCACAGGTCCTCGCCCTCGAAAATCTGTTCTTTCAGTCCGAGCTGAGCCTGCCTCATGAGTTTTCTGACTCTGTAAGAGGTCTGTCTTCCGGAGGGGCAGCTGGCAGTGCAGGTACCGCACTGGAAGCACATCTTGACCTCGGCGCCGCCGGCGTCCGCGATCTCTTTTGCAAAATCTACGTTTGGTGTTACCATGAGTACTACCTTGGAATCGCACTATCTTGATTGTATATAATAACCCATGTCCGAAATCGAAGAGTATTAACCTTTTAGTTAAACCCTCATTCTATGTGCCTAGATAGAAGGGCCTTGTTTAGCTTTGCGATCGTGCGGTTCTCCGCGCGGTAGATGGCGTTAATCGTATGCCTGAGCATCTTGGGGTCCACCGCGCTCTTGAGCCTCAGGCCTTTTCTGACCAGCAGGAACTCGTCGATGAAGAAGCTCTTGTTGGAACCCAGCAGCTCGGGGAGGGAATAGGTAACGGAATCGACCGTGTATTCCCTGTCCTCGGAGTCCAGATACATATATGCCACCCTCTGGGCGCCGTAACGGTAACGTATGAAGGAGGGGCCGTTGTCCACCATGACCATCCCCATGAAGCCGACCTCGGTCCACTGGAACTCCTCCGCGTCGAAAAGGTACATCGGATCGTCCAGTACCGCGTAGTCGGCGGTATGCTCCTTCATCATCCTGAGATTGTTCTCGTCGTCGGATATTATGAGCTCGGCGTCGGCCATCTTCAGGGCGGACATTACGGACATCATCAGGTCCTCGGTCACCGGGCTGCAGCATATGGTGAATCGCCTGTCGTCACGGCACCGGAGGGCGGTCGCCTGGTGTTTTTCGATGACCTCCCGGCCGGCGGCGGTGAGCCTGGTCCCTGCCGGCGTGGAAACGGTCACCGGGATACCGGCCGCGGCCTCTATCTGAGAGATGTACTTGTGCACTACCGGCACCGAGATCCCCAGTTCGGCGGCGGCGGAGGTCATGCTTCCGGACCTTCCCACCGAGGATAGGACCTCCAGCTGCCTGTTCGTGACCGTCTTGCCGTTTATGACCTGATAGGTCTCGGTCCTGATATCCACGGATGTGTCAGTTGTTCGGCGGTATTAACCCTTGTGCACGCTGCGGAAACGTAATAACTTCATACTCCGTCGGGGGGACGATGCCTGAGATACTCAAGGATGCCACGATGGTGGTCGGCCTCGGAAGCCCCATCATGAGCGACGATGCCGTCGGACTGAAGATAGCGGAGCGCGTGGGAGATCTTGGCATTTCCGACATCGAGACCAGGCAGGAGGCCATTGGGGGCCTTGACATACTGCCGGTGATCAGAGGCTTCCGCTTCGCCGTGATCGTGGACAGCATACTCACCGGCGGCGTCCCTCCCGGCACCGTTATGATCTTCGACCCGGAGCACTTCGAGCACACCGTGGTCCCGGCGTCGGCCCACGACGTGAACCTCGCCACGGCCATCGCCATCGGAAGGCAGATGGAGCCGGACATGATGCCCGAGACCGTCAAGTACGTGGCCGTCGAGGCCTGTGACATACAGACGGTCAGCGAGAGCATGACCCCGGACGTGGAAGCAGCGATACCGAGCGCGGTTAACGCCGTCCTTCACCTGATCTCCGAGTTCAGGAAGGGCTGATCAGACATCAGGTCCGCAGACCTCCATCTCCCTCAGCTTCTTGTTGCTCTTTCCCAGTATGACCGCATTCAGGGTTGCGGGGCGCATGGTCTCTTCGGCCGCCTTCATGACGTCCTCTTCGGTCACAGCCTCCATTTTGGATATCGCATCCTCCAGGGAATACAGCCCACCGGAGAGCATGTACTCCTTAGCGACGCTGGTCATCCTGCGGGCAGTGGACTCCTGGGACCTTATCAGCTCGCCTTTGACCAGCCTCTTTGTGCGCTCCAGCTCGCCGTCCTCGAGCCCCTCGTCCAGGAATGCGCGAAGTACTTTGGCCGTCGCGTCCACAGACTTTTCGACGTTCTCGGCCGTGGACGACATGTATATGCCCATGTATGATGCGTCGGTGCTCTGGACAACGGTCGAGAAGACGGAGTAGACGAGAGCGTTCTTCTCCCTGACCTCCTGGAACAGTCTCGATGATGTGCCAGCGCCTAGAACCGCGGAGAGCATCCTCAAGGAATGCCGGGAGTCGCCCGGTGGACTGCAGGACGGGAATCCCAGCGCGACCTGGTAATGGTCCGCCCTGTTGGAAACGAATTTGTACTTCGGCTTAGGGACCGGTGGCACCGTGCGCTTCGGTGCGGTGGCCGCCTCCATGCCGTCGAACTTTCGGGAGACCCATCTGACCGCGTCCTTCTCGTTCACATCGCCCACCGCGAAAACCGCCAGGTTCGGCCTGCCGTATCTGTCCCCATAGTATGCGCGAAGGTCCTCGGACGTCAGCCTCTCGACGATCTTCTCGCGGCCCCCTTCGCCCTGGGACAATTTGTGGCCCCTCCATATCGTTTCATCGAAAAGGTCGAATATGTAGGACCCGGGGTCGTTTTTGACCATGCTCAGCTCTTGGAGGACGATCTTCTTCTCCAGTTCCGTGTCCTCGTGCCCGATGAGTGGATTTACCACTATGTCCGATACCATCTCCTTGGCCACGTCGGAGGTCTCGCTTATCGTGATACCGTAGTATCCGGTGACCTCTTTTCCGGTGAATGCGTTTAGCATTCCTCCGGCACCCTCCATCTCCTTGGCCATCTGATAGGAGGAGCGGCTCTCCGTGCTTCTGAAGACCACGTGCTCCAGGAGATGGGATATCCCCATGACGTCCTTGTCCTCGTCCCTTGAGCCCGTCCGTACCGCCACCAGATATCCCGCGCTGCGGCATCCCGGGACCCTGTCCGTAATGACCGGGATCCCTCCGTCCGTCTTCGATTGCGATATTCCTTTCATCGACCCCGTAAACGTGGAATAGATTAATAGAATGGCGTTAATTACATTCCATGTCCGGCATCAAGGTCTTCAGGTACGACGACGGCAAGCTCAACGACGCCATAGCGATCGTCGGCTTCCCCACGGTGGGCCTGGTCGGCTCGATCGTCACCAGCTACATCGTCAGGGAGCTTAAGATGCCCATCCTCAGGGGGATGTCGTCGGACGAGCTGAGCCCATATTGTATCCTCATCGACGGCGAGCCGTACCCTCCGGTGCGCATCCACGGGCTGTGCAGGAAAGACGACAGCAGAAACTGCAGCGACCTGATGGTGGTAACTTCGGAGATCGCACCTAACATAACCCAGTGCTATACCATCACCGACGAGCTTCTGGAAATGTTCATGGACTACGGCGTTAAGAAGGTCATATGCCTCGAGGGAATACCACGCTACTGCAAGGACGACGTCATTTACGCATGCGGAAGTACTCCGGGAGCCAGAGAGATGATCGGTTCCTTCGGGGTCGAGCCTTTGGAGACCGGTATGATCAAAGGACTGACGGGAGTGATGCTTTTCGAGGGAAAGGAGCGGGGGATGGATATCGTCACCCTGCTGTGTCCGGCCGACCCGAAGCTTCCTGACCCCAGAGCGGCGGCCGGCGTGCTCGACGGGCTTGCGAAGGTGATCCCGGAGCTGAAGGGAATGGACACCTCTCCGCTGTTCCAGGAGGCTGAGGAGCTGGACAGGCGCATCAGGGCGCAGAGCGAGTCGGATGCTCCGAAGGCCCTGCCCGAAGATCAGCACATCTACGGGTAACCGTTATATCCGGATTCACATTTGGTGCGGAACATGTATCTGATACCGTCCGAATTCTTCGTCACTTCCAGCTCGGCCGTGAGCTCCGTTTCGGCCCTGAACGCGTTCGACCGCGCACTCATAACAGCGGGCATAGGGGAGCAGAACCTTGTTTCCGTCTCTTCGGTCATCCCTGTCGGCGCGGTGCCGGCGGAGAGGAAGGATATGCCCATGGGAGCCGTGACCCACTGCGTACTGGCACAGATGAGGGGATGCGAGGGCGAGACCATCTCCGCCGGGATCGCCTACGCCATGCGCATGGACGGGAATGGAGGATATGTGGCGGAAGGACATCTGCACGGGTCCGAGGATTCTCTGAGGGAGGACCTCAGATGGAAGATGAAGGAGATGGGGCGCATCAGGGACCTAGAGCTGGGGGAGATCTCTTTCGCCACAAGGGAACTCAAGATACCCACTGACAACTACGGATGCTGTATCGCGGCCCTCGTGTTCACGGAGTACAGATGAAGAAATACGCAGTGACGCCCTGCCCGTGCGGAAGCCTGAGGGTGATCGACCTTTCGTCCGAGACATCCGAATGCCCTTACTGCGGAAAAACAATCCAGAATGGAAGTGCCAGGATCCTCTACAGCGATTCTGACCCCAAGGCCGCGAGGGACGCACTCGCCCGCCTTACAGGGTTCGAGGCCCCTCCCGAAGATCCCGATCTCAGAAAGCGCATCGAAGAGGCGGATCCTCTATCGACGCTTGAATACAAGTATGAGGGATGTTCGGACCCGGAGCAGAAAATGGAGATGCTGGCACATGGCCTTACCAAGATATTCGGCACTTTCACCATAGATGATGTCCGTAAGATCGAGGCCCGGGACCCCGAAAGGATCCTCAAAGGCATGATCGAGCTCTGCATTGTGTTCGAAGCGGAGCCCGGAAGATACAAGACCTGATCACTTGGGGATGTCGTCCCTTTTTTTCCCTTCCTGTCTGAGCACATCGCGCACCACCTTGGGGAGGCTCACGAAGGCCATCTTGTAGAAGTAGACCGCGGCTATGGCCGTGCTCATCACAAGTGCCAGATATGCCCCTGATTGGCCCGGGTACATGAACCATGGAACGAGGACAAGCTGGAATACCATGTTGACCAGCACCGCCTGGGCGGTGTATTCCAGGATCCTCGTCTTAGCCACGGCCTCGCCCACGGTGAGTCCCGCGGCGCCCAGGACCATCGTCTTGGCTATGGCCATCACCAACAGCGTCACGACGCCCGATGCATCGACCGAACCGGCCAGCTGCAGCAGGTAGTAGGACATGCCCATGGACATGGTCGCCCCCAGGCCTAGGCCCAGACCGTACCCGTAGAAGACCGTGTCGGATTTACGGTGGAACCTCTTGAGGTTCAGGACCACGAGGAGTATGAGGCATTCGAGGACCGCGAACAATATGGCGTTGACCACCTCGCTGCCCCAGAAATACGTGTATGCGGAGAACAGCACCGTCCCTGCGATCAGCCCGATAACAAAAAGCATGAAGAACGTCGGGTCGCTGAAGAAGGGATTTTTGACTGCTGGATATGTGTACTTCCTGAGAACGGCGTACATCATTATCATGGCAGGCCCGATGCCTATTGCCGCCGCCAGCCCGAAGGTCAGCTCCATATCACTGCGATATGATCGTCACTTATAACCCTTGGCACGCTCGGACGCTCGGGGCGCGGGCTTCCTGCGGGGATCCTCCTTCCCGACCAGGCGGTCGTAGTAATGGATCACCATGCAGGAGCTCTCGCAATTACCGCAGGAGGTGCATCTGTCGGGATTGACGCGCATCCCTCCCGCCATGCTGATCGCGTTCTTGTGGCAGCTCTTCACGCAGATCCCGCAGGAGGTGCACATCATAGCCCTCACCATCGCCTTGACGGTTTTTTCCAGCATGAGCTCGGCATTCTTCTGCGACGTCGCCGTGACGGACACCTGTCCGCCGCCGAAGACCTTGGCGGTGCCCTTCAGCGACCTTACGAAGGCGATCTCGAATTCCGGCGAGTACTTAACGTCCCCCACGGTCCGGAGCGCATCCACCACATATGAGAAGTCGCGGTTTCTGGGCAGGGTCACCACCGCCTCTGCGGAGAAACCTCCCGCCTCGCATACCGACGCTCCCTTGAGCACCTTCATGGATATGCCCGACGCCGACCCAGGCTTCAGGCGTATGTCGAGCTGGTCCGCCAGAAGCACCATCTTCGGAGGGAGGGCCTTCCATCTCCAGAAGCTCATGTCCACATACTCCGGGGGAAGACCTTTTTCTTTCGCGTACCTATGGAGGAAGCTTTCCCATTCATCGTACAGCTCCGGATATATCCTGCCGGTGTTCCTCCATTCGCTGGAAAGACATGATGCGCAAAGATAGCATCCTATCCTCTCGAAGTCCTTGGCATAAAGGGGATTATATCTCAGGCCCTCGCCCCAGATATAGCACCATATCTCTGCCGACCGCCACGAGCGTATGGGATTGATGTTCGTCTGATTGGGAACGAAGGGATTCTTGGACACTAGGGGAGTGCGGGAACGCGAGAAGGACTCCAGTGCCCTGTTCCCCTCTACGGTAACGATGCCGTGGGGGAAGTCTTTCTCAATCAGCTCCGTGATCGGCCCCAGCTTGCACACTTTGCAGCACCATCTGAAGTCCTTGGCCGGAGGGCCGAAGGAATCTACGTTGTCCAGGAAGGCCGTGCCTGCTTCCGCGGTGCGTAGGTCGTATCTCCCTTCGGATGCGAACTCCCTTACATAGGCGACCGTGTCCGGAAACTCTATGCCCGTGTTTATGAAAAGCAGGATGGGCTTCTTCCTGAGGGCCTTCTCGGTCAGGGAGCAGGCGACCAGAGAATCTTTTCCTCCGGAAAACGAGACGGTGACGGGAAGCTTGCTTCCGTTGGTGGATTCTCTTATCTCCGAGACAGCAACGGAAGTTAGGCCCTTCATGTGGGAAGTATTGGCCTCGACGAACTCACTTATGTCGGAATCTGGAGATATGGGTCTTTCGGGGTCCGGACTGAGGTCGCGTATTTTAACGGCTTTTTCCGCATATTCGATGTTGTCGCTGGACACCAACGCTATCCCCGGCCCTGCCCTTGCGCCCTTCCTCACGATGACCGTATCGCCTTCCCGGAAATTACCCAGGACCTCGTTTATGTTCGAACCCGGTATGTTCTTGCCCTTCAGGTGGCCGGAAAGTCCCGCGAATGTAACAACGTTCTGGGTTGCCACGTCTGCGAACATGTCGGCGCCCGGCTGTCTGAGTTCAAGTACCAGCCTGTTGAGGCGCATGTCGAATCTGACTATTCCCAGGACCGTACCGTGTGATACTATCTCGTCGGTCCTGTCCTCGCCGGGGACCTTGTTGAGGAAGATCGCCTTGCCGTCGATAGGCCGAGATGTTCCGAATGCTTCCCTGAAGAGGCCCGCTACGGCCTCCCGGGATTCGCCGAAGCACGGACGGATGTCGCCGGGGCTGTTTATCTCGAACTCCCTTCCCGGAGATCCGCAACGGGAACACCGGCTCCCCAGCAGAAGCGTTCCGCATACGTCGCACCATCGGCAGACCTCCTTTCCGTTGGCGATGTTCTTGGGAGGCACCTTCCGATCCGCCGGCGCCGGCGGGGCCTTTCTTCCGGACCCTCTGCGGAAACGTTCATTGACGGTCACAGGCCTACTTTCTCCTCAATGACATCGATCGGCGGCACTGTATCTCCCTCTGTGCCTGAAGAGAACTTCATCTTTATAAACAATAATACGAATCAGCGTCTCATGTCAGGCATATTCGGTTCGACCGACATCACTCCGGGATTCGGAAAGTCCAGGTTCAGCCGCCGCGAGGTCCGCGAGATACTAATCTCCATGCTGGTCCTGTCCGTCGCGTTCACTATAGTGTTAATGTCGGGAAGCTGGGGAGACAGCGACGTCTTCGTCAACTTCGCCATTTTCTTCGCTTTGTGCCTGGTACTTGTCACCGTGAGCTTCATACCCCATGAGCTGGCACATAAGTTCCTGGCACAGAAGTACGGGGCATGGTCGGAGTACAGGATGTCCGTTTCCGGACTCTTGTTTTCCGTCGCGATATCCTTCCTCGGATTCCTGATAGCCGCCCCCGGGGCCGTGTACATAAACGGCCGCATAAGCGACAGCGAGAACGGAAAGATAAGCGCCGCGGGGCCGATGGTCAACATTTCCATAGCCGCGGCGGCCATAGTATGCTGTCACTTCGCCGACGGTTTCGCACTGATGCTGTTCGGCATGATAGCCTGGCTCAACGCCATCCTTGCCGTGTTCAACATGATACCTTTCCCTCCTCTCGACGGTTCTAAGATAGTGAGATGGAACGCTCCGGTCTGGATCGCCATGATGGCTGCATCCTTGGCAGAGGTCGCCCTGGTTTATCTGATAATCTGGTAAAAAAAAGAAGGGTTTCGCGGGTCTTGCCCGCTTGGTTTCACTGGCACTCTCTGCAGGGATACCTGAGGCCGCTCAGAGGGTCCCCTTCATAATCGAAGGTCTTCCCGGGGTTCAGGATGTTGTTCGGGTCCATCGCCCTTTTGATCTCCTTGTAGGTCTTCAGGTTGGTCCCCCTCTCCTTGATGAAGTCTAGAGCCTTTGCAATGCCGATCCCGTGCTCTCCGGAAACGGTTCCTCCCAATTCGATGCATTTTTCGAATATCTCGGTGACTGCCGCGATGCCGCGTTCCCAGTCGTCCCTGCTGTAGGGATCGAGCATCATCTTGGTGTGCAGATTGCCGTCGGAGGCGTGGCCGTATGTCGCGACGGTCACGTTGTGCTTCTTCGCGATCTGGGCGAAGGCCTCCACTGCTTCGGGCACCTTCGACACGGGCACGCCCATATCGTCGGCCAGCGACACCGACACGTGTCCCGGTTTAAGGACTGAAAGCGACGTCATGACGGACTTCCTGGCATCCGTCCATCTTGCAATCTCGGTCTTATCGTGGGACGGCTTGACGCTGACGGCGCCGTTGGCCTCGGCGACCTCGGCGACCGTCCTGAGGTCGCGTTCGACCACTTCGTCCGTCTCTCCGTCGACCTCGACTATTATCAGGGAGTCGCAGTCCGGCAGCGGGTTTCCGCGCGCCTTGTTGACCGCGAAGACGGCGAGTGAATCCATCAGCTCGCAGGACGCGGGTATCAGAGGCTTGGCTATGAGGTCGGTTATGCACTTTCCTGCGGATGCGACGTCGTTGAACGCACAGATGCAGGAAGCCGACTTCTTCGGTTTGGTTGTGAGCTTGAGCGTCACTTCGGTTATCACTCCGAGCTGTCCCTCCGACCCGCACATAAGGCGGGCGAGCTGGTAGCCCGAAGAGTCCTTGATCGTCCTCGTTCCGGCACGGACTATCTCGCCGTCCGCCTTTACGAAGGTGAGCCCGAGGACGAAGTCCCTGGTAGCGCCGTACTTGACCGCACGCATTCCGGACGCATTGTTGGCGACCATTCCGCCTATCATGCACGCCTCTGCGGAACCGGGGGAGGGGGGGAAGAAATAACCGTATTTCGACAGCTCCTTGTTGAGGTCGTCGTAAACTACGCCTACTTCCACGTCGACCCACAGGTCCGCCACGCTGATGTTCTTGATCTTGTTCATCTTCTGCATGGCCAGAACAATGCCGCCTTTGAGCGGGACCGCCGAACCGCAGAGTCCCGTGCCGCCGCCCCTCGGGGTGACAGGGATCTTCTCCTCGTTGGCAATCTTCATTATCTCAGAGACCTGCTCGGTCGTTCTGGGCTGTATTACCACATCGGGAGTGTGGTGGTAGATCGAAGCATCGAATCCGTAGATGTAAAGGACTGCAGAATCCGTGGAATACCCGTCCTTGCCTACGACTTTCTCGATCTTGTCTAATATCCTTCGGTCCATTTGTGCACCGCGGAGTATATCTCCGCTCCTGACTTATAAAATGTGCGCGGACCGGGCGCAAAACGATTTATCCGAAGAGTCATTGCACCGGGCATGAAATCGAACATCGTTCTGTTGGGCCCCCCGGGATCCGGCAAAGGCACGCAGGGAGAGAGGCTCGGGTCCGAGCTGGGATATACAAGGCTGTCCACCGGTGATATGCTCCGCGAGGCCGTGAGGAACGGGACGCCCCTCGGCATAAAGGCCAAGGGATACATGGACAGCGGCGGGCTGGTACCAAACGACCTGATCATCGGGCTCATGAAAGAGAAGATCTCCGAGGTCAGCGGAGGCGTCATATTGGACGGATTCCCGAGGACCGTTGAGCAGGCCGATGCCCTCGCCAAGGAAGTGGATGTGGACCTGGCCATCAACCTCGATGTCGAAGACGCGGAACTGGTCCAGAGGCTAACCAACAGGCGCAGCTGCCCCAAATGCAACGCAGTGTACCACCTGATATCCAATCCTCCCGCGGATGAAGGCGTCTGCGACAAGTGCGGGTCGCGGCTCTACCAGAGGGACGACGACAAGGCCGCTACCGTCCAGAACAGGCTCAGGGTGTACCGCGAGAATACGTTCCCCCTCATCGCATACTACGAGAAGAAAGGGAAGCTTGCCACCATTATGGGCGAAGGCACCATCGACGAGATCTTCGCCAAGGTCAAAGAAGCCGTCCAGTAAACCTTTTGAGGGGGCCGCGGCCTCCTTTACTTTCCGCTTCTGCGAAAACTATTAAAATATAACCGCGTTGGGGGAACCCGATAGCCTCGTAGTGTAGTGGTCAATCATGCGGGATTCTGGATCCTGCGACCGCAGTTCGAATCTGCGCGAGGCTACCACTTGTATTCTAAAAATGTCTGTTGGGCACCTGCCATCCAGATTCCGCCCCGCTCAATATTCGCCAAGGTCCTTGATGTCAATGTATCTGGCATCGAGGTACTCGGCGAGTTTGCGGGCGTCGTCCTTCCTCTTCACGTCGTAAACCCCTCCAGAGTTGATGACTGTCCATTCGATTTTCGGGTCCTTTATCACGGGCGCGATGCGCCTGATCTCCCCCATGGCGTCGGCGCAAGGGAATGCGGGCGTCGTGGCGCATCCGTCGGTTATCAGGATTATGTAACAATTCTCACCCGGGTGCTTCCTGAGATAATTCACCGCGTAGTCTCTGGAAACGATAATCGCGCTTGCCAGCGGGGTAGAGCCCCCCACCGGAGCCTGTTCTAGAGTGTCACATATCATCTCGACGGAACGGGTGAAAGGCACCGCCACCTCTGCGACCCTCTCTCTGAATGTCACCAGCGAGACCCTGTCTCTTTTGACATAGCTCTCCATGAGCATAGACCTTATCGCGTTCTGTACAATGCCCATCATGCCTCCTTTCACCAGAGACCCGCTGACGTCCACCGCGAAGATGAACGAACACGATTTACGTCTGACCCTTATCTTCTCCCGTATGTCCTGGGACTCGATCTTTATGCTTAGGCCGTTTGATTCTCTGCTTATCTGATATGGGGCGGCGGCCCGCACGGTCGCATCGAAAGCCGGATCCGAGGTCTTTCCTTTGGGCACTCTGAATCCTCTGTACCTTCCCGAATTCCTCATCGACAGCGGGGCCCTCTTGCTCCTGATTCCCGCGATCTCGTGCAGGCGGAACGCCTCCAGCTCCGCGATCTCGTCCAGAGCCTCCTTGGCCCTTTCGAATATGGCGTCATATCGAGAGCCGGTGGACGCGGAAGGCTCGAGAGGACCGGGATCTGCGGCTCCCTCCTGATCCTGCTCCGCCTCTTCGTCGAATTCTTCCACAAGAACGGGGACGTCCTCAACTATTTCCGTGTCTGGTTGAATATCTTCTGCACTGTCGTCGATCAGCTCGAAGACCTTTCCGCCTTCTGCTTTTTCTCTTGTCCTTAATGTCCTCCTGTGAGGCAGACAAAGAACAAGTGCATCGCTTACGTCCGTATCGGTGACGAATGCTCTACCATCCAATGCGGCCAACACCTTGGATACCTTGGCGGCCGAGAGGTCTGCACGGTGGCCTCCGACATTCAGTTCCCTGCATATTTTTACGATTGTAACGACATCGTCCCTATCCAACACGACTGACGGAAGGATCAGTCTGGCACTTTTTATTATACTGGCAGTTTCGGCATCGCTTTCCCGATAATCTTCGTGATATGCCGATATGTCCCTTCTGTGTTCCATGTCCGCACGTACGATCTCCGCCCTTTCCCGAAAATCTTTTTCCGGGATGATGTTGACACAGATTTCAAACCTGTCTGCAATGCTATCCGGGATGTCCCTCTCCGATGGGTCCATAGACGCTATGGCCGTCGTTTCCAGAAGATATTCTGCAGAAACCCCCTCTCGTTCTAATATCACTTTTCCGGACTCGATGCACTCCATAAGAGAGTCTAAAGTTCTGCCGTCCATCAAATTCGCATTGTCCAGATAGACGAAGTTTCCATCCGTCCTGCTCAGAAGCCCTCCCGATACCATGGCTTTGCCCTCGCTCACGGCCTTCTCAAGGTCCAGGCCGCCGAAAAGCTGATCGTCGGTTATATTCTGCGGAATGTTGATAACATCCCTTTCCGGCAGGACTTCTGCGAAGGCACGTACCAGTACGCTCTTGCCCGTGCCCGAGGGACCTTTGATCAGAACGCCTTTGATGCTGTGGTCCACCGCCGCGCATATGAGCGCCCGCTTCGCCAGCGACATGCCGCGTACAGCGGAGAACGGAAGAGACCTCAATACATCTTGATGCATTCTTCGAGTTCCCCTCTGTCAAGCCCGCTTTTTTCGAAGGGTTTTTTCTTTACACGGTGCGTCAGTACCATCGGGGCGACGGTTCTGAAATCGTCCCTGTCGATCGAATCCTTGCCCTCGAACGCCGCGTTGGCCCTTGCGGCCCTGACGAGAGTTATGTCTGCCCTGTGCCCTTCCATTTTGAAGTATATCGCTATGTTCGAGGCCACCTCCACCATTTTCTGGCTTACTTCGACATCCTTCAATCTCTTCCTTGCGAGAGATATCTTTTCGCGCAATGCCTCGGTCTCGGGACGGAATTTCTCTATGAAGGCGTCCGGGTCGGAATCGTACTCGAGCCTCCTCATGACCACTTCCGCCCTGGAAGTTACGTACTTATCGCCTACTACATCGACGCACAGTCCGAATCTGTCCAGAAGCTGGGGCCTGAGCTCTCCTTCCTCGGGATTCATTGAGCCTATCAGAATGAATTTTGACGGGTGCGAAAACGACACACCTTCTCTTTCCACGTAATTAACGCCCATTGCGGCGGAATCCAGCAGAAGATCGACTATGTGGTCCTCTAAAAGATTTACCTCGTCGACGTAAAGAATATTTCGGTTGGCCTGTGCCAGCACCCCGGGCTCGAACCTTTTCTTTCCCGTCTGGAGAACGTGTTCCAAATCCAGTGTACCCGCTATCCGGTCCTCTGTGGCGCTAAGGGGCAGCTCTACTACGCGGATGGGGCCCTTTTCAGTCTCATGCCGTTTGCCCGCCTCTAGTTCGCTCATGCACTCGGAGCATAGAAGTTCCGGATGAGATGGGTCGCAACGGAATCTGCAACCTCTGACATATTCTACGTCCGGAAGCACATTTGCAAGAGACCTTACGGCCGTTGACTTGGCTGTGCCCTTCTCCCCGCGTATGAGAACTCCTCCGACGCCCGGGTCGACGATGTTAAGGATGAGCGACACCTTCATCTCATCCTGGTCCACTATCGCGGTAAAAGGAAATGAACGTTTTTTTGATGTCATTATGAATGAGAGTTAACGCCGTCATCTATTAAGTATATTCCTAAACGTGGCCCGGGTTCCCCGAAATTATTTGAAAAGCGGTTTCCGGGCACATCGATCTTTTACCTTTACAGTTGAAATAACATCAAGTTCGGGACAGAATCTACGGTCCATTTGTGGGGGATACCGTCGATAATCAAATATCTCGGATCGCACGGTGATGTCACGACCCAATATCCTGAGAAGACAATTTTGGCAGCGTCCCTGAGAATGAACGAAGATGTTTGCTTTATCGGAAGCAGGCATTCGATGACAAAAGACACATCTGCCATGCCGCATAACCAACCACAGTGCAGGTCGGCACCGTTCGTTGATGAGATGGCGGCCCCTGAATTCCTTTCGATACCATGTATTCAGATGGTCGACACCAGAAAAATCGTCGTCCCTTTTTCAGTTTAGGCAGGTTTTGGAAATAATATTATCTTCAAGATGCTGAGATGTGCGGGGCCCGCGGACGTGTGTTTCCAGACTCTGAAGTAAATAATGCCCAATATATCATCTTTCATTTACTTTTGATATCCCGACAGCATAATGGGAAGAATCATGGATGCATGAAATTTGTCATCGATGAACGTACACTTTTCAAATTAGAACATTCCTTTCGCTCTGAAAATAGGTAATCCGGTGTCAAAACGGACATAATATCCTTCCGTTCTTTCGAAAGCGATGGCAGATTTTTTAATGCTCCAATGATTTCTTCGACCTTGCAGCCTTAATGTTTGTTGCTTCTCATATACATGTACCAGATGTTGAAAAATAAACGGCCCGTGTTTTTTCTGAGACATCCCGGGACCGACGGGATTTCCGCGAGGTTTCCCTCTAAACTGTTTTTTGCCCTTCCTGGCACCCTCAGGCAAGATCCATGCACACCGTGCCGCAGAGATTGAAGGCGATCTCGAATTCGCCGCAATATCCTGCCGACAGCATGCCTTCGGTGTCAAGCCAAAGTTCTCTCGGTGACTCGTCTGCATCCATGCAATCTTACCACCGTCGACTGCATATTTTTACCTTCTATGGAAGGTCAGGCGTTTCAGGTGATGCGCCCGTGCGTCAGAGAAATTATATTATGGGGGACGGGTTACAGAGGGAAGAGGGTTGATGTGATAGACAGAAACACGGTATTGAGAAACCTTGAAGGTTACGATCTCGGCCAAGCGAAGGTGGGAGTTCTCGCTTCGCATTCCGCACTGGATACGTGCGACGGCGCGGTTTCAGAGGGTTTCAAGACCGTAGCGGTGTGCCAGAAAGGCAGAGAAAAGACTTTCAGCAATTATTTCAAAACACAGAGGAACGCCGAAGGCAACGCTGTAAGGGGAGTCGTCGACGAGGCCCTGGTGCTTGACAGATTCTCCGACGTGCTCAAGACAGAGGTGCAGAAGGACATCATGGAAAGGAATGCACTTTTTGTCCCCAACCGGTCCCTGGTCGCCTACTGCGGCATAGATGCCATCGAGGACGATTTTGCGGTTCCTATGGTAGGAAGCCGCAACCTCCTGAGGTCTGAGGAGAGGGGAGACGAGAAAGATTACTACTGGATCCTGGAGCAGGCCGGGCTCCCCTTCCCGAAAAAAGTAGAGAAACCGGAGGACATAGACGGGCTGACCATAGTAAAGGTCCACCACAAGGTGAAAAAGCTGGAAAGAGGATTCTTCACGGTCAAAGATTACGACCAGTTCGTTAAAAAGTCCGACGAGCTCATACAGCAGGGGGTCATCGAAGAGGACTTCCTGTCACATGCGAGAATGGAGCAGTACGTGATCGGTCCTGTTTTCAACCTGGATTTCTTCCACTCTCCGCTCGAGGAGAAGGGCGAGAAGATAGAACTGCTCGGGGTCGACTGGCGTTTCGAGAGCTCTCTCGACGGATATGCCAGGCTTCCGGGTAAGCAACAGGTCGAACTCGAGGAGATGGGCATATTGCCGGAGTACACGGTATGCGGCCACAATTCCGCAACGCTAAGGGAATCGTTGCTTGACAACGCCTTCAAACTAGCCGAAAAATACGTGAAAGCCACTCAGAAGTTCTACGATCCCGGGGTCATCGGGCCTTTCTGCCTTCAGACCTGCGTAGACAAGGACCTTAATTTCTTCATTTACGACGTCGCGCCGCGCATCGGCGGCGGAACAAACGTCCACATGTCTGTCGGCCATCCCTATGGAAACTCCCTCTGGAGGAAGGAGATGAGCACCGGAAGGAGGCTCTCCATGGAGATAAGGCGCGCCATAGAGCAGGAGCGCATCGAGGAAATAATCACGTGAGGCTTTTCAATGAACAGCAAAAAAACCATACTGGCGATAGTATTGATTGCGATGATAGCCGTTCCGGCGCTTTCTCTGTACGACTCGGACGAATGCGAAGCGGCCCCCGTGGGCAACTGCCTCATGATAGACACATCCAGCATCTCCACCGGCGGATTCGACACGAGGACGGCGGGATACGTTGACGTCACGATAATCAACAACACTGCGGCGCAGGCTTCGGTGCTGGTGTTCGTGACATACGAGAACGGTACGTCCAGGCTTGCCGAGAAGACCGTCACGGTCGATGCGGGCGGCTCTTCCATGGTCACGCTCAATTTCACGATCGGCTCCGCCGGCACCAAGAACCTGACGATATGGGGAGAGTCCGACGACGCCGAGTTCCTGACCGACAGCGACGACAACACCCTCAATTATGCGAACTTCACCGTAGGCGTGAAAGAGTCGATCTGGTCCAGCTGGACGACCTATGCCGCCATAATAGGCATAGTCGCGCTGATCGCCTTGGCGGTCTTCCTGAAATACCGCAACGCGCCCAGGGCGGAGAAGACGGTCACCTTCACGGAACTCGAGGAGCAGAAAAAAGGCAGGTCGGTCCAGAAGTCGACCCGGGCCAAGGCCCCCACAACCGAGAAGAAACAGTACCAGGGCAAACGCAAGCAATGAGCTGGAGATTCATCTGCCTCGGGTCCGTCCCCCCGGAATACGGGGCCGCCGCGGATGCGGCAGTCTTCGGGGAGGTCTCCGAGGGACGTTCTCCGGCCACGCTCCATATCTACAGCCGCGACAGTACTGCGGTCTCGCTAGGAAGGTTCAGAGATCTGGATACGGACGTCAGGCCTGAAGCCTTCGAACGTCTGGGCATCTGCGCCGTGAGGCGGATAAGCGGAGGGAGCACGGTCCTCACCGGCCCCTCCCAGATAGTGTACTCTTTTACCTCGGAGGATTTTTTCGGGAGCAAGAAGGACTCATACGCCGAGATATGCGGATGCGTCGCATCGGCATTGTCGTCCCTGGGGCTGGATGCGGTTTACAAAGAACCTAACGACATACTATCCGGAGGAATGAAGATCTCCGGAGGGGCGCAGTACCGTGCGGGAGGATTCCTCATTCAGCACGGAACTGTTATAGTTGAACCGGAACCTCTGATCGAAGAGGTTCTGATGCCTCTCAAAGAACGCAGTTATCCGGGCACGACATCGATATCCGAACGTCTGGGCCATTCCGTTCCCGGAGCTTTCGTCGCGGAAGCGCTTAGAAGGGCGTTCCGGGAGAGACTCTGCCCCGGCTTGTCCGACGGCATCCTCACGGAAGAGGAACTTCATTTCATCGCCGAAAACTCCGGACGGTTCAGAGTCTGAGCTTGGGGTCCTTGAGGTCCATCAGGGCGACCTGGCGCGGGTCCATGAAGAAACCTGCCTTCTTGTGAAGCATTATCGACGGGGCGTTCCCGGGCTGGATGGTGCTGTGGGCCACGTCCGCCCCCTGGGCGATGCCTTCCTTCAAGCAGGCCGCCAGCATCCTGTATGCGATCTGGTTGCGCCTGAAATAGGGGTGCACGCCCATGTTCTCGATCCATACGAGGTTCTCGGCGTCGGCGATGTGGTGGAGCATCTGCGCGAACAGGAATCCTATAACCTCGTCGTCCTCCACGGCGACGAAGCTCAGCCCGCTTTCCAGGTACGCCCTGAAGTGCTTCCTGCTGCTGGCCCCAAGGTTCTCCTTCCACTCTTCCGGAAGGTCCTCCCATTTGTTCTCGATCGTCTCTTTGAAGTACTCTCTGATGCAGGAGATCTCCAGCTTGCGGACCCCTTCGAGGTCTTTCAGCTTGAGCTTGCGTATATCCATCACATCTCCTCCGGGGCGCCCATTCCGAGACATTCGAGAACGTTCCTCAGAACGATCTTCGAGCATTCCACGAGCGTAAGCCTCGCGTTGGCGCTTGCGCCGGAGGAAAGGACCGGCACGGCGGCATAGAACTGATTGAAGGCCGAAGCGACCTCGTGGCCGTATGCGGGAAGGACGTGCACCCTCTTCTGGTTGCCCGCCTCCGAGATGACGGAACTGAACTTGGACAGTACCTTGACCAGCCTGATCTCGTACTCGTCCGTCAGTTTCGAAGCGTCGGTTTCACGTTCGAAATCCCCGGCCTTGCGGAGCATGCTGCATGCCCTGGCGTGCACGTACTGGAGGTACGGTCCGCTGTTCCCGTCGAAGTTGAGGGCCTCTTTCCATGTGAAGACGAACTGCTTCTCGGGCTGGACGCGGACCACGTTATACCTTATGGCGCCGACACCGATGACACGGGCTATCTCGCGCATCCTCTCCTCGCTCATGTCGTCGCGCCTGCTCCCGATCTCCTCGTACGCGCGTTCGACCGCCTCGTCTATCAGGTCGTCGAGATAGACCACGACGCCCTTCCTTGTGGACATCTTGCCCTCCGGAAGCGACACGAAAGAGTAGAACATCGGTTCCGGCTCCATGACGCACCCCAGGATCCTCAGGGCGTAAGTCAGCTGCTGGGACCCTAGCTTCTGGTCTTCCCCCAGGACGTCTATCACGCGGTCCGACCTTGAGAATTTGCTTACGTGATATGCGATGTCCCTTGTCGTATACAGCGTAGTGCCGTCAGACCTCGTGAACGTGAACTTTGTGTTCTTGCCGCTGACCCCGAACTCGGCCAGGTCCACATACCAGGACCCGTCTTCGGTCTGTCCGGCGTAATCGGTCCTCTTCAGCCTGGAGACCACGCCGGCCGCAGAACCGTCCGCGATGAAGTCCGATTCCCATGTGTACCTGTCCAGGGCGACGTTGATGTTCGCCAGGGATTCTTTCAGGCCTTCGAGCATTATCTTGGCCGTGTGCCTCACAGACCCTATTACTTCCTGGTCGCCTGCCTCGAACCTCCTGAGCATGTCCGATATCTGCTCCGCGACAGCAGGGTCCTCTTCCATCATCTTGTTCGCTTTACGGTAGTAGGCGACGAGCTTATGGTCGGTCTTGTCCCTTTCTTCCTCCTCTACCGATCCTTTCGGGATGTTCTCCACGCCCCATGTCAGGATCACTACTTGTTTCCCCACATCGTTGACGTAATATTCGGTGACGACCTCGTTGCCGCACATCTTCAGGCATCTGGCCAGCGTATCGCCTATTATCGGATTCCTGGCACGCCCCACGTGTATCGGCCCGGTGGGGTTCGTCGATGTGTGCTCCACGTTGACCCTTGCCCCTGTGGGCGGCAGGCTCCCGTAGCTGTCTCCCTTCGCCATTATCTCTTTCAGGGTCTCTGTGACCAGGACGCCGCGGTCTATGCTGAAATTGACATACCCGTTCAGGGAGGACACCGCGCTGATTGATCCGGAGGGCCGTATCATGCCCGCCAGTTTCTCGGCTATGTCCTTCGGCGATCTCCTCATGGACTTGGCCAGGCTGAAGCACGGCACCGCCAGGTCGGCATCTCCGACGGACGGGACCTCGATGATGAACTCGGCCTCAGAACCGGACTCGGCCAGTGCATTCCTTGTCGCAATTTCGACATCGTTCCTGAAATCGTCAGCTATGCCCATTTTTCCACTACCTTATGATAATTTGTACCTGAGGATCGCCGCTATTCCTCCGAACGCTTTGACCAGCATGTCCCCTTCCTCCGATTCCGGAGAAATTATCTGAAGGCTCGTGCCGAAGCCTTCCGCCATCTCGAAAAACTCGTCCACGAGGTCGTTATCTTCGATGACCTGCGCCGACTGGCCGCACTCGCCGCAGACATGCTTTCCCTCGGAACTGGCGACGACCTCCTTCGTTACGTGCCCGGACTGGCACTCCAGGGTTATATGCCTCTTGTCGAGGGCTTCGGATATCAGCAGCGTCTCCACCGCCCCTGCCTCCGTAGCCGCTCGCACGTCCGAGTAGCCGTATGCCGATAGCCCTCCGTCCGGCTTCCTGATCTCGTCAAGCAACCTCTGCACGTGCTTTTTCTCCTCGGTGAGCTTGATGCCTTCCATTGCGTCCTTGGCCATTTCGACCAGTTCCCTGATGCCCGACTCGTCGGTGTTCCCGGTGTCGAACAGAGGGGAGACTATCTTCTTCCTGAGCTCGTGGTGCAGATATTCCTCTTTGACGAAGAAATCCTTTGTGGCCCCGGGCCCTCCCACCACTATCCCTTTAAGCTCGGGCTTGTCCAGGAACGCCTCGGTGCAGTATTCGGCGACCTTCTTGTAGAACTCGTGGGCGGCGATCTCGATGAGACGTTCGAAACGGACGGACGACTGTCCTCCTTGGTGGTGCTTGCTGGGGACAAGGGAATCGAAATGCTTCAGGATAGATATCCTGGAACCGCTGACAATGCCTATCGTGGCCTCTCTCCTGTCGATGGTTATCAGCCCGTAGGATGTCTTGTCCAGGAGCATCGCTTCGAGGGTCTCGGTGAAGAACGAAGAATCGCACCTGTAGAGGAAGGCGGTGATGGGCTCCGGAGGGACGACGGTATACTGGACCATCTTGGTCTGGTCCCCTGCGCGGGGCACCTCTCCGCAGAATATGACGAGTCCGTTGGGCGGCGGAGATTTGTATGTTTTCAGGCGGGAAGCTATAGAATCGATGGCGCTGGTGACGTTCTTCATGGTTGTCTTAGACTTGATGTTCGAAGCCTGGGACTGCTCCTCTCTGAGATAGGACATAACGTCCGAGATCTGTTTGGATTCGGGTACGTAGACCGATATCAGCTCTGTGCCTCGGCCTCGGTACTGCGTGATCTCCTGCATCGCCTTCTTGAAATCGTACCTAGCCCTGTCCAACGTACTCGAATCGCCCATTGTACGCACCTAATATTTTTATGTCAAGTGAGCCTCCGTAATATAAGTATTGGTGATATAACGGAGAAAGTAGTTGTCTCGATAGGCGGTTCGATTCTTATACCGGGAAGGAACGACGGCAAGTATATCGGCGAGTTGGCCGCACTTCTGAAAGAATTATCGTCCGAAGTGCACATCTCTGTCGTATGCGGCGGAGGAAAGACCGCCCGGTATTACGCGCAGACCGGTTCAGAGGTCGGCGGCACGATGTACCAGCAGGACCTTTTCGGCATCAGCGCCACGAGGATGAACGCCGGCCTGCTCGACCTTGCGCTGGGATACGGCAACTACCCCGACATACCCGAGACCGTGGAGGAGGCCGCCTCGCGATGCGAGGAAGGAGGCATAGTCGTCATGGGCGGGACCGAACCCGGACACACCACGGACGGGGTCGCCTCGATGCTCGCCAAAGAGCTTAAGGCTGACAGGATCGTGAACGCCACGTCGGTGGACGCAGTGTACTCCGATGACCCTCGGACCGTGCCGGGCGCGGAACGGTATTCGGAAATAACCATCAACAGGCTCGAAGAACTTGTATACGGCGAGCACGGCGCATCAAAATCGGGGATCTTCGATCCTTTGGGCGTGGAGATCGCCAAGAACCACAAGATCGACATCTTCATGGTTCACGGAAGAGACCTCAAGGACCTCAGGTCCGCGATACTCGGCCGCGGTATCAAGGGCACAGTGGTCAGATCTCACTGATCCAATGTCTCGAAGTCCGAAGAGCCCACGGCCTCCAGTCCCTCCGACGCCGCCAGATCTTTGATCCTGGCGGCCCGGGAGCCCTTCATCGACTTCTTGTGGATGAATATGAGCTTCGTGCAGGTGGCCAGGCATGCTTCGCGGAGCATCCTGGAGACCTCTTCGTCGTCCCTGCCTTCCATCTGATAGTTCGGGACCATGTGCCCGAAGTCCGCCTTGAGGCTCAAGGCCGCCTCGGTGAACCTGGGTGCATAATGGCCCCCTCCCACTCCCACGACGGCTGGGTTTTCGCTGCATGCGTCCGTTGCAAGCACATGTGCCAAGATGTCGGCGGCGTGCCTGTTGCCCCAATTGGAAGCGTCGCTTCCGACCTCGATGAAGAACGTGGGGCGGTCGAGCCAAGGCCCGTGATGGGTTACTTCGAAGCACACCTGCGTTCCGTCCATGTCATTGAGCCGGGATATGCGCCTCAGCGCTTCTGTCATGTATCCCGGTGCGGACCTTACCAGCTTCCTGGGCCTTCCGCCGAGTTCGTTCTCGTGATAGTTGCCTATAGGGTGGACGGTCAGCGCCGGGCGCCCGCTTTCCGACGAATGTCTGGACATGAATATCACCAGGTCCGGGTCTGCGCCGAACCTCCCCGCGACCTCGAGAACATCCTCGAAATCCACATGCCATCGTTGGGAAGATAGCATGAACGTGTCTCCGTGGCGCATCATGGATGCTCCGTCATCGCTGCCGGCATCTTCCCAATCCAGGATCTCCAATAGACAGTCCCGCATGTTAGCCGAAGGAATATCGGGCTCGCTGCAGACCAACAGCCTTTTCATCACCGGCCCCAACGTCGACGGAATATATACCATAATACTAGAAAGACTATATGCGCACACCTCCATCAATGACCGTTACAATGGAGACCGCAACAATTCGAGAGAGGATCCTCCTACACCTCAGCAGATTCAGGATGGTCAACGAGGAGGAGGTCTATAACCTGCCGTTCGACCTGACCCAGGACGGGATCGCCGCCGCGCTGGGAATATCCAGGGCCCATTCCTCCCTGGAGCTGAAGAAGCTCAGGCAGGCAGGCAAGGTTAGAGAAAACCAGGTCCATGTGATAGGCTCCGGGATCAGACGGAAGGTATACTACCTGGAACCGGACGGCAGGACCGAAGCGGAGCACGTGAAAAAGAAGCTTGAAGATGCGGGCGTGCCCTTCGAGACCGTTCTGGACATGCGAAAATGCGACCCGGGCCTCATGTGGGACAAACTCAGCCCCTCCGACAGGGACGCTCTGGGCCTGGCATGCGTAATCAGGGTGCCTGTCGACAAGAAGCTTCTTCCGCCCACCGATTCCGGGGTCGTCCCGGCCACCCATGAGGGGGTCGTCTGCATCTCCCCTGACGTCAAAAAACGCTACCTGGCCGCGGTTGACGCGGATTCGATAAGAAGGTGGAACAGTGCCGCCGCAGACTGGTGGATGGACAACCTGGGGGACGACCAGGAAAGGCTTTACCATCTTTCCGTCGCCGGCCGTCCTGTGGAGGCGGACCGGCTGCTGGTCGGCAGAAGCGCGGAATTCCTGGAGAACCATAACGACGACCTTTTGGAAACGGTGAAGGGCATGGCCTACCCCGTCAGGAATCCTTTGGCTTCATGGAGCGTCAGGGCAGGTATCGCGGTCGCGTGCGGCGATGCGGATTTCGCCGAGAAGGCCGCGGCGGAGCTGGAAAGATACGGTTCCGACGAGTTTGACATCGTTCGTGCCGAATCTAAGCTCATAAAGAGGGACCCGGAAGGATCGCTAAAGGATGCAGGGAGGATCTATGCTGAAAAGGGCACCGCCCGTTCCGCGATGCTGGTCGGCAGGTCCCTTTACGCTCTCGGCAGATACGATGAAGCAGAAAGGTCCCTGTCCGATACCATAAAAAAGTTCACCGAGACGGGGGACGTCTCCCGCCTTGACGAGATATTGGTCCTTCGGGCGGGCGCAGCGTACGCGCGCGGCGACAGGGACGGCTGCCTGAGCATACTGGGCAAGGCCCTGGCCTCATGCCGGAACGAAAAACGAAGAGAGAGCATACTGGCGCTCGCCGAGACCGTCAGGTCCGGCAAGGTCGTCCCGGTTTTCGATTGATCAGAAGGTCCTGCTGCTCCTGAGGGTGTCCAGATCGGAGATGTAGAGCTCCCGGATGTCCTTGATGTTCCATTTGAGCATGGCCAGCCTCTCGAACCCGAAGCCCCATGCGAGCACCGGGTGCTTAACGCCGAAGGGGGCCACCACTTCGGGCCTGAATATCCCCGCGCCTCCGAGCTCCATCCACTTCCCGTTGAAGAAGACCTCCAGCTCCAGGGATGGCTCCGTGTATGGGAAATATGCCGGCCTGATGCGGATCTTGTCGAAGCCCATCCTTGCATAGAATTCGCGTATTATCGAGATCAGCGTATCGAAGTTGGCATTCTCGTCTATCACAATGCCTTCTATCTGGGTAAATTCCGGGAGGTGGGTGGAATCTATAGACTCCTTCCTGAATATCCTGGATATCGAGAACGCCTTGCAGGGTGCGTCGGGATGGGCCGCCAGGTACCGTATGCTGCTAACGGTGCTGTGCGTCCTCAGGATGGGAGACTCGGAGAATTCCCTCGACCATTTCCCTCCCCATCCGGTGGACCCGGTATCTCCGCCGTTCTCGTGGAGCTCTCTGACGTATCCGACGAGCTCCTGGTCCTCCTCGCGTATGGATGACGGGTTGTCCAGGTAGAAGGTGTCCTGAAGGTCTCTCGCCGGGTGGTCCTGGGGCGTGAAAAGGACGTCCATATTCCAGAACGATGGCTGAACGTAGTCGGAGGACATCTCCACGAATCCCATGTCCAGGAACATCTGCCTGACCTGGTCGCTGAGCCTGGTTATGGGGGACCTCTTGGCCGGATAGATGGCGGGCGCGAACGTGCGTACATCGTATTTGCGATATTCGCCGCCCTGCCAGTCGCCGCTCTGTATGAGGCGGTCCGTTATGTCAGTGATCTCTCTCTTGAGCACTATCCCCGATACCGCTACCTTTTTGCCCTCATCGGTCAGGAATATTTCTCTTGACACTACGGGCGCTTCGCGTATCATGCCGCCGCGGCCTTTCAGCTCGTTAACGACGTCCTTGTCGGAATCCTTTTCGGCGACAGGTCCCTTGAGGAGCATTTCCAGGAATTCTTCCGCTGGCAATTTCTTCCCCCGGGACTTTTTTCCTTTATCGGTGAGCACCAGTGTTTTGGACCCGCCTTCCTTGACGATGTCGGCCAGCCCCTTCCTCTTCAGCCATCCGACCGCTATCTTGTCCTCTCCGCCCGGCATCGCCTCTGCAAGTTCGGACATCCCCATCTTGCCGCCGGCGGCGGCTATCGCCTCGACGGCCCTCCTCTCAGGAAGCCCCTTTACCGCTTCGGACCCGTCGCCGATGGAGTAGAACATCGTGCTCTCCTCGGTTATCCTAGCGAGACCTTTTGTCTCGAGCCACGATGCGGCCCCCATGGCCTCGACCTCGATAGAGAAGTCGTATTTGGATATCAGCTCGCCGGGAGATGCCTTTCCTCCTGCGGCCTGAAGTGCCAGCAAAAGTTTCGTCTCGTTATAGCTGAGTCCTTCCGCAACATCATGGTCCATGTTATTCGCCGTCCTTCTTCCACTTGAACCCGCCGTAGGCCATATCACCGACGATCTTGCGGGCCTCCTCGCGCTTTGCCTGATGGTCCTCCAGGAACAGATTTATCCTTGTCGTCAGTTCGGCCTTGCACTCTCCGCAGAGGATGCAGCCCGAGCGACATCTGTCGGCAAGCTCGTTGATCTTTGAATCGTCCTTTTCGAACATGTAGAAGTAATACTTGAACACGGCGCAGATCTCGGGGTTCCCGCCTTTCTCCCTCTGTTCTTCGACGGACACACATCCTCCGGTGAACGCCCTGCCCACTTTCTTCTTGACCGCTTTCGGCCCGTCGGTAGTGTATATCGTCGCGTTCTCGTCGGAGGAGGACATCTTGTCACCGCCTCCCAGACCGGGGAACATCTTGCAGTACATCATCGCGGGCTTGGGGTACCCGAGACCGGGGGCAACGTCCCTCGCAACCCTGAAGTGCGGGTCCTGGTCAATTCCGCAGGGGATCAGGCACGGGACCTGCGTGCCCGCCTCCTCGGTGGGGAGGAACGCAGGGGCGGCCTGTATGGAAGTGAAGAACACTGAACCGATGTTTGTGGAATTGTCGAACCCGAACACCGCTTTGGCCGTCGAGAAGGTCACCTTCTTCGATACCTTCAAAGCTATCGGATAAAGGGACTTGATGTTCTCCGTGTCGAGGATTATCTTCGTTTTATCGGGATCGAAGCCCAGGGCAACAAAGTCCAGGGCGTTCTCGTAGGCCATGCGCCTTGTGTCGTCGAGCGTGAGGTCCTTGAAAAGGAACTTCTCGTCGTCGGTCATCTGGAACAGCATAGGCACGCCGAAGGTGTCCTGGATCCACTTGTTAAATATCCAAGGCATCATGTGGCCCAGGTGTGTGTTCCCGGACGGCCCCCTTCCCGTGTAAAGGAAGAACTCCTTTCCCTTCTCGTAACCGTCGAGCAACTGGTTGAGGTCTCTGTGCGAATAGAATATGCCGCGTCTGAGCATCGGGTGCACATCGCCGTACTTGGAAAGCCTTTCGAGGAGCGCGCCGTCTATCGGCGTCGTGCCGAACCTTTCCTGGAGAAGGCCGTAATCTATATCCCCGGTGACCTCCCAGGGCGTGACTTTGAAATCCTCTGTCATTGCGAACGGAACCTTCACGCACCACAACGATTTTAACCTTTATGATGTGCCACTGTGATTTCGCGAGGAGGTGCGGAAAACGAATCCCTTATCTATCTAATTAGAAATCACTCCGCCATGTGGAGCGTTCTCGGCAAAGAAGCCATCTATATCGATATACCGTTTGTTTTCGTCGAAAGGATGGGCGGGCTTGCGGGCGACAGCGAAAAGGCCGACAGGTTCAGGGCCTGCCTCGGAGAATCCGACGTACGGTTCATGATGAACGGCGAAACGGGGGAGTGCTCCTTCCTGGTGTACGTGCCCGATTCCATGACTCCGGAAGACATTCAGAACACGGCGGAGACCGCTCTAGAGGTCGCACAGGCCTACGAGGGCCCGCTGCTGACGGTGGAGGGCGCCGAGCAGAGATACAAGATCATCATCACCAACAACCAGGAACCTGAGCTTCTCGGACTCGACAAGACCGAAGGTTTCAGCTCCGGGCAGGTATTCATGCCTATCTTCAAGGCGCTGGCGTCACCCGGTAAGATGAATCCGAAGTTCCAGGGCTGATCATCTTCCCTGAGGGAGTATAAGCTCGCCGAAATCGGACTTGTCCCTCTTCGGCGTCCCCGGCGCATCGTCGAACCTGGCCCTGCCCGACCCGCCTTCATCGAGGCTTACGAATATAGGGACCGGGCGGAATATCCGCCATTTGATGACTATGTCATTGACCAGCGGCCTCTCGTTCGTGGTGTAGTATAGTATGCACGTGTATCCCACCACGAATATTATAGCCAAAGCGGACGCCCCTATGTAAGTCATCACCTGAACGGGGTCGGACGTGTTTATCGCCAGCAGAACGAATATCAGGGTCGCGCCTATGGGGAGGGCCATTCTTTTCAGCGTCTCCATGACTCCGCTGTGTATGTGGAACGCGCGATAGTTCGTCTCCACTCTCACATCGAGGGACTTGAAAACGGTAAAAGGCAGTACGATAAGAGGAATTACCAGGACCAGGGAGAACATGAAGATCGGAATGGATTTCAGAGAGTCCTCTCTCATGAACGCAGGGTTCATCGAGAGGTATATCCAGATGAACATTCCGAGCATCAGCGCCATTGTTATCGTCTGGATCATCTCCTTCCAGGGTATAGACGTCCTCTGAAAGTTGTAGTTCATGGTTACGTTGCGGGTGTCTAGGTCATCCGGCACGTTGAAAAGGAATGCCACCATCTTGTCCCAGAGGCTTAGCTTCCTCTTGACGTTCATATATTCGACGGAATGCACCACACGATAGAACGAGACCCTCTGTATCGCCTCCGCCACCGCAACCACGCCTGTGGCCCCTATCAGTATGAAGAGCACGAAGAACAGGATGTCCCCGGTAACCTGGATATATTCCAGCTTATGCAGTACGAAGAGCGCTGCGACGACCGACACCATGATAATGAAAGACTTCCAGCGCCTCTCTTTGACGTATATCACTATACCGTCCAAGAAAAGCGGCAGCGTTAACAGTGGGATCAGGTCGTACGTAGTATAATCTCCGGTCTTCGAAAGATAATAGTATGCTGCCGCGCAGGGTATCAGTGCCAGCACGGTCAGCAGCACGATGTATTTGTCGTCCTTCCTCAGAAGGCTCAGGTCCCGGGACATTTTTGTCGACCAGAACGTTCCTCTCTTCCCCTTCTCTATCTTCGGCTTCATCTGCGCTCAGTCCATATCTCGACCTCGGCCTTCGCCTTGTCCCCTCTGAACAGCCCCACCGCGAAACCCATATCGGTCCATGTTTCAGTGGATATAGGCCCCAGTATGTCGTCGGTCACGCCGTCCTTATGGCCGACGGGCCTCCCCTTCTGGTCCACCACTGCCACGTCCACCGGGTTGTCGGACCTCACGCGTACGTAAAGCATGCGCTTGGGCTTGACCTTGATCTGCGTCACGATGACATTGCGGTAGCCCCCGTCCTCCCTGGGATCGAAATCCCCTACGGACATAAGTTCCGGTCCGAACACCGTCTGCCTTCCAGAAAAAATCGACATCTGTCCCCATCCCCCGTACCGTCAACGATATAGATATATTTAGGCTGAGTCCCCTTAAAAAGTCGGGCGTGCGTGCGGATCAGATGTCTGGGTCATCTTCCAGATCTGTGGAGAATTTCCACATCTTCGGGTAGTGGCCCGGTTCCATCAGCACCCTTTCGACCTTTACGGCCATGCCCTTCCCGGTGGCCATGATCTTGGCGGACGACATGGCCGCCTTGCCTATGGCCACCAGCTCCCCCCTGGAGGTCATTAGGGCCACCAGGGCGTTCTTCCTTATCTCATCGTCAAGCTTGTACACGCCTGCGATCATCAGGTCCGCCCCGTGGCATATAGCGTCCACAGCGGTGGGCTTTACGATAAATTTGGGGAGGGGTTCCACGAGCACCTCCATCGGCCTGATCATGCTGCGCAGCCATTCCTCCCTCCCCTTCTCCTGCCAGAAAACGTATGCGTCCCTGAGGTCGTGGAGGTTTACCGCCTCCGATTCGTGCATCTTGCCCGAACGGGTGCGCCTGAGCTGCACCATGTTGGCCCCGCAGCCGAGGGCCTCGCCGATGTCCACACATAACGTCCTTACATATGTGCCAGCATCGCAGGAGAGACGGAAAAGGAGATTTCTTCCGTCAATTTCTAGAATTTCGATCTCCTTGATCGTCCTGATCCTCAGCTGACGTTTCACCGATGAACGGACCGGAGGCATCTGATAGATCTTACCTTTGAAACGGGAGATGACCTCCCTTATCTTCATCTCCGGACGGTCCTTATGGAGCTTCATCGAGCAGATGTATTCTTTGTCGGAAGAGAGAACTATGTCCGTAAGGCGCACGGCCTTCCCAGTGCTTATGGGAAGGACGCCGCTGACGTAGGGGTCCAGAGTTCCGCCGTGACCTATCCTTTCGGCATGTATAGCGTCCCTCGCCCAAGCGGTGGCCTGATGCGAGGTCGGGCCGGAAGGCTTGTCGAGGGTTATCACGCCCGCCTGTAAAAGCTCCCCTACGGACCTGTCCGAAGGTCTTTTCCCCCACCTGTCCTGAACGGTATCAGGGTCTTTCACAAGCATATCTTTCATTTATCGCTCCGATGATCGTGTCGACCACCTCGCCCGGGCTTATCTTGTCGGTATCGATTATCAGGTCGTAGACGCTCAGATCGGTGGTATCGATCCCGTAGTACATCATGTATCGCCTGGCCTCCGACTCCTCGCGCTCGATGGTCTGGGCGCATGTCCGGTCGAATTCTTCGTCCTCCCTGACGCATATACGCCTCATCCTGACATCCGGGCTCGCGTGCATGTATACCCTGAAGGCGTCTATGCCGTTCATTTTTGTAAGATACGCCGAAAGCCGGGATTCCAGGATGATGTCGTCGTTCTCCCTGGCGACCTCCAGTATGATCGAGTCTATCTCGCTGTCGATGGACGGGTCCTTCTCGGCCATCATGCCGAGCTCGGACACCGAAACACCTTTCCTGGCGGCCATTTCCCTGAAGACCCGGCCGAAGACCTCGGCCCTGTAACCCAGGACCTCAGAGAGTCTGGCACAGGCCGTGGTCTTCCCGGAACCGGGAGGGCCGCTGATGGTTATCCTCATTATACCGCTGCCTTCTGTCCCTCTTTTTCCATCTCGTCAATACGCCTTTTGAGGAGGATGAACCTGATTATCTTATTGACCAACTGTCCTATGGGTATGCTTATCAGGGTGTAAACGAGGATCCATGCGGGAAGCACGTAGGAGTGGAGGAGGTTCACGCTCGCCCACGGGACGTTGATGACCGTACTTACCGAGTCGCCGCCTATGAAGAACCAGACCCATGCATATATCGGTATGACGATTATCATCGTCACCGGCATGATCTTCATCTGGTCCTGGCTGGAGCTCATGGAAGCGGCCATCATCTTAGGCTGCTGCTCCGTTAACTTCTTCAGCTTGAAGAGGTTGTTCTCCATCCTCGCCTTCCGCATTTCGAGGTTGAACTCTTTCTGCACATGCTGGGTCTTTGCCATCTTCAGAGGATCGGTCATGATCGACCTGATCACGCTGCTCAGAGTGGTCATTATCAGACCGGCGATTATAAGCGTCGTGACGGGGTATTTGCCGCCGAAGTCGATGTATTGGAAGACATAGTTCAGATAGTATCCCACCTGCTCCCTGTACATCAGGACCATTATCATCACGCCCATCGAGAGCAGCATGCCCAGCATTGCGTTCTTAGGCATCTGCGGCATGTTCTCCATCGTATTGGGCATGTTACCTGGGCTTCCTGGATTAGGCATTTTCATTCACTCCCGAAGAACCCTCTCATGACCGGGTTCATCTCCATCATCTGCTCGCGTCCCATGGACTCGTAGAACTTGATCAGTATACCCACGGTCAGCAGCACACCCGTACCGCTGGCGTTGCCGGTGGTGCCCAGCATGTCCGCGAACGCGGCCAGCGCGCCCACCAGGGCGCCCGACAATATCGTTATCGTGGGTATGTATCTGTCCAGCACACGTTTTAGCACTCTCGGGTCCTTGCGGAAGCCCGGTATCTGCATTCCGCTCTTCTGGATCTGATTGGCGACCGCCTCGGACCCCAGGTTCGTGGTCTCCACCCAGAATTTGGCGAAGAATATCGAGCCTATGACCATCACCGTGAAGTATATGGCCACATGCGACACGTTGGCTATCGCCCCGTGCCCGTTGCCGTAGACCCCGGGGTCGAGTATCGGCATCAGCCAAGAGGACAGGCCCGTGGGCGCTGACAGATACCATGCCAAGCCTCCGGCCGCCGATGTAGAGCCGGATTCGAAATACCCCAACGCCGAATTATTCCCGAGCAGGGGGATCCCGCTCATGAAGTCGTTGGTGTAGAACAGCAGGGCGAACATGCTGACGTTGGCGAGCAGGGCGGACATGAGTATGACCGGTATGTTGCTCGCGTAAAGGAGTTTGATGGGATAGCGCCCCCTCGCACCTCTGGCACTTCCGTGGGAGAGCGGCAGCTCTATCCTGGTGGACTCCAGATATGCCACGATGAAGAATATCAGTATGGTGCATAGGAGGGCAACCATCGAGTTCGGTTCGCCAAGGAATATCGACTCGTATCCCCAGCTGGACATCTCGCCCGAGTTGGTGTTTGCGAGGATGTATATGGCCTTGGGTATGGTCCCCGCGGGCGGATTCTCCAGGCTCATCGCCGCGCCGGACGATACGGGGTTCCAGTTGAGGGTCCCCGTGAATATCGCCTGTGACACTCCTGCCGCTATGAACAGCGAGATCCCGCTTCCGATGCCCCATTTGGAGATCAGCTCGTCCATCAGGAAGACTATGTATGAGCCGGCGCACAGCTGCGCTATGATCACAAGTTTCGCTCCCCCGCCGCCGACATTGCCGACGAGCCCGGAGGACGGGACGAGATAGCCGAACACCTGAGGCACTGCCTCGAATACGATCATGACGATGACCAGCAGCTTCAGTACGGACTGGTAGCATGCCTTGTCGTCGCGTTTCGTCAGATCTAGCTTGATTATCTTCGCTCCGACGAAGAGCTGCATTATGATGGAAGCCGTGACTATGGGCCCTATGCCCAGCTGGAGTATCGTGCCCGAAGCTCCGGCCATGATGGTCCTGTACTGCGCGAACAGGTCCAGGGTTTCGCCCTGGTCTAGCCCGTACACGTACACGTTCGTCATGACGAAGTAGAGCACCAGGACGATGATGACCCACATCAGCTTCGTCCTGAAGTGCACGTGCCCTTCCGGGCGCTGGACCGAGGGCAACCTGTCTGATATGGGCCTCAACTTGAACAGCAGGCTGGGTCTTTCTTCCATCCGTAATTCCTCTCAGACGTCACTCTGCAACGCTGCCGCCTGAAGCTTCGATCTTCATGCGGGCCTTCTCCGAGCTCTGCGCTACCGTAACCTTAACAGCTACATCGATATTCCCGTTCCCGAGAAGTTTGTCGATGCCCGCCTCGGTGAGGTTGACGCAGTACGCGTCGCCCTCCTTCTTGGCGAACCCTCTGCTGACGTAGTCGTCGAGGTTCTCGCGGAGCTCGGACACGTTGATGGTTATATTGGCCTGGACCTGGCACTGCGGCCTCTTGAAGCCGTGTCTTCCGAAGTGGTCCGGGAAGTACTTCAGCATGCGCATCTTTCCCGTCTTGCTCAGGCCGGCCATACCGTGACCGCCGATGATACCTGCTCCACGGCCGGATTTCTTACCGCGCCCGTGGGTCCTGGATCCTCTCATTTTCTTGGTTCTGCTTGGCATTTTTACCCCTCACAGCATCCTTTTGATAAGAATGTTGATGTCCGATCCCCTGTATCCGAGAGCCCCGCCGACCTTGTAAGGTCTTTTGATGCCCTCGTATCCCTTAACGGGCGGGTGCAGGCGGAATATGGGTTTCGCGCCTTCTACATCCTTCATCCTGTAGTTGTTCTCGATTATCGCCTTTGCCATGCCGTCGGCATCGGAGAACTCGGTGTTCTCCTTGAGGAAGTCCTCCGTGAGGTCCTCGCCGCCTTCGACCCTGCCGCGCTGGCGGATCATCTCGGCAAGAGTCTCTGCGTCGATTTCTCCCCAGGTGCAGTAGTCCTTGACCATCTGCAGCATTCCTTTGATGGAATCGGACTCGGGCATTACCACGCAGTGGTTGACCCTGTTGAGCCCCAAGAGGGACATGGTATGCCTTATGTCGCAGTTGACGTCAGGCTGTCCGCGGACGCGTATTATTGCGTATGCCATTTCACTCATCCTCCGTGAACCCGCTCTCGGGCTCGGTCATTCCGACCGGTCCGGATACGATGTTGAGCTTCTTGACCTGCTCTTCGGTGACCCTCATCGCAGACGTCATCCTGAGCGCCTCGTAGGTGGCCATGGCGTAGTTGACCTTCGTCTTGGTGTTGCCCCTTGCGAAGCCCCAGGCGTCGGTGACGCCCGCCATTGTCAGAAGGCTCTTGGCCACGTCGCCCACGGCAAGTCCGATACCGCGGGGCGCGGGTTTGATGAACACAGAGACCGACCCGGTCTCGCCGGTTATCTCGAACGGCAGGGAGTGGGGCTTTCCGCATCCGCATTCCCAGGAACCGCATCCTCTCTTGATCTCTATTATGTTCAGCTTGGCGTTGTCGATCGCCTTCTTTATCGAAGGGCCGACCTCCTTTCCTTTCGCCCTTCCGATCCCCACGAACCCGTCGCCGTTTCCGACGATGCATGTGGCGGCGAACCTGACCCTCCTTCCGGAGTCGGTCATCCTCTGGACCATGTTCAGGTCTATCACTTCATCTTTGATGTCGGGGAGCAGTATGTCCACTACTTCGGCCTCGCGCAGCGGAAGTTTCGTTGCAAGCGCATCGCTCATGGTGGTGATCTCGCCGTTGAGGACCATCTGTCCCAACCTTGTTTTCGGGATCCAATCAGCCATATTCATTCAGCCTCCATTTTCTCTTTGAGGCCGCCTATGGCCGCCTCCATTCCTTCGTCGATGTGACTTCCGTTCAGTCTGTCCTCGGACGGGAGTATGGACTCTCCGTGGGGGACTTCGAGCCCGGCATCGCACATTCCTGCGACCGCCGCGAACAGCACTCCGCCCGCTTTCGGGTTCTGCATCCCTATATCGAGCACCGCATATTCGATGCCTGCCGCGAGGGCCTTCTTGCCGGCGAGGTAGCCGGTCAGGTAGGCCGCGGGTATGGACGAGCACGAGTACTCCCATCCCATTCCGCGGAGCTCTTTGGAATCGGCCGTAGCCAATATTTTATCTCCTTCCATGGCGAACGTGGCGAACTGCACGCTGACGTTCCTGTTGGAACGCCTGAGCACCGCTCTGACCTCGTGGCCGGTGAGAAGCTTGCGGCGGACGTAGTAGTCCGTGCGGCCTTCCCTTCTCCTGCGGAAGGCGACTTTGTATCTGGGTCCTGTTGCCATCAGTTCTCCTCCTCCTTGAGGTATCCTTGGTTGGTCATGTGCTGCCTGAGGTTCCTGCGCGACTTGTACTGTCCGCCCTTGGCCCTTCTGTAGAACAGCCTGTAGACGGACGGCGTTATGTCGCCGTTCTCCCTGAGGGTCTTAAGCTCGTCGCGTATCGGTCTGATGATGGCTATCCAGCGGGCCTTGTCGCGGACACGTGCGTTCGCGGATCCCTCCCTGCTGCCTGGGCCCTTCCTCTTTCCGGACGCCTTCTGCGCCGCGGCGTGTCTGATCCTTCCCCTCGAGGTGCCGTTCTTGGCTTTGGCCTTGATGGTCCCCGAGTTTATCGCCGTGCGTATGTCCGCGCGGGTGATGCACTCTGCGACGTCGTCGATGCTGTTGGGATCTATCCAGACCCTGTTCTCTCCGCATTTGAGGATCTCTGCGGCCATCCTCTTCTGGTTGCTGAGGTTGGTCATTTTCACACCATCCTGTTGAGGACCCTTATGCCCAGCTCTGCGGCCCTGTCCTCTATGGCGATCCTCTTCTTGGTCCCGACGGTCCCGCCGATGCGCACTGCCTGTACCTTGGGGTCGATGTCCTCGAGCCCCCCTACGTTATGGACGAGCACTTCCTGGAATCCGGACGGATGGAGGTCCCTGACGGATACGGGTCCGCGGAAGCCTATGTCGACCACCGGCGGGCGCCTCTTGAGGTTCCTCTTCATTTTGGAGTGGATACCTTTCGGCCTTCTCCAGCTGTCTCCGAGCTTTGCGTACCTGAACCACTCCTGCCTCTTGAAGGCAGGCCTGCGGCCGCTGATTATGGCCCTGACCGCGAGCGCGTCAGCGGTCTCTTCGCTGAGCTCGGGCTTGGCCTTGACCACATAGGCGCCCTGTTCCCCCGCCTCTAAGACCTTGGCTTCCTCCACCTTCTGCTCGGCGGCGGACTCCTCGGGGGTCCCTACGGCGTCCTTCCATTTCTCGGCGGTCTTAGGACCGACTCCCGAGAGGTTTTTGATTATCTCTTTGATCTTGCCTTCGTCGTTGAGGGCCTCTGCGAGCTCGGAGACCGTGGTGATGCCCATGGCCTTGAGCTCCGCCAGGTTCTCGTTTTTGAAGCCTGGAAGGTCATTGAAGTTCTTTACGGTCATTCTTTCACCTTGTGGGATTTGTGGACGATGTATATTCCGTCCTGGAATGTTCTCTTGTCAAATCCGAGCCTTCTGGTCGCCTTCTCCATATTGGCAGCGGTCTGTCCGCAGGCCTCCACGTCGATACCCTCGACCGTTATGTCTGCTCCGTTGACCTTGACCTTGCACCCGCGGACGATGTCCGCGTAGCGCATGGCGTGGCCTCCGAGGTAGTTGCTCACTTCGACGCGGTCGCCTTTGACTGCGACCTTCATCGGGAAGTGAGAGTACACTACCTTGAGTCCGTAGGTGTAGCCCTCTGTGACGCCGTGCACCATGTTCCTCACATGTGCGGCGAACGTCCCGACCATTGCTTTCTCCCTTATCTTGGGGTACTCGCAACTGACTACAACGTGCTGTGCATCGACAGCCACGTTAACGCTGGGGTGTGCGAAGTTTCTGCTCAGTTCTCCCTTAGGTCCCTTGACCTTCAGAGCGGCCCCGTCCTTGGTGACGGTCACTCCTTTCGGGATGGCGATGGTGCTTTCGATTATCCCTGCTATTGTCATCTTTATTCCTCAGTATACATATGCCAGCAGTTTCCCGCCGATTCCGAGCTCCTTGGCACGGTCCTGGGTGATCACTCCGGCGGTAGTGGTCATTATGAGGAGTCCGAAGTCCTGGGCGGGGAGGAACCTCGCTTCGAACTTCTCGATCTCGTCGGTCTTGACCGAATACCTGGGCTTTATCACGCCACAGTTGTTTATTGCGCCTTTGAGCATCACGTGGAACTCTCCGGCCTTCCCGTTCTCTACGTACTCGAACTGGTTGATGTACCCGTGGTCCTGCATAACCTTCAGCACACGGCCGATCAGTTTAGAGGACAACGAAATGGTGCATTCTTTCTTTCCGTTCGTAGCTGCATTTTTCATTACGCACATGGCGTCATTGAGTGGATCGCTCTGCATTTCATCATCACCTCACGAATACTTCTTGAATCCCAGCTCCGGCGCGATGTCCCTGAAGCACTGGCGGCACAGGTGCATCCCGTACCTTCTGATTATTCCCCTTCTGCGTCCGCAGCGGGTGCATCCAACCGCCCTTCCGAACTGTTTCTTAGGCTTCATCATTCCACCTCGATGTTATAAGTGCCCATCATGTACTGGATCGCTTCGTCGCGGTCCACGCGCTGGGACTTGGGGATCCTCTTCGTGAGGAGCCTTCTGCGCTCGATCCTGCTGCCGGGCCTCCTGAGAACGACGCTAACGTCCATTCCGAAGATCCCTATCTCGGGGTCGTACTTCATCCCCTCGAAATCCGTGTAATCGGAGATTCCGAAAGACATGTTCCCTTCCTTGTCGAAGGAGTAGCTGTGGATGCGGCTCTCCCTGATCGACAGGGCCTTCCTGAGGAACGTGTCGGCGGTCTCGTCCCTGAGGGTGACCTTGCACCCGAGGGGCATGCCCACGCGTATTCCCAGGTCCCTGTTGATCGTCTTGGACATGGTCTGCACGGGCTTCTGTCCCGTTACCATCTGTAGGACCTTCTGCGCCTTCACGAGCCTTTCGCCCGCCTCGCCGACGCCGATGTTCACCACGACCTTCTCTACGCGGATATCCTTCATCCCGGTCATTCAGATGCCCCCGGGAGTATGATCTCCGGCTTCTTTCCGCCGATGACGAAGACGTTTCTCTTCACGGTCTCGGCCCCGCCTTCGAACTTGACGACATTGGCACCGTTGCTCCTGGTCACCAGGTACTCGGACACAGTCTCCGCCTTTCCGGCGTGGACTCCTTCGATGATCATAGCCGATGCGCCGGCAACGAGCCCGTAGTGCGCCAGGACCGACTGCTCCTCGAAGCCGATCTTCAGGGTGTCGCCAGTCTTATAGTCGTTCTTGTCAAGGATGATGTTCCTTCCGCCGCTCAGATTGATCTGGTACTTGCCGCCCTTGAGGAGCGTCTTGCCCTCGACCCTGCAGAGGGTCCATTTGGACCTCTCCTCGGTGGTCTTGGTAGCGGTAAGTTTTCCCTTGTCGGTCAAAAGAATGCGGTAGTGGACTTCCATCTTCGGTATAGAGACGACGTCCATTATTCCGACGGGCGCCTTGGGGTTCTTGACGGGCTTGCCGTTGACAAGAACCTCGCGGTTTCCGATGATCCTCTTGGCCTCCCTCGCGGTGTCACAGACCCCGATCATGTCCCTAAGGACGGTGACCGCGGGCATGCTGTTCTCCACGGAGTGCGCTCCGGGAGACTGCTTGGCCGTCCAGACGCTGGATTTCCTTTTTATGGGCCAGGATCTGGGCGCGGCCAGTCTTTTCATGTGGTCGCTCATTGTTTAGCCTCCTTCTTGTTCTCCAGGGCGTCCATCCTCCAGGGGTCCTCGTCGTTCATCTTGACGATGACGAGGTTGGAGGCGTGGATCGGGCGCACCGTTGCGGTCCCGTCGGCCTGGTTGATCGTAATTCCCTCGATGGACACGCGGCCGGTGTCGGTGAACACGTCGAGGACCTTCGCCTCGGTGCCGCGGATATCCTCGTTCCCTCTGAGTATGACGACCGTGTCGCCCTTACAGACCCTGGCGGTGCGTACTCCGTACTTCTCGCGCAGGGCGTCGCTCAGGTGGGATGAGACCATCTTTCTCTTCACGTGGGCCGGCGCGTTGGCCTGCCTCTTCCTCTGGACCCTTGCTTTGCTGCTTGCTGCCATCCTGATGCCTCACACGATTATGTTGGCGGTCGAAGACACGCGGGGCCATCTCTCGGCGGCCTCTCTGGCCACCGGTCCCTTTATGTCGGTACCTTTTGTCTCTCCGGTGTCTGTAACGATGACCGCCGCGTTGTCCTCGAAGGACACCATGGTCCCGTCGGGGCGCCTCATTGCACGCCTCTGACGGACGATCACCGCGAACACGATCTGCCTCCTCATCTGGGGGGTCCCCTTCTTGACAGACGCTATGACCATGTCGCCCACTCCGGCGGAAGGAAGCCTCCTTGCGACGCCGTGGTAGCTGGGCACTGTTATGATCTCGATCACCTTGGCGCCGGTGTTGTCTATCACGTTGAGACGGGAGCCCACTATGAGGCCGTTCGTCTGGTTACCTGCGATTCCCTTCATCCGGCTCACTCCTTCTTGGCTATTACCGCATACGATACGGTCTTCGAGATGGGACGGCACTCCATTATGGTGACCTTGTCTCCCACCTTCACGGCCATGCAGGGCGCGAGGTGTGCGGAGTAGCGTTTCGTCCTCTTCTCGTATCTTTCGTATTTCTGGTCGTACCTGGTGAGCGTGCGCTCGACCACCGCCGTCTTGTCCATTTTAACAGACGCGATGACGCCGTCAATAATCTGACCCCTGACCGGGAGGCTGCCGTGGAACGGGCAGTCCGGGTCGGCGCATTCCGCCTCGGGGGCCTTTACGTCAATTCCGATGTTTCTGGCTGTCATAATAATCACCTTACTTTTTTGATTCTGTCCTCGGGCCTGAAAAGGATCTCCGACCCCTCGAGGTCGATCTTCCCTTCTTGCATGACGAATCTGAACACATTGCCTGGTTTGGGTACCATTTTCTCAGTTCCGGCCGATTCGATGGTGAACGTGTTCTTGGTCTCGTCGACCACTTTACCGGTAATTCCCGAGTATGGTGCTGACAGCACTTCCACGTCCAATCCAATGAGTTCAGTTCTCATGAGGTCCACCTTTTTCATTCATCTTACTTCCGTCGTGAAGCCCATCTCTTCGAGGGCCGCTTTCACTTTCTTCTTGTGATCGCCCTGAAGTTCGATACGGCCGTCCTTGTAGGTTCCTCCGGCCGCACACTTGTTCTTCAACTGCTTCGCCAGGTCCGAGATGTTGATGTCGTTCTCATCAATACCGTCGATAACCGTGACCATTTTGCCGTATCTGCGGCTGTCCACCGATATCCTGACGCTCTGCTGCCCGCGTGCGATCTCCTCGCACATGCACAGCTCTTCCGGAAGCCCGCAAACAGGACAGATTCCACCCATCAGATTTCTTCCTCCTCCTTCTGGATGGTAAGAATCCGGGCGATGTTCAGTCTGAGGGCGCGTATGGCGCCGGGGCTGGTGGGGGCTCCGCCGGTGGCGGAGACTCCCCTCTCATGCATCAGTTCGTTGCGGAGCTCCTTGAGCTTCTGATTGCGCTCCTCGGCGCTCATGTTCCTGATGTCGGCCGCTTTGATGGATGCCATCAGACGGCCTCCTTCTCAACGGACTTTTCGACAGGCTCGGCGGCCTGCGTCTGCTCGGCCTTGAACATGTCGGGAAGGAGCTCGGCGGCCTCGGTCTTGCTGGCGACGGAGATGTCGGCAGGCAGCTTGGAGTCGCGGTCCATGATCTCGACGGTCACGCCTATGACGCCCATTTTGAGCTTGGCGACGGCGAACCCGCGGGTGATGAACACCTCGCTGGGTTCTCCGCAGAACTTGATGTAGCCCTCTTTAAACTTCTCGGTCCTGTGCCTCTGTCCGGTCAGTTTTCCGGCGAGGATTATGTGGCATCCGCGCGCGCCGGAGTCCATGATCCTGCGGACCGTGGAGTGCCCTGCCCTGCGGAAGTGCCATCCTCTCTCAAGCGAGAAGGCTAGCTTCTCTGCCATTATCTGGGCGTTCAGGTTCGCGTTCTCGACCTCGACGACCTCGATGAAGGGGTTCTCGAAGTTGAAATCGTTCTTGATCGCGGCGGTGAGCGCCTTGATCGTCTGCCCGTGGGGCCCGATGACCAGTCCCGGCCTCTCGGTGGTGAGCTCCACGCGGGTACCGTTAGGTCCCCTCTGCACCTGGAGCCCGCCGAAGCCTGCGCGGCTGACCTCTTTCATAAGGAACTCCTTCAGGAGGACCCTGCGTATGTTCTCGGAAACGAACTTCCTCTCAGATGCCATTTCACTCAACCTCCTCTATTATAACTTCTATGTTGACGGTCTCCTGGTTCCACTGCGTCGCCCTTCCGTGCGCCCTGGGCATGTGACCTGGTACGGTCACTCCCCTGGAGACGGAGATGGTCGCTATGGACATGCTGGAGACGTCCAGCCCCTTGTATTCGGCGTTGGACGATGCGCTCTCGATGATCGAGAGGATCGCCTTGGCCGCTTTCACGGGGTATCTTCCGGGGCCGATGCCCGCTTTGTGGGACACACGCTTGTTGTATCTCTTCAGCGGGACCGCCCTCTTCTTCGCGATGACCTCCTCGAGCATCACCGCCGCCTCCTCGACCTTTCTTCCGCGGATCATTCCTACGACCTCGCGGGCGAACTTGGGGGAGACGGGTATGTCCTTGCCGACCGCCTTGGCGGAGATGTCCGGGTCGGATGTTGCTGTATATCCTGAACTCATCATCTTCACCTCACTTCAGCGGCATGAACTTCGAGGACCTTGTCGCACCGACACCGGGTCCCGAATGCTGCGGCGTCTTTCTGTTCATCACGAACTCTCCGAGGAAGTGCCCGATCATCTCGGGTTTGATCTCGACCTCTTTGAATTCTTTGCCGTTGTAGACGGCGACCGTCTTTCCGACGAACTGGGGTATGATCGGGAGGTCCCTGCGGTGGGTCCTGATCGTCTTCTCGGCGGTCGTCAGCTCGTCGAACAGCAGCTGCTGCTCGTAGTTGAGACCGCGGAGGTACGTCCTCCTGGCCCTGGATGGCAGAAGTCCGATTATCTCGTCGAAGGACATTACCACAAGCTCGTCCATCGTGAACCCGCGGTAGAGGAACTCCTTCTTCCTCCTGGACTGGATCGCTGACGCCTTCTTCCTGGTCCTGCGCCTGGATGCCTTGGCCGATCCCTGGATTATTTTACTAGCCATTTAATTACCTCTTACCTTTGGTTCTCTTCTTCTTAGCAATGAACCCTACCTTCTGTCCGGGCGATGCCGTCCTCTTCTGGCAGTTCGGTCCTCCGACGTGCGGGTGGCCTCCTCCTCCGTGGGGGTGGTCGACAGCGTTCATGGCGATTCCCTTCACGTGTTTGTTGGCCTTAGACCTGGACCTGAGGGCCAGCGCATTGCTGCCGGCTTTGCCGAGCGGTTTGTCGACCCTTCCGCCGCCTGCGACTATACCTATCGCCGCGCGACATGTGGGGTGGAACTCCTTGAGCACGCCCGAGGGCATCTGGAGGACGACCGCGTCGCCTCTGCTGACGACCGTTGCGGACGTGCCTGCGGTCTTGACGAACTTGCCTCCGTCTCCGGGCTTGCCCTCGATGTTGTGGACCAGCGTTCCCTCGGGGATCATGGACAGGACGGTGATGTTACCGGGCCTGACCGTATCGCCGCCGACACTGACCGTCTGTCCGACCTTCATTCCCTCGGCCGCGAGCTGGTAGTCGTACTTTCCGCCGAAATCGACAACGGCAAGTGGGCATGTTCTGCCGGGCGCCTGTATCAGATCGGTGATTATGCCCGTGCCCTCATTGGTCGGGGGCAGCTTGACATCGTCGACGTGCCTGTGGCTGGGAGAGCGGTACAGGGGCGTTCCGCGCCCCCTTCTCTGTGTTCTCAATCTCTTTCCCATTCATCTCACCTCAGAATACTCCGACCCTCATGCCTACATCCTCTGCGGAGTATCCCTCCGACAGCTTGATGATGGCGTGCTTGCCGTCCTTCTCTATCCTTATCCAGACCTTGTCGACCTTGACCTCGAAGCGCTCCTCGAAGATCGCCTTGATGGTCGGCTTGTCGGCCTGCCTGTGAACGATGAACTCGATCTTGTTGCCGTCCCTGAATCCCTGTGTAGGGGTGCCGGACGTGTGGTTCATCGACTTCTCTGTGACGTACGGTCTTATCAGAACGTCGCTCTGCTTCACTGTGTCCACTCTCCTATCTTTGCGAATGCTGACTGGGTGTACACCGTAAGCCTGCCTGCGTCCCCTCCGGGGGCCAGGATGCCCGTGTTGAGGGTGCCGACGGTCTCCACCTCGACGCCTGCCAGATTGGAGGCGCCCTTGAAGACCGGCACGTCCCTGTCCGATACCACTACGAGTATGGACACCGGGGTGCGGTACTTCCTGTTCCTCATCTTTCCCCTTCCGGCACGGATCTTGGTACCGTCCTTGGCGCGGTCGACGTCGTATCCGATGCCGATCTTATCAAAGAACTCGGCCACCTCCGCGGTGGTCGCGATCTCCTGGAAGGCGTCCTCGACCACGATCGGGAATGATACGGAGTCGTCGAACTTGTGACCGCGGGTCTTGACGCATTCGACATCGCCTGTGGCTGCGAGTGCAGACCTGCGTGCGATCGCCAGCTCCTTCTTGTTGATCTTCTGTTCCCATTTCCTCTCGGGCATCGGGGGGTGAGCCCTGCGTCCCGAAACGTTGTTGGGGGACTGCGCTCCTTTCCTTCCGTCCTTTATCCTCTGGACACGGGAGACTCCGCGTCCCTTCCCCCATGTGCTGACGGAGTGCCTCTGCCCGGATCCCTTGTTGGGTCCGTAGGGCTGCCTGGAATTGGCGGCGGCGGCGAGGACGGCCTTCTTTATGATGTCCGGCCTGAACGTGGTCTCGAAGGCTGCGGGAACGTCCGTCTTGCCGGAGACCTCTCCGCGTACATTGTAAACATTTGTCTGTTTCATCCTCATGCCCCCTGCTTGGATTCGGTGGACACATATGTTATCTCGGGTACACCCGTGTCCGCCTTCTTGGGCAGTCTTGTTGCATCTCTCAGCCTGATTATCCTCTTGGTGGGTCCCGGAACGGAGCCGCGCACGAGGATGTAGGTGTTCCTTACCTCTCCGTAGTTGAGGAAGCCGCCCTTCGGGTTGATCTCGGCGCCCTCTTCTCCTACTTTGACTATCTTCTTATTGAACTCGGTCCTCTGGTGGTATCCCATCTGACCGGACATGGGGACGGTTCCCCTTACGTATCCGGGCCTCTTGGGTCCGAGGTTACCGATCATGCGGCGGTGCTTGCTGTTCCTGTGGGACAGAAGCTTGACCCCCCAGCGCTTGGTAGCGCCCTGGAATCCCTTCCCTTTAGTGATCGCTATTACATCGACGAACGCTCCCTCCGGGGCGAAGTCGGTCACTGTCATTTCTTTTCCCAGGATCCCTTTGGCGTAGGCGAGCCTCTCTGCGATGGTTCCTCCGCCGATCCTCAGCTCCATGAGCTCGGGGACCTTCTTGGGCACTCCGCTGACGAGCTTGGGCTGGGTGTATGCGAGAACACGTATGTCCTCTGTGTCCAGACCGTCATACCTGGCGAAAGATTCGGCCGTGTGCTCCTTGGGCACCCTCATCTTCCTTTCGAGAAGGGGGTCCAGGTCGTTGGCCCATACTTCGCCGGCGGTCTTCAGGCCGAGCGTGCTGTTCTCATAGAATCTCACCGCTGCGATCTTCATGGGGGGGACCTCGATAACGGTTACCGGGGTCTGGACCTCCATTCCTGATGTGGTGCTCTTTACGCGCTTGTCGACGATGAAGGCATGCGTCATCCCGGCCTTATAGCCTGCGAATCCCTGTATCTTGGGGGACCCGCCGACCTCTGGCCAAGAGTCCAACCTGGGCCTCTGTGCCTGCGCTCTCTTCCTAGGGCCGTAGGCCCTGGATCCTCTCTTAGGACGTCTCCTCTGTGACATTTTTTCACTTCCCGCGAGGGTCTCTTCGCTAACCTCGCTGTCTTAATCGACGGAACGTCTGGATATTCCGACCGTGACGCCTGTTCGGCCCCAAAATCATGTTTTCGCGGGGCGAGCATGGGATGCAATCGCATAGCCCGTGCGTCTGGTCGGACATCATATTGTCCAATCTAGCGATGGTATTCCCATGTTGTACTTAAATCCTCCTGCCGCCCATATATGAAAAATGGGACAGGAGAGTTTGGTTTGTCAGAGGAGACCTTTTTTGGCCTTGTCCTGGGCACGCTTCTTGCGCGCCTTGACATCGAATCCCGTGGCGGCCTCGACGAAAGCGTTGAGCTTCCTCTTCGTATCCAGAATATCGTCGTCGGTCATCGGTCCGGAGACGTTAGCGGTCTCGACGCGCAGTATCGACTTCGAAGTCATCTCGGCCTCTATCGCCTCGAGCACACCGTACTTCGATACTATCGCACCGCCTTTCTTGTGGGCGTTCCCGAACGTTTCAGTCATCAGTTTCTCGAGTCCTTCGCCCTCGATCTTTCCTGCCCATCCTTTCTTGATATCGTAGTCAACCATATCCTCACATCCTAAGTGCCAGGTCATTAATTATGCCCCTTTCGAGGTCGGCCGAGGTACCCAGCATCTTCTCGGCTCTGAGGTAATCTTTCCACTTTTCGACGCAGGCGCAGGCGACGTCGAGGTCCCTGACGTCCTGTGAGAATGAGAACTTCTCGACCGCGTCAAGAGCCCTGCGGTCGCATTCACCGCAGTTGTGAACACCCCTCTGGGAGCCTCCGCCCGAGGGAGAAGACATCAGCCTGGCACTTATGTTTCCGGACAGACGTCTGAAGACCTCGATAAGGGACCATATCCAAGGTGCCCTGAACTCCCCGCGCTTCCACAGCCTTTCGGTCTGGGTGCCGAACTGGACGTTCAGCGGGTTTATGGATATCTCGGCGGACCAGGGGTCCGCGAAAAGTGCGGAGCGGACGGAATCTTCAATTGCCTGGCCCTCCGTCAGGTATATTGGTTTGAGCAACAGGTAGGTCCTCACGGAAAGCCCTGCGTCCCGGACCGCGGTCCCGGCCCTCTTGCTTTCGGCGGGGGTGAAGCCCTTGTGGACGGACCTGCGGAGTACCTCGGGGTCTGAGCTCTCGAGCCCCAGAGCCACGGTGGCGGTCTTGGGTAGAGACCCGATCGTTTCTTCGTTGACGAACTCGGGGCGGCTCTCCACAAGTATCCTCTCGCATTCCGAGAACTCGTCGAAGATCCTTTCCCTGACACTTACAGGTATCTCTCCTGTGTCCAGGAAGCTGCCCGAAGTGTAGAACTTGACGAACGGCTCGCCTTTGTACCTCTCGATAATGCGGTCCACCTGGGACATCAGGTCCGACTCCGTGGTCTGGGGAAGCGAGGCCTCCCTGTATCCGCACATTGTGCAGCCCCCTGCCTTCGCCCAGCGGCATCCGCTGGTCCGCATGATGGCCACCATCGCATCTACGGTCCTGCCTGACGAAACGTCTTTCTCCTTCCAAACCGCCTCCGGTTCCGATGGGTTCCTTTCCTTCATATCCAGACGACCAAACGCAGTCTGCGTTATATTCTTTCCTGATTGCGGACGGCCCGGATGCGGGTCCGGGCCCGTCGGGATCACCTTTCCATGAGGACTCTGGCGTAGGAGCAGAAGGGACGTACCTCCACGCTCCTGCATTTTGCATACTCGACGGCGGCCTCGACCAACACCCTGCCCAGGCCACGGCCTCTGAAGAGTGGATCTACGACCGTATGCTCTATATCCAATGTGCCAGCATCCATATCGTATGAAAGGTACCCGGCCTCTTCCCCGTCTACGTATATCTTGAATACGCAGCCCCCCTCATCGTGCCCTACGTCTATGACCATAACCCTGCGACCGTGTTGCGCGATAATATCGTTTTCCATGTCCGGGAGGCCCTCGCAGGATTCTTCGCGCCAGGAAACGTTAATATCAGTCGATATTAATCCCCCGTCCGGTAAGCCACATGGCTAAAAAAATAATAATCATAGGCTCGGGGGCCGCCGGCATGACTTCGGCATCCTCGGCCAGAAAATTTGATCCTGATTCTGAGATTACGGTGATCACCGAAGACGAGGACATCGCATATTCACCCTGCGCCATACCCTGGGTCCTCGAAGGGAAGAACAGCTGGGACCGTATCGTCATGCATGATGCGGCGTATTATTCGGAAAAAAAGAACATCACCGTCCTGACCCGTACCAAGGTCGAATCCGTATACGCGGACGCGAAAGAGGTCGCGGCGGGCGGAAAAAGGTACCCGTACGACTCCCTGGTCATCGCCACCGGCGGGAGGGTCTTCGTCCCGCCCATCCCCGGAGTGGGCCTCGAAGGAGTTTTCACGGTAAGGACCGTCAGGGACGGGAAGGACATAGAGGCCTGCATGAAGGGGACCGACAGGGTCGTCATCGCCGGCGCAGGCGTCATCGGATTGGAGATGGCCGTCGCGCTGCGAAATTCGGGGAAGGATGTCACCGTCATAGAGATGATGGACCAGGTTATCCCGCGCATAGCAGACTCCGACATGGCCGTGCCCGTCCAGAAGCACCTTGAGGAAATGGGCGTGAAGATCGTCCTGAAGGCGCCTGTGGAGGCGGTCCTCGGAGACGATAAAGTGACCGGCGTCAGGGCCGCCGGCAAGGACTATCCCTGCGGAATGGTGATATTCGCCACAGGCGTGCGCGCCAACCTTGACATACCGAAGGAGCTAGGGCTCGACATCGGCCAGCTGGGAGCCGTTGCTGTCTCGCCCACCCTGCAGCCCTACAGGAGGGGGCGCCTGGTGAACGACATATTCCTTGCAGGCGACCTTATACAGTGCCAGTCGGCGGCGATGCCCGGCCCGACCATGAGCCAGCTGGGGTCTTCCGCAGTGAAGGAGGGCGACGTCGCCGGAAGGAACGCCGCCGGGGACCGCGCGGTCTTCGGAGCGACGGCCAGCCCGTGGGTCAGCGTCATCGGCGACATACAGATCGCCGGCACCGGGCTGTCGCAGGGCCTTGCGTCCTGGTACGGGATCTCCGTCGCAGAAGGCAAGGCGGAAGGATTTACGAGAGCCAGATACTCTCCGGGAGGAAAAAGGCTCGTGGTCAAGATATCCGCCGACAGATGCTCCCACCGGATCGTGGGGGCGCAGATCCTTGCAGGAGAGGACGCCACGGGCCGCATCAACTGGCTCACTTCGGCCGTCCTTTTCGGAACGACCGCCGAGGACTTCCTTGCCAAGGCAGAGAACGCCTACTGTCCGCCGACCTCCATGGTGAGAGACGTCGTGCTCGCGGCAGCAGAGGACCTAGTACGCAACCTTAGCGGCTGATTAAGATGGACTACGCCGAATACAAGAGGATATATAACGGTCTGAAGACCGCCGCGGACGTCAAAACGTTCGAGTCGGAGGGATACGACAGGAGGATGCTCGAGTCCCTGTTCACGCAGAAGACCTCGAGGGACGTCAAGAAACGTTTCTACGTCGTCAAAAAGAACGCGAAGTTCATGCTCAAGGACTGGAAGAAGGGAAAGACCCTCATGGAGATCGCCGAAAGGAACCGTTTCCCTCCTATACTCACTGCGATGATGATATTTCAGGAGGACGGGGCTTCCAAGAAGCAGTTCTGGGAGTTCGTCAGGGACCCTGACAAGCTCGAAAGCAGGGAGACCGCCGACGAGCTGAGGGAGGTCACGGAGAACGATCTGATCTATTCCCCGTACGGCACCCAGAAACAGAAAGAGCGAGGAGAATGGGGAGAGGAACTGCTGCAGAACTGGCTGAACGGACAGGGGATCGGGTACAGGACCGAGAACGAACTGCGCGGGGAGTTCGAGAAGACCCCCGACAGCCTTCTGGACAAGCCGATGATGTACGAGGGCAAGAAGATATACTGGATCGAGAGCAAGGCCTCTTTCGGAGACAATATCGAGTTCAGGTTCAACGCGCGCAAGCAGCTCGTGCCGTACACTCAGATATTCGGGCCCGGCGTCGTTGTATACTGGGTCGGATGCCTGGAGGACATGGAGCTGCCCGATGACATCTACGTCTGCGACATCTCGATACTCGAAAAGAAACTTGAAACGATAGAAGAGGCGGCCGAGTGAATCACTCGGCCTCTTCTTTAAGCTCTCCCATCGTGGCTTCCCTCTGGGCGAACGCGTTGTGCTTGTGGATCGATTCTTCGGATTCGCTCCTGACCATGATCTCGGCGTCGTCCGGAAGTTCGGGATAATTCTCGACCATCCTTTTCAGCACGCCCCTGACCACATCCTCGACGAACTTGGGGTTCTTGTGAGCGTTTATGACCACCATCCCCTCGTCCTCCCTCTTCAGGAGCTCGTAGGTCGGCGACGAGAACGACGCCTCGACCAGGTCTATCAGAGTATCGGCCTCGACCTCTTCCTCCTCGCCGGTGGTGACGGTCACGGTGCATATGTTCCTCTGGTTGTGGGATATTACCGGTGACCCGCCGACGCATTCCATGATCTCGGTAACAGTCTGTTGCGCACAGGGGCATGCGGTCATTCCGATGACCTCGGCGCCTATCGTCTTGCGCACGCCTTCGCCGCGGACGGCGGTGGCCTTTGCGATCAGCTTGTAGACCTCATAGGTCTCCCTTCCGTTGGGGGTGATGTTGGGCTTGAAGTAGTTGGTCGTTATGTAGACGCCGGTCACCTGGGCGTACTCATGGTGTACGAGAAGCCTTTTGCACATGTCGGCGGCCACCGTCTCCAGGCCCGCCACGGGCTTCGATATGCTTTCTAGGACGACGTCGGTGAGAACCGCGACGTTCCTGGACATGTGGGAGCCTTTCTGCTCTGCGGGAAGGTCGACAAAAATATCGATGCTACAGTTCAGGGCCCTGTTGAGCTCGTTGTTTACCCCTTTTCTCTTGACGATTATGGGTTTTCTGACGCCGGTAACACCAACTCGGGTCAACCTGAAGCCCATGTCGGCCTTTCCGTACTGGACATCGCACTTTAAATTCATGTTCTGTTCTGTAGGCACGACCTCACTTAAATTATATATGGTTACCTTTTTTCTGGTATATTGGTGATTTGATGGCATATTGCGGAATCGACGAGGCGGGCAGAGGTTCGGTCATGGGGCCCCTCGTCGTGGGGATCGTCCGTACGGACGGCGATGAGGGATTGGCCTCCATGGGCGTCAGGGATTCTAAGAAGCTTACACCGAAGAAGAGAGAGTCCCTTTACGCGGAGATCGTGGCCGGATACGACGCATGCGTCATAGAGATGCCGGCCTCGGAGATAGACCGTCTGAGAAAGGGCGCCTCTCTGAACGAGATAGAGCTGGGCATGTTCGCGGAGGCGTTCGAAAAACTGCCCGCCGGGACCGTGTTCGCCGACTGTCCCGACGTCAACGAGAGAGGTTTCTCGGCATCTATGGCGGCAAGATGCGGCGGGAAATGCAAAGTCGTCGCCGAACACCGGGCCGACGACCGGTATCCGGTCGTTTCGGCTGCGTCCATCGTGGCGAAGGTGACGAGGGACCGCCGCATAGCGGAGATCTCCGAAGAATTCGGCATCGATGTCGGGAGCGGATATCCGAGCGACCGCATCACCATGGATTTCATAGAAAAGTGGATAAAAGAAAACGGACGTGCCCCGAAGCACACTAGGTGTTCCTGGGAGCCGGTCAGACATTTTATGTCCCTCGCGGCGAACACCAAGATAAGCGATTGGTGATATGATGAGCCTGGAGGAACAGATACGGGGCATGGTGGACAAGTTCAACAAGAAAAGCGAGGGCGACGAGAAGCTGAGGAAAGAGCTGGCGCACCTAAGCAAGACCTTCACCATCGACCTGGGGACGGAATCCTACGGAATGAAGCTCCACGACTCCAGGATCAGCGACTTCAGGGCCGAGGCCATACCCGATTCCGACATCACCGTGATCTCCACTCCCGAGAGCCTTCAGGCCATGATCGACGGGGAACTCAGGCCGATGAAGGCCTACATCACAAAGAAGATCAAGATCAAAGGCAACCTCCAGGACCTTATGTTTTTGAAAAAATTCCTCTGACGCATTGCTTAAGTCCCGTTACATCATAAAAGATAAATACAGAGTACGGATAGAGCGACGCATAGCGAGGTAGGGTAGCCAGGATATCCCGTCGGGCTCATAACCCGGAGACCGATCGTTCAAATCGATCCCTCGCTACCATCTTTTACTTTTCTTCAGGGGATCGTGCGTCGCGCCATACGCATTGCGGACCGGGGGCGCGGCTTGTGAAAAAACACCGATGGGGCGTTGCCTGACCTGTGAAAAAAACGGGACCGCCCGCCGCATCGCGTTCCAGGAGCGGGACGGAAAAAATGATGCCTGTATCGCCTCAAAGAAGCGACTTAGCTTCCTCGGAAGACATCTCCAGGGCCTTGAGCATATATGCCAGCGCCTTTTTCTTGTAAGGCACCAGCGCTTTGTTGACGGCCTCGGCGGCCTTGGGGTCCTCGGGTATATCTCCGTAGTTGGCCATGATGACATTGTAGTACTCGATGGCGAACTCCGAGTATAACGAGGGGGCCCTCGATTCGTCCATCTCTGCCGCCTCGTTATAGAGCTTTTCTGCGTCGTCGAACTTGTTCACGGATATGCAGAACAGCCCGTAGGACTGATAGTAGTCGACATTCTCCGGGTCCAGCTCGCATGCCTTCTCATACGCAGTGGCTATCTCTTCCGGCTTGATCTTGGCACCGAACATTCCGGACGCATAGTTACCGCACTCGGCGCGGGCGTACCAGCACTCGGCATCGTCGGGGAACTCCTCGGTCAGCTTTTTGAATTGCGGGTATGCCTTCTTGAAATCGCCGTCGTCCATCAGCTTCATTGCCGCGGCGATCTTCTTCTCTGCAGTAGCGTCTGCCATGTTATCGTACGGTAAGCGGACCCTTTGCTTAAATGTTTAACCCTCGGAGTACCAGTAACCGATATATCGGCATTCCGGGATACGGTATATCGGGTGTACGATGTACGGGTTCGAGGACAGGCTGAGAGAAGAGAGTTTCGAGGTAACAAGGATTGACGTGCCCGCGGTCTCGCCGAAAGCAAAAGAGTTCAGGGCCCTTTGCGAAAAGAACGAATGCAGGGAGTACGGGACCAACTGGGGATGCCCTCCCGGGGTCGGGACGCTGGAGGAGTGCGCCGAGACGCTCAGAACGTACCACGAGGCGTTCCTGGTCGCTAAAAGATACGTACTGGACCCCAAGAACGTCAAAGAGATGAAACGTGCCAGGGACAACCTGGGCGACTCTTCGAGGAGGGCGGCGGACATGATAAGACCGTTCGCCGCGGTCAAGGTCCTCGGCGACGGGGGCTGCCGTTACTGCGGGGTCTGCACATATCCTGGCGGGGCGTGCAGATACCCGCTTCAGCGGATGGACTCCATCAGCGGGTACGGCATAGACATGGAGGACCTTTTCAAAAAGGCGGGTAAGAAGTTCGCGTTCGAAGACTGCGCCGTCACGCTGTGCTCGATCGTCCTCGTCGGCAAGGCCAGGAAATGATGTTCCTCTCCGACAAAGGTTATAACAGATTTGAGCGTTCGGAGGGCTGACCGGCAATGGATAGGGAAACCGTGGAGAAAGTCGCCCGCAGCGCTCACCTGAAACTTACTGAGGAAGAGCTCGAGAAATTCAGCAGGGACCTGGTCGACATCCTGGGATATTTTGCTATGCTCGACGAGGCTCCGGACTGCGAAGGATTCGGGATCGACCCGATAGGCGTCGCGGACGTCCTTAGGGACGACGAACCCCGCATGGAGCTGGACCCTGACGCTTTGCTTGAAGGTATGGATACCTACGACAACTACGTAAGGGGGCCCAGACTACTATGAGCCAGACTTCCGTATTGTCTTCGCTTTCGGAGATCAACGAGAAATACCGGATGTTCAGGACCATCACGTCGGAGACCGATGCCGGCGATGCCAAATTTCTTTTTTCCGCAAAGGACAACCTGACCTCCAAAGACATGGAGACATGCTCGGGATCCAGGATACTCGAGGGTTACCGTCCACCGTTCGATGCCACGTCGATAGCCAGGATGAGAGAGGCCGGCGGCCTCCTCGTGGGCAAGACCAACATGGACGAGTTCGGGTTCGGCACGTTCTCCACCAACTCGGCGTTCGGAGTTCCCAGGAACCCCTATGACCTCGAGAGGTCCTGCGGAGGGTCCTCCGGCGGGGCCGCATGTGCGGCCGCCGTCATGGAGGGCCATGTGGCTATAGGTGTTTCGACCGGAGGCTCCATATGCTGTCCCGCGAGCTTCTGCGGGGTCTACGGCATAGTCCCCACCTACGGGAGGGTGTCCAGGTACGGCCTGCTGGACTACGGGAACTCGCTGGACAAGATAGGCATCATATCGTCGAATGCCTCCGACCTCGGAAAATACGTCGGGATCATGGCGGGCGCGGACCCCAGGGACCCCACCTCCTGCGTGCAGCCGGCCATCGGCGCCCGCAGGAAGCTCGAGTCCGTCGCGGTGCCGAAGGGCGCCGCCGAAGGCGTCTCCGAAGCCGTCAGGAAGGCGTTCGCCGACGGATTGGAGGCCTTGAAGGGTATGGGCGTGGACGTGGAAACGGTGGAGATGCCTTCCCTGAAATACGCCATTCCCGCATATTACGTGATCGCCACGTCTGAAGCGTCCACCAATCTGGCACGTTACTGCGGCATGAGGTACGGACATCAGTACGGCGACCTCTCGCTCAAGTTCGACGATTACTTCACATCTTTCCGTTCTCAATATTTCGGCGAGGAAGCCAAACGCAGGATACTTCTCGGGACCTTCACCCGCATGGTGGGCTTCAGGGACCGCTACTACTCCAAAGCCCGCATGGTGCGCCAGTCGATAATCGGGGAGTACCGCTCCGTGCTGAGGGGATGCGACGCCGTGCTCACCCCCACAATGCCCTTCGTGTCCCCCAAATTCTCGGACATCTCAATAATGACCCCTGTCGAATCTTACAAGGCGGACATACTGACCGGTCCCCCCAACATCGCGGGCATGCCCCATGCATCGGTGCCCTGCGGTTACGACGGGGACGGGATGCCTGTCGGCATGCAGTTCGTGGCGGACCACTGGGACGAGGGCGTCCTGTTCTCGGCCGCCGAAGAGTGGGAGAAGAACTTCGACGCTGTGAGGCCGGAGGTGTCCATATGAAGATAGGCCTGGAAGTACACGTACAGCTTCCCACGAAGTCGAAGCTCTTCTGCCCCTGCCCGACCACAGATGCGCCGGCGCCCAACACCCACGTCTGCCCCGTATGCCTGGGCCTCCCGGGGGCGAGGCCCATGATGAACGGCAAGGCCATAGAGTACGGTATACTGCTGGCCAAGATGCTGGGATGCACCATACGAGACACGACCTGGTTCGCCAGGAAGATCTACTTCTACCCGGACAACGCCAAGAACTTCCAGATCACCCAGTACGACCGCCCCTTGGGCGAGAAGGGCATGTACTATCTGAACGGCAAGAAGCCCATACGGATCACCCGCATCCATATCGAAGAGGACCCGGGCAAGATAAAGAGGGTGGGCGACCTTTCGTCGCTGGTCGACTACAACCGCTCCGGGATCCCGCTGGCAGAGATCGTGACGGAGCCGGACCTCTCCACGCCCGCAGAGGCCAGAGAGTTCCTGGGACAGCTGATCCGCGACATCAGGCACACCATTGATATTCCGGACGACGGCGAGAGGAGCATCCGCTGCGACTGCAACCTGTCCGTCGGCATCGAGAGGTGCGAGGTCAAGAACGTTACCGGGCTAAGGAACGTCGAGAGGGCCCTCACCTACGAGATGGTCAGGCAGACGAAGCTCCTGAAGGCGGGTGGCAAGGTCGTAAGGGAGACCAGGCGCTTCGACGAGGAGCGCGGAGTGACGATATCGGTCAGAAAGAAGGAGATGGAGGCCGACTACGGATACATCGACGAGCCCGACCTGGGAATTTTCAACGTAAAGGAACTTGCGGACTCCCTTAAAATCAAAGAGAGCCCCCACAACATGATCATACGGCTTACGAAAGAATACGGCATCGACGAGAGAACGGCCAAGCAGTTCGTCTCCACATCAGTGGATCTGGCCCGCCTGTTCGAAGACCTGGCCGCCGCCACCGATGCAGAGACGGCGAGGACCTGGACTTCGGGCGCGATCAGCGCCGGATGGAGGGCCTTCGAGGCCCGCGGAGGGAAGGACGCCTCAGAGGCCGTGTCCATCGTAAGGGATTTCACGAACGGGAAGATCACAGACACGGAGTGCGGACTGAGGATCAAGGCGTTCCTCACCGGCACAGACGTCGACAGCGTTAACGCGGGGTCCGCGGACCTGGACGCCATGATCTCCGAGTACCTGGACGGGAACCCGTCGGTGGTGGAGGACTACCGCAAGAACGAAAAGGCTGCCAACCGCGTGATCGGTCACGTCATGAAACAGACCGGCGGAGCTTACTCCTCGGCGGACATCGTCGACGCGACGAAGAAACTGATCGGAGAAAGGCTCTGATCAGTCCTCTTCCGCCTCTTCTTCGGTCCCGAAGTCCAGATCGTCGATGGAGAGCGTCATTATCTGAAGCTCCTCCAGCTTCTCCTCGGGGACCTTGGCCGGAGAGTTGTCCAGCAGCGAGACGGCCTTCTTGTTCTTCGGGAACGCGATGACGTCACGGATGGTATCTTTACCGAGCATTATGGAGATGAACCTGTCCACCCCTATGGCGATCCCTCCGTGGGGGGGCGCGCCGTAGCTAAGCGACTCGATGAAGAATCCGAATTCCTCCTCGATGTCCTCGTCGGACTTGCCCAGCTTCCTGAGCACGTCTTTCTGCATATCGGGGTCGTTTATCCTCAGAGACCCGGAGCCGAGCTCGTTGCCGTTGAGACATATGTCGAAACACGCTCCTCCGCACGCCTTGTCGTCTATGTCGCCCAGGGGCTTGACGAACGGGTGGTGGAACGCGTCGTGCTTTCCCGAGACCGGGTCGACCTCGAACATCGGACAGTCGACAAGCCAGAAGAACTGGAACACATCTTTAGGAACCAGGTCTAGATCCTCGGCGATCTTCTTTCTGAGCGCACCGCCTCCCTCGTAGGTGGACTTCCACGGTCCTGCGATCAGGAAGAGGATGTCTCCCTCTTCGGCCTTCATCACGTTCTTTATGCCTTCGAGGATCTCAGGCGTGAAGTATTTGGTGATATTGCTGGTGGGAACCCCGTCCTGGACCTTCATCCATGTGAGGCCGCCGAGGCCCGCCTTCTTCGCGTAGTTTATGTAACGGTCTATGTCGTTCCTGCCTACTCTTCCTTTCGAAATCTCGGCGGAGACGTTTATTCCTGCAACGATGCCGCCGGACCTCATGATCCTCTGGAAGATGTCGTACGGGACGTCCTTCACGACCTCGGTCAGCTTCACGAACTCGAGCCCGTACCTCATGTCGGGCTTGTCGGACCCGAAACGCTCCATCGCGTCCCTGTACCCTATACGGGGGAACGGGGTCTCGAGCCTTTTGCCGTGGAGGCCCTCCCAGACGAACGAAATAAGGCCTTCGATGTTATCCTGGATGTCTTTCTCGTCCACGAAGGACATCTCCATGTCCAGCTGGGTGAACTCCGGCTGGCGGTCTTTCCTGGAATCCTCGTCGCGGAAGCATCTTGCGAACTGATAGTAACGGTCGACGCTGCCGACCATGAGCATCTGCTTGAACAGCTGAGGAGACTGGGGCAGCGCGTAGAACGTGCCTGAGTGGACCCTCGACGGTACGATAAAATCCCTGGCCCCTTCAGGGGTGGAACGGGCGAGTATCGGTGTCTCGACCTCGAGGAAATCCCTGGATTCGAGATACTGGCGGGCAAGGTGCATGAATCTGCTCCTTGTCGTCATGGCCTCGATCATCTCCGTGCGCCTGAGGTCCAGGTACCTGTACTTCATCCTGACGTCCTCGTTGGGGAGTACGCCTTCCTTCTGGTCTCCGACCTCGAAGGGCGGGAGCTTCGATCTTCCAAGGACCTCGGCGTCCGAGATCAGGACCTCTATCTCCCCGGTGGGATTGCGGGCGTCGGCGGTGCCTTCCACCCTCTCTCTGACCACGCCGTTGACGGAGACCACTGACTCGCGGGTGAACCTTCTCATCACGTCAGATATACGGGATGCGTCGGTCTCGGAGGGAAGGTCTGCGGGGTCGAAGACGATCTGCGTGATCCCGTACCTGTCGGCGAGGTCTATGAAAGCTACCCCTCCGTGGTCCCTGGAGAACCTGACCCAGCCCTGGAGGCAGACTTCCTTTCCGAGGTCCGATCTCCTAAGCTCTCCGCAGGTGTTTGTTCTCTTCATGTGGTTGGTCTCCGAATAAACTGAGGTCTGCTAAACACAGGAATATATAATAATTATCGCAGACTCAGCCGTCTACTATATCAGGTATGAAGTCGAAAGGGTCCTTCACGATGCTGAGCACCACTGCGGTGTTGGTCTTCTTCACCCCGGGCTGAGAGTTTATGAGCTTCACGGTCCCTGAGAACTCCTCCCTGTCGACGCATGCGACCCAGGCTATGGCATCGCTGTCCCCCGTCACATCGAATATCCCCACTACCTGAGGGACCTTTCCCAGGTTTTCCAGCACTTCGACGAGGTTGTCTGCATATATATGCACGATGCCCATATATTCGAACCCGAGCTTCATGTAATCGATCTTGGCGCGGTACCCGTTAATGATGCCTTTCGACTCGAGATTCTTGACCCTCTGTATAAGGGTCGTGGGATGGACGTCCAGCTGTTTAGCCAATTGTCTATAGGAACCCTGGCTCGATGTGCAGATGAGCTCCACGATCCGCTTGTCCAAGTCATCCATATCGCGAATTCCCGACATCCGGCATCACCGATGCACAAACCCCTTCCGTATATTTATTAGATAGGGACCTGTTTTACCGGAATATGACAGAGGAATTGTTCAGGCACGACGGATATCAGTTCGAATTCCAGGCGCGGGTGGCGTCCACGGACGGAGAATTGGTCGTACTTGACCGCACCGCGTTCTATCCGGGAGGCGGCGGGCAGGTATGCGACACCGGCACGCTGAACGACGACAGGGTCGCCGAAGCGTTCTACGACGGCAACGGTGACATTGCCCACAGGGTCCCGGGTCACCGGTACGCCCCGGGGGACCGCGTATGGGGCAGCGTGGACTGGGAGAGGCGGTTCGACCTCATGATGGGGCACACCGCGGAGCACCTGCTCTTCGGCTCCCTCCGCAGAGAGGTCCCGGACCTCGAGATATCGAAGATCTTCATATCGCCGGAAAGCAAGTACGTGATAATCAGCAAGGACGTCTCCTGGGAGGACGTCAGGAAGGCGCTGGCCTTCGCCAACGCCGCGATACGCGAGAACCTCACGGTGACGAGGATAATGATGAGCAGGGACGACCCGGACCTCGCGGACAAGGTCAGGATCAAACTTGACCGCATCCCGGAAGGGGAAGAGATCTCCGTGGTCGCAATAGGGGACATAGATTACTCAGCGTGCAGCGGCATACACGTCATGGAGACGTCGGAGCTGGGCATGCTGCTCGTGGACAGGAAGGTCTCCGCCGGGAAAGACGGGGTCGCCATACACTTCAAGGTCGGGGATGCTGCTTCCGATTCCGCGGCGATGCTCGCGATCACATGCCTTGAGGCGGCGGAGGCGGCGGACAGCAAGCCAGAAGATATCGTCAGGGCCGTATCCAATATGAAGAGAGAGCTGGAATGCGCCCGCGTTTCGCTGAAGGGGTCTGCCAGGGCGTTCCTTTCGTCCGTGAGGCCGAAAGACGTCAACGGCACAGAAGTGTATTCGGCCGCGGTCTTCGGCGCCGACAGGACGGTGTTGGCGGATGCCGCCGAAAAGATCAAGGCCGCGGGAGGCGTGGCCGTCTTCGTTTCGTCCGGAGAGGCCGTCTCCGCCGTGATTGCCTCGGGTTCCGCCGCGGCGGACTGCAGGAAGGTCCTCACCGACGTGCTGGGAAGATTCGGGGGGCGCGGAGGCGGCAAGCCCGATTTCGCGCAGGGGGGCATGCCCGACCCCGAAAAGGCGGAGGACCTCCTCAGGGCTCTTGAGGAAGAAATGGCAAGGTCGCTTTCCTGAGCAATATTAATTAAACATGCGGACGGTTGAGGTGACGATATGGCTAAGATAAATCAGCGCCAAATGAAACAGGCGATGAAAAAGATGGGCATCAGCCAGTCCGAGGTCCCCAATGTGACAGAAGTTATCATAAGGACCAGGGACAACGAGACTGTGATCACGAACGCCCAGGTGGTCTGCATCGACATGAACGGCGCCAAGAGCTACCAGATAACCGGGACCGAGGCCGTGAGGCCGCTGTCGTCCGCGTCGGAGCCGGCGGGACCGAGCATTCCCGAGGAGGACATAGCTCTCGTCGTGTCCCAGACGGGTTGCGGCAGGGAAAAGGCCATCGAGGCCCTGGAGGCGACGGACGGACAGCCCGCCGAGGCCATAATTAAAATTGTTTCGGAGTGAGTGAAATGTGCTTGGCAATACCCGGAAAGATCGTTAAGATATGCGATGAGACCGCCGACGTGGATTTCGGCGGGGTCATAAAACAGGCGAACGTCGCGATGGTCGACGCCGAAGTGGGGCAGTGGGCCGTCGTTCACGCCGGATACGCCATCGAGATAATGGACGAGGAAGAGGCCCGCGAGACCATCGCCCTCTGGAACGAGGTCCTGGACCACGACGGCGTGAAGTACCAGTGATCTCAGCGGAACAGCTTTTTCGAAAGCATGTTGCCCAGGCCGCGCCCTATGGCCGATGCGGCGTTGCCGACCATCCTGTCGGTGGCCTTCTCGGCGTAAGACTTTCTTTTCCGGGTCGTCGCCGTGCGTTTCGCGGCGGTCTTGGTTTTTGAGCCGGCGGCGGCCTTCGCCTTGACGGCCCCTGCTTTTTCTTCGGCCCCCCCTATGGCCTCGTAAGCCGTATAGTCATCGATGCGCTCCCTGTACCTCTCGTCCAGCTCGCTTCCGTATATCATCGCCCGGTAATCGCCTTCGGATATCTGTCCCAGATACGAACGCGGAGGCAATATGAACGCCCTCTCCGCTACGCCCGGGCGCCCCTTCTCGTCGAGGAACGACACCAGGGCCTCCCCCGTGCCGAGCTCCGTTATCACATCGACGGTCTTGAACTTGGGGTTTGCACGGAACGTTTCCGCCGCCGTCTTCACGGCCTTCTGTTCTTTCGGCGTGTACGCGCGGAGCGCGTGCTGCACGCGGTTGCCAAGCTGAGAAAGGACCGGGTCCGGGATGTCGGAGGGGTTCTGGGATATGAAGTATATGCCCACCCCTTTGGAACGTATCAGTTTGACGACCTGCTCGACCTTCTGCACCAGGACCGGCGGCGCATCGTCGAAGAGCATGTGCGCCTCGTCGAAGAAGAACACGAGCTTGGGCTTCTCCGTGTCCCCCACTTCCGGCAGGGTCGTGAAGATGTCGTTAAGGAGCCATACCACGAAGGTAGAATATAGCTTTGGATTATGTGCCAGCTTGACGCTGTGCAGGATGTTTATGAACCCCCTTCCGTCGCTGTCGGTCCTGAACCAATCGTCTATGTCCAGGGCGGGCTCGCCGAAGAATATGTCTCCGCCTGCGTCCTCCAGCGACATCACCGAACGCTGGATCGCACCGAGGGACTGGACGCTCATGGCGCCGTACTCCCCCTCATACTCCTTCCTGTTGTCCGATATGAAGCCCAGCACCGCCCTCAGGTCCTTGGTGTCCACAAGCTCCCAGCCCTCGTCGGCGCATATCCTGAAGACCATCCTGAGGACGTCCTCCTGCACCTCCGAGAGGCCCATCAGCCTGGTGAGCATGTCCGGTCCCATCTCGTCTACGGTCGTCCTGACCGGGTGGCCCCTCTCGCCGTAAATGTCCCAGAACTCACAGGGGAACCCGGTGTAACCGAACCCGTCGACACCCAGCTTCTCTATGCGGCCGCGCATTCCCTCGCTGTCCTTTCCCGCTCTGCATAGTCCGCTGACGTCTCCCTTGATGTCCGCCATGAAAACGGGTACGCCCATTTCGCTGAAAGACTCGGCCATCACTTTAAGGGTCACGGTCTTCCCGGTCCCGCTGGCACCTGCGATCAGACCGTGCCTGTTGGCGTATTGCGGGAGCAGATACACCTTCGATTCTCCCTTTGCAATCCATAACTTGCCGTCAGCGTACATTTTTCCGCTCCGGAATGTCAGAGAACGTTCCGGATTAACATACTTTATTCTCGAAAACGATAATACAAAAGTAAATGTGAGTAAGAGGTTTGGGGACTTCGGTCGGGGTTCAGAACTCGATGCCTTCCGTGTCCTCCGTGCGGACCCTGACGTCGACCTTGCGGTATGCCATGCGGATCCCGTTCTCCTCGAACTCCTTAAGCGCCTGCTCCCTGATCTCAGCTTCCACGCCCCAGGAATCCTCATAATCGTACACGAACGCGGCGAGCCTCAGCTTTATGCCGGATTCGGTTATATCGGTGACGCGGGCGAAGGGCATCGTCACGGTCCCGTCCTTGATGACCTGGGGCCGGGACATCGCTGCCTCCTCCAGGATTTTCTTTGCGAGAGCGAGGTCCGCATCACGTGTGACCTCCAGGAAGAGGTTGAACCGGTAGAACATATTCTCTCCCGTCATATTGGTGATCTCGCTGGCGGCCACCTTGTCGTTGGGCATCGATATTATCTCCTCGTTCCAGGGATTTTTGAACCATGTGGTCATTATGCCCACCTCCTGCACCTTGAGCTCCATGGATTTGTCGATCCTGACGATATCTCCGGCCTTGAAAGGACGGGTCGTCAGCAGGGTTATTCCACTGAAGAACTGCCTGAGCATGCTCTGGGCGCCCAGGGATATGGCCAATCCCGCTATCCCCGCACCGGCTATTATGCCCATCAGGTCCGCTCCCATCAACGAGAAGATCGCTGCGACGACCAACGTGACTATGATTATCTGACCTATCATCTTGAAAAGAGGGACCAGTGTTTCGTCCACCCCTCCGGATTTGACGTCGCGCCCTATCTTGGAGAACATATGGTCTAGTGCGATCACGTATGCCCTCCAGGATATCAGCGCGCCCAGCACGACATAGGATATCGCCGCCATCCTTCCGGAAACGTCTATGACATACTCCGAAGAGCCGAGGACCTTCAGGCTTTCATATATCCCAAATATCACAACAGCAAGGAATATCAGTTTGAAAAGAGATCCTGCGACCATCTTCCTTATCTCCCTGTTGCCCCTCGTCGGAATATACAGAACGGCCGGGACGACTGCCTTGCCGACGATCGCCGCCATAAGCGCCCACAGCGCCATCGTTATCAGGGCCGCGGCCTGGGGGGAGTCCAGGGGGCTTGGGAGGGTGTTGGGTATGATGCCCAGTATCTTGTTGTAATAACCATATGATGACAGGCTCGAGCTTATGGTGAAGTGCAGGTCCTGGGCGATATACACGGGACTGTTGCTCCCGGGCCCCTCTATCGTAAGGCGGATGGTGAGGTAGTCCCCCCCTTCCTTGGTGTATCTGTCGGAGAAGAACGTCACATCGTATGTCTTTGACTCGTTGGGCCCTATCTCCACGGCCGTAGGGAGGTCTTCCGACCTGTAGTCGACGGCCGTAACTCCCGTTATGTCCATGGTGACGAAACGTTTCTCGCCGGACCCGTTCTCGATCCTGATGCTGACGTCTGCCTCTTCGCCCGCGTTGATGGGTATCGGGTCGTCGGTGTTCGGAACCTCGCCTATCCGGGACCCTTCATAATACAGGTACATCGTGACATCGTTCTCTGCGGGGTCTGCGGCCTCGGCCTCCGATGAGAACATCGGAAACGCCAGAAGCGCGACGGCCAATGCCATGAGGACAAAAAGCGGTGTCTTGAACTTCATGGACGTGAAAGACCCTCGTATTATAAAGTAAACTTGGAGCCTTCGGTTGTCAGGTTCTGTGGTCCTGTCCGTTTCTCGTACTTGAAAAAATAACTGCAGTTGGACCCCGAAGGGCATAGCGATACATGCAACGAAGGGAATACTGCAACAAATCTAAAAACACCCAGTCAATATGGGTAACCGCATGATAATCATAAAACTGGGCGGCAGCGTCATAACCGACAAGTCCCAGTATAGAAAATTCAACAGGGAACGCGTCTCGAAACTCTGCATGGAGATAAAGGATTCCGGGCTCCAGGTCCTGGTGGTCCACGGGGCGGGTTCCTTCGGACACGTGCTCGCGAAACAACACAGGCTTCAAGACGGCTTCTCTTCCGACGGACAGATAATGGCCGCGGCGCAGGTGCAGTATGACACCAGGGACCTGAGCCAGATGGTGGTCAGAGAGATGATGGATGCGGGCATCCCCGCGGTCTCCGTGGCCCCCGGGTCATGCTTCGTCATGGAGGGCGGAAGGCTGATCGCCACCGACACGGAGGCCATCGAGAGGCTTCGCGGACTGGGTATAATGCCTGTCACGTTCGGCGATGTTGTCACCGACCGGTCGAAAGGATTCGGGATCTGCTCGGGAGACCAGCTCATGGAGGTTTTGGCCGACCTGTTCGACATCAAGAAAGTGATATTCGTCTCCGATATCGACGGGCTGTACACGGCAGACCCGAAAAAAGACAGGAAGGCGCGGCTGCTGGGCCGCGTGGACCTGGAAACGCTGCAGAGGATTAAATCGGAGAGCAGCGTAGACGACGTGACAGGAGGGGTGCTCTCCAAGATGGAAGCAATGCTCAGGATGAGCACCGAAGACCGCGACTGCATCCTCGTGAACGGCACGGTCGACGGAAGACTGGGCGCGTTGCTGCGAGGAGAGACTGTCACCTGCACTGTAGCAAGGGGCGGAATGAAATGACACCGATCAACAACAGAAAAGCCGACCATATCAACATCAGTCTGAACCAGAGAATAGCTCCGGGCTACTGCTACTGGGACGATGTCAGGCTCGTACACAACGCTCTGCCCGAGGTGGATGCGGACGAGATCGATACAAGCATCACCCTTTTCGGAAAGAAACTCGATTTCCCGCTGATCGTCACCGCCATAACCGGCGGTTTCAACGGTGCGAAGAAGATCAACGCCAATATCGCGGAGGCCTGCGCCGAACTCGGCATCGGAATGGGGGTCGGAAGCGAGAGGGCAGGCGTCGGGGGAGTGGAACCGGAAAGCTACAGCGTGGTGAAGGACTACGATGTGCCCCTGATGATCGGCAACATCGGCGCACCCCAGCTGATACCCCAGCACAGCAGGGACATTTTCACATCGGACGGCATCGGCAGGGCGAAGGACCTGATCGACGCCGATGTAGTGGCCATACATCTCAACTACCTCCAGGAGGCCATTCAGCCCGAGGGGGACACGAACGCCAAGGGATGCTACGATGCGATCCGCGACCTGGCGTCCCTGTATCCTGTCATCGTGAAGGAGACGGGGGGAGGGATATCGAGGGACGTCGCGGCCAGGCTCAAGGGCACAGGGATCAGAGGCATAGACGTGGCGGGGATGGGAGGGACCAGCTTTGCGGGCGTCGAGCTTCACAGGGCGATCGCCGCCGGCGACGATGTACGCACGGGCATGGGCGAGACGTTCTTTGACTGGGGCATACCGTCCCCGGTATCCCTTGTCGAAGCAAGATGCGGTCTCCCTCTGATAGCTTCCGGCGGCATCCTCGACGGAATACATGTCGCATGCGGTATCGCGATGGGAGCGAGCTGCGCGGGGGTCGCGAACGCTGTGCTCAGGGAGGCCACGGAATCGGCCGAGGCCGTCAAAGAAAAACTTACCCTCATAAGGGAGGAACTGAGGGCGGCCATGCTACTCACGGGATGTTCGGACATCAAACAGCTTTCCAAAGCCAGGTACGTCGTGCTGGGCGAGACCAGACAGTGGTTAGAGGGACTAGAATGAACGCAAAAGATTATCTTAAGAAAATTTCGGCCGAGCTCGATGCTCCGATAAAAAAATACATTGAAGATGAGGAGCCGCGCGACCTCATCGAAGCTTCGAGGCAGTATCCTTACGCAGGCGGAAAGAGGATGAGGCCTGCTATGGCCATCGCCTGCTGCGGCGCAGTGGGCGGTGACAGATCGAAGGCGTTCCCCCTGGCCGTCGCGGTGGAATACATACACAACTTCACGCTGGTCCACGACGACCTCATGGACGGGGACGAGAAGCGCAGGGGGATGACCACCATCCACATCAACTACGGGATGCCCACGGCCGTTCTGGCCGGAGACGCCCTGTTCGCCAAGGCGTTCCAGATAATCGCGGACCTCGATGTTCCGGACAGAGCCATGAGGGGGATCCTCAGGTACGTGACCAGAGCGGTCTGGGACCTCGCGCGCGGACAGCAGATGGACATCAACAACGAAGGCCGCATAGTGTCAGAGGAGGAGTACATCGAGACCATCAGGCTGAAGACCAGCGTCCTTTTCGCCGCCGCCGCCGCCGGAGGTGCAATAGCCGGAGGTGCCGACGACAAGACCGTCGCTGCGATAAACGAATACGCCATCGACCTGGGCCTGGGATTCCAGATGTACGACGATTACCTAGGAGTCGCCGGCGAGTCCTCGAAGACCGGGAAGTCCGTGGGAAACGACATCCGCAAGGGAAAGTGCACGGTCATGATCACGCACGCCATGGGGCACATAAAGGACGCTGCAGAGCTCGAAGAGCTCAAAGGTATACTCGGAAAGATGGATGCCAGCGATAAAGAGATCGGCAGGGCGCTGGACATACTCGAAAGGTCGGGGAGCATAAAGTACGCACTGGACCTAGCCCGGGAGAAGGTCGATGCGGCCATAGAGAAGATACGGTTCCTGCCTGAGAGCGAAGAGAAAGAATTCATGATAGAACTCGCCCGCTTCGCCATCGACAGGGACGTCTGAAACTCCGGGCCGGCGATGCCGGCCTAAACCTCTTCATTCCCTTTTCGGCTCCGGCCCGGACTCCGCCCTGGCCTTCCTCTTCGGCTGGGTGACCTTCACATTGTTGTCTTCCGCAGGCTCGGACTTCATATGCACGTCCATCTGAGGGAAGGGGATCTCTATCCCGTTCTCCAGGAACTCGTTGTACACGCGCTCCCTGATCTGCCCATCGACGGAAAAACTGTCGTTGTAATCATAGACGTAAATAGACAGCCTGAGAGTTACGCTGGAATCTGCCAGCGCGGTCATCCTGACCCCGGGCATCGGCACGGAGCCTCCCTTCATCACGTTTGGGTTGTCTAGGGCCGCCTCCATCATTATGCTCTTGGCCCTGTCTATGTCCGAACCATATGCTACGCCGAAATATATGTAGAAATGATAGAACAGATTCTCGACGCTGTAGTTGTAGATGACCGCGGAGGAGACCATATTGTTGGGCATGGTGATCACCTGTTCGTTGTCGTTATGGAAGAACCTGGTGTTCATGACCCCGACCCTGTCCACTTTCAGGACTGTCCCCTCGGTGCCTATCTTTACGATGTCCCCTTCTCTGAAAGGACGGGTCAGCAGGAGCGAGAGGCCGCTGAAGAACTGATTCAGCGTGCTCTGGGCTCCCAGCGAGAGTGCCAGACCTGCGATGCCCGCACCTGCGATTATCCCCACCAGGTCGGCTCCTAGAGCCGAGAATATCCCTCCGGCCGCTATGGTGCCGATGGCTATCTTCCCTATCATCCTGAAAAGAGGTATAAGCGTCTCGTCGACGCCGCCTATCGACGTGTTGGTACCGATCTTGCGGAAGACGCTGTCTATGATGACTAGATACAGCTTCCAGGCGATTATCGCTCCCAATATGACATACAGCACCAGTGACAGGCTGTCGAAAAGCTGGACATAGCTGTCCTGTGCCCCGTAGACCCTCAGGGCCTGGCCGATGCCTGCCACTGTGGCGAACATCACTACCATTTTGCCTATGCCGCGCGTTATCTCCTTCCTGGTCTGCCTGTTGCTTCTGAGAGGCACCCAAAGTATTGCCGGCATGACGGCATAAGCTACGACGATGCCTATTATGGCCCATATGGCCAGTGTTATGAAGGCGGCATATATCGGCTGATCGAAGGGCTCACCTAGAGGGTTGCCGTAGATGCCCATTATCTTGTTATAGTAACCCTCGCTGTAAATCGCGGAACGGACGTCGACGCCTATTGGGATCTCGACTATCTGGCTCGTATCCGTAGCAGGGTCTCCTACCACCATCCTCAGCGTGACCTCCCCGGACCCGTGGGTATCGGGGTCCGGGGTTATGACGGCCGTGAAAGTGTAGCTTCTGTCCGAAGGAAGGATCGAAATGGGTTCATCGGAGTCCACTATTACGACCCCTGAAATGCGTTCGTTGAATTGCGACTGCTCGAAATATATCGTCCTCTCGCCGGAGGCCTGGGACTTGACCGTTATGTTGATCCTCAGATTATTTCCGGATGTGACCTCTATGTCAGGGTCCGATTCGGTATAGCTCTGGAATGTCCCGTCGCCCGTGGAATAAGTTATGTCGTATGTGATCTCTGCGGATGTCGCCGCATACGCCTCCCCGGTATATGCCAAGGGCACCGCTGCGAGGGCCAGTACCGAAAGGAGCGCCGCAACTGCAAGAGGCAGTTTGGATTTCACGTCTTCCCAAATAGATATTGGTTATTATAATATTCCCGAGCCCATTCGTTACCATGACGGTTCCCGATGTTGCCCCTCTTGCGCTTTTCGTAATCGCGGTCGCGGTAATGGGCTCGGCTGCAGTGAGCGATGTTCGAACCAGGACCGCCGGGGACCTTCACTGGGCCGCAATCGGTATCGCGGGGATCGCTTTCTGGCTGATCTCTTCCTGGCAACAGGGTGCGAAGTGGGAACACCTGGCCATGGCCGCAGGGTCCGGAGCCATAATGTTCGATGTGCTTTGGGATTCCGACAGATCCAAGACCGTTTCTGCCGTCATATACGGTTCGGTGTCCGTACTATTCCTGGTCCCCTATTCCTTTTCGCCTTCCGACCCCTTGGTCCATGCCGGGATGACCATTCCCGTGTTCTACGTACTTTACATGCTTATGTACGCGGCCGGCCTCCTGAGGGGAGGGGCGGACGCGAAATGCATGATCTCCCTTACTGTTGCATTCCCGGTTTATCCCGAGTTCTGGGACTTTCCTCTGATAAGCGTCCCGGAGGGTGTTCTTCCGGGGATTTTCGTCTTCTCGGCGGCCGTCCTTTTCCATGCGCTCCTGTTCTCGCTGGCCGGAGCGGCCTACATGTTCCTTAGGAACCTTCGGGACGGGAACACGGGCAGGAGGGCGCTGCACGGATATTTGATGGACATCGACGAGGCGGAGAGGTCGTATGTCTGGCCGATGGACGACGCCGACGGAGAAAGGCTTTTCCGGATACCCGTACCCGAAGAGACGTCGGCCGTGTACTCGAGGCTGAGGGCTTTCGGTGAAAAAGAAATCTGGGTCACGCCTATGATACCTTTCTTACTGCCCATATTCGCATCATCGATCTTCGTCGGGCTTGCGGGAAACCTGCTGTTCCTCATCTGACGATGTTGAGCCTGTGCTTGCAGCAGGCGCACCTTCTCCCGTCCAGCGCCTCGATGTCCACCAGATAGCCTAGGCGCTTCACCACGGCCGTGCCGCATTCCGGGCAGTAGGTGTCGCTGGTGCCTTCTGCCAGTATGTTGCCTATGTACACGTAGTTGAGACCTGCGGATATGGCCGTGTCCCTTGCCGCTATGAGGGACTCGGGCGACGTCCACTGGACGTCGTTCATCTCGTTGTCGGGATGGAATCTTGTGAAGTGGACCGGGACGTCCTCCGACAGGGTGTTCCTGACCCAGACTGCGAATTCCCGGATCTCGGACATGCTGTCGTTCAGCCCCGGGATCATAAGGTAAGTAAGCTCCACGTGCACCTTCTGGTCGAATACCAGTTTCACCGACCTGAGGACGTCCTCCAGGTGCGCTCCGCAGATCTTCATGTAGAAATCATCGGTGAAGCCCTTCACATCTATGTTCATCGCCGAAGTTACCTTGCACAGGTCTTTCATCGGCCTTTCGTTGGCAAGGCCGTTCGTGACCAGAACGCATGTGAGGTCCGGGTCCAGGTCCATCACGTCCATGATGTACTCGTACCATATCGTCGGCTCGTTGTATGTGAACGAGATTATGTCCAGCCGCTCGTTCCTGCACATTCCGATGAGCTTCTCGGGCGAGACGTACGTGGTGCGCTTCTTCCCTGTGGAATATTGGGCTATCGCGAAATTCTGGCAGTGGCGGCAGGTCATGTTGCATCCTACGCTGCCCACCGAGAACGTCTTTTCCCCGGGATGGAAGTGGTAAAGCGGCTTCTTCTCTATAGGGTCCACGCATATGGACGAGAGCTTGCCGTAGGTGTAGGCGGCCAACATGTCCTCCTCCCCATATCTGGAACCGCACCTGCCGTAGCTTCCGGGTCTGATGCGGCAGCGATGAGGGCATAGCTCGCACCTGTATAATCCTTCCTCCCTGGTGTAATATGCGGCCTCGACAGGGGGATTAATAGACGCCATGACCCAGCACCTCGGTTTTATCCGCATCGGACATCTTCGGCGAGACTCCGTTGTCCACAACGCCTATTATAGTGAACGGCGCGCCGGACGAGTATAGCTCCCTGATCCTGTCCTTCCTGAACGTGAACATCAGCTCGTACTCTCCCCCCCAATAGAGGGCCATGTCGTCCCTGGAGGCCCCCAGTGAACTGCAGACCTGCTCCACTCCCTCCCCCTCGGGAAGAAAATCACGCTGGAACTCCATACCGACGCGGCTGCATCCGCATATGCTCCATGCCGCCTCGGCGAGGCCGTCCGAAAGGTCTATGCAGGAGGTCACCGCGCCGGACGAGGCTAGCGCGATCCCTTCCTCCACTCTCGGCACCGGCACCTTCAGAGCCGTCTCCGCTTCCTCTATGCCCAGGCCGTTCTTCAAAGAGTGCCAGCCTGCCGCAGGTCCTCCGAGAGGGCCGGTGACCGCCACCAGGTCCCCGGGCGTCGCGCCGTATCGCGTCATCGGCGTCCTGCCCTCCATGCTCCCTATGGCGGTGGCCACAGCGGCCCCTGAGCCTTCCTTCGTGTCCCCGCCCAGTATGAATGTGTTGCAGAACTCGGCGCACTGGTCTGCACCTCCCATTATGTCGCAGATATCCTCCTCGTCGGTCTCGGCGGGGATCATGAGTGACACGAGAAGCCCGTTGGGCCTTGCGCCCATGGATGCCAGGTCGCTGAAGTTGACGGCCGCCGCCGTCCATCCGAACTCCTCGAAGGTCATGGTTTCGGGCATGTGCCTCTCGAAGGTCAGGCCGTCCGAGCATATGGCCAGGCGTCCGCTGATATCTGCCAGGGCCGCATCGTCCCCGGGGCCGTCCCTTCCCGAGGGGCGGACCGCCCTGAGCATCCTGCGGATCATCTCCCTTTCACCGATCTCGCCGAAAGAAGCCATCTGCCCCGGTATCGGATACGGCCCTAATATCTTTTGCACGCGCTTCTGGCGCAAATAAATTTAATAACATACCGACGATTAGTGCACAGAATGAAAATCGACGTTAAGTATGGAAAGGGTTCGCAGCCTACCGAGATCCCGGACGGGAATTTCATCGGTACGTTCTACCCCAAGGACGTGGAATGCCTTCCGCCGAACGATGTGATAAGCGAGTCGATCGGAAATCCGATAGGCTCCGACTCTCTCGAATCCTTCCTGGAAGGAGGAAAGGACATTGTTTTCATAATCAACGACGGCACCCGCCCTACGCCTACCGCCAAAGTGCTCGATGCGCTTTCGGAGATCGTCGATCTGAGGCGTGCCAGATATCTTATCGCCACCGGCAACCACCGTGCCCCCACGGACGAAGAGTACGACTTCATGTTCGGAAGGCACTATTCCGATCTGAAAGACCGCATCGTCGTCCACGACGGCAAAAGATCGGAATGCGTGAACCTGGGGACGTCGAAGAACGGAACGCCCATGGAGGTCAACAAGGTGGCCGTGGACTCCGACCGCCTCGTCATAGTCACCAGCGTGGAGCCCCATTACTTCGCAGGCTACACCGGAGGCAGGAAGTCGTTCTTGCCCGGCGTAGCGTCTTTCAGGACCATCGAGGCCAACCACAAGATGGCCATGAACATGGAGGCGCAGTCCCTGGCCCTCGAGGGCAACCCGGTGCACGAGGACATGATGGACGCCCTCAAGGCTGTGAAAGGCAAGAAGATATTCTCCATACAGATGGTGCTGGACAGGCACCAGAACATATACAGGGCGGTCAGCGGAGACCTGAACAGAGCATTCGAAAAGGCCGTCGGGTACGCCAACGAGGTGTTCTCCGTTGCGATACCGAGGAAGGCCGACGTTGTGATATCGGTCGCCCCCTACCCCATGGACGTTGACCTCTATCAGTCCCAGAAGGCGTTGGACAACGGCAAGTGGGCCCTCAAGGAAGGAGGGAAGATAATCATGGTATCGAAGTGCCGCGAGGGAACAGGCAGCGCCACATTCCTGACCCAGCTTTCCAGCTCCGGCGACCCGAAGGTGGTCCTGGAGAACCTGAAGAAGGAATACAAGCTCGGATACCACAAGGCGGCCAAGATGGCGGAGATCATGACTTGGGCAGAGGTCTGGGCCGTAACAGACTTGGACCCCGAAATACTTTCAAAAGCGAACATAAAGCCATTCATCAAGGTGCAGGACGCAGTGGACGCCGTGCTTGCGGACGACCCGGATGCGGAGTTCCTTGTTTTGATGGACGGAAGCGTCACAATACCCAGAGTTGAGTAAACATGAGCGAGTTCAAGACAGAGAACCTGGAAAAGGTAAGAAAAGCGGTCAACGTGTGCACGATGTGCGGATTCTGCAAGAGCGTATGCCCTTCGTTCAAAGAGATCGGATGGGACGCCGCATCGTCCCGAGGAAGGATAACGCTCACGTACGGCATCCTCAACGGAGACATACCGGTCGATGAGTCGGTCATCAGGAACCTCTACACCTGCACCACCTGCGCAGACTGCGTGAGGAGGTGCCCTTCCAAGGTGGACGTGGTGGACATCATCGAGATCTGCCGCTCCGACCTCGTGAAGAACGGCCACATGCTGGACAAGCACAAGGCCATGTGCGACAGCGTCGTGAAGTACGGAAACCCTTACCGCGAGGAGAAGGGCGTCGCCGAGACCCTCGGCGTCGAGAGACATAAAGCCGAGATCGGCTACTTCGCCGGGTGCACGGCCACCTACCGTTCGAAGGAGACCTCCAGGTCAACGATGTCCGTCCTGAAGAAGCTCGGTGTCGACTTCACCGTGGTGGACGAGTTGTGCTGCGGGTCCGTCCTACAGAGGGTGGGCTACGACCAGGACTACATAACGACGATGTTCCAGAGGAACATAGACGCCATCAAAGAGCTGGGCGTCAAGACCGTCGTCTTCTCCTGCGCCGGATGCTACAGGATGTTCAAGGTCGAGTACCCCAAGTACGTCGACGTGCCCTTCGAGATACTTCACATAACGGAGTTCCTGGCCAAGCGCGACCTCGAGCTGAAGCCCATGGAAGGCGTCACTGCCACATACCACGACCCCTGCCATATGGGGAGGCACTGCGGAATATATGAGGCGCCCAGGGAGGTCATAGCCAAGATCCCCGGCCTTGTGTTCAAGGAGATGGAGTACAACCGCGCCCTCAGCCACTGCTGCGGCGGAGGCGGAGGGGTGAGGAGCGCGTTCCCGGACGAATCCCTCGGAATAGCCGCCACAAGGCTGGACGAGGCAGGGTTCGCGGACATTATGATCACATCCTGCCCGTTCTGCGTTAATAATCTGGCTTCCGGAAAAGGAGACCGCGGGATCGAGGTCGTGGACCTCATGGAGCTCATTGACAAACTGATGTGATGCGCATGCTTCCGACGAAGTGGAGCGGGGGTTCGATAACGTACGAGCACCCGGTGATAATGGGCATACTGAACGTTACCCCCGACTCCTTTTCCGACGGCGGGGCGTACGCGAAGCTTAACTCTGCGGCGGACCATGCGTTCAGGCTGATCGACGAGGGAGCCGGGATATTGGATATCGGCGCGGAGTCCACCCGCCCCGGCTGGAAACCGGTCTCCGCCGAAGAGGAGATAGAGAGGTTGGTGCCGGTCATAAAGGAGATAGCGCCCTCCTGCGACGTCCCCATTTCCGTGGACACCATGAAGACCCGGGTGGCGGAGGCCGCCCTGGATGCCGGCGCCGACATCATCAACGACGTCTACGGACTCAGATGGGAGGGCATGGCCGAACTTGCGGCCTCCGCCGGGGTCCCGGTCATAATAATGCACATGTACGGGGAACCGGAGAGCATGCACTCGGACCTAATGACCGGTAACGTCCTTCCGCAGATCAAGGAGTTCTTCGAAGAGAGGACGAAAGCGGCCCTGGATGCCGGCATCGAGCGGAACAGGATCATCCTAGACCCGGGCATAGGATTCGGGAAGACGGGAGCGCAGAATGCCGAGATAATGCAGAGCGCGTACTACTTCAGGGGCGACCATCCGGTCCTCATCGGTTCTTCGAGGAAGAGGTTCCTTACCGCGGCCCTGGGGTCCAACGACGACGCGGCATCTGCGAAGGCCGCCGCGATAGCCGCCGACGGCGGCGCCAACATAGTGAGGGTCCACAACGTGAAAGCGACGAAGGACGCCCTTTACCGCAAGAGATAAAGTGCTGCGGTGACGGCTGCGACGGCCAATATTGCCAGCGCGAAGAATGCCGTTTCTTTCCTGGCCTCCTTCTTGGCGCGTGCCGCGTAAAGCGACCCGCATTCCTCGGAACAATATTTTCCTCCGAAGGGAATGGGCTCTCCGCAGAATTTGCAATGCGAGTGTTCGGGAAGTTCCGCCATCTGCGGGGAATGGCGTTCACCTTATAAATCAGGCATGCCGGCCCCCCATCGCACGTTGCGAAGAGACGGGGGGACGATATTTATCATCCCTTCCCCTGGGCCCTCCGATGAGAGCCGACGCCTCGGATTCGGACAGGTTCGACCGCATGAGACGGATCGGATGGCTGGACATGGACCGGATCTCCCGGTCCCGGTGCATGGTGGCAGGCGCCGGGGCCCTGGGGAACGAGGCGGTCAAGTGCATGGTCCTTGCCGGTTTCAGGAATATCGACGTGGTTGACATGGACCGCGTCGCCGGCTCCAACCTGAGCCGGTGCGTTATGTTCCGAGGAGAGGATGAGGGCCGTTTCAAATCCGAGGTCCTAGCCCGCCGCGCGACGGAGCTGTATCCGGACGCCGATGTCCGCCCGATAAATTCCAGGGTGCAGGACCTGACGGACTGGGATTACGACCTGGTGCTCGGATGCCTCGACAACTTCTCCGCCAGGATGCATGTGAACTCCCATGCCGTATACAGAGGCATACCGTACGTGGACGGCGCCACCGACGGCATGACGGGGAGGATACAGGCGGTACTTCCCGGAGGGCCCTGCCTCCAGTGTGCCAGCAACGGCAGCCATGCCAGGGTCGCGGACCTCAGGTTCTCCTGCACGGGGGACGCCCACGTATTCGTGCCCCGCACCGCCGCGGAGATAACCACCACGTCGGTCATCGCGGCCATCCAGGTCCGAGAAGCGGAAAAGATGGCCTCCGGAAGAACGGACCTCTGCTCCAGAGGCATAACCTATTACAACGGTGAGGTCGGTACCATGGACACGGTGGACCTCGACGCCGACCCGGACTGTCCGAACCACATGGGAGATTGAAAATGACGATGAAGATAACGGTAGTGAACACCGCCGCGGGAGGCTCCATAAGGATGGAGCTGGAGCCCTACGAGAAGATATCGGACATAATCGACGCAGCGGCCGACTACTGGGGAGAGGGCGCAGGCGCCTTCGTGATCAGGAAGGGGCCCAAGCTCCTGGTGGGTTCCAGGACCGTCGAGGAGGTCAACCTCTCGGACGGAGACACCGTGGAGATGATCCCGGACCCGGAAGGCGGTAGTTGAATGGGCCTCGTGAGACCCATACTCGTTAAAAGGATCAACAACGAGATCCATGATCTCAACCGTTATCTGGGACTTTCGATATCGGACATCCCCGAGGACGCCGAGTTCCCGATAATCCTGAGCGTTTCTCTGAGGAACTCCCCCGCTAAGACCTCGGAGACCGAGGTCGCGAGGGAGCACGGATTCGATCTGGTCCTCTCAGAAGAGTATCCGTTCGAAAGGCCGAGGGCCAGATGGAAGACGGACATATTCCACCCCAACATCATGATGCCGGGGGACGGCGGATTCGTATGCGTGAAGACTCTGGACAACTGGAGCTTCGGCTCCAACATGACGTCCTTCGTCATGGGGGTCGAGAACCTTTTGGCAGACCCCAACCCCATGAGCCCTTACGGTACGGACTCCTGCATCAGAGCGTCCAAATGGTATACGGAGAACAGGCCGAGGTTCGATGCGAAGGTCAGCTACGGTGATGGAGATGCCTAAAGTGATATCGTCCGAGAAGACCGGACGTAAGTACAGGAGGCGCAGCGTCCGGGGGGTGCCCCTGTTCATGGACGAGGGCATCATCTCCGATATGGCGAACCATGCGGACATCGGCTACGCGGAAGACAAAGAGGTCCTGGGACTGATATCGGGACGGGTCTACAGGGACGAAGAGGGCGAATATTCCATCGCCTCCGGGACGGCCACGGCGAGGCTCGATGCTACGGGAGTGAGCGTAAGGTTCGACCCGGACTGCCTCGAAGACCTGTTCGCATCGATCGACGAAAGCGGAGGGGACGCGGTGATCGGATGGTATCATTCGCATCCCGGGTTCGGATGCTACCTTTCAGACGTGGACATAAGGACCCATTCGGACATATTCGGGAAGGGTACAGGGTTCGCGGTGGTCCTCGACCCTTCCGACGGGACGCTGATGGTCTTCACCGTGGAAGACGGAGAGCCCAAGGCGGCGCAGATGGTCGTTTCCGAGGACGGATGATCATACCCAGATAGCGTGCCTGCTCTTCATCTGAGCTTCGTCGGTATCGAATTTCTCCATGAGGTCGGCGACGAAGCTGTCGAAGAAAAGGAGAACGGAGCCTTCGAACACCGTGCCCAGGGGGGCGTACTTATCGTCGATCTCCCCTGACCTCATGACGACGACCATATCGGAGGCATGGGCGAGCTTGCTCCTGGGGTCGGATGTGAAGCATACGACATAAGAGCCTATGCGCCCGGCGATGTTGGCCGTGTTGACCACCGACGCGGTCTCGCCTGTGTTGGATACCAGGATCGTCAGGTCGTTGCGGCCGATTATCGGCGTGGTCATCTCGCCCACCAGGTGGACGTCGATGCCCAGCTGGACCAGGCGGACGGCCAGGAGCTGCCCGACGAGCCCTGAGCGTCCGGAGCCGTATATGAACACCTTGCGGTTGTCCGAGACAAGCCTGGCGAGCTTCTCCCTGTCCTCGTCGGAAACGGAGGCCGCCGTCTCATGGCATTTCTTGGAAAGATATTCCAGGGCCGGGTTCATCTCATTCCCCGGGGACCTCTGAGGTCGCCTGCTTCTTCATATCCTTGAGCATCTTGGCCACCTTCTTGCTGAGGACCCTCTCCTCGATTATCCTCATGTACATGGCGTCGTGCTCCAGCAACGGAGAGCATGAGATTATGGTCATCTCCGGCCTGACGTCGGTCAGTGCGTCGGCGAGGGTTTCGAACTTGAGGTCGCCTTTCTTGATCGGGGTGTATTTCTTCTCCTCGCCGTCGGCGTGCTCCACGCCCGAGAACTGGGAGTATATGCCGTCCTTGCAGTAGGGCTCGGCCGCTTCGATCAGGTCGATGAAATCCCTGGTCTCCTTAAGCGAACCTCCGGTGCGGGAGTGGTGGTGCGGGAAGTTGACCACAGGCACCAGCCCTTCGATCTGGTCGCACATGTCCAGCACCTGGTCCAGGGAGCCGAACGTCTCCTTGTGCCCGGTGATCTCGATGCCCAGCTTCGGCCTGAGGCCCTCGTCCTGCCACCAGCCCATGAGGGCCGCCACGTTGTCGAAGATACGGGAATCGGTGCCCTCCCTCTCCTCCTTCGAGTCCCCTTTGTACAGGCCGAGGCTGGTCACGACCGTGTTCCCGCCCAGCGCGTTGAGTATGAGGGCAGAGTGCCTGATGCTGTCCATGTACCTGTCAGCCATCGGGGAGTCGGAGCCCAGGTCCATGTAGTACGGGGCGTGTATCGACAGGCTCACGTCCATCCTCTTGGCGACCTCCCCCGTGCCGTACAGGGAGCCGAAGTTCTCGGCGATGCTGTAGAACATGCCCACCAGCTCGTCGTCCTCTTCGATCGGCACGTCAGGGGAGCAGATCAGCTCGTCGTCCCTTATGAACTCGATGACGAAGTCCTCGGTGATGTCCTTCAGGGTCATCCCGACCTCCTCGTCGTCGGGGTATCTGATCTGGATGGTGGGCCTTACCATCTGGACCTCCATGGCCGTCAGGCTCAGGTTGTGGACGTCCTCGATGCCGTCCTTCAGGGTGCGGCCTTTGCACGAAAGCGGTATTCCCGCAGGTCCGAATCTAATCATGGTATCGGCGGTGCTAACACGAGTACACTATTAAACATAACGCACATGGCCCGTACGCGTAAGAGACCGGCACACGTATCCCGTCTGGGCAAGTTTTATAAACGAATCCCGCATACGACAGCCTTACCCAATGTCGGGAGAGTCAGAAATATGAAGGCAAGTTTCAAAACAGACCCTTCGCTGATCGCCTTGATCTTCGATCTTAAGGCGACGTCGAGGGAGAACGAATCTGCCATCTGGCGAGACATCGCGCTTCGGCTTGAGAAACCCAAGAGGAACTGGGCCGAAACGAACCTCAGCAAAATCGAAAGATATGCGAAGGACGGGGAGACCGTTGTCATCCCCGGGAAAGTTCTCGCAGCAGGCAGCATAACTAAGAAAGTAACGGTAGCGGCATTCTCCTTCTCCGAGAAGGCAGAAGCCGCGATTGCGGAATCCGGCGGAAAGGCCCTGAGCATAAGAGAGCTCATGGACGCCAACCCCAAGGGTTCCAACATCAGGATAATGAGGTGATTGGATGGTGGCTTTTATTGACGGAAAGGACCTGATCTACGGCAGGCTTGCAAGCGTTGTCGCAGAGAGGATCATGGACGGCGAAGAGATCATCATTCTCAACTCCGAGTCCATCATAATTACCGGGGAGAAAGAGATGGTGTGCGACAAGTTCAAGCACCGCACCGAACTTGGTGACGCCACCAAGAGGAAGGGACCTTTCTACCCGCGCAGGGCGGACCTCATCTTCAAGAGGTCCGTAAGGGGAATGATCCCCTGGAAGAGCTCCAGCGGAAGGGACGCTTACAGAAGGCTCCACGTATACGTCGGGACGCCCAAGCAGTTCGCCGAGGTCAAGACCGAGGCGCCCGAGCTCGCCAAGAAGAAGATCACCGGCAAATACACGACCCTGGGAGCCGTCTCTAAATTCCTGGGTTCTAATGTGAGATGATCCCCATGGAATGTGTCAATACAAGTGGAAAGAGAAAGTCCGCGACCGCCAGGGCGGTAGTCGAGGAGGGCAACGGGAAGGTGACCATCAACAAGGTCCCCTTGGAGATATACTCCCCGGAGCTCGCAAGGCTCAAGATCCAGGAGCCCCTCGGACTCGCATCCGAAAAGGCGGCCAAGGTCAACATCCGCGTGACCGTCGACGGCGGCGGAGTCATGGGGCAGGCGGCGGCGGCCAGGACGGCCATCGCAAGAGGACTCGTCGAGTATTACAAGGACGAGGACCTCGAGGCGCTGTTCAAGAGCTACGACAGGACCCTTATCATCAACGATACCAGAAGGAAACTGCCGAAGAACGAGCTCGGACACGGTGCACGTGCCAGAAAGCAGAAGTCGTACAGGTGATCGAGTATGATAATACCGGTGAGATGTTTCACATGCGGAAAGGTCGTGGGCAGCGCCTACCCCGTGTACGCAAAACGTGTTGGGATGGGCGAGGACCCCAAGGCCGTCCTCGACGATCTGGGATTCGAAAGATACTGCTGCCGCAGGATGATAGTTTCCCACGCCGACCTCATCGGTGAGATCGCACCTCTCGGATAAACATCTTAGAAAAAACTCATTAACGGGCCCGTGGGGTAGCTTGGTATCCTCCATGCTTGGGGTGCATGATACTCCAGTTCAAATCTGGGCGGGCCCACCTAATTCTACTGGCTACCTCATTTTTAGGGGGGTTTTCAAACTCAAAACTCCTGTCTTCCTTTTTCATGCACATCTGTTCTCCTCCAACAATTCTTCCACAGCCGACGACGACCTGAGCACGTATTGGGACATTGCAGACCCCATGTCGTCCAAGTCGACTCCGATGTAATCTAGCGTCACATCCGTCGATTCATGCCCTAGCAGCTTTGCGATCGTCGCCAGCGGGACTCCGCACCGATACATCGTACGGCCGAACGTCCGTCTCAGTGTATGGTTCGAAAATTCGATACCGATCTGCGGGATCAGCGCCTTGATCTGTTTGTCAAATCCTGTGAGCTTAACCTGCGAATAGGCAGAAAGCTGTGCTCCCTTGCCCCATATAATCAAATTGTCCGGGACTTCGGCCGAAGGATCCTTGGAAACGGCCACCTTTACGAGCGCGTTACGGTATCCCATGTAGTGCGACAGAACGGCCCCAGTATCCGGATGGAACGGGACCAATCTGAGTTTGTCGGCTTTCCCTGTCACCGTCATATATTTCCGCCTGCTGTCTATATCAGAGATGCGCAACCTCGCCACCTCTATGCGCCGGAGCCCCATGCACAGTTCTAGGTGGATTACCATCTCCTGCATCGGAGTTTTGGGGCAGTCTATCAATTTCTGTGCTTGGTCTTGCGTCAGCCAATCTACGCTCGGCCTCATGTCCTGGGGCCACCTTATTTTAGTCGTTTGAGGGGCTGGATTGCCATGGTGCATGCATATTCTCCTGAGGGCACAAATGTATCCCTTCATCGTCTGCACGGCGTAATTATTGCGGCGCATAAAATCGAGTACCTTGAAAACATCATCCTTGGTCACATCCTTGGCGCGGATCCCCTCCCTCACATGATTATCGAGCAAGGAGAAGATGCAAGCTCCCTCATCTCTGTAATACCTTATGGTCCGTTCCTTGTAGTCTTCTTCTTTTTTGATATAATCTACAAACTCGTACACATCCTGTGTAAAGGTTTTCCGTGGCCTGCCCATCAAGCCACCTCGTCGGTCGAGTGTTGCTTCGGCAGGTCTGGAGCTAAGGTGTTTGCCGGACACGCGATGTCACTCCCGCAAGGGGCGTGTCCGGATAATCCGCCGGGTCCGCCGGCAGATCTGAACCGCGCACCCGATGGTGCACCGGTCAGCGTAATCTCTCTCGGGTATCTTCCCAACTCAATCAGGCGCAGCATCACGTGGGATGCCTGCATAGCATCCGAAAGGGCCCTATGGGCCTGCACGCCTCCGAGGCGGACGGGGTCGTCAGGGCAGAGGGCCGTGTACGATTTCTGGAGTTTCGGCCATGACGTGCTGCCGTCGTCGAGCAAGTGGTCTCCGTCGACTATACAGTGGGCGGCCAGCATTACGTCCGGGGCGAGCTCGCAGCGAATTGCCCATGGAGCGTATGATAGGAAGTGGCCGAAATCGAAGTTAACATTGTATGAGGTGCAGACATTGTAGTTGAGGATCTCGCGGACTTCACGAACGACATCGTCCAGAGGCTTGCCGGCGGAGACGTCGGAGAGCTTCAGATCGGAGTGGGTGAAAATCCATGCGTTCCTATCCTCATCGGACCACTTACTGACATCGTAGCCGACGATCTCGGAGTAGATCGGTTCAACGGTCATCTGCGCCGTGTCGACCTCGACTATGCCGATGTCGACGACCTTATCTCCGCAGTAACGGCCCTTGAGGCCTGTGGTCTCCGTGTCGACGAGGTAGACGATCATGCAGAGGCCTCATTTTCTCTGTTCAGTTCCGCCAGATATGCGGAAATGGCGGTGCGGCAGAAGTCGGCACGGGAACGGCCGTAACCCATGCCTACGGCCCTATCGATCCCCTCTGCCTCTTTCTTGGAGATAGTGACCTTGATGTAAGTTGGGTTGCACATACGTACCATATTAGTTACCTCCATTATATATGTTACTGTACGGTAACTGAACAGTGCCCATAGAAAGATTATCGGAGTTACCGTTCAGAAATATATGGCCAACACCAGGGCGATAAAGGTAATGGCGCCGGAGAACGTCATCGACGCGATAGATGCAGAAGTTGCCAAAGGCAACTTTACCGGGAGAGGAGACTTTGCGCTTTACGCGATAAGGTTTTACCTCGATAAGATCAGAGAAGAAGAGCGCGCCAGAAAGTCTGCGGGCGCCGATAAGGGCTAAATCCGCGGCAGTCATTTCTTCGCCCTCCTGAGTCTGCCGAAGATCCTCACATCTCTACTGGCGTTAGCGACATCCTTACCATTGTGTCGGCCCTGCTTCTGGATGCGCTTCGACTCGATAATAACTGATTCCTCCTCTCCCCCCTTCAGTATGGTTCCGGACCTTGGGCGGAAGATCTCATCGGCATTGTTTTCGGGTTTCTGTCTGTTGACCTTTATTTCGACGTTTCCTTTGGCACTCGTTCTGTTACCGTTATGCTTGGCGTTGCGGTATATTTTTTCAGGCTTCTCGATACTGTCGGCCCTTACGGATATGCTTTCGGCCTCATGATCGGGTTTTCCGCGGCGGGGCTTCATTCCCCATCACCGGCGTACCTCACTCCGTCCGGCAGCTTCAGCTCGCCTTTGCGGCGGAGCTCGCGACATACCTCGTAGCTCTGGTCTTCATCAAGACCGTAGTCCATGAGATCTACCGGATGGAACTCTTCTTTAGTCGTGTGATTTGCCGCATATATTGCCACGGCCTCGGCCCATTTATGTGTGGTCGGTTCCCCGGCGCACACCCATCCATCGACATCCCTGCCCTTTGGCTCCATGTACGGCCAAGAGCAGTTGTCGCCCCGTTCGACGCGGACGATGCCGTACATGTTCTTCCAATGTACGAGCTCGATGATCAGTTCATCCTTGGTCAGCTTCTCAAGCTCTTCCCATTCGCTCTTCGTTTTTTCACCTCCCTTTGTCCGTTCTCCCCTTCCGAGGGCGGACACAGGTACGGTTTCAGGATAATTAAGGACAGTGCCGTTCATGCAGAGGCCTCCATCAGGACGATGTCCCTGACTTTCGATTTGATACCGGCGAGATTGACCGCGGTGAGTTCCTCGCCGTCGACTATGCATCTGTAGCGCGCCTTTGCTTGCGCCCCGTCATACAGTCGCTGGATGGAATACGAACGGTACTCGGAATGGTGCTTCCACTCCATCATGCCACGACCGGGATCTTGCGGAGGACTATCTCGCCGTCGTTCCTGCGGACGATCAGGATCTTATCGCCGATCTCCACGCCCATCTCTTTGCAGAAATCCTTGGTTAACGCGATGCGCCATCCTACGGATATTTTCGGAGTTACGATTATTTCGGCCATGGTATCACATTAGTTAGCTATATGATAATACCACTCGCGGTATATATGGTTTAGCATTAAGCTAAGTGCTTATTCGCCCGTCTTATTTAGAACGGAAAAAGCGGTTAGCTAATCGTGGACCGCCTAGTGGACCTTCTCGGAGACATGAATAAAATCCGTATGGTTTTAGTCTTGGAAAGAGAAGGTACGCTGAAAAAAACAGATTTATATTCCAAGATTAAAGCAAACAATGCCAACGCAGCAAAACTAGAGGAACTGAAAACGGAGGGCCTCATCGTGATGACCACCGACACCTTTGCCAACAATATGACGATGGTGTCGCTGACCCTTGAAGGTCGCGCGATTGCCAGAAAGCTGCTGGAGATTGAAGGGATCCTGTCGGGCGAACTAGCTGCGAGTGGTGCCGAGATGGATTACGAGCCATCTCCGACGCAAAGGGATTCTGTGAGCTGATCACAGAATAAATTATGAGCAAAAAGAGGAAACTGAATTCAGGGTTGTTGATTTTCTATGTCGGTTAAACAATTAATTGGAATAGCAACCTCCGTTTTGGTGGCCGCAACCCTTATGGTTTGCGCCATACCGGAGATCGAAGCAACCGAAATTCCCGAGGATGCCGAGATTCCGGACCAGGGAGAGTTCTGGTCGCTGAAGATCTACATGATGTTCAACGGATCCGATGCTGAAACAATCGAATGGGACTTCGGTGATGGCTCGCCAGTGTCTACTGAATGGAGCACGAACCATACTTATGCGGCCCCCGGCGACTACATTGTAACTCAGACAGTATGGAACTCATACAATGGCGGGTCCACTGCTGTGACGTACTATCTACTGCACGTCATGGGCAACCCGTATGTCGAGTATGTCCTGCCGGACGGAGCTCCGACCATGGATAGGGTCTATGTGCAGACCCACGATGCAGCGGTCCGACCCGCGGATCCCGTCTGGGAGGGACACGAGTTTCTCGGATGGTACGCGGATGAAGAGCTGACCGTACCGATGGTTTGGCCGACAGATATGACCGCACCCCTCACGGTTTACGCCTCGTATTCCAGCATCACGCCCATCGAGCACACGCTGACAATTATAGGATCCGACGGGACTGTCGCGGACACTGTAACAGTACGGGATGGACAGACAGCAACCATGCCGGTAGCACCAGAGGGAAAGACCGTCACTTATTACACGGATTCAGACAGGACCACTGAGTTCGATTGGACCACACCCGTGACCTCAGACGTAACTGTATATCAGACTGTTTCTGACGGGGCATCGATTGCTGAAGATTCCGACAAACCAATCATTAGTGGTACCGATCTGGCCGTTGTTGTAGGATTTATCATATTCGGAATAGCTGCAGTATTTCTGTTCCTTCGTTTTAAGTGAGATGATGTGAATGTTCAGAGATGCAAAAAGATTGGACCCCGGGCCGCTGACAGTCACAAACTTAAATGGCCGTACTTACTGTTAGGAATATTCGCGGCTCCTGCCAGAGCGGTCTTTATTATTCCAAGAGGAAAACATCCCGTTTGAAGATGATTTGTCTCAAATATTGCGAGGCGGACGAGTTGGTTATCTTGACAAGGCTACTAAACCCTACAAAACCAACTACGCCGAGCTGACCGATCTTGGATACAAGGTAGCGCGGAAGCTATCGGCCGCCGGCAACATTATGGATGGTCTGTAGCCGGAGGCAGAAACAAATTGTAGTGCACCTGCAAAGCAGGAGCATAAGAGGACATAATGTGAGATGAGAGTATGGGGTTTGAAAGGAAGAAAATCGGTCTCGGGAAGCTGATGATCAGCACCGACAATCCAAGGTTCAAGGAGACCAAGGATCAGAATGAAGCGATTGCTATCATGCTCGCCAAAAAAGGCGACGAGATATACAACATGGCCCGCGACATGCTAGAGGTTGGTCAGAATCCAACGGTTGATATCTCAGTCTACGCAAGCCCTGATGGGACATACAAGGTCAAGGACGGGAACAGAAGGGTTACAGCCATCAAGCTCATGATGCATCCATCCTTGGTTCCTAAGGCAGACAAGGTCAACAAAAAGAGATATAAGGAGCTCAACGGCAAGATAGATCGCTCCAAGTATAGGTACATCGACTGCATCGTGTTCGATGACGAGAACGAGGCGGACCTTTGGGTAGAGAGGAACCACAGCGGATTCCAGAACGGAATAGGTCAGGTCCAATGGGATGCTATTCAGAAAAAGAGGTTTGCATCCAAACGGAGTAATACCGTGGATCCTGCGGTCCAGGTTTATGACTATGTCACAGCCCAGAGGGGAATCGAAGCAAGGGACAAATTCCCGATAACAACCTTGGAGAGATTATTGAGATCGACTGTGTTCCGCGACGCAATGGGATACAGGATAGAAGATACCGGTGTGATCGTCGAGCGGGACACCGAGCAGTTCTTAGATGAAATGGCGCAGGTCATCGAAGACATATCAGGTGACGATTACACTGTCCGGAACTTCATGACCACCGATGACATCTCGACTTACATCTCCGATAGACGTGAAGCGGGCAGGTTCAGACCGTATGAGATTTCAGAGGCTTTCCACATCTCGGAAGCTGAGAAGCCTCCAGAACCTATACCGGTGAAGGCTCCCTCTGAAGCAGTGCCTTGCCGGATGCCCACATCCAAACGCCAGACTTTAATACCCAAGGATGTGGACATGGACATACGTCCGGAAAAAATCAACGACATATACGATGAGCTCAAGAAACTCAACGTGAATAGTTTGAGGAATTGCGGCTCGGTCATGCTGAGGGTGTTCCTGGACCTTTCGATAAACTACTACCTCGAAGAGTACGAAGACCACGTGGTCAATAAAAGGAAACTTTCGGAGGTCAGAACAAACACTGATTTTAATCTCGATAGAAGGATGAATCATGTCCTGGACGACCTGAAGAATTTGAAAAAGATAGATGACAGCATCTACAAAACAATCCATGCGATCATGAGGGATGAAAATCTTCAACTAGTGGTCGAGCTGAACCAATACGTACACAACTATCACTTTAATCCAAAGACTGATGATTTGAAGGTTCTATGGAACAATTTGGAAGGATTTTTCAGGGCGATATTCTCGTAAGGTATTTGGCCAAGGAAGTGAATAGGGCATCATGGCGTACCATTCCCCGCTGAGATACCCTGGCGGCAAAGGCAAACTGTCGGGTTATTTCGAAAGCCTCGTCTCGGCCAACGGGCTGGACGGCGGGACGTACGTCGAACCGTTCGCCGGAGGCGCGGGTGTGGCTACCTCGCTCTTGGCAGGGGGCAAGGTTTCCAAGATAGTCCTCAACGACGCCGACCGTTCGATTTATGCTCTGTGGTATTCGGTTAAGCACTACGGAAACGAACTGATCGAGGCCATCGATTCCATCAATGTCAACATAGATGAGTGGAAGAAGCAGCGCGAATTCCAGAGGAACAAGGAGAATGAGGATATCTTCGACCTTGGTTTCTCCACGCTCTACATGAACAGGACGAACAGATCGGGAATCCTCAATGGTGGTGTCATCGGTGGCCTGGACCAGAAGGGAAAGTACAAGATTGATGCCAGGTTCAACAAGAAGGCCCTTAAGGCACGCATAGCCGCCTTGTCAAAGTTATCAGACAGCATCGAGGTGTCCTGTAAGGACGCATCCAAGTTCTTGGCCGAGGATTTGAACGAGTACGATAAGGATGCGACTCTTGTCTACATCGACCCCCCTTATTTCGATAAGGGCAGCTCTTTGTACATGAACCACTACTCGGCCGAAGATCATGAGGACCTTGCCAAAGTGATATTGGGACTCCGTCACAAGTGGGTGTTGAGCTATGATGACGTGCCTGAAATCGTGAATATATATGGTGATATTGTGCCGCAGAGGTTCACGCTCAAGTACAGTTCTTACGAACGCAAGATAGGCAAAGAGCTATTCTTCTTCAGCGATAATCTGAACTCGGACCTATGCGGTTGCAACAGCAAGGCCGTCACCGGATTAGATTACGGAGATTCGATCTGCATTGAATAATCCAAACTTTAGGTGACAGTACCGCTGCGACTTCTTTGAACGACAGCCCGCACATATCCTGCATAGGCCGTCTACCCCCCGATTCCCTTGCTTTCAGAACCTCTGCGTGAAGTAGAACGGCACGAATTCCGCCACTGCCATCTCGTCAGTACCCACTTTGGCATAAATCTTGTCGAACCCGCGTCTGCTCGCGTTACATATGGCTTGCCTGCTGACACCCCATTTCTCCGCCAGAGGGTCGTTATAGTCGTAATGTGTGAGAACAGCCACGGCCTCTCTGAACGTCAGATCGCATTGGTCCTGCAATCTGAACAAACGCAGAGCGAATTCTGCTTCCCCGACTCTTTCAACCCATGGGTCCATGATGTTACATTTAGGTTACATTATTTAATGATTCCAAGGCAAGACGCGTTATTGGTTTCGGCGGTGCTTTCCCGCCCTATAGCGCCCTGGTGGAGAAATTCGATAGGGCCGGTTGCTTCGAAGAGGCTTTCAGGCTGGAGCCTCCGGCCCCTTCCGAGGCGGCCCCCGTAGGACAGCTGGAAGTGGGAAATTAAGAAAACATTGCAATATCAGCCTGAAGTTACCGACTTCCTTTTCTTACTGTCGAAGAAAACATTACTGACGCGTTTTATGACGAACGCGAAGACCAGCGATAATACGAAACTGGATATGAGGCACGTCATCAAATCCGGGAACCACGCCTTGGAAACCAGAATCATCATCCCATGAATTATATAAAATTCATATGAAATTTCGCCCATAAAGTCGGTCATGGGGGAAAGTATGTCCAAGCCTGCCACTATCGACAGTATCGTTATCAGGGGCAGGATCGTAGCTAGATTGTCAAGATGGCCCAGCTGAACCCCTGAAGCATAATAGACGATGTTGCAGAGAAACAGAGCGGCCAACCACTGTGCAATATTGTTTTTCCTCATCACCAGCGAGGCCAGCAATATCGTCCCGACCAATAGACATTGGAGATTTCCATAGATCAGATTATTGATCGCGGGTTCCAAGTACTTGGAAACAGCATATGTCAGAATCAGTGTTGCACATATCGAAACGATCAACAGACCATGCGGCTTGACAGACTCTATTTTGTCTCTGTAATATGACCATATGATGCCCACGGGGAACATCATGCCGGAGCCATACCACATGGGCTGCTGCTGAGACAGCAGCGCCATCAGGAGAAGGGACATTGCTGTAACCGCAACAATGGCCGGTTTGGGTTTCAGATATTTGAATGAAACGTAGAAGATTATATAGAAAAAAATCAGTTCGACGACAAACCAAGTGGTGGTCGACGCAGGTCCTCCGGAAATGATGTCGAAAAGATATCTTTGATCGTTGAGGATCGAATGATTATCGAAAACGAACCATTGGAAAACCAATACCAGCAATCCTGCAATCCAGACCGGGACCAGGAGCCTTGCCGTCTTCTTGCCGATAAAATCGTCCAGGTAGTTCTTTTTGTTCTTGAAGCTCTCCATCAGTCCGAAACCAGAGAGCATGAAGAATGCGCCCACCAACAGATGCCCCACTCCGGGAACGATCTCATAGGGGAACATGCCGCAGAAATGGAAAATGAAAATGCCCACTATCAGCATTCCTCGGAGCCTGTTTGTCTTTTCGAGGGAAAATGCACTATCTGATTCCGGCACGGGGACTGACACCTCTTGTGACATATAAACTATTTTCAATCAGAAGATATGCCAGAAGTGCGTGGGCGCAAGCTCGTCCATAGCGTCCCAATTGTCTTCGCCCACCTCTAAGCGGATCTTCCTCCACCCTCTTCTTCTGGCATTGATCACCGCTTCTTCGGTTATACCCCAATACTCGGAGATCTGCTTTGTGTATGCAGGAGGAGATAGGACGCCTATGGCCTCCTTAAAGGTCAGCCCGCATCGGCTCTGCAGTCTGTAGACGTAAAGAGCATATTCGCCCTCGGTGGTCATCCTCAACCATGGTTCGTTCACGCTAACAAATGTTTCGTGTTAGTATTTATTATTTTTTAAAGTTTTCAGCCGATCCTTCGCAGAAATGTCGGGATATTTTATTCCATCCCTTATCATAACATCTCTGAGATTGAGCTCCGAGATATGGGAGCTGTCAAATCTGTCTTCGACAGCCTTTATGGCCCTTTTTCCTTTGGTTCCGTTGCTCCCGTTTTCCGCAGACCCCGCGAACAATGCGCGGTCCTCTGCGATCATTTTGTACGGTTTCTTCCCGTTGATCCGTGATATTGGGCCGTAATAATGAGGATTGTCTGGCGGAACATAGTTACCTTGCCTCGCTGCCGTCTCAGCGACTGTGGCAGCCTCCTCCAATGACACATCTTGGTGTTTTACCAATACCCGGAAATTCGATTCGGATCTTGTTCTGACAAGAGGAGATTTCCTGTCCTTGTCCACCATGCGTGAATGGTGCACCATCTCGTGCAGCAACGTATCGTCGTCGAGGAAGCGCGGGTCCACCATTATACGATACGTCATGCCGTCAGACCTGCCGTGGTATTCTCCTGCATTACCTGTGAGTCGTGTAATCTCGACAGTCAGACCGTCTTTGGATAGGGCATTCTGCTCCTTCAGAGTGAAGCTTTCGCTGAGCATCTTGCGGATTCTTTCTTGTTCTTTTTTCGTGCCTCCCACGACCGCGATCTTGCCTTGAGCATCCTTCCGGCCTCGTGTCTTGAGTGCACTAAGGTCGAAATAGGTGCTTTCAATGTCGTCCACTCCTTTAATGTCGCTCTCGTTCGGTCTGGCCCACCATTCTTTTACGTCTTCGGGCGTGAGCTTGCCCTTGAGGACAGTCTTCGCTTCGGAGTTCTGATCTATGATCACATTGCGCCTCTCCACGTTGGGTCCAGTGCCCTCCCTGACATTTGTAAATCTTGCGGCCAGAGCGTATTGCGGGACGTTTCCGTTATCGTCAACCGGTATGTAGTACTCTTTTCCTCTGACCTTTACCATCTCTCTTTTGGCTTCTACTACAACGGAACCGACGGGTTTCACTTCTCCAATCTTCTTCATGAAACTCTTCCTTTCCTCGACAAACCGCCCCCGTTTATCTCGGGGTTGCCTGCTGGCATTCCTGCTTTTATCACGGGATGTTCGGGCCTTCGCCTTGGCCTCGTTCTTGATAGCTCTGATCTGTGCGGCATTCTTTCTCATTTTCTGCTCCTCGGCTCGTCTTTCCTCTTCCACAATGCGATCGTCGCGCCGTGCATGGCGCCCTTCTGTGCCTGTATCTGACCGTGGGCATACCTCTGTTCAGCTTTGGCGTCCTGCTCTTTGGCCCTCGCCTTGGCCCGGTCTGCCTTGGCCTGTTGCCTGTCAGCCCGGGCCTGTGCTCTGTTCGCTTTGGCGGTATCCCTATCGGCGGCCGCCTGCTCTCTCTGCCGGCGAATCGCGTTTTCATCTGCCTGCCTGCGCTCGGGCAATGCAGCCTCCTTCGATTTGCTTGGCTTGGCGGTCATTTTTCTGTTGCTAGTTTTCTTCATTTTCTTTTTCCCTTCCCTTCTAGATCCTTCACAACGTCGGCAGGTGTGACCTGCCTCCGGGTGACCGTTTTCTTCTGTGTGATGATGGCCTTCTGCTTTTTAGACACAGATTTCATGGCCGGAGCTCTGGCCTTCTCAGCAACAGGCTCGCAGATTGTCTGTGGTGCACGAAACACCTGGGAGTTTCGTCCCTTTTTGACATTCTTTGACCTGTGTTTTTTCCTTAGCTGGAACATTGACCTCCCTCCTCTCTGTTGCATCTGCGACTGCTCCTCTCAAAATCCCCCTCGGTGCCCCCCTTATCAGGTTGTATATATACGCGCGCGGAACCACTCCTTATTATGTTGTTATCTCGTGATTCAGAGGAAATCTTGCGCGAAGGGTTCTTGTCAAAATAGTTGTTATAGTGTAGCTTGATGGTGCTCTCTGGTTGCTGCAAATAATTGGCAATCTTACGCCATATTATGCCATCGGCTCTCATGCGGTCGACCATGAGAGCCTCCTCGCGAATCCTCGCCTCGGTGGCTTCCAATGCCTCCTCTTCGCTCTCTGCTTCCACTCCGTCGAAGTATTCCGATATGGCATCCGGCAGTTCATAGGATGCAACCCCGGAGCATTTGTTGATGAATTTGACTATATCGAAATTCTCTCCAAGACTAAGGGATGCTGACGAGAGCGTGTCGTACGCATATCCGCCGGTGCGTAGCCTTTCACAAGGTGTTGTCCATGACGTCGACGGGATCATCATCGGCAAAGGTTCGTCGTACGAGCTCATCGCCATAGTCGTTATATCCCTTGGTTTAAGCCCTAGTCCCGGATATTGCCGTATAAAATCGGATGCAACGACCTTGTCCTTTTTCCACAGAACTCCGCAGTACCCGGGTACGTTGGGGTCGTCCTCAAAGTTGCGGATTCTGGGAACAAGGTTCCGCTCGGTCGGAGTCAGGAGCATCGTACAGTGCCCGAACTTGCGCGTTATTCCCATATAACGAACCATCGCCTGGTTCTCGGGTGATGAATTCTGGTCGGCCAGCATGAAGTTTTGTGCCTCATCTAATAGCAGTATAATCTTGATGTTGCCCATACCAAATTCGTGCAGCAGGTCCCCGGTCTTCCGGAACATATCTGCGATAGTCTGTACGTGGAAGAAATTGTCGGGATAACCTACACGGATTCCACCACTGAACGTCTTAAGCATAATCATGTTAGAGATGCAGGCAACATTGCCGAGCTGGGGATATTTCCCTTCGACAAGAGGTTGGACGAAACTTATTGCTGCGTGGCTTTTGCCCGAGCCTCGGCCGCCTCCCCAAATGTGGTTAATTCCACCCCTGACAGTGTCCTTCACGAACTCGTCCATGTCGAAGTTCATTCGGACACCTCCGTGGTGTAGCGGCTGTTGATCCCGAATATCTGCGGCTTCTTCTTCGATATGCCTAGGAGCCCCACATCTCTCATTACCATCTCATAGACGACAAGCCACGAACGGAAGTCCTCGTAACTGAGGACTTCAAAGGGGTCCTCCGGCATCGGATGCTTCGACTGCTGCTCCTTATACAGGTCGTTGCTCCACAGGGGCACTGGCATGGCGGCCGACAGGCTGACCTCGAATGCCTTCAGATTAAACGCCCTCAAGTCCATTATATCAAGTGCGCCTATGGATTTAGCATAGTCCGTATTGAGGCGTTCCACGATATTGAGGTACAGTGATTCTGTCATCAGAATCCTCCTTTGGGATGACGTATTACTGCAGATGACCAGACATCCTCGGATATTCCTCTCTGCCTTACGATTTCGCTGTATTCGCCGGAACCTACGGCACGGCCGAAATCCTTGATACAATCTGTTCTGTTCTCGAGGAACTGCATAGCGGCCGAAGTCCTGATGATTTCGCGCAATGCTAAGATGACCTCTTCTGCACCGATACGGTCAGGCAACGGTTCATCCGACAGTACGGCAGCTGGAAACTCATCGAGTATCATATGGGCAAATTCGAGTGCATTATCATCCATCATTCCCATCAGCGTATCCAGACGGTCGACGAGAGACTCTTTTATGCGGTCGGCATCATGTAATGCCATCTTGACATCATAGTATGCCGATCCGTAGATCGACATCTCCTGTGTCGATGTATCAGGATAGGTCGTCACCAGCGTCACCTCCTTCGGCCTTCCTGCGGTCGCGCTCGGCCCCGATGCGCTTTAGTATATCATCCGCGGCTCCGGCCGCATCTACGTCCAATCTAATCATATTAGTCAGCATTGATGCGGCACCGTCGAAGGGTGCCGTTGCCGCGTAGATCTTTGCACGCGCCGCTTCCGCCCGTGCTTCGGCCGCGGCGGCCGTGGCAGCAATATATGTATCGGTCTTCAACTCGTACTCTAGCGGGTCCTCGAGTGTGCTCTCTGCGAATGTTACGCTGTGAATTTCGCGAAATGTGTGAATCAGATATCTAGGGAGCCTTATGATATCGCCATCGTCACTCTTCACCTTCGATGTCCATATCTTGATCATACCGACAGGTTCGATCTCGACAGTATGCATCGATGTGATATACGCTGACACGCTCAGCGGCCAAATGTGATTATCGATGGAACGCCTCTTGGTGCGCCTAGCAAGAGATAGGTCCATTTCTATGGTGTTCTTTACACCGGACAGTGCTTTGATGCACCCAATCAATGACTGTGGCATGTATAGGTGCTCACCGCACCTGTAATAATGAAAGATTTCCACAGTGTCCGAGTTAAGCGAGCCATCTATCAGATCGACATACACGTTATCTCCGGGCTTGGCCATCACATATCCTAGGGGATAGCCAACATCTATGGCCAGGATTATTATTACTAGTCCATCAGGCATAGTGACCGGTGCAGACGATACCCATAACGCTATGGCCACAATAAGCTCGGCCATCAGCAATATCACAAAGATAGGGTCTTTCCACGGTACCTTCTGGTGGACAATGTGACGTGCGGTGTATCCTATATATATTCCTATCATGCCAACGGCAATTCCTAAGAGCGCGGACAGATAATCCATAATTTACCACCCCAGGACGAACGTGGAGACACAGGCGGCCAGGGAGATGATGCTCTTAAGCGGCCTATGTCTCCAGGCAAAGTAGAATGTCGAAACCAAGAGCCCAAGCCTCAGCATGGTCGGACCGTAACCAATTATCCAGGATATGATATCGGAGAGCTCTTGAGATATCGCTATCACTTCAGAACCTCCTTCTTATCCAGTATCAGGTGCATTATGCGCCTCCGACGGTCCATCCGAAAGCGCCCTCGCCGAAAATGTACGAAACATATGTGTAGGCGTGCATCCGGAGGTAGCCGGCAACAGTTCCGTCACCGTATGTGACGTAGAGGGAGCTGCACCAGTCTATCAGGTGGTCAGTTTCCCAGAGCACCGCTGTAATCATCAGGACGACCGCCAGGCACATGGCGACCCTGGAGACTACATATCCGAGCATCAGACCGCGCCCCCGTTGAGATGTATGAGGACCATACCTATCAGCGTTATAACAGAAAGGACCAGAAAGATCGAGCCGCTGATCAGCAGCAATCCCTTCATGATCCTGATCATATCATCACCGCCAGTACGTCTGCATAGAATCGGATCAGGGCGACGCACAAGTAGATTGCACCTATTGCCATCACTCCCGGCAATACAATGCTACGCAGAGGTATCATCCGAACACCTCTGCAACCCAGAAGTCCAGATATCCCATTGCCATCAGGAGGGCAAAGAGAACCAGGGCCCCGGCCATGAAGAACATGGCCGCCTTGAGTATGGCCCCGATCATGCCCGGTCCCCCCTGACGGCCTGCACAGCATAGATTGCGCATCTTGCGATGACCACCGCGACGATGATCCACAGGATTATGTGCATTAGAACCTCCACGGCAGCCAGCCCCACGGGTCCTCGTTACCGAGTGCTACACGTGCAATCCAATCACTTGCTACGACACCAATCAGCGCCACAACCAGCCCTATGACGATCAGCGCAGGCATTCTGATGATGTATCCAATCAAAGCGACGATCGCACCAAGCTCGATGACGATTATCATGATCAATGTCGATGCGGAAAGCACCTTGGGCGCGTCGGAGCGGTCCCAGTCGAGCTCGTCGAATACGGAGATGCGCTGGACCTCTTCAACGTCCAGGTGTAGGCTTGGGACCTGGGCACCTCCGTAGATTATCTCGTCCGGAAGGAAGTAAGCGCCCTTCTGGACGACGATGCTCTGATAGTTGCCGGTGGTCGATGCCGCGGTCCATCCTACGGCTGTAACAGCCGCATCCCAGACCATGACCATACCGTCCTGGCCGAACGTGTTGTTCTGTCCGGAGTATATCGTCCAATCTTTCAGATAGACGTATGGGGTGAATATCACGTTCTCTGCGATAGCAGTACCGTCGGGTGCATAGATGCTCCCATGGCAGTACAGGTCGAGAGACTGCGCGGAGATCTTGGTCATCCCGTCCTTCAAGACTCCGCCATAGGCGGAATTGTACTGGCCGATCTGGTCGAGCGCCATTACGTACATGGCATAGCTCTGCTCTGCGTCGACGCCCACGTTCTTCAGGTGAGGAATCAGCGACGAGGGGGAAAGCAGCAGATTGCTCGTATGGGTGTTGGCCGAAATGGTCCACATCACCTGGGCGGACTCGGCAGCCTCGTACAGCAAGGTTGTGAGCTGGTCGTAGTACTCTCCATAGGAGCGCACCAAGGCCGCGGGAGATCCGTGCGAGTTCTGAGGCTCGTCGCATCCGGTGATTTCGAAGTCTAGAGTATTGCTATCGACCATCGTTCCGTTCCAGTTTATGCCTATCTTATCTCCCGAAACGAAAGCATATCCGTAGGAGTCGTCGCATACTATGCCCATTACGCCCTTCACGGGAGCGGCGTTCTCGGAAACGGAAGACATGAACGGGCCCCCATATGTGCCGGGGGAAAGGACATAGAAGCCGGAAGGCAACGATGAAACATCGTTCGCTCCCTTGGTCAGGGGGATTGCTGAGGACCCTGCCGCTATCGGAGTTATCGTCCCGGCGTTAGTGTATGCCCAGATCGTCGAGTTCTCGGGCGAAGCGTCGTCACCGACGGTCTGCGAGAGGTAGACGACGTTGTCAGTACCTGATACAACGGCAAGGGTGCAGAAGTCGACGTGCAGCGTCGTTGCTGCGTTCCCGGTGCCGCCGTTGTCCCATATAAGCTGGATCTGGAGGGTGCCACCGTAGTTGGTGGCATCCCACTCGTCGCGCAGATCGACGGATACTGTTACCGCGCGATCGAGGACGTCCTGGGTGTTCAGATTCCCGGTAGAGGCGGAGTCGTACACTCCGCCGAACTCGAGGATGCCGTCCGCGTCGAACTTCGCTCCCTCGTACCATACCGACCCGGCGGCTATCTCCGCCGCGCGGTTCAGATAGGCATCGGTGAGCTTCCACGTCTGTGCGTCGTTGCGGACAAGGTCGGACGCGACCATCAGCAGATTGTACTGCTGCTCGGCCGAACGCTGTGCATCCACGTTCCTGGCGTACGCTTTGATCGCGTCATTATCGCCGGCACCGACGTCCGTCCGTCCGTTGTCCTGATTGTAATAGTCGTAGATTCCCATCGCAGAGGATGTTCCGGGGATAACCCTCAGCCACCACTTGATTGCGTTCGTCGTGCCGTCGTCTATCAGTCCGGCAGTTACCGTGGGGTCGGCCTCTGCCTCCTCGGCGGCCGCAAGAGGGGCCGCGGTAATCGTCAGCATGAGTAACACCGACATCGCCGCAAGCGTTGCGACGGCTGTTTTCCTGTGTTTGTACTTTAAATCCATTTGATCACCATCAAAATTGCGACTGTGGCGCATAGGAGAGCTGCGCCCGCAGGCCAGATGCTGCGGCTCGCGGCAGAGGCAAGCAGAAGAACCGCAGATGCCGCCCCCAGTGCTATTGGCCAGATTGAAATCAGTTCGTCCGGCTCGTCCGGTTCAGGCTCTGACACGGACATTATCTGTACGATCTGTGAGTAGCTTGCCGAACCAGACGGTCCGACCTGCTGTAGTTTGAGAATGTAGATTCCAGGCTCTGCAGTCAATGCGAGCTTCTTGCCCTCAAAGGCAGACACGAGCGATCCTCCCAGGTCCATAAGGGACCAGGAGTATCTGGTCACGGAATCCTGGGCAGACCCGGTCGGGGATGCCGATATATTTTCACCTGCAATCGATGCGCTGAACCGAACCCATGGGGCCGATAGCGGAGCATCGGTTACGTCGATAGACCAATATCTGTCGTTCAACCAGACGTGATATGTGCCTGTGTCCCTGGGGACGCCGGTAACGATGCGATGGCCCGCATCGTAGGTAAGCCACGATGCCAGCCTGCCGGAGGAGTCTTTTACTGTGAGCGAGGGGTCCGAACCGGTGTAAACGCAGTATCGGTACTCATCGTTCCTGGCGACAGATGTCGCTGGTGTGCTGTCGTATACTCCTATCCAGCGCTGCAGGTGCTCGGTCGCACCGGTAGACGATATGATAATCGCCTGTATGGAGTAGAATCCGGAAGAGTAAGTGGTTTCGACGGACGGACCTTTTACGATCCGCCCGTCACCGAGATCCCAGATTACCGTTTCGCCGGAATTGAGGTCTACGGTCAGCTCCACTGCATTGCCGTTCTGCGCGGTGTGTATCGCCCTGACGGAAGCGGCCTCGCTGTCGCTGACGCTGGCAACGAGCACGAACATCCCTCCGATGAGGACGGCGATCACGGCTGCTACGGCAATGGCTTTCATCAAGTGCCTCACAACCAGAATATCGCTCCGCCTGCAGGGTTGTTGGTCGCCACGAGCTTGCTGACTGCCGTAAGGACGAACGTCTCGGTGAGGTCTGCATATCCCGCCTTTGTGATCGTTACCGTTATGGTATATTCTCCGGCTGACGGCGGTACACCATACACATTAGTGCCATTGACAGAAAGCCAGTCAACTCCTGAAACAGTCACAACAGCACCAGAGAGCGTAGTAGGCGTCCAGTTCCAGTTGACGGTCGCGATTGCATTGCCAGAGGGTGCCGTGTACGGGATATCTAAAAGCGGTACCCACTTGGCCCAGAGCGTCAAGTCCATGAATGCGGTCCAGTCAGATCCTATGGGTCCTGTGACTGTAGAGTCTGCTTCAGTATAGTACCAACCATCAAATCTGTATCCTTCCCTTGTAGGGATGGGGAGGTCCCCATACACATCTCCGATTTTGCAAGACATGGATGGGATGGCGTTGCCACCAGTCGAATCAAACGTTACGCTACAAGAATCATAGCGTATCAACTCTGTGTTTGTCCCGAAAGCATCAGAATTGATCGTAGTCGTATTCGGAACATTAGCTGTTGCAAGATTTGTGCATCCGTAGAATGCGTAACTGTAAATCTTTGTTACGCTGTCCGGTATGATTACAGAAGTCAGCGCTGTGCATCCCTGGAATGCCCTATTTTGGATTTGGCTCACGGTGTTCGGTATGTTTACCGAGGTCAGCGCTGTGCAGTCTTTGAATGCATCCTCACCAATTGTTGTTACATTGTGTCCAAATGCTATAGATGTAAGGCTTGTGCATTTTTCGAAGGTGTATTTTTCAATGTAATTTACACCAGGAATTAAAACAGTAGTCAGGTTTGTGCATCCCTGGAATGTACTTTCACCCATTCTCAATACTTTTTCTCCAAATTCTACAGATACGAGATTAGTGCATCCTTTGAATATAGGACCAGAAAACACTTTGTAATTCGTGCTTGCAGTGATTGTTGCGGATGTCAGGCTTGTGCAGTCTTTGAAAGCTGAGTAAATCTTAGTAACACTTTCTGGAACTATTACGGATGTTAGACCTGAACCAGCGAAAGCGTGAACACCCAACGTCTTAACAGTTT
>DAHB01000004.1:213286-297428 GCA_002498365.1 Methanomassiliicoccaceae archaeon UBA421 | reverse complement strand
TGGCTTGCTACTTCGCTGTCGGCTCTCCCTATCCTGGTGGTGCAGCAGCTGCCAAGGGTGGGGTTGTTCGCCCATTAAAAGGGATCGTGAGCTGGGTTTAAAACGTCGCGAGACAGTTTTGTTGCTTTTTGATGGAGGTGTAGGTGCCTGACGAGAAGGATCCTTTAGTACGAGAGGAACAGGGATTCGTCGCCTCTAGTTTATCAGTTGTCTGACAAGGCATGCTGAGTAGCCACGCGATAGCGGATAAGAGCTGAATGCATCTAAGCTCGAAGCCGCCTTGAAAAAGAGGCACCCATAGAACGCTCATAAATGATGAGTTTGATAGAAGCCGGATGTAAGTACCGAGGGTTTCCGAGGTATTCAGTCCTGGCTTACTAACGTTCTTCGACGCCGCTGGGGTGTGATCTAGCAGTTAAACAGGTTGCGTATGAAATTCTCATCCATGTCATTTGCCAATTTTTCCATTTTACGTTAAACGTTAAATATGATTATTAACTGGCTCTATCGATGACGATATACCGGATAGGATCTTTTGTTCCTTATGATTCGAACATGTTCCTGATAATCGGAGAGCGCACGATGCTCATCGATACAGGTTCCGGAGCGGTCACGGGTCCGATCATCGAATATATCGCCAATCTTCTAGGCGGGAGAAAACTGGACGCCATCGTCCTTACACACCGCCACTACGACCATATCGGGGGACTCAGGGACATGGTCCCGGCGTTCCGCCCTACCGTGTTCGCAGGCAGAAGGGACGCCGAAGCGATACGCATGGGAGGCAAGGACAAGATCTCTAGATTAGACCTTGCTCCGTGCCCCGCGGAGGTCCATGAGCTTTCGGAGGGGAACGTGATCGATCTGGGGGGCCATCTCATGAAGGCGATCGAGACCCCAGGGCACACCGAAGGTTGCGTCTGCTTGTACGATCTCGAAACCCGTGCATTGTTCTCCGGTGACACGGTCTTTGCCGAAGGCGTAGGACGCACGGATTTCGAGGGAGGAAACATGGCGGAGCTCAGGGCTTCGCTTCACAAACTAAAAGAACTTGAAATAGACAGCCTTTATCCCGGCCACGGGCCGTGTCTAGAACACGGAGGAAAGGAAGCTATTATCAACGGATTCAGATACACGGGTGAATAAGATGAAAATCCTAAGATGTAATTCGGGAAACGAGCTGGACGAAAACACCATGTCCGCCATCGTTCATGCGGCCGAGGAAATCGCCGCCGGCGATCTCGTGGTGTATCCCACTGAAACGGTTTACGGCATCGGCGCCGACGTTTTCAACCAGAAGGCTGTAAAAAAGGTCTTCATGGCCAAGAACAGGCCTTTCGACATGCCTCTGTCCGTCGCCGTCACCGACAAGAAGATGATGGAGCAGGTCGCCGTCATCAACGAGAACGCCGACAGGCTGATCGACGCGTTCCTTCCAGGCCCTCTCACGATAATCATAAAGAAGAATGCCCAGATCTCGGATATGGTCACATCCGGGTCAGAGAAAGTGGGCGTCCGCATCCCCGACAACCCTATAGCGCTCGAGCTCATCAGGCGTTGCGGCCCGATAGTCGCCACATCTGCGAACACACACTCCCATCCCGATTCGGTGGTCGTCGATTCAGCGGTAAAGGACCTGGGCGACAAGGTAGCCACATACCTTGATTCCGGCGAATGCACCCTGGGAAAACCTTCCACCATCGTCTGGCTGTACAAAGGCGAGGTCGAGATCGTCCGCCAGGGCGCAATATCCAGGGAGCAGATCCAAGAGGTGTTGCATTGCTGACAGAGGACGAACTTGCAAAACTCAGGAGGGCGGGCAAGGTTTCGGCCGAGGCAAGGGAGATCGGGCTAGGCATGATCAGGCCCGGTGTTAAACTATACGATGTGGCCCAGGAGGTCGAAGGTTACATCCGCGAACACGGCTGCGGGCTTGCCTTCCCGTGCAACATCAGCATAAACGAGGTCGCCGCGCATTACACGCCCAGTGTCGCCGACAAGAGGGTCTTCGAGCTGGGGGACGTCGTCAAGGTGGACTGCGGGGCCGAGATCGACGGATGGGTCGGAGACACGGCAGGCACCGCGGAAGCGGGAACCGGAAGATACACCAAGCTGATACAGTCCTCCAAACGCGCCAGGAACACAGTGGCGGAATTCATCGGCAGCGGGTGCCCTCTGAGGGAGATCGGAGGTGCAGTGGAGATAAGCATGATGCAGGACGGTTTCCGTCCCATCAGGAACCTCTGCGGCCATCAGATATGCCAGTACAATCTCCATGCAGGCCTGTCGGTACCGAGTTACGACAACGGCGACACGACCGAAATCAAGATCGGCACCATAATAGCGGTCGAACCCTTCGCCACCAACGGTGCGGGAGAGGTATTGAACGGCCCTCCCGGGAACATTGTGCGCATACTTCGGGAAAGGGAGATCGAGGATCCGGCAACGAAGGAGTTCTTCGAGTACGCCAAGGGGGAGTTCAAATCATTCCCCTTCTGTGCCAGGAGTTGCGATTTCCCCAACTCCGAGAAGCATGTAAAGGCCCTCGTACGCCGCGGCGTGCTGTCAACATACGCTCAGCTCGTCGAGGCCAAGAAGGGGATAGTGTCCCAGCACGAGTACACATTCTATGTGTCGGGAGACCGGGCGGAGGTCACAACCCTTCCGTGAGGTTTATTTACAACCGTATTCTACATCACCCAAGCCGAAGTTGCCAAGCCAGGTCAAAGGCGGCAGACTCAAGATCTGTTCCCGCAGGGGTTCGCCGGTTCAAATCCGGCCTTCGGCACTAATAATTAACTAATTCGAACCGATAAGCCGTCCGTGATGGAGCCCCAGAAGATAACCTTATTCGCGCTGGCGATGCTGGTCGTCGAGTTCATAATCATGATGGCATCGTTTTCAGCGGCCGGACGGAGCATGGATATTTTCAACGCATCGCTCGTCGCGATCCTGCTGACGACAGTGCTTCTGATGCTGCCGCTGTTCCCCCTTCGGGCGGTCTTTTCCGCTGACATATCATCATTCAGAATAAGGGGGCCGTATTTCGGGAAGGAAATACGCTATTCAGATGTTTCAGCAATCGAATACAGGGTCTTTGATCCGGGCAGCAGGGTCATGGGATACAGCACAATGTCCAAAGGTCCCCTGGGAGGGATGTTCAGATCTCCCGAGATAGGGACCTACTACATCGTGGGCCACTATAATGGCGCGGGGACCAAATTCATCATGCTGGCGCTTTCCAACGCCAGGCCCGTCGTTTTCAATCTGAAATCCGAGGCGGAGACCGAGGCGGCCTTCAGGGCCATAACGTCCAAGGTCGCAGCGAGACGTGCCCTGATCGTCAAAGGGGCACCGAGGCGTGCTGAGAAGATGACGGACAGGGACCGAAAGGTCAGAATATCGGCGTTATCGGTATCGCTGGTACTCTCAATAATCATCCCGATGTCGATCCTCCTATGTGACATCGAGGCCGATACGGCCTCTATCGCCGCATCGATGTCCGCGTTCCTAATTCCGACGGCCGCGATGGTATTTTATCTGATCTGGCACATTAGAAGGCACCTGCCGCGGGACGATATGGGGAAGGCCGTGCTGGGATTTATGTTGCCCTCCTGCGCCGTAGTCGTAGCCTTTTCCTTGATATCAGTCGTATTCTTGCCGGGAATGGGCATTTCCGCGGAGATCGACGGGGACAGCCTGAGCGTCGAAGCCCCCTTCGTGGAAGAGGACGTGCCGTTTTCTGAAATAACCAAGGCGGAGGTCCGAGACGACCTCGATTTCGAAAGGACGTGGGGGTACGGGGGAAGAGATATCGGCAGCGGCCGGTTCCATAATTCGGAACTCGGGGAAGTCACCTACGCCGCATACAGGGGGGTCGTCCAGAAGATAGTGGTTGAGCATTCCCGGGGAACGCTGGTCTTCAACCTGGACTCCGGCCCCTCCACGGAGGCGTTCTATGAGCGGTTGGTGTCATCTCTGCCGTCGACCTGACCCGCGCAATAATAGCGCGTACAAATCATTTTAAATAAGGAGCCCATCGACCCATTGCGCAGACTCAGGACCCGCCCACGGCGAACACTGAGAGCAGGCCAACCATGGCCTCGCTTGATCAATTCCTTACGGAACATTTGCGGAGGTAACTAAATGGCGAAAGCAAAGAAAGAGGCACCAAAGGCCGAGGACGAGAGCTTCAACTTCATCGTCCGTATCGCGAGCAGCGATATCGACGGCCAGAAGAGGACCGTCATAGGTCTCCAGAGCATCAAAGGGGTAGGGGTCAGAGTAGCCCAGACCGTTGTGCACAAAGCAGGCATCGAACAATCCGTAAAGATCGGTACCCTCAGCGACGAGAAGGTCAAAGAGCTCGAGAGCATGGTACTGAAGTACGTCGAATACGCTCCCTCTTGGGCGGTCAACAGGCAGATGGACTATGAGTCCGGCGCCGACATGCACCTCTTCGGGAACGACCTGGACATGGTTCAGAAGGACGATGTCAACAGGATGAAGATGATACGCTGCTACCGCGGAATCAGGCACGAGACCCACCACAAGGTCAGAGGTCAGAGGACAAGGTCCAACGGAAGGAAGGGACTGACTCTCGGAGTCAAGAAGAAGTGAGGTGTTTTAAATGGGAGACCCTAAATTTTCACGTAAGACCTACGACACGCCCTCTCACCCCTGGCAGGGAGAGAGGATCAAAGCAGAGCACGAAGTCGTAGTTGAGTTCGGCCTTAAGAACAAGAACGAGGTCTGGAAGGCCCAGTCCATACTGAGGAACTACAGGAAACAGTCCAGGGAGCTTCAGTCACGCCTCAGGGGTAACGACGCCCAGGCGAGGATCGAGGCCGACAACCTGATATCGAAGTGCAGCCGCATGGGGATACTTCCCATATCGGGAGGGGACCTCAATGATGTCCTGGTGCTCAATGAGAGGGATCTGCTCTCCAGGCGCCTTCAGACCATCGTATTCGAGAAAGGCCTCGCCAGCACGATCAAGCAGGCCAGGCAGATGATCAACCACGGCCACATATTCCTCAACGGCCACAGGGTCACCGTGCCCGGATACATCGTTCTCAGGAGCGAGGAGCCCACTGTCGAGTACGCGCCCACATCTGCGTTCACTGACGAGATGCACCCCATGAGGGCCACTCCGGACGCGATAGTAGCCAAGACCGAGGCCAAGGCGGCAGTGACGGAGAAGCACTTCGAGAAGAAGGCCAAAGCGGCCAAGGAAGACGCCGAAGCGGCGGGAATCACAGCAAAGGACGGTGAGATCTGATGGCATCCAAATGGGCAATAGCAAACATATTCGCCAGCTATAACAACATCATGATCACGCTCACTGACATCACCGGTGCGGAAACGATCGGAAAGGTCACGGGCGGAATGGTGGTCAAGCAGGCGAAGGACCAATCCTCGCCTTACGCGGCCCAGAAGGCCGCCGAGAAGATCGCCGAGATCGCAAGAGAGAGGGACATCGCCGGCATCCATGTTAAAGTACGTGCGCCCGGAGGAAACAAAGCAACCTCCCCCGGGCCCGGCGCACAATCCGCGATCCGTGCTCTCGCAAGGGCCGGAATAAAGATCGGACGCATCGAGGACGTTACACCAATACCCCACGACGGTACCAAGAAGAAGGGCGGACGCAGAGGACGCAGGGTCTGAGGGACGGACATGGAAATTGAAATCATCGAAATGGCTGAGAGGAAGGCCAAGTTCATACTGAAGAATTCCTCGCCTGCCATGGCAAACGCGCTGAGAAGGACCATGCTGTCCGACATACCCAAGATGGCTATAGACAAGGTCGAGTTTCACCTCGGCCCCATCATGTCCGACGACAAAGAGTATGAGAGCGTTACGCCCCTGTTCGACGAGATCGTTGCCCACAGGCTCGGAATGGTCCCGGTCCCCACGGACTTGGAGCTCTTCACACCGCAGGACATGTGCGTCTGCGGAGGAGAGGGATGCCCCAACTGCACCATCATGTACAGTCTGAACAAGATCGGACCCGGCACGGTGCTTTCGGGCAACCTGATGCCGCTCGGGAACCCGGACCTGAAGGTCAAGGACGAGTTCATCCCGATCGTCGAGCTGACGGACGGACAGGCGGTCCTGATATATGCCACGGCAGTTATGGGAACCGCGAACAAGCACGTGAAATGGCAGGTCGCCAACGGTGTCGGTTACAAATATCTGCCCAAGATCACCGTGAATCCCGCGAAGGCATCCTCCGAAGGTGCACTGAACTGCATGAAGGTCTGTCCCAAGAACGTGTTCGAGGTGACAGACGGCAAACTTGTGGTGGTACGTCCGAGGGACTGCACCATATGTAAATCGTGCATGGACTCTGTGGACAATGACGGTTCCATAATCGTCGAGGGCGATGACAGGAATTTCCTGTTCACGTTCGAGACGGACGGTTCGCTCACGGCAGAGCAGACCCTCGGCAAGGCGGCAGAGATCCTTTCGAAGAAAGCCTCCGCCATGTCCGAAGAGATCGCACAGCTGGAATAAACATCTCAAGGGGCGCAAGCCCCCTTTACTATTTTTCAACCTATCAGAAGAAATCCGACAGTGTGCATTTTTTAACCTTATCGTTGTTGAACACGGAGTTCATGCTCATCTCCAGGATGTCGATCCTCTCGCGGGTATAGTCGTCAAGGCCGTACTCCTCTCCTATCCTTTTCGATACCTCGAGATACTTCATCACGCTGCCCTTGTAGACGGTCATCGTGAGGCCGTTCCCGCATTTATAGCACTTCCCAGTGATGGGTATGCGCCTATATTTCTCTCCGCACTTGACGCACCTGAACTTCTGGGCGGAAAAACTTCTCAGATTTCCGGCCATGTCCGGCAGGAAGTGCTTGTTGATCACCCTCGTGGCCACATCTCTTTCGTCGACGGCCCTTATCTTCTTGGCCAGCGAGAGCTGTGCGTCCATCTTGTCGGTCATCGATTGGAGCGTGATGTAGGCCGAGAATCTGGGCCCCTCAGATATGTTGTCGGTATCGTTGGTGAATCCCACCCCTTCATACTGGGCGGCCGTGCCTATGCGCCCGGCGACCAGGTCCATGATTTTGTCGATGGTCTTCGGGTCCGCCATGTTCATCGCTGCGTTGTAAAGCTCGAGGGGATACTCTCTGAGGCAGTCGACGTTGTGCGCCTCTTTGTCGATCTCGTTGGGGTCCAATCTCGTGGTAAGGACAAGAGGCGCGTCCATAAGTCCCCCGCGCCTGTCGGGCAGGAAGCTGAACGAGAAATTCAGCAAGGCGTCCATGGCGAGGATGATGCAGTCCTCGTCCCCGTCGCAGTTTCTTCTCTTGGCGGCATGGAAGAACGGGTGTCCGAAACATCCCCTGGCGGTCGAGTATCCGATGATGCGGCATAAGATCCCGCCGGAGGTATGGGGGGCCAGCCCGAACACGATGTGCCCTATCAGCTGCTCCCTGCCAGTGACGTTGTAGTAGCGGCGCAGCTTGTAGAGCCGTTCCAGTTCATCGTCCACGAAAGCGGCGATTTTCACCATGAAGTCGCCGCACTCCCTCGGCGGGACGATGTCCTGGACCTTAAGTTCGCATATCTGGTCCGGGTCAGTAAGGGGAACGCCGTTCCAGTCGTGGGTATATCCAAGCTCGATGGCCTTCTCGACCGTGAGCTCGATCTCTTTGGGTTTGAAGTGGGTGAGCGGGATGTCCGTCATATCGTAACGAACGGTCCCGTCTTTGTATACGGTGACATCGTTCTTTGCTCTCAGGATCCCTTTTTCCAGTGCCTCTGGCACTTTCTTCTTGGAGGTGAGCCCCTTCACGCATTTCAGCGACTTGGGCCGGTTCTCTCCGATTAGCGAACAGGCGGCCGTAAGCTCCTCGTCCAAATTCACGGGCATGGTATGCGCGCCGCCTATCCGGTTGAACGACTTGTGCTTGGGATCGTAGATGGCATGCGCCTCGCAATCCCTGCACCAGGACCTCCAGGTGACCTTTCCGCATTTCGTGCACCTTCTCGCGCCCACTTCCAGCTGTATATCTGTATTGGAAGACCTGGAGCCGCTGGCAGATTTCCTCGAAGACGCAATCGCCGATATCAGCTCCCGGTTTGCGTCCATGTCCATTCCCACCGGGAACAGGCTGTGCACGCTGGGGGTCATCTCCCTGGCGTCCGCCTTCTCGGGACGCCCCATCCTCATGCCCACTCTGGTGCCACCGCGGCCTCTGACCTCGAATCCGGCCGCGGAGCTTACGGCCTCGAGCGGAGCGTCTCCGGCGAATTCGCCTCTTTTCACGATCCTGCCCTCGCTTACTGAAAGACCCAAGCAGTCGATCATCGGCTCCCCGTACCTGTCTGAAACGGCTATTCGTCCGTTGCGTAGCCTGTGAAGGGCGCCCAGGTTCTCCAGGATCTTCTTTATATCTTTGTCAAGGGGGACCGAGATGTTCCCGGTATCGAAGGAGCCGTTCTCCGCGATGTAATCCCTAAGTCCGTTCAGCGTCTGAACGTCGAAGTCCGACCAGAAGAGGTTGTAGCGAGGGTGCAGGGGAACGCCTAGGTCCGAGCACATTTCCTTTGCCCGGGCATACGTGGGCTCCTTCCAGTCTTCGGGCAGCTCCCCCTTGGACCTGAGTTCCTGCCTGTGCCATTCGATGCAGTATCCAGGGGGGACCAATTTCTGATTGTTCTCGCAGAATTCGCCGAAAGGGACCAGGACTTCCCCGCTGTCCACTATGGTCACGATACGTTTCCTGATCTCCTGGACCTCTTCTCTGGTGGCGCAGTAGACCAGGTCTCCGTTGTCAAGCAGCACGATCGGACCGTCCAGCTGGTCGCACGGAGTGACCACGCATGCCTTCCCCGGCCTCTCTATCTTAAGCTGGGTGCCTATGGCCATGAACTCTTCCATCGCGTACATGCTGGCCGGGCTGAAGGCAAGGGCGGCGAGCCCCGCCGTCCTAGCCCTGCCGTATCTCAGCCTGAATCCGCCGGCCCTGATGGGATGGCCGAATATCGGCCTTCCTGCCACGATGTCAAGCAGATAGGTGTCCTTCGGCTGAACGGTCTTGACCATATCCTCTTCGTCCGCAGCCTTTGCGGGGGCGTGGGCCTCCAGGTACTTCCCGATAAAGTCCCAGCCGTCGATCTTGAGCGTATCTACGTGCTTCTTCAGTTTCGCGGCCTTTTGGCACAGGCCTTCCGCTATTACGAGGCATGCGCCTCCGCGCACGTTGTTAGTCTCGATCCGGGGAAGGTCCCGGAATCCGGATATCTCTATATCCTCGGTCCCTTCGCCGTCTATCATGATCGGACAGTTCCTCACTATGAGGTCTATCTCTTGTGATGTGGGGGAGTACTGAAGGTGCTGGGACTGTTTGTAAAGCGGGATCTCCTCATCGAAACGGGCTATCTCCTGGTCCGTGGGGATGTACCTCCCCAGGTTAAGCTCCCTCCTCACCACATCGGCTATCAGCACGCTCATCGCCTGAGCGGTTCCGCCGGCCGCCCTTATGGGCCCTGCGAACAGAACGTCCACGAACTCGGTCCCGTTTTCATTCCTTTTGATCTTCACGTCGGCGATCCCTTCCAGAGGGGCGACGAGTATCCCTTCGGTCAGAACGGCCAATCCCACTCTGATGGCCCTTTCGAGCGATTTCTCGGTGCTTTCCGCCGGACGGTGGGCCATCTCCTTGGCCACCATAAGGGAAACCAGCTCCCTGTTCTTGTACTCGGAGGTGAGGCGCCTGATGTCCTCGGCGACGCCTTCGACGTCGAATTCGTGGAGAAGTTTCTCCACGCGGGACGCGAGGTCCTCCGCCTGGGGCACTTCCACATAAGGTTCGGGGTCGACCCCCAGTATCCTGGCCTGATTCGCTACCGCGTAGCAGATGTCCTTCTGCCTCGAAAGTTCGGAGAAGTAATCGTACATCTCCTTGCTCGCGGCCGGACCCTCACTCATCCTCTGCCACCACCAGAGCTCTCAGCTTGTCGATAATGAGGCTTCTGATCGTCTCCATGTTCTCTCCGGTCTGCGCGGAGAAGAAAAGGTTATCGCCGCCGGTCTTCATAATGTCGGATTTTCCTTCGGCCACGATTATCTCCACGCCGCTGAAGCCCTCCTGCACGGACTCAAGGAGCGCGGTCTGTTTTTCCATCGAATAACCGCAGGTCTCCGACGGGTCGAGGACGAATATCATGATGTTGGTGAGGTATCTCAGTGCGAGGACGGCCTGCTTCTCGATGTCGTTGCGCTCTTCGAAGCTTCTGTCGAGAAGGCCAGGAGTATCGATTATCTGATACTTCCTCCAGTCATCTTCGATGTGCCCCACGATTATGCCCTTGGTTGTGAAAGGGTATGGCGCTATCTCGGGAGTGGCTGTGCTCATTGCAGTGACGAGACTGCTCTTGCCCACGTTGGGAAATCCCGCTATAACGACCGTCGGAACGTCCGCATGTATCGCGGGCAGGTGCCTGAATTTGTTCTTGGCCTCCTGGAGGAACAGCAGGTCCGAGGATATCTGGCGGATGTATGAAGACATCCTGCCGTAGAAGCTGTTCCTCGTAGAGTCGATGTACGAGACGTCCTTGCTGCGCCTTATCTCGCGAAGGCTTTCGTTCTTGAGCTTATCCGTCCGTCCGGCCGCCCAGTTGAGGGCCCCCAGGGCTTTTTTGTATCGGTCTATGCCGATTATCAGGTCCACAAGCTGAGGGAAGAAATCGTCCTCCTTGTCCATCCTGGGAAACCGTTCCACGTAACCATTGAGAGTGGTGACCACTATGTCGCCGGAGGCGGTGACCTTGGCCAAAGTGGTCTTTTTCTTCCCGTCGAGGGCGTTGGTGCCGCGCTTCGAGATCTTAGCGGCTCTGCTGTAGGCCTTGTCCATCAGCTCCTCGGAAGTAAGGACGGTCGGTATTTTGCGCTCCAGGGAAGCCATAAAATAGTGATGTGCATCGCGTATAATAAACAACCCCCGCGTCATGCCTCCCCTATGACGGCCCTTATAAGCCAGAGGTCGGACTTCAGCTCAGGGTCTGCATCCATCTTGCGGGGCAGGAGGGCAGAGGGGCAGTCCTCTATCAGGACTCCGGCGTTGACCGACCACCTGCCTGCATCCTTTCCGAAGGCGGCGCATAGACCGGAGATGTTGCTGGAGATATAGACTCCGAGTTTGACGTCTGGCACAAGGCTGTCTCCGTCGAGGAACTTCGGAGCCTTCATCCCTGTATACGCCGTAACGGCCAGGTCTATGTTTTCATAGAGCATGGTCCCTGCGTCGATGCCGTAGGGGTTCTCCATGTTGAAAAGCAGGGCCTCGATCTCTCCCACGAGATATTTGATGGCATCTCCTACGGTCTTCGAATCGATCGACAGGGCTATTCTGATACCCGTGGCAGTCGTTCCCGCTACATCGGAAACTTCGAAAGAGATGAAGATCGAAGCTTCCACGAGACACCCGGCTATCCTGTCGATGGTAGCGTCTATGGCGTCCTGAACGGCCCTCTGGATGAACAGGCTCAGATCCTCGGTGCCCTTCAGGACGCCGTCCATGTCCTCGAGCGTCCTCACAGCGGATTCCTTGAAGATATCCAACATATGCCCTTTGATCATGTCGCCTTTGACCAGTCCTCCGCAGTTTCCCGCGAGAGGGGTGCCCTTTGCGAACGTCCAGTCCACGGCCCCGTCAGCGACCCTCTGCCAGGTGTAGCTGCTGTTATGGGTGTCTTTTTCTACAGGTGTCCTGTCTATTTCCATGCCCTCACGGTTTTTCAGAACAACGCAGTCTCCCGACAGAGATTCGTTTTTATCGTTCAGCAGCCTGACGTGTTTCTCCAGCACCACGAGCAGTCTCTCATGGGGCACCATCTCGTAGTCTCCCAGCACCATCACCTTGGTCTTCTCGTTCGACCCCGCGCATATCATGAATCCGGATATGTCGGCAGTGCGGTTCGACGAGTTGTAAAGTTCCACCCACTCCTCTCCGGAATCTTCTCCGGCGGGATTCGATTCGAATTCGTTCACGACAACGCCGGCTTCGAAAGGAATGTTGTATTTAAGCTCCAGCCCGGCATCAAGGCTCCCCTTCAGCCCGAGGGCGGGCAAGGGGATGTTAGAAAGGGCCGTACCTATCCCCTCTATGTCTGAAAGGCGGACTCCCGCTTCCCTGTACTGCACCAGATCGGGCATGACTACGTCGAAGGAAGTTCCGCGGACCTTCCCGCTTACGGTCACCAGATGGTCGGAGGACTTCATCAACGGATCCAGATCGAGATCCAGGTCCCAGTCCTCCCCTGAAACCTCGGCGCCTCCCGTTATGAAATATTCTCCTCCTCCGGCCGAGTCCTTTTCCTTAACGGTCATACCGCAATCGATTTCGAGCCCGCCGATCTCCCCAGACAGCCTGACGGTCAGAAGGTTCCTCACGCTCTTGACGAAAGAGACCACGTCGGTGGAGAACGTCAGAGTGAGGCCCATGAACGACATTCCTACGGTCTGTTTCTTCATCGTGGCGCTGAATATGAACTCGGTCATATTCGCAAAACCTCCGATAGACCTGTTCAAAAGACCTTCCAGATGCTGGTCTATGAATTCTCGGAGCTCCGTTATCGGACCCATTACCGACTCGTAAAGCCTCTCTATGACCCTGGCGACATACTTCGAAACCTCCAGCAGCGCCGAGTTGATAACGGCGATGACCTCCCTCACCATGGAGAATATCTCGACCAGAGGTCCCAAAAGGGGCTCCAGCGCCTTGGTCAGAAGCGTCCAGCCGTCGCTGAAAAGAGTGTTGCTAGCCCTATAAGAGGAGATGCCCGAAAGCCCCCATCCGCTGAAAACCGCTATCTTCAAGTCGATGTCGACGGGCACTTCCCCGGAGAACGAAGAGTCTTTGACGCCCATCAACGAAGATACGGGACCAGATCCTTCCGCGGTATAACGTATCGTATCATGAACGCTCGCCCTGAAAACCGTGCAGTACGATGCACCCCTGTTCTCGTTGAACCCCACATAATGTACGCATTCGGAAAGGTTCTCGTTAGGGCCGTACATCCTTATGTCGGGAGACTGGACATAATCGGCTGAGATCGTCTCTCTTGACCTCCCGTCCTCGCCTTCAAGAACAAAACAATCCTCTGCTGGCACATTTATAACTCCGCAGTATGGGTTCATGTACATGTTCCGGCACATCTCATCGCAGAGGTTGATCATCCTTTCGGGGATGTCGTTGACGGCCGCAAGCATGGGCATGGCCTTTTCGCATATCATTGTCAGGAACTTTTTCATCAGCCCGCATTGACCGTCGGGGACCGTCATCAAAGCGTCGAACTTCTTCAGCATCTCCCGTGCCGCCGCCTCGTAATCGGTCACCGTCTTCCCTTCCACGGATGCAGACCAAAGCGAGTCCATAAGGTATGCCTTCTCCTCGTCTGTCAATAGATCTGTGTCAAGTGACCTCCCTACGCTTTCGAAATCTATGGCGTCCGCGATCCTATTTTTCAGAACGTCCACGCCGAATGCGCTTTCAAAGTTGTTCGTAAGCTGGCCGCAGATCGCAGCATAGAACGGATCGTATATCGTCTGACTCCTTATCGAGCTGTTCACGACCCTTTCAACATCCGAGTCAAGTTTGGAAAGGGAGCCGTTGACGGCCCTCCTTATGCCCTCAGAGAACGGCTCCTGGTCCCCTCTGTCCACCGATACGGCGATCTGTCCCACGGAGCGGTCCGCACCGATGTTGATGGCGGCAGTGTTCAGGACGCCTCTTATCCACTCTCTGACCTCGTTGTTCTGGAGCCTGTATTCGCTCTTGAAATTGCTGAGTCCCCCCCACTTCAGGATGTCCACGTCCGGGTATTTCACAAGTGCATTGTAACCTCCGACGCTGAACGTCCTCTGTTCTCCGTCGATCTCCTTGGTAACCGTGAACTCGGGAATATAACAGTCTGCCGCCCTTCCGTTCCAGAGATATCTGTATTCGTTCTCGGTGTGTCCTTTGGACTCCATTATCTCCCGTATGTAAGGCGAAGCGGACATCGTGTCCTTGCCGGTGAAGAAATTAACTACGGAGTCCCAGGCGTTCCTGATACGGTCAGATGCCCCGTCCAAAAAATCCACCACCAGGTTTCCGCAGAAATAATCTGCCCACTGAAGAACTATATCGTCAAGCACCGAAATCAGCGCCTGGGCGTAGATGGCCCCCAGGTCGATCCTTATCATTCCGTCCTCCGCAGCCAGGCAATCGGCCAGGTCCAGATTCCCGGTCAGGCGGTTCTTTTCATCAAGTGGGGTCCTGAAGTTGATCGTTCCAATCGCGGAAACACAGCTTATGTACGATGCTTCCACATCTTCGGAGGTGATTATCCGGTCGGTCCCCATACTTCCAAAAGTCGCGGCCGAACCATATCCGGAGATCACCCTTTGCTGTGCCAGTGCCGTCAATTGATATGTCATCATCTGCGAAAGCACGGAACCCTCTCCTCCTAGGCAGATCTCGAAAAGGGAGCCCTGTTCGGCCACCAGAGGCAACGCGCAGCTCCCGTCAGAAGATATTGGGACGGTCCTTTCCGCGGACCCGGAATCGCTTTCGAACCTTGCGGTGAAATGGCCGGTCGCCTTCAGATAGGTGGGCTTATAGCCGTCGCCTTCCAAGTTCATGTTCTCGGAGGTCATCCTAACTGAGAAATCCAATACGGCGACACTGACGCATCCGTCTTTGGAAGGGAACTGCGAATTCATCCATTTTTCTGCTGAAACCACGAATTTATCGGCCCTTGAAGACAATGTGCCAGCACTTGCATCGTTCCCTATCGAGGCGATAATCTCGCCCATTCCTCTGTTGACGAATATTTCGGTATCGCGTACCGATATTCCTATCGAATTTATCTCCTCGTCGACGTCCTCTGCGTTATCTCCGGCCTTTTCGGCCTGTGCGGCCGCAACGGTATATGCCAGGCTTATCGCCAGGATGGTAACCGCGATGATTGCGAACGGCATGTTCCCCCGTCTGTCCCCCGCGTATGCGCCCCCTCTCATGACAGTGCGATCCGCCGCAGGCAGACTTAATGGCCACAACAGCAGTTAGCATACGCAGAGCATCCGAAACGGAATGAAACCGACACGGAGTATTATTAATAGAAAGAATATTACGTGTGCATTAATTCGAAGAGGATAACCATGTCTTCAACAACACAACCTAGCGCACTCAAGAAGGGACTTCCCAAGAAGACGGAATCGGTCTGTCCAGAATGTGGAAAGATTATTGAAGCGAACGTCTATGAGAAGGACGGCAAAGTGTTCATGGACAAAGATTGCCCCGAACACGGACAGTTCTCCGACATATATTGGTCCAATGCCCAGGCGTACCTCCGGGCCGAGCACTTTGCATACGACGGGGTCGGCCTCAGGAATCCACATGACAAATCGCTCGCGGCAGGGGAGAACGTAAACTTCCTTGTGGACGGAAAGAAATACAACCTTCTGTCCTGTACGGCCCTGGCCCTTATCGATCTGACGAACAGATGTAACATGAACTGCCCGATATGCTTCGCCAACGCTAACCAGGCCGGATATGTTTACGAACCCTCTTACGATGAGGTGGTGGCGATGATGGAGGCACTCCGCGCGGAGGAGCCCATCAAGTGTACTGCTGTCCAGTTCTCCGGAGGAGAGCCCACCGTCCACCCGAGGCTGGTGGACATAATCAGAAAGTCCAAGGAGCTGAAATTCGCACAGGTCCAGGTGGCCACCAACGGCATCGTATTCGCAAAGGACTATGAGAAACTGAAGGCATGCAAAGAGGCGGGCCTGAACACGATATATCTCTCCTTCGACGGTGTAAGCGACGACGTCTACCTTCAGGCCAGGGACAGGAAGATGTTCGACATAAAGCTGAAGGTGATCGAGAACTGCAGAAGGCTCAAGGCGGAAATCGGCCACTCGCCGTCCATCGTCCTCGTGCCCACGCTGGTCAGAGGGGTCAACGACCACCAGGTAGGAGCCATAACCAAATTCGCCTTCGATCACGCCGATGTGATCCGCGGAATCAACTTCCAGCCTGTGGCCTTCACGGGCAGGATAACCAGGGAAGAGGTTTCCAAGGGCAGGATAACCCTCACGGACCTGGTAGACAGGTTCGGCGAGCAGACCGGATACACGGTGCCGGAGGACTGGTACCCTGTCCCTGTCGTGGCTCCGATATCCAACTTCGCCTCGGAGTTCCTGTCTCAGAACAAGGTAACGTTCACCGCCCACCCCCACTGCGGCCTGGCGACATACCTGTTCCAGTCCGAGGACGGAAAGGTAACGCCGCTCCCCAGGTTCGTCGACATAAAGATGTTCTCCGACGGCCTGAGCAGCATAGCCATGAAGATGGAGGATTCCAAATTCAGGAAGATCAGGGCGATCGGCGTGCTGAGGCTTCTGAACAAATGCGTAGACAGCAGCAAGATGCCTCCCGGCATGACCAAGAAGAAGTTCATCGATGCCATAACGAGCATAATGGGTAGCAAATCCAAGAAGACCCTCGCCAATTTCTCGTGGAAGATGATGTACGTCGGAGCCATGCATTTCCAGGATTCGTTCAACTACGACGTCTCGAGGGTCGAGCGCTGCGCAATTCACTACATAACGCCGGACCTGAAGGTAATACCCTTCTGCGCATACAACGGCGGGCCGGAATATCGTGCAGAGGTCGAAGCCCGCTTCTCGATCCCGCTCGCGGAGTGGAAACAGCGGAACAAGGAAGAGGCGAAGGCGCTGGAAGAAGCATTGGTGGTCCCCGAGGACCAGAGAGCTTGAGGTAAGATAACATGACGATATTGGTTGATTTTTACAAATGCCTCCACTGCGGTGGATGCGTCGGGTCCTGCCCGAAGAACGCGATATACCTGAACGACTTCGTTCTCGAATTCAACGACAAATGCAACTCCTGCGGAAGGTGCGTCAAGATATGTCCGGTCGCGGCGCTCAGGATGGAATGATACTATGAAGACCTATAACTGCGACATAGTGATTGTCGGCGCGGGACCCGGAGGCAGCATGGCCGCCAAATTCTGCGCCCAGGCGGGATTGGACACCATCATCATCGAAAAGAAGGCCGAGATAGGCGCGCCCCTCAGATGCGCCGAAGGCGTATCTAAGAAATGGCTAGAGGAGGTCGGCATCGCCCCCGACCCCGCATGGATATGCGCCGACATGGCTGGAGCCGTAATAAGATCGCCCAGCGGATACACCTTCCAGCTTGACGAGAGCAAGGCCGGGTCCGAGGTCGGATACGTACTGGAGAGGCACCTGTTCGACAAGGCCCTGGCGAGGGACGCCGCGGACGCGGGCGCCAAAATAATGATGCGCACCTCTTGCACAGACGTCATAAGGAAGGACGGCAAGCTCGTCGGAATCAAGGCCAAGAGCATGGGGGAACCCATCGAGATATACGCCGACTGCGTGGTCGCCGCCGACGGATACGAGTCACAGGTGGCCAGGTGGGCAGGCATCGAGACGGTGCCCAAGATGAACGACATCGACACGTGCATCCAGTACAGGATGTCCAACATCGATATCGACCAGCAGTACTGCGAGTTCGTCATCGGGAACGACATAGCGCCCGGAGGATACCTCTGGCTGTTCCCCAAGGGGAACCGCTCCGCCAACGTAGGGATCGGCGTGATGGCCAAACGCTGCAAGAACCCCGGCGACCCCAAATATTACCTGGACAAATTCATTGCAGGCGATGAGCGCCTCAAGAACGGGCAGATCCTCGAAGTGGTCGGAGGCATGGTCTCCACCTGCCCCGGACTCGACTCGGCAACGGACGACAACCTAATAATAGTCGGAGATGCGGCGAGGATAATCGACCCGATCACCGGCGGAGGCATATGCCACGCATGCAGGACGGGGATGTACGCAGGCAAGGTGCTCGCCGACTGCGCCAATAAGAAAGACTTCTCCAAAGCGGCCCTCAAGCCATATGAGAAGATGTGGCGCGACAGGATGGAGGATAAGATCTACAGGAACTGGATGGCCAAGGAGAGGCTCAACGAGCTTGACGACGATACCATAGACGATCTCATCAAGATCATAAGCACCTCCGATATCGGAGAGGTCAATGTGTACAACCTCCTGAAGGTCATCAAGGAGAAGTATCCCAAGGTCGTCGAAGGTTTCGAAGATCTGATCTGAAAACAACTTACCGGCCTCACGGCCGGAAAGATTATTTTTATATTTTGTCTCCCGCCGTCACCCCGGGCACGCCGGTCTTCACGATCATGGGGTTTCCTCCGTGGAGGCGGATCGTCTCGCATACCTTTTCGGGCCTGTCGGTAAGGGCGATCATGCTCCCTCCCCCTCCTGCGCCCGTCAGCTTGGAGCCGTAGGAGTATTCGGCCGCCGCATCGACCAGACGGTTGAGCTCTGGGCTCGACACCCCAAGGATGGACAGCAGTTTGTGGTCTGCCGTCATTAGCCTCCCCAGTTTCACACGGTCGTTCCTCCGGAGCGCATCGGCACCCTCCAGGGTCACCGAGCCTATCTCTTCTACGATATCTTTGGCGAAACTGTTGCGGTCCTTGTATCTGCGGACCTTTTCCACCAGGGGGCCCGTAAGGGCCTTGATCCCCGTATATCCGACAACGAACGTCATCTCGGGAGCATGGACGTCGCAGACGTTCCACCTGTTCCCGTTGCGTTCTATCGTCCACAGGGGTTCGCCTTCGCATGGTATGTTCACTCCGATGCCCCCTCCGTGGACGGAGGCGGAAGTGTCCATAGGGCTTCCGATGCCCTGGGCTCCGAACTCGGCCTCGTAGGCTTCGTTGATTATATCCTTTTCATCGGCGGGCCTTCCCAGCATTGTGCGCACCGCGCACGACAGGGCGGCCGAAAGGGCGGCGGAGGAACCTAGACCTGACCCGGAAGGCAGGTCGCTCTCGGTCACGATGCTGATACTGTCTACGCCGTTCGCTTTCAGTACGTGGCGCATGTGGGGATGGAGCGAAAGGTCCTCCGGCATCCCGTTGAGAAGAAGCCTGTCGCTGTCGCTCACGGTGCAACGGAAGCGTCTGTCGATCGCCAGTGCGACCGCGGGTTTGCCGTAGACCACGGCGTGCTCTCCCAGGACCACGAATTTCCCAGGTGCCGATGCGGACGCCGATCTCATTCCAGCAGCCCGTATTTCTTCATGCTTTCGGTGATCGCATCGTTGGGGTTCCTCTGTCCCAGCAAAGGCTGGGGGATCGACCACCACTGCTCCTCGAACTCCCTAAGTGCGCTCTCGTACCGCTCGTCGTCTTCGAATTGCTTCGAATCGATGCTCAGGAGAGCTTTGCTCTGTTCTTTGAAGAGGTCGACGCCGTACTTCTTGTTCGTAATGGCCACGCCGATGTAGCTGTCGAATGCGTAGGTCATCTCTTCGGACAGCTCGTCCGGAGTGCACTCCATGACCATGTCCAGAACCGAGTTTATGGCCATTTTGAATATCAGCTCGCGCTTCGCCTCTTCGGGCATCTTCTCGGTATCGACGGATTCCATCATGTCATCGAATATCAGGTCGCGAAGCGCCGAAACTCTGTTGGGGTTTTTGCCGAAGAGCTGTTTTGCCAGAATTTCTTCTTCGGATTCTTGCTCATCGTTGCCGAACAGTCCCGCATTCGGGTCGTAATTGTCGTTGTTCATCTTCTAAGCTCCTTGACGGTTTTCTCCAGTATGTCCATTCCTGCTGATAGTTTCTTCTCGTCCGCGGCATAAGAGAATCTGAGATGTCCCTCGCCGTATCTTCCGAACGCCGATCCCGGGGTGCATATGAGCCCTTTGGCGGCCAGTGTGTTGGCGAGCTCCTGGGAGCTTATCTTCATGTCGAAAGACGGAAAGGCATAGAACGCCCCCCTGGGCGGGACCATGCTCATGCCGTCTATATCATTGATCCTTTCGGTTACGAGGTCGCGCCTGGACCTGAAGGTCTTTCTTGCTCCTTCCAGGTAAGCGTCGATCCCCGGAAGCGCGGCAAGCACGCCGTACTGAGAAGGCATCGCGGGGCTTGCACATACATGGTACTGCATCTTGACAAGGTCTGCGATATGCTCTTTTTCGGCGCAGATGAACCCGAGTCTCCAGCCGGTCACGGCCATCATCTTCGAGAATCCGTTGACGACCATGGCTCGGTCCAGCCTGTTCATGAACGAGAGGTGCTTCCCCTCGTAGACGAAGGAATCGTAGACCTCGTCCGCCAGGATGAATATGCCGCTGTCGTCGGCGACGTCAAGCAGCGCATTGTAAGATTCCTGCGATAGCACTCCACCCGTCGGGTTCGAGGGATTGTTGACCACGATCATCTTTGTGCGGTCGGTGATCCTGCTCTGGATATCATCGATGTCGGGCTGGAATTCTCCCTCGGTGAGCTTGTATTCCGAATACGTCCCTCCGGCGAGAACGGAATGCGGCCCGTATATAACGAATCCGGGGCTGGGCACAAGCACCTCGTCTCCGGGATCTATGAAAGACTGCGATATCTCCAGCAGTGCAGTGGACCCGCTGGGAGTTATCATGATGTTCTCCTCGTCCATCTCTCCGTACATCCGGTATCTTTCTGCGACCGCCCTCCTGAGGTCCGGGATGCCGGCGGTCGGACCGTATTTGTTCTTTCCCTCCGATGCCGCCCTGTTCATGCCCTCGACCGCCTCCCCGGGGGGCTGAATGTCCGGCTCTCCGAGTCCGAGGTTGATCGAGTCCGGCCCTGCCAGATCGAACATCTTTCTGATCCCTGACATGGGGATCGAAGACAGTCTTTTCGATGGATCCATACGCCGTAATCGTGTGCGCTTCCTATATTATTTTAGCCACTAGCACCAGTTTTATATTGTCATGCCGTTGGGGAACCGATGGATAAGCGTTTAAGGTTTTTATGGCCCATATTCAATACCGTAGGGATCTTCGCAACGGTCCTGGGAATGTTCGGGATCATCGGTATGATCGAGCTTGCAGGTTCGATTTTCCTTTTCTTATCGGGCATGCTGCTCATCGCGATATCCGCGGCGATCGTTCTCTACGACGCCCATAAGATGGGCATTTTGAAAGAGCAAGTATGCTGCAACACCGAAAAATGCGATCCCGAGGATAAAAGGAATGACGGGGACGGAAAGGATGAGTAAGGCCCTGAACGCGGAAATGCTCTACTTCATGTTCGAGTCCGCGAACATGCACAGGTGGAACGACCACCTGAGGCCGCTGGACCTCACAGAACAGGACAAGCAGTCGCACAAGGCTGCCATTGCATGGGTGATAGCCAAATTCGAGGAGGATGAAGGCAGGGATATAGATTGGCGCGCGCTCATCGAGCACAACCTATTCGAGCTTATAAGCCGCCTGGTCCTTACGGACCTGAAGCCACAGTTTTACCACCGCATAGTCGACGAGAAGTTCGACCAGGTCAACGAGTACGTGATCAAGGAATTCGACAGGAACGTACCCGATACCGATCCGGAGTTCCGGAAACGCCTTTCCTATTACCTGAAATCGAAAAGGGACTCCCCGGAGGACCGGATAATAGATGCGGCCCATTATCTTGCAACCAAATGGGAGTTCGACCTCATATATGAAATGAACAAAGGGATGTTCGATGCGGATAACACGAAAAAAGCCATCGACGGACAGATAGCCAGACATGAAAACCTTGCCGGTGTGAGAATGATAATGGCCGGCGGAGGGATAAAGGGCTTCGTGGACCTCATAGGACAGCTTAGGTTCCAACAGAGATGGGCAAGGACCCCGAGGATACCTAAAACCACTGTGCTGGGTCATTCTCTCATGGTGGCAAACTCTATCTTCCTGCACGACCTGGATGCCGGGGCCGCCGATAAGCAGATCTACAACGATTATTACGCCGGCCTGTTCCACGACCTACCGGAAGTGCTGACCAAAGACGTGATATCGCCCGTGAAAAACAATGTGAGCGGTCTCGCCCAGATGCTGGAGGGATACGAGAGGGAGCAGATCGAGTCAAAACTGATGCCCCTCATCCCCGAGTCCTGGCGCGGGGAGATGGAATTCCTTACTTACGAACCCTTCTCCGATTCGGACGATACTGGTTACGGTATGCGCGCAGGGCGCGACATCAAATCCTGCGACCTTCTGGCAGCGTACATCGAAGCTCACGTGTCCGCAAGCTACGGGATCAGCTCCCAGTCCCTCACCGAAGGCAAGGAGGAGCTGCTGACCCGCCTGGTGAACACGGGCGACGGGATAGGGGCCAGAGAACTGGTGGTCAGGCTAGGACGCATCAAAATTTAATTCCCGATGATCTCCCTGCCGCCCATATAGGGCCTCAGGACTTCCGGTATCGTGACGGTGCCGTCCCCGTTCTGGTAGTTCTCCAATATGGCCACCATGGTCCTGGGCAGAGCCAGGCCGGAGCCGTTCAGCGTGTGTACGAACTCGCTCTTCAGGTGAGGTTCGGGGCGGTACTTGATCCTGGTCCTGCGGGCCTGGAAGTCGGTGAAGTTGGAACAGGAGGACGCCTCGAGCCAGGCTTCCTTGGCAGGTGCGAATATCTCCAGGTCGTAGCACTTGCTGCACGAGAAGCTCATGTCCCCCGTGCATAGCAGCAGGACCCGGTACGGCAGCCCAAGGCCCCTGATGAGCTCCTCTGCGTTCCCTCTCAGCTCCTCGAGCACGTCGTATGAGGTCTCCGGCAGGACGAACCTCACCATCTCCACCTTATTGAACTCGTGGACCCTGATTATCCCTCTTGTGTCAGCATGCTTTCCGACCTCTCTGCGGAAAGACGGCAGATATGCAGTGAACAATATCGGCAGTTCATCTTTTGCCAGTATCTCGTCCTGGAGCATGTTGGTGAGAGGCACTTCCGCGGTCGGGTTCAGGTAGAGGTCGTCCTTCTCCATATAATACATGTCGTCTTTCAGGTTGGGGTACTGGCCTGTGCCGGTGACGGCCGCCCTGTTGACGACGACAGGAGGGAAAACCTCCTTGTACCCCTGTTTCCCGTGCACGTCCAGGAAGTAGTTGATCAGTGCCCTCTCGAGCCTTGCGCCGTCGCCCTTGAGGCAGTAGAATCCGCTTCCGGCTACCTTCGTCCCCCTCTCGAAATCGATGATGTCCAGGTCCTCTCCGATCTCCCAGTGCTCTTTCGGCTTGAAATCGAATTTCCTCTTCTCCCCCCACTCGTAGACGACCACGTTTTCCGAGCTGTCCTTTCCGAGCGGGACGCTGCTGTGAGGTATGTTGGGGATGTTCAGCACGCACTCGTTCCTGACCTCTTCGAGTTCGGACATCCTTGCATCGTTGGACTTGATCCTGTCGCCGATCCCCCTCATCTCGGAGATCTTGGCATCTTTGTCCGCGCCCTTCTGCATTTTTGCAATCTCCGCGGAAACTTCGTTGCGGACCTTCCTGAGCTCGTTGTTCTCATTTGTGAGGGCCCTCCATTCGGAATCGGCCTCCAGGAACCTGTCCAGGACCACGACGTCCTTGTTCCTGCTCAAGAGCATGGCCCTTATCATATCGGGTTCAGACCTAATGATGTTGACATCAAGCATCCTATCATCTCAGAATTTTTTCTGGCACAACGAATTCCATGTACGCTTGTCTGTGAGAACTATAACTCCTCCGCGGACATCTATGGCTACGGATTCCGTCGCCTCGGCTATCTCTGCCGCTATGTCGGAGGTATCGCTCTCGGAGTTGGGGAGCACCTTTACCTTGATCAGCCTGTTCTTCTTCAGCTGTTTCACGATCTCTTCCATGAGACCTTCGTCCGTACCTTCCTTTCCGACGTGAACTGTCGGATCAAGCTCGTTGGCGCGTCTCATCAGCTCTTTTCTGGCTTCTTTCTCGGTCATCTCTCTGTTCCCTCGTATACGGAAGACGTTTGACGGCGCCGCATTCGGCGCACGTGATGCTGACCCGGCCGCAGTTCAGCCTTACGGTGCAGTTGACTCCCGGCAGCAGAGGTATGAGGCAGTCCTCGCAGTACCTGAAATCCTTGGGGATCCCGGTCCGGGTCTTCATGCCTATGCGCCTCGAGAGTTCGACATAACGCCTCGCCCTGTCCGCCCTCCCCTCCTTCACGGCCTCAGCGGCCATGGACGTCAGCACTTTTATTCGGTGCGAGCCCAGGTCCGATGCCTGCCTGGAGGAGACGCGTCTCTTTGACATCGTTTGGTCACAATGCGCGGGTAATATAAATATTAGGGAGAAAAATTCAGAAAGGCACGAGCGACATAAGATAGTCGCGTATTTCTTTCTCTTCTTCGCTCAGACTACCCTTTGATTGTTCCACGTAGGTTTCCCAGAGGAACATGAAATAGTCATGGAACGCCGCAACGGCCTCGTTCCAGTTGGGCTTCGAAGCGGAAATTCCCACCAGGTCGTTGGTCAGGGTCCATTTGCGGGTATTTCTGTCGAAAGAAACGTCAGCGGCCATCGGATTTAGAAGTGCCAGGTCTGAATCGGGAGTTATGATGCGTTTGAAGACTATTCCCGGGAAATCGCTCACTCCGCAAACGTCCCTGACCTCTACGATGTTCTCTTCATCGTCAAGAACCGCCATTCCGGACACCAGACACGGTCCCGCACGGGAATACGAGTCTGCGGTCCTTTCGGGAAAATCCTTTCCGGTGGTTATCTTCGACGTACGGTCTCCGGAATCGAGATAGTATGCGTTGCGGCCCTTCATGTCGCTCTTCCTGCAGACGGCCCCGGCAAGAGCACAGGTGAAAGTCCTCGTTTCGGCGCCGGCGCTTTCGCCGAAGCGTTCCGGACGGGCGTTGAAGAGCTCCCTCATCCTTCTTCCGCGCCCATAGCAGAGCCTGCAGCCCTCCAGGTCGACGCAGAGCTTCATAAGGTCTTTGGCGACGGCCGCCCTGTATCGGGGGTCGGTGTAATTCTCCGAAAGCCAGCGGTTGATTATGTCGCTTCCCGCCACGTCGAGGGTCTCTTCGAGCTTCACCAGGGCGACGTTGAGCAGGGAGTTCTCGTCGGGCCTGCGCTCCCTGGGTTCGATGCCCAGATCGAACTTGGACCCGAATCCCTCGGGAGCCTTGCCCTGCAATCCCATCTCTGCGGTCACGATGAACATCCCAATGTGAGAAAGCATGCTCTGGACATCCTTTATGACGAGGTCCGCCTGTTCTGCGGTAACTTCGTTCCCTACATCGGGGACCACTTTGAAAGTCAGAGTATCCATACTGGCGAAAGCGCAATGCATTCCTTGTTTTTAACATATTCCCGAATGTATCGGGGACATCGCCCGGAGGCAAATTATTTAGCATACCTGTCCATGGAGTCGTACCGGGAGTCACATTACCAGGTCTGCCTTTTTATTATAGAAAAAGACAGTAGCCCTTAAATACAAAATCAGGAATGTGTGCCCGTCGCAATCACTAGGTGGTGCAAATGGTAAGAAAGCCCGCATCGATGTACAGAGAAATTAAAGGACAGGCGTATACTCGCCGCGAATACATGGGAGGAGTGCCCGCAAGCAGGCTCAGCCAGTTTGAGATGGGAGACCTCAAGGCAGACTTCCCGATCAAGATCACGCTCAGAGTGGAGAACAGGGTCCAGATAAGGCACACCGCGCTGGAGTCCGGACGTATAGCCGCCAACAGAGTGCTGGGCAAGCTCGGAGTCAGCAACTACCACTTCACGGTCAGGACGTACCCTCACATGGTACTCAGAGAGAACAAGATGGCTACGGGAGCAGGTGCAGACCGTGTTTCCAGCGGAATGCGCAACGGTTTCGGAAAGAACGTCGGAACGGCCGCCAGGCTCGAGCGCGGACAGGCCGTGTACACGATCCGTTGCACCCCTGCCGTATTCAACTCCGCCAAAGACGCTCTTTGGAGAGCATCCATGAAAATGCCCTCTCCCTGCTACATTGATGTGGAAGAGGGTAAGGAATACGCCAAGTGATGTTCGACCTGGAGCTCGAACGGACCGCTCGGTGGATAAGGTCTAACGGCTATTCCAGAGTGGCTGTTCAGCTCCCGGAGGGACTCAAGCTCAGAGCATCGGAGATCTCCGACGCCCTGGGCTCTGCAGGCGCCGAGGTGATAATCGTCGGGCGCCCTTGCTATGGCGCCTGCGACTATTATTCAGATTTCAGGAGGGTCGCGGATGCGCTGGTCCATTACGGCCATTCCGCCATGCCGTCGCTGGGCAGCGACCCCGACGTCCTTTTCATCGAGGCCCGCGCCGATTGTTCCATCGCCGGGCCACTCGGGGAATGTGTAGGAATGCTTCCCCGGAACGTAGGAGTGCTTGCGTCCGTCCAGTACATCGACCTGATCCCCGAGGCCGTGGGGATCATAGAATCGTCGGGAAGGAAAGCCTTCGTCTCCGCCGGGGATAAGCGCATAATGTATCCGGGCCAGGTCCTCGGCTGCGACTGCAGCGCCGCGGAAGCGGTCTCGGATTCCGTGGACGCATTCCTTTTTCTGGGAGAGGGTGATTTCCACCCGCTGGCGGCCGCTTTCGGCACGGAAAAGGAGCTTTTCGTTCTCAATCCCGTAACCGGCGATATGAGGAGCGTCGAGAGCATCAAGGACCGCATTCTAAGGAGGCGTTTCGGATCGATAGCCATCGCCTCCGAGGCAGAAAGATTCATGATAATCATATGCAGCAAGGCGGGGCAGAATCGTTCTTAGGAAGCGGAGATGATCGCGGAGAAGATCAGAGGCGCGGGAAAAAAGGCGTACACAATACTTCTGGACGAGATAAACCCCGATACACTGGCACATTATCGTGTCGATGCCTTTGTGAACACGGCATGCCCCCGTATCGCCATGGACGAGTCAGCGAGATTCAGCAAGCCGGTCCTGACGATCCCTGAGGCCGAGATAGCCCTGGGACTTCGCGACTGGGAAGATTATGAGTTCGATGCCATACGCCGCTGAACTTTTCGGCTCCGGTGGCTGACTCACCTTAAAATAATCCCGAAGTAATGGTCACCCATGGTAACGTCGGAAGAGTTCCTTTCCGGACCGTTGCCCGATGCCCGGGTCGGCATCGGCCGTGGGTCGGACATGGGGAATGTGGAGAGGAGCGCCGAAGCCTTCGAACGCGGATGCGTAACTATATACGGAAACCCCGCCGAACTCGTCGAAGACCTGATGTCCGGGAAGATAGATGCCGCCGTGCGCGGCGACATGTCGTCCTCCGTCCTGTTGCCGATGCTCAAGCAGGTGCTGGGCATAAAAGCGCTCGAAAGGGTGGTCCTAATGGGGCCTCCCGGCGGGAAGCTATTCCTGCTTTCCCCCGTGGGGATCGACGAGGGGTGGACCGTCCAGCAGAGGTTCGGACTGGCCGTGAGCTCCGTGGGGCTTGCGCGCAAGATAGGCCTCGGGACCAGGATCGCCGTCATGTCGGGAGGAAGGTGCGAGGACTACGGAAGATGCAGGGCTGTGAACAGCAGCATCGACGATGCCCGTTCGCTTGTGAAGATGCTTACCGAAAAGGGTTACGACGCATATCATTCCCAGATACTGATAGAGAATGCGGTGAGGGACGCCGATATAGTTATCGCGCCCGAGGGCATATCCGGCAATCTGCTGTTCAGGGCGATGCACCTGGTCGGCAACACCATGGCGCTCGGGGCGCCGATAGTCAACATCGAAAAAGTGTTCGTGGACACGTCCAGGGCGAAAACGGACTATCGCGACTCGATAGCTCTGGCCCTTAGGCTTACGGAGAGATGAAAATGCAATTGGAGATCGACGGAGAGTATTTGGGCTTAGGGTTCTCGGCCTGCCATTTTATTCCGAGGCATGACAAGTGCTCCAGGCTTCATGGCCACTCATATGTGGTCCGTCTGAAGCTGGAAGGGGAGATCGGAGAGAACGGGATGCTAATGGACTTCGTGGTCCTGAAGAAGGAGCTCCGCCAGATGATAGCGCTCTTGGACCACACGACGTTGCTTCCTTCGGATTCAGAGGACGTGCTTATCGAGCTGACCGATACCTCGGTAGAGGCCGTCGCATGCGGTAAGAGGTACGTGTTCCCCGCGGAGGACGTGGTGATATTGGACCTTCCCAATACCACGGCGGAGGAGATGTCCAAGCTTATGGTCCATAAGATGATCAACGATGTGGCCTTCCCGGAGAACGTGAGGTCCGTCTCAATAGGCCTGGACGAGGAGCGCGGACAGACTGCATGGTACACGGTGGAGCTCAGATGACGAGGGCCGTCGTCCTTCTCTCCGGAGGACTAGATTCTACAACGACGCTGGCACAGGCAATAAGCGACGGATGCGAGGTGTTCGCGGTCAGCTTCCGCTACGGTCAGAGGCACAGCAGGGAGCTGGTCTCTGCCACGGAGGTCTGCAGGCAATACGGCGTGATGCACACGATAATCGACATAAACCTCTCGTCTTTCAGATCTGCTCTTACAAAGGAAGACATCGATGTCCCCATGGACCGCGAAGGGAGCCTGGACAAGGAGATCCCCATAACTTACGTCCCTGCAAGGAACATAATTTTCCTCAGCATTGCCGCCGGACTCTGCGAGTCGGTGGATGCGGACAGGATCTACATCGGCGCTAACGTCGTCGATTATTCAGGTTACCCCGACTGCCGCCCGGAGTTCTTCAGATCCTTCGAGGGCATGTTGGAAAAGGGGACGAAAGCAGGTGTCGAGGGAAGTCCTATCAAGATCATGGCGCCGATACTGCACATGTCGAAGGCGGACATCGTCCGTCTGGGCAAGGAGCTCGGCGCTCCTCTTCACCTCACCTGGTCATGCTACGGGGGAGGAGAGAAGGCCTGCGGCCACTGCGATTCCTGCAGGCTGAGGCTCAAAGGCTTCGAAGAGGCCGGATTCAAGGACGAGATCGATTACGAGTGATACAATGAAGATATGCGAAACATTTGTATCGATCCAGGGCGAGGGCCTGATGATGGGTGCCCCCACGCTATTCATCCGCACCTCGGGATGCAACCTGGATTGCTCTTGGTGCGACACCAAATACGCCTTCGGCGACGGCAGAGAAACGGACGTCGCCCAGCTGGTGGAGATGGCCGCCGGGATATCGCATGTGTGCGTAACGGGAGGGGAGCCCATGTTGCAGGAAGAGCTGCCCGAGCTGCTGGAAGCCCTCATATCCGAAGGCAAGCACGTTGTACTGGAGACCAACGGGTCGATGGACGTGAGCAGACTGCCGAAGGATAGGAATCTGATGATAAGCATGGACATCAAATGCCCCTCGTCCGGGATGTCGGAAAGAATGCTCGCCTCCAATATCGCCGTCCTCGGAGAAAAGGACCAGCTCAAATTTATCATCGGCGACGATTCCGACTTCGAATTCGCAACCGACGTCCTGAGGACGTACATGCCCGGGACCAACGTGATCTTCTCGCCGGTGGGCGGGATGGACCTAAGGCCTCTCGCCGAGGAAGTCCTCAGGAGAAAGCTCGAGGTCCGGGTCCTGCCGCAGCTTCACAAGATCATATGGGGGGACAGACGCTCAGTCTGATCCCTTCAGGGATTCGAACTTCTTCCTGCGCTCGTAACGTCTCCTGAAGTCGGTTACGCTCTCCTCCACCGTTCCTTCCTCGTCGGTGGACACGGTTATGCCGGCGGCAGTGAGCTTGTCGTAGCCGTGGTGGCCTATGCCGCCCACGATCACGGCGTCCACCCCGATGCCGACTATGGCATCGGCCACAAGCATCCCGGCCCCTGAGGCCGCATCCTTGTGCTCGTTCTCAACTACGGTGAAGTCCATCGTCTCCATGTCCACGATGAGGAAGAAGGGCGCACGGCCGAAGTCATCGGCCACATACGAATCCAGCGTATCCCCCTCTGCAAGCACTCCTATCTTCATTTCGCCTCGACCGTCGCTATTATTTTTTTGATGATCGATCCGAAAGCCTGGGCGGACGCGGAATCGGGCTCGCTCAGGACAGCGGGCATGCCATCGTCCCCTGACAAGACCACGGAAGGCTCGATCGGGACCTTTCCCAGAAACTGGACGCCGAACTCTTTTGCGACGGTCTCTCCTCCGCCGCTCTTGAAGATGTCCGTCTCCTCGCCGCAGTGGGGGCAGATGAAACCGCTCATGTTCTCCACAAGCCCGATCACAGGTATCTTAGCTTCGGCAGAGAATGTTATCGTCTTGCGGCTGTCCATCAGAGAAACGTCCTGAGGCGTGGTGACGATCACGGCGCCGTCCGGCTTGGGGATGAGCTGCATTATGGAAAGCGCCTCGTCGCCGGTACCCGGAGGCATATCGATGACCAGGTAGTCCAGGTCCCCCCATTCGACGTCTTCGATGAACTGCCTTATGGCCGTCATCTTCACGGGCCCCCTCCACAGTACCGGCGTGTCCTTGGTCGGAAGCAGGAACGCCATCGACATCACTTTGAGGGAGGGGGGGACGATGACCGGTACAAGCTTGTTGTTCTGAACATCCAGCTTCTCGTCCTCTATGCCGAACATCTTAGGTATATTGGGGCCGGTGATGTCCACATCCATGATCCCAGTCTCGTATCCCATGTTGGACAGGGCGCTGGCGAGGTTTGAGGAAACGGTGCTCTTTCCGACGCCTCCCTTTCCGCTAAGGACTATTATGACATGTTTGATCTTTCCGAGGCTCTCTTTGAGTCTGGTATCTTCTTCTATTTTATCAGCGCTGATTACTCCTGCCATTTCTATCGCCCCGTCAGTGTCTCAGTGTTTTAAGAACTATTGCCAAGCTCGAAGCCGGCGCAACGGATTTATCCATATGAGGGCATGGAGGGCTATGCCTTTAGGTGATCCGCACGGAGGAGACTTCGAATATACAGATGAGGGGCTTCCCAAGAACATAACGGCCGTCAGGATCCCGACCCGCGACCTCGACGACAGCATCGGCTTCTACTCCGACCTGCTGGGCATGGAGGTCTTGACCAGGAAGGACACCCATGCCGTTCTCAGGCGCGAGGATGCGGTGATACTTCTGATCGTATCGTCCTCCACCGGGATCGACACGGGCTTCTATATCGGGGTGGACGACCCATATGCCCTCCACAGACGCCTGATCGACGAGGGCGTGGTGTTCATGATGGACCCGGAGATGGGCCCTATCGGAGTGTACACCTCGTTCCGCGACACGGACGGAAACGTGATCAGAGCCGTCGACAAGCACGCCGTGGGCTCGTTCTTCTGATCAGTTCCCGAGGTCGGCCATGCTCGTGGCCTCTTTGATCTTGGCTTCAAGCTGAGGCGGGAGCCCGGATATCCCTCCGGAGAGGAAACCTCTGACGATCATGCTCACCGCTTCGTCCTCGGAAAGGCCTCTGGACATCAGATACTCTATTTGGTCTCTGGCGATCTTTCCCACGGCGGCCTCGTGCGTCATCTCCAGGTCTGAGATGTTAGCTTCCAGTTCGGGTATCGCGAGGGTCGTGCCGCCGTCCTTGAGGATGATGCTCTTGCATTCCAGGTGGGCTTTTACTCCGGGCGCGTTACCAACGAGCCTTCCGCGGGCGACCATCCTGCCGCCGACGGTGATGCTCCTGCTGATTATCTCGGCCGATGTATCCTTGCTGTTAAGAGATACGATGGAGCCGCTGTCGATGTCGGACCCCTCGTGCGCGATACACATGGAGTTGAACTTGGCGGTGGCGCCGGGCCCGTTGAGGTTCGCCACGGGGTTGCTCTGTAGCGTACCCACTTTGTCGAGTATCACGTAATTGTTGGTGAAATGTGAATTCTTGCCGACGGTGATGCCGGTCCTGGGCCTAACCGACGTCTTGTCTCCCCAGTTATGGATCATCGAATACGAAAGAGCGGCGTTCTCTCCGATGAACATCTCTGAAACGCCTACATGAACGGACTCGTTGGCGTGGGGGCTGGTCGCGCACCCGGTTATCACGTCCGCCGACGCATCGTCTTCGACGATGATCATGTTGTGTACGTTCTGGATCACCTTGTCGGCGTTCAGGAGCATGCAGGACTGTATCGGCGTCTTGATGTGGTATCCGGACTTGACCCTTATGAAGTACCCGTCCGACTGCTCAAGATATGTGTGGGCCGTGAACTTGTCCTTGTCGGGCGCCACCGCGGTCCAAATGCGCTCTCTGACCCAGTCGTATTTCTTCAGGGCCTGCTGCGTGGTGATTATCTCCACTCCCTCCGGATTGCAGGAGGAGCAGTGGCTCAGGGAATTGTCGATGAACATTATGGTCCCGGAACGGGCGTCCTCGTCAGTGGTAACGCCGACGCTCTGCATAGTGCCTTTAAACTCGTTCCCGGAACTTTCGAGGTCCTCGATCACGGGGCCGTCGCGGGCGCCTACCGCATATTTCGTGAGGTCCACATCTTCGCCGTAGGCGGCCTTCTTTCCGAGGGCCTTCTTTACTCTATCGTCACTATCTGCTGACATGAATCGCATTCTCCGTATCCGTTCTTCCTGATGGTGTTGAGCAGGTCGGTGGGCCTCCCAGTGCATCTGATCTTTCCCTCGCCCATGACATAGGCCTTGTCCGCACCGATGTAATCCAAGATCTGGCCGGTGTGCGTGATGACAAGCGCGGAGACGTGTTTGGGCCCCCCGCTGCGGCATTTGGTCTGGTCGTAAAGAAGGTCGTGGACTTTGTTGCCGATAAGGTCGATGCTCTGAAGGTCTACGCCCGACTCGGGTTCGTCAAGCATCAGGAAGTCGGGCCTCTGTGCGGTCAGCTGGAGAAGTTCGGACCTTTTGATCTCTCCTCCGGAAAAACCAACGTTTATGTCCCTGTCCAGGAAACCGCTCATTCTGAAATCGCTCGCCTCGGACAGAACTTCCTCGGCGCATTCCTCGTCGGCGGTCGTCCTAATGAGGTCACCGAGTTTCACGCCGGTGACGTTGGGCGGCCTCTGCATCATCATGCCTATGCCCATCTTTGCACGTTCATCGACGGGAAGATGCGTGATATCGACGCCTTTGAAGATTATCTGCCCCTCAGTGATGGTACTGGTGCTGTATCCCATGATGGCTGACAGCAGGGTCGATTTACCCGATCCGTTGGGTCCGAAAAGGATACAGGTCTCCCCCTCCTTTACGGAAAGGTCCACTCCTCTGAGTATCTCCCTCTCCCCGGCCACGGCGTGAAGGTTCTTTATTTCGAGCATATTCGCACCTTGAGCACGAAGGTCATCGATTGCTAAATACTTGTCTATATTACGTTTTTGGACGCAGGGGTCAGGCAAAGAGATTATACTGGCGCGGGATACTTCCGATATTATGAAGCTCATTGCGATCAACGGCAGCCCTCGCCTTATAGGGAACACGTCCAACATCATCATGGACATGCTCGACATCTTCTCCAGGGAGGGCATCGAGACGGAGCACATCCAGCTGTACGCTTACAATTTCATCCCGTGCAATGACTGCAGGTCATGCGAGATGAGGGGCGATGGGAGATGCATCAACGAAGAAGACGGCTTCAACGAACTGCTGGACAAGCTGAGGGAGGCCGACGGGATCGTTTTCGCCAGCCCGTCGTACTATGGCGGCGTGACGGGACAGATGAAGATATTCATGGAAAGGGCGGGGCTTTCGCTCGAAACGGGCGACATGGGCCTGAGGCGCAAGGTCGGAGGCGCCATCGCGGTGGCCGCACACGACGGAGCGTCCGCCGCATATTCCCAGATGGTCAACTTCATGCTGCGTAACCAGATGGTGGTCTGCGGGTCCACCCCGCACACCACGTTCAGGGCCTTGAACCCGCCACAGTTCTCCGCGGACAAGGATGCAGTCAAAGCCGTCTCGATATTAGCGGGAGAAATGGTCTGGGCGATGGAGCGTCTCGGTCAGAAGAAGTAAAGTCCGCATCCTTCTTCGACGCAGATCTTGGCTACGGCCTCCATCCTGTCGACCGGGCCGGAGTACCTGCGGACCATCATCTTTCCCTCTTCGGGCAGCGCCTTCCTTAGGGTCTCGACCTCTTTCAGCAGCTCGGCGGCCTCTTCGGGGGCGTATATCCTGTGGGAGGCCGCACCCTCGGGCACCGAAGCCGTGATCGCGCATCCATGCTTGGCGGCAATGCCCGGCAGAAGGCTGTCGTCAGGTCCGAAAGAACCTATGCATCCTCTCCCCTTGTCCCATGAGACCGGACACCTGGCACATGTATCTCTCATCTCATCGAAAGAGATCAACTCCCATTCCGTGGTCCGATTCTCGGGCAGGGAATTCTTCAAAGCTTCTTTCCGGGAATCCTCGCCGAGCCCCTCGAAGTCCACCCATCCGGAGAAGCGTCTCTCCGAGAGGGGTTCCAGGGCGGTCAGGTCTCCGCCGTCGGTAAGGAGGTCGATATGTACGATGTCCGTGTCCTTGCTGAGCTTGTTCCTCTTGAGGAACGCTGTCCAGTCGCCAACTGCGTCTACGGCGCACTGCTTCGAGACTGTTCGATATATTTCCGCGGCCTCCCCGAACTCCTCGGGGTTCCCCACGAGCACCCTTACCGTCTTCAGCTTCATTTCCCTGCAGAGGGCGCTTTGGCACTCCGTCTCCCTGATCGCAATATTGATTCCCATCTCGGATCCACCTTATTCGCTGAGCTTTTCAAGATACTTTTCGCGGTTGCTCTTGTAGACCGCATAAGAAAGTACCATTCTCAGCAACATGATTATCACCAATATTAGCATTATCCCCAAAAAGTTTAGGGTGAGATCTATACTTTCAAGACCGAATTCGCTATCCGAGAACAACTCGGAAGTGTCGAGCGATACGGGAAAGGCGCCTCCCGGGAACACCAGGAAGAGCCAAACGATCGAGTATGACAAAGCTATGACCGTGAAAAGGACCTTCGCCTTGTTGCCCTTGACGTAGAAAGACGTCAGGAATGCCAGCACGATCACGGGAATGCCGTAGATCATGAACCTCCAGACCGTCTCCGTCACGGTGTTGAATATCCCCTCCATCTCGTCGCCCGCGCCCATCGATGCAACCAGGCCTTGCAGGAACCAGATTATCGCCAGCGGAACCACGACGATGGAAAGGAAGCTCAGCACGCCGGCCAGTATCCCCTTCCCCCAGGAGCCGTGCCTCATGTCCTGCTTGAGCGTCGTATCTTCGGTCATGGTCACACACCTCCCGCTTCCATCACCTGCTTGATAAGGTCGAGCATCTGCGCATACTCCTCCTGCGTAAGCTCGATCACCTCGGTGTCGGGCGATACGCCGATCTCGATGGTGTAATCTCCCTCGTCATATTGGTCCTGGAGCTCGTCTACGATGTTCACCGATCCGTCGCCCATCTCTACGGAGAATCCGCCGGGCCCGTTCACTATGGTGACATTTATGGCGCCAATGGTCGCCGTGACGTTAAGGTCTGACGGGAGCTGCTCTATCGGCTCGGTCGAAGTGATTGATATCTGAGTGGCGGCGATGTCCACGTCGGGGGCATCGGTGGTGGACTCGAACACGGCGGTCGCATATACGCTGGCCCCCGCAAGCCCGTAAAGGTAATTTCCGGAAATGTCAAATCCCATGTAGATGCTCATGGTGTCGCCCGATCCGGTGAGCATTATGAGCGCGCTGTTAAGGCTGTTGATGCTTATGTCGACGGGCAGGGAACAGGTCTCTCCGGTCTTTATCGTGGTGGGTTCGCTCTCTGCCACCCTGTAGCTCACAGTACCGGTGTCGTTGAGCTGGTCTACTCCGATCGCTATGTCCATCAGGTCGTACCTGAGGCGGTTGGTTATCGAGATCTCGGTGTACATGTTAGTGGTGATCTCGTTGCTTTCCTTCATTATCATCATCTGGGTCAGAACCGTGCCGTCGTTGTCTTTGAGGGTCACAGTGGTAACGCCGGGATGCAAAACGGCGTAGGCCTTGACAGCTGTCACAGCCGCGGTCACGCTGGCATCGTCATCCGGATAGATCGTGGTACCTGGTATCTTCACGCCGGCTTCCGTGTACGCGTCGGCGGGACCCTCGTGATTATCCACGGCATCAGAGAAATTGTACTCCAATATCCCGTTGGATTCCGATACTTCGTATGTGCTTTCCGCTTCGAGCTTGATATCCAAAGGCATCTCGCCCGTGTTCTGCGGTATGAATCCGAGTGCTACAAAAAGTATGAGTCCGGCGATTGCCAGGGCATAGACGGCGTGCATAATGACGCTGAAGGCCTTCACGCTCGTATATCGCGTTGATGCTTTAAATCATACGGCCTTTGCGATAGGAAAATATGATAACTTGACCGCCGATTAGGGCGTCAGATGTCTGATATAAGGATAAAGAAGAGGAAGAGGATGAGAGAGAAGGATGCGAAAAATCTTTCGTCCGTTCTCGAAGAGGCGGCGGGCGCACCGGTATTCGGCGAAAGCGATCCGGTCGACACCGCCGAGAGCACAGATTACGGCCTGATATTCGTGGGAGGGGACATAATCGGTCTCGTATTCGAAGAGAAGCCGTTCCTGACCATACGGGGGATACTCAGATACAAGCCCGCGAAGCGCTATGTCACGGTGGACATGGGCGCGGTCCCGTTCATTTCCAACGGCGCAGACGTCATGGGGCCCGGCATCACCGATGCCGACCCGGAGATCGGGGAAGGGGACATGGTCTGGATACGCGACGTTAAAAACGGCGCCCCCCTCGGAGTGGGCGTCGCCCTCCGCCCGGCGTCGGAACTGTCGGCGAAGATGCCCGGAAAGGCCGTCAGGACCATACATTATATCGGCGACAAGCTATGGAAGTCCGGCGAGTGATCGAATTGTTCGGGAACAAGCGCAGAAACACCGAGAGGAAGAAAGTGTTCGTGGATCTGGAAGGCTACGGCGAACCCGGATATGAACAGGGGACCTGCGTCAAGGCGGTGGAGCTCAGGCATTTCACGGACCTGAAGGCCGTGACGGACATGGTGTTCCAGGACAACATACTGATAATCGAGATGTCTCTGTTCTCCGACGGCGAGGAACGCCGCAGAGACGCTGTCGAAGCCATAAGGGCTATGGCGGACGACAGGGGAGGGCTCTCATCGGAGATTTCCGACCGGGTGATGGTCCTGACGCCGCCCGGCATAGGCATCGACAAATGCCGCATCACCCGAAGGGGGATGTGATAATGGATTTTAAGACCGTCCAAGACCCTCTTCACGGAAGCATTGTGCTGGACGGCGTATTCCTGGGCCTGGCCGACAGGCATGAGATGCAGAGGCTGCGATCGATAAAACAGCTGGGCATGGGCAGCCTGGTTTTTCCGGGCGCGAACCACACAAGATTCGAGCATTCTTTGGGAGTGTACCACCTATCGGGCCGTATGGCGTCCTCTCTGGAACTTTCGAAAGAAGAGTCCGATGCTGTGAGGGCGGCAGGAATGCTCCATGACATATGCCACATGCCCTATTCGCACACTCTGAGCGAGATAGGGGAGATGCGCTTCGGTCTTGACCACATGCAAGCGGCCAGGATGCTGATCGAAGGAAGGCTCAGAACATACAGCGAAAAAGACGAGGAACTGTTCGGCGCGGAAGTGCCCATAGCGGAGATGCTGGGGGCAGCCGGGATATCCCCGCGGAAGGTCTGCGACCTGATAGCGTACCCGGAATCTCCCGCCATGTGTCTAGAAGCCTTCTCCCAGGAGAACGGCCAGTCCTATTTTACTTCGGGAGATTATCTGCATCAGATAATCCACGGCCCGGTCGACTCGGACCAGATGGACTATCTGGTCAGGGATGCCCATTACACCGGGGTCACCCACGGCGCCGTGGATACCGATCGCATAATTTCCATGATGCGCGTCTTCAACGACCGCATCGTCCTGAACAGGGGAGGAGTCACTGCCGCAGAGGGGCTTATGGTCTCCAGGTCACTGATGTATACCTCCGTCTATTATCACGAGACGGTGCGCATCGCGGGTGCGATGCTCAACAAGGCCGTCGAAGCTTCGGACCTGGACCTCCGGGACATGTATCTGATGACGGACTCCGACCTGATATCGTCTCTTGAGGTCCACGGGGGCAGCGCAAGGAGCATCGTAAGGAATCTTATGAACCGCAGGCTTTACAAAAAGGCAATGGTAGGATACGTGGCAGACCTCTCCCCGGACCAATCCCGCGATCTGGCACAATATGCGTCTTATGAAGACCGCAAGATGCTGGAACAGGAGATAGCGGACTTGGCAGGAACGGACATCTCGGATGTGGCCGTGGACATACCTTCCGAGTCGGCCCTCCTTTCGAAGATCAGTATCGGGAAGACGGACGTTTCGATACTGGATGGTAACAGGGTGCGCAGCATAACAAAGCTGTCGACGATCGCAAAGGCCCTGCAGTCACGCGATACCTTCAGATGGGCGGTCCTCGTGTCCTCTCCCAAGGACAAGCGCGATGCGGTCGGGCATGCGGCAAAAAAGATACTGGGGATGTGACGTCATATTCACAATCTGCAGTAATGGGCACCGGGTACCGATAAGAAAAGAGCAGTTCTTGCTTTACTGGAATGCTCCTTCGTCCGTGAGGTCGGCCTGTATCGGAAGATACGGGCCTCCGGCACAAAATCCGGGCCGCAAAAATAGCATGCAAACGTCCCGCGTTCTAACGGAACCTGAGGGGTCGGATCATCACCGGCATAATATGTGAAAAATCAAATCAAAATCACCCGGGGACCTAACCGACATGGATATTATCGGAACTTTGATCCTGGCACTGTTGACCGTAGTGGCGACCAGCCTTGATGAGGTAGTATTGTTGGCCATGTTCTACGGCACGGCGCCCGCGGGAAAAGCCGGTAGCGAGAGGAGGCGTGCGATCGGGACGGGCTACATTGCAGGAAGCATCCTGGCGGTGATGATATCCGCAACGGTGGCGTTGGGACTGGTGCATATTCCCAACGACCGGATGCTGTCATGGATAGGCCTGATACCCCTGGCAATGGGGATATATGCGCTTGTCCGCCCGAAGGGCGCGAAAGAGGAGCTCGAAGTCGCCGGCACGGTCGCCGCCCACACCAAAGGATTCGGACCGGCCACGCAGTTCGCCGTTCTTGCGCTGATTCTAAGCTTCGATGATTTCGGGGTTTATATACCGCTCCTTACAGGCATGGAACTGGGCGAGGCTATGATAATGATCATCGTTGCGATAGTATGCATTTTCGGCATCGCTCTGGCGGGAAAGCATATCAGCAACGTCCCTTCCGTGAAGAGCATACTGGACAGGGCCGAGCGCTGGCTCGTCCCGGTGCTTTTCATTGCGATCGGAGCATACACGGTCATCGAAGGGCAGATTGGCCCGTGATCGGGAAGTTCATCCTTTTACTACGCCGATGGGCGACAGCTTGGCCACCTTGGAGGAGATCCCCGCTCCGCACACGACCTGTATTACCATGTCTATATCCTTGTAGGCTTCCGGAGCCTCTTCGGTGAGGCCCTCGTCGGACCCGCTGAGAAGCACGATGTCCATGTCGGCCAGGTCCCTCTTTATGTTCGCGGCCGTGTTGCCATGGGATGCGGACTTCCTCGACATCTTCCTTCCGGCGCCGTGGCATGTCGAACCGAAAGTCTGCTCCATTGCGCCCTTCTGTCCGAGAAGTACGTACGTACCGGAGCTCATATCTCCGGGTATTATCACGGGCTGGCCCACGTCCCTGTACTTCTGGGTGATCTCTTTCCGTCCTGCCGCGAAAGCTCTGGTGGCGCCCTTCCTGTGGACGACCACTTCCCTGTTGCTCCCCTCCACGGCATGGGTCTCTTTTTTCGCGATGTTGTGGGCCACGTCGTAGACGAGCCCCATCCCCATATCCTCCGCAGACCGGTCCATCACCTTTTCGAAAGACTCTCTGACCCAATGCATTATCATCTGCCGGTTGGCCCAGGCGTAGTTGGCGCCGCAGCACATGGCCTTGTAGTAATCGTCGCCTGCCTTCGATTTCAGAGGGGCGCACGCAAGCTGCCTGTCGGGAAGGCCGATCTTGTTATCCGAGATGTAGCGTTCCATCTCCTGCAGATAATCCGTGGCGATCTGGTGACCGCACCCTCTGGACCCGCAATGCACCGTTATCGTGACGGCCCCCTTCTCGAGTCCGAAGGCCTTGGCGGCCTTCTCGTCGAAGATCTCGTCGACAACGTCCAGTTCGAGGAAGTGGTTGCCGGACCCGAGGGAGCCCAGCTGGGGAAGCCCCCTCTTCCTGGCCCTGTCGCTGACCAGCGAAGGGTCGGCATCCTTCATGCATCCTCCCTCTTCCGTTGTCTCCAGGTCGCTCTCCCATCCGTAGCCGTTCTCGACCGCCCATTCCGAACCGCAGAGGAGGACCTCGTCCAATTCTCTGCTGCCGAGTCTGGTGAGGCCTTTGGAACCCAGGCCGGAGGGGACGTTCGCGTAGAGCTCCTCCATAAGGCGTTTCCTGTTCCCGCCTATGTCCTCTACCGTGAGGTCGGTCTTTATAAGACGCACTCCGCAGTTTATGTCGAAACCTATGCCTCCGGGAGATATGCTCCCCTCGTCCGCGTCCACTGCGGCGACGCCTCCGATGGGGAAGCCATATCCCCAGTGTATGTCGGGCATTGCCAGGGAATTACCGACTATGCCGGGGAGGCATGCGACGTTGGCGGCCTGTGCCGGAGCGTTGTCGGAACGTATCTGAGGGATCATTTCGCTGCTGGCATATATCACGGCATCCGTGCGCATGCAGGCGACTTCGCCCTTGGGTATGCGCCACCTGTAATCGTCGATCTTTTCGAGGGTGCCGTTCCATGCCATAGTTTAACTCCTTAAAAAGTAGGGGCCGGGACCGAGATTTGAACCCGAGTCGGGGGATCCACAGTCCCCCAGGATAACCAAGCTACCCTATCCCGGCCATGTACTGAGCGCTTGATAGATTGAATGTACATAAAGATTCTTGCTTGGGGACGTCGGTCATTCACCGATCGCAGCTTCAGGCACCACCCTTATTATAGGAACAAAATCATCTGAGCCCATGGCCAAGAGGGATCTAATTTCAGTAGTGGACATGCAGGACAAATGGCCCGAGCTTGTCGATCTGGCGATACAGATGAAGCAGGAGCGCGGAAACCACGGGGACCCGCTGACAGGAAAGACCCTCGCAATGATATTCGAAAAACCCAGTACCCGGACGCGAATATCTTTTGATGTGGCTATCACGGAGCTCGGAGGGCACGCGCTTTACATCGACGAATCCAAGATGCAGATGGACCACGGAGAGACGGTCGAAGATACGGCAAAGGTCATGAGCAGATTCGTCCACGGGATAATGTACCGTGCAAAGGACTACAAGACCATGGACAAGTTCGGCGAGTTCGCTTCCGTGCCCGTCATAAGCGGGCTGGACAACCTCGAGCACCCGTGCCAGGCCCTTGCGGACATGGTCACGATCAAAGAGAGGAAAGGCGGATTCCGCGGAAAGAAGCTCGTCTACCTCGGAGACGGAAACAATGTGTGCAACTCCCTGCTCTACGCCTCGGCGATACTCGGACTGGACATGGTAGCATGCTGCCCCGCCGTCAGGATGCCCAACGCCGAGATAATGTTGAAGGCCTCACGCATAGCGGACGAGAACGGAAGCAAGATTATCGCGTCCCACGACCCGAAAGAGGCGTGCGTGGACGCCGACATCCTCTACACGGACACATGGATATCCATGGGTGACGAGACGCCTGTGGAGGAGGCGTTCAGGATATTCAAGATGTACCAGATAAACAGAGAGCTCCTGGATATCGCCAAGCCCGACTGCATCGTGATGCACTGCCTGCCCGCTCACAGGGGACAGGAGATAGCCTCCGAAGTGATAGACGGCGAACACAGCGTCATATTCGACCAGGCCGAGAACAGGCTGCACGCTCAGAAGGCGGTGCTCTACATGCTGCTCAAATGACCTGGCAGGAAACAAGGTCCTCGACTATCTCGAGGAATTCCTCCTTCTTCTCGGGCGGGATTGTGGCACCGGCGGCCACGCTGTGACCGCCTCCGAAACCGCCTACCAGCTCCGCCGCCTTCTTCATGACGGCCGAGAGGTTCAGCCCCCTGTCCACCAGCGCACGGTCGGCGCGTGCCGAAACCTTCACTCCGTCCTCCGCATCGGCGAAGGCGATTATCGGGAGCCACTTTTTGCACCCGTCCGAGTTGAGCATCATGCCTGCGACGATGCCGACCACGGTCTCCTTGATCTGGTCCCCTGCGTCGAAGTACTGGACGAACCGACTTTCGCGTATCAGATGGTTATCCTTGACGTAGCTTATGGCGGCGGAGATGTTCCGCCTGTGCTCGGTACGGTTGCGTTCCGCATCTTCCAGCGCGGTGCGGTCGCCGCAACAGATCCTCATGCCCGTCTCCGCATCTTCATACCTTCCGCATGAGTTCAGGATCGTGGCGAACTCCTTCGCGTCCCTGAGCCCGGAGCCGGGTTCGAAACGCGGAAGAGTATATACTTCTCCGTACAGATGCTTCGCGTCGGTCGGGTTACCGAGCATTTTCAGGAGTTTTTCGGTAGCCCTCTTTTTCTCGGGCGGCGTTAGGTCGTTCCATGACCTGGGCCTCCCCCCGAAGTTCAGATCTATCCCCAGTTGGGAGAAGAACTTGACGCACGACTGCCCCGAATTCGATAATCCTGGGAGCTCCGGGTCGCTGCTGTACTGCAGGAACTGCACCAGATTCCTGGTCTCCCTCCCGAAAAGCCTCAGATCCTTCTCCGTAACAATATCTCCGGCCCTCACGGCTTCGTCCACTATTGTGCGGTTAAGGCTGATCATGCCGGATTCCCTGCTGTCCTGGAAATCTCCCACCGCACCGATAAGTGCCAGATATGCCATGTCGATGTTTCGGGGGTCCAGTTTTTTAGCCACCATGTACGTCGAACCTGAGCCGCTTATCTCTATCGACCCGTCCATTCCGAAGCAGTGAGGATTCACGTGGTACACGGCAGAAAAATCGTCCAGGGTCGCCTGTCTTCGCTTACTCCTCGTGTCCGGTACATGATGATCCGTGATTACGAGGCCGTCCTTTCTGAACTCGGAAAGATAACCGCTTCCCAGGTCGCATACCCAGACTATGTCCTCGGTGCTGGAGTTTATTTTGTTCACAACTTCTTCGGTGATCTTCTTTTCAAAGATCACGCTGTGCCCGATTCCCAAACGCCCCAGCGCGAGGGAGGCTATCGAACCGGCGGCGATCCCGTCGGCGTCTATGTGCGATATCACGAGAGCGCTCTTCGCAGACGCGATGGCCTCGGCCGCCCGCCCGGCCGCATACTCGAAAGAACGAAGGTCACCAGATGTAACCGGCATATTCCCTCACCAATCTGGGATACACGGCATCCGCCACCCTTTTGAGATTGACGGTGTCGGCCCTGTTGTATTCGGTGAGCCTTTCCAGGGAATCGGCGTCACCGCGGCCGCACCAGCGCTTCCAGAGACGTACCGCTTCGAAACCGTCCACGCCCTGTATGCCCTCGTCCCTGGATATTCCGATCTCGGCCTCCAGGTTCTTCAGCCCTCCCCTGTATCCGACCTTCCGGGAGGCGAACCTAAGGTCCAGGTGCGGCAGTGTCAGGTCCAGTGCCGGAAAGCTTTCCCTCAGCACCGGGAGGTCGAAGCAGCTGCCGTTGAAGGTCACGAGCATCGACGCGCCGTCCAACGCATCGGATATGGCGCCGTCATCGAGGCCCCTGCCGTGGACCAGCGTGACGGTGTCTTTGACGGTATGCACCGTCACCACGGTAACGAGCGAATCCCTCTCCAGCCCGTCAGTCTCTATGTCGAGGTATGCGGCCCTGTCCCCGAACTCTCCGAAAAGGCGCCACTGTTCGGATTTCGGGAGGAGGCCGTTCAGTCCGGCCGCGTCGCCGTCATCCAAGAGCTCGCTCGCTTTCGAAATGGCCAGGTCGCATTCTTTCTTCCTGTAGTCAGGCACAGCGCATACGCTTCGGGAGGCCAGGAAATCGTCCCAGTCGCGGACCCCCGATTCCCATATGTATCTCTCCTTCTTTGTTCCGACGGAAGGGGCGATCCGGAAGGTGTGCCTTATCATCGCCGGTCTATATCGGAACCACTCAAAAAAACCTTGCATGCGTTCAATTAATACGCCGGGAAGGCATCGAGACATCCATGCGGACGCTCGAGGTCCTTCCCGACGTTAAGATCACCAGCGACAGGTGCGTGCTCCTGGACAAGGGCCGTACCGCGGTCATAGGGGACCTGCACCTGGGTTACGAGAAGGCCCTCGAAGAGGAAGGGATCTACCTCCCCCGCATAAACACCGGCACGATAAGGGACTCCCTTAACCGCATAATCGGACGTTACGAGCCCGAAAGGGTGGTGCTCCTCGGAGATATAAAACATGATTTCAAGCGTTCTGAGCGCGGGGCGTCGTCCGAAGTCCTGGATATACTCGATCTTCTCAGCGAGGCCGTGGAGACGCTGGTCATAAAAGGCAACCACGATAACTACATACAAAACATACTGGCGAGCAGGAACATGGTCGCCGAAGACGGCATTGAGGTCGCAGGCTACAGGCTGGAGCACGGACACGTCGATTCCGGGGCACGCCCGGTGATAATCGGTCACGAGCACCCTTCGGTCAGGATCCCGGGTTCGGGGTCGGGAGGGACCAAGATACACTGTTTCGTCCTGGCCAGGAAAGAAGGGGTTCTCGTCCTGCCTCCTTTCAGCCCTTTCTCGATGGGCAGCGACCTGCTGTCCGAGGGTTCGTCCATGGCTCCCGCATTGCGCGGATGTGATATAGGCAATGCGGAGATATACGGAGTGTCGGATCTCGGGATAATGGAGCTGGGCAAGCTTTCCGGACTGGAAGATATGGAACTGGGATGAGGTTTCGGTCTCCCAAACTCATTTCCCCTGAACGTTAAATAATAGTAGGTTATTCTTACCGCAGGAGAAATAATCTATGTCAATGACTCCAAGAGAAAGAGTGCTTGCAGCGATGAAACAGGAAGACCTCGACAGGCCTCCGGTAGCGATCTTCACACAGTCCGCCACGCTCGGACAGATGGACAAGGTCGGAGCCGCATGGCCCGAGGCCCACAAGTCCGCTGAGCTTATGGCAAAACTGGGATCTGCGCAGGCCGATGTTTTCGGTTTCGAGTGCTGCAGGGCCCCCTTCTGCCTGACCGCAGAGGCCGAGAGGCTCGGATGCAACGTCGCCGTCGAGAAGAGGGACGCCGCACCGATGATCAAAAAACACCCCTACCACTTCGACCCAATGACCGGCGAATACGACAGCCCCGACGGACTAATGTCCCCTGAGGAGTTCATCGCCGGCGGAAGGCCCGCCGAAGTCATCAAAGCCATGGGCATCATGAAGAAGACCCACGGCGAAGACTACTGCATTGTTGCCGGAAACACCGGACCCTTCTCCCTGGCAGGCCACATGGTCAGCACCGAGAACCTCGTCTTCGGAATGATGATGGACCCCGAGCAGGTATCCAACTGGGTCAACGGGGTCACCCCCGTGTGCAAGGCATACTGCCAGGCGCTCATCGACGGAGGAGCAGACATCATTCAGATGTCCGAGCCCACCGCGTCCACCGACATGATCGCTCCTGACATGTTCCACGACGCATCCGGAAAGTTCGTCTCCGAGTCCCTCGCAGCGATAAAGGGCGGATACTCCGTTCTCCACATATGCGGAGACACCCTGCCCATCCTTGAGATGATGGTCAAGACCGGAGTCACCGGACTATCCATCGAGGAGAAGGTCGACCCCTTCAAAGCCGTCGAGCACGTCGGCGGAAAGACCGTACTCGTCGGAAACGTCGGGTCCGTCAAGCCCCTCTTCCAGGGAACCCCCGAAGAGGTCATCAAGGGAACCCAGGCTTCCGTCAAGGCGGGATTCAACGTCATCTCTTCCGGATGCGGTATCGCAACCGCGACCCCCGACGAAAACATGGCGGCCATGGTCAAAGCGGTCAAGGGATGAGCCCGCCCGTAACCTGACTATCAAAACCACTTACTTTCTTTTCACTTCTTTTTCGCTCACACAACGTTTATTACCGCGGGTCCCGCTTCCGGGACCATGTCCGAATTTCTCGCCGGCAACTCCGAATACGCCTCGAAGATCAGAACAATCCTCAGGCTGAGGTACGAACCTGTCGCTGTGAAGCTGATACCCGAGGGGGAGGAATTTCCGGGAGGATACAGGAAGCCGGAAGGCCAGATGTCCCATTGCCAGGCGGTCATGCGTGCCAGGAAAGGGGAGTGCATCACGATGAGGCTCGAGGACCACAGCTGTCACGTGGGCGCTTCGGCCCTCGGCATGTCGGAGACGCCCGAGAAGGTCGCAGACGGAACGTTACATTTCAACATAGGGGCCTTCGATTCTCCCGAGGCGGCGGCGAAGATGATAGCAGACAGAAAGGTCCCGGAAGTCCGAATGGCGGGCGAGATCGTCTGCCCTCTCAAGGACGCAGACTTCGAGCCAGACGTGGTCATTCTGATCGATATGCCGGAGAGGCTGTACTGGATCGTACCGCTGGCCACCGCCGAAGAAGGAGGAAGGGTCGAATTCAGCACATCGGCGTTCCAGTGCGCATGCGAGGACGTAACGGCCTATCCGTTCGTCACCCGGAAGCCCAACCTGTCCCTGGGCTGCTTCGGTTGCCGCAAGAAGACCGATATGGCCGCCGACGAGCTGGCAGCCGGAATACCTTACGGGATGGTCCCCGGGTTCGCAGCCCGTCTGGGGAAATACGAGACGGGCATGATGGCGAAGGCTAAACGCGATTAAAACCCGAAATATCGGGCCGGAACGCCGGCCAAATTATTCCATTTAAATATCAGGTAACACTAAAACAGCGCCAGGTACGCGCATTTTGCATTTTTTTGTCGTTTAAACAGTGTTTAAGGGTTGGCTTTATATTAGGATAACAGATTACGCGAACTGCAAGGGGAGCAGGACCCAATCCTGCAAAAATTGAACGGAGGTAAAAAATGCCAAAATACGAGGACGTAATAGACTTGTATGACGACAACGGAAAACGCATCGCCAAAGATATTCCGTTGGAAGCCATCAGTCCGTTGCGCAACAAAGCGATCCAGAAGATCGGAGACCTCACCAAGAGGACGTGCGCCGTCAATCTCGCCGGTATCGAGAAAGCTCTCAAGACCGGCTCGATGATGGGCATGACCATCAAGGGAAAAGAGATCGACATCCCCCTGGTCGCAAACGCTGAGAAGATCGCAGCCGCTGTCAAGGAAATGATTCAGGTAACCCCCGATGACGACACAATCGTCAAAGTGAAATCCGGAGGAAAGAGCATGATCGTCGTTCTCCCCAACGAGAGAGCGAACGTCGGTATCGAGTACACCACGGGATTCACGTCCACCGCCGCCGCGGTCACCGAGGCGATCATTGACGAGTTCAAGATCCCCATGTACAAGGCGAACATGGTGAAAGGGGCAGTATGGGGAAGATACCCTCAGACCGTCAACTTTTTAGGTTCCAACATAAAATCCATCCTCGAAGTTCCTCAGAACAACGAAGGTGCCGGATACGCTCTCAGGAACATCATGTCCAACCACGTCGTCGCACTGGTCGGCAGGAACGCAATGCAGGGCACAGCTCTGTCCGCGATCTTCGAGCAGACCGCCGCATTTGAGATGGGCGACGCTGTGGGACCCTTCGAGAGAGGACACCTCCTCGGACTCGCATATGAGGGACTCAACGCCAACAACATGCTGTACTCCATAGTTAAGAAGAACGGAAAGACCGGAACCGTCGGAACCGTCATCGAATCCCTCATGGAGAGGGCCATCGACGACAAGGTCATCCGCGTGAAAGAGACCCTTCCGTCCGGATACAAGGTCTACACGACCGACGACCTCCCCCTCTGGAACGCATATGCGGCAGTCGGACAGGTCGCAGCGGTCATGGTGAACGTCGGAGCGGCAAGGGCCGCCCAGGGTGTTCCCTCAACGATCCTGTACTACAACGACCTGCTCGAGCACGAGACCGGACTCCCCGGTGTCGACTACGGAAGGTCGATGGGTGTTTGCGTCGGAATGTCGTTCTTCTCCCACTCCATCTACGGTGGAGGCGGACCCGGACTGTTCCACGGAAACCACGTTGTCACCAGGCACTCCAAGGGTGTTCTGATCCCCGCCGTTACAGCAGGAAACTGCCTTGACGGTGGAACGCAGACCTTCTCCGCAGAGGCCACGTCCGGAACCTTCAAAGAGGTCTTCGGAGACATGGACGAATTCCGCCACCCCATTCAGGTCGTAGCGGCTGAGGCAAAGAAAATAAAGAAGAAGGTCTGAGCATAAATGTCGAGCAATCCCCCAGCGGAATATGCGGGCGTGCCCCTCCCTGAAGTGAGGATAACCACGAACCGCCTCCTGAGCGCGGAGACGACCGAAAAGGTCATAAACGGGTTCGAGGAGATCGAGCACATCAGACAGATCACCATGTCGGGCGAGAGCCTGCCTAGCAAGATCAACAGCGGACCCAACAAAGGGCTCGATAACAACCACACGCAACGCCGTTTCGTAAAGATCGGCGGAAAGGATGTGGAGCTGACCAAACTGGTCGGCTATTTCTTCATCGAGCTCGAAGTCGAGGACGACAAAGTGCTTGACGAGACCGTTGGAAAGATCAAGGCCGTATGCGATGCGCACATCGCGCACGGATTCAACCTTGAGATCGGAAGATACTCGAAATACAGACCTACTCTTAATGATTACAGAGGTGTTTAAATATGGCATACAAAAGACAGTTCTACCCCGGAACCACAAGCCCTGCCGTCGCAAGGCGCAGATTGATGGACCCCAAAGTAAAACTGCAGAAACTTCGCGAGGTCCCCATCGAGGACGTCGTCAAGCTCATGGGACACCGCAACCCCGGAGAGGACTACAAATCCATCCACCCCCCCATCGAGGAGGGCTCCGAGCCGGACTGCCCCATAAGGAAACTGGTCACCCCCATAGACGGTGCCAAGCACGGAGACAGGATAAGGTATATCCAGTTCTCTGACTCCGTCTACTTCGCGCCCGTGTCCCCCTACCAGAGGGCATGGATGTACCTTTCCAGGTACAGAGGTATCGACACCGGTACCCTGTCCGGAAGGCAGATCATCGAAGTAAGGGAGAGGGACCTTGAGAAAATGGCGAAAGAGTTCATCGAGAACGAGACCTTCGACGCCGCACTGACGGGAATCAGGGGTGCAACCGTTCACGGACACGCCTGCCGTCTCGACGAGAACGGACTCATGTTCGACGCATGGCAGAGGTACCTGTGGGACCCCAAGAAGAAAGAGGTCAAGTACGTGAAGGACCAGGTCGCGCTGCCCCTCGACAAGGAGATCTTCGTCGGAGCCCCCGCATCGATGGAGGACCTCAGGAAGAGGACCACTATCTTCAGGGCCGACGGAGTCGACATGAGGGACGACAAAGAGGTCTCGAAATACCAGCACAGGATCCACAAGCTCAGGACACTGGGCGGATACCAGCCTTTCAAAGTGAAGGGGGTGTGAATCAATGGCAACAAAAGAGAAAATGTTCATGGAGGCCGTCAAGAAGAAATTCAAAGAGGAGCCTACCGACATATCGACCAGCTACTACAAGTACGGCGGCTGGAAACAGTCTAAGAGCAAAGTGGAGTTCCAGGCGGCGGCTGAAAAGATCGCTAAAGACCGCGGATTCCCCATGATGAACGAGGACATAGGAGTCCCCCTCGGACAGAGGTCGTGGATGCCCTACCAGCTCTCGCACACGGACATCTTCGTCGAGCCCGACGACCTCCACTGCATAAACAACCCTGCGATCCAGCAGGCGTGGGACGACATAAGGAGGACGATCCTTGTCGGTCTCGACTCTCCTCACCAGACCATCGAGAGAAGGCTTGGTAAAGAGGTCACGCCCGAGACCATCAACGCATACCTCGAGACGGTCAACCACACCATGCCCGGAGGAGCAGTCGTTCAGGAGCACATGGCGGAGGTCAACCCCGCGCTGGTGTACGACTCGTACGTCAAAGTGTTCTCCGGAGACGACGAACTGGTGGACGAGCTCGACAAGAGATTCGTCATCGACATCAACAAGCTCTTCCCCGCCGAGCAGGCGAAGCAGCTGAAGGCAGCCGTAGGAAAGACCCTGATGCAGGCGGTCCGCGTACCCTCCATAGTAGGAAGGGTCATGGACGGAGCCACCACATCCAGGCACGCAGCGATGCAGATCTCGATGGCCTTCATCTCCTCCTACAAGCTGGCGGCAGGAGAGGCGGCGATCGCAGACTTCGCGTACTCCGCAAAGCACCAGTCGATCAACATGGGAACCATGATGCCCGCCAGGCGTGCAAGGGGACCCAACGAACCCGGAGGAATCCCGTTCGGATTCATGGCTGACATAGCCCAGTCCGACCGTGTGTACCCCGACGACCCCGGACGCGCGGCACTTGAGTCCGTTGCGCTCGGTGCCATCGTCTACGACCAGATCTACCTCGGCGGATACATGTCCGGAGGAGTCGGATTCACCCAGTACGCTACTGCGGCATACACCGACAACATCCTCGAGGACTACGTTTACTACGGTATCGACCAGATCAACAAGAGGTATGGAGGATTCTGCAAGCTGGACCCCAACGACTACGACGAGCTCATGAACCTCGCCGAGGACGTGGACAGCTACTCCCTCGAGATGTACGAGAGGTACCCTGCAGTCATGGAGACGCACTTCGGAGGATCCCAGAGGGCCACCGTCGCGGCCGCGTCCACCGGTATCGCCGGTGCGATGGCCACCGGTGTCGCAGACTGCGGTCTGAACTGCTGGTACTACTCCATGCTCGAGCACAAGGAGAGGACCGGAAGGCTCGGATTCTACGGATACGACCTCCAGGACCAGTGCGGTTCCGCCAACTCCTTCGCCTACAGATCCGACGAGGGTCTGCCGATGGAAGGCCGCGGACCGAACTACCCCAACTACGCAATGAACGTCGGTCACCTCTCCGGATACACCGGAATACCCAAGGCCGCACACGTCGCACGCGGAGACGCTTTCACAGCCAACCCGTTCATACGTGTCGCCTTCGCCGACCCATCTCTCCAGTTCGACTTCGCCAACGTGACGAAGGAGATCGGACGCGGCGGGCTCAGGGAGTTCGTCCCTGCAGGCGAGAGGACCGCGGTCATCAAGGGATGATCCCGTGCAGGTAGGAGATTTCGCGAAGTACCTTCCGACATCGACGGTCGGGAAAGTGACCGAGGTCAGGGAGAGCGGAGGCAAGGTCTGGCTCAGGCTGGACTATACCGGACTCTATTATGACCGGACGTTCCTGGTCCCGGCGGACGAATCGGAGTACAGCTCGATCTCCTACAAGGAGCGCGACAAGAAGTTCGAAGGCAGGATGCAGACGGTCGAGGAAGTTGCGAACACCGCACGCGAAGTCGACATATCCGGATTCATGCCTTCGGGCGGCGGATAAACCACTTACCCCAACTTTCTTTTTTATGTCCGAACGGCGGTTTTTTCTATATCGTAGTTTATCCGTCGGACATGGCGATGAGATTGTACAGTTTCCTCAAGGACAAGTCGATAATAAGCAGCGACGCCTTCATCGTGGGCAACGTCGTCGACGTTTACTATGAGCCCGGATCGTGGACCGTGCGTTCCATAGGCGTCCGGGGGTCCAAGGGGCTCGGAGATGTGCTGGGCGCCTCTTCGTTCAGGAAGCCTCAGTTCTCGCTGAACATCGGTACATACGATATAAACGACGTCATCCTGATCCCGGAGGCCCGAGACCAGTTGCAAAAGGCGCTGGTCGCCGACAACGGGGGGACGGAGAAGGCGACGGTTCTGATAGGCAAGAAGGTCGTCACCTCCGACCTGATAACCATCGGCACGATAGCCGACATAGGCATAGATCTGGACACCTGGAGGATCAATTCTTTCAAAGTGAAGATAGAAAAAGGCGTCGCCGAAGCTCTGGATGTCAAGCTGGGACTCATCAACAAGACGGTCTCGGGCCTTCTGACAAGCCACATCAGCTCCGTCACCGATGGGGTGAACCTCTCCCGCAGGGTAGAGGACCTGCGGGGGAACTTCACACTGGATTGATCAGCAGTCGTTGAAGGCCACGAGTATCGAGGCTAGGCGGGGGTCGTCCTCGTATCCGTAGTGCGTCTTGATCATCAGGTCCGAGGTCGGTGCGGGGCTGCATGAGACGACGTCCTTGCATCCGTTGCTCTCGTTGAGCTCCGGGAACGACACAGGGGGCATCACGAACGCCTCCGTCCCGTTACCCTTGATATTCGGGAACACTATGAACCCGTCGGATAGCCAGACGGCGTCTCCGCGGTCTTCGTACTCTTTCGAGTTGAACGGGAAGACCTCGGTCCCGAGAAGATTGCCGGCAGAATCGACCAATATCACCGTCGCCTCCGGCGGCGGTCTGAATCGCGGGTCCTTGATTATGCATATGACATGCTGTCTCTCTAGCGCCCGGGAAAATCCCTGGTTGTCCACCTGGATGTTCCCTCCTCCCGCCCTGACGGTGGCCTCTTCGGCCCTCAGCCGGTCGAGTATCATGTCATCCAGGTAAAAACTGTGGACCACTCCTCTTAGGCCGCTTACTATTTTCAGCGGGAGCTCCGGATTAATGTTGCTAACGGTCATTTGATCCCTCTTTGTTCCTTCACGCTGTCATTTCATTCGATCTTGACGGAAACGTTCCTTTTCAGGCCCAGATTTCCGGCAACCTCGATGGCCTTAACCATACCGCAGGGGACGGGGCAGGCCGCATGGGGGAGATATTTGGTGGCCAGCTTATAGACTTCCGTCTCGCACATGGGCGCCTCCACCTCGGTGTACGCACATATCGGCTGAACGTTCCAGGACATCATCAGTATATGGGGGCAATCGCTCTTTATCGACAGTTCGATAAGGCCCATGTCGTTCTCTTTGGCATCAATCACCGTGATCATCTTGCATACGCCTGAATCCACAGTTACTTTGCATTGGTCAGTCATTATCATCACCACTCAATCTAATCAGGTTGTCGACGCCGGCCATGGATCGTATGTCCACCACGCCAATGGCAGCGATGACGCGGTTATCCAGGTCAATAGGTGTAACAATGACCTTTATACCTTTGTACGGTCCGGAAGTGGCTATCTTGCGTATTGTGGTCCCCACCGTTATGACCTCCTCCAGGACTTGGCCGGTGTAGGCGTTGTCTATCACGACCCCGTTCTCGATCCTTATCCCCAGATTGTCGCGGCTCTTGGCGCAGACCGGGAGCCCTCCCACAAGGTCGTGTATCGCAAATGCGAGGGATATCAGTTCGCTGCCGGTGCTTCTGTGAGAAAGGATGTCCTTGAGGTCCCTGTCGAACTGCAGTCCTCCCAGAAGCGACAGGCCGGACATCACCGCCCCTTCTTCCGCCATGTCAGGAGTGTCGGCGGTCCCGATGATGATGACATCCTCGTTACGTATGGCGAGGCTCTTCCTCAGGATTTCGCCGATCTGGGGCTCCAAGGCGTACCCGGAACCGGGAAAGATGAGCCTGTCGTTGCTGCATATCAGGGTGGTGGCGCCGGTGGCGCCGGCTTTGATGGCCATGTCGCGCTCCTCGCATCCGTACTTCACTCTGCGTGCGATCTTCGGAATGCGTACGGCGCAGTCGAATTCCCCGATGGTGAGGCCCCCCATGTCTACGTGCTTGACGTCCATGGTCATGGAATTGTAGCATCCGGTGCCTTTTTTATTTACGGAAACGCCGTTCTTGTCGATATCTATCAGTCCGTGCTCCTGCAGTATGCCGAGTATGGTCCTGGTGCTGCCTTCCCCTATGTTCAGGAGCTGAGCGAGCTTTTTACGCCCAACGGGCTTGTTCTTGCTCAGACAGTCCAAGGCTTTCCAGATATGATAATCGCTGAATTTCGGTATCGGGCCGCCTGCACCCCTGTGCTGCTGATTGGACATATGGATGTATCATTCATCCATTAAATAAAGTAATTGATTGTCATGTCGCAAGATACGGTATTAACGCCGTCAATAGCTGTTAAGCCAGTGCCCGCCGTCGCTTTCCATCCGTAATACTCGCGCGTTTTTTATATCGAAGGAACTCTTCACATCCATGGTTCAAAAGTCGGTGGACTTTGTTATTATTGAGAATGTTTCCAAGAGGTTCGGGAACAAGACGGTCCTTAATAATGTGAGCGCCACTATACAGACCGGTAAGATACTGGGCCTGATAGGCAAGAGCGCCGCGGGCAAGAGCGTTTTGATAATGATGCTGAGGGGAAGCGAAGATTACGCACCCGACTCCGGAAGGGTGCTGTACAGGGTCAATAGGTGTTCCGGATGCGGAAACCTCGACCTCCCCCATGAAGGAACGCCCTGCTCGAAATGCGGGTGTGAAACAGGAACGATCACCGTGGATTTCTGGTCTTTGAAAGATGACGACCCTTTAAGACGCCAGCTCAAGAGCCGCATCGCCATAATGCTGCAGAGGACGTTCGCCCTTTTCGGGGATAAGACCGTGATCGAGAACATCTTCGAGGCCATAGGCGACCGTGCAGAGGGCAAGGCCAGGACGGACATGGCGCTCCAGCTGCTGGAATTCGTGGGGATGACTCACAGGACCACACACATAGCCAGGGACCTGTCCGGAGGAGAGAAGCAGAGGATAGTCCTCGCAAGGCAGATAGCCAGGGATCCTCTCTTCTTCTTGGCGGACGAGCCGACGGGAACGCTTGACCCGTACACGGCGGAATTGATGCACGAGCGTCTTGTGGACTACGTCGGGAAGAGAGGGATCTCGATGGTCTTCGCGTCCCATTGGCCCGAGGCCGTGGATAAGATGGCCGACGAGGCCATATGGCTGGATTCCGGCAACGTGCTGATGCAGGGCGACCCGAAGGAGATCGCCGATAAATTTATGGAAGGATACTCGTTCGAAAGGACAAAGGCCGCCGACCTGGGAGAGCCGATAATATCGCTCAAGGATGCGGAGAAGCACTTTTTCTCTGTCGTCAGAGGAGTCGTCAAGGCAGTGGACGGTGTAACCTTCGATATAATGGAGCGCGAGGTGTTCGGCCTTGTGGGAAAGTCGGGCGCCGGCAAGACCACGACGTCAAGAATGGTCGCCGGCATGACGCCCGCCACCCGCGGGTCCGTGAAGATAAGGATCGGCGACGACTGGGTTGACATGTCAGAGATGGGGCCGAGCGGGAAAGGCCGCGCCACCCCCTATATCGGGTTCCTCCATCAGGAATACACGCTCTATCCCTTCGACAACATACTCAGCAACCTTACGACCAGCATAGGCACCAGGATGCCAGCGGAACTTGCAAAGTTCAAGGCCATACAAGTGCTTCAGAGCGTAGGGTTCGACAAGAAGAACATGGAGAGTCTTCTCTACTCTTACCCCGACACACTGAGCGTCGGAGAGTGCCAGAGGATAGCCTTCGCACAGGTCCTGATAAGGGAGCCCCGCATCATAGTGCTGGATGAGCCTACAGGGACCATGGACCCGATAACAAAGACCATCATAGCAAAATCCGTCATCCGGGCGAGGGAGACCCTGGGCGAGACCTTCGTCGTGGTGAGCCACGACATGGATTTTGTCGAGAACGTCTGCGACCGCGTAGCGTTCATAAGGAACGGCGTCGTGGAAGACATGGGAACTCCCGAGTCGGTCATCCAGAGGTTCGGTCTGAAAGAGCTTCAGGATGACGACTCCGAGGGTGAATGAATGAAGCAGCAGATCGGGCGCCACCTCAGCTTCGTTGAATGCAGAGAGGCCATGGGGCTCGGCGTGGGCGGTGCCCTGGCACAGAGGGCGACCATCTCTGACAGCGGAAGGGACGTCGTTGCGGTGGCCATGGGCCCGGGCAAGAGGCACATAACCAAACCGGTATGCGAGATAACATATGCCCTCAGAGAAGAGGGCATAGATACCAGCGTCCTCGTGGTCAATGCGGGTTCGGGAGTGCCTGCGGACGCGCCGGACGTCACTACGGGATCGAGGTTCGGCCTCGACCCCCTCGAAGTAGACCGCCTCAGGCAGTTCAAGGTCGTCCTTATACACCTGGGCAACGTGCGCAAGCATATCATCTACAAAGCGAGGTTGATACTCAGGAACGTGGACCTGCCCGCCATAATAGTGGCGCAGTGCCCTGTGGATTTCGAAGATTTCGCGGCCATAGGCGTGAAGACGGCCCACGTTATGCCTCCGGACGACGAGATACAGACGCAGGGCGAGATCGTGCATATCGTCACCGGCGTCATCAGGGGCGTGACCTGCCCACAGGACAAGCTGGACGAAATCGTGTCCAAGGTGCAGTCCATGATGCCCAGCGGAGGTATTAGATGAAGATCACCGTCAACGGAAGGCCGAAGACGCTCCGGGAAGGGGCGACGCTCGATGACGCCGTGGCCGGCGAGGAATACCGCGAGGGCTCGCTGGTCGCTGTGCACCTCTCGGTGGAGACGGTCACAAAGAAGACCAATGATTTTGAGATAGTAACGCCGAATGGGAGCATGGTGCTCCATCTCGACGACGGCCCCGATGCCGAGAAGTTCAGGTCCATCATCGGTACCGTGGAAGGGGTCACCGCCAGATGGGTCACCCGCAAGATCGTCGCTTTCGGTTCGTTCTCTTCAGACATCAAGGCGGACCCTGCGGACCGCCTCTACCGCAAGTTCGACTGCTTCTTCTCGTTGGGAGGAGGCGACAACCAGACAACGTACATCATGGTCGCGAAGAACGACCACAGGGAGTCCTACGGGGCAGGCGCCGGCCGCATCGGCCGCATAACCGTAGGCAGACATCTGATAGAAGGGCTGAGCGAGGGCGAAGGGATCAGCGAGATCCGTCCGGTCATGTCCGAAGTAAGCACCGAGAACGTCGACGTAACCTCCGACATGTCCTATCCCATGGAGGAAGGATATTCGGTGGACACCAACGTCCTGATAAAGTTAGACCACAGGTCCCCCGTAGCGGCCGAACACATATTGATCACGGCTTCGGACATGGTCCTGGAAGTCACGGACCCGACGGGCAGCTACATCGCAAGCTCCGAGGACCTGGACGCCGACATAAAACCGGAAAAGGCCGCGGTCAGGGACACGGGTTCCGTGACCGTGAGGAACGAAGGCGCCGGGAAAGGCAGGATATACATATACAAGGATAAGAGGCAGGTCGCCCAGTCCCACAGCTCCGCGGGCAAGGTGGAGCGCGGGCTGGCGATCGTATCCATGGCCAAGAAAGGCGACAGGATATCGGTCGTGACAGATCCTCCGAGGATCCTGTCCGTGGGTATGACCCAGAAAGCCGGGGGCGAGTTCCTGTCCAAGGCCGGCGTGAAACAGGTAAGGAAGGGCGACACCTCCGACGGAGCGGTCATAGTCGAACAGACCCCCGAGCTTACCGTCGAAGCCCTGAAGTCCGGGACGGTGGAGACCTTCGGGGTCCCCCGGGACAGGGTCTACAGGATCGAGATAACCGCCGAGGACAAGATAACGTCGTATTACTTCAGGAAGGTCACGGGGCTCAGCCACAAGCCCATAGGGGCCCTGAAGGTCCAGTTCGCATTCGAGGGCGCATCGATGATAACCTTCTATGGCGACGAGATGAGGGGGAAGCTACTACATCCGCAGCCCCTGTTCAAAAAGGTGAAACGCGGAGATATAGGTATCACGAACCAGGCCCGCCCGTACTGCGGCCTGATGGGCATAAGGCTGCAGGACAGCAAGGAATACGGGCCCACCGGCGAGGAGCCGTACGGCACGAACATAGTGGGAAGGTTCGCGGACGACCTCAAGAGGCTTCTCGCCGAGGCCGAGGAAGACAAGACGATCTATATCACGGAGGATAAGATATGAGCGACGAAAGAGAGACCAGGCTGCTGATGATATCGCCCAGCTCCATGCTCACGCCCGACCAGCTCGTCCGCTCGGTCCATGCGATGAACAAAGACGTGAAGGTCAAGGAGACATGCTACGGCTGTCTAGTAGAGGGCAGAAGGGAAGTCGTCAAAGAAGTGCTGGACCAGATACGCGGCAAATACCGCAACGAGGTGTTCTCCAAGCGCAGGGCGTACCCGGCAGGCGACCCGAGAAGGTGCCGCGCCCAGCACGGCACAAGGCCGGGATACAGTCAACTGGAGGCCGAGTGGGCGCTGCTTTCGAACGTGCAGCACGGCCTCGAATGCGCCGACAGGGGCGAGAAGGTCGAACCTGTCCCGGAAAAAGGACTTTTTCCCGTAAGAGAATTCAAAAAAATTTGTGAGGAGTAACGATGAAGGTGTTCATAGACCCGCCGAACAGTCTGATACTGTTCGATATTGTAGAAAGATTCGGCCACGAGCCGCTCAGCGCCATGGCGGCGATCCAGGAGAAGATAGACAACCTGGAGATCGACATGCCGCCGATGAACGTGACCCTGGACGACGTGGTAAGGGGCCTGAAGTACGCCGGAGTCGAAGTCCCCTCGGGGATAAGGGGCAGGATGGCGATGTGGGGGCCCATGATCGAGGAGGCCGATGCGGCGATCATCATGGACAATGCGCCCTACAGCTTCGGATGCGTCGGATGCGAGCGCTCCAACGAGATGCTGAAATATCTTATCAAGAAGCGCGGGATCCCGAAGCTGCATGTGGCCTATCCCTCCAACGAGGAGGAGGCCAAGAACTTCGTCGTCAGCGCCAAGGAATTCCTGGAGGGGCTCGGTAAATGACGATAAAGATAGCGCAGCTCTCATGCGGAACGGAATACAGCAGCGTGCAGCACGAGATCGAGAAGGCAGCCCTGTCGGTAGGGGCCAAGATGGTCTATCCGGATGTGGGGGCGGCGGACGTCGACGATGCGGTCAAACGCTTCGGTTTCAACCCCCGCTCCAACCAGCTCAAGCTGATGATCGCAAGGGCGGCGTCCTTGGCGGACGGGAGGTACGATGCGGACGCGGTGTTCATATGCACATGCTTCAGGTGTGCCGAGGCCGCGTTGGTAAGGAACGAACTGAGGAGGTTCATACAGGACAACACGAACCTGCCGGTCGTAACCTATTCGTTCACGGAGAGGCTCAAAGCGTCCCAGATGCTCACAAGGATGGAGGCCCTCGTCACGATAGTTTCCAGGAAGGAGCTGCTTGCCAGGGAGAGGCAGACGGGATTGACCGCAGGCCTCGACTCGGGCTCGAGCACGACCAAAGCGGTCGTAATGCAGGACAATAAGATCATCGGAAAAGCTTGGACCGGTTCCGGGGACGTCGTCAAATCCGCGGAGCAGGTGCTCGAGGAGGCGATGAAGCAGGCAGGCATAGAACTCAAGGACCTTGAGGCCATCGGTACCACGGGATACGGACGTTACACTCTGGGCAAGCACTACAAAGCCAAGCTGGTGCAGGAAGAGCTCACGGTCAATTCTAAAGGCGCCGTATGGTTGGCCGGCCGTCAGAGAGGGGAGGCGACGATCCTCGACATAGGAGGAATGGACAACAAGGCGATCACGGTCCGCGACGGAGTCCCGGACAACTTCACCATGGGGGGCATATGCGCCGGCGCATCCGGCCGTTTCCTTGAAATGACCGCCAAGAGGATGAAAGTGGACATCGAGGACCTCGGCCCCCTCGCGATGAAAGGGGACTGGAGGAACGCCAAGATGAATTCGTACTGTTCCATATTCGGGATCCAGGACCTGGTCACCCAGCTCGGGGAAGGGAAGACCTTCGAAGACGTTGCCGCGGCGGCCTGCCACTCGGTCGCGGAGCAGGTCTACGAGCAGCAGCTCCAGGAGATAGATGTAAGGCATCCCATCATCCAGGTCGGAGGCACGTCGCTGATCACAGGTCTCGTGAAGGCCGTAGGGGAAATACTCGGAGAGATGCCGATCGTCCCGCCCGACTCCCAATACATTGGGGCGGTGGGAGGGGCTCTGCTGAGCTCGGGGATCCTGTGAGGTAAAGAAATGGACATCACGGTTCACGGAACGGACCCCTTCGGGAATGAAGCTTACAGGGTGCTCTTCGAGAACATAATGAACGATCTGGGCGAGGCCCTGGCCATTGAGAAGGCGGAGCTGGTCCTCAGGCCGGAGGCTCCTCTGTTCATATTCTCCGTGAGGTTGCGCGCCGAGCCCGTAAGCAAGACCATCGCAGACGTCAGCAGTCTCCGTGAGGAAGGTTCGGGAGTCCATATCACCATCACGGACGAGCGCTACGCGCCCGACATACTCGGTGCGATGTGGTCCATGTACGGCAGGAACAGCGTCGACCAGCAGACCCGTTTCGACATGTCGGTCGCCGACGCGGACCTGGAAGTGGTCAGCAAGACGGTGATCGCATCCGGCGAGGAGGCCCTGAAGGAGATAATCGGCTCCGTCTGGAGGTCGATGCCCGAAGGGATAAAGGTGCGCCACGTTTTCATCTCGGGGACGGTGGTCACGGTGGTGGCGACCGAGGAGATCATGAGACCGGAATTCATGAAAGAAGGGGCCAGGGTCCACGTTGAAATGGGAGGGTCGGCGGATGTTTGAGGTCATAATGTACGACGGCGGCGTTTACCGTTCGGCCGAACTTTTCGAGCTCATAGAAGACGTGGGAGGAGCGGTCCTGCAGAAGATCAGGAGCTCCCAGATGCTCACCGTCACCATGTCCATCCCGACCGAGGACAAGGAGGCAGTGGTCGCCCTCTGCAGGGAGATAGGGGGAGAGGTGAAGGAGGTTCCCCTCGCAGGTACGGAGATCGCCGTGGTAGGCCCTACACTGGGGCGCCATCACATGCCGCACCCTATATGCGACATAGCCGAGGCCCTCAGAAGGAAAGGGGCCCTCTCGATCGTCATGGGACTGGCGAGAGGAAGGGGCAAAGGAACGTCCCAGATATCCGGGTCGGAGGTTGCGATCATAAACGAGTACGACGCGGCGATCTTCTGCTTCGGTAATTTTAAATCATGCATCGAGGCCAAGGCGGAGCTTATGAAGGATATCAAGATACCGCTGATCCTGGTATGCGGACCGAGGCCGGAAGGGCTCGAGGACTACTGCGAGGGTATCGTCCCAGGAGTGGGGAGGAAGTCGGAGAGGATGAGGTCCCCAGACGAGAGGAACAAGCTAGACGAGATCGTGTCAATGACCGAGATGGTGCTGAAGGACAAGAGAAAGAGGATGTCCGAGGACCCTCTCTTCGTCCATCCTTCGGAAGTGAAGCAGGTGTTGGAGAATTACCATCCGATCGATATGTGCCTCAGACCTTCCCCGATAGTTCTGCATTTGGACGGGCTCAGGGCCAAGATACCCTATGACGAGAATATTCAGGCTATCAAAGACATAATGATATACGGCCGCAAGCTTGGTGACATCGCCAAGATCACCGAGTCTAAACTCGACCGCAGCAGCATGCTGATAAAGATCAAGACCGGCTCGGAGGTAGAGTATGACGATGCCCGGAAAGCGGCCGGAAAGACGTAAGGGCACGTATGTTCTCTTCATGACCCTCCCCGAGGACATGCGGCTCAGCATCGGCTCTCGGGGAACGGTCTTTCTCAGGGCAGGCGAATATTGCTATGTCGGAAGCGCCATGAACGGCCTGGAACAACGCATCCGCAGACATCTCGCTCATGAAAAAAAGATACGCTGGCACATTGATAATCTGACGATGGTGGCTTCGGACATGGAAGCTTATGGGTCGGAATATCCCGGCTCGGTGGCGGAATGCGCAATAGCCGAGGTCGCCGTTTCGATGGGATTCGTGCCATCGGTGAAGGGTTTCGGTTCTTCGGACTGCGGCTGTTTATCCCACCTTCTATCAGTGCCAGAAGGCGGAAAGATGAAGCTCGTCGGCAACCTGCGCATGAGCAGGGTCCAGCCCTCTGGAGCGCGCGTCCGCGAGTGCGAATCCTTATAATGTATCAGGGTCTTTCGACTCTATAATCATCCGCACACTATAAAGTGGAGGGAACAAATGAAGGCAAACAGTGAAGTGATTCTAACTCGTAAAGTGACGCCCGAAACGATTACCAAACTCGAGGGTATCGTAGGCAAAGACAACATCAACACGGGCGACATGGACAAGATCCTATACAGCCACGACATGGCGCCCCTCCCCAAGGAGGCAGGTATGGCGTTCAAGAACCTGCCTGACGTGGTCGTAAGGCCGGAGACCGACGAGCAGGTGGCCAAAGTGGTCGCTCTCGCCTACAGGGACGGCATACCGATCATTCCCAGAGGCAATGCTACCTGGGGGCTCGGCGGATGCATGCCCACGAACGGCGGCATCGTGATCGACATGTCCTCGAAGATGAACAAGGTCCTCGAGATCAACACAGAGGGCATGTACGTGAAGGTCCAGGCCGGCTGCACATGGAAAGAGGCCCTTGACGAGTGCATGAAGCTCGGATTCATTGTGGGCTCCTATCCCTCCAGCTTCCCCGCCGGCACGATCGGGGCATGGACCTCGACCAACGGAATGGGAACGGGCAGCTACAAGTACGGGTCTTCCAAGGATAACATCCTCAACATGAAGGTCGTCCTTTCGGACGGGACCCTGATCGAGACCGGATACGACCATATCGGCTCCTACATGTCAGGCTACAACCTTAACCAGTTCTTCGCCGGCGCAGAGGGCACCCTGGGAGTGCTCACCACGGTGACGATGAGGATCTACCCCATGGGAGAGATCAGGCCCGTCGCCTACGAGTTCGAGAACCTGAAGGACCTCCACGGCCCCATCCAGAAGATCATCTCCCACGCCAGCATCAAACCTCTCCACATCGCATGGTCGGACTACATGCACTTCGCCAACCAGAGGAAGGCCGGGATACATGCGCCCAAGGTCAAGAACGTGCTCCTCGTCGCCCTTCAGGGGGACCCCAAGTTCGTCGACCTGGAGGAAAGCGAAGTCGACGCTATAGTGGCGGAGTTCGGAGGCAAGAAGCTCGACAGGGAGATCGCAGACCACGAGTGGTCCGAGAGATGCTACGAGTTCAGGGCCAGGAAGGTCGGTGTCGGAGAGATCCCTGCCGAAGTAATCGTCCCCACCAAACACTGGGGAGAGTTCGTAGATGAATGCTACAAGGGATTCGAGGTCATGAAGATGGAGCCCGGAGGGGTCATCGGGGTCATAGTGGACCGCAGCACCGCGCTGTTCATGCCCTATTACTTCAAGGACGACGAGTCGCTCCTCGGAATGACGGCGTTCTCTTTCAACTTCTACCTCGGAGACAGGGCATCCCTTTACGGAGGAAGGACCACGGGATTCGGAGTGTTCTTCGCCTGGAATATGGACGTCATCCACGACGGCGAGACCGCCGACTTCATGAGGGACCTCAAGACTGCCCTCGACCCCCACGACGTAATGAACCCGGGACACCTCGTCTGCGGAAAGACCAGGTTCGGCATCAACATGAGCAAGCAGCTCATGGGATTCGGAAGCAAGCTCATACAGGGAGTCAAGAAACTCCTGCCCGCAGACACGACCTTCAGCGACAACATGAAGAGATTCAGGTACAGCGACATGGAGCACGAGGTCGAAGAAGGAAGGTTCCGCGTACTCGGCGACGGAAACCAGTGAGCGACCGTCCGAAAACCCCTTATCATAACATCTTTCCATTTTATTAACAATTCAATCGTTGAAAATCGAATGTTATTAAGATTCCAGCTAATCTTTAATAGTCGATCGATCTAGAGCGGCCTATGAGGAAAAATGCCGCGATAGCAATATCGCTTGTGGCGATACTCGCAGTGGCGGGCGTCGCAGCCGTGATCGTCCTTACCAACGACAGCGATGATAAGAAATACGTGTACACGACGATGAGCTGGCAACAGGAAATGGTCCAGGAGATAGTCGGTGATGAATATACCGTAGTATCTTTCCTGGAGGCCAACACCAGCCCCCATGCGACCGAAATAACACCGGGAATAATCGCGTCCCGCAACACGGTGGCGTATTTCGCCGTTGGATCGGGCGTTGAGTGGGAAGAAACTAATCTCGAAATTATCAGGGACCAGCAGGGTATCACCACATTCGAGTGCTGCGAAGAGCTCATCGAGCTGGGCGTTATGGACCCGCTTCTGGAAGGAGAGGAGCATGAGGGTTCCGAAGAGGGCCATGACCATGCGACCGATCCTCACGTCTGGGCATCGCCTGAGCGCCTGGCACTTATTGCGGAGTATGTCAAGGACATGATGACCGAACTCGAACCGGACAACGCGGCCGTCTTCGAAGCGGGATGCGCCAGCTACCGGGCCAAGGTAGATGTGCTGATAGGGCTTGAACAAGAATATCTGACAGGCAAGGCGACTACCGAGATCATCGTCTGGCACCCTTCCTGGGCGTATCTTCTTCCGGATAATGTGACCGAGGCAGAGCTCATGGAAGCAGCCGAGGCGGCATCCACGCCCTCATCGATCGCGATGCTGCAGGGAGGGACGCCGGAAAATCCTATCAACGTGTTCCTTTCGGAACCCGAAGAGATCAACGGTCTTACCCAGCAGGGGCTTTGTGAAATGGGAATATATGTAAACATAATAGTGATTAACATACTCGCCGGGGACTGGGTCGAATATCTGGGCCAGGTCATCGAGATACTGGGAGATAATATTCCGGATGCGGGGACATGAATTGATGATACCAATAGAAATTAAGGACCTTACCGCTGGATATGACGGCCGAGCCGTTTTCAGCAACGTCGACCTGGAGCTCAGGGACAAAGACTTCCTGGCGGTCATAGGGCCCAACGGCGGCGGGAAGACAACGCTCTTCAGGGCGATCCTGGGCCTAATAAAACCCATGGGGGGGACCGTAAAAGTGTTCGGCAAGGAGCCGGCAGGTTCGCCCCCGGGCATAGGATACGTTCCGCAGAACGAGAATCTGGACTCAGAATATCCAATAAGTGCCAGGGAAGTCGTCCTTATGGGAATGAGGTGCAAGAAGGGCCTTAGGCCGTTCTATTCCAGTGAGGAGAAGGAGTCCGCAGAGAGGGCCATGGAGTACGCCGAGGTCTCGGATTTCGCAGACAGCCGAATAAGCAACCTGTCGGGAGGGCAGAGACAGAGAGTATACCTCGCAAGGGCTCTTGCCCCGGAACCGAAGATACTCATGCTGGACGAACCCACCGCGAGCCTGGACCCGTCGATGAAGGACTGCACCTACGACATACTCAGGAAGCTGAACAGGGACGGGATAGCCATAATGGTGATAACTCACGATATGAGCAGCATCTCTCATGATGTCAAACGTGTAGCATGCATGAACCGCAGGCTGATAGTCAACGATGCGCCCGAGATAACCCAGGAGATGATCGCATTGGGATTCCACTGCATCCCCGAGCTAGTGCACATAGGTCCCTGCGATTGCGGAGGTCACAACGATGGTTGATTGGGTCGCGGCATTCTCGATGCCTCTGATTCAGAACATGTTCATGGTCGCGGCCATAGCATGCGTTCTTTGCGGAGTCGTGGGAACCCTGGTGGTCGTGAAACGGATGGTGTTCGTAACGGGCGGCATAGCACACACCACTTTCGGAGGTGTGGGTCTTGCATATTATGTTATGTCCGTCGTCGCAGTCTCATGGTTCACCCCCATGATCGGCGCCGCACTGTTCGCGGTCGTTTCGGCGGTCATAATGGCGCTTCCCGCGGTATCCAAGAAGCTGAGAGAGGACTCGGTCATCGGAGTACTATGGTCAGTGGGGATGGCGCTGGGAGTTATTTTCATGAGCCTCATGGACAGGTCCGTCGTTACGCCCAGGTCCTTCGAGAGCATACTTTTCGGAGACATATTGCTGGTCGGAAGCTTCGAGCTCAAGGTGATAGCCGTCGTGACGATATTGTCGCTGGCCATCATCGCTCTGTTCTTCAGAGACCTGCAGGTACTGACGTTCGACGAGACCCATGCAAGGCTCAGCGGCATCAACGTCACAGCGATGAACCTCGTCCTTTACGTGCTGATAGCCATCGCCTGCGTCGTGGCCCTGAACGTGGTGGGCATAGTGATGGTCATAGCCCTGATAACGATACCCGCGGCCATGTCCAACATGTTCACTGAGAGCCTCAAAGAGATGATGATCGTGTCGGTGATACTTTCATTGATAATGGCTTTCTTCGGTCTGATAATTGCCATCGGAGCAGACATCCCGCCGGGAGCCACCGTTTCTGTGACGATGGGCGTATTGTTCATCATAGCCATAACGGCAAAAACGGCTTACGTAAAGATTGCGCAGGGGAAAGCGGAATGATCATATCCGGTCGAGAAGAGCTCCGATCCCTCCGATCACGTCCGTGACCCCTGCATCCTCCCAGTCTTTCAGGGTGCAGCCTCCTGAAAGCACCCCGATGAAGGAGGCTCCCGAATCCCGTGCGGTGTGCCAGTCGCCTAGATTATCGCCAAGGTACAGGATCTCCTCCGGCTCTACTCCCATCTCTTCGGCCAGATGCCTCATGGCCATCGGCGAGGGCTTGGCATCGCCGTAAGGATAATCATCCCTACATACTATGGCATCGAAGCGGCCACAGATGTTCCAGATACCCAGGACAGACTCGGCATAGTCTCTTCCGCCCCTCGTGAGGATTCCCACTTTGTAGCCTTGTTTCTTGAGAGCGTCCATGGTCTCAACGGCCAGCGGGAACGGTGAAGCTTCCAGGTAGTACTGTTTTTCGACCTCGGTGCTCCTGTCGTTTATCTTTTGTATTATGTCCTCGGCATCGTCCCATCTGCCGGCATCGTATATCCATTGGTAGACCGGCACCTTCATCAGGCGTTCGTCCCCCTTCCAATCGTGCTTTCCAATGGGGATGTCTTCCTCTTCCAGGACCTCTGAGACAATGTTGTGAAGTCGGGGATAGTCTACCCTCGTGTTCATGAAAGTGCCGTCCATGTCAAAACCGACAGCTTTGATACGGGGATCCAACGCCATGGATGTTAATGTGCCACGTTGTTAATAATGTTAATCAAGAAAAATAAAAAAGAGTCATGTGAGAGTAGTAGCCCCCCTTCTGTTTCAGGCGGCATTCGACTAATGCACCCTACCCGCCGGTCCAGGGCAGATCATCCCGGCTGTATGAGCTTGCTCCGATGAGGTGTCGCCGTTTCACCAGATCTCCGGGAACGTCACTGTCTTCAGATCATACTTTTTACCGGAGCTGTGTCGTTTCTGGGCCCTTGCCGAGGCTCTCGCCCCGCAGCATTTCGCTGCTCATCTTGCCCTCGGAGGAGGGAACTTCCTCAGCTGGACCGAAGTCCTACCGTCAGCCGCCCTCTCTCTCATGACATCCGTCCATCGCTGAACGGATATTTGTTTTAATCGGAAATATGAAAAGGGTAAGAGGTTTTGTTAAAGTTTCAGGCCCTGTTCTTGCTATCCTTGTCGACCATTCCGGTGGATTCCTTTAGCTCCTTGTCCATCATGGCGTCGATCCTTTCGGCTTCGGCCTGAATTTCTTCGGGCCTGGGGATGTTGCCCAGGATGTCGTCGGTGTTGCCGAAGGCCTTCTCGATGTCCTCGATGGTGGATATCGCCCTGTCGGGTGACTTGGCGGCGGATCCGACATACTCGGAAATCCCCTCCATCAGCCTGGTCACTTCCATTGGGAAGAATATCTTCGAGGATTCGCCCTGTCCGACCTTGACCATGGTGTCCATCGAAAGCACCGATAGGGCCTTGGAGTCCATGGTAGCCGCGCCCACTGAGAGGATGCGCAGCCTCTGAGCCTCTCCCTGCCCCTCGAGTATCGTGGCCACCCTGGTGCCCTCAGCCTCGAGGACCATGGCCTGTCTGCGCCCCTCGGCCTGAAGGATGCGGGATTTCTTTTCTCCCTCTGCCTTCAGGATCGCCGCTCTCTTGAGTCCGTCCGCTTCGAGGATGGCGGCACGCCTCTTTCTCTCCGCAGAGGTCTGCTCCTCCATGGAGTCCTTGACCTTCGCGGCAGGGTCCACTTCGCGTATCTCGACGGCTTCTACCCTGACTCCCCACTTGTCGGTGCTCTCGTCGAGGGTGTCCCTGAGCTGGAGGTTTATGGTCTCCCTGTTGGAAAGGATCTGGTCAAGCTCCATCTCTCCTATGACGGCCCTCAGAGTGGTCTGTGCCAGGCTGACGGTCGCGATCTTGTAATGAGTTACTTCGAAGTAGGCCTTTTTGGGGTCCGTAACTTTGATGTAAATGATGGCGTCCACGTTGACAGGCGAGTTGTCCTTGGTTATGACCTCCTGTCTCGGGATGTCCAGGACTTCCGTGCGCAGGTCTAGTTTGACGACCTGGTTTATCAAAGGGAACACTACATTGAGACCTTGGTTGAGTATCCTTACATATTTACCGAGCCTCATATATATGCCCTGTTCATAGGGCTGAACGATCTTCACCCCGCTTATCACGATCAGAACGATGACGAAAATCACCAGAAGGGCGATGGTCATCAAGATTGTTTCACTGTCCATTTGTTTTTTCCTCCGTATTCTTCATAAATCAATAATCTGCATTCACTCTTCCGGCTCGATGAAGACGTGTACTCCTTCGCTTCTGACGACCCTGGTCTTGGTGCCGGCCTTGATGGGCACCTCTGAATTGGCGCTCCATGTGTCCGTCCCGATGCGCACCTTTCCCTTCAGAGTCCCGGGTACGGTGTCCACGGTGACGACGCCCTTCTCGCCGACGAGCGTATCTGTGATGGTCGTAGACGGCGGCTCGGGCTTTCCCAGGAACCTGTAGGCATATATCGTCAACAGGGTCACGGGGATGGCCACGACGATTGCCAATGCGACCGAGTACCATGTGAAAAGTAGTTCGGGCTCGAAAAGACCCAATCCTCCTATGATGACGAATATGACTGCAGGTATGATCATGAACACACCGGGCATCGTGGCCTCCACGATCAGAAGTACCAATCCGACGATTATCAGCAGCAACGCAACGGCCATCGCTAGTTCCATGCCACACCATGCACTTTTCGTTATTTAATCATGTGTTAATACAAAAATCGCGTTATTTTTTAATCCACCAGGTCCGTTTGGACGGTAAACCTTATTAACTGAATCTTATTACTCGGGATGGAGCAGGGGTAGTCAAGCATGGCCAACGACGCTAGGTTGAGGGCCTAGTCCTTAGTGGTCCGCGTGTTCAAATCACGTCCCCTGCACCATTTTTCTTTTCATTCCTGCTTTGGCATCCCGTGTAAGAGGATTCTTTTTCTGGCACACGATCGCCGTTGCCGATATGGTACGACCTGAAGCGTCTGAATGTATTTCGTTCAGGTTACGTTATGCAGCGGACTGTAGCGTTCAAAGGATTTTTTCTTACCGGGAGGGGGCGCCAACGATAATTCATGACCGCCTATCACGTTGAAATCTTTCTCATGGGTCGGCCGATCCGCATCAAGCGAAGGTAATCGCCCGTGAACGGGTCCGGAGATCAGAATACCGAATCGCGCAGGGCATGCAGATTTACGTCGGTGTCAGCGCACACGTAGCATGCGAATATTAAATGTTCATCGGGAGCGCGATCGGCAAGATCAGCACTCTCCAACGGGAATATGTGGTCAGAAGATGATTATGCAACCGATCCGGAAGTCACGCCGTTTCGTAAATAGGGCGTATCTTCCCCCTTCTTATCCTGTCGCGGAGGTCCATTACGTTGCTGCGCACGGTCTCGATCATTTTACGATAGTCCGGGTCGGCATGACCTCCGGGGTCATCAAGGCCCCAGTTCTCGGTGTAAGAGCACGGGATGTCAGGACAGGAATCTCCTTTTCCCATTGTGATCACTATATCTACCTTGGGGAGTTCGGACAGGGGCCTGGTGTCATTTTCGGTTATGTCGCAGCTGCAATACTCCAAAAGCATCCAGGCGACCCTGTCGTCGACCACAAAAGATGATTCCGGGCCAGCCGAGTACGCCTCGAAGGCATCGGAAGCGTACTCCCTGGCGAGGGCTTCGGCGACCCGGCTTCTGTACGAATTGTGCAGGCATAGAAAGGCTACTTTAGGCTTATTTTTCATAATCCCCTCAAAGCACGCAGACGATGCAGTCCTGAGATGCACAAACGGGATTATTAATCTTCCACTTGAGGGCCCACGTCTTTATGCCTTTCGCTACTTCTGTCAGCTCCCTTCCCATTTCGGTGAGCCGGTATTCGCTTCTTATCGGCACGGTTGCGGTGTCGACCCTCCTTTCGATCACGCCTTCCTCCTCAAGGTTCCTGAGCCTTTCCGAGAGGATCTTGGGCGTGATGTCCTTCATAGACCTCTTTATCTCGGAGAACCTTTTCCATGTATCCCCTCCCCTGTAAAGCTCCAGTATGATCAGCAGCGTCCATTTCTTGGAAAGGAATCCCATGGTCCTGTACACGGTACAGTTGTCGTTCATGATATCCCGTAAGATACCTGCCGTATATAACCCAGTATCTTTATTATACAAACTACCTAAAGTATAGGAGTTAAAAAAATGTCGGAGATGTTTTGTTTTCAGTGCGAGCAGACGGCCAACGGGACCGGCTGCACGGGAAAGGCAGGAGTATGCGGAAAACCATCGGACGTGGCGAACCTTCAGGACGACCTAATCACCGCCCTGATAGACCTTGCCAAGAGCGCCCATGGAAAGGCAGACGCCAAGACGGACGACATCGTCACCGAGGCCCTGTTCCGTACGATAACCAACGTCGACTTCGACCCGAGGTCGGTATCGGCCCAGATCGATGCGGTCAAGAAGGAGCGCTCCAGGGTTGGGTCCGGATGCAAGTCATGCGGCTGCGGATCCAACAAGTTCAATCTGGTATCGGTCTGGAAGGACGACGAGGATATCAGGTCACTAAAATCTCTGATACTCTTCGGACTCAAGGGAGTCGCCGCCTACGCATTCCACGCCAAGGCGCTCGGATATTCCGACCCCGAAGTCAGTACGTACATGTACAATGCCCTGAGGACGATCGGCTCCAACGCCAGTCAGGAAGAGCTCCTGGCGATGGTCATGGAGACCGGGCAGGCCAACCTGAAATGCATGAAGGTCCTGGACGAGGCAAACACCGAGACATACGGCGTCCCCGCTCCCAACAAAGTCTCGATGAAGATCGCGAAGGGACCGTTCATCATCGTCACGGGACACGACCTCCTGGACCTCAAGAAGCTTCTGGAGCAGACCGAAGGAAAGGGAATATCCATCTACACCCACGGCGAGATGCTCCCTGCCCACGGATACCCCGAGCTGAGGAAGTACGCGCACCTGAAGGGGAACTACGGAACGGCCTGGCAGAATCAGCGCAACGAATTCGACGGCGTCCCCGCACCCATACTCTACACAACCAACTGCCTAATGAGGCCAAAGGACAGCTATGCCGACCGCGTATATACCACCGGCCCCGTGGCATATCCCAACGCGGTGCACATCGGTGAGGACAAAGACTTCACGCCGGTCATCGCCAAGGCGCTGGAGCTGGGCGGATACAAGGAAGAAGTTCAGATGACCGGGGTCAACGGAGGAAAGACCGTGACCACCGGATATTCGGCGGGAACGATACTGTCGGTGGCCGATAAGGTCGTCGAAGGCGTCAAAGCAGGAGCGATAAAGCACATTTTCCTCGTGGGAGGATGCGACGGCGCCAAACCGGGAAGGAACTATTTCACGGAGTTCGTCAAGAACACTCCGAAGGACACCCTCGTGCTGACCCTCGCATGCGGCAAGTACAGGTTCAACGACCTGGACATCGGAGACATAGGCGGAATACCCAGGATACTGGACGTCGGCCAGTGCAATGATGCATATGGGGCCGTAAAGGTCGCTCTGGCACTCGCGGACGTGTTCAACTGCACGGTCAACGACCTTCCTCTCTCGATCGTGCTGTCCTGGTACGAGCAGAAGGCGGTCGCCGTGCTGTTGACCCTTCTGAGCCTGGGCGTCAAGAACATATATCTGGGACCTTCGGTTCCGGCGTTCCTTTCGCCCAACATCGTCTCATTCCTCGTGGAGAACTTTGGGATAGCTCCGATCAGCACTCCAGAGGCGGACATGAAGAAAATGCTCGGCTGATACCGAACTATCAAACCTTTTCAATTCCGGTGGGAGAAGATGCAAGCAAATGGCTTCCCCGCCGGAAACAGGACCATGTTCACTGGGATCCGAAGGTGTCCCTCAGAAGTTCCATATCGATCCTTTCCTCGCACAATTCCGAAACCGTATCTACTATACCGTTCACCGCTTCCGGAGGCATGATCCCGTTGATGGTCATCCTTGACGGAAAAAGGTACCTAGAATCGAACGAATACTCTTCCAAGAACGCCCTGCGGGACTCCATGTATGCCCCCAGCACGTCTGAACCGGCCTTTTGGAGGTTCACCGAGATGCAGGACTCGCCGTCTACGCCTCTCGTGCGACAGGACACTATCCCGATGCTGGAGGCCGGGTCCAGGTTCTCTATCTCAAGTTTTCTCACTTCTTCGGGACCTAGGCCGGTTTCGGCGACTATCATCATGAAGGCGAATGCCCTGATCGTCCTGAAGTCCGAGCCGATGTTGGTTAAGGCCCTGTTCCTCAGCCGGACGTAGGTCCTGAGAACTCTGCTGTCTTCGCTTTCAGAGCATCCCCTGAGATTGTGTGCATCCATGTTATCACGCAAGGACAGCTTATCCTTCCGGATTAATGGCACCCCGGCGTACAGTTAGCTTAACTCCGCCAGTAGCTGCGGGCGGATTCCCCCATCATCACCGCATTCTCGTCGGGAGTATTCAACGGCATCTCGCATCCCGGTGCGAGTATCAGCCCGCCGTCGGAACCTGCCGCATCTATTATGCGGTAGCTTTCTCTTTTCACCATCTCGGGGGTGCCCATCATCATGACGGAGACAGGGTCGATGTTGCCCATGATGGCCATGTCCCCTGCGCTTTTTCTCGCTGCCGCCGGGTCTACGGCATGGTCGAAACTGAAACAGTCTGTTCCAATCTCTTTGAGAACAGACATGGTGTTAAGAGTGTTGCCGCATATGTGGACGAACGCTGGCACATTGCAATACGCTTTCGTATCGGCTATGACCTCCCTGATAGCATCGTAAGAGTACTCCCGGAACATGTCCTTGGATATCAGATCCTCGGAGGACGTGGGGTCGGCCATCCAAAGCACGGTGGCCCCGGCCTCTATCATCCTCTGCTCCATGGCAGCGACCAGGCCTGTGACCTTTTTGACCGTCGCCTTGACATAATCCGGTTCCAGAAGCGTCTGGAACATCATGTTCTCGGTGCCCATCGCATATCCTGCCATAGTGAGGGGTCCCCAGGAGAGGCCGCATATGTGCAGGTCCTCGGGCAGTATCCGTGCGGTCTCCTCGATGCTGTCCACGAAAACGCTGGTGAAACGGGGGCATTCCGAAGCCTTGAAGGGATCGAAAACCGCAAGCCCCTCGAGCTCCTCAGGCCCGTTTATCATGGGCTTGGGAACCATCCCATAGTCGTCCTCGGGGAACCTGACCTCTCCGCCCATATCTGCGAAAGGTATCTGGGAGTCCAATATCGGTTTGACGAAATCCGAGCGGGTCTTCATCGCATAATCGACCGAAACCCTTGCCGAGAGGAGAGGGTCGTTCCTTGCCTGGGTCACCGTGTATCCTGCGCTGCGGGCCGCAGTGACGACCGCGAAATTGTTTACGGGCGTCCTGCCGATAGATTCGAAATTCATTGCCGCCGCGACAGCGTCCCTGTGTCCTGCATCCTTCAAGTTATCCACTCGGAACGAAAGCAGATTACTGGATATTAACCGTTCTGGTCACCTGCTCCTCTTGCAGAGCTTCGTCACGCGGTAGGTGAACTCGGATGTGGAAAGGTCCCCTCCCACGTCCCTGGTCTTCATGCCCTTCCTGTACGCCGAACGTATGGCGTTACGTATCTTGTCTGCCTCCAGGTTGAGACCGACAGCGTCCAGCGCCATCGCCGCCGCCAGCATGCAGCCGGTGGGATTCACGGTGTCGGTCCCTGCAAGGTGTTCGACCGGTCCGTGCAGGGGCATGAACATCCCGCCGGTCTCGCTAAGATATCCCACGCAGGTCAGGTAAGCTCCGCCGCACATGCCCGTGAGAGCCCCGGAAACGGCGTTGCTGTACGGCACGGGCGTGACGATAACATCGGCGAACGAAGGGTCCATGATGAGCTTGGACGTCGCATCGGCGACGTCCATGTCGTCGATTATGAACTCGGAAGCCGCGAACTCCTTGTAGAAAAGGTCTGCGAACATGGCGTCGGAATACGGGTTGAGCTCCAGGTCCCTGAGGCAGGTGATCTTGCGCCTCTGCTTCGCCGTGGCGATGCGCTCTCCCATCCTGAAGACCTTCCTGCATCCTCCGGCATCGATGTAGTATTCCACGCTCACTCCGTTCAGGGTTTCCACTTCCTTTGAGGTGCCCACCGTCTGAGGATTGCAGTTTATAAGCATGCAGTCCAGGCCGGAAACGCCGATACCGTCGCCGAGGGGCTGGAACTTCCTCAGGACGGAACTCATGTCCAGCTGTTTCCTGAGGGTCGCCAGGGGGTCCCTGTAGTTCTTCTCTATCGCACGGTTCAGCACGGGGGTCGCGATTATCGCGTCGGACTTTGCTGCCAGCTCCATCGTTTCCGGAGGGAGGTAGTATCCAGTCTTCTCGTATGCCGAAGCGCCTATCCTCCCGTGGAGTATCTCCGCATCTCCCGTCACGGCCTCCAATACGGATGTTGCGGCGTCGGTTATCTCCTTTCCGACCCCGTCGCCGGGAAGGATGAGGACCTTCTTCGGCATGTTTCCACCTCAGAGCAGCCTGTCCGCCAGGCCAGCGTATATCAGGGGCAGAGTGATCGTGGCATCGCCTTCGACGGTCATCTTCTTGGCGTTGCTCTTGACCTTGCCCCAGGAAACGGCTTCTCTGATCGCGGCGCCCGAGAGGGAGCCGTCATATTCCTGTGCGGTGGTGAGATATATGCAGAAATCGAGCCCTCCTCTGAACTGGTTCCACCAGATCACGTGGTGTTTGGATATGCCGCCGCCTATGATTATCGCCCCGGTGTATTTGGCGTCGTTCGTCATCTCGGCGAGCATCTGCTCGTCGCCGAAAAGGTCGATCCTCAGATTGCGGTGCATCTGATAGTACGTCCAGAGCTGGGAGCCGAAAGACCCGTCGGTTATGCCGGGTACGACGATGGGCACCTTGTTAGCATGGCACTGGTACAGCAGGCTGTCCTCGCCCGGCATCCTCTTGCCGACCTCGTCTATGATCTCGTGGGTGGTCATGTCCTTGCGGTCCTTGAAGATCTCGTCGAACATGGGCAGGAGGTTGTCCTCGAGGACGATCCCGTAGCATGAATCGGGGACAAGGACGTTCCCGAGCCTGCTGACGCTGTGCCTTCTGAGCCTGGCGTCGTCCATCATGAAGTCTCCCTTGTAGTAGGCCGCGAAAGTCCTTGAGATGTCGTGGTCGAGGGTACCGCAGGTGGTTATGATGAGGTCCACCATGTGGTTTTTCACCATATCGATGAGAACTCCCCTGGTTCCGGTGGCCATTATGCATGCGGGGAAGGACAGTATCCTCAGGCATCCCTTCTTCTTGATCATCTTCTCCGCTATGTCCGTGGCATCGGCCAGCTTCTGGGCCGTGAAACCGCCGGAGCGCCCCATGGCTTCCAGCATATCATTCACGGTCATCCCTTTCTTCACTTTGATATCTTCTACTGGCACCAATTCTAGTTCCGACATTCAAAACACCTTGTATGGATTGGCTACCATCTGCCACCGATAAAAGGGTTTGTGCAACCGTTCGCGCGGTTGCGTTAAAGATATAACGTCGGCTCCCGATTACCGGCACGTGATCATTTCGGGTCGCAACAGGGATTACAGGGAGCTTTCGGAATCTCTCAGCAAAAAGAAGGTGCTCGTGCTGACCTGCAACACATGCGTCAGGATATGCGGCGGCATCGGCGGTGCGGACGCCGCGAAGAGGCTTTCGGACGAGCTGTCGGAAGACGGAATAGATGTCATCGGCACGATATGCGTATCTGCTTCTTGCATAGGTCCCAGAGTAAGGGAGAAATTCGACACGGGGATGCTGGTCCGCTCGGACGTCATACTGTCGCTCACCTGCCCTCTGGGCGCATCGTGCGTGGCCGCGGTATCCGGAAAGGACGTATGCAATCCGCTCGAGATGATAGGTACCGGATACATCGACGAGGACGGGGTCCCCATCGTGGTCTCCGGGTCCTGTGACTATCCGCAGGAAGAGCCGGCCGAAGAAGCCGCGGAAGAGGCAGGCCTCAAGATCTCTCCCTTCGTATGAAATAATGAAAAATTCCGAACGGGGGATCTCTCCCCCGTAATAGGTTTTACGCTCAGACGAACAGGACGGCCGTCACCAGACATATGGTGGACAGCAGCTTGATCAGAACGTGTATCGAGGGTCCCGCCGTGTCCTTGAAGGGGTCTCCGACGGTGTCTCCGACGACAGCCGCGGCGTGTGCGGTCGAGCCCTTTCCGCCGTGGGAACCTGCCTCGATGAACTTCTTCGCGTTGTCCCATGCGCCTCCTCCGTTGTTGAGGAAGTTGGCAAGCAGGACGCCCACTATCGTCGCTACCATGATGAGCGCACCGACGGCAGCCGGGGCCTCAGAGGCCAGCTCGTCGGGGAGCACCCACTTGAACAGCAGCCCGAACATGATCGGGACGATAATGGGCAACAATGCGGGAAGGACCATCTGTCTGAGGGCACCGCGGGTCGCGATGTCGACACAGCTGGCATAATCCGGGTCCGAAGATCCCTCCATTATGCCGGGGTCCTCCCTGAACTGCCTGCGGACCTCTTCGATCATCTCTCCGGCGGCCTTTCCGACCGCGCTGATGGCGAGGGATGCGAAGTAGAACACTAGCACGGCTCCGATCAGTCCGCCGACGAATATCAGCGGGTTGCCGAGGTTGACCTGCATGGCCTCGATGAGGCTGATCCCCTTGATCTCTCCGACTATCTCGAAGTAGGCGGCGAACAGGAGGAAAGCCGCGAGGGAAGCGGATGCCATCGCGTATCCCTTGGTCAGAGCTTTGGTGGTGTTTCCGGAAGCATCGAGCTTGTCGGTCCTCTCCCTTACCTCTGCGGGCTGGTCGCTCATTTCGACGATGCCTCCAGCGTTGTCGGTGATGGGTCCGTAGGTGTCTTCGGCGAGGATGAACGCGGAAGATGCGAGCATCGCGATCGTTCCGACGGCGGTTCCGTAGAGTCCAAAGACCATTCCGTGGCTGCCGGTCGGGTCGGCGTAGTATCCGAGGACGAAGGTCGCGCATATGGCTATGCTAATGCAGATGACCGGGAGCAGAGTGGACTCCATTCCAACGGATATTCCCTTTATGACGTTGGTGGCGGGGCCTGTTTTGGAAGCGTCCGCGATGGACTTGACGGGCCCGTGGTCCCCGGTGTAATACTGAGTTATGTAGACTATGGCGAGGGCCAGAACGATACCGACCACGCCACATCCCGCGAAATACATCCAGTTGGAGGCCTCGTCCTTGAGGAGCCAGTATACCGAGAATATCGTGCCCGCTATGACTAGGGCCATGGTTATGTAGTATCCGCGGTTGAGCGCCGAGAAAACCTCTTTGTCGGATTCCTTGAGCCTGACGGTGAGTATTCCCACGAGGGAGGCGATGAGTCCGAAGGCCATTATGACCATCGGCAGGAAGATCCAGTTGTTGGAAAGAGAGGCCATTCCGGCTATCTTGAGGACTGCGAGACCTATGACCATCGAACCGATGATCTCGGCCGCAGTGGATTCGAATATGTCAGCTCCTCTTCCTGCGCAGTCTCCGACGTTGTCACCGACGAGGTCGGCGATGACCGCAGGGTTCCTGGGGTCGTCTTCAGGTATTCCAGCCTCGACTTTTCCCACGAGGTCCGCGCCCACATCGGCGGCTTTGGTGTATATGCCGCCTCCGAGCTGGGCGAACAATGCCGCGAAAGAGGCACCGAACGCATATCCCACGATGTAGTGGAGCGTCTGGGTCATTTCCTCGTATATGGCGTTGTACGCGAGGAAGACGGCGAAGAGGCCGAGGATGCTCAGCGTTGATACGACTATACCTGAAACGGCTCCTCCGCGGAAAGCGGTCTTGAAGGCGCTGGCGAGAGACTCGCGTGCGGCGCTGGCCGTTTTGATGTTGGTGCTGACGGATACCTTCATTCCGATGAAACCGGAGAGGATCGAGAATCCCGCTCCTATGAGGAAAGCGATGGCCACGGGGTATCCCAGATAGTTTCTTGTGGACTCGGGGATTCCCGCGAGCGCTATTACGATTGCTACGATTATGCTGATTATTGCTATCGTTTTGTACTGGCGCCTCAGATATGCCATGGCGCCCGTTTCGATCGCATCGGAGATCTTTTGCATTTCGGGCGTTCCTTTGTCCCGAGACCTTATGTCGGTAAGGAAGTACAATGCAAAGATCAGTGCGATCACGACGGCAACAGGGATCATGAAAAGCAAGTTTTCAACTGTTGTTATCTCGATCATGAGTTTACCTCTGAACTTTAGTTGCGGTAAACTCTCCTCCTATAAATAATACTCCTGGTACCAGTCTCACGGATATAGGTAAAATACATATCCTACAGGGGGACAGAGAAGACATAAATTTCATGTACTGGCACTATTTTTATTTTTATGGTTTGAAATAATTTAAAGCGTCTCGCTAAATGGATTACGGCGGCCATCTGTCGCCTCCCCGGCTCTGGGGGCGACTTCGCGCGTACGAATCAGTTTTATATAAGAGTGGCCTAATCCCCACATTCAGGAGTTCCGCCATATGTATATGATCACAGAGGCCGAAAGGAAGGTCCGCATCCCGCCCAGAAATCTGGGTGAAGATATAAGTGAGGCTATAGACAACCTCACCTGGGATACTTTCGAGGGCAGATTCAACGAGGACAAATCGCTAACCGTCCTCATAAAAGACGTCGAGCCGGTGGGACCGGGACGCATAGTACACGGCGACGGCGCCGTCTACCAGACCGTGAAGTACAACCAGCTGGTCTACAGGCTGAAGGACAACGAGGTCGTGGAGGGCATAGTCGTGGAGATCCTCAAATTCGGAGCTTTCGTAAGATTCGGACCCCTGGACGGCCTGCTGCACATAAGCCAGGTCATGGACGACCGCGTCGATATCGACGAGGTGAACCAGAGGCTCGTAGGAAAGGAGACCGGAAGGACCCTTTCCGTCGGGGACAAGGTCAGAGCGAGGGTCGTGAGCATAGACCTGAACGACAAGAACCCTCAGGACAGCAAGATCGGACTCACCATGCGCCAGCCCGGCCTCGGAAAGTTCCAGTGGATCGAAGAGGACAACACCAAGAAGAAGGAGGCGGCCTGATGGCAGGACCTGTTTTGAAAGCGTGCAAGAATTGCAGCTTCATATCCGAGGAGGATACGTGTCCCCGCTGCGGAGGACAGACGTCCAAAGAGTGGCAGGGCTACGTGGCGATCATCGATCACACCAAATCGGATATAGCCAAACGCATGAGCATCAAGGCGAACGGCAGATACGCCCTCAAGGTCCGCTGATGCCGATGGAGCCCAGGGACAGAAAGCTTCCCGAGGACAGGCGCGAACTGTTCAGGAGGCCTATGGGGCGGGACCTGGGCGAAAACGAACTTATTATACTCGATAAAGGTTCCAAACTCGTTACGGTCGGCGACGTGGTATCGCTGGTCGTCAGAAAGCACGGCATCGTGCCGTTCCTGTCCATCTACGACGGAAGGACAGAGAGGCGCGAGACGACCGAATTCTCATCTCTCGTCAAAGAAAACGGTTGGGAAGAGATAGAGGTCAGGAACCCTCCGAAGATGATAACTGCGGAGTTGATCGAGGCCGTGAAAAACGCTTTCGAAGGGAACGTTCACATAATAAAGGTGGACGGGGAGGAGGACCTGGCGGCAGTAGCATGCATGGTCCTTGCGCCCTACGGCACCAACATAGTGTACGGATGGCCCGGGAAAGGGATGAAGCTCGTCACCACGGACGAGCAGGTCCGAAAAGAAGCAGAACTGCTAATTGAGATGATGGAGGAGCTGTAATGAAGATACAAATTACCCAGCAGAAGAAAAATCCCCTGCAGAAGAGGAACGAGGTATATTTCTCGGTGGAACACGCCGGAGAAAGCACACCTAAGAGGAACGCGGTGGCCGAGGAGCTCGCCAAGGTGCTGAAGTCCAAGAGGGACTGCCTTGTCGTCGACCACATGGACTCCGTGTACGGCAAAGGGGTGTCCGAAGGATACGTCAAAGTCTACGAGAGCAAAGAGGCCGCATTGGAGTTCGAGAACGAACACCTCCTGATGAGGAACGGCATCGAGAAACCCAAGCCGGAAATGCCCAAGAAGGAGGAGTGAAGATGGCAGCAGCAAAGAAGGCGGCGCCCAAGTCGATCAGCAAGAAGGACGCTTACAAGGTCGAGGGTGACAAGATAACAAGGACGAAACCCGTATGCCCCAAGTGCGGAGCGGGCGTGTTCATGGCCGTCCACAAGGACAGGACATCCTGCGGAAAGTGCGGGTACACCGAGTTCAGCAAGAAAGAGTAAAGGCAATTCTTCATTCGGCTCCCGCCCTCTCAATGGGAGCCTCAGGATCGCCGGGGCTTTGCCCCGGCACAACCTGCCTGCATCTCTTCAACGCTTTACAGTAAAAAGGACCCGTGGTATAGCTTGGATAGCATTGGGGCCTCCGGAGCCTCTGACCCGGGTTCGAATCCCGGCGGGTCCGCTTTCTGTCAACGGTCGGAAGACCGTCATCTTACAGGGGGCCACATTCCGTTCAGACGATATCCTGAGCGGTCCGGGTCCATCGTGGAGCATTCCATCCCCGGTATTATCACTCTGACCACCGGCACGCCCACCTCGGGGCGGGTGAGGTCCGACACTATTGCCATTTCGAAACCGGCGTTCATCAGCCTGTCGAGGACGACCTCGATGTCGTCGAGAACGTAATCGGTCGATCCATCTTCCATATCATTCAGATTCACTTTTCTGTCGAGATCGGAATACCAGAGGCGGTTGAGCCTCTTGATCTTCTCGTACCCCATCTCCCGGGTGGCCTTCCGGAGCTTGGCATTGACCTTTACGCCCTGTTTGTGGGTCGCCCTGCTCTGAGCGACCTCGGTTATCGCGCGCACCGCCGCGATTTCAGGGTCCAGGTGGGTCCCTACGCCGATGGCCAGCATCTCCGGGTCCTTGGTGGCCACATCGTCAGAGGCCGCTCCGATGGTGGGCACTCCGACGTCGGTGGTGATGTCTTTCAGCTTTATCTCCACGCCCTGCTCGGAGAAGGCTTCCAAAAGCCTTCCCGGGACCGAATCCGGCTCTGCCGAGACGTCAGCAACGGCGACCTCGCGGTCCTCCGCCAGAGACCAGGCGTCTCTCTCGATGACTTCGAAAGCCGCGTGGAGGATCGCCTCTTCCATAGTGTTCCCCGATGCCAGCCCGTTGGTGTTGTATCTGAAGAGCTGCAGGTCGCCGTCCGTGACGTAAGGATGGTACACCGCGCATGCGGGGACCCATATCTTCTCTCCCCTGAACATCTCCCATCCTTCGCACCATGCTATCTCGGCGTCGCGGTAGTAGTTCAGACGGTCGATCGGCAGTATGAGGTCTGCAGGGTCCACGGCGAGGCCGGTCTCTCCGGCCTGTTCATAGGTCCCGAACACCAGTTCGTCGTAGTCCCTCATCTCGGCGCTGAACCTCTCCATGGCCTCCATGACCGCCGAAGCCTTGGCCTGTTCATAGGTGGCGCCTTTGCCGTTGTAGCTTGAGACCGCGCCCTCCGCGGCGTCCGGTCTGGAAATGGAGAAGACCGGGATCCCGATGTTGTCCATCCCGGTTATGTCCTCGGGCATGCGGATACCCGCTTCGTAAAGCAACGGCAACGTGCGTTCCAAGGTATCTTCCGGGGACATCGTCCTTATCCCGCCCTCACGGTCGTATTTGGGCGACCTTTCCAAAGTCAGCGGCTTCATCGGTAGTAGCGATAGTATCGATGATTTAAGTAATTCTATATCTGGTAAACTGAAGGTCCAGTCCCGTTAACGCCGCTCGCGGACCTACCGAATATAGGTTCGAAGGGACAAATCCTTTACATACGCTTCATATTAAGGACCATGGAACTCAGACCCGACGAAGAACGAATCCTCAACGGAGAGGAAGGGGAAAGCCGACGCAAGGCCATGGAGCTCCTTGTGGCGCTGGGCAAGGTATACGGTGCCGAGGACCTTATCGGCATATCCTCCGCCCATCTTTCCGGAGCCTCTTACAAGACCATCGGCGACGGGGGGCTGAAATACCTCTCCGACCAGGTGGGGGGAGGGGCCAAGGTGTCCGTACCGGCCACTCTGAACCCGGTGGGGATGGACCTGTGCAGATGGAAAGAGATGCACATCTCCGAAGAGTTCGCCGTCAAGCAGCTGAAGATCGTGGAGCTCTACGGCAAGATGGGCGTCATGACAACCTGCTCGTGCACCCCGTACACAGGAGCGAACGTCCCCAGGTTCGGCGAGCATGTGGCCTGGGCCGAATCGTCGGCCCTTTCATTCGTGAACTCGTTCATCGGGGCCAGGACCAACAGGGAAGGGGGCCCCGGAGCACTGGCCGCGGCCATCGTCGGAAAAACGGCCAACTACGGCCTGCATCTCGACGACATGAGGGCGCCGTCCGTGGTCATAGACGCAGACATCGACGGCTCGGTGTTCAGCTATTCGCTTCTGGGACAGGCCGTGGGCAGCACCATCGGCGGCCGCATACCATATTTCAGAGGGCTTCCAGTTAATACGGGAGTCGAAGAGGCCAAGGCCCTTTCCGCGGCCATGGCGGCCGCCGGTTCGGTCGCCATGTGGCATGCGGAGAACGTGACCCCTGAGGCCGGAAGGCACGACATATCAGACCTAGAGAAGATCAGCATCGGAAAAAAAGAGCTCGAGGAGGCTTACGAAAAACTGAATACGGCGGACGACGTGCAGCTCATAGCATTGGGATGTCCGCATCTCACCGAGAAGGAGATCCGCGAGATCGCGTCCATGCTCAAAGGGAAAAAGAAGAAGCAGGGGTCCCCCGAGATATGGTTCTGCACTTCGGCGGCGACCAGGGAGAAATGCGCCGAGGACGTCAGGATACTGGAGGAGTTCGGCCCGGTGCTGGCTGACACGTGCATGGTCGTGGCCCCCATCGAGGGGACGTTCTCACGTACCGGAACCAATTCCGCCAAGGCCGGAAACTATCTCCCGACACTTTGTTCTCAGAGCGTGATGTGCAAGGACATCGCCAAGCTTATGGAGGCGGTATATTGATGCTCAAAGGACGTTCGATATCCCCCGGAAAAGCCCGGGGCCAGGTTCTGAAGCTGGAGGAGCCCTTCAGCTTCTTGGGAGGGGTCGACGGCTCTACGGGGGAGCTCACCTCAGGAAAGGGAAACGTCGCAGGCAGGGTGCTCGTGTTCCCCGCAGGCAAAGGGAGCACTGTCGGATCTTACGTCATGTACGACCTGGCCGTCCACGGAAAGGCTCCGGCGGCAGTGATCAACAGCAACGCCGAGACCATAGTCACCACAGGCGCGGTGATATCCTCGATCCCGATGGTGGACCGCATCGACGTGTCGCTGCTTTCCGATGGTGACACGGTGACCGTGGATGCGGATGGGGGGACGGTCGACATAGAAGGGGTGGATACGATCGAATCTGTCTCGTCCGCCATCCTGGTAGACGGGAAGGTCCTGATGCTCAAACGTCCGGACACCGCACGTTCGTTCCCCGGGGTATGGTCTCTTGTCGCCGGGAAGATCGAGTATGGGGAGTCTCCGGTGGAAGCGTCGGTGCGCGAGATCATGGAGGAGACCGGAATACACGTGCATGCCCCCGACAGGTCAGGTAAGATGGTCGCGGTGAGGGAAAAGAACACCGTATGGAAGGTGTATCCCTTCCTCTTCCGCCTGAAGTCGGCAGAGCCCAAGCTGAACCACGAGAATGTAGGTTTTGAGTGGGTGGACCCGAAGGACATACCTTCGAGGAAGACCGTCAGGCACACCCACGAGGCGGTCGTCGCGATGCTGGATATATGATCAGGGCTCTGCGGCGGCTATCCCGATCACTATGTCCTCGCCTGTGACGTCCCAGGTCTTGACCTCGTCGCCGCCGGGGCTGTCGGTGAACGTCAGATCCTTGGCCCTGACCTCGCCCGAGATGTGGTCCTTCCAGGAGGACAGCAGGTCCACCAGGCGGGGTTCGGCCTTCACTTCGCAGTTGATGAACTGCTCCACGTTGAGCTTCATGTCCTTGCGCATCTG
>DAHB01000004.1:0-213197 GCA_002498365.1 Methanomassiliicoccaceae archaeon UBA421 | reverse complement strand
AGCTTCATGTCCTTGCGCATCTGCTGGATCCTCCTTATCAGCTCCCTGGCGTATCCTTCGGCCTCTATCTCCGGGGTCACCGAGAAATCGATGAACAGGTCGCCCTCGTCGAACGGCACTGCGGTCATTCCGCTTCCCGGAACCTCTCCATCTGCAAGATATCCGATGTTCTTTATGTTGGCCTGCTGTGCCAGCACTCCGTCGAATATCTTGACCGAGCCGTTAACGCCGGCGTCTTTTCCGCGTATGTGGATCCCCAGCAGCGGCCATCTGAGCTTGCTGCCCATCTTGGCTCTCTCAGAGGCAATTATCTCCACAATGTTCTGTATGAGCGCCATGCTGTGCTCGAGCCCCTCGTCGATGAGCGACCCGTCGAATACGGGCCAATCCTCCATGTGGACGGTGAGCTTGGTGCCTCCCATGTGACGGTACACCTCTTCGGAGATGTGCGGCGCTATGGGGGCGAGGGCGATGGCCGTGCTCATGATCGCAAAGTGCAAAGTGAAGTACGAGGCGTTCTTGTCCTTCTCGGAGTCCTCGTCCTCTGTCCACGTCCTGTCCCTCACAAGACGGACGTACCATCTGGAGAGGTCCTCCATTATGTAGTCCTCCAGGGAACGGGCGACCTTGTGGAGCTCCCTCGCTTCCAATCCCTCGGTCACGTCGCGCTTCATGTGCTCGGTGCGGGACAGCATCCACAGGTCCTCGTGTCTGAGGTTTCTGCGTATGGATCCGAGAGTATATTTCTCGGGCTCGTAGCCGTCCAGGTTCATGTATGTAGATGCGAAGTTTACCACGTTCCAATAGGTGTTGAGTATCTTTCTGGCGTTCTTCGGGCCGTCCTTCTGGAACGACGTGTCCTCCCAGGGGGCGTTGGATTTGATCAGGTACAGCCTGAGCGAATCGGCGCCCACCTGGTCGATGATCTCCAAGGGCTCGATCACGTTTCCTTTTGATTTGGACATCTTCTGTCCCTTGGGGTCCAGGACCCATCCGTGCATCATCACTTCGTCGTAGGGCGCCCTGTCGAAGGATATGACCCCTGCTCCGAGCTGCGAGTAGAACCATCCGCGGGTCTGGTCATGGGCCTCGACTATGAAGTCGGCGGGCCACCATTTCTCGAACTCTTCCTTCTTGGCAGGGTACCCGAACTGGGCCCAGGACGCCACGCCGGAGTCGAACCATACGTCCAGGACGTCGGGGACCCTGCGCATCGTACTGCCGCATTTGGGGCATTCGAAAGTAACATTGTCGATCCAGGGCCTGTGGGTGTCCATCCCTTCGGTGTATCCTTTCCCTTCTTTGAGCTCCGAATACTGTCCTACGACGCGCTTTTCGCCGCATCCGCATTCCCAGACGGGCATGGGGATCCCCCAGTAGCGCTGCCTCGAGATGCACCAGGACCTGGCGCCCTCGACCCAGTTCCGTTCTCTGGACTCTCCGGCCCAAGACGGGACCCATTCGGCCTTGTCGATCTCGTCCAGCATCTTGGATTTGAGCTTCGGGACGTCCAGGAACCACTGGCGCGTGTCCCTGTATATGATCGGGGATTTGCATCTCCAGCAGTGGCCGTAACGGTGCATAAGCCTGCCGGACTGGAACAGCTTTCCGTTCTCGGACAGGTGTTTCACCACATCGTCGTTCACGCCGCGGACTTTGCGTCCCGCCATCATGGGGAAGCCATCGTTGAATCTCCCGTCCTCGCCCACGGGGCAGAACGGCGTCATTCCGTACCTTTTCCCGGTATCGTAGTCGTCGGGACCGAAGCCCGGTGCGGTGTGGACCAGTCCGGTATTGTCTTTTTCCACGTACTGGGCCGTGACGACCTTGTAGACCCACTCGTTCCTTACGAGGGCGCCGCCTATCTCGAAGGGCGGGATATAAGAAAGTCCCTCCAGGCTCTTTCCCTTCATCCTCTCCAGGACCTCGAATTCGGAGTATCCTCCCTTCTCCATGACATATCCGGCCTGGGATTCCAGGACGATCACATCCTCGCTCCCTGCCTCGCCTTTCATCCTCACTTTGGCGTAATCGTAATCGGGGTGGACCGCAACTGCCATGTTGGACGGCAGCGTCCAAGGCGTGGTGGTCCAGATCAGGAGCGAGTAGTCATGTTCTGCGACAGGCATCCTCACCATTATGGAAGGGTCGCTCTCGTCCCAATATTCGATCTCCGCCTCGGCAAGGGCGGTCTCGCATCTCGGACACCAGGTTACCACACGGTCCGCGTCTTCGAGGAGGCCGCGTTCGTATGCCCTGGACAGGGTCCACCAGGCGGACTCGATATATTCCGGTTTAAGGGTCTGATAAGGATTGTCCCAGTCCATCCACACTCCGAGCTGTTTGAACTCCTCCGTCATGCTGGCCCTCAGGTCCAGAGCGTACTTCTGGCAGGTGGATACGAACTTGTCGATGCCCACGTTCTCCTCGATCTCCTTCTTCGAGTGTACGCCCATCTTCTTCTCGACCTGCACTTCTATGGGCAGACCGTGCATGTCGAATCCGGGCTGGTCGCGGACGTTGAGCCCGTTCATCCTCCAATATCTGATCATGATGTCCTTGACGGTCTTGTTCATGGCCGTACCCAGGTGTATCTTTCCGGTGGTGTACGGGGGGCCGTCGCAGAAATAGAAGTCCTCTCCGCCGGACCTGTACTCCTTGGTCTTCTCGTACGCGTTCGTCTCTTTCCAGAGCTGCTGGACCCCTCGCTCGATTTCTGGTGCGTTATAATCTGCACGGACCTGCTTTATCATCGCTCATCCTTCTGCGTCAAGTTTATCTTCCTGACGGTGCGCGTTGATGCGCGCGCCCCTATAAAGAGTCTCCCAGCGGTGTTTTTAACGGTTTGACGCAGCATCGCGGTCCGCGGTCAGTCAGGTTTCGCCTGTTGTAAGACGTACGGTGGGCCGGATATCATTATCGCCATTTCACGAGGCGGAAAAGAGATCATTTACTATATACGCAGGTCGAATAATATATATTAATTTTCGAAATATAATATATAAATACATTCAACGGAGCTTAATAATATATATGTATTTATATATTGTAACACTAATATTATTTAAAATTTGGGCAATACTTTTATTCGCCAAAAAATAAGCCAAGCATGAAGGCAGAAACAGCCACACCAGGGTCCGAACTGAAAAACAAAGCATTCTTTACTATCACGGTCTTGTTCGCGATCGTATTATTTTCATGCTTCCTTGTGTTCGTCGTCGATGATGGACCCGACGTCTCCGGAGATGGCGGCCCGATCATGAATTCCGACGCATCTTCGACGGAAATTTCTCTTGTTTACAGCGGGGCGATGATCACCGGAATGTCAGACGGAGACGGGTATTCCCTGACAGGAAACACGGGTACCGACGCCGGAGACTATGTGGCTATAGCCACATTGGATGATCCGATAAACACGACATGGCCCGACGGGACGACGGAGCCTAAGAGTATAAACTGGACGATTTCGAAGGCTCAATTGGTGGTTAAGGTCAAAGACTGTAGTATAAAAGCAGGAGACGAAGCGCCACAGTTCAAATTATCATATCAGGGGTTTGTAGTAGGGGATAATGTATCTTCACTCGAAGGAGTCGCAGTTTTCGACTGCGAATATGAAATTAATTCGCCAATAGGAGAATATGTGATTTCTGTTTCTGGAATCACATCATCAAACTACGAAATATCATTTTTAGACGGAAACCTCGAAGTTTCTAAAAAAATCATCTCGATACCAGTTGCATACACTGGATTGGTCTATAACAGGCATAATCAGACTGGCATTGAAAGCGGAGATGGATATATCCTAACGGGAGATGAAGTTGGTGCTAATGCTGGCGAGTATGTTACCACTGTGACCCTAACCGATACGGAAAAAAATGAATGGTCAGACGGGACAGTCGAACCAAAGATAATTAAATGGAATATTGCCAAAGCTTTGCTCACAATAACGGCAGATAACAAAAATGTGACAGTGGGAAATGAAGCGCCACAATTTACAATTTCATACAGTGGGTTAATGACAGGAGATAATGCATCATCCATTGGGGGTAATGTAACTTTTGAGTGTGAGTATGATGTATTCTCTTCGGTTGGTAATTATGCAATATGTGTGTTTGGGTCGACATCCAATAACTATGAAATTGTATTTGTTGAAGGAACTTTGAGTGTGTCACAAAAAAATATTTCAATGCCAAATATTAACTTGAACTTGTTTTATATCGGATTTGAGCAGTCGGGCATTGAAAGCGGAGAAGGCTACACTCTTACCGGAGACTCATCAGGACTGAATGCTGGCACATACTCTGTGACCGCTACCCTGAATGATTCCGTGAACACCGTATGGTCGGACGGCACCTCTGAGCCAAAAACACTTAACTGGTCGATCGCCAAGGCGAAGCTTACCGCAACATATTCGGGGGAGAGCATCGTTTTCGGTACCTCTCCATCGCTAGTTATTACGGTGGAAGGTTTCGTCTCCGGCGAAGGTCCAGGAACGGCCCGGGGGTATTCCTCACCTGTACTGTCGAACAACCAAACAAATGCTGGCACATATATGATGGTGCCCTCGGGCGGGTCGGCCGACAACTATGAATTCGAGTATATAGGAGGCCCACTCCTCATCAGCAAGAAGGTGATTCAGATACCGGTCGCCAACACGGGACTGGTGTACAACGGGACCGAACAGATCGGAGTTCCGGAAGGCGATGGTTACATGCTCTCGGGCAGCATCGGCACCGATGCCGGAAGTTACAGGGCGATGGCGGCGCTCAGAGACCAAAGCATATCTTCATGGCCGGACGGAAGCGACGGACACGAGGAAGTGACCTGGTACATTGCTCCGAAAAGGCTAGAACAGGCGATGATCGATGCTCCGGACCAGGAGTACACCGGGCACCCTGCGGAACCTGTCGTGGTTACCGACGGAGGCACCCTGCTGGTCGAGGGAAGGGACTACGTGATATCCTATACCGACAACGTGAGGGTCGGGTCGGCCGCCGCTGCGGTCACCGGAACGGGCAATTATACAGGCACGGTCCCGGTCGCCTTCGATATCGCGATGAGATGTGCCGTATCGTTCAGCCTCAACGGATCTGAAGGGACAGCCCCCGGGACCCAGTCGGTCCTAGGCGGCACCCTGCTGGACCTGGGTTCCGTAACGGCGCCGTCACGCGCCGGATACGGGTTCTGCGGATGGTCTACGACCCCCGGGGGAAACGCAGTCTCGGAATTCACCGTGTTTTCCGACGCGACCCTTTACGCGGCATGGGCCCTCAACGTCTACGACTCGATGCCCGAGGACGAGATCGCCGATATAATTTCCCAGAACGAAGCGCCTGTGGTGCAGATCAGGAGCATCTCCGCCGGCAGCGCACTGGACAGCGAATTCTTCGGGCAGCTCGCGGACACGGGTAAGTCCTTCGTCCTCAACGTTTTGGGAGAAAACGGCAGAGTGGCATATTCCTGGCTGTTCGACGGGGAATACAGGCCGGGGGCCGGGACGTTCGTTCCCGGAATAAGCGAGTCCGTTCCGGATTTCGATCTTGAAAGGCTCATCGAGTCTTCAGACTGCGAAAATCCGCTTGTGCTGAATTTCTCCGCAAGCGGAGTTCTGCCCATATGCGCCAAGGTCACATATTATCTGGAAGGGGAATATGAAGACGGGACCAGACTGTCCGTGTTCTTCTATGACGAGAACGCCGGCCTGCTTAGAGAGAAGCAGACGGCGACGGTCACCGACGGAGCGGTCAGCTTCGTCATATCACACTGTTCCAGGTATGTGATAGCCGAGGAGACGTCATCCGGCACCTACGGCGGCAACACAGGCATGTACGTGGCGGTCGCCATCGTTGCCATAGCGTTCGTGGACATACTTGCAGTGTACGCGTTCTTCGTCAGGAGGGGCTGAAAGTCCAAAACGTCTTTGAAACGCCTGCCCCGCCCGCTCGCGGGCGGGAAGGCCAATGATTTTCTTCGGGCGGCCGGTTCAGAACCACGAATCCAGCGAACGCTGGGAACGCCTGGACCTGTTGGCCGTCCTGCATTTCTCTATGCGGTCAAGGGCGGCTTCCACGCGCCCCGGCGAGAAATCGTACGAGGTAAGCATGTCCAGGACCGCTTTGCGGTCAACCTGTCCCGGTTCGAGTTCGTAATCGTCGGTGTTCGGTCCGTCAAGGAATATGTCCCTTATCTTCTGATGATCAGGTATCTCTCCCCCTATGTGTGCCAGCACATTTTCCAGGTCGCCGTGCTCTTTTATCAGCTTCAGACTTTTCTTCGGACCGATGCCTTTGATCCCGGGGTTGAAATCCGTGCCTATCAGGATGCCCATGTCCACCAGCTGTTCTCGGGTGATGCCCAGCGATGACAGGAAGTCTTTCAGGTCGGTAACTTCCGTCTTAACTTCTTTGAACTGGTCCCTTCCGGGCATCTTGCGCCTTCCCGCCATCGTGATGTTCCTCACAAGCACCGGCGCTCCGAAAAGCAGCGAATCGAAATCCTGGGACGCTGATGCCCACACGTCCCCTTTGGCGCACATATATGCACCCTGCGCCTCGCCGTCGCTGGGCGCCTGCACTATGGGAAGTCCCAGATGAGAGATCAGCTCTTTTGAGGACTCGGATATCTCGGACGTCATGCGAGACGTCTGCTGGGCTTTAGAGAAGGCCTTTTTCATATCCCCTTCCTCGATTGCCTCCTCCCATTCCTCTTCCGCCTTCTCGCGCCTTTCACGGCGGCCGTCCAAGGTATCCTTCTTCATATCGTTGGGTTTTCCGTCGAATACGAAGGAAGGCTCTATGCCCGCTTCGATCATGTTGGCGGTGCGGTACAGGATACCTGAGAGATGAGATGATACGCGTCCCCGGGAATCGCAGAGCGGATGCCCGTCGGGCTGCCGTATGGTGGAAAGGAACTGGTATATCGTATTGTATGCGTCGATCGCCACAGATCTCCCGTCGAGGTCCGAGAGTTCGACGCAAACCGGGTTTGCGAGGCCGGAAAGATTCACTCCCATTTTAACGCCTCACGGGTCGGGGCCGAACCCCTGCCACATCCTGATCTCGGGCGACATGTCTGCCAGTCCGAAAAGTGCGCTTCCCGCTGCGAGCACCGTAGCTCCGGCCCTGACGCACTCCGCACCCGTGGAACGGTTTATTCCGCCGTCCACGGAGATCTCCAGCTTGGGATTGTGCTCGTCCGCCCACTTTCTGACGTAGCGTATCTTTTCCACGCCGGACGGTATGAAGCTCTGGCCCCCGAAGCCCGGGTGCACCGTCATTATCAGTACCAGGTCCGCCTTGTCCAGATATTTGTCGAGCACCTTCATATCCGTCTCGGGGTTGATCGAGATCCCGGCCTTGGCGCCTGCGTCCGAGATCTTTCCCATCGCTCCGAGGGGATCCCCTTCCGCCTCGGGGTGGACGGTCAGATAGTCGGCGCCCGCTTTTATGAAATCTGTGACGTACCTTTCCGGCCTTTGGATCATCAGATGAACGTCGAATGGTATGCTGGTACATTTTCTGATAGCTTTGATCACCGAAGGACCTATGGTGATGTTCGGAACGAACATCCCGTCCATGACATCGACGTGTGCCCAGTCGGAACCGGAAGCCTCCAACATTTTCATCTCGGCGCCCAGGCGGGAAAAGTCCGCTGAAAGAATGGAAGCAGATACCTTCGTCATCGCTCCGCAATACGCCATCACGACAATATAATTTGCTCTCCGACAATGCACATAAAGTGAACAAATATATCGGACGACGGCCTTCGGAAAAACATGGCAATGGCCAATCACAGCGAAAAGACAGAGGTGTGCGACGTCGAGGGATGCAGCTCCGATTCCGAGCGCTCTTTCAACTGCAAGCAGGTGTCGGAGACAACTCTGAAGCTCAAATCCGGAGACCGCCGTCAGGTGCATCTCTGCAAGGATCACTACCGCGAGTTCAAAAAACAGACCAAGAAGTCCAGGGGCCTGGACCGCATTTTCTGATGACTGAGATTTTTTTCCTCGGCACCGGGGCCAGCGTTCCTTCCAGGGAGAGGGGGCTTCCCGCAATGGCGGTCCGCTTCGGTCGGGATATAGTGCTGTTCGACTGCGGGGAGGGGACCCAGAGGCAGTTTATGGTGTCGCCGCTGTCGTTCATGAAGGTAAAGGCGGTTTTCGTGACACATCTTCACGGGGACCATTTCCTGGGCCTCCCGGGGCTGCTTCTGACGATGGGGCTGTCAGGCAGGTCGGAACCGCTGCGCATCGTCGGCCCGCAAGGGACCCGATGCCTGCTCGAGAACATACTGGGGGCATGCGGCGACAGCCTGCCTTTCGACCTCGCCGTGACCGAATCGGCCGGCGGCGAATCCTTCAGCTTTTCAGGCTTCTGCGTCACGGCCTTCCCGACCAGGCACGGTGTGCCCTCTGTCGGATTTTTATTCTCCGAAGATGACAGGACAGGCATCGATGCCGCCAAGGCCGCCGAAAAAGGAGTCTCTCCCGCAGACATAAGGCTGATCAAGGGAGGCGGGGTCGTTGACGGCATATCTTCTGAAGACATTTCTTCCGGCACGGTCAAAGGCATCAGGATAGTGTACACAGGAGATACCCTCCCATGCGACGAGGTCCGCTCGGCGGCAATGGGGGCCGATGTGCTGGTACATGAGGCCACATTCGGTTCCGATGAGACAGAGTCCGCCGGAAAGCATAACCATGCCACTTCTGTCCAGGCCGCAGAGGTCGCAAAAGAATGCGGCGTGAGGATGCTCGTCCTGAACCACGTGAGCAACCGCTACAAGGACAGATCCCCTCTTCTCGAAGAGGCGGCCGCGATATTTCCCGACACCATGGTAGCGGAGGATTTTCTGCACCTTGTCGTGACAAGGAAGGACATCAGATCAGTTTGAGGAGGTCCGCGCTGGTGATCATGCTGATCACCTTTCCCAGTCTCGACACCAGCACGGCGTCGCTGTCCCCCATCAGCTGGGCCACGGCCGACAGGGACATGCTTTCCGAGACGACGGGGAAGGATTCGCCCATGACCTTCCTTATCGGCGTCTTTCTCAGCTCGTCCATGCTCATGCCCTGCTCGATCAGTCCGAGGATCCTCCTTTCAGATATGCTGCCTACGGGGCTTCCGTCGCTCATCACGGGCATCTGCGAGAAACCCGTCCTACGCATAAGGTCCGAAGCGACACGCAGGCTGTCGTCCGCATCAACCGTTATCGGCGAACCCGATGCCACGTCCGCGGCCGTACGGTCGATGCCCGTCCTACGGTTCATCTTCTCAAGGGTCTCGAAGAGCCTGGCCACCGTCTTGTAGCTAGCATCCGTCTTGCCGCCCTCTATTTTCGCGATGGTGCTCTGGCTCACGCCCGACCCCTTGGAAAGCTCCGACTGGGTTATTCCGAGGGCGCCCCTCATTTTCCTTATGTCGGACTCCGGGGGGAATTTCACCTATGTATTATGCGATTATTCTTATTTGAATATTTGTTACAGTTTAATTTATAAATAATGAATATGTACGATTCCTCCGCAGCATATGCTGAGGGGATATTGAGATGGCTAAGAACATTTACGTTGAGGGTATCGACGAACTGCCGGTACCGAAAAGAAACGTCGAGATCGTCGAAAGGAAAGGTATCGGGCACCCCGACAGCGTTTCAGACGGTATCGCGGAGTCGGTCAGCAGAGCGCTCTGCAAAATGTACGTCAAGGAGTTCGGACACGTCCTCCATCACAACACAGACGAGACCCAGATCGCGGCAGGAAGGGCCCACCCGAAGTTCGGCGGAGGAACCATCATCGACCCGTCCTACATACTTCTCGTCGGACGCGCCACGACAGAGGTGGAGATCGAGAAAGAGCTGAAATATCTCCCGTGCAAGCCGGTCGCGATCAGGGCCGCCAGGGAGTACCTCGACAAGACGTTCCCCAATCTGGACGTGAGCTCCGAGGTCATAATGGATGCCAGGATAGGTCTCGGCTCGGACGACCTCACGGGCGTCTACAAGGCATCCGGATACCACGCCAACGACACATCCTTCGGAGTGGGCTACGCGCCGTTCTCGATCACCGACAGGCTTACCCTCGAGACGGAGGAGTTCATCAACGGCCCTCTCAAGAAGAAGATGCCGGAGACCGGCCAGGACGTCAAGGTAATGGCCTCCAGGATCGGAAATGAAGTGACTCTCACCGTGGCATGCGCCATGGTCGACAGGTATCTCTCCGATGAGGACGCCTACATGTCCGCGATGGTCCAGCTCAAAGACGAGGTCACCGACAATGCTCTCAAGATCGTCGGGAACGAAAAGATAAACGTGAACGTGGACGTTAACACCGGAGACGACTTTGCCCGCAAGGTCTACTATCTGACGGTCACGGGAATGTCCCAGGAGATGGGAGACGACGGCTCGGTAGGAAGAGGGAACAGATGCAACGGCCTCATCACGCCTTACAGGCCGATGTCCATGGAGGCAACTTCCGGAAAGAATCCCATCACCCACATCGGAAAGATATACAACGTGATGTCCAAGCTCGTCGCGGAGGAGATATCCAAAGAGATAGGTCCCGAGGCCGAGATACGCGTACGCCTGCTATCGCAGATCGGAAAGCCCATATCCCAGCCGCTCAACGCCTCAATACAGGTGCTGGCTCCCGGCGCTGACGACCCGAAGGAGATATCCAGGTGGAAGTCCGATGCGGAAGGCATAATGGAGGATTGGCTCGATAACATTGATAAGGTCACAGAGCTTATCACGACCGGCAAAGTAAGGACCTTCTGAGTCCTCTTCCGGTGAGCTGGATATGAAGATAATTGATGAGCCGCAGTATGGACCGATGTTCAGGTTCAGCGACGCCAATGTATATTGGACGTTGCACACCCTTTCGGACGGCAGGAGGATTGGACGCAAGCGACTATCCGAGGCCGTCGGAGTGGGCGAAGGAAGCATGCGACGCATAATCGACACCCTGAGGGACTGGGGACTGATTTCCGTCAAGCAGACGGGGATCATGATCACCAAGGCCGGCCGCAGCTACCTGGACCAGATGCCGATCCGCGTCATCAATCTGGACGTGGGCGATTCCGTGGTCGGAGAGTACACCCAGAGCCTTCTGGTGATGGGAGTCTCCGACAAAGTGTTCAACGGGATGCAGCAGCGTGACGCGGGGATCAAGGCCGGGGCCACCGGATGCACCACGCTGGTGATCCGGGACGGCAGGCTTCTGATACCTCCCGACTGGAACGTCGACGAGGAGAATCCTCATCTCGCGAAAGAGATTCGCGAGGATGTCGGAATGACCGAAAGCGACGTCATAATCGTAGGCGGAGGGAAGACCATGCCGCTGGCGATAGAGGCGGCGGTCACAGCGGCCCTCGAGCTCTTCTGATAAAACTATTTACCGCCAACCCTCTTACGCTTCATGAAGCATCTGTTCAGCTTTTCCGTGTACCAATCCCTGTCCGAGATCTCGCCGGCGGGAGCGGGCCCGGCGCTGGAGGAGATGGGTTGCGACGGGCTCGAGCTTCTGACAGGCTATTCTCCGGTCCCCGACGAATACTGCCGATACGCCGCAGGCGTGCATCTTCCTTACGCCGCCGACTGGCTACGGGCATGGAGAGGCGCGGAGATACCGGAATGCGATCCGGAGACGGCCAGGTTCATGATGTTCGGAAAGTGCGCCGAGGACGTCACGGAAAACCTGACGCTTGCGATCTCTCAGGCTTCGGCGCTCGACCCCCCTTACGGAGTCCTGCACGCCGGCAACATCAACCTGGACGAGATATTCATGCATGACAGCGTAGACAGCGACACGAAGGTCCTGGAGGCCTTCTGCGAGATGGTCAACACGGCGGTATCCATGCTTCCGCATGGGCGACCCCCGTTCAAGATAGCCTTCGAGAACCTCTGGTGGCCCGGCCTCAAGATGAAGGACGGGCGGGAGGTAAGGTTCTTCGAGAGAAAGATCGAGTTCGAAGAATGGGGGATATGCCTCGACACCGGGCACCTCCTGAACTGTCTACCGGGCATACGCAGCGAGCAGGATGCCATAAGCTCGCTCCTTAAGGTCTTCGAGGGGTACGGCCAAGACACGTTGGACAGGATAGGCAACGTGCACCTGCACGTGAGCACGTCATCAGACTACAGGGACAGCTTCGAGGGGAGGGAAAGGGACCGCAGGGACCCCGTGGGAGTTCTGATGGAAAAAGCGAACGCCCATATATGCCGGATCGACCAGCACCGCCCGTTCATGTCGGAAGGATGTGCCGGACTCGTCGAAACTCTGTCGCCGGACTACGTCACTCATGAGATGGCCGGCTCGGTTTCGGGCGACCCTCTGGGCGACTTCAGGGCCCAGCGTTCGCATTTCCCGCGTGCGTGACGAATGCTATAAATAATACTTCTATCTTGCACAATCCAGAGGAAAGAAGATGGCACGTTTTAAAGAGGCTGAGAGCAGGCTCCTCGACAAGTCCGTATGCATGAACTGTTATGCGACGAACCCCCCGAAGGCGTCTAAATGCCGCAAATGCGGATACAGCAACCTTAGGCCCAAAGCTAAAGAGAGCAGGAAGCAGTGATTCAGCCCGGGCCCTCCCGGCCTGTGCCAGCTTCGTGACCGCCAGATCGGTCGTTCCCTTAATTTATATAGTCTGTGGACCGTAAGGAGTTCTGGTCTCACCTGAGGTTATCTCATGAAGGTCTTGGTTGCCGACGACAATGTAGCCATACAGGAAATATTGAGGGAGATTGTAACCAATACGGGCAATCAGGTCTTTCTCGCTTCCAGTGTTTCCGAGACTGCGGATTCGATACTCGACAACCGTCCCGACCTGATATTTTTGGACATGTACTTGGGCGGAGAGCCCGGTATGAAGGCCATAGACATCGTCCACGAAGAGGACGTGGCCATGAACATGAAGGTATACATCCTCAAAAACAGCAAAGAATTCATCCCCAAGGACGAGGCCTTTGTGGTGGGGGTGATCGAGAAGCCCTTCAGGAGTGCAGACATAATCGATATACTCTCCGGAACGAAAATAGCTCCCGAGTCAGAACCGCAGCAGGCCCCCAGACCTTCAAGGAGGGAGAAGAGGCGCAAAAGCAAAGACACGCAGGCGGCCGAGGAACAGACGGGGCTGCCGTCCGGAAGCGCGCATCTGATTCTAGAAGGGAGCCCCGCGGGAGTCTACAAGTACGCATCGGATTTCGCCGACGCGGGTTACAACATGCTCATAATCACCAGCAATAAGATCAAGGCCGTAAGGGAGAAGATGAAGTACGGCAAGATGAACGTCATAGCGCTTTCCGCAAAGCCGAGGCTCGACTACAAGGACATAAGGGCGCTCGGGTCCCTGATGGAATCGGTGAACAGTTTCATTGCCGAAAGCGCCCGCCCGGTGATAGTAGTCGACGGGCTCTCCGCCCTGATCGAGAAGAACGGCATAAACCGCACGCTAACCTTCATCCGCCAGCTCACCGCAAAAAACGCCGGTTCAGCGACATTTTTAATCTCGCTGAACGAAAACTCCATAGACAAAAAAGGACTGGACATACTCGTTCACAATATGGAAATCCATAAGACCGTCGACTGAGGCTTATAAATGAAGATCGAGAAAGTATGGGCAAGAGAGGTCCTCGATTCGAGGGGTAATCCCACGGTCGAGGCCGAGATCACTGTAGCAGGACACAAAATCAGGGCCATTGCCCCCTCCGGGGCGTCCACAGGCACGTGGGAGGCCCACGAGCTCAGGGACGGCGGTGAAAGATACGGCGGAAAGGGCGTTCTCAAAGCCGTCGGGAACATCAGGGGGGACATCGCCTCGCAAATCGTGGGTATGGACCCTTCGGACCAGGAGGCCGTGGACGCGGCGATGATCGACCTTGACGGGACGCCGAACAAGAAAAGGCTCGGCGCGAACGCCACGGTGGCGACGTCGCTGGCGGTCGCCAAGGCAGGAGCTATGGCCCGCCACTTGCAAGTATACGAGCACATCGGCGGCAGCCATGCGACCCTTCCGGTCCCGATGTTCAATATAATCAACGGCGGTAAGCATGCGGGAGGGAACCTGAAGGTCCAGGAGTGCATGCTCGTCCCCGCGGGGGCCCCCAACTTCTCCGAGTGTCTGAGGATGGCTTCCGAAGTATACATGTCTCTTAAAAAGCTCCTTTCCGGAAAGTACGGCGCGTCGGCCGTGAACATTGGCGACGAAGGAGGGTTCGCGCCTCCCCTCAACACGGTCGCCGAGGCCTTAGAAATGATATCCCGGGCGGCTTCGGACGCAGGATACGGGCCCGGCAAGGACGTCTTCTTGGCCATGGACGCGGCATCTTCCGAGTTCTTCGTCGACGGAAAGTACGAGGTGGACGGTTTCAGCCTCACTGCCGGCGAGCTAGCAGACCATTATGTCGGACTGTCCAAGGAATTCCCGATAATAAGCATCGAGGACCCCTTCTTCGAGGACGATTTTGATTCAACTGCCGAGCTGACGAGAAAGATCGGCAAGGACGTGCAGATAGTGGGCGACGATATATTCGTCACCAACACAGAGAGGCTGAGGCGCGGGATAAGCGTCGGCGCCGCCAACGCGCTCCTGCTCAAGGTGAACCAGATAGGGACCGTCACCGAATCCGGTCAGGCCGCAGAGACCAGCTTCGCCAACGGCTATCACGTCGTGGTGTCCCACCGCTCCGGAGAGACGGAGGACACGACCATAGCGGACCTCTCGGTAGGATGGGGTTCCGGTCAGATCAAGACCGGCGCTCCCGCCCGTGGCGAACGCACGGCGAAGTACAACAGGCTTCTGAGGATCGAGGAAGAGCTGGGCTCCAAAGCTGTCTTCCCGGGAATCAAGGCATTCAGGTTCTGATACAATGGACAAACTCTTCATCGCCGACGAGAAGGACGTAAGAGAGGGGTACACCATGGACGTGTACTTCGACCGCACCAAACAGATACTCGAGGCCAAGGGGCTGGACGGTACGAAGGTCTGCGCCGAGTTCACCAGCAGCTCGCTGCCCCGGGGCTGGGGATGGGCGGTGTTCTGCGGGCTCGAGGAGGTCATACGTCTCTCGGAGGGCGCTGATGTTTCGGTATACGCGATCCCGGAGGGGACGATATTCCGTGCCCGTACTCCGGCGAGCGTCAGGGTGCCCGTCATGAACTTCGTCGGCAACTACGTCGACTTCGGGGTCATGGAGACGGCGATCCTGGGCATGATATGCCAACCCACCGGCGTTGCGACCAAGGCCTCCAGGGTTAAGATGGCCGCCCAGGGAAAGCCTGTCATAGCATTCGGCAACAGGAGGATGCACCCTGCGATCGCGGGCGTCCTGGACCGTTCCGCCTACATAGGGGGATGCGATGACGTATCATCGGGCATAGGCGGGGACATCATCGGCAAGGAGCCGCTGGGGACCGTGCCGCATGCCCTTACGCTGATGATGGGCAGCAACGACGCCGCCTTCAGGGCTTTCGACGAGGTCATCGACCCCAAGGTCCCGCGCATCATGCTGATCGACACATTCTCCGACGAACGAAGCGCGGCCATCGAGGCCTGCAGGTCCGTAAAGGACCTGGTGGGAGTCAGGCTCGACACTCCAGGTTCCAGGAGAGGGAACTTCAAGGAGCTCATCGACGAGGTCCGCTGGGAGATGGACATGAACGGGTTCAGGCACGTAAAGATAATAGTGTCCGGAGGCCTGGACGAGGACACGGTCGCGAAGCTGGCGGAAACATGCGTCTCCAGCTTCGGTGTGGGGACCTCGATTGCCAACGCCCCGACCCTGGATTTCTCCATGGACCTGGTAGAGAAGAACAGCGAACCTATATCCAAGAGAGGGAAGTTCGCCGGTCGCAAGTTTCCCTATCGTTGTCCGCACTGCTATACCATGGGCGTTTCCCTTGTCCCGGACGACGAGATAATATGCGAGTGCGGCCACGCGATGGAAATGATCGAAAGGCCCGTGCTGAAGGACGGAAAGAGGATTATCCCCGAGGTTAAACCCAAAGAGGTCCGCGAATATGTCCTCGGGCAGCTGGAGCACATGAAGCAGAACGGACTCCTTTGAATCGCCGCAGATTTGGCGGATTCGGCCCGAATATTATTATTGTGTTACGAAATAATATACACTATAATACACTTTGGGGGCATCGTATGCACCCTCCCAGATATGGTAACAGAAAGCTTATATCCGCTCTAAAGATAGGAAGTGAGGGCGCTTCCCGAGGCATCTGTAGATGGGTGTAGAAGCCTTGTTTGGAGCCTATCATCGGGGGAAGTAAGATAGGGGACGCAACAAATTCGGCAGAACATTGTATCGACGGGCTGCCGAATTACACTTTGGACAGGATACGCATCGACGGCATGATGAACGTCTACTGCGAGTGTGGCAGGATCGTCTGGCTGGACCGGTCGGAGATGTTCCTGAAGCTAAGCATAGGCAAAAAGCTGGAATGCACCCACTGCCGCAACAGACGAATCTCCGAAGATATCGACTCGCTGAACAGACATTTCAGCGATGAAGGCCCAGTCGCAGAATTCTGAACTTATTCCTTTTTCACCGGAACGGCTTTTTTGACGGCAGTCTTCTTTGCTGCCGCCTTTTTCGCGGTCGCCGCCTTCTGCTTTCCCGGACAGTCGGGATTGATACAGTCCTCGGACTTTCCGAACAGGATGACCGGCGAGCCGCAGAGCTCGCATTTCTTGTCAGTGGGAACGATGCTGCCCCTCGGCCTGAGAGGATAGGTCTGGGTGCAGGCCGGCCATTCGGTGCAGCCCGCGAACCTCTTCCCCGCCTTGGAATACATCATCCTGATCTTCCCTTTGCCGCACGTCGGGCAGTCGCCGAGGAACGTGCGTTCGGTATTGGAGGAGCACTTGGGATCGATGCACTGCATGAGCGGAGGGTTGCCTTTCCTGATGACCTTGAGCTGGGGCAGCCCGCAGACCGGGCATAAGGACTCCGTGGTCTGGACCATGGCCCCGCGCGGAAGCGGGTAGGAACAGGTGCATTCGGGATATCCGTCACATCCGATGAAGTTCCCGTTCTTCGATTTCTTGATCGTGAGGTTGTTGCCGCAGGACGTGCACAGCCCTATGTGCTGCTGGGTCCTGAGCGCGGTCTTGATCTCGTTCCCTATTGCATCTTTTTCGGCGGATATCTTCTCTGAAACGGCGTACAGCATGTCCTGCGATTCTTTTACGACTCCTTCGAGGGTGCTTTCGCCGTTTCCGATCTTAACCATATCTGACTCGAGTTTGGCGGTCATGTCCGGCTCGGTTATCCCTCCGCCGTGCCTCTCCAGCGCTTTGGTCAGCGCGATGCCGCCGGCGGTGGGGATAAGGTGGTTGCCCTGGACGTAGTTCCTTGAGAAAAGTTTAGCGATTATGTCGTGCCTGGTACTTTTTGTGCCCAGCTGAAGTCTGTCCATCTCCTGGATGAGCGAACCCTGGTTGTATCTGTAGGGAGGCTTGGTCTCCGATTCTTCGATGGATACGGAGCGGACGTCGATCACGTCCCCGACCTTCATTTTCGGTACAGAGGAATCTTTCGACTTGATGTATTTTCCGTAGTACTTCTTCCAGCCCTTGGATTTCTGTTTGTACCCTTCGCATTTGAATTCTTCATCGTTAACTTCGACGGTGCATTCCGTGACCTCGGCTATGGCCGAAGGAGCGACGGTGGCCATGAACCTCCTGACTATAAGTTCGTAAAGCTTCCATTTGTCGCCCTTCATCTTGGCCGAGCTGGCCGCCGCTGTCGGGTAGATCGGAGGGTGGTCGGTGGTGCGCCTCTTTCCCCTGGAGGGATAGATCTTCTCCTGTGCAAGTATCTCCTCGACCTCGTCTTTGAAGTCGGATTCCCTGAGCTTCTCCAGGACGCTGCGGATGCCGATGCTCTTGGGATACTCTGTGTTCTCGGTACGGGGATAGGAGATATATCCTCCGGTGTAGAGGTCTTCGGCCAATTTCATGGCGGCGGTCGGAGGGATCCCGATCTTGTTCGCCTCCACCTGCATTTGAGTGGTGTCGAAGGGCGGGGGCCTGTATTCCTCCTTTTCCTTGACCTCGAATTCCGTCACCGTCCCTGTTTTAGCGGAGGATGCGCGGGCCAGGACGTCCTTGGCGGCTTCCTCCTCCCAGAACGGGTTTCCGGCGTGCTGGCCTTGGAACGCCAGGATGCCGAAGCGACCAATTACGTTCCAGAACGGTTTCGATTTGAAGTTCCCTATCTCCTCGTTCTTGTCGACGAGCAGTTTGAGGGTGGGGCTCTGCACGCGCCCGACGGACATGAAGTTCTTTCCGACCTGTCCGGATGCAAGGGATATCTGTCTTGTCAGCACGGCGCCCCAGGTCAGGTCGATGACCTGTCTCGCCTCGGCGGCGTCCGCCAGGCGTTTGTCGGGAAGCGTGAGGTTCGAGAATGCGGCCTCGATCTCCGACTTGGTCAGCGCGCTGAACTTAGATCTCCTGACCTTGGACATGTCCACGCCCGCGGCGACAACGGTCTCCATGCCGATGAGCTCTCCTTCCCGGTCATAGTCGGTGGCGATAATGATTTCGTCCGCCGTGTCGGCGGAATCCTTGATGTTCCCCAGAATCGATTTCACACGGACGGTCTTCACCTGGGGCGCATAGACCAGGTCCGTGGGGGTCCCGTCGGACCAGTTGTTGTACTCCGGAGGATAGTCGAGCTCCAGGATGTGCCCCCTTAGGCTTATGACCTCGTACTCGTCGTCTCCCGCAGAAAAGGAAATCACCGAAGCCCCTCCGACCTTATTGGTGGAATACTTGCCGTCGGAAAGGATCGTCGATATCCTCCTGGCAGCATTGGCTTTCTCGGTGATTATCAATTTTTTCATTGAGGAAGCGACACATTAGGCATTATTTAACCGTTGGCGACTGGCAATGCGCATGCGAAAGAACATTCTGTTAAGTATCACGCACGTGATATGACGTCGCATGTCCGTAGAAAGGATAATCGAATCCCTTGGGAAGCACAGAGGGGTCAAGCAGATAATCCTCCTTGACGAAGAACTGACCGATATCATAAAAGACGAGGAGAGCCAGGTTGTGGGCTCCTTCGGTATTCCCATTGAGAACGAGGCTATGAAGGAGTGCCTCTCAAAGGAGATCAAGCTGTGCATATATTGCGATTATTCTTTCGAGCATCCCGATGACAGTATAATGTTTATGAAGGACGGAGAGGGAAATATCGTCGGCCAGGATGTCGCTGACTGCAAAAAGCCTCAGTTCGAGGAGAAAGACGGCTTAATGTGGCTATCGGAGGATTTCGTTCTGTATCCCGGTGCGGACATGGGGCCGGACATTCGGATGGTCATGGTATCGCAGAGATACCACGGATTCTCGGAGGAAGACGACGTTTCAGAGGCTGTGTTGTTCTTTCCCGCTACCAGTACGGACTGTATCATAAAGTCCCGGTACGGATACCCCCAGGACCCGCAGGTAGGAACGGCGATAATGGGCCTCAGCCTGAGGTAAGGTCACTTACGGGCTCCCAGGTGGTGCATGTTGCCGGACTTGGGGGAGACCATCGTAAGCCTTCCTCTGAGCACGCCCTTTATCGATGTGATCTCCGAGGCCAGTTTCTTCAGGGAACCGAGCTTTCCCTCCACGATGAGTATCTCCATGCAGCGGTCGTGGTCGAGGTGCACGTGTATCGACGTGTTCACGTTTCCGGAGTGGTCATGCTGGATGTCGGTCAGTTTATCGCCTACGTTGGTTACGTTGTGGTCGTAAACCATCACGATGACGCCCACCATGTGCTCTTCCTCGTTTTTCCATTCGCTTTCAGCCAGGGAGTCGCGCACCAGGTCCCGGATGGCCTCGGACCTGCTCACGTATCCTTTGTTCGATATCGATTCGTCGAACTCCTTCAGAAGCTCGGGTTCAAGTGAAACGCCTATGCGGGTGACGCCGTCCATGGCCCCCAATCACATTTCTGCCGTAATAATACTGTCGGAGGTCTTGTACCATCAGCGCATAAAAACAGGCGACAGCGGGTTTTATCATCCGAAGCAGGGATACGGTGCCGTGGTCGCACATTCGGAAAGGGTCGGTAAAGCCCTTGACTCTGCCGTCAGGAACTCGGTCTGCGGGAAAGATGTCGCGGTAGCATTCTCCGGAGGTCTGGACTCCGGCCTGGTGGCGGCACTGGCATCAAAGTACGCGAACAGCGTGGTCCTGTACACCGTTGGGTCAGACGGTTCCTACGACATGGTAAACTCTGAAAAAGATCATTCTAAGCTCGGGCTTCCGTGGAGGCGCATACGTCTTCACGAAGGCAATATAGGGATCATCCTCAGGGAGATGGTGCGTGTTACCCGCACGACTTCCCCGCTGACGCTTTCGTTCGAGGTCCCGATGTTCTGCGTGACCAAGGGTTCCGCCGAAAGGACCATCTTGGGAGGGATGGGCTCGGACGAGCTGTTCGCAGGGTACCATAAGTATATCGGGATGCAGGAGGACGAGTTCCTGACTAAAAGCGCAGAGGATATGGAAAGGCTTCTAACAGAGGTCGCAGAACATGAGGACAGGGCGGCGGATTTTTTCGGTAAGGTGATCCTCAGACCGTTCACAGACCCGGAGGTGATCAAAGCGGCCCTTTCCATCCCCTTCAGTATCCTCGAGCCGAAGGACGAGGGCTCCAGAAAATCGGTTCTGAAGGAGCTTGCCTCGGACATGGGGCTGGATTTTCTTGCGGCTAAAAGCAAGAAGGCGGCACAGTACGGCTCCGGGACCACGGACCTAATCAAAGCATCCGCCAAGAGAAGAGGTATGACCCAGTCCCAATATATCTCCGATATATGCAGTGAAGAGCAGTACTGATAGTTTATATCGGACCCCAGTAATCCGCTTTCGTGAGCATCGACAAAGCCGACAAGGAGAAGTTCCTTGACTGGCTGTACGGCCTAAGCGTGCACGGGATAAAGCTCGGGCTCAGAAACATCACGGAACTGCTGCATCGCCTCGGGGATCCCCAGGAGTCTTTCAGAAGCGTACATGTGGCCGGTACCGACGGCAAAGGGTCCGTCTGCGCGATGGTGTCCGGGGTGCTGACAGACGGGAAGGTGAGGACCGGGCTGTTCACATCACCGCATATACTGAACTTCAACGAGAGGATCTCTGTCGACGGAGCTTACATAACCGACGAGGAGCTGGCATACATGGCATCGGTCACCGTACCGCACGTTAAGTCGATGGCCGAAGAAGGCATGCTGTGCACTTTCTTCGAGGTGACAACAGCCATAGCCTTCCTTTATTTCAAAGAGAAAGGAGCGGAGTACGCCGTCGTTGAAGTGGGCATGGGAGGAAGGTACGATGCAACCAACGTCATTGTGCCAGAGGTTTGCGTAATTAATAACGTAAGCATGGAGCACACGGAGTATCTCGGCAGAACGATCGAGGATATAGCCTTTGAGAAAGCAGGCATAATAAAGCAAGGGGTTCCCTGTGTCACTATCAACCCCGAGCCCTCGTTCTCCGTCATAAAAAAGGTCGCCGAGGAAAAAAAGGCCCCTCTTACGCGCGTGGACCCGGAAGACATCCGTTTGACCCTGGTCACCGAGGAAGGCACAGGCTTCACTTACAAGGAGGAAGAGTATTTCGTATCGGTCCCGGGAAAGCACCAGGCCAGGAACGCTTCTTTGGCCATCGAGGCCCTCTCCAAGATTGGCATATACGGTTACAGGTGCAGGTGCAGTATAAAACCGGGACTCGGAAACATCAACTGGCCCTGCAGGATGCAGAGGGTCGAAGGGACCCCGTTCATCGTTGACGTTTCCCACACCTTCGCCGGGTCGTCGTGCCTCAGCTCGGACGTGAGAGACATATACGGAAAGGTCCTGGTAGTATTCGGTATACTGGGAGACAAGGACATCGACCATATCTCCAAGAACATATCCGAAATATCCGGGAGGATAATCCTCACCAAGCCCGATTCGGTCAGGGCCGCGCCCTTGGATAAGATATCGGAGACGATGGCCAGATATTCGGAGGTTGTCGCGGTTGAAAGCGAAGTCGCAGACGCGATGGAGCTGGCCCTGGCCATCCGTGAGCCCGATGAATTGATATTGGTGACAGGCTCTTTCTATATGGCCGGAGATGCGCTGAAGTGGCTGGAAAAGACATATCCTGGATCCTCGACACGCTGTCTGAGGAGTACAAGGTCGGGGCTTACCCCGGAAGGTCCTCGGAAGGTCTGAGCCCGGAATGGCCGTGCGATCCCTTCCACGTACTGATAGCGACGATACTGTCCCAGAGGACAAGAGATGATAACACACGGAAGGCCTCTGACAGGCTTTTCACTGCTTTCCCGACGGTCGATGCGATTGCAGAAGCGGACCCCGGGGAGGTTTCGGAGCTGGTGCGGTCCGCAGGATTTCCCAATCAGAAGGCCAAGGCCATCGTCGATTGCTGCAACATACTGAGGTCCGAATACGGCGGGACGGTGCCATACGAGACGGAGGAGCTTCTCAAGCTGCCGATGGTCGGAAGGAAGACCGCCGCATGCGTAAGGTCCTATGCCATGTGCATACCCGCTATATGCGTGGACACCCACGTCCACAGGATAGCCAACCTGATGGGACTGGTTGAAACCAAGACCCCGGAGGAGACAGAATTCGCCCTGATGGAGATCACTCCCGAGGAAAGGTGGGCGGACATAAACAGATACCTGGTGCGCCACGGGCAGGTCGTGTGCAGACCGAACCGCCCCCAGTGCCATATATGCAGAATAGCATCGATGTGCGATTCCCGCATCCTTTGAAACGCGCTCTATTTAATAACTTATGGTATTACAGCCTCGTGCACGAGGTATCTGTCATATCGGGCATGGTGAATGCCGTTATCGAGGAGCTGAAAAATCACGACGTCGCATCGGTGTCCGGCGTCGACATTGTCATCGGCGACCTGACACAGCTGGGCGACGAACAGTTGCAGTTCGCCTACGAGATCGTAACAAGAGACACGATACTGGAGGGGTCGGTCCTCAACATAGAGCACGAGCCGATCGAGGTTTCGTGCGACGGGTGCGGATACAGCGGACCCGTAAAGATGCTGGACGCCGGCGATTATAGTTCGCATGCCATACCCGTGCTCTCATGTCCGGAGTGCGGAGGCTACGTGAAGGTCACGTCCGGGCAGTCATGCTGCGTCAGGTCTTTGGAGATAGAGGAGGCTGATTGATGTTCAAATACAGGGACGAGGCGACCGCGAAGCGTATCGTGGAAGGCATAAAAGAATTGAATGTAAACTGTAAAATAATGCACATATGCGGCACACATCAGGACACGATCGTCCGCTTCGGCCTGGACCAGATGCTGACAGATTCCGGCATCCAGATATGCCAGGGGCCCGGGTGCCCGGTATGCGTCACCACCAGCAGGGAGATCGCAGAGGTGATCACTCTGGCAAAGAACGGCGTAACTGTGACGGCGTTCGGGGACATGATGAGAGTGCCCACTCCTATAGGCTCGCTTTTCGACGCCAAGGCCGGAGGGGCGGACGTGCGCATCGTATATTCGGTCGAAGACGCCGTGAAAATGTCCAGGGACATCGACAACGACATGGTTTTTGTGGGAGTGGGCTTCGAGACGACATCTCCTTCCACATGTGTTCCTCTTAACAGGGACGACGTTCCCGAAAACTTCTCGGTATACAGCTGCCACAGGATATGCCCGCCCATAATACGGGCGCTCCTGGACATGGGGGAGAACAAGATCGACGGTTTCATAATGCCCGGCCATGTTGCCGTGGTGACCGGACTGGATATGTTCAGGCCCTTCTCCGAGAAGTACAAGGTGCCGCAGGTCGTCGCAGGATTCGAGCCTCTCGACATCCTGATGTCATGTTACATGCTGGCCAAGCAGATCTCCGAAGGCAGGTCTGAAGTTGAGAACGAGTACACCCGTCTTGTCAAAGAGCACGGCAACAAAAAGGCCAGGGACCTCATGGACCGCACATATGAGCCCGTCGACCGCACATGGAGGGGATTCCCTGCGATTGAAAAAAGTGCGCTGGCACTTAAGCCTGCTTATGCAGATCACGACGCCACCAAAGTGCACGAGGACATAATCTCCAAGACTCCGCAGGTCGAGGAGGAGGCGAGGGGATGCAGGTGCGGAGAGGTGCTCCGCGGACTGATAACATCGGAGCAATGCCCAATGTTCGGAAAGTCGTGCAGGCCCAGCAACCCAAGCGGGCCCTGCATGGTGTCTGCGGAAGGTAGCTGCAACATAGCTTACAGATTCTCGACCAAGAGGTGAAAACGATGGAACCAATATGCGCGCCCCAGACGGGCAAGAAGAATGTCCTGATAGTAACGAACGATTCCGAAGTATTCCTTTCCAAGAAGCTGGAGGCCGCCGGGGACATATTCGGAGGCCGTGTAACGGAGGTTAGAGAGTTCTTCAAGAGCCTCGATGCAGAGTTCGGAAAGGAAGGAAGCGGAAAGTGCAGCGTCTCCTTCGGCATAATATCTACTTTGTTCGGGTTCGTTCCCAGCACATATGCCATATCCTGTTACACGTATGCCATGTCCAACAAGGAGCAGTACGAGGCCGCCCAGGCCAGAAAAGACTATGCGGGCGTCCTAGAATATGTCTCCAGAGGTTTCGACATGGTTGTCGTTTGCGTACCTAAAGAGATGTTCAGGATACTTCTTAACAAAAACGCCCTCCACGACGGTAAGGTTGTAGCAGTGACATCGAAGGAGTTCGAACCCATATGCAAAGAGAGGAACTGGACATTCCTGGAGAGGAAAGGCGCGAGGATCGGTAAGGAGAACGCGGAGAAGATAAGGCAACAGGTTTCTGAGCTCACAGCCTGAAACCCTTCACCCTTTCTCGCATCTCGCCGTCAGCGCGGCGGGACTCCCTTACTTTGCGCACGGTAAGGTTCTGCACCTCTTTGCCGAGCCTGCCAGACCTTAGCAGGTCTTCGGTCTTGTCCTGGTATTTCAGGTAGCAATAGGACAGCGCCCACGCCGCCCCCATCTTGTAGTAGTATCCGTCGTTGCAGAAGGAGGAAAGTCTTTCCAGAACGCCTTCGATGTGGTCGTCGTCCAGGAATTTGGCGAGCATCATGACGGCAGCGAAGCGCATTTTGAACTCTTCTCCGGAAGACATCATCTCTCCGCAGTAATCCCATAGTTCCCCCATGGTCCCCGGTAAGGCCCTCCAATCTCCGCAAAGCATATCGCAGACGGCCCAATTATCTATGTTCGGAACGAATTCCTTCGTAAGTGCCAGTCTCTCTTTCTGGGTCATTTGGGCATTGGCTATTATCAGGGCTGCGACTATGTCCTCCTCCAATACAGAGGCCTCTTCGGAAAGATAGGAACGCCAGTCCCCGTCCATCAATCCTGATGCGATCTTTCTGAGAGCGGGCATCCTCACGCCGATGACAGGCTTGCCGCTCTTGACGATAATTTTGTTGAAATCCCTGTATTTCCTGTCGCTCTCCTCCTGAAGCATCCCGAGTATCCTGGTCAAAGGAATTCCGCCTCCAGCTTCAGAAGCTTGTTTTTCATTATCTTCCCTCCGGCATACGACCCGATGCCACCGGAAGATGGTACGACCCTATGGCAGGGTATGAAGATGGGTATCGCATTCTTGCCGCAGGCCGTGCCGACCGCTCTCGACGCCCCCGGACTTCCGATGTCTTCCGCGATCTCGCTGTAGGTGGCCGTCTTACCGTAGGGTATCTCCAATATTCTTTTCCATACCGCTGTCTGAAAATCAGATCCCTCATAGGAAAGGGGAACGTCGAAGGCCCTTCTGCTCCCCGATAGATATTCCTTAAGCTGAGAGGCCGCCTCCGCTATCGCCTCCGTCTCCCGGTCTATGGCGCAGGGAAGGTTGTTGCAAGGCAGGTATAGCCCGCAGATATTGCCCTCGCCGTCTTCGCTTATGCTGAACTTTCCGAAAAGCGTCACATAAGTGAAAGTGTACCTGTCTGTTGTCAATCGGTATCCTCCTGAATGTTTATCTTGCACATCACATATAGGATTTTGTGATAATCTGCGCCAGCAGACGTACAGATATACCCGCTTTTCACTCGGAATGGCTTATTAACAGGTTGAGGGCAGGTTATGCCATGGTCCGTAACCCCATATGCGACGAGGTCGTCTACAGGGTCGACCTCGATTGCAGGAGCGCAGGATGCCTGTATCTCATTTCCAAGGACCCGAGGCCCATGATGCCGTACCTTGACGAGATCAAAGGGATGGGATACGACATGATATTCCAGGTGACGATAACCCCATACGGCAAGGACCTTGAGCCCGGCGTTCCCGACAAAGGTTCCGTCGCAGATGCATTCAGGGAGATTTCGGAAAAGATCGGAAAAGGTCGTACCATGTGGAGGTATGACCCCGTGATAATCGACGAAAGGCATAATATGAGATATCATGAAAGAAAGTTCAGGCTTCTCTGCTCGGAGCTTTCGGATCATACGGAGAGGTGTGTCTTCAGCTTTCTGGACATGTATCCCAAGTTCGAAGAACTGAAAAGTGCAAGGCCTCTCTCTTTATCTTCGCCGCTCCAAAGGGAGGACTTCATGAGGATGGCAGGCGAGATATCGAGGGAATACGGCATCCGGGCGAGCCTATGCTGCTCGTCCCGGGGATATCCGGAGTACGGGGTCGACAACCGAGGTTGCATCGACCGGGAGACAATGATCTCTCTCGGCATCCCCTTCGAGGACGTTCCTAGTAACATAAGGGACGGTTGCAGATGTGTCAGGAACATCGACATCGGCGCTTATGACACATGCATGCACAACTGCATCTACTGCTATGCGAACCGCGTGACCGAAGACCGGCGCGCATCAAAGATGTACGACTCCGGATCCGAGATGCTCTATGGGTCCGTGAGGGATACGGATACCGTGACGGAGATCTCGGAAAGGCGCTCACGTATCACCGACTTCTGAACCGATCTCCCTGCGCATCCTCCTTTTTGAGAAGAGCGCAGAATCCATGAAGATGACCCAGCATATCTCCACAACGATGGAGGTGGCTATGGCGACCATCGCTATTCCGACCGCGGGGCCCATTGTGGCCGCGCACATCGCGATCGCGATCCCCTTATTCCGGTAAGAGACCATGAGGACGTCCGTCACGCGCTGGTGCCAGCCCATCCCCATTTTTTTCTCGGCGTACTCAACGCCGGAGCCCAGGGCGAAAGTCCTGAGGCCGGCGATCAAAACAAAGAGGAGCAGGGGGGCCATCTCCTTAGGGAAGTTAGTTGAGCTTACAGACAGTATGACCAAGAAGGAGATGAACAGGTTCATCATTATGGACATCGTAGTCCTTTCTATCTTCACCTTGGTCAGCAGCCTGGAAAATACCAGCGGCGCGCCGATGATCTCCACCACGGTGATGACCACATCGGTCATGTCCACCGTCTTTCCCAAGGTAATGTAGATAATGAACGGTATCCAGAGGAGGGAAGCCACATAAACCAGTATGGTGCCTCTGGCGGCATGTTCCATGTCTCCTCTCAGAATGTAGGACAGAGGTGCGACCGAGGCTGCAAAGGGAGCGGCCGCAACGAACACCAGGCCGGCGGAGTACCCTCCCCAGGAAGTGTCCTTCATCAGGAAATAACCGACAAGGGGGATGACCGCGGCGACCACCAGGCCAAGCAACATGGCCCTGGTAACTGAGCGAACGTTCTTCACAGGGTCGAGGTTCCTATAAGGAATGCGTGAGAGCGAGACGGTCATCATGACTGCAAGCACGAAGACCGTGATGTCGCTCCTGATTTTCGGTACCAGCACATCCCCCGGGAAATAACCGGATACGTTCAGGATCAATGAAAAAATCAGAGCGACGGACATGATTATCGCACTGCTCGCGAGAACCTCTTTTGCCCTCATGACCATGTGTCAGGTTAACGTTATATAAAAGGATTGCGTACGCATCGAAACATGGCGAAGGCTGCGCCCGTGAAAGCGGGATGGTACAATGCATTCAGGCCCTGGACCCTCCACGGAGCAGTGGTACCGGTGGTGCTGGGAGGCATAGTGGCATTCAAGGACGGGTTCTTCAACTGGTGGATCTTCTTGCTGGTTCTGGCGGGGGGGATTCTGTTGCAGTCTGCCGCCAACTTGCTCAACACTTACGGGGACTACGTCAAAGGCACGGACACCGAGGAGAATCATTCCCGTTCCCCAGAGCTCGTTTCTGGAAAAATGAGGCCGAAGCAGATACTGGGCGCAGGACTGGCGTGCTTGGGGATCACGGCCCTGATCGGAACGGTCTTCATATGGTATATCGGCTGGGGAATTCTCGCGTTCGGGGTCCTGGGCATACTGGGAGCGGGGTCCTACACCCTGGGTGTCGCATACAAGTACAAGGCGATGGGGCAGGTAAGCACTTTCTTCCTGATGGGGATCCTAATGCCCGCGGGGACATATTACACGATGGCAGGCTCGGTTTCGTTGGAAGTGGTGATACTGGGGCTTCCGAACGCCTTCACGATAATGGGAGTGCTCAGCGGAAACGAGACCAGAGACTACCACAGCGACAAAGAGGTCCGCGTCGGGACCCTGTCCGGGCACATGAGCTACGATGGGGCGCTCAGGTTCTACCGGACGGTGAACGCCATGTGCTATCCCGTGCTGGCCGTCGCTGTCGTCATCGGAGCGGTCCCATGGACATGTGCCCTGGCCTTCGTCGCCCTCATCGATTATCGCGGCCTTTACATCAACTCCCTGAAGGCCCCTGAGGACAAGAGGTCCAGCTTCATGCTGGTACCAGAGGCTTTCATCCACAATTGGCACTTCGGCGGGCTGCTCGCGATAGGTTATTTAATAGGTGTGTCGGTTGTTCCGGTGCTGATTTGATGGACGACGAAAAGCTTGGCAACCAGTTCGACGGCAAGGAAGTTTACGTCAAAGACGTTTTTACCGAGATCGCATCCTATTACGACGAGATGAACGGCATCATGTCCATGGGAATGATAAGGCGCTGGCACAAGTTCATGATGAAGAAGCTCGGGAACCTTCAGGGAAAAAGGTGCCTCGACGTGGGTACGGGAACGGGCGAGATCGCGTTCCTCGTTGCGAGGAAGGCGGCAGGCGGAGAGGTCATCGGACTCGACATCACCCCGGCCATGCTGGAACTTGCGAAGAAGAAGATGACGGACCTGGGGATCGCAAACGTAGAGTTCGTCGTGGGGGACGCGTTGGACATACAGATGCCCGACGGAACGTTCGATGCGGTCACATCGGGATACATGCTCAGGAACGTCACCGACATCCCGAAGGCAGTGGGCGAGATGCACAGGATGCTCAAGGTCGGCGGCAGGTGCGTGGTCGCCGAGCTGGCAAGACCCGGCAACAGGCTGGTCAAGCCCTTTTACAACTTCTACATGAACCGGGTGATCCCCCACTACGGCCGCAAGTACGACAAGGGGATGGCGATAGACGGTAAACAGCCGGCCTATGACTGGCTGACATCTTCGATAGAAGGTTTCCCTTACGGGGACGCAATGGTGGAAATATTCCGGAAAGCCGGGTTCAGAGACGCCAAATGTTATGTCAAGTCGTTCGGCGCAGTGAACATCTACGTCGCCTCCAAGGAAGCCTGATGTTCGTTTTCCGGCCGTCGAAGCCGGAAAAAGGTTTCACGGTTTATGCTTAGGGCTCTCGTAAAACGCCTTGATAGCCTTGTAGAGCATCAGAACGTCAGCCTTGGACACCACTTCCAGGGGCGCGTGCATCGAAAGGACCGGGACTCCCATGTCCACGGTGTCTAGGTTATGCAGCGAGATCTCCGACGCGATCGTTCCGCCGCCGCCCGCCTCGATCTTCCCCAGCTCTCCGACCTGCCAAGGTATCCCTTCCTCGTCGAGGATGCTGCGAAGGAAGCTCATGGTCTCGGCGGATGCATCGTTTGTAGAATACTTACCTCCGGACCCCGTGTACTTAGAGACCACCGGGCCACGGCCCAGATACGAGCAGTTGGTAGGTTCGTAGACGTCCATGAAGGCCGGGTCTATCGCGGCGTTCACATCGCACGAGAGGCACATGGACCTCTGGAGTATGTGGCGTACCTTCAGGCCGTAAGTGTCGGCGATGTCCTCCATGAAATCCCTGAAGAAGAACGAGCGCATTCCCGTGTTTCCGTCGGACCCTGTCTCTTCCTTGTCTGCGAACACGGTCAGGGTGGTGAACTCCGGACCCTTCGCGTCCATCTCGGCCATAAGGTTTGCGTATGCGCAGACGCTGTCATCCTGGCCATAGGCTCCGACCATGGACCTGTCGAGGCCGAGGTCGATCGGCCTGGCGGCGGGTACCGCGCACAGTTCCGCGGAAAGGAAATCCTTCTCCGAAATACCGTATTTCTCGGAAAGTATGTTCATGACATTCAGCTTTACTTTGTCGGAGACTTTTTCGTCATTGTAAGGCCATGACCCGATCAGTATGTTCAGGTTCTCCGGGTTGAAGGCCTCGGCGACGGGCTGTTTCATCTGATTCCTGGCAAGGTGCGGCAGCAGGTCCGTCACGCAGAACTGGGGCTCGCCCTCTTCTTCGCCTATGCAAATTTTCACAGTCTTGCCGTCGTTTTTGCAGACGACGCCGTGCAGCGAAAGGGGGATCGCGAACCACTGGTACTTCTTTATCCCGCCATAGTAGTGTGTTTTGAAATAAGCCATCCCCGTGCTCTCGAACAGCGGGTTGGGTTTGAAATCCAGCCTGGGGCTGTCAATGTGGCTCACTCCGATGCGCATTCCCTCGGAAACGGGCTTGGAACCCATGGTCACCATAAGGAGGCCTTTTCCGCGGTTGTTCATGTAGAATTTCTCGCCGGGAGAATATTTCTTTCCCCTCACATACTCCGTATATCCTTTTGATTCGAGGATGGGTATCGTGTAGTCGACGACCTCTCGTTCGGTCTTGTTCCAAAGGAATTTCTTGTACTCCTCGCAAAACTCCGTCGATTCTGCCAGAATAGAGTTGTCGATCTCCCCAAGGCCCTTGGGCTTCATCAACAGTTCTTCGGCGAGCTGTTGGCCTTTGGTTTTTTCTTCATCCATGGTACGTCAATAACGGCGTTGTACTTGATTCTTTTCAAATTACGTCATGCAGTCGTCGCGGGAATCTGATATCATACAGATTAAATAAGACATAATATAGATAAATGACATTATAATAATGGTTTAATGTCATAATAATGTCTTTAATTTGTCATAAATAATCCAATAAAAAGTCTTTAAAAAGACATTATAATCGGTAGTTTTATATTCTATGATTAAGATTGTTATTATGGGATGCGTGAATGCGCTACGCTGAAGGTAAGGCCAGCCGGCCGGAGGGGATGGGAACAGAGAGTATGCCCCTGCAGAACTGCCTTCCCTTGAAATTCTGGGAAAATTATTCGGCGTTCGCGAATTCGGGCGGCGGACACATCAGTGTTTTCAACAAAGGGAGCTTTGATTCTGACTCGGAAGAGACGATGGCCGAGATAAGAAAGGGACTTTTCGACCGTTCGGTCGTCAGTTCAAATATCCTCATGGAATCGGACATGGTAAAAACGCCGGATGGTTTTTTTGTGAAAGTTCCGTCTGCCGAAAGATATGTCCGGCCCGTTTTTATCGGTGGTTCGTGTGAAACCGGCACGTTCGTTAGATCGGAAGGTAAAACCGTGAGGTGCGGCTCCGATAGCGTCAGGTCGATGATCAGAGACAGTTCGGACGCTGGATCCGACACGGAACCTACGGGATTGGACATTTCGATCATCAGCACAGATTCAGTCAGGGCCTTCAGGAAGTCGGTAATGAAAAAGGGCCATATATGGGAGGGCCGCAGCGATGACGAGTTCCTGTCGTTCACCTTATCGGCGGCCGATTCGGACGGGTGGCTGAGGCCGACCAATGCAGGGGCCCTTCTCTTTTCTGATTACTATACTGTTTCATCGATATATCCTGGCTACCGTCTCCGATATAGGGACGAGAAAAAACTGATAGATTCGGAAGACGGAAGATGGACGGGTAATGTCGTAGATTACTACCTTGATGTATCGGATGCTATCGATCTTCTCCTTCCGGATATATCGGGACCGGTCAAAGAGCTGATAATCAATGCACTGGCACATTCTGATTTCTACTTCGGTGACGGAGTTTCCGTGGAATGTATGGAAGGTAAGGTCAAGATATCGAATTCTGGACTGTTCCGTGCAGGGAGAGAGCTGTCGGTGAAAGGCGCCAAAGACCGCAGGAATCCGGCAGTGGCAAAGATCCTGGGCACGGTCTCTCATTGCCGCGGCCTCGGACGGGCGTTATCGGAGATGGATGCGGCGGGATATGAAGCGGCCATCGACGAAGACTACAGGTCCGGTACCGTAACGGTATCGGTCGTCAGACGGGGAGCTCCCCGGGCAGAGAGGGCCCCTGCGGCCGAAAGGATACTTGAAGCGATATCCTCCGACCGCAGCATAACCGTCGGCCGGTTGTCGGAGGTCGTAGGCCTTGGCAGGCGTCAGGTCGAACGCCACATCTCAGACCTCAAGTCGGACGGTTCGCTGGTCAGGATCGGAAGCCGTCGCTCCGGGTCTTGGAAGGTCCTCTGATCACTTTGGGACCGTTCCGCCGGAGCCGCATGAGCACGATGGGCCCAGTTCGTTGAGCGCGGGAGGCTTTGAGCGGTCAACGCTCAGGACACCGTCGGGAACGTTCAGGAAGTCAGCAAGGTCCTGGTCCGAAACGTATTCGCCCATCGCTATCGCCACTCCGTTGTATTCTGCGATCGGAAGGGAACCGAAGCCCTCGGATTCCACGATCTCTCGGGCCTCCCCGTCCCCTGCGACATCCGCCGCCGACCCGCAGTCCACATATTTGATCCCGATACCGTTCTTTGCAAGGGCATCCATGGATCTCTTGAACCTTTCATAATCGGAACGGTGCTCGGAGCGGGCATATTCCGAATCAAAAACTGTCAGCGTGTTGTCCATGGACAAGTACCGCAATAGGCGTATTTTACCTTTTTACAGTTATTTGGGAAAGGCCTGAACAGGGAAGTATATTGTTCATTGAGGCTATGTCACCTTTATGTCGGTCTTCAGGAAGGTCGGTTATACAAAAAAATTCAGACTGGAGGACCTGGTCTCGGAGGGAAGGGGCCAGACAATAAGCTACGGCGTGTCGTACTCTCGATCGGCGGAGATATACGTATACTTCCTGGACGAGGGAGAGGAGATCAGCGAGATGAAGGCCCCCTACAATAACATCATACTGGTACTCAGCGGGATATTGCATATAGGTTCGGAACCTCCGGCCGAGATATCCGCAGGCGAGGTCTACGTCATCCCCGAAGAAACCGATGTGACGATATCGGCAGCAAAACCAGTTAAGTATGCAAGCATATTACTTCCCATGGAAGGGGAATTAATCAAGAACATCGATGCTTCTACCAGGATGGCCGCTAAAGAGATGGTGGAATACCGTCCCGGTCAGGTCGTCAACCTGACACTAGTGAAGAGGGACAGCCTCAATCTTTCCGTGATCGCTATAGACGAGGGTGAAGGTCTGAACGCGCATACCGCACCCGGAGACGCTTTCGTCGTTGCCCTGGACGGAGAGGGCGAGATTGTCATCGGCGGTAAGGAGTTCCATCTCAAGGAAGGCGATTCGATCGTCATGCCGAAAGGGGTCCCGCACTCCGTGAAGGGAGTGACCCGGTTCAAGATGCTTCTTGTACTGGTTAAGTGACTCTGGCGAAAAGGTATACTCCCACGGGCTGTACGGGCTTGCGATGCGGTCAGGGAAGGCCATTCTTCGATGCACCGGGCGTTGCAATCTTCGGTGAGATCCGAAGAAAATACTATATGGCCTGCCGCCTGATCGAGAGGGCGACTTCCCGGCGCACATCCGGACACGGTCATCAATTCTAAAAATCTCTGAAGCTATTCACGATCGCAGACTGTCCACGAGACCTCTGATCTTCATGTCGATCCGGTCGATAACCATTAGAAGAAAATCGTCCCCTCTGCCTCTGGGGTCTTCCAGTTCCCAATCCTCTGAAACACCGGCATGAATATGAGGGCATGATACGCCGCACCCCATCGATATCTTGACATCGATTATCGGAAGCGACTCCACATTTTTTGGATACTGGGTCTTCTCCATGTCGATATCGTATTTCTCTTTCATCAACCTCACTGCGTCCTTGTCGATGCACAGATCTACATCCGTGCCGGCAGAATAGCTTTCAAAGACATCTCCTGCGTAGTGCTTACCGAGGGCCTCTGCTATCTGCGAACGGCAGGAATTGTGTACGCATATGAACGCAACTTTGGGTTTATCGTTCACTTTCTTGGCTCCTTTGCTGCGGTTTTTCTGCTTCGATTATGAATGATGCGACGAAATCTTCCGGATTATTTCCCGATTCCCAACTTTTTATGATCTCTCTGCTGTTGTCTTTTGGCATCATTCGTATTTTGATGAAACCGGCATTTTCCAACATGACCTTTAGTCTGTCTACATGCTCCGCACCGGCGATGCAGTTCGAGATGCTCGCAAGATCGCCTTTGATTTCTTCGGGAATATCCGCAGTAGCGACCACATCGGATACCGAAAGCCTCCCGCCACTCTTCAGAACCCTGTATGCCTCTTTGAAGACACGCTGTTTGTCCAGGGACAGATTGATCACGCAGTTCGATATGACCACGTCCATTGAGCAGTCGGCGACAGGAAGATTTTCAATCTCCCCAAGGCGGAATTCAACGTTGTCGAAGCCGCTCTTCTTTGCGTTATTCCTTGCAAGTTTGATCATTTCGGGCGTCATATCGATCCCGATGACGAACCCCGTCTCGCCCACTTTTCTTCTGGCCAGGAAAGAATCGAAGCCTCCTCCGCTTCCCAGGTCCAGAATCCTTTCCCCCTCTTTCAGCAAGGCTATTGCTATAGGATTTCCGCACCCGAGCCCCATGTTCGCCCCCAGGGGTATTTCTTTGAGGTCTTCTTTCGAATATCCCATGGTCAGAGAGGCGTTTTTAATTTCAATAGTGCTACAGCATCCTAGTCCGCCGCCGCAACATCCCTTAGATGCGCCCTTTGCCACATCGGAATAATCCTTTCTTATCGATTCCCTAATCTCTTCCTTATCTTTCATATATAAACCTCGATCGAGAGTTGTAACTTTATGACGTCTCAAGTCCTGATTATTGTGTCGCCTCTGTTGTCCTGAGGGAACCTGTTTTTCGTTTTGTTCACGATCTTCACCAGAAGCAACATCACCGGCACTTCGGTAAGGACTCCCACTGTGCATACCAGCACCACAGGGGACCCGGGCCCGAAAAGGGCTATGGCCACCGCGACCGCAAGCTCGAAGAAGTCAGAGGCGGCTATCAGAGAGACCGGGGCCGCGACCCTGTGCGGCTGTCGGGTCCAGATGCATAGGCCGTAAGTGAGGCTCCAGGAGATAATGTTCTGCAGTATCAGTGGAACTGCGATCAGAAGAACGAACAGAGGCTGCTCCATTATTACGTCCCCTTGGAAAGAGAAGATCAGTATGAGCGTGAGCAGAAGGCCGACGCTGGTGATACCGCCGAATTTCGGAACGAATTTTCTGTTGAAGTATTCGATGCCCTTCTTTCTTATCATCAAGATGCGAGTTGCCGCACCTGCGGCCAGAGGCACGACCACGAACAATACGACAGAAAACGCCAGCGTATCCCAGGGAACAGCTACATTGTTTATTCCCAGCAAAAGCTGCACCAACGGGATGAACAATATAAGGATAATGATGTCGTTGATCGACACCTGCACTAACGTGTATGCCGGGTCACCCTTTGTGAGGGCGCTCCAGACGAACACCATCGCGGTGCACGGGGCCACTCCCAGTATAACCGCCCCTGTAACGAAATCTTGGGCCAGGTCCGCCGGTATCAGCGGCTTGAAGATCAACGCCAGGAACAGCGTTGCGAGTCCGAACATGAGGAACGGTTTGATCACCCAGGTGCTCCCGGTGGATATCAGGATCGCCTTGGGATGCTTCCTGACGTTCATGACCGATTTGAAGTCGACCTTCATCATCATCGGATAGATCATCAGCCAGATCAGGATTGCAATGGGCATGTTTATGCCCGCGACCTCCAGCGACTCCAGGAAGTCCGGTATCGCGGATACGAATTTACCTATCAGGACCCCTGCTGCCATGCAGAGCAAAACCCACAGCGTCAGATACTTTTCGAAAACACCGATGCCCGATCTCTGTTCTTCGCTCATAAAACGCCTTCATACTTACATGCGGATTTTCAGCACTCCCTTCCGCATCTGCTCCCGCGCTCTTCCAGCCTTATCAGGTCCGATTTGTACGGTTCGGATATGCGTGCCCTGTCGATCAGTTCGTCGAGCAGGCGGTCATCTATTCCGTGCGCGATGGAATAGTACACCCATTGGGCCTGCTGGCGGTCTGTCACCAGCCCAACGGCCTTCAGGTTCTTCAGGTGCCTCGACGCCTTGGTCTGTGTAATCTCCAGCGTATCCATTATGTCGCATACGCAGAGCTCTCTGACCTTCAGCAAACTTATCATCCGGAGCCTGGTTTCATCGGACAGCGCTTTCAAGACATCGATTATATTCTCCATTGTACACCGTTTGAATTTACATATTCGCATATTCGAATATACGAATTCATTACGGCTCGTCATATTTAATACTTGTTCAATCGACCTTGAAGAGTGGAGGAGGCGATCGAGAGATCTTAAGATATCTTATCTTTCGGCCGGGAGAAAAGCGGACCAGCAAAGAAAAAAATACCGTGCGGGAGAGTGTTAATAAACCGGTCCCCGGTAGATATGATGTCATGGAGGTCGGTAAGATCGAAGCATACATCGATATGGAAAAATGCCCTTCTTTGGAAGAGTACTGCGAACCGATGAGGAAGTGTCCTCTCGGCACTATACACAGGGAACAGGACGATAGCGCCGCGATGGGATGGCGTACTTATGTCGATTCCACGAAGTGCGACGGATGCGGACTGTGCGTCGATCTATGTTGCGGCGGCGCCATCGAAATCAGGTGAATAAAAATTCTCGATCATCTGATGTAAAAATAAAGGAAGACGATGTGCCAGCAAATCAATTGTATGAGATGCTCTGGTCCTTGCTTTTAAAAAGAACGGATACCTTAAATATTATTGATATACTTGTATAAAAACAATTAAAAGAGATATTCCCCCGCCCGGATGGGCGGGGTTTTAAATCAAAAGTTTTAGCTTACCGCCTTCTTATCACTATCACAGCCAATGCGGCTATTATCGCTATTGCGGCGGCGGAAGCCCCGACGTACAGGAAGGTGTTGTCATTGGTCCCGACATCGCCGGAATCATCACTATCATCACCATCACCGGCCGCTTCTATGGTCAGAGTTCCTGCCACATATGAGAACTCGTAGTTGTCAGCAGAACCTCCTGCAGGTGTCAGGGAATATGTTCCAACCGCGGTGTCGGAGTTGCTGACCGTAGGAGCCGAATAGCCATCTGCATCGGATGCGGTCTCGTTTCCAACGAATCCCGTTACGGTGACGGTAAGCGCCGGAGCAGTTCCATAAACCACCGTCTCTCCCGAGTAAGTTGCGGTCAGAGTGGCCTTTGCTATGGACCAGGTCACGGTCTTGTTGCTCGTGGTCCCGTCAGACCAAGTATCGTTGGTCTGATCGGTAAGTGTAGCCGTCGAAGTATATGTCCCAGGAACCTTTCCTATGTTTGTGGCGAATAAATACTTGTCAGTATTAACGGCACCGACCTGATCGTTGCCATTGTAGACGAGCCCGCTCTCGCCACTTGGTAATGGTACTGTCGCTGTGCCGTCCCATATTATCCTGGAAAGGTCATCAGTCGTATATGCCATCGCCGCCCTTTCGGCAGAGTTGGTGATAACCTCGCCCCCCGTCCTCAGCGTGAGGCCGGTAGAGTCGACCGTGTTTTCGGTCAACAGTATCTTCGTCACGGTGCCGAAGGCACTTATCTTGGTGAGGTCGACCGCCGCAGGGCTGTCCACGACAACCGTAGTCGGAGCGGGGATCTTGTTAAGGATTCCCGTATAGTCTGTAACGGTCGATGAAGCACCTCCCTTGATCATCACATAGGTGAGGGCATCGCATCCCGAGAAGGCTGGAGGTATCGTGCCGATGCTGTCCGGCATGGTCACGGATGTCAACGCCGCGCTGTAGCTGAAAGCATAAAATTCCAGAGAATTTACGCTGCCCGGTATCGTCACCGACGTAACGGAGGACCAGGCGAAAGCATACATTCCGACCGTCGTCACGCCCTCGGGTATTGAGAACGCCCCGGCCCGTGCGCCTGGATACTGGACAAGCGTGGTGCCGTCCGCATCGTACAGGACCCCGTCTTCGTCCATGTAGTTCGCGTTTTCGTCGGCCACAAATATTTCGTCGAGGTTCTGACAGTTGGAGAATGGGCCCTCGCCGATGGAAGAGACGTTTTGGGGAACCGTGACGGAGGTAAGTCCGGATCCATAGAATGCCATATCCTCGATGGATGTGAGGCTGTCAGGCAGCGTTATGGTTTCCAAAGAAGAGCAACCGTTGAAAGCACTGTCCCCTATCGAAATTACGCCCTCCGGTATCGTGACCGTCTCCAAGGAAGAGCACCCGGCGAACGCACTGCTGCCAATGGACGTTACTCCATCCGGTATCGCGATGCTCGTCAGTGCCGAACAGCCATGGAACAGGCTGGAGCCGATCGAGGTCAGATTGTCCGACATCGTCGCCGAGGCAAGATTGGAGCAATAATGGAACGCGTTGTTTCCTATCGATGTCACGCTGTCCGGCACTGTCACCGACGTCAGCGACGTGCATCCGCTGAACGCACTGTTTCCGATCGACGTTATGCCGTCCGGAATCGTCACAGATGCAAGGGGAATGTAGCCAGAGAAGGCATTGTCGGCGATGGAGGTGACCTCGAAGGCCGCGCCTTCGCTGATGAACCAGCTGTCGATGACCGCCACTGTGGTCGAATTATTATAAAGGCCGACAACCTGAGCGGTCATATCTGCCCTGTTCACCTCGTACTCCACGTTGGGGTCGGATGGCGCGATCGTTGCTATCTGTACCCATACGGTGCGGGTTTCCGGTTCGAAAACCTTGCCCTCTATATCATCGGCATCGTCGATCGTCGCTCCGACCATGTCCTTGAAGGTGAGCCCCGAGATGTCGTGGGTCGACGTAGAGGCCGCAATTCCAATCTTCGTGATCCGTTCGATCGATGCGATGCTCGCAAGACTGACCGACGCCGTGCTGCTGAACGCCACGGAAGTGATCGTCTCGGGGAACAGACCGATTACATTGGCATAGTCGGTCACCGAACCGCCCAACAGGCCCAGGGAATGGAGGCTGGTGCAACCGGAGAAAGCATCGGACACCACAACGGAAGTGGTGTCAGGCAGGGTCACGGATATGAGGCTCGTACATCCGCTGAAAGCCCCGGTGAATATGCTCACATGCCCTTGGATAATGACGGACGTCAGCGTCTCGTTGTTTCCGAAGGCATAGCTGTTTATTGACACAACGTTGTAATTTGTGGAAGAAGACTCGACGCTGGCGGGGATCGAGACTGAATTCTTCGACATCCCAGCGGCGCTCAAGCCCTTGACCGTAGCCGTGTGGAGAGAGGGATTCAGGTCATATGTGAAATCTCCGATCTGGACGTCTGACTCGGGTTCTGATGTCGCAGAGGCCTCTTCGATGTCGTTGACTAACAGCGCCGAGGCGCCGAGGCCCAACATCAAGAATGCCGTTGCGGCAAGCAACAACAAGGTTCGCCTGAGTTTTTGCTCGTTAGCGTACATGGTTAAATATTGCAGGTTCGCAATATAACCGTATCGCTAGCTACTAATACTATGGGTTCAAAAAGTATGGTTTCTTGACGAAAGTAAGTAAGAAAGCGGTCAGAGGGTCGTTGTATCCCCGGGCCGATCGAGGGCTCAACGATGGCGAACTAGGCGATGATCGGGGCCCTCCGAAATAATACGCGGCGCCCGGATGGGTCATGCCTCTGTCAAGACGCTTGAGAGAGACCATGCGAAACCGCAGGATGACCGCGCGGTTCTATGCATTATAAGTGTTTGAGGGAAGAAGAACAGAAAGAAATGAGAGAATGAACGAAATATGCCAAATAAGCCGGAACGAAAAATATCGGAATCCAAATTCGACGATATGGATAGAGTTGAAAGTGCGGATGCCGGGATTCGAACCCGAGTTCTAACCTTGGCAAGGTTAAGTGATAACCAGCTACACCACATCCACAGTGCATTTCCACAGATTGACTTTTTAAATATATACTTTGCCGTTGCTTTATTTCCTTCCAGTCATTATTATAAATATAGCGGGCATATCGAGTGGCGAAATTGAGCGTTGTCTGTGTTGAAGTCACAGGCTGTTTAAGTTCGGATCAAGTGGTATGATGATCTCAAAATTCACAGATATAGGTATTCCGGAAGAAGTTGCCAGAGCCATGGACGACATGGGATGGGAAGAGCCCACCCCGATCCAGGTATCGGCCGTCCCGATCGGGCTGACCGGAAGGGACATGTTCGCCCAGGCGCAGACCGGAACAGGAAAGACGGGATGCTACGGGTCGATAATCCTCGGCAAGATAGACGTGCCGCAGAAGGTCCCCCAGTCCATAATACTCGCGCCCACCAGAGAGCTGGCCGTCCAGGTCTCCGAGGAGATGTCGAAGCTCTCCAAATACACCGGACACGTATGTATCCCGATATACGGAGGAGCAAGCATCGAGGGCCAGATCAAGCAGCTCAAGAAGGGCGCCGACATCATCGCCGGAACGCCGGGGCGCGTAAAGGACATGATGTCCCGCAAAGAGCTGAACCTCAGCGCCATCAAGGTAGTGGTGCTGGACGAGGCCGACCGCATGCTGGATATGGGATTCATCGAGGACATCGAGGACATACTGCGCATGATGCCCTCCAACAGGCAGACCCTGTTGATGTCCGCCACGATGCCCGAAGGCGTCAAACGCCTCTCCTATGACTACATGAGGGACCCCAAGGAGATCAGCGTCTCCAGGGACGAGGTGGTCCTGGACCTTACCAAGCAGTACTACATCTCGGTGGGAAGGAGGAACAAGTCATGGGCGCTCAGCAGGATACTGGACATCGACCAGCCCAAAGCGATAATATTCTGTCAGACCAAGAGGATGGTCGACATGCTGATCGAACGTCTGGACCAGTACAAGTACGTCGCCGAGGCCATACACGGTGACATGCCCCAGTCCAAGAGGGAGAAGGTGCTCAGGGACTTCAAGGAAGGCAGGGTGCAGATACTCGTCGCCACGGACGTCGCCGCAAGGGGGCTCGACGTGGACGACATATCTTACGTGATCAACTACGACATGCCAGAGGACGTGGAGACCTATATCCACAGGATAGGACGCACGGGAAGGGCCGGCAAAGAGGGAACGGCAGTATCTTTCGTCACCGCCGAGGAGGAGCATCTCGTGCACGAGTTCGAGCTCCGCACAGGGATGGAGATAACAAAAAGGGAAGTACCGGACGCCGAGGAGGGGAGCAAGGACACCATACGGATGGTCGTGGACTTCGATCAGGCCGCCGACGTCTTCGGAATGGTGAAATTCGAGATAAACCTCGGTAAAAAGGACGGTTTCGGAAAAGTAGGGTTGTCCGAGTTCATCATAAGGAATGCGAGGATCAGAGAGTATTCCATCGGGAACATCGAGATCGGAAGCACGTCATCCGTTGTAGAGGTCCACAAGGACTTCGGAAGGAAGATGACCTCCGATCTTACCAAGATGAAATTCGATGGGAAGAGGATCACTGTGAACGTAGTACAGTGACCTTCTTCCTTTTTTTTAAAGCTCGATCACAATCAGTATCCCGCCGACCTGAATCGTCTCCACGGCCTTACCGCCGAGCGTGAGGCGTTTATCCAGTTCGAAATACTCGGGGCCCAGTTCGTAGACCTCGCCCGCTTCGATCTTTATCGATCCGCCGGCGATCTGCTTTGCGACGTCCGAAGGGTCCATGGACGATATCGCGGCCACTATGGCTTTCGCCGCCGACTTGAAAGCGGGGCCCAGTTTTGAGTGTACGGGTTTGACGCCCACAACCTCTTCCGTAAGCTCCGCGGACTCGGCGATCGCGATCTCAGATGCTTTCGCAGTCTCGGAAATGTCGTCCCTGGCACTTTCTAAGGCCGATGAATCCGGACCTGTCAGCTCCAAAAACGCTATCTCTGCGTTCAGGGGCATTTTCTTCTCCGACTTCCATGCGCGTATGGCCGCGACCACATCCTTCAGGACGTCTCCGATCCTTTCCGCTTCACTGTCGTAGAGGATGGGCTCCGGCCACGACGCCAGGTGTATGCTGGCGTCGCCCTCGAACTGCCTGAATATGGTCTGGTAAAGCTCTTCCGTCACGTGGGGCATGATCGGGGCCATGAGCTTAAGGGAGCCGTAGAAAACGTTGTACAGAGTGTATTTAACTGCTTCGTCGCTCCTTCCCTTAGCCATCTCCACGTAGTGGTCGGCGAACTCGTGCCAGATGAAGCCCTCTATGGCTTTCATGGCCTTGTCGAACTGATATGTCTCGAACCATTCCGTCGCCTCTCTGACGGTCTCCGAGTATCTGCTGAGGACCCATCTGTCCGAAACCCGCAGGCCGTTGCATTCCTTCCCGGGTTTCGAATCGAAGAAACGGGTGACGAACTGCCCCAGGTTGAATATCTTGTTGCAGAGCTTCCTTCCGCGTACCACGTCGGGCTCCCTGAACGCATGGTCGATGCCTAGCGAGCAGGTCGCGGCGTAGTAGCGCAAAGCATCGGCGCCGTACTTCTCCAAGATGGGCACGGGGTCGATCACGTTCCCCACCGAGGAGTGCATCGGGGTGCCGTCTGGCGCCATTATGAACCCGTTGATCATAACCTCCTTCCAGGGCACGCTCTGGGCTATCTGCTCGGAGCGCAGTATGGAATAGAATGCCCACGTCCTTATGATATCGTGGGATTGCGGCCTGAGGGACATCGGGAAAAGCTTACGGAACATCTCATCGTCCCTGTGCCAGTATGTGTTGTAGAGTGCGGACCCGGAAGAATCCATCCATGTGTCGAACACATCGGTGCATCCCACCATCTCACCGCCGCATTCGGGGCATTTCTCCACCGGCGGCCCGTCCTCCACCGGGTCGCAGTAAAGCTGTTCCTTCTCTGCGCATACGGCATGGCCGCAGTCGGCGCACTCCCATACGGGTATCGGGGTGGCGAAAATGCGTTGCCTGCTCAACACCCAGTCCCACTCAAGGGATTCGACCCAGTCCCTTAGGCGGACCTTCATGAACTCAGGGTGCCACCGGATCTCGTCGGCGCGTTTCAGGACTTCTTCCTTGAAATCGAGCGTCTTCAGGAACCACTGCGGGACCTGAAGGTACTCGATGGGCGTCTTGCACCTCCAGCATATGGACACCTGCTGAGGATTGTCAACCTGTCTCACCAGAAGGCCGGACTCTCCCAGGTCCGCGATGGCGGCCTCTCTGGCCTCCGCCACGGGCATCCCTTCGTATTTTCCCGAGAGCGCGGTCATTCTTCCGGTCTCGTCTATGCCCTTCTCCATCGGCAGATGGTATTTCATTACCCATTCGAGGTCGTCCTTGTCTCCTATTGTGCATATCATCACGAAACCCGTACCGTACGCCGGGTCCACCTTCTCGTCTGCTATGACCTTGACCTTCTTGCCGTACAGAGGGGTGACAAGCTCTTTTCCGACAAGGTGCCGTTTATCTGCATCGTCCGGATGGACAGCCACTACCTGGCATGTGCAAAGCAGCTCGGGGCGGGTGGTGGCTATAAGCACGTATTCGTCGGTGCCGGCAACTCCGAATTTGATGAAGTTCAATTTGTTGACATTGTCCATGTATTCCACTTCGGCGTCCGCAAGGGCGGTCATGCACCTGGGGCACCAGTTCACCGGGAAGTTGGCCTTGTAGACCAGGCCTTTTTTGAACAGTTCCACGAAGGATAGCTGAGTGATCTTCCGGTAGTACGTGGCGTCCGTCTGATAGTATATGCTGGGGTCCATGCTCTCGCCCAGTTTTTCGAAGTCCCGGGTCATCTCGGCGATGAAGCCGTTGGCGTAGTCGCTGCACAGCTTTCGGTACTCTTTTCGGGGAAGGTCGAGCTTTGTAATGTTGTATTTCTTTTCGACCTTCACCTCGATAGGCGTCCCGTTCACGTCGAAACACAGGGGGAAGAACACGTTATGTCCTCTCATGCGCTTGTAACGCGCCGCGAAGTCGGAGATCGAATAACCGGTAGCATGTCCCAGATGCAGAGATCCGGAAGTGTACCTTGGTGGATTATCTATGCTGAAAACGGGTTTTTCGGACTTAGGGTCGAAATGGTAGACCCCATCGTCCTTCCACATCTTCTGCCAGCGTCCCTCTATTGAAGCTGAGTCATACTGCGGCATGTTGAACAGGGCACACTATAAAAGAGGGTATTAAAAAAGGTTGTGAGGGAAAAAGTTTCACTTCTTGCGCTGGCGGAACTTGATCTTGGAGTCCTTCATGGACATGACGGACTCGGAAATCTTCTTCATCAGGTCCGAGGTGGTCCTTACCAGGTCCCATCCCACTTCCTTGAAGTTCACGACCTTGCCTCTCATGTACAGTCTCGCGGAGATGCTGTACTTGGCCGAGCCGCCGGTGTCGTTGTACCTGGCGACGTGGAGCATCAGGCTCTCGGGCCTGTAAACCTTGCCGATCTTCACCATCTGCTCTTCGATCACTTCGTACAGCGCTTCGGTGGCGGCCTTGTCATCGTCCTCCAGACCGCTGATCTGTATGAATATGAGCTCCCTCTCGCGGCAAGCGGAGATTATCTCTATTATGTCGTACTGCGTGAGCACTCCGACGAGCTTGTTCCCTTCGACCACGGGCAGGGTGGAGATGTCGTTGTCGACCATCAGGGCCGCCGCGTCCTCCACGGTGTCGTCCCAGTTGACGGTCACGGCCGGATTGACGCTGACCGATTCCACGGTGATCTGGGCCCTGGCGTTCTTCTCGAGGTCCCCTATGATCTTGTTGTCGTTCCTCCAGTTGTTGTCGATTATCTCCCTCATGCCGACGACTCCGACCACTTTGTTCTCGTTGTTGACGATGGGCACGGTCAGAGTGTCGAGTTCCTGCATCATCTCGAAGGCATCGGACAGCATGGCGTTGGCGCCCACGCTCTTGACGGGATTGGTCATTATCTCCCAGACCTTGATCTCGTTCAGGACCTTGATCCTGGAGGCTATGCCTACAAGAGCTCTCCTGGACACCACGCCTATGATCCTCTTTCCGGATATCACGGGAAGCTGCCTGCAGTTGTTACCGGTCATCTCCTCCGCGATCTTAGTGATGTCGTCGCTCTTGCTGAGCATGGGGACCCCTCGTATGAGGCCCTTGACCTTGGAGTCCATGTTGGCGCTCTTCTTTTTTAGGATCGTGGTGTAGCTTATCACGCCCATGTACGTTCCGTTATCAACGACCGGGACGTCCTGGTAGTTCGTATCCCTCATCACCGACAGGACATCGGAGAGGCGGTCGTCGGAACCAACGGTCGGGAAGTCGCTGTCCATGATCTCTTCGACGGAATTAGCATCGATTTGAGACCTGAGCATCGAAAGCCTTCTCGGATCTTCTAGATCTTTAATCACCATAAATAAATCCTCATGTCTACATCGCCTTCAATGTCTATAAAACTTAGTTCGGCAAGCCAGCATTATGCTGGCAGAAGGATAAAAGGGGTTTTTTTGTAGTTTAGAGGTCGGCGAAGCTGAGTCCGTCCACCAGGCAGCGGACTATCTCCGCCGCCTTGTCCGCGGGAATGCGCTTCTGGTCGCCCGTGTCCCTCTCCCTTATCGTGACCGTACCTTTGTCGGGGCCTTCGAGGGACTCGTAGTCGACCGTAATGCACCAGGGGGTGCCGATCTCGTCCATGCGGGCGTACCTCTTCCCGATGGTCCCCGAGCCGTCGTAATAGGCCTCGGTCATCGTGGAGTGTACCTTGTCGTATATCTCTTTGGCGAGCACGTCGAGGCCGTCCTTCTCCATCAGCGGGAACACTCCGACCTTTATGGGCGCAACTTCAGGTCTGAGCCTCAGCACCGAATACTCTCTCTTCTCGTCATAGAAGTAAGAATGTTCCAGCAGCGAGTAGAAGATCCTGTCGAGTCCGTGGGAGGGCTCTATGACATGGGGCACGATGCGTTCGCCCGTGACCTTTTCCGTCACCTCTTTCACTTCGAAATACTCCCGGGTCAGAGCGACCTCCTCCCCGCCGACGTTCAGCACGATCTTTCCGTCACGGACGTCTCCCGGGGCCTTGGTCTCCAGGGCGGCCGCGATATCCTTGGCCCTGCCCTTGAAGGCCGGTCCGAGCATCCTGTGGTTGGCCTGGACCTTTACCGACGTCATCTCCCTGGGCTCGTCGAACCTGTCGAAGTGCGAAAGGTCGGAACCGGAGAACTGCGAGTGCCTGGAAAGGTCCCAGCATCCCCTGTCCGCTATGCCTGTGATCTCTGTCCATCCATAGGACAGCAGCACTTCCGCATCCCAGCAGTCCGCCGCATAATGGGCCATCTCGTCCTTAAGGTGCTGCCTGAACCTGAGCCTGTCCGCATCGATGCCCAGGCGCAGAAGGAGCTGTTTCGTCGTGCACACGAAGTAAGCGAGCACGCGGTTCGCGATGATGCCCTCGTCCACAGCCTGTCTGACGGTCTTCACAACGGTCTCCGTGCCGGTGTTGGGCACAAGGGCCAGCTCCTCGTCCTCCACCTCGGGGAACCTGGACCAGCCTTTGTCGTGGGGGTCGACGAAGAGCTCGACCTCCATCATGTTGAACTCCCTCATCCTTATCATGCCCTGACGGGGAGAGATCTCGTTCCTGTACCCCCTGCCGGTCTGTATGACCCCCAGGGGGAGCTTTTCCCTGTTATAGCGGTAAAGGTTCTGGAAGTTGACGAATATCCCCTGGGCGGTCTCGGGCCTGAGGTAGCCCACACGTGAGGAGCCGGGCCCGATGGTCGTCTTGAACATGAGGTTGAACTCCTCAACTTTGCCGAGGTCTCCTCCGCATTCCGGGCATTTGATGCCGAACTCGGAGAATGCGCGCTCTAGCTCCGCCGGGCTCATAGTGTCCGGGTTCTCGCAGAAGTTCTTTACGAGGTGGTCGGCCCGGAACGGAAGCTGGCACTGTGTACAGTATGTCATGTAGTCCGAGAATTCGTCCACATGTCCCGAGGCCTTGAACACGTCGGCGGGGTTTACGGTCTCGGAGTCTATCTCCACAAAACCCTCCCGCCCCTTGTATATGTCCCTCCAGACTTCCAGTATGTTGTTCTTCATCGTGCATCCGAGCGGTCCGTAGTCGAACATTCCGGCCACCCCGCCGTAAAGCTCGAAGGAAGGCCAGATGAAGCCCCTGCGTTTGCAGATGGCCATAAGTTCGTTGCCGTCTGCTTCCTTATTCATTGGAATTACCAGTCAGTGCCATCAAAATATCGACATCGTAGACCATTCCGATCAGTTCGTCCTTGGAACCTCTGACAGGTATCTGCCCGAAGTCGTTGGCCTTCATGATCCTGGCGACCTCTGATATCGAGGTCTTCTTGTACACCGTGATGGGGTCTCTCACCATGAAGTCGCTCACCTCTTTCTTCTGATCGAGGTATTTGTCGGTGGCCGTGTAGAACAGCGGAAGTACGTTCCTGTATCCGGCCAGCGAAGTGTCTTCAACGCCCAGGGCCTTCATGGCCTCCGGGTCCCCGGACTGGTCGCTGAACAGGTCACGGTCGGTCAGTATACCGACGAGCTTCCCGTTCATATCGAGAACGGGTACCGCCGGGACGTCGCTGACCCTCATGGCGGGTATCGTGTAGGAAAGCGGGTCGTGCTCCCACGCGGTCACGCAGGTGGTGTGTATGGCCTCCTCGGCCGTGATCTTACTGTTGAGGGCCCTGACAGAGTCCATGAGGTCGGTGGGGGTGATTATTCCGACGAGCTTCCCGTCCTCTGTGACGGGGAGCCTGTGGATCCTCTCCTTGAAGAATACCTCGGCGGCTTTGCTCACGGGAGTCTTGCTGTCGACGAATATGGGATTCTTCTTCATGATGAGCGAAAGCTGGTCCTCCTCGAATTTTCTGAAGAGGTCCCTTCTGGAGACGACCCCCACTAGTTTTCCGTCGGAGCCTCGGATCACCGGAAGTCCCGTGAGGTCGTTCCTGACCATTATGTTGATCGCGTCGTTTCGTGTTCCCGGCACCTCTGCCACTATGGGTGCCAGAGTCATTATTTCGGATACTGTTCTCATTGTTTATCAGCCTCAGGGGACCTAACCACCATTACGGGGCATCTGGAAGCTCTGACCACCCTCTCGGCCACGCTTCCCATTAGAAGTTTTGACATACCTGTCCTTCCAAGGGTGCCCATCACTATGACGTCGTATTCCTTGGATAGTTCGAGTATCACCTTTATCGGAATTCCCTCGGCCAGCTTGATCTCGACGCTGACCCCCGCCTCCCTTCCCAGCTCTTCGACGAACTGGAGCGCATTTTTGCCCTCCTTCTCCAGCGTGCGGTAGACGTTCATGACGGCGGTGTCCATGGGGACATTGGTGAAGATCGTCTGGTCCATCACGTAAAGGGCGGTTATTTTACCGCTGCTGAGTTTGGCGAGATCCATGGCCCTCCTCACGGCCGCCTTGGTATATTCGCTTCCGTCAGTAGGAACAAGTATCTTATCGAAAACCATTATTAATCACCCTTTTTTGTCTGTCTGTAGCGCAGTACGCGTTCCGAGCTCCTTAGCATCCCGCCCGCGGTGCCGTCCTCGGAGGGCAGAACCGTAATATCGGCGTCCATGCCAGGTCGGAGCCCGATTCTTTTCCAATCATATAATAGCTTTCTTCCGTTCAGCACCATGGCGCCCCATATGTTTTCCAGGCCGCCTTTCTGATCCATAAGGAAGGAAAAGTACTGCCTGGCCTCCTCTCTCATGTCCGGGTTGCAGAGCATGGCGTTGTCTGTTCCCAGTATCACCGTGTTGTTGCATTCGTTCATCATGGCCAGCGGAGGGGTCAGACCGAAAAACTTGTTGGATCTGGGACATGATACGATGGGAACGTCCTCGTCGGCGCATCTGAGGAGGTCCGAGCGCTCCGCGGAGGCCATGTGGACCAAGAAGGACGGCGAAAGTGCTAATATCGAGTCGATATCTTCACGGGAGCCCTCGCTGGCATGTATGGCGAACATCTTCCCAGAACGGACGGCATAGTCCGCTACAGCCTCGGAATATGGTGCTGGCACATCGTTTATCCCGGAAAGCTGGATCCCGTCTGCATACCTAAGTATGTCGTCCAATTCGTTCGGGTCGAACTCCTCCGACGACGGCCTTCCCAGTATGAAAGCTCCGGGGACGGCCCTTCTCAGTATCATGCTGCCCTCGGCGCCGCCCTCGCGGAAGTCAATGAACGTCCCTATGCCGTTAATATGTGCCAGTTTTGAAAAACGCTTCATACCTTCGGTTATTTTTTCTGGAATCGATTCCTTAAGGTATTTTTCCTTGACGCCGTCAGGCCCAACAAGTTCGCAGAGGCTGATGCCATTCGGAACCGTCAGGTCCGAATCGGCGCAATGGGTGTGCCCATTCACCATGGGGGGGACGATTATGCCCCTCGCCAAAGGCTCGGCCGGGCATATGCCCTCGGAGACCTCTGCGACCATTCCATCCTCCAGACCGACATATCCTTCGACCGCCCCGTCCTGCGTTATGACGGTTCCGGAAAAATAAATCATGGGACGGCATGGCCTTCATGGATTATTTTGTTGTTGTTACTAGCAAAGTACAAATACAGATTTTTTTCATACTGTGATAGGTGTTCAAATGCCGAAAGTAATAGCAGATAAATGTACAGCCTGCGGAGCGTGTGCCGACGTATGCCCCCAGGACGCCATCACGATCGACGATATCGCGGTCATCGACCCAGATGCCTGCGTGGACTGCGGGGCCTGCGTGGACGAGTGCCCCAACGACGCGATCGTCGACGAGTGAGAATATTAATATCGGCCACCAGGCCGGCCAAACGATTTTCTTTTCAGGCCCAGTAGGGTTTCTTAGAAAATTTGTATGCCATCTGCACGGCGTTCGCGGCCTCCCCGCAGGCCGTGATTATCTGCTTGTATTTTCCGGGGTAGTCCACCACATCCCCGCAGGCGAACACGCCGCGTCTGTTGGTCGACATGTCGGGTTCCACTTTGACAAGCCCCTCCTCGGTCAGAACCAGCCCCCATTTGGACAGTATCCCCAGGTCGGACTTGATCCCTATGTTGATGACGGCCAGGTCTGTCGGTATGTCGAAGATCCTGTTTTCCTGTTTTACCGTTACGGACTCCAACTCGTCTTTTCCGTTGAAAGATAGGGTCTCTGCGTTCAGGACTTTCAGGATGTTGCTCCTTTCCAGGCTGACCACGTTCATCTCGTCCGCCCTGAACTCCCCTCTTCTGTGGACGATCGTGGTGTCGGTGACAGAGTCTGCGATAAGTGCCATCTCGATGGCGCTGTTCCCGCCTCCGAACATCGTCACCTTCTGGCCGACGAGCTCTTCCTTGACCGGCAACAGGTAGGAGACGCCTTTACCGAAGAACTCGTCCTCTCCGGGAACATCCATTTTCCTTGGGTTGAAATCGCCCATTCCGATGGCGACGATCACTGTCAGAGTATGATATTCGCCTCTGTTGGTAACGACGACCAGGTCTTCGTCGCCATCGTTTATCTCGAGCACCTTCTCTTTTTCTCGGATCTCGCACTCCAGGTTTTCGGCCTGGGCATAGAGGCGGTCGGAAAGCTTGCGGGCCTGTACGCTCTCGAAGCCGGGGAAGTTGTGCACTCCCTTCTCCGGATACAGGCTTACAAGCTGGCCGCCTACGCGGCCAGACTCGATAATGAGCGTATTCATCATCTTGGACCTGGCATAGATGCCGGCGGTGAGACCCGCAGGGCCAGCCCCGATGACGATAACATCATAAGTCATTCAGTGGGCTATATGTTGTCCATATAAAAAAATGTCTAAGTAGCCGGGCATACAAATTCGAGATTCGAAATCAGATTACGGATTTGTCAGATTTTTTGCAGAAAATCGTGGGTTACATAAAGGATACCGTCATATTCCGTATCCGATCCTTGCGTCATGTCTTTTCTTTCCCCGCCAGGTTTAATATCTCCAATGTGATTGCCATATGGTGAATAATATGGAAGAAGAGGGATTTTCCGACGTTCTGCTCAATATGGTCCTGGACGAAATAGACGACCTCATAATCATCCATGATTCGGAGCACACGATCGTATGGATGAACCGCGCAGCCCTCAAGGTCTTCAACAAGTCTGCTGATGACGTTATCGGCGTCAAGTGCTACCGTCTCCTGGGGCGTACGACATGTTGCGTGGACTGCAACGTCATCACGATGCAGGCGCCTGTACGTTGCAACGAGCCCCGTGTGATACCCGGAAGCGACACCGAATACTCCTGCACGTCCATACCGTACTTCAAGGGCGGAAAGATCCAGCTGGTCGTCCAGCACCTCAGGCCGATAGAAAAGCCATAAATACGCACCCGCCGTTGGTGCCGTTATGTTCGAATTAGCCGAGTTCTATGTGGTCGTCGCCTGCGTCGTCGCTCTGATCGTGGTCATCTGCGCCTACGATATGACCGGTTCCAAGGGCAGGAAGGAATCGAAGCTCAAAAAGTCCAAGTGAAGGTCCCCTCCCGGTCCGTCGGTCGGCCCCCTAGGATAACACGCCTGTAACTCCCTGTTAGATATACTTTTGTTACCGTTTACAATTGGTGATAAACCATGGTAGCAATCCCTAAAGAGATTCTTGACATAATGAACGACAAAGGAACGACAAAGGTCCTGGTGACCGCTAATGCGGCCGGACAGCCTCACGCTATCGTATGCGGAAGTTTTGGAACCATAGGCGACGACGTCATAACTGTCGGCGAGATCCTAATGAAAAGGTCCGCAGAGTACATGGCCGAGAACAAGAAGGTCGCTATTCTGGTCAGCGCGGGCCCCAAGGCCTACGAGATGCAGGCGACAGTTCTCGGGCGCGAGGAGAAAGGGTCCGATGTCGATAATCTTAACAAGGCACTCGCAGGCGCCAACATGCACGCGAAGGCTCTTTGGAAGTTCAAGGTCACGGCGGTCTACGATGAAGGGGTCGGCCCCAACGCCGGAAAGAAGATAGCCTGATCTTCCGAACGGAGCCTTTACAAACCTCTTATTTTCTTTACATTCAGGTTAAATATCCGCCGTACGGTGACCCTTTGTGGACTTGAAACAGGGCTCCCGTGCCGCCCAGGCGGCGTTTTTCATTTCGGCCGCAGTCGCATTCGTCGGACTGGGGATGTACCTCATGGGTTACGAGGGCGTAGGCGTCGCCGCACTCATAATAGGTGTGGCCGGCATCGTGATGTCGTTCGCCGTACTGAAGGTGGCCATGATGTCGAAGGTGATGATCGACATTAAAAATTCAAAAATGCAAAAACGTAAGTGAATACGTAAAAGGTTTCAGAATCCAGTGAACTTGAAAAGCTCAGTATCTCTGGCGCCTGCCGCCGTTGCCGCCGTCCCTGTCAGCGGGGCGGTGCTTCTGGAAGCAGTCCCTGCAGTAGACGGGCCTTCCGTCGGTGGGCTTGAAGGGCACCTGGCACTCTTTTCCGCAGTCGGAGCAGGTGGTGTCGAACATCTCCCTGGGCTCCCTGTTGTCTCTAAATCCTCTGTTCCTGTCGTCTCCGTAGGCCATATTTTCTATCTCCTATGTTCTTTCGGCCCCAATACTACTTCCTAACTCTTCCCTACGGCGTACAGGGAGCTATATTAGAATGCCTGAGTTTGGATTGACGTTCTGAATTTAAAGGTTTGTACAAAACAGGTCAACATTCGGGGCATGACCACAGCCCGCGGTACAATATCATCTGCGCTCCGCATTTGGGGCAGAGGTGCCCGGGGCCACCCTGAAGAACGGTTTTCGAGGCTAGGTCCTCGGAAGCCCATCGGATAAGCTCTGTGAGCTCAGAGGTCCTCTCGGACTCCTCGGCGCCATAGTGCTGCAGATTATCTGATTCGTTGTAGATCCTTGTCCTCATTTTTGCGAGGGCGGCGGAAACGTTGTTGGCGGTCTTGGCATCGATCTTCTTCTGCGCCGAAACGTTCTCTCTATAGCGTTTGTCGAGATATTCCGTTGAAACTGTAATGAACCGGTCGTAGGCGTCCTCGTCCGGAGGCACGGGCACCGACAGGAACAGGCCGCGCTTGGGACCAAGGTCCGGATAGCGTCCGATTATGCGTTCGAGGGCTCCGAACAATTCCTTGCGCATCTCCCCGCGAACCTGGCCATATATCTTTCGGAGTTCATCTATGTCCTCCTTCCGTCCTAAGGAACCCATAAGCGATGCGGCCTTGGAGAACTCTTCGCCACGCGAGTGTTTCAGAACGTCCATCAGCGAGGGGACACGGCCTCCGGCGTCGGAGACCGCGTTCAGGTATCCTATGCACGCTCCCCTGACCTTCCCGGTGTCTGAAACGCTCATACTGCGTACTGCGTCCGCGGCCGCAGGTTCTCTGACGTCTGTAAGGAGCATCACGGTCTCCGCCCTCACGTTCTCGTTACCGTAGGAGAGATATCTGAGCAGCACAGGTGCGTATTCAGGCCTATAGTACACGGTCAGCCACCTGTCGCCGGATATACCTCCGGGGCGGCCGGACTCTATCTTATCGACCCCTCCGAGGAAACGCTCCAGATAGCCCACTTTGTTATCAGACATTCGGACGCTCCCCGGTGTACAGGAATGCGGAGATTACTCTATATCTTCTCTGGAGTCGAGGGCCTTCTTCAGAATCGAGACCTCTTCGTTGGACAGAGTGACCCCTTTTCCCATCTTGCTCCTGTCCGGAGACCACTCTCTTATGTCATACTTTGGTTCCCTCTCGTTCCAGCTGATGAGGTTCAGTTCTTTGGTCCAGCCCTTCGAAGATTGGGACAGTGTCGCTATCTCCTCGACGATCTCGTATGTAAATTCGCTTGCCATGGCGGTCAGCTCTTGGGCTCGTATATTATTATAATATAAATAAAATTACGACAAATCGAAATTACGACAATAAACGATTGATATTATTAATCAGAAAACTTGATAAAATAAAGACCCAGTTGCCTTTTTTCTGTTAATTGTGATTATTATAAAGCAGACGTAATTTAGAATAGTATATATATTTCCTTTGCCGGTTCATAGACCATGTCATTCATTGACAACCCTAAAAATTTTGGACTGGCGGCCGTGGTTATCGGTATCGTCAGCATACTGGCAGGAATCTTGGCAATCGTAAACGGGGCGCTTGCCGATCCGATGGCGACTGGTTCAGTCGTAGCATCGATCGGTACGATCCTCTACGGTGTCCTGATTCTTGGGATAGGACTGCCTATTTACAGGGGCGAGGACACAAATGCTTTCAGCATCCTCGGTAAGTTCGTAAACTTTGTCGGACTTGCAACGATCGTCGTCGGAATATTCACCGGAGCAGGACTCATGGTCGACGATTCCATAGCTAGTGGAGTCGTGGAGATAGTCATTGCTCTGATCTTCGGTCTGATCCTCATGTGGATCGCCAAGAGGATCACCGACGGCACCGCAGACACATTCGACAAGATCATCTGGATCATCCTCGTGATCGTGTTCCTTGTGCTCACAATCGTCTCGCTCATAGGAATAATCACTCCGTTCCTCACGGACATGGCCGTCATCGATATGGTGATAGTAGCAGTCCTGAGCCTCTGTGAATTCATTCTTTACGCCTTCCTCCTGGTCGCCGTTCTCTCGAACGACGTCAAGAGCAAGATGGGAATGTAAGCACGAAGCACATGCCAGTAACAAACCCCTTCCTTATTTTTACCATAGTTTCATTTATTTCGTCAGTTCCGGTGCAGATCCTTTCACAAACATTATATCCCACTGTCGCTTAATCGAAGCGTCAGTGCGACATGGCAGGATTAAAGAAGTGTCCCTTGGTACGCTTGAGACGAACGGGTTGATCTGAGATGGACGTCGGACTCGTCGCGATTCTATCGGTAATAATAATCGTGCTCCTGTTTGGGGCAGTATATTTCTCAATGTCTGAAATGGCCTACTCCAGTGTCAACAACATCCGCCTGAAGAAGCTGGAGTGCGACGGGTCCAAGAGCGCTACCAGGGCGCTTGCGCTGTCCGAGGATTTCGAGAGGCTTCTTACCACCATACTCGTAGGCAACAACATACTCAACATAGCCGCCTCCACAACCTGTACCATGCTTTTCACCCAGCAGCTGTTTCCCGACAGCCCGGCCTTGGGAACAGTCGTGGCGACCGTGTTCATGACGATGATAATCCTTACTTTCGGAGAGATAGCTCCCAAGAACATCGCGAAGCGGAGAGCGGAGCACTATGCTCTGAAGCTCGCCGGCTCCCTTACCCTTGCAGTGACGGTGCTCACTCCGATCACCTGGTTCTTCATCAAGCTCAGCTCGGTGTTCACCAAGGAGTCCAAGAAAAAAACCACCCTGACTCTCACGGAAGACGAGCTGGTGGTCATGATCGACGAGATCGAAGAGGAAGGGACCCTGGAGAAGACCGAAAGCGATCTCATCAAGTCAGCAATCACGTTCGACGACACCCCCCTGTCCGAGGTCTACATACCCAGAGTCGATATAATGGCCGCAAGCAAGGACATCAATATGGACGAGCTCAAGGAGCTATTCACCTACACGGGTTACTCCAGGATCCCAATATACGACGGTAGCATCGACCGGATCATCGGGGTTGTCAACGCCAAGGACTTCTTCAGAAGGGTCGTCAACAACGACAATTTCAACCTTATCGATATAATTAGGCAGGTGAAATTCTTCCAGGAGTCCACCAGCATCGCCGAGGTCCTCAACACCTTGCAGAAGACCAAGGTCCACATGGCAGTGGTGCTGGACTCCTTCGGCGGCACACTAGGGATCGTAACCCTCGAAGACATAATCGAGGAGCTGGTGGGCGAGATATGGGACGAGAGCGATGACGTCAAACTCCCCGTGGTGAGGGAGGCAGACGGCTCCTATACGGTCATCGGCGACGCCAACATCTACAATGTGATGGATGATCTGGGACTTAAGTTCGACCCAGAAGATTACGTAGACTACAACGTAAGCGGGTACATACAATACAAGATCGAGGATATCCCCTACAAGGGAGCGGTTGTAGACAACGATAATGTGAAGATAACCGTAAAATCCATCAAGGGCCGTCGCGTCAAGGAGGCCCGTTTCGATATCAAAGAGGTTCAGGCGCCGACCGGGGGAGAGAGCTGAGATAATGTCTCAGAATGTCCACGGCGAGCTCGCGCCTGGCGGGATATGACGCTATCTTGCATGTCAGCGATATTACGTCCCCTCCCGTCGCCACCGAGTAAGTGCCTGAGAATGCCTTCTGCTTGTCCAGTCTGACATAGAATGTGCAGTCTTCGTCGGTGCGGTCTTCGAGCTCTGACGATATCCGGTCGACGGTCTCATCGCCGAGCCTTACAAAGATCCCATCGATGTCTTTCTGCCTGGTGATCTCGGCGTCCATTATCACGGTGATGTTGCCCATCTCACCCTCGACCACATCCTCGTTCCATTCGTCGGTCCCGATGAACGTTCTGAAAACTTCGGCTATCCTGTCCCTATCTTCTGTGGCATAGCACATGACTCTGACTCTGACCCATCGGAAGACGGGCTGCATCACTCCTCCTCCTTGGGTTTAGGTACGGCCTTGGGGAGAAGCCCCGCAAGCTCCTCGGCCCTATATGAGGACACAGCGACCACAGACCCCTGCGTGAGAAAAACAACTCCCGTCTCGCATCCTGCGCACAGGTAGTTGCGGTAACGCAGACCGCGGAGACCCACGCCGGCGAAGTTCCTTATGTCATTCATCACACCGTAACGGCGGTCCCTTATCTTTTCCATCCTGTAGTTTCTGGTCTTGAAGTACTTGATCACTACCCTATCGTCATAAACATCGGTTTTGAGGATGAATAATCTGGAAAGAAGGAACATGAATGCCGTGACCGCCGCCATAGCGGCGAAAAGCCACCAGGTGACCCATCCGAGAGCGGCGCTGATGAGAATGAACGCGTCGGTGGGCACGAGTATGGCGAGCAGGGCCCCTTCTGCCGTGACCGGGACAACTCGCATCCTCTCGCTGAATATGGGCTCCATGGGTGCACATGGCCGGTTCCGGTTATCAATTTTCCGTATTATCTGGTAGTCGGCCGCGGGAGGGGAATGTTTATATCATACTTCTTTATTGAAGTCCCTTATTGGGCCCATAGCTTAGCCTGGATGGAGCGCCCGGCTGATAACCGGGAGGTCATGTGTTCGAATCACATTGGGCCCACCACTTTCTATCTGGCCGGTCGGTTTTAAGAGAGAATACATGCCTCCCCGATGAAGCCGATCAACCATAGATTAATTCCGTCGACATCCATTCGGCGACGCGCACGCTTCGGAATCCCGCCGATAAGACGGTTCTTCTAACGAGAAAGCATGAAGATTTACGTTTTTTAAAGGCCTGTCGAACCAGGTAATACTTAAATTCAATCGATTCTGCGGTCTGTATACTTCTATCGCCCGGTCTGGGCTTTCCTTTTTCTTGATGCTCGGTTTATAACTGGACGATCGGCCCTCGACGTTCCGTTATAATCAAACAGAGAGGAACGCAGTGCATTTATGTGTGCATATGGATGTAACTTGGGAAAATTATAAATATCGTATATCTCATATTAGTGGATGCACGCGTGGGAATCGCACGGGCGGAGTAAGACGCTGGAGAAAGATCCCATATCGGGAAAAGCTGCTCACTTCCAAAACGCCCAGAGCCCCACAGCATGTGGATGACAAGCCTGAACGTCATTGACGATTCCGGTTGAGCCACCCATGTGTGAAGATTCCTCACAAGTTGGGGATGAAGCGTAAGGTGTCCGATGATTCCGGGAAAACTCCCTGGGTGGAGCAATGGCCCGGAAATGGTGACGAGCCGGCGTAAGGCCCCACGCGTGCTACCTCTGGATCTTCTCAGAACTTGATGTTTGATGTCACGTAACGCAACACGTATATGTCTTCGAACTTGGCCGAGGGCACCGCGGCCTTCCCGAGGAACCCCGTCTTGTCCCATCCCTTTCTCGACAGTGCCTTCAGACGTTCCATGACGTTCTTCACTTCGGTTGCCAGGGCAGGATCGTAGAAGTATGAGACGATCGCCGCCGGTAGCCCATTCTTCATGAAATCTACTATGTTGCCCCAGTTCCGGTCGTTGATGCCGTCGTCGATCTGCGACAGCCTCCGGCGCACGTCGGCCATATTGGAATCGGCGATGCTCCGGAGGGTCTCCGCCGGCGTGCCGCTCACGGTCCTGCGGACCCTATCCCGCACGAAGGAGATATCTCCGGTGAATTCCTTTCCCAGCCTGCTGTAGGAGAAGAGGTCCGACAGCTCCTGTTTCGTAGTATTGAACAGGTTTTCTGCCGTTATCGAGGGCCCGGTGCCTCCCTCATGAGGGTCCGAAAAGACGGACCTCTCCGCAGATGCGGGAGTCCCGCACCCCGGGCAGAATCTGGCATCATCGTCGAGAGCAAATCCGCAAACAGTGCAGTACCTCATGTTACGTGATGACTTCTCTGCTGATTTTAAATTAACTGAACAACGGCATATGAAGACATTAATGTAATTTTTCCATTTTTCAAGACAGGCATCGGTCGTTGCATTAAAAAGCTGAAAAAAGTTAAGAAGTTTTATTTCCCCTTCGACCGAACTGCCTCAGGCGTACTTCTCCATATACTGGGCGTGCGTCAGCGGCACCCAGGCCGTGGTGATCAGGTCTATGTTCCCATAGGCCAGGCCGGCGTACATCACCCCCGCATCGATAGTGGTCAGCGTCACGGAATAACCCACGTTCTCTAATAGGATCTTAAGGACGTTGGAGCTGCCGATCGCACATGCCCAGCTGACAAGTCCGATCTCGATGTTTCCGCGGCCACCCTGGTATTCCACGCCGTCCAGCCACCTTTCCTTGGCATCCGGGTTTTCATCTATCCAGTTCCGGGCCGCCTCGCCGACGGACATGCCGTCCTTGTTGGATTCGATATATGCCAGGAGTTCGCTGAACTCATCAATTTCGAAAGAGTATTGCTCCATTATCTTGGCCAGTGTCGGATCCTCGGCTATCAGCCCGGGCCTGGCCCAGGACTCGATGGACTCCGCCTCGCCGTAGACCAGCTTGGGGTCGTCAAGGTACACCAGGTCATACACGCCGGTCACCCAGTGAGGGTCCCATAGGGTAACGACTATGTGGTCCTCGGACCTGTATGCGGTATCGAGGGCCGCCAGCATCGCGGCCTCGGAACTCGTTACGAAACTCAGGCTCAGGCCATACTCGTCAACTACCTTTTTAGTCAGTTCCGTTATCCCGGCACCTGGATCGATCCCGATGATCTCATTGTCGAATTCCGATGCATGACCGTTCAGATCGGAGATTGAAGTCACGTTCAGCGATTCTGCCGTGTATGCGGGCACCACAAGTCCCGATATGGCCCCGTCTTCGAGCACCGTCCCCGTCTTCTCTATTTTTTCGTCGTAGGATTCGCCTGCGAAGAGATAGGTTCCGGTGGCAAGGAAGGCGACAACTATGGCTATCGCCCCAATCTTCAGATATTTCGTTTTCATTTCTTTCCACCAGTGTCCTTTACCTCAGGCCTCTCCTTTGAAAGACTGGGTCAATCTGTCCAAGGTCACTGCGATCAGCACTATTGCCAGGCCGGCCTCGAATCCCATGGCGATGTCGATCCTGCTGAGCGCATACACGATATCTCCGCCGAGTCCTCCTCCGCCGATCATTGCGGCGATGACGACCATCGACAGCGAAAGCATGATGCATTGGTTGATGCCGGCCATTATCGAAGGCATAGCGATCGGAAGTTGAACTTTGGTGAGCTTCTGCCATTTGGTCGATCCGAAGGCGTCCGCAACCTCGTTCATCTCCGGCGGGACCTGCCTTATGCCCAGGTTCGTAAGCCTTACGACCGGGGGCATGGCGAAGATGACCGTGGCTATGACGCCTGGCACCGCTCCGAGCCCGAAGAATATGACCGCCGGTATCAGGTATACGAAGGCGGGCATGGTCTGCATGAAGTCCATCAAAGCCTTGATTACGGGATTCGCATTCTCGCTGTTGGCCGCCCAGATCCCCAAGGGGACCGCTATGATAACGGCTACGGCAGTAGCCACAAGCACCATGTTGAGCGTGACCATCGAGCTCTCCCAGTATCCCATCCACCAGATTATGCAGAAGGCCGCGCCGATGAGCAGCGGTAGGACGATGCGTTTGGTGATCAGCACCGAAACGCCTATTAGCACCAGTATGAACAATGCCGGACCGGGATAGTTCAGAACGTATCCCAGCAGTTCAAGTGCCAGATCAAGGATTTCTTTGAACAGCGTCAGCAGCCAGCCGAAGTAGTACTCTATAAAGTCCACAAGCTTGTCCGCGAAGACTCCTACGGGAGAAGACATCACTCCTCACCTCCCGGCCCCATGGTGTCGGCGGCCACCGAAGGGCTCACCACTCCCAGGAATACGCCGTCCCCGTCCACCACGGGGATGGGGAAGTCCGTGGTCACCATTATCTGTATTACCTCTTTCATGGGAGTGTCCGGGCCCACTGCAGGAATCTCCTTGATGACCACTTTCGAAAGGTCTTTGTCTCCCGACTGTACCGCACGGAGCACGTCGTCGGACTCTACCATTCCGAGAAGGCGGTTGTCACGGTTTATGACCAGCATATCGTTCCTGTCCGAGCTGTCCATGAGCTTCAGCGCGGTCCTCGGACCCTGTGTGACGTACAGGACCCTCCTGGGCTTCCTCATGAACAGGCCCGCGGTCAAGATCTTGGTCCGGTCCACTTCTCTGACGAAACGGTCCACGTATTCGTCCGCGGGGTCCTGGAGTATTTCTTCCGCACGGCCCACCTGAACTATCCTCCCGTCTTTCATGAGGGCTATCCTGTCGCCCATCTTCAGGGCCTCGTCCAGATCGTGGGTGACGAATACGACGGTCTTGCCCAGTTTGGACTGTATCCTGATGAGCTCGTCCTGCATGTCGCTCCTGATAAGGGGGTCCAGGGCGCTGAAGGCCTCGTCCATGAACAGTATGTCCGGGTCGGTGGCGAGCGCTCTCGCAAGCCCCACCCTCTGCTTCATCCCGCCGCTGAGGTCGGAAGGCATGCTGTCCTCGTACCCCGAAAGGCCGACGAGCTCTATTGCCTCCCTTGATTTTTCCAGGCGTTTCGATTCAGGGACGCCCTGCATCTCGAGGCCGTAGGCCACGTTGTTCTTCACATCCCTATGGGGGAGCAGTCCGAAGTTCTGGAATACCATGGACATCTTCTCCCGCCTCGCGATGCGAAGGTCCTCTTCGCCGAGGGCGGTGAAATCCAGACCGTCTATGAGCACTTGTCCCGACGTCGGTTCGACGAGCCTGTTCATGCAGCGTTCCAAGGTAGATTTTCCGGAACCCGACAGCCCCATGAGCACGAATATCTCTCCTCTCATGACGTCGAAGGACACGTCATAGAGGCCGACGTTGTTCGGGGTCCTTTCCTGCACCTCCTCTTTGCTCAGGCCGCCCTCCAGGAGTCTGAGCGCTTCCCCGGGGTGCTTTCCGTAGATCTTCGATAGGTTCCGCACCCTGATCATGATCTGATTGCCCTCTTTGTCCGTCGGGGTCTCCGCTCCGCCGAATATTTCCTTCGCGGTCCGTACTTTTTTCGGAGGGGGGCGGTGTTCTTCTGTAAAATCCTTGACTGAGCCCTTGATGCGGGCTCTGATCTTTTCTATACCGACCGTCATACGGTCGTGGAACATGTTGTCCACAGCCTTTATCGGTCTTTTTCTCGTTGTTCCGGATGACATTTTTATTCCCCGATTTCTTCGGATCGGAGCATTCAGCCTTGTCGGTCGGAAGAGGAACAGCGCATCCGCTGATTGGGGAATCCAAATAATGAGGGATCTCAGTCGCGCCCCGCAAGCCCGGAGGTCTGCGGACCGTTGAAGATTCCAGGTTTCAGCGGATGAACCTTTAGAAGCAAACCCGCTCTATGAGCAAACTCACTTGCTTTCTCTGACCGGCACTGACAATACTCCGAGATCAGGACCGAGGTGAAAACCGTATCGTTTCCCCTCGGTCAAGGTGTCTCTTACTAAGAGAGCATCTTATTTAAAATTTAGGCTTTTTTGATGATGATGTCTAATTTTCCCTAATAAAATGATATTTTGTACATTATTATTTCTGCAAACACAAAAATGTCTAAATTCGACGTCATCGGAAACCCTCTACATCTCTTCCGTGAACGGAAAACGGGCCCTTGGAACAGAGGTCCCATGCTCGCCGGCAAAGACATGGGACCGAATGTTTCAATCATCGGGACCCTCATCTTTCCGGACGCGGTCGGACTCATGGCCGAATTCGCGGCACCGGGAGTTCTCACCGTTGTTCTGGACCACGCATCTGGCGACCGCGATCTGTCACTCATACTGCAGTGCGGAAGGGGAACGGAACTGGCGGAATTCAAGATATGCGTTCCGAAAGCAGAAAGTGGTGGGCCCGCCCGGATTTGAACCGGAGTCTATAGCTCCCGAAGCTACAAGTATACCAAGCTAGCCCACGGGCCCGACTGTTGCGGGTAGTCCGCATCATGATAAAAAGATTTGTGTCTAAAGGGTTTACAGTATCATATTGCGCAGCACGTACTGGAGGATCCCGCCGTTGGCCAGATAATCGATCTCCGCCGGGACGTCGGCCCTGCATAAGACGTCGAACTCCAGCTTCATGCCCCCTTTGTAGGCGGTAACGCCTACCAGGCACTTAGGCTCCAGGCCCTCCAGGTCGATGTCGAAGGTCTCCGTGCCGTCCAGCTTAAGCGCCTCCGCGTTCTGGCCGTCCAGGAACTGAAGCGGCACTATGCCCATGCCTATCAGGTTCGAACGGTGTATCCTCTCGAAGGATTCGGCGATGACGGCCTTGACGCCCAGCAGGAGGGGGCCTTTGGCGGCCCAGTCCCTGGAGCTGCCCGTACCGTACTCCTTCCCGGCCAATACGATCAGGGGGGTCCTCTCCTCCAGGTATTTGCCGGAGGTCTCGAATATGGTGTCCACGCTTCCGTCGGGGAGATATATCGACCTGCTTCCTTCGGACCCCGGGACGAGCCGGTTCCTGAGGCGGATGTTTGCGAAGGTACCGCGGACCATTATCTCGTGGTTGGCCCTGCGGGAGCCGTAGGAATTGAAATCCTTCTTCTCCACGCCGCGATCCATCAGATATCTGCCCGCGTCGCTGTCGGCAGGGAAGTCCCCTGCCGGAGAGATGTGGTCGGTGGTGATCGAATCTCCAAGCATGGCGAGGCACCTTGCCCCCTCTATGTCCCTGATGGCGGGCTCTTCGAATATGTCGTCGAAGAAGGGGGGGTTCCGTATGTACGTCGAATTCTCGTCCCATGCGAACAGCGGGGACCTCTCGCAGGGGATCCTGTCCCATCTCTCGGAGCCCTTGAACACGTTACGGTATTCCTTGGCGAAGGTCTCGGAGTCGACGAACTTGCTCTTTACCTCCTCGACGTCGGCATCATCCGGCCATATGTCCCTCAGGTAGACTTCCCTTCCTCCCGCCTGTCCGATGGGCTCGTTATCGAAATCTATGTCGATCCTTCCCGCGATGGCGTATGCGATCACAAGAGGCGGAGAGGCCAGATAGTTGGCCTTTACCAACGGGTGGATCCTGCCTTCGAAGTTGCGGTTGCTCGATGCGACCGCGGCGACGGCAAGGTCGTCGGCCTTTATCTGTCTCGACACGTCGTCGGACAGCGGCCCGCTGTTGCCTATGCACGTCATGCATCCGTAGCCGCACACCTGGAATCCCAGCTTCTCCATGAACGGGAGCAGGCCGGAGCTCTTCAGATATTCGGTGACCACTTTCGATCCCGGGGCGAGGGAGGTCTTCACGAAGTCCTTCTTCTCCAGTCCAAGCTCGCACGCCTTCTTGGCGAGAAGTCCCGCCGCTATCATGACCGACGGATTGGCCGTGTTCGTGCATGAGGTGATCGAAGCTATGACCACCGAGCCGTCTCCGAGCATCCCTGACGCCGGCGCCCTCTTCTTCTCCACGCCCAGCTCTCTGAGGGAGGCGGAGAAGGAGTTTTTCATTTCGGAAAGAGGGATGCGGTCCTGGGGCCTCTTGTGCCCGGCGAGCGACGGTTCGACCGTACCGAGGTCCAGCTCCAGCATGTCCGTGTACTCTGCCTCTCCGTCGTACCAGAGGGTCTGCTCCTTGGCGTATCTCTCCACGGCGTCGATGTGGGCGGCGTCCCTTCCGGTCAGCCTCAGGTACTCAATGGTGTTGCCGTCTATGGGGCAGTACCCCATGGTCGCACCGTATTCGGGCGCCATGTTGGCGAGGGTGGCGCGGTCCGCCAGTTCCAGCCCGGCATAGCCGGGACCGCAGAACTCGACGAACTTGCCCACGACGCCCTTCTTCCTGAGCATCTGCACGCACGTGAGGACAAGGTCGGTGGCGTTGACCTCCGGCCTCAGCTTGCCTTTGAGCCTGAATCCCACCACGTCGGGCAGCTTCATGTAGCTGGGCTGCCCCACCATGACGGCCTCGGCCTCGATCCCGCCCACTCCCCATCCGGCCACTCCCAGGCCGTTGATCTGCGTGGTGTGCGAATCGGTCCCGAAGCACGAATCCGGATAGGCGGTCTTGTTACCGCATCCGTCTTTGACATGGACGACCGGAGAAAGGTACTCCAGGTTCACCTGGTGGCATATGCCGTTACCGGGAGGGACGACGCGGAAGTTCTTGAAGGAATCCTGTGCCCACTTGAACAATGCGTATCTTTCCTTGTTCCTCTCGAACTCCAGCTCCTCGTTCAGCTCCCGCGCGTCGGGCCTGCCGGCATAATCGGTCTGCACGGAATGGTCGATCACCAGGTCCACGGGGACCAGGGGATCTATGATGGACCCGTCGAATCCCAGGGCGTCCACCGCCGCCCTCATGGATGCCAGGTCGGTGACGGCGGCGCCGCCCGTAAGGTCCTGCAGCAGGACCCTGGCCGGAATCCACGGTATCTCGTCGTCCGAATTCTCTTTCGGATCCCAAGATGCGGCGGCGACCACGTCCTTATCGGTGATGAGCTTGCCGTCCCTCTGCCTGAGCATGGACTCCACTATGATCTTGATGGAATAGGGCATCTTGGAGAGGTCTTTGATTATTCCCTTCTCTTCAAGCTCCCTGAGGCTGTATATGTCGATCTTACCTTCGTCGGTATTGATTGTCCTGATACATTTTCCTACCTCGGTCATTCTTTATCTCCTGTTTCCGGTTAAACGCGTGTGATATAATAAACTTCAAGTAAGCGCACGCCAGGCGAACGATGGATATCGTACGCCATGTCCGCAGCCTGTCGGCCGATCGCAGACAGGCTCCGTCCGGTTTGAAATATCGGTAATACGTCGTATCTCCGATGGCATCGGAAACGGACGTCCTGATCTGGATACAGGGGAACCTGTCCGGCGGTATAATGGACCCGTTGATGGAATTCGTCTCATACTCAGGAGACCACGGTGCAATCTGGTTGATCATCGCCGTTGCGCTGATAATCTACAAACCGACCAGGGAGGCAGGCGTCGTGATGGCCGCAGCCGTTCTGATGGGGCATGTTCTGAACGATTGGATGATAAAGCCTTTGGTCGAAAGACCCAGACCTTTCATCGAAGATCTGTCGTTGCTTCTGATAATCGATCCCCCGGACGGATATTCCTTCGCTTCGGGACATACCGTGAAGGCGTTCGCCGCGGCCTCCGCACTGTTCATATACGACAGAAGATGGGGCGCTGTCCTCATGGCCTACGCCGCCCTTACGGGTTTCTCGAGGACCTATCTGATGGTTCACTATCCTTCAGACGTCGTGGCGGGGGCGTTCATCGGAATAATGTGCGCCGTCACGGCATACGCGGTCATGGAGCAGATCAAAAAAAGAAAATTACGCCCCGGCTTTGAGGCCGGGGAATGATGTTTACTCCTTATCCCACTCTTCGAAGAGCTGGGCGATGCCCTTCTTGGCGATGGACCAGCTGGGGACCCCTCCGGTAAGGACCGCGACGTTGACCGCCTCCAGGATCTCCTCCTTTGTGGCGCCGTAGTTCTTGGCGACCTTCGCCTGGGGGTAGACGCAATCCTCGCAGGACCTTATGCAGACGCATGCGAGGGCGATGAGCCTCTTGGTCTTCTTGTCGAGGGCGCCGTCCTCGACTATCACATTGTCCATGTTGTGGATGAGTTCGATGAGCCCGGGGTCGAGGTCCTTGATGGCCTTCAGGGTGTTGGGGGCGAACCCTCCCATGTTGTCGTACATCTGGCAGTATTTCTTACCGCTCATGTCGCACTCGGAATTTTTTTTGCATGGCATGCTTCCGAATCAGAAGGAACGCATAATAAACCATCGCAACTAACCGCGAATGGGTAATCTTAACGGGCTTCGGTCGAGCCCTGCGGCCGTCACGGTGGACGGCCGCCGCCGAAGGACGCCTCAGCGCCCTTCCTTGTTCATCTCTTCTTCGACGATATCCCTTATCGCTCCGAAGCTCTCCCGGCTGTTGGCCGCTATCATCGGCCCCTCCGAATCGTACGACTCGGGGCCGTACACGGAACCGCAGACGCCCCCCGCCTCCCTCACGATGAGGGCCCCGGCCGCGATGTCCCAGGGCTGAAGCGCAGCTTCGAAAAATATATCGATGCGGCCCTCGGCCAGCAGCGAGAGCTCGTAGGCCGCCGTTCCGAAACGCCGTATGTCCTCGCACAGAGGGAGGACGCGTTCGGATATCCTGAAGCACATCGGCGCCCTCTCCTTCCTGTAGGCGCTCCACGAGGTGCAGAACATCGAATTGGCCAGAGGTCTGTCCGAAACACGGACGGCTCTGCCGTTCACGGACGTTCCCTTTCCCTTCATGGCGCAGAACATCTCGTCCGTGTAAGGCTGATATACCGCTCCGGCGACGGTCTCGCCGTCCCTGCGGAGAGCTATCGACACTGTGCTCACCCTCAGGTCCCTGGCGTAGTTGGCCGTGCCGTCTATCGGGTCGACAATCCAAACAAGATCTCCTTCTCCGCTCTTGCCGTCCTCTTCCCCGACGAACGACGAACCGGGAACCAGTTCCGGAAGACGCTTCCTAAGGAACCGTTCCACATTGAGGTCCGCGGTGGTGGCCAGGTTCTCTCTGGTCCCCTTCGTGCTAACCCTCAGGCCTCTGCGGTCCAGCATGATCCTCCCCGCCTCCCTGGCCGCTTCCGTGAGTCCGTCCATCATACACATGCGACGGTCCGATCGCTTATTTCATTTTACCTTTGGAACCATTATTATCACATAAGCGGGTACGTGAGCGATGGAAGACGAAGAATGGGAGGCGCTGGTGAAGAGGCTCACCCTGGTGCAGCACGAGCTTTACAGCGAGGGGATACCCGCGCTCATAGTTCTGGAAGGATGCAGCGGAAGGGTCATCGGAAGGATAGCCGGCGACCTGCTGAATAAATTGGAACCGAGGGGCGTTAGGTATAAGCATTTCGACCCGGACGGGCTCTCGAGCCCCAAGGCGCTTCTCAGCTTCCTTGCTTCCACCCCGGGCAAAGGGCAGCTAGGGATATTCGACCGCGGATGGTACTCCTTTATCGCAGAGAATCTGGAGAACGTCACCGGCGAAGAGCTGGACCGTATGATAAATGATGCCAACGTCTTCGAGAGGTATCTGATCGACAACGGCGTGATGATCGTGAAGCTGTTCCTGAAGGCGGACGCCGACAAGGTCGACGCCCTATCGGACAAATTCGGTCCCCGTCATAAGAAAAAATCCTTCCTTAACGACGACCACATCGATACCGAGGTATATTGCGGGGAGGTGATGAAGGACGTCATAGCAAGGACCGACACCCCGTACGCCAGATGGCTGGAAGTGAACATCGACGAGCCGGAGATAACGGCCTTCAACAGCATCGGTGGCATCACCGCCGCACTGTCACATAAGCTCAGGTACCCACCCTTCTCGCCTGCGGAGTACACCACGCCCATGTGCGGAAACCCCAGGAAAAGTGCCGACATGACGCTGAAGGCGGAGGGGTACAAGGGGAAGCTGAGGGATTATTCGAAAGAGATCGCGAGGTTGCAGTCGGTCCTCGCGGTCAGCGACCGCTCCCTGGTGGTAGTCTTCGAGGGACGCGACTCTGCCGGGAAGGGAGGAAGCATCAAACGGCTGGCCCATGCCCTTAATCCCAGGGGGTATGCGGCCAGGGCGGTGGCGGCCCCGACGCCGGAGGAAAAAGATTACACATACCTTCGGAGGTTCTGCGCCGACATGCCCTCGGACGGGCACATCACGATATTCGACCGCAGCTGGTACGGGAGGATGATGGTCGAGCCGATCGAGGGGTTCTGCACCCATGACGAGTACGTCAGGTCCGGCAAGGAGATCAACGGCTTCGAGAGAGGGATGATAGACACCGGCGCGATCCTCATCAAATTCTGGATGGAGATCAGTCCCGAGGAACAGCTGAAAAGGTTCAACGCCCGCATGGAGGACCCTCTCAAGAACTGGAAGATCACGGAAGAGGACTGGCGCAACCGCGAGAAGTGGGACGTATACACGGATTACATAGACGCCATGATCGAAAGCACCAACACCCCCGAGGCGCCCTGGTACGTCGTCGAATCCGACGATAAGAAGTATGGGCGGCTCAAGGTCATGAAGACAGTAATAGACGTTCTGGACAGAGAGCTCTGCAAGTGATGAGTACGTTGATTGCCGATTCATGAGTTCGACATTATTAAATAATAAACCGTCTGTCTCAAGGGTATGACGGATGAGCTCAGCGAGAAGATCGCAGGAGAGATATCCATGTCGGCGGAGCCCGGAAAGATCATCCGCAAATGGAGGGAGGAGTTCGGGCTCTCCCAGCAGCAGCTGGCGGACAGGATGGGAGTTTCCAACTCTGTCATCAGCGACTACGAGTCCGGAAGGAGGAAGTCCCCCGGCGTCGCGGTCGTGAAAAAGATGGTGGAATCGTTCATCGCCTTGGACAGGATGAACGGGTCCCCGGTAGCCACCAGGTACATGCCGGGGATGAGGAACGAATGCATTCTGGCCATGGAGGAGTTCGACGGCGGTGTCGACCCGGAGGTGATGATCTCCGTCTTATCGGGTAAAAACCTGAACACGGACAGGACCCCCTCCAAGAAGGTCTACGGCTACACGATCGTGGACTCTCTCAAGGCGATAGTCAACCTCAGCTCCGAAGATTATCTGAAGATATACGGCTGGAACATCGAGCGCGCATTGATATTCACCAACGTGCACTACGGCAGGTCTCCCATGGTGGCGATAAGGGCCCATCCCCTGACTCCCGCCATGGTGGTGTACCAGAGCCCGGAGAACACGGACCTTTTGGCCATCAAGCTGGCGAAGCTTGAGAAGATCCCGCTCGTAGTTACCGAACTGTCAGTGGAAGAACTCGTGAAACGTCTGAACAAACTAAAGGAAGGGAAATGAATGGATGTAGGAATTGTAAGCTACGGAGCATACGTCCCCCGCTATAGGATCAAGCCCGAGGAGATCGGGCGCGTCTGGGGCGCGGACGGCAAAGGAATGGGTAAAGGACTGAAGATCGATCAGAAATCGGTGCCTTCGCCGGACGAGGATGTCATTACGATATCGTCCGAGGCTGCCAGGTACATGATGCAGAGGGTACCGGACGTCGATCCCAAGGAGATCGGCGCCGTGTACGTAGGGTCGGAGTCTCACCCCTATGCGGTCAAGCCCTCGTCGGGAGTTTTGGCGGAAGTAATACAGGCCACACCCTCGCTCACGGCGGCAGACCTGGAGTTCGCATGCAAGGCCGGAACGGCCGGTATGCAGATGTGCATGGGGCTGGTGGGCTCCGGCATGGTGAAGTACGGAGTGGCCGTCGGGGCCGACACGTCCCAGGGAGCTCCCGGAGACGCTCTGGAATATTCGGCGTCCGCCGGAGGAGCGGCCTACCTGATAGGGTCCGAGAAGGTGATCGCAAGGATCAACAAGACCCTGAGCTTCACCACGGACACGCCCGACTTCTGGAGAAGAGAAGGCCAGCCCTACCCCAGCCACGGAGGCAGGTTCACAGGCGACCCGGCGTACTTCAAACATATAATATCGGCATCCAAGATGATGCTGGAGGACCGCAACACCAAGCCCGAGGACTACGACTACGCGATATTCCACCAGCCCAACGGAAAGTTCCCCGAAAAGGTCGCCAAGATGCTGGGTTTCACCCCCGAGCAGATCCAGTACGGCCTGCTCACGCCGTCCATAGGGAACACATACAGCGGAGCGGTACCCCTGGGACTCGCCAACGTTCTTGACAAATCGAAGCCCGGCGACAGGATATTCGTCACGTCCTACGGTTCCGGTGCCGGAAGCGATGCCTTCGACATAACCGTGACCGACGAGATGAAGGACTACAAGAGAGAGAACGCACCGACCCTGGAGAAGGTACTGGAGAACCCAGTGTTCCTGGACTATGCGCTGTACGCGAAGTTCAAGGGAACGATCATCATGCCGGAGTGATTAAGATGAGAGAAGTAGCAATTGTTGGTACAGGCGTCACCAAATTCGGTGAGCTTTGGGACAAATCCTTTAGGTCGATAGGCATAGAAGCGGGCATAAAAGCCATCGAGGACGCCGGCATGTCCGGTTCCGAGGTGGACGGGATATTCATCGGGAACATGTCCTCCCGCTTCATCAACCAGCAGCACATAGATGCTCTGATCGCCGACTATTCGGGAATGGCCACCAGGAACGTCCCCGCCGTAAGGACCGAGGCAGGAGGGGCATCGGGAGGAGTGGCTTTCAGACAGGGGGTCATGGCGGTCGCGTCCGGAATGCACGAGGCGGTCCTCGTGGGAGGAGCGGAAAAGATGACGGACCTGGACGACGCATCCACGGCATCGGTCATGGACAGCACCGCCGATGCCGAGTGGGAGGCCTCGATGGGCCTCACGCTCACGTCGCTGTACGCCATGATAACCAGGCGCCTGATCTACGAAGGCACCGCAACCCGTGAGGAGATAGCATCTTTCGCGGTGAACGCGCACAAGCACGGAGCCCTCAATCCCAACGCCCAGTACAAGAGCCCGATCACATTGGACACGGTCCTCAGGTCAGGCCCCGTGGCCGAGCCACTGAACGTGTTCGACTGCGCCCCGTATTCCGACGGGGCCGCCGCCGTGGTCATGGTGCCGCTGGACGTCGCGAAGAAGATGGGCGTAGACTACGTCAAAGTCGTGGCCGCATGTCAGGCAAGCGATACTCTGGCACTTTTCCAGAGAGAAGATATAACCACCTTCAAGGCCACCACCGCGGCGGCGAAGGAAGCATACAGGATAGCGGGGATAGAGCCTAAGGATATCTCCGTCGCGGAGGTCCACGACGACTACACCGTCGGAGGCATAATGGCCCTCCAGGACCTCGGCTTCTTCAAGAAGGGAGACGCGGGAAAGGCTGTACTCGAGGGACAGGTAGAGATCGGCGGCAAGATAGCCGTGAACACATCGGGAGGGCTGAAGGCAAGAGGCTACCCGGTCGGCGCATCGGGCGTCGCACAGGTGGTCGAGATCGCCGACCAGCTCAGGAACAAGGCTGACAAGAGGCAGGTCGCCAACGCGAAATACGGGCTTGCCCAGTCCGTCGGAGGCACAGGCTCCGCCGTCACCGTCAGCATACTGGAGGCGATCTGATGGCAACAGTGGCAAAAGAGTGGAGGGAGATTCCCGCCAGATACAACCTGGAGGGATCGGAGTGCGGAAACTGCAACAGGAAATACTTCCCCAAGCGCAGCATGTGCCCCTTCTGCAGGAGGAACGGGTTCGGCAAGATGCACCCCTATCAGGTGTCCAGGAAAGGAAAGGTGTTCACTTTCTCGGTGATACATGAGGCCCCGGACTGCAACAGGAGCCTGAAGCCGTATGCGGTAGCTATGGTCAGGACCGACGACGGACTGCTGATATCCGGCCAGCTCGTCGACGTGGACCTCTTGAAGATCGAGATAGGCATGCGCGTGCGCTCCGTCCTTCGCAAACTGGACGAAGACGGTGCTTCCGGCGTGATACACTACGGGTTCAAGTTCGTTCCCGACCTTTGAAAAGACCCATCAAACCTTTTACTTCTTTTTCAATACTTCATGATGTCCACGGAGGCTATCCGCTCTAGGATAAGGTCTGTGTATGGGATGGAGCTTTTATACAGCCCCATATTACGGGCCGACTCTTCGGTACAGTCCACTAGGGAATCGTCCCTCTCCGCATCTATATCCGAAAGTGCCAGGTCGTCCAATTCTCCTATTATGAGAACAACGAAGGCATTGTCCCCGACCTTGGGGCCCATCTTCTTGAGAGCTCGGCCGATCTGTCTGTCGGCCGATGCGTAAAGGATCGTCTCCGTCAGTATTCCCCTGGACCTCTGGGTCCCTTGCAAGAACGCCCTCTCGGCGTGCATGTACGAAGAGATCGCGTGGTCGGCGCCGCATATGAAGTCCGGATCGAAGACAACGGCCTCGACCCCTATGGAGATGAAGTGCTCCGCAACCTCTTCAGGAGGCTTTTCGCATCTGATGCCTATCACTCTGAGGGCGGCCATAGGGACCGATATCCCGACCACGGTTTTAATTTTGCCCACCTGTCCGTGGCCGAGCGGATAAAGTTTATCAAATACTGCGCGGTACGGCAGACCGAAGGAATCTTTCCAGGACGCGTTCAGATGAAAAACGAATGGATCAAAGTGGCGGCACCGGCCACCACCTCCAACATAGGGCCAGGGTTCGACACTTTCGGGCTCGCCCTTATGGAACCTTATGATGTGATAGAAGGCAGGAGGACGGAGTCCGGTCTTATTATTTCGGAAATATCCGGTCCGGGCAGCGAGATCATCCCTACCGACCCCGAAAAGAACTCGGTGTGCATCGCCGCCGCCGAGGTACTGAGAAGGTCGGGGGAGAAGTTCGGGATAGAGTTCAGGATCAGAAAAGGGATCAGGCCGGGCAGCGGTATCGGATCATCCGGTGCATCTGCCGCAGGGGGAGCATATCTGGCACATCTGATGTGCGGGGAGAAGCTCAGCCAGACCGAACTGGTCCTTTGCGCCGCCCATGCCGAGGACGTGACGTCCGGAGGTTTCCACGCCGATAATGTGGCGCCATGCATAGTCGGGGGATTCACCGTCATACGGTCTTACGAGCCCTTCGAGATGATATCCGTCAGGCCCCCGGAGAACCTGGGGCTGGTGGTCGCGCTTCCCGACATATATGTGGAGACCAAGGAAGCAAGGAAGGTCATACCGAAAGAGGTGCCCCTCAAGCATCTTGTATTCCACGCAGGAAATGCGGCATGTCTGGTCCATGGGATGGACACCGGAGATCTGGGACTTATCGGAAGGTCCGTTCAGGACCTTGTTTCGGAACCCTTCCGCAGCCACTTCGTACCACACCTGAAGGAGGCAGAGTCCGCGGCGATGTCCCACGGCGCTCTGGCCTCTTTTCTTGGAGGTTCCGGGCCCTGCGTGATGTCTTTCTATGACAAGAACACCCATGACGGAAAGATAATAGCGGAAAGCATGAAAACCGTTTTCGTGGATGCGGGTATAGGTTGTGACACATGGGTCACCGATTGCGGCGTAGGTTGCAGGAGGATCTGATATGGAAAATCATAAAGTAATGTGCTGGGACTGCGGAGCGACGGTGGAAGATCCCTTCGTAAGCACATGTCCCAGATGCGGCGGGCTGCTCACCGTGGAGATGGACCTGGAGAAGGTCAAGGAGAAAAAACCGTCGGACCTGAGGAAAGAGCCTCTGGGAGTCTGGAGGTATTCGGACTTCCTGCCCGTAGACCCCGCCCATAAGATATCCATACAGGAAGGCGGCACACCCCTCTACAAGACTGACGCCCTAGCGGAAAAGGCGGGGGTAAAGGAGATGTTCGTCAAGTTCGAAGGGCTGAACCCCACGGGCTCGTTCAAGGACCGCGGGATGACCGTCGGAGTCACCCGCGCCAAGGAGCTGGACGCCAAGGTCGTCGGCTGCGCTTCCACGGGAAATACCTCCGCTTCCCTGGCCGCCTACGCGGCCAAGGCGGGGATCAAGTGCGCCGTATTCCTTCCATCGGGCAAAGTGGCCGCGGGCAAACTCGCACAGGCGCTGTTCTACGGTGCCAAGGTCCTTTCGGTCGACGGAAACTTCGACGACGCACTGGCACTGGCCAGGAAGATGGCCGATGAGAGGAAGATTTATCTTCTTAATTCGATCAACCCCTACCGCCCCGAAGGCCAGAAGTCAGTTCTATTCGAGATAATGGACCAGCTTGAATACGGCGTGCCGGACAGGATAGTCCTGCCCGTAGGCAATGCGGCCAACATCTGGGCCGTTTACAAGGCCCTTACCGAGCTCGAAGAGGTCGGATGGATAGATCGGATGCCGATGCTCACGGGTATTCAGGCAGAAGGTTCCAGCCCCGTCGCGAAGGCTTTCGGAAATCATGAAGAGGATTTCGTCCCGGTGGAGAACCCCGAGACCCTCGCCACCGCGATCCGCATCGGAAACCCGGTCAGCGGCAGGAAGGCCCTGACGGCGATGTATAAAACCGGAGGATACTCCGCCACGGTTACGGACGAGGAGATCATCAACGCCCAGAAGCTCACTGCCAGGAAGGAGGGCGTGTTCGTCGAGCCGGCCTCGGCAGCTTCCGTCGCAGGGGTGCTGAAGCTCAGGGAGCAGGGCATCATCGACAGAGACGAGAGGGTCGTGGCCATCTGCACCGGAAACGGCCTCAAGGACCCGGACACCGCGGTCAAGTACAGCGAACCGCCGATAAAGTGCGCCAACTCGGTCGCCGATGTGGAAAGGATACTTTCCCTCTGATCAGAAGTCCAGCAGGTTGGACTGCTTGGAAACCTTTTCCACGCTTAATTCTTCGGCCATGGCGTCCAGGTCCTCGGCCTCAGGGTCCCAATCCGGGACCGGGGTGCCTTTTCCCGAAGAACCGCCGGCCTGGTTCTTTAGGCTTTTCGCCAGTGACGGCCCAATGCGCTGGAGAGAGGCCAGCTTCTTTTCGTCAGCTGACATGATGTCTGTCCTGTTGCGGTATCCCGCGTCGTAAAGTATCCTCGCCCTCGTCCTGCCGACGCCGCGGAACGATACCAGGTCGATCAGTTCCTCTTTCACGCCGTATCTTATCCTCGTAAGCAGCGGCCTGATAGCTCTTACCGAGTCGGGCCTCATTATGAACGCGATCTCGCTCATCGAGTACATGATCCAGTCCATCATGTCCACCCTCGACCTTATGTCTCCGGGGCCTATGCCCATGGCCTCGGTCATTGCGTCTTCGGGAACCTCGGATATCCAGTCCTCTGTCATCGCAGACACCTTGAGGGCGCCCATGAACACCTCGTAATTGAACTCCGGGTCTTCGAAAGGATCGAAGAGGCACTTACTCTCGTACTCGTCCGCCAGGGCGGTGAGCCTGGGCTCGTCACTCTTCTTCGGATAGAGTCCCATAACATCGGGGGTCAGGGCGGCCGCCAGCAGTATCGAGAACACTTCGGTGCCGTCCTTCATGTTCTTAACCGCATCCCTGAGTATCACCGCGGACTTCGGGTCGATGTAAAGGTCGGAGATCCTTTTTCCGAAGGGCAGTATCCTCAGCGAGCCGCCGTTCTTCTCCACCATCTCCTCCCTGGCCAGAAAATCCGTGACCTTCTCCACCACGCTTTCCACACCGAACAGGGAGGAAGTGCTGCCATAGAACGTCGAATGAAGGAACTCTACTATGTCGTCGTCCGAGGAGGCGTCGCCAGTGGCTACAAGGCCAAGGATGTGGCTCCTCAGCGTGACCTCGTTGCCGAGCTTGGATGTAAGGCGCTCGGTGTCGTGCATTATGTAATCGTACATGAGGCGGTCGCTGTCGCGTTGATTCTTCGCGATTAGCACAGCCTCTCCGTAGGGGTCGTACCCCGGCCTTCCCGCCCGGCCGCACATCTGCTTAACCTCCATTACGGATATGGGCACCATCCCTGCGTTGGACTCGAACCTGCCGGTATCTCTGACGATCACCCTCCTGGCAGGCAGGTTTATTCCCGCCGCCAGAGTGGGCGTCGCGACTATGCATTTGATGTTCCCGCTTCTGAAGTTGTCCTCAACGTACTTCCTCTGCCTGTACGTAAGGCCCGCGTTGTGGAACGCCGTACCGGATGAAACGCAAAGTGCCAGCTTTTTCCCCAGCGATGTGGGTTCCGAACCTCCTTCGAGAAGGTCCGTGTCTTGCTTGGAAAGGTTCCTGCCCGCATATTCGGCAACATTGGGAGAGAACTTGGCCGCCAAGGATTCCGTGGACCTGCGCGCGTTGACGAAAACGAGGCACTGCCCCCCTTCCCTGATGGTCTGTTTCATCAGTGCCCATATCTCGTCCTTTTCGGCAGGAACTTCTTTTTTCTTCATGTCGTCGAAGGTTATCTCCCCGTCGAAGAACACGCCCTCCCTCAGCGGTACCGGGCGCCAGTCGCTCCTCACAAGTTTGGCGTCCAGCCAAAGTGCCAGGTCTTCCGCGTTGGAAATGGTCGCGGACAGGGCGATTATCTGGAGGCCGGGATTCCTCCTCATTAGTTTGGTAAGTGCCACCTCGAGGGTGGGCCCCCTTCCCGGGTCGTGGATCATGTGGATCTCGTCGGCTATGACGAGTCCCACCGAATCGATCCATCTGCTTCCGTGACGGATCATCGAATCCGCCTTCTCAGACGTCGCCACGACAATGTCGGCATCCTTTATCCCCCGGTCGTCCGAGTCTAGGTCACCCGTGCTCATGGCCACGGTGAAGCCCAGGTGCGAGAAGGATTCCAGGTCGTCTTTTTTCTCGGAAGCCAACGCTTTGAGGGGTACGATGTAAAGGACCCTTTTGCGTTCGTTGATGACCTTCTTCATCGCCGGAATGTAACCAATGAGAGATTTGCCGGAAGCGGTGGGCACCGAAACGACCAGGCTGTGGCCCTCCAGGGCAATAGGAAGGGCCGCGGCCTGGGGAGGATGAAGCTCGATAAAGCCGTGTTCCCGCAACGCGTCGGCTACGTTGTCGGGAACGTCGAGCTCATCGAATCTCATGCGCGGGCATATGGGACGCGATAATTAACCCTTATCGAAGCATTTTGCACAATCGTTAATTATTACCTGACAATATAATGGCGAAATGGATAATAAGGCCCTTCTCGCCCTGGTTTTTGTATCGCCGCTTCTGTTCCTTCCGCTTGTCACAGCCGATAGCTCGGAAGCCGGGACGGCGAATTTCACTTCATATTATTCGCAGCTCGACGACGAGGAGAAAGCAGTGTACGATGTAATATCGACCGTCCCCTCCTCTGAGAACGGATGGTCCGCAACGCTTGCCGCTGAAGCTGACGCAGATTCGGTCAAGCATGCCGTCGCGGCCGCCTACCTTGACGACCCCGGGAAGATCTGGCTATTAAAGATGCCTGCCGACCTGGCCGGAGCATATGTGTACGACCCGGCCGCAAAGACGGTGACGTTCTCGCTTCCGGACGTGGATTCGGCGTCCTACGGTCAATCGATGGCGGATTTCGCCGGGAGCATCGGGATACAGACCGACACTTCCGTTTCGGAGGCGATGATGCTGATCGATTCAAAGCTCAGGAGCTTTTCCGAATACACCGAGGACACAGATAATCTCCTTTACTACACCGCATACGGGGCGATGGTGCTCGGAAAGGCCAACAGCTTCGGTTTCGCCGCCGCCGTGAAGTATTGCGCTGACAGCTCGGTCGCATCATACAATGTTGCCGTCGTATGCGGAATGCTCAATGACCCAGACGGATCTTATCCGCATGCATGGAACGCAGTGGAAGGTTCCGAGGGATGGTACGGGGCGGACGTGGGGCTCAACGAGGAGAAAAACACAGCCCACTATCTGATGAAAGCCTCTAACGACCACGGGTACAACACAGACTATACATTTGCGGCATCCCATGACCCAGATATCTCAGGGTTCATGGAAACAAGTTCAGTGGTCAACCCGCCGGAACTGTACATCAGGCCTGCAGAGGCCCCCGTCGAGCCCACCTTTCTGGAGAAGCACGGGGGGGACATAGTTATAATAAGCATAATAGCTGTTCTCTGCGTAGCGTTGGCGTTTTTCGCTAGGCGTCAGTGATCAAATTTAGTAATATTTATATACGAGTGCATACTAATTTAAGAGGAATAAAGATGGAAAATATGATAGAAGAGAAGCCGACCGACGAACCTATAGAGAAGTGGATCGACAGGCAGACCTTCAAATCCACCGAAGATATAGTCATACCGGAGAAGATTTCCGACCGTGTAATCGGTCAGGATGTTGCCGTTGAGGTCATGAAGAAGGCAGCCTCTCAGAAAAGGCACGTGATGCTCATAGGCGAGCCCGGTACCGGAAAGTCAATGCTGGCCAACTCCATGGTGGAGTACCTTCCGAAGGAAGACCTCCAGGACGTGGTGGCCTATCACAACCCCGAGGACTTCAACGAGCCCAGGATAAGGACGCTCCCGTCCGGGAAGGGCAAGGCCATCGTGGCCGAGCAGAAGGCCCATGCGGCCGCCATTAAGAACCAGAAGAGCTCGATGTACATCTATGTCAGCATGTTGATCATCATCCTTGGTCTGATGGGGTCCATATTCTTCAACAACTGGACGATAATGTTCATCTCCCTGTTCAGCGTGTTCATCATACTGCTGTTCCTCAGGAACCCCAACCAGAAGAACGAGATCATAATCGTCCCCAAGGTCCTCGTCGGACATGATCCCGGGGACACGCCCCCGTTCGTGGACGCCACAGGCGCCCACGCCGGAGCATTGCTCGGGGACGTTAGGCATGACCCGTTCCAGTCCGGAGGTCTCGAGACCCCTTCTCACGACAGGATAGAGCCAGGTGACATACACAAGGCAAACAAGGGAGTCCTGTTCATAGACGAGATAAATATGCTGAGGATGGAGTCCCAGCAGGCCCTCCTCACCGCGATGCAGGAGAGGAAGATGTCGATAACCGGCCAGTCCGAACGCTCGTCCGGAGCATTGGTCAAATCTGAACCCGTGCCCTGCGACTTCATTTTGGTTTGCGCAGGCAACCTTGACGCCCTCAAGGGCATGCACCCCGCCCTAAGGTCGAGGATCAGGGGATACGGTTACGAGGTCTACATGCGCAACACCATGAAGGACACCGACGCCAACCGCACCGACATCTCCAGGTTCGTGGCACAGGAGGTTAGGAAGGACGCCAAGATCCCCCACTTCGACAGGTATGCCGTGGGCGAGATAATCAAAGAGGCCCAGCGCCGCGCCGGAAGGCGCGGGGAGCTTACTCTCAGGCTCAGGGAGCTAGGGGGGCTCATCCGCGTCTCGGGAGACGTCGCCGTGAAGAGGAAGGCATCGGTCGTCACAAAGGAAGACGTCCTGGAGGCCAAGTCTTCGGCACGCGGCCTGGAGCAGCAGATAGCTGACCGCTACGTCGAGGCCAACAAGGCATACACCCTGTTCAAGACAGAGGGGTCCACGGTGGGAATGATCAACGGCCTCGCAGCCATGAACTCCGATTCGGAGATGTCCGAATTCGCGGGCATAGTCCTGCCGATAGTCGCCGAGGTCACTCCGGCGCAGATCAAGAAGGGAGGACGCATAGTCGCCACCGGCCAGTTGGGCGTCATAGCCAAGGAGGCCGTCGACAACATATCGGCGGTCATCAAGAAATATACCATGACCAACCTTACCGACAGCGACATCCACCTCCAGTACATAGGGACATATTCAGGCGTCGAAGGTGACAGCGCATCGATCACGATGGCCACGGTCATAATATCCGCTATGGAGAACATTCCGATACGCCAGGACCTGGCGATGACCGGAAGCCTAAATGTCAGGGGACAGGTGCTTCCGATAGGCGCGGTCACAGCGAAGCTGGAGGCGGCGGCGGCCTCAGGCATCAAGATGGCCCTCATACCCGAGAGCAACGTGAAGGACGTCCTCATCGAGGACAGGTTCTATGACATGATGGATATCTATTCGGTCTCGAACCTGCGCGACGTCCTGGAGTACGCCTTCGTCGACTGCCCAATGAAGACCCAGTATCTGGAAAAGCTGTTGCCGCTGACCCCCGAGGGAAAGTCCACGGTGAGGAAGCTGGAGCGCCCGCCCAAGTACGAGAGCAAAGTCGATAAAGTGGAGGTCAAGCCTCCCATCAAGCCTCGGAAGGAGCCAGAGCCCGAACCCGAACCCGAACCCTTGTCGGAACAGGACAGGGCCACCGGCGGGGCGCCATGCGGAGCCTAACGCTTTAACCCAGGAGAGATATCACTTATCATGTCCGGAGGACACGGGTACGACAACTATTCGCTGATGATAGGCAGGTTCCAGCCTCTCCACAAAGGCCATCTCGAGGTGATACGCCAGTGCGCTTCCGAATCTGACAATCTGACGATCGGGATAGGCAGCGCCCAGTACTCCCACTCTCCTGAGAATCCTTTCACGGCCGGAGAGCGGTACCTGATGATCGAGAACACCCTGTTCGATGAAGGGATAGAAAACTATTGCATCGTGCCTATCGAAGACATAAACCGTTATTCCGTCTGGGTAGCGCATGTGGCGTCCATGTCCCCGCCCTTCTCATACGTGTACAGCAACAATCCCTTCACCCGCCGCCTCTTCGAGGAGTCGGGTTACAGCATCAGGGAGTCCCCGATGTACAACAGGGACGAATATTCCGGCACGGAGGTGCGCAGGAGGATCGTGGCCGAAGAAGACTGGCGCACGCTGGTCCCCGGGGCCGTGGCTGAAGTGATAGACGAGATAGACGGCGTGGGCCGCATCAAGGGCATATGCGGTGGGAACCTATGACCTCGGCCTTTCGGAGGATGTCCTCCGCCCTCAGGTCCACCGGTTCCACGCTCTCTCTGGCCGAATCCTGCACAGGCGGCCTTATATCCGCGAAGATAACGCAGTCTCCCGGTTCATCCGATTATTTCCTCGGATGCGCGGTGACATACAGCAACACATCCAAGGCCCGGGTCCTAGGTGTTTCTCAAGATATTCTTGTAAAGCCCGGCGCAGTCAGCGAAGAAACGGCCATCGAGATGGCCGAGGGTGCGGCCAAAACGTTCCTTTCGGATTACGCCGCGTCCGTGACGGGCATAGCCGGACCCGGAGGAGGCACCCATCGCAAGCCCGTCGGCACAGTATGCATCGGGATTACCGACGGAAGGCGCTCCCTCGCATTCACGAAATGCTTCGAAGGCACAAGGGACGAGGTCAGAGAACAGACCGCTGAAGCGGTCTTCGAGTTGCTGGCCGACTTCATCGCGGAGAAGATATGAGCAGGCATTCCAGGCAGGAGAAGCTATTCGGCCCCGAAGGCCAGAGAAAACTTTCCGAGGCCGCCGTCTCCGTTGCGGGATGCGGAGGCCTGGGTACTTACGCATCGTTGCTTCTGGCGTCCGCAGGTGTCGGGAAGATAAGGCTGATAGACTGCGGCACCCCTTCGGAAAGCGATCTGAACAGGCAGTTCTTCTATTCCGGCAGAGAGGGTTTCAAGACAGAAATCCTGGCCGAAAGGCTCGGAGAGGTCGATCCCGGCCTGGAGATCGAGATATTTAACGGATTCATCGATGAAAACAACGTATCCGAGGCCCTGGGGGAATGCGATGTGATCGCCGACTGCCTGGACACCATCGGTTCGCGTCTTGTAGTCAACAGATACGCCGTTTCTAAAAACATACCTCTGGCACATGGCGGTATTGACGGATTCTACGGTCAGGCAACCTTCGTGGTTCCCGGGAAAACCCCCTGTCTCCGTTGCATACTGAGAGGCTCCGACGGCCGAATACCGGACTCTTTCGCACCGGTGGTTTCCATCATCGCATCTGTACAGGCCTCGGACATAGTCAAGCACATAACCGGTATCGGAGATACCACCGCGGGAAAGATGTTCACCATGTTCGCTGGCACGAACGAATACGACACCGTGGCCATCAACCCGGACCCCGACTGTCCGGTATGCGGAAGTTCGCGGTCTTCTCGCTGAAAATAAATATCCATCATCCGTTCGGGCTGATATGGAGAAAATAATGACCGGGAAGGTCAAAGAGGTCTACAGCGTAGACGATGACACGCTGGAGTTCGCCTACACGGACAATATCTCGGTTTTCGATAAGATAATCCCTTCAAAGATCCCGCACAAGGGCGAGACGCTCTGCAGGACGGCCAAGTTCTGGTTCGATCTGCTGACCGAGAAAGGGGTCCACAATCACTACATTAGCGAGCCCGCCCCGGACAGGATGAGGGTGAAGAGGGTCGACATTATCAGGGACTACAGCAAGATCGACGGCAGCACCGTCAACTACCTGATCCCCCTGGAGATCATCTGCAGGCACTATGCGGCAGGTTCTCTGATGGACCGCATTAAGGACGGGAAGGTCACAGCCGAACAGCTGGGATTCCCCAAGGGACACACCGTGAAATACGGAGAAAAGCTCCCCAGGCCCTTCCTGGAGGCTACCACCAAACTTGAAGAGCACGATATGAACCTGACCGACGCCGAAGCAAAGAAGATGGCCGGGCTCAGCGACACAGAGTACGATGAGATAAAGGCCACCGTGCTGAAGATAGACGGCATAATCTCCGAAGAGGCGGATAAACGAGGTCTCATCCACTGCGACGGAAAGAAGGAGTTCGGTTACGACAAGGATCGTAAGCTCATGGTGCTGGACACATTCGGGACCCTGGACGAGGACCGCTGGTGGGACGCGGAGGAGTACAGGAAGGGCAAGGTGGCAGAGCTGTCGAAGGAGTTCGTCCGACAGTACTACCGCGAGACCGGATACCACGCAAAGCTGATGGAGGCCCGCGAGAAAGGGCTTTCAGAGCCGGACATACCTCCCCTCCCGCAGGACATCGTTGACCGCACGAGCAAGCTGTACGTCGGCATGTACGAGAGGATAACCGGGGAGAAGTTCTGATCAGAAGAGCTGGACCAGGACCACCGTCTCCCCGAAGGGGCAGTCGGTATCGCCCTCTACGGTCTTGACGGTCAGCTTCTCTCCGCCGATCCCCGACGGAGGGTGGCACCTGAACCAGTTGGCGCAGCACTTCATCTTGCAGTCTATCTCCTGGAAGGTGACCTTGCCGCCTTCGATGGCGTTCTTCTTGGGCATCGCCGCGGGGATGGTCGTCTTCTCCACCTCTACGACCCTAAGCTTATCCCCTGTCTCCGGACAGTCGTGGACCTGAGACCTCAGCGCCTTGACGCGGTAGAGGGAGCCCCTCTCCAGATTCAGGCATACGCTCTTGAGCTTACAGTCCCGGCATCCGTCCATCGGCCCGAGGTAGTAGAACCCGAACCCCTCCTTTGCAGAATTATCCGATACAAACGTGATGGTGACCATTTCTATACCTCAGATGACCCCTGTGGCCTTGGCGACTTTGGCGGCGGTCTCGCGGTTTATGCCGTTGCCGAGTATCGTGAACCTGTCCTTGCGTATCCCGGCGGCCACGGTCAGCGCCTCTATGACCTCTTCGTCCTTCAATCCGATCTGCCTTCCGGTGGTGGGCGCCCCGATGTTGTCGAGGGCGTCCCTGATGACCTTCCAGTCTCCGCCGTGCAGATACATCATCATGATGGACCCGACTCCGCACTGCTCCCCGTGCATCGCACGTCCGGGATACATTATATCTATGGCGTGGGAGAACATGTGCTCCGATCCGCTAGTGGGCCTGGAGCTTCCCGCGACGCTCATGGATATTCCGGAGATTATTATCGGCCTCAGGGCTATCCAGACGCTCTCCTCGAGGTCCGGGCGTATGAGCTCCGAGTTTTCCATTATGGTCTCTGCGGCGTATAGCGAAAGCGAATAGGCCGAACGGCTGAAATCCTCGTTCCTAAGCCTTCTGGCGAACTCCCAGTCCTTGAGGGCCGTAAGGTTTGAAATGACATCGGCGCACCCTGAGGCCAGGAACCTGTAGGGGGACTGGCATATGACGTGGGTATCCGCCAGCACCCCCAGGGGAGAGGCGGCCGAGACGGACTGCGGCCCCATATCCATCTTGAGCGTAGCCCGGTCCGAGGCCATGCCGTCGTGGGCCGCGTTGGTCGGTATGCTGATGAAAGGTATTCCAAGGTCGTCCGACGCTATTTTGGACAGGTCGATCTTGCTACCGCCGCCCACTGCCAGAATGAAGGTGGATTTTGTCTCGGCGGCCGCGGCCTTGACCTCTTCGAGGCTCTCCAGGGTCGCGTTACCCGTCTTAAGCACGCTGACCTCGTACTTGCCGGACATGTAGTCTTCGATGGCCTTTCCGGCAACCGAGTAGGTGTTCCCGCCGGTCACCATCAGTCCGGCCTTACCGAATCTGAAGGAAGCGCACATCTCAGGCAGTCTGTCAAGGACGTCATGGCCGATAAGGACGCTTCTCGGAAATTCCATAATCTTGGCTTTGTCAAAGGCATCCATGTTTATCGTCCCTATGACATGATAATCTGAAACATATAAAAGGAACACACCGATAAGATGCCGTGGAAAGGAAGGTTTTGATAATCTGCGCCTGCGGAAGCAGGAGCGGGTTCACATATACCATGTGCTCCGAGGCCCGGGAGGGGTTCCTGGCCAGGGGTTTCGGCGTGGAGGTGGTATACCCGATTAACATGGACATCTCGCACTGCACCGGGTGCGGTTCCTGCGAGAACGGCCGAGGGTGCGTGATTGATGACGACATGAGCCGGATATACGATTCCTTCGAGACCTCGGACATTGTGATCATGTGCACCCCGATCCATTACAGCGGCCCATCTTCTGTGATGAAAACCGTCATCGACCGGTTCCAGACGCTGTGGCCCCGGGGTTCGGCGGGGCCCAGGTACATGGCCTGCATGATGTGCGGAGGCGACGCGGAACCCGAGTTCAGGGGCGCGATGTATGTCTTCAAGGCGCTGGCCATAACGGCAGGTTCCAAATGGCTCGGAGACCTCAGGATATCCGGTACCGACTCGAAATCGCCCTCCGAAATCAGGGAAGAATGCAGAGGGTTCATATCTTCGATATCGTCGGCGGCGTCCTTGTAAATATCATTGTGCCAGACTATGGACTGTAATAACAGTTAATGCTGTTATACGTTCCATAGAAAGTATTATACGGTCTTAAATAGAGTTCATATGGAGGTTGATCATGGCAAAGTTCAGAGCAGTATATCATTGCAAAAAGTGCGGAAACTACGTAGAGGTCCTATATGCGGGAAAGGGCGCGCTGTCCTGCTGTGACGAGGTCATGGAGCTCGTCGAGATCAGGTCTGCGGATTTCGCTCTCGAGAAGCATGTGCCGTACATCGAGAAGAAGGACGGAGGAGTGCTCGTCAAGGTCGGAAAGGAGACAGCACATCCGATGACTCCGGAGCATTATATCGTCTACATCGAGATATGCGCGGACGGACTGCTCATGCGCAGCTATCTTAAGCCCGGCGACAAGCCCGAGGCCTTCTTTGAGACAGATGCGAAAGAGATCACCGCAAGGGAGCTCTGCAACGTCCACAGCGTCTGGAAGTCCAACCAGTGATGCGCGGTTGAGATCCCTTCAAACATTTTACCCTTCTATACCAACATGTTATAACTCCATTCCCTCATCTTCGTCATTCCCGGGTGGTTTCTGGTGGCGAAAAAGGAGATCAAAAGCGGCGCCAAGGCGAAAGAGAGACATGCGGCCATCGCCGCATACCGTCGGAAGGATGAGGCCGAAATGAAGAACAGGCTTTCCGACAACAGATGTCGCAACAAGGCTGCGGTCAAGAAGCGCCGCAGGCAGATCGGAGAGCTGCCCAAGGAAGAGCGCGCGGATGCGAAGGAAGACCTGCGCAAGTTCATCGGCGAACTGAAGGCGCAGGAGGCCGCCGAAAAAGAAGCGTACAAGAAGGTCGTCTCCGAGAGGAAGGAAAAGGAGCGCAGACGGGACTGAGGTCCCCCGCGAACCCGCCTAGGGCCCGGCCTGCGACCTAATATTTATATATGCTGTTTCTAATCAGAATCCAACCGTCAGAGGTCATGAAATGATCTTCGCACAGCACGTCGGACTCCTACTTATCGAGTAAGTCAGTGCGAGCTATGACGGTTTGGTGGTTTTTATGAAAACTAAACAAACCAGTGTAAGCGCTAGGGATATGGAAAAAATGCTCGCCGTGAGCCCATACAACAAGATTGCGCTCGAGGGCACTGAGCACATCGAAGGTGTCATGATATTCGACACCACCCTGAGGGACGGAGAACAGGCCCCCGGGATCGCGATGGGCCCCGAGGACAAGATCCGTATAGCCGCGGCACTGGACGACCTCGGTGTCGACATGATCGAGGCGGGCTTCGCGGCCTCTTCCGAATCAGAGAAAGAGACCCTGAAGAAGATCGCGGCCCGCAGGCTGGACGCGAAGGTGTACAGCCTGTCCCGCAGCACAATGTCGGATATAGATGCGGTCATAGACACAGGGCTGGACTCCATCCACACGTTCATAGCGACCTCGGAGCTGCACATGAAGTATAAGCTGAAGATGACGCCCGAACAGGTGAAGGAAAGAGCGGTCCGGACGGTCGAGTACGCCAAAGACCACGGCCTCAAAGTCCAGTTCTCCTGCGAAGACGCCACCCGCAGCGACCTGGGCTTCATGAAGGAAGTGCTGACGGCCGTACAGGACGCGGGCGCGGACTCCATCAACATCCCCGACACGGTGGGAGTGATCACACCAAGGGCGATGTCGTACCTGATATCCGAGATAAGGAAGGTAGTGAAGGTGCCCATCGCGGTCCACTGCCACAACGACATGGGGCTGGCAGTGGCCAACTCCATCGCGGCGGTGGAGGCGGGAGCGAAGATATGCCATGTATGCGTCAACGGCATAGGGGAGAGGACCGGCAACGCGGCCCTGGAAGAGGTCGCTCTGAACCTGTTCGCCAACTACGGCATCGAGACCGTGGACCTGTCCAAGATAGGGCAGACGTCCAAACTGGTGGAGCGTATCACGGGTTTCCCCATGGCCTACAATAAGCCGATAGTCGGACGTAACGCCTTCGCCCACGAATCAGGGATACACGTCCACGGCGTCATGAGCAACACTGCAACGTACGAGCCGTTCCTGCCGGAGCTGGTGGGGGTGGACAGGCGTATAGTCATCGGAAAGCATTCGGGCATACATTCGGTGCAGGGCAGGCTGGACGAACTGGGGATCAAGTTCCCTGAGGAGCATATGACAGAACTGATGGCCGCCGTCAAGGAGATGGCAGTCGGTGGGAAGCAGATCGACGACGCCGAACTGCTGACCATAGCCGACCACATAATGTGGAAGAAGGTAATAACCGACAGGGCGGTGAGCCTGGAGCAGTTCGCGGTCTTCACCGGGAAAGATATAACATCTACCGCTACAGTCACCGTCGACATCGCGGGCGAGAGAAGGACCGTGTCCGAGACCGGAGTAGGTCCGGTGGACGCATCCATCAAAGCCATAAGAAAGGCCGTCAACGACAAGATGTCCATGGAAGAGTACAAGCTGAGCGCCATAACGGGTAAGAGCGACTCCATATGCGAGGTCACCGTAATGGTTAAGAACGTCCAGGGCGACGGGTCCCTGTCCGTAGGCAAGGCCGTAGGACTGGACATCGTCGAGACGTCAGTGGATGCCACGATGGCAGCCATAAACAGGGATTACGCCAGACAGAGGAATGATAATGGGAAAGACAATTGCTGAGAAGATACTCTCAGAGAAATCAGGTACGGACGCATACGCGGGCCAGATCGTAGTCGCCAACGTCGACTACGTCATGGTCAACGACGTGACGGGACCGATAGCCTTCAGAGAATACGAGAAATTGAAGACGAAAGACCTCAAGAGGGACAGGCTGGTCCTGATACCCGACCACTATGTCCCCAACAAGGACATCCTTTCCGCTGAGCAGGCAAAGGAGATGAGGGAGTTCGCCTCGAAGCACGGCATCGAGAACTACTACGAGGTAGGGAAGGGGGGCGTCTGCCACCAGGTCATGATCGAAGAAGGGTTCGCGGCTCCCGGAAGGCTGATCGTTGGGGCTGATTCCCATACCTGCACCTACGGAGGCATCAACGCGTTCTCCACGGGCATAGGCTCGACCGAGGCCTGCGCAGCATTCACCACCGGCCGCCTATGGTTCAAGGTCCCTGAGACCATCAAGGTCGAGCTCACGGGAGGGTTTGTCAACGGAGCATGCGGAAAGGACCTGATAATCAAGATAATAACCGACATCGGCGTCGACGGCGCCAACTACAGGGTGTTCGAGTTCCACGGACCGGGAGTGGCCAATATATCCGTTTCCGACCGTCTCACGGTCTCGAACATGGCCATCGAGGCCGGAGGAAAAGGAGGCATATTCCCCTGCGACAGACTCACCGAGGAATACATCAGGGGGACCGCTAAAGGGGAATGGAAGGCCGTCGAGGCGGACAAGGACGCGAAATACCATTCCGTGCTCAGGTACGACCTCTCGAAGATCGTTCCGATGGTGGCCTTCCCCCATCTCCCCGAGAACGGACGCCCGGTGAAAGAAGCCGACGTCAAGATCGACCAGGCCTACCTCGGTTCATGCACCAACGGGCGCATAGAGGACATGAGGATCGGGGCGGAGGTGGTCAAAGGACGCAAGGTCGCGGACGGAGTGAGGTTCCTCGTCGTTCCGGCGAGCCAGAAGGTTTTCAGACAGATGATCGACGAAGGGATCATGCAGGTGTTCCTGGACGCCGGAGCGTTCGTCTCCGGGCCCACATGCGGCGCCTGCCTCGGAGGGTACATGGGGATCCTCGCCGCCGGCGAGAAGGCGGTCTCGTCCACAAACAGGAACTTCATCGGAAGGATGGGGGACAAGAATTCGGAGGTCTACCTCGCAGGCCCGGCCGTGGTGGCCGCATCGGCCGTCGCGGGAAAGATCGTGACCCCCGAACAGCTGGAGGGACAGTGATGGATAAGATCCAAGGAAAAGTATGGAGGTTCGGCGACAACGTCGACACGGACCAGATAATCCCCGCCGAGCGCCTGGTGTCCGCGAACCTGGACCACCTCGACGATTTCATATTCGAGAAGGTGAGGCCCGGGTTCGCACAGCAGGTCGGGAAAGGGGACATGATCGTCGCGGGAAAGAACTTCGGATGCGGCTCCTCCAGGGAGCACGCGCCCCTCTCGCTCATCGAAGCGGGATTCTCCTGCATCGTGGCCGAGTCCTTCGCGCGCATATTCTACAGGAACTCGATGAACATCGGGCTCCTGCTAGTCGAATGCAAGGTGGACGCCGCAGAGGGCGACGTCATCTCTGTGGACCCGGACAAGGGCGAGGTCAGGGCGGACGGCAAGACGTACACGTTCCCCCAGTACCCTGCGTTCATAAGCGAGATGGTAAGGGCCGGAGGGCTCATGAATCTCGTCAAAGAGGGAAGACTATGAAACATCTGGCTATCATTCCGGGAGATGGAATAGGGAAAGAGGTGATCGATGCGGGGCTCGAAGTGTTCGACGCCGTGGCCGAGATATCGACGTTCGATTACGACGGCGAGCTCTTCGACATAGGTGCGGACAGATACCTCAGGACCGGGGAGCTCCTGACCGACGAGGACATCGACGGCCTCAGGAAGAAGGACGCCATCTACTTCGGCGCCATAGGCGACCCCAAGGTCCGCCCGGGAATACTCGAACAGGGCGTGCTCCTGAAGATGAGGGCGGTCTTCGACCAGTACATCAACATGAGGCCCGTGACGTCCTGGTTCCCCTTCGTCCCCCTCAAGAGGGAGGTCCCGTTCAACATGACGTTCCTCAGGGAGAACACCGAGGACTTCTACATGGGCGCCGGAGGAAGGTTCGGACCTTCGTTCGGAGGCAAGGACGTGAGCCTTAAGGTCAAGAGGGAGCTTTATGAGCTGGAGGTCGACATGAAGGCCGACCCGTCCAACGATGACGATTTCGCATTCGAGATAGGGTTCCTCTCCAAGAAGGGGATGACCCGTTTCGCCGACTACGCGTGCAGGTTCGCCATGGCCCGCGGGGACGACAAGATAACGTTGGTCGACAAGGCCAACGTAATCACCCACATGTACGGCATGCAGAGGGACATTTTCAGGGAGAAGGCCGACCAGTACGGGCTCGAACTGGAGTTCATGTTCGTCGACGCCATGGCCATGGCGATGGTCGTGCGCCCCGAGACCTTCGGCACGGTGGCCGTGCCCAACCTGTTCGGCGACATACTGACGGACCTGGGAGCACAGCTCCAGGGCGGCCTAGGCATGGGTTGCAGCGGAAACATCAATCCCGACGGGCTGAGCATGTTCGAACCCATCCATGGCTCCGCTCCGGACATAGCGGGACGCGGAATAGCCAACCCCATCGCGGCGGTCCTTGCGGCCCAGATGCTGCTTGAGGACCAGGGGTATCCCGGCGAGGGCAAGCTGATCCACAGCGCGGTCACGGAATGCCTCAGAGAGAACAAGACCACTCCGGACCTGGGCGGTAAAATGACCACAGAGCAGGTCGGCAGGGCCATCGCAGAAAAGATCCGCGAAGGGAAGAGCAGATGAACACCCTGGACCTCAGGGTCGAGTACGGCTCTCCGGAGACGGCGGCGGCCGTGGCGGCCGCGCTGGGTCCCGACAACGGCACGTACGTGGACATGGAGGTCCGGGAAAACGTCATAAACTTTAAAATGGAGGCCGCGTCGGCCGGTTCCCTCAGGAACACGGCCGACGACCTCCTCGCCTGCCTAAAGATCGCAGAAGAAGCTTCAGGGCTCGTCAGAGGTCCCGTTGCGGACCTTGACGGCGACACCTCTTCCGAATGACTCCATTTCTTTTCGAGTCATCATCGCCCTTCCGGTGGCGAGCACCCTGTCGTTCCTGTCTGTAACGATAACTTCCTCCATGGGCCTGATGCCCGGGTCGCAGTCTATAACGAACTGACAGAACGCGTTCCTCCCCTGGGTGACATAGGGCACGGAATCGTCGTTGACCACGACCCTAATATATGGTGCGGGGACAGCCGCCGCGATCCTGGCCGCGCCCTCCGCTTTGAGGGTGTACATTCCGTCGCCGGCCCTCATGGACAAGATGTGCTCCCCGTCCGAAATTACGTTCCTTATCTTGTTCGTGTTCTTGCTCTTCACGAGCTCGACCTTGCCTCTGAAGAGCGCCTCGGTGGCGATAATGCCGAACTGGTATCTGGATACGGCCAACGCCCTGAGCATGTCGGCATCGTACTCCAAAGAGCCCCTGTCTTCCACGTTCTCGAGTTTAACGGTATCTTCGAAGTCATATCTCTGCAGGAACTCCATGGTGAGGCCCATGGACCTTCTGTCGGTATCGCTGTCGGTTATCGAAGGGAAAAGCGACTGTGACAGGGGATAAAGTTCGTCCAGCTCCGCGGGGACCGGTCCGAAGGGGGTTACCACCACGGGAGCGTAGCCGTTGCGCCTGGCCATGTCGAACTCATCGGCATACGAGCGGCTGTATGGCTTCCCTCCGTTGTCGGAGAAGAGCATAACCTTGCCAGAAGGCGGGACATATCTGGTCATGAGCCTGGACTCGTATCTCTGGAAGACCGGGCGGTTGTAGGTCTCCGGCCCGGTGTAGAAAAGCGCTCCGTCCCTGCTTATCGGGTCGTGCATCTCCATGAACCTGCGGTACTCCGCCAGCCTTCTCAATCCGTCCAGCATCGCCGGGTGGGCCCTGCACCTCATCTCGGCAAGCTCCCACAGCCTTCCTTCGCGTATATACCTCTTGACGATCTCCAGCTCTTCCTTGATCTGGTGGAGGTTGTGCCTGGCGATAAGCGATTCACGGTCGCGGTTCTTCATCTTCTTCAGAGCTTCCAGGGTGATTCCCCTGCATGCCGGGCAGTCGCAGTCCAGGGACTGCATCTCCTGCAGCCGGAACGTCCCGTCAACGAACATCAGCCTGTCGTCCCTGGCGAATTTGGCGTACGAGGCCGAATCGAAAAGGTCACACCCCATCAGGGCGGCGAAGGCCAGCACCATGGGGTGCCCTGCTCCGAACAGATGCACGGGTCGTGCGGGATTGAGCCCCATCTTCGAGCTCATGACGACGTCGACCAGGTCCGAGTAGCGGTATTGCTCCATGAGCGGGACGACCCCGCCTATGGGGTGGACGTCGATGTCCATCTTGGACATCTTCTCCGCGCAGTATGTCCTCAGGTCGGTGTAGACCGAGCCTTGTACGACTCCGTTCAGAAGCATCTCGCCCTTCATGGCGCACGCTTCCTCCGTCCTTTTAAGGGTCTCGTCGGTGGCCCAACGGGTCTTCTCTTTGGACCATTCAGGTTCGGTGAAAATGTCGAGCACGGTCCCTATGTCAGTGCCGATGCTTTTCTGGAACTCCATAATCTCGGAGTTCGTGAGGTCGACCTCGCCGTACATGTGGCTCTGGAAGGTCCCGGAGTCCGTCATGATGATGCCGTCGAAATCCAGCATCTTGTGGAGGCCTTCCGCCTGCGCCCTATCCTTCAGTTCTGGCGTGTTCTTGATGATGTAGGAGTTCGTTATCAGCGCCCCGAAGCCGAATTCGTCGTGCAGCTCCCGGGGAGGCACCGTGTTGATCTTGGGGTTGACCACCGGCAGAAGCGCCGGAGTCTCAATGGAACCGGAAGGTGTCTCGAAGCGGCATATCCGCGCAAGACCGTCTCTTTTCAGAAGCTCGAAGCTTGCCATCTGCTCACATTATCCTGTCTTTGGCGGCGTCTGCGTATGCTTTCGATATGGCGTTCTTCATCAGGACGTCGGGTATGTCCTCAATGAATTCCCTTCTCCAGTCGAGGACAGGCCTTTCGAACTTTATCAGCGAGGGCTTTCCGGAGTCGCAGGCGTCCTCGTTATCGAGCATCCTGATCTGCAATCCGTTCAGAATGTCATTGACATCTTTTCCGTTTATCACGACCGCGTTCTTCCCCTCGGACACGGCATCGACGTACTGCGCCGATATGTCTGCGATAAGCATCTCTGCCACGAGGCCCATGAGGTAGTTCTTCATCTCCTCGACGGTCTTCCTCCTGATGATGCTGGCCTCCGGGGGTTCCTCGGAATGTCTGTACTCTATGTTGATCATCGCCATGTCTAGCCTAACACGGGAGTATGTTAAAAGAGTTATTGACGCCCCCCTTCGGGTTTAGTTGAAATACTATCTTGACGTACGCTCGGACGTATGGCAGGACGCGATCCGGACGACCGCAAGTTAGTGGTCCTTGTGAGGAACGACCTTAAAATGACCAAAGGAAAGATCGCAGCCCAGGTGGCGCATGCGGCCGTGAACTGTGCTTTCGCTTCAAAGAAGAAAGATGCCGTAAACTTCAACGCCTGGTATGATTCGGGTCAGGCCAAGGTGGTCTTGAGGGTGGACTCCGAACGGGAGCTTTTCGAGTTCAAGGCCGTGGCGGAGGCCCTGGGAATAACCTGTTCATTGATCACCGATGCGGGAAGGACCCAGATCGAGCCCGGTTCTATCACGTGCCTCGGGATAGGCCCGGAAAAGGTATCAGTACTGGACAAGATCACCGGCGATCTGAAGATGCTCTAATCCCGCGTCGAAATTGGTCCTCAGCTCCCTCACAAGGACCCTGAGGTTCCCGCCTGTCATCATAGGCGACCTGATGCAGGCCCCCGAAGCACCCTTCGAGGAGATCCTGGCGATGTTGTAAGGAGTGATGCCGCCGATGGCGTATACCGGGATATCCACCGACGAGAACACGTCCGTGATAAGCCCCGTCCCCTTCGGGACCGCATCCGGTTTGCATTTGGTCTTGAAGACCGGGCCCGCGATGAGATAGTCCGCCCCCAGTCTCTCGGCCTCCCTGGCCTCTTTCACGGAATGGACCGACACCCCGACAGATGAGAGCCCGTCCCTATCCCTCAGTTCGCGCATCTTGCCCAGAGGGAGCTGGACGTCCTCGATGTTCAGGGCCCTCGCGGTCCTGACATGGGAGTTCACGCACATGGGAATGCTGTATTCGGTGCAAATCGCAAGACACTCTGTGGCGAGATATCTGTATTCGGGTTCGATAAGTCCCTTTTCCCGCAGGATTATCATGTCCGCACCGGATTCTGCTACGGCCGCGATCTGGTCCGCGAAAGGCCTGGCCATTATCCTGCGGTCGGTCACGGCGATGATCTTCGCTTTGGAATGCATCGGCTCACCTCGATCAGACTTTAACGTAATCGTTGAACACGGGCTGCCTTCCGTTGGCGACCAGCGCGTTCACGACCTCCTCCAGGCCCCTGGGGTCCGATATGTCGAACTGCGCGTCCCCCTTCTCTGTGCCGGAATGCTCTCCGATCCCCACGCTAACGCCGGCGGACATCTTCGTCGCACATATCCCGACGATGTTGTCTCTGAATCCCGGGCGCTCCCTGGTGGATATCGTCTGTCCCGCGAAAGGCATGAACAGGCGGTATGCCATGGCGACCTGCAGAAGCTTGGACTCGGTGACGCCGTTCTCTGCATCCTCGTGGTTGATGAAGGGCCTGAACCTCGGGAGGGAGAAGGAGATCTCCGCATGGGGATATTTTCTCTGTATCTCCATGGCATGCAGGCCGCAGGCGAAGGAGTCCCTCCTGAAATCCGAAAGGCCCAGCAACGGCGCGAAACCGACCCCGCGCATCCCTCCCCTGAGAGCGCGCTCCTGGGAGTTGAACCTGTAGGAGAATATCCTCTTCCTGCCTCCGGGATGGACCTTTTTGTAAACGTCCGTGTCGTACGTCTCCTGGAAGACCGTGACGTAGTCGGCCCCCATCTCGTGCATCCTGCGGTATTCGCCGGTGTTCATAGGATAGACTTCAAGCCCTATGTTGGAGAAATGTCCCGAAGCCCTTGCCACAAGGTCGGCGATGTAATCCGGGTCCGAATGCAAGCGGGACTCCCCCGTGAGGAGGAGTATCTCCCTGAGGCCCGTGGAGGCTATCGCCTCCATCTCTCTGTCTATCTCTTCGCCGACGAGTTTGGCCCTTTTTATATTGTTCTCTCTGTTGAAGCCGCAGTAGACGCATCTGTTGGAGCAGTAGTTGGAGGCGTAAAGGGGGGTGAAGATGTTCACGGAGTTGCCGAAATGCTTCATCGTCTCTTCTTTCGCCCTCCGTGCGATCTTCTCGAGAAAAGGCTCCGCCGCAGGTGAAAGTAGGGCCGCGAAACCTTTCGGGCCGATGCCGTCCGAGGATAGGACACCCAGGACGTCCCTTTCCGAGTAGTCGTCCGAGTCATAGGCGGAGGCGCGCTCTAGGACCCCCGTCATCAGACCCGGGTCTATGTGTTCCATTCCTTCTTCGTAGTCTTCTGCGTCCGTGAAATCTCTCATCTCATCTGTCCTCGAGGAACCCCGTCAGAGGACTGGAGGCCTCGGCTCTGTGTTCAAGGACCCTTCCCGTTCCGGAAAGATATGCCAGGCGCCCGGCCTCGATGGCCATCTTGAACGACTTGGACATGGCCGCCGGGTCTCCGGAGGTGGCTATGGCGGTGTTGGCCATTATGGCGGCCGCTCCGATCTCCATAGCTTCGCAGGCCTGTGACGGCCTGCCGATCCCCGCATCCACTATTATCGGGAGATCTATCTCTTCTACCAGTATCTTGATGAATTCCCTCGTGAGAAGGCCCTTGTTGCTTCCGATTGGGGCCCCCAGGGGCATTATGGCGTCCGCGCCCGCATCTTCCATATCCCTTGCCGCCGAAAGGTCGGGCATCATGTAAGGCATCACTACGAAGTCTCTCGCCTTGAGAAGCCCCACGGCCTTGGCGGTCTCCGTGTTGTCCGGCAGGAGGTATTTCGAATCCCGGATGATCTCCACCTTGACGAAATCCCCGCAGCCCAGCTCCCTTGCCAGCTCCGCTATTCGGACCGCTTCGCCGGCGTCCCTCGCACCGGAGGTGTTGGGCAGCAGCGTCACTCCGTGCGGCATGTAGTCCAATATGTTCTCCATCCCTCCGGCGTTCGCTCTTCTGACCGCGAGCGTGGCCATCTCCACACCTCCGTTCTCTATCACCGTCCGTGTCATTTCGAGGCTGAACTTTCCCGATCCGAGGATGAACCTGGACCGGAACTTCCTACCTCCGATGTCAAGCAGGTCTTCATTCAATTTTTTCATCTTCCATTCCGTATATCAATCTCAGAATTAAGTTTGCCTGGTGACCGGCGCAAACGGTCACCCTGGGAGCATGCATGTCGCCAGTGTCGGAGATTCCGTCGCCGCAGACGAACAGCCTTTTGAACACGTGTCTGGTCTTTATTCCTTCGGGGAGGTCCCAGCCGGAGATCCCCGAACCGGACACTACGTATGTGCCAGGCATCTCGGAAAGCAGAGTATTCACAAGCATCGCTTTAGCCTCGGCGCCGTCGAGGGCCTCGCAAACAATCGAGCATCCCCCGAACACGCCGGATATGTTTTCCTCGTTCAGACGTACGTCGCGGGTTTCCGGTTCGGCATCCGGGTCGATCATCTTGAGTATTTCGGCGCAGGCATCGGTCTTCTTCATCCCGATATGCTTCCTGAAGTATGCCTGACGGTTCAGGTTGGATTCAGCCACGGTGTCGAAATCGGCAAGCACGAGGTCTGTGAAGCCCGATCTTACGAGCATCACTGCCACGTTGGAACCCAGACCGCCGAGGCCGGCGATGCCGACTTTAACAGGCAATTCATCCGCCCCCGACGAAGCTGACTATCTCTATATGATCCGTATCTTTCAGCATCACTTCTTTGTAGGTCTTTTTTGGAGAAACGGACCCGTTCAGTTCAACGGCGACCCTGGACGTGTCGTATCCGGCGGAGACGAGGAATTCATGCAACGTGGTCCCCTCTCGGACCATAATCTCTTTTCCGTTAGCTCTCATGGAAAATCCTCCGGTTGCCGTATGTTCTGATGTCTTACAATATCTTTGTCCGACGGATCTCACAGGCCGCGGACATGGGGCCTGACCTTCAATATAATGTCCCTGAGGTCGTGCGCTGCCCTTCTGATGTCGCCCTGCGCCACGACGGCCGAGACCACGGCCGCCGCGTCCGCACCGGCGAGCATGACGTCCCTGATGTTCCCTTGATTGATCCCGCCGATGGCCACCAGCGGGATGTGCGGCACCTCCCTCCGGATGTCAATTATCGCGTCCAGCCCTATCGCTTGGCCCGCGTCCGGTTTGGTTGACGTCGAGAATATGGGCCCTATCCCGAGATAGTCCGCCCCGCCCTCGTATGCCTCGGCGGCCTCGCGTACGTTCGATACCGATATCCCGATGATGGCATCATCGCCCATCAGACGCCTGGCATCCTCGAGGGGCATGTCGTCCTGGCCCAGATGGACGCCGTCGGCGCCCGAGGCCATGGCGATGTCGACCCTGTCGTTGACTATGAAGAATCTGTCCATCTCGTATGCGGCCTTCCGTATCTCCTTCGCCTGTGCCAGCATCGAGCGTCCGCAGCCGTCTTTAATCCTGAGCTGTACCGTTTCGGCGCCCCCTTCATATGCAAGCCTGGCAACTTCGGCGTCTGTCTTTCCGTTGGACAGAGAAGAATCGGTCACGACATACAGGTCTATCATGACGGTCGGATGGGCGTCGGAAGTATAAGTCCATCGCAGGCATCCCTGAGAAGCCTTCCGCCCGACAGTGGAAAGTAAAGAAAGTTTGAAGCGGGCCCGGCCCGCATAATGGTTTAGAATCCGCAGCGTTTGCTGAGCTCGGACGGCATGTACATGCCGCGGACGGGCATCCCCTCGGTCTCGGCCTTTATGCGGGAGACCAGCTCGTCGACGGTCATGTCGACGTCCCTGTTCTCCGACCTGACGTACACCTTCAGCTGTCCGGACTCGATCTCCATCTCGCCTATGACCGCGGCGTACGAGCACCAGTCCTGCTTTGAAAGACGGACCTTCTTGCCCACGGTGGCATCGGTGTCGTCCACGGAGACGCGTATGCCGGCGGAGCGGACGGCCTCGGCGACCTTCAGGGTCTCCGCGACGCATTCCTCGTTCTTCGCCATGAGCCTCACCTGCTCGGGGGCGATCCATACAGGGAGATATCCCGGGACGCCGGTCTTCTCAAGGGCGACGGCGGTGTCCAGCAAGGTGTACATCCATCTCTCGATGGAGCCGATGACGGCGCAGTGGAGTATCACGGGATACTGCTTCTCTCCGTTCTCGTCAGAGTAGGTGATGCCGAACCTCTGGGCGTTGCCTATGTCTATCTGGACGGTACCGATCTCCCTGGGCCTCTTCATCTGGTCCAGCATATGGTATTCTATGTTAACGGTCCAGTAGTAGTTGATCCCCTCGGGATAGATGTGTATCAGGGCGTCCCTGCCGTGGTCGTTGCACAGCTTGAGGATGAGGTCCTTGTTGTCCCTGTAGGCCTGCATGGATGAGAAGTTGACGAGCATCTCGTACTCTCTGCCTATGGCCTCTATCTCATCGTATATCTTGCCGTCCAGGAAACGGAAGCTGTCCTGAGCCTCCGGGACGGTCCTGCACATGACGTGGAAGTCGGGCATGTTGAGCCTTCTGGTCCTGAAGCACAGCATCGTCTCCCCGGACTGCTCCATCCTGTACGAGTCGGCCACTTCGAAGGCTCCGAAGGGCATGTTCCTGTAGCTTATGTTCCAGTTGCGGATCATAGCGAACTGCTGGTGGCAGGCCGCATATCTGAGCACGAACTTTTTCTTCCCCGTGTCCACGGTGTAGAGCCTGTCGCCGAAGAGGTCGGCATGCTCCTTGACCGCAGGTTCGTCCAGGGAGAACATGTTGGTGCCCTTGACGTTGTAGACGCTGAAGCCGGAGTTGTTGACGATCTGGGTCGCATAGTCGGAGATCAGGTCGAACATCATCGCGCCGTGGGGCGCCAGGCACATGTGGCCTGCGTCCGACATGGACTCCCACTGTATCCCGAACTTCTTGCAGAGCCTGAGATAGTCGGGCTCCTTGACCGCGGGCGCCTCCTTACCGAGGGCCTCCTTGTCGATCATGTACCTCATGCAATCGGAGGTCGATCTGTAGTCCTCGATGCGAACCTCCTCTCCTTCGGGGGTGAGCACGAAGTACACGTCCTTTCCCTTGGGGGCGGATTTCTTCGCGGCCTTCCCGGTGAAGTCCCTCGAGAGCTCCGACAGCGGGTGGCCTTTGCATTTGACGTCGAAGGATTTGTACCATCCGAACGGTGCCCTGACGACCTCCGTCCCGTCCGCGGCGACCATCTTCTCGATCATGTCCAGGAGCTGGATGCTGGCCTTGGGCTTCGCCAGGTCCTTGCTCAGGTGGGCGTAGGGATAGAGCATGATGCGCTCCGCCCCTACTTTCTCCTTGGTGGCGAGGATATCTTTCGAGGCCTCCGCCGCCACGTCCTGAAGGGCGTCCTCGTCGCTGCTCTCTACGGTGATGAACGCAACGAGTACCTCTTCCATCCTGCCGTTGTGAAGGTTGTCGGGTATCTCCTCGGCGACCTTGGTCTTCTCCTTAGCTTCGAACTCCATCGAGTCCGCGTGAATATACAGTGCTCTCATGAGACCATGTCCTTATCGGCTCCGTCCCCACAGAAAGGGCGGCGCCCGTGTTTGTGGATGAGGAGGGTTGTATTAAAAACGTTTGAGCGCGCGCTTACGCTACCTATTAATAAACGAGCTCCATTTGTCACTCCGACATGTCATCAGAGCAGAAAATGAAGAGGGACATAGAGCCGATAACGGCCATAAGCGTAGTCGTTTTCCTTCTGGCGGCAGCAGCCGTACTCGGCGTGTTCGTCAACGATAATTACATCTCAGGCTCTGACGATGCAACGGTGGAACCGGGCTCCACGGTCACCGTGGACTATACAGGGTCCCTTTACGACTACTACGACGAAGAAGGGGCGTTGATATTCGACACCAATGTGAAGTCTCATTCCGAGAACTATCCGATCAAGGGCGACTTCAGCAAGACTATGTTCTCCGCTTATACGGTGACCCCCGGTAGCGGCGGGGCCCTCTCCATGTTCGAAAACGCCTTGATAGGCCATAAGGTAGGAGACACAGTCAGGGTGACGATACCCTCCGAAAGCGGCTATGCCTCCAAGAGCACGACCAGGGACGCACAGTTCACGGTCGCCGCCGTGCAGTATATGTCTCAGGACATGTTCAGTTCCCTTTACGACTTCACCGTCGAGACCGGGACCACCGTGGAGTTCACGACGATCTACGGATGGGAGGCCACCGCGACGTATTCCGTCGACAGGAACGCGGTCGGCATAATCAACAGGCCCGTGTCCGGCGAGACATACGAGCTCGCTTCCAACGAACTCAACGATTACGGGACCGCGAAGTTAACCGTTACCACAGTCGGTGATAACATAGTGTCCGACATTGTCGTCGAAGGGATCGACGGCAACCCCTACAAGATGGTATGGGTCGATCTGGATTCCGAGAAGTTCTACGTTCAGAGCGACGACGGGCCCGTATTAACGATAACCTCCGACCCATCGGCCGGGGAGACGCTGTACTTTGTCATCAAGATAAGTTCCGTCGCATGAGACGGAACAAGTGGCTTAAAATTATTCTCAGAAGACCGACTCGACCTTGCCGACGACGTCTCCGGGATTCTTTCCGAACACCCTGATGATACGTTCCTTTTTCGCGTCCGTATCTGTTATCGCATCGGGGACCTTTCCCGCTTTTTTCACCGAGTCGGCAACCAGGGATTCTACCGACTTGTTGGACCTGCGGTCGAACTTGCCGACAGTGAATCCCAGTTCCTCCATTATGTCTGCCGTGTCGCTGCTGTACTTAAGGTTCATGGCGCACCTGATCTCGGGGTCGAACTTCATCATGCCCAGCACTATGTAGCCAAGCTGCTCGGCCGCTCCGAACTTTACAGGGCCGTTCTTCTTCAGCTTGCCGTTGGATAACGTAATGCGCCCCATCACCGCGGCCACTTCGCCGGGCCCCTCCGCGCCCGGTGCGGAGTATGCTATGTTCACCCCGTCCTTGGGCACGAGATATGAAGGCAGGACCTCCAGGATCCTGGAGGCGGCCGTCTCCAGCGCATCGATCACCTCTCTTGACGGCGGGCCCGCATCTATGCGCACCAGCGGGTTGACAACTTCGTCGCCCTTGCCTATCGCGTACTGGGTTTCTATCGACCTCTGTATCAGCTCGCGGGACTTCACGACCGAGGATGCTATGTTCATTCCCTTGGCACAGTTGGCGGTGATGAACGAAGAAAGGGTACACCCGCTCCCGTGGCCCGATCTGTTAAGACGCGGGTATTCGTATTTTTTGATCTGAGAGCTCAAATAGAGGTAGTCTACGACCTTCTTGGTGTCTATGTGCCCACCTTTGAGATATACCGAAGATCCCTCCTTTCCGATGAGCTCGCAGGCTAGGGTGGCGTCGTATTCGTTGTTAATCTCTATTCCGGAGAGCGTTTCCGCCTCGTATTTGTTGGGCGTGATAAGCTCGCACAGGGGCATGAGATGTTTGCATATGGCCTCGGCGAGCCCGTTCTCGGCGAGAGGCCCGCCAACCCCGGCCGTGAGCACAGGATCGATTATCAGCGGGACCTCATGTTCTTCCAGCAGCTCCGCGACCAGCTTCGCCGTTTCCGCGCTATAAAGCATACCCGTCTTGACGGCGCCGATCTTGCAGTCTCTGACTACGGAACGGAACTGGGCCTCTATGATCTCGCCCGGTACGGGGAATATCTCCGAGACCTCGCAGGTGTTCTGAGCAGTTACGGCCGTGACGACGCACACTCCATGCACATCCAACGAGCCCATGGCCTTTATATCGGCCTGGATGCCCGCTCCGCCGACGGAGTCGGAGCCCGCTATCGTCAAAGCGACCTTCATACTGCTGGATATGTTTACGGTGTATTAAAAAAATGCGAATTCCTTTTTGGGAGAGAGTCAAAAGTGATTAATAAACCGACCAGGATTAGGTGGCGTGAAAGTCTACAGCACGCATTTTGTCCTTAAAGGAAAATCCGATTACAAGGACCTCGCACCCGTGTTCCCCGATATCCTCGGGATGCTACTCAAAGAGATAGGCCAGCTACCGGACGAGGAGGAGATAATGCAGATGTACATCGAAGAGAACACTTCGGACCTCAAGAAAAACAGGAAGCCCGAGGGTTACAACCGGAAGGGCAAGGTCAGGCTCGTGTTCCCCATAGGCGAGAAGGAATTCTACCTCAAGAGCTACAGCAAGGCCACAGACCTGGCCTCTATCTCGGACAGGGTCTCCGAGATGCTGTCTTCCTCAGGCGTCAAGTTCGACGTCAAAAAGAACGACCGCATCGAGTTCGAGTGATCATCCCAGGAGCCTGCTCCAGCATCTCTCGTACGTCTGCGATTCGTACGTGACGAAGTTCATCATGTCTTCGACGGATTCCTTGGCCTTCTCGATCTGCACGGCGACGGAAGAAGGAGACGTACCTCCGTAAGAGTTCCTGCGTTCGACGCAACGCCTGATCGATATCACGTCATAGACGTCTTCTTCTATTCTATCGCTGAACTTCTTCAGGTCCGCCAGCGGGACCTCCTCGAGCCTGAGCCCCTCGGAGATGCAGTGCCTCACGGTGGCGCCCACTATCCCGTGGGCCTCCCTGAACGGGACCCCCTTGGTGACCAGATAATCGGCAAGGTCCGTCGCGTTCATCTGACCCTTCCCCACGGCCTCCTCCATTCTTTTCTTGTCCACCTTCATGGTCGTGACCATGTTGTACATCATGTCCACGCAGTCCGCTGCGGACTGGAGGGAGTCGATCACGGGCCTCTTGTCCTCCTGCATGTCCCTGTTGTACGTTAGGGGAAGGCCCTTCAGCATGGTCAGCACGGACACCAGATGTCCGATGGCGGAGCCGGTGCGTCCTCTGATCAGCTCGGCGATGTCCGGATTCTTCTTCTGAGGCATTATGGAGGAGCCCGTGGAATAGCGGTCGTCCATCTCTATGAACCCGAACTCCTGCGAAGACCAGAGCACAAGCTCTTCCGACAGCGAGGACAGGTGGTCCGCCAGCAGTGCGGAGCAGAAAACCATCTCCGCGGCGAAGTCCCTGTCGCTGACCGAGTCCATGGAGTTCTCCGTGGGCCTTTTGAATCCGAGGGACTCGGCGGTCATCTTCCTGTCTATCGGGAAGGTGGTCCCGGCCAAGGCGGCGGACCCCAGGGGGCACTCGTTGATCCTGTCGTAGCTTCCGATCAGTCTTTCGGAGTCGCGGCCGAACTTGAACACGTATGCCATCAGATGGTGTGCCAGAGTCACCGGCTGAGCGTGCTGCATATGAGTGAATCCGGGCATTATTGATTCCGAATTGTTCTCCGCGACCTCGATGAGGCCCACGCGGAGCCTCTCGATCTTCTCTACCATCTCAAGCACGGCATCCCTGAGGAACATCCTGAAGTCGGTGGAGACCTGGTCGTTGCGGCTCCTTCCCGTGTGTAGCTTCCCTCCGGAGGGGCCCGCTATCTCGGTGAGCCTGAACTCGACGCAGGTGTGGATATCCTCCAGGGACTCATCTATCTCGAACTCGCCGCTCTCCATCTCCTCGGCAATCTTCTTGAGGCCTGCCGTGATGGCATCTGCGTCGCCTTTGGGGATAATGTTGCACTTTCTGAGCATTTTTACATGAGCCAGAGATCCCATGATGTCGTAATATCCCAACGCCGCGTCCACTTCCAGCGACGACGTGAACCTGAGTGTGGAATCATCCATTTCGGATTCGAAACGGCCGGACCATAGAGCCTGCTGTGTCATGTCGCTCACTTCTTCGAGTTCTTCCTGCGCACGCCGGCCGAAGTCCTTCCGGGGAGTCCCCAGCAGTAGATGAATCCCACCGCGGACCTGTGGTCGAAGGTGTCCCCCTCGGCGTACGTGGACAGTCCCACGTCGTAAAGGGAGTTGTCGGATCTCCTTCCGACCACGGTGCAGCTTCCCTTGTAGAGCTTGACCCGAACGGTTCCGCAGACATGCTCCTGGGTCTTGTCTATGAAGGCCATGACCGCTCCGCGGAGCGTGTCGAACCAAAGACCGTCGTATATTATCTGGCACATCTTCTGTTCGAGTATGCGTTTGAACTCTATAGTGTCCCTGGGCATGGTAAGGCCCTCGAGCGAGCGGTGGGCCGTGATAAGTGTTACGGCGGCGGGGCACTCATAGGTTTCCCTGCTCTTTATCCCGATGAGCCTGTCTTCCACGTGGTCAATCCTTCCTACGCCGTTCCTGCCTGCTATCTTGTCGAGGGCCTCTACCAGTTCTACGCCCTTCATCTTCTTCCCGTTCAGGGCGACCGGGACCCCTCTTTCGAATTCGATCTCGACGTATTCGGGGACGTCCGGCGCCTTTTCGGGGTCGGCGGTGTTCTGCCAGACGCCTGCCGGAGGTTCGGCCCAAGGGTCTTCCAGGGCTCCGCATTCGCACGAGGAGCCCCAAAGGTTCTCGTCCCGGGAGTAAGGGCTCTCCTTCTTGACGATTATCTCGATGCCCTTCTCTTTGGCGTACTCGATCTCCTGTTCCCTGGTGGTCGGGTGGTCTCTCATGGGGGCTATGATATTCAGGTCGGGGTTCAACGAAACGATGCCGACGTCGAACCTGACCTGGTCGTTGCCCTTTCCGGTGCATCCGTGGGCAATGTACTTCGCACCCTCCCTGTTGGCCACTTCTACAAGCTTCTTGACCATAAGGGGCCTTGCCACGGCGGTGCTCAGAGGGTAGACGCCCTGGTACATCGCGTTGGACTTCAAGACGGCCCAGGCGTACTCTTCGATGAACTCGTCCTTTGCGTCGATGAGCTCGGCTTTGAGGGCTCCGTTCCTCAGCGCGCGAGCGATGATGTCGTCCTGGCTCGGAGGCTGTCCCACGTCGATCGATACAGCGATGACGTCCAGGTCGTATTCCTCTTGAATCCAGCGTATGGCCACGGACGTGTCCAGGCCGCCGGAGTATGCAAGGACTACCTTATCCCTGCCCGTTTTCTTGCCTTTGTCGGAGCATTCTTTGTTTGTCATGTTATCTTCCCGCTCGATTGCCTTTTTTATTTATATTGTTGTGGTACGGACACGGTATGGCGCCCGCCAGGCCCCAGACAGGGCCCGGCACTCCGTTCGGCACGGATGTCGCCCCCACGCCGAGTCCGAATCCAGCATCGCTAACCGAAACGTTCCGTGAGAGCCAAATTGTCACCATGGCTACGGTATATACAGCTTGTGTCTCAAATCGAACAATATCTTTTTTAACAGTATAACAATGCTCGGACATCATATAGGTTTACGGGGATAGAAGTGAAAAGCATAGGCATTATCGGGGGAACGGGTTACACGGGAGGAGAGCTCGCGCGCATACTTTCGCTGCACCCCGACGTCAAGATCGCTGCGATGACATCCCGTCAGAACGCGGGACAGAAGGTCTGCAGCCTGCAGCCCAACCTCAAGGGTTACACGGACATCGAATTCACGGAGTCCATCCCCGAATCGGCCGATGTGGACCTGGTGTTCGTGGCCACTCCCCACGGAGCGGCGATGAAGATCGTGCCAGGTCTCATGGAGCGCGGTATCAAGGCGATAGACCTCTCGGGCGACTACAGGCTTCACGACATACAGCTGTACGAGAAGTGGTACGGTCACCAGCATACCGACCCGGATAACCTGGAGAAGGCAGTGTACGGGCTTCCCGAATTCTACCGCGGCAACATATCCAAAGCCGACCTGGTCGCCAACCCGGGATGCTACGCCACGTCCGCGATACTTCCGTTGGCGCCCCTCATGCGCAGTGGCCTGGTAGACGGCACGGTCTTCGTCGACGGGAAGAGCGGCACTTCGGGGGCGGGGATGAACCCTTCTCCTCGCCTGCACCACCCCACATGCGGCGAGTCCGTCATACCTTACAGCGTCGGGATGCACCGACACACGCCCGAGATAGAGGCGGTGGTGGGCGACATCTCCGGAAAGGGGGCCGACGTGCTGTTCGTACCGCATCTCGTCCCCATAGTGCGCGGAATCATCTCTGCCTGCTATGTCCGTCTCTCGGAAGAGGCGGACCAGGAGAAGCTCGACGGGATATACCGCAAAGCGTACGACGGAGAGTTCTTCGTCGACTACGTAAAAGAACCGTCCATCAGGGCGGTCGTGGCCTCCAACCACGCGCAGGTGGCCTCCCATGCCGACGGCGGAAGCGCCGTGGCGTTCGGGGTGCTGGACAACCTTGTTAAAGGAGCTTCGGGGCAGGCGGTTCAATGCATGAACCTGATGCTCGGACTTGAAGAGAAAGAAGGGCTGAAATCGCCCGGACTCGGAGTGTGAACAGATGAACACCATAGATGGAGGGGTCACTACCCCCGTAGGATTCAAGGCAACCGGAGTGCACAGCGGGGTCAAGTACCGCTCTCTGGACCTGGGAATGGTTTACTCGGAAGTCCCGGCGAACGCTTTCGTCGGATACACGAGCAACAACGTCAGGGCCGCACCGGTGCAGGTCATGATCAAGCAGAACTCGCCGATACTTTCCGCCGTCGTCATAAACAGCGGGAACGCGAACGCGCTGACGGGACGTCGCGGGATCGAGGACGCTATGGCTATGCAGTCCGCGGCCGCGGCCGAACTCGGTCTCAAACCGGAGCAGGTCGGAATAATGTCCACAGGGCTGATAGGACGCTTCATGGACATGCACAAGGTCCGTTACGGGATCAGTCGCGCCGCCAAGGAGCTTGATTCCGGAAGGGAGGCCGACGCGAAGATGGCCGAAGCTATCATGACCACCGACACCATGAAGAAAGAGTTCGCGGTCAGCGTCCGTCTGGGAGACGGTACGCTGGTGTACATAGCGGCGCTGGCGAAGGGGAGCGGAATGATCGCCCCCCATCTCCGCGTGCTCCACGGGACGACGCTGTCGGTCATAACGACGGACGCCAAGCTCTCCCCCGCTTTCGCAAATAAGTGGCAGGAGATATTGGACGATACGATGAACATGGTCTCCGTGGACGGAGACCAGTCCACGAACGACACGAGCATACTCATGGCCAACGGCATGTCCAAGAGCGGTGTCGCCGACGAAGACCCCGAGTTCGTAGATGCTCTCACATACCTTATGACGAAGATCGCGAAGGCTATCGCCATCGACGGCGAGGGGGCCACCAAGCTGATCGAGGTCGATGTCTCCGGAGCCAAGACCAAAGAGGATGCGCGCAATGTGGTGAGGACCGTGATCAATTCCCCCCTTGTCAAATCGGCGATATTCGGATCCGACCCCAACTACGGGCGCATAATGATGGCCATAGGCAACAGCGGGGCGGAGTTCAACCTCGAGGAGATGCGCCTTACGATCAAAGGAGGCGACATGGAGGTTCCGATACTTGACGGAGGGGCCCCGGTGTTCCAGGAGGAACGTTCGGTAGAAGTGGTCCGCATGGCCATGGACAACAAAGAAGTGACGATAATCGTGGACCTGGCCACCGGGGACGAGACCGCCGTCGGCTGGGGATGCGACCTCACATACGATTATGTCCGTATCAACGCGGAATATGCCACATGAGGCGATGGGATGCTATATCTTATCAAGTTCGGCGGTAACGCCATAAGCGACGGGGAAGACCTGTCGCGCCTCTGCGAGGAGATATGGGAGATGACCGACAGTGGCCACAAGGTCATACTGGTCCACGGGGGAGGCCCCGAGATATCGGCAGAGATGGAAAGGCTCGGCATGAGGCCCACCAAGGTCAACGGGGTGAGGGTCACGGACGCCGACGGCCTCGAAGTGGCGGCCAAGGTGCTGAAAAAGATAAACGCCAGGGTCACCGACGCGCTATACGCTTCGGACGTGCCGCACATAGGTATGCCCGCATACGCGTGCACCCTGTGCAGGAAGGCCGAACCCGTAGCGTACTGCGAGGACGGTGTACAGAAGACGGCGGACCTGGGCCTGGTCGGAGAGGTCGTAAGCGTGGACACGGGAATGCTGAACGATATATTGGGTGCGGGAGTGGTCCCCGTGATATATCCGATAGGTTCGGACGGGGTCGACGATCTGAACGTCAACGCCGACACCATGGCCGCAGGGATAGCCGCAGGCATGGGATGCGACGAGATGATAGCGATAACAGACGTCCCGGGAGTCCTGAAAGATATCAAAGACCCCTCTTCCAAATATGACAGGCTGACAACGGACGAAGCTCTGGAACTCATAAAGGACGGGACTATATCGGGAGGGATGATCCCCAAGGTCGAGGCTTGCATCAAGGCAGTACGGGCCGGAGCACGCGCAGTGCGCATGGTGAATGGAAAGGACCCGGACAACATAGTGTCAGGGATATCGGCCGAAAGCAGCAAGGGAACAGTCATTACGAAGTGATAATATGGATTTCGAAGAGATCAAAGAGATGAGCCAGAAGTACCTTTTCCAGAACTACGGACGCATAGAAGCGGCGTTCACCCACGGGGAAGGACCGTATCTCTACGACACAGAGGGGAAAAAATACCTCGACCTGGTGGCCGGCATAGCGGTGAACGCTCTGGGATACGCGCATCCCGAATGGGTGGCCGCCGTACAGGCCCAGGTGGCCCGCATGACCCACACGTCCAATCTTTACTATGTTAAGGAACAGGCAGAGCTGGCACAGCGCATCTCCGAAATCGCGCCGGGGAACCTGGACCGCACCTTGTTCGTAAACAGCGGAGCGGAGGCGAACGAGGGAGCGATGAAGCTCGCCGTGCGTTATACCGGAAAGCACAAGGTCATTTCTGCGCTCAACGGATTCCACGGACGCACGGCAGCCTCTTTGGGAGCCACCGGGCAGACGAAGTACCAGAAGACTTTCGAACCTCTGATCAGCAACGCATTCAGCTATTACGACTACGGAGACGCAGAGTCCGTAAAATCGGTCATATCCAAAGACACCGCCGCCCTTCTCGTCGAGCCTGTGCAGGGAGAAGGGGGCGTGGCGACAGCTTCCGAGGAGTTTTTCAAGGCGGTAAGGGACATATGCACCGACAACGGCACGCTGATGGTGGTCGATGAAGTGCAGACGGGAATGGGACGCACCGGAAAGTGGTTCGGGATCGAACATTTCGATGTCGTACCGGACATCATGACCATGGCCAAAGGGCTCGGGGGAGGTACGCCCATAGGAGCGCTCGTCTCCACCGACGAGATATCTAAGGTTATGACGCCCGGCTCTCACGGTACAACGTTCGGAGGAAACCCGCTGGTCTGCACAGCAGGAAAAGCCGTCATCGACATAATGAAGAAAGAAAAGCTCGTGGAGAACGCCGCATCGGTAGGAAAGCGCTGGATGGACGACCTCGGGTCCGTCGGATCCTCCAAGATAAAAGAAGTACGCGGATACGGTCTGATCATCGGCATAGAGATGGATTCTCCAGATACGGCGGCTCAGGTTCAGAAGCACTGTCGCGACAACGGCGTGCTGGTCAATGTCTGCCACGGCAACGTGGTGCGCCTGATACCTCCGCTTATCATCGGCGATGCGGAGAAGGACAGGTTCACGGTACTTCTCAAAGAATGCGTTTTCTGAAGTGCGATAAATCAAACTTCTTACCTTTCCTTAATCAAAAGATTTTGCCGTCACATCGGCTTTTAACAGTGCCAGTCTTTTTTATTTCACCCAGGTCTGTAGGTCACACATATGCAGAATTATGTTAGGTACACCTAAATTTATATACTATTTAGGTATTCCTAAACTTATGCAACAAACATGCAATGCATGCCGCAGTTCCTGCCGCGGATGCGTGAACGGAAAAGCATCGGGGGACGAGGGGCTGTCGGCCCCCTCCGCCGGAGGAATGCCGCTGGCCATGGTCAGGGACGGGAGGTCCGGAAAGATAGTCCGCATCGCGGGAAGATGCGAGCTGCGCAGATACCTGTCCAACCTCGGGTTCGTCGTCGGAACAGACGTCTCGGTGGTGAACACGATTGCCGGGAGCCTCCTCCTGGAGATCAGAGGCACAAGGATAGCGATGGACAGGTCGATGGCCTCTAAGGTGTTCATAATCCCGGAGGGGTCCTGATGGCCACCCTCCGCGAAGTGGCCTGCGGCGGTTCCGCCAAAGTCATGCGGATCAGCGCCCAGGGACCAATGAGGAAACGCATAATGGACATGGGGATAACGAAAGGTTGCACGGTCATTGTGAGGAAGGTCGCCCCGCTCGGGGACCCGATGGAAGTCTGCGTACGAGGATACGAACTGAGTCTGAGGAAGAGCGAAGCAGAAGCGATCGAAGTGGAGTGAGAATATGTCGATTATAGATATGACACAGCGTGAGCTATGGACGGGGGCACGGAATTGAGCCGCGTCATAGCTCTGGCGGGCAATCCGAACTGCGGGAAGACCACCTTGTTCAACAGGCTCACGGGCAGCTCGCAGAAGGTAGGGAACTGGCCCGGAGTGACGATCGACAGGAAGGAAGGCAGGATAAAGGCCATCGGTGCGGTGCTGGTGGACCTGCCGGGAATTTATTCCCTCTCTCCGTATTCTCCGGAGGAGGTCGTCTCCCGGGACTTCCTGCTAGACAGCAGACCCGATGCGATAATAAACATAGTCGACGCGACGAACATGGAGAGAAACCTGTACCTCACCAGCCAGATACTGGACATGGGCATCCCAACGGTCATTGCGCTGAACATGATGGACACTGTCAGGAGGGACGGGACGGTAATCGACACCGAAAAACTTTCCAAAGCACTGGGATGCAGGGTCGTCGGGATATCTGCGCTCAAGGGCGAAGGGATGGACGAGCTTCTCGAAGCGATATCGTCGGCCGGCGAGACGCCGAAGCCGGTCAGGCTTTCCGATCCCCTGGAAAAGAGCATCTCCGAGATCTCCGGGAAGCTTGAAGGGAAGGTGCCGGACGGACACCTCAGATGGTATTCCGTCAAGGCCCTGGAGAGGGATGTTCTGGCGATAGAAAGGATCGGCGAATCATGGGAAGAGATATCCGAGATAATAGACGATCTGGAAAAGGCGGAGGACGACGAATCGGATTCCCTCGTGGCTTCGGAGAGATATTCATCGATAAGCGATGTCGTGGTCTCCTCCGTGAAGACAAAAAGAGCGTCCGGAGGATACACCACCTCCGACAGGATCGACAGGATCGTGACCAACCGCTGGCTGGGACTTCCTATCTTTGCGGGCGTCATGTTCCTGGTTTATTATATTTCCATAACCACCGTAGGAGGATGGGGGACCGACTGGGTAAACGACGTCTTCTTCGGTGAGTGGACGATCCCCGGTGCGGCAGCATGGCTGGAGAGCATGGCCGTCGATCCGGTGCTCACGGCGTTCATAGTCGACGGGCTCATAGCTGGAGTCGGAGCGGTCCTAGGTTTCCTGCCCCAGATGCTGGTGCTGTTCGTCCTTCTTGTGATATTGGAGGACAGCGGATACATGGCCAGGATAGCCTTCGTGATGGACCGCGTCTTCAGAAGGTTCGGCCTGTCGGGGAAGTCATTCATCCCCATCCTCATCGGTACCGGATGCGGCGTCCCGGGGATAATGGCATCGCGTACGATAGAAAGCGAGAGGGGCCGGAGGATCACCGCGATGACCACAACGTTCATCCCGTGTTCGGCCAAGCTGCCCATAATCGCGCTCATAGCCGGTGCGCTTTTCGGCGGCTCCGCGTTGGTAGCCCTCGCCTCTTACTTCATCGGAGTGCTGGCTATTCTTCTTTCAGGGATAATCCTGAAGAAGTGGCCCTCGCTTTCAGGGACCCCGTCGGAGTTCATAATGGAACTTCCGCCGTATCACATACCGGGTGTAGCCACTGTCATAAGGTCCACTTTCGAGAAGGGATGGGCGTTCGTCAGGAAGGCAGGTACGTTCATACTTCTGGCCTGCGGCATCATATGGTTTCTTTCGGCCTTTGACTGGAGCATGTCGATGGTAGGCGACATCAACGATTCGATGCTGGCAGACATAGGCAACGCCATAACATGGATATTCGTTCCTCTGGGATGGGGCGACGAATGGCAGTTCTCGGTGGGAACCATAACCGGGCTGCTGGCCAAGGAGAACGTGGTGGGCACCTTCGGCGTCCTGTTCGGCTTCTCCGAGGTTGCCGAGGCGGGTGACGAGATATGGCCGATCATAGGGGCCATGCTGACGCCCATAGCGGGATTCTCGTTCCTGGCGTTCAACCTGCTCTGCGCGCCATGCTTCGCGGCGATAGGCGCCATGAGGCGTGAGCTCGGGACCTGGAAGGCGACAGGTGCGGCAGTGCTGTACCAGTGCCTCCTGGCATATGCCGTGTCCATGGTGATTTTCCAGATCGGCAGCCTGCTCATGTACGGAACGTTCGGCATCTGGACTGTCGCGGCCTTCGCGACGGTTGCGCTGGCAGCATACATACTGGTCAGCAAGGAGCCCTTCGCCCGTGCAAGGCAGAAGATATCGGAGGCCGCTGCATGAACTTCGCCACGATCGCAGTGGGACTGGCGGTGGCGGCGGTGCTTGTGTTCGCGACCTACTGCTCGGTAAGATCTTTCAGGAACGGAAAGTGCTCCGGGTGCAAAGAGTGCGGAAAATGCAAGAGGAGGTGAACATGTACATACGCGGCATCAAGTGAACGCCAAAACCGCTGTCGGTCACGCCTCCGAACCGTCCGGCAGCTGAAACCTTTTCAATTAGCCAGAAGCAAAAAATAAACGAACATATAAATGGAATTCAGGTTGTTTCCCGACCGAAGATCGATTGCGTGCCGCGCCGGGGAACATATCATCGGCATCGTTAGAGCATCGGACCGCGTCGACGTGCGACATCAGTACAATTCCGGACGCCTTCTTTGGAAGTACCTGATGTTGCACATATCGTCCTGCGGTCCGTCGTCGCGATCAAATCCTTCCAGTTCGATAAGGTCGATCGACTCGGCCACATTGAAATTTTCGAAGAGTAGGATGCCCCTCCTGTCAAGCACAACAGATCCGCCTCCGAACGCCGATCCTCTCCCATTATCACCGTTCGAGTTGCATGCGGCGACATAAACATCATTGTCCCAGGCTCTTGCGGGAAGATATCTTAGCCATGTTTCCTTCCTTCTTCCGCCTCCGAGGTTTGATGCGTGAGGTATGACGATCAGCTCCGCGCCTTTACTCCTGAGGACGGTGAATATGTCGGACATGTGCGCTTCCCAGCATAATGCGACACCGACGGCGGCTTTTTCCGTGTCGAGGACGGCTATGGAATCCCCCTCTGCGAAGCGTCTGTCCTCTCTCATGCCCAGATGAGTTTTGCGATATTTCATAGATTTACCGTCGGGGCACACGACAGACTGCGTCAAATACGGCAGGTCTTCACCGTTCTCCTCCATGTACCCGAAAACAACGATGACGCCCTTGGCGCAAGCGGCATTTCTGACAGCCTCGACGAGAGGATCATCGTCAGATAACAGGTCGTTCCGAACGTATTCCGAAGAATAGCCCGTGAGGGACATTTCGGGGAAACAGATGATGTCTGTTTTCCCTTCCGCAGCACGGTCGATGTACATCATCATCTTCTTCAGATTCGCATCCGCTTCACCAACCACGGACCGCATCTGAACAAGAGCCAGCTTAAGAGTTTTCATGAGTATCGCCTTGGTCGTCATTCGGTAAATCATTTATTTCAGCAGGAATCATAGGACAGGACGAACGGTCCTTTTTCGCTCTCAATTATATCTGCTTCTACGCCATATACGTCCTTTATCGCATCTGGCGTGATGGTCTCTTCTGGTGTGCCGTAGCTGTAGATCTTCTTGTTGCTGATCATTAGCACTTTATCGGAATATCTGAGTGCCAGATTCAGATCGTGAAGCGCAATTATCATTCCGCGGTCCTGTCCGTGGACGATCTCGCGCATAATCTTCATGGTCTGGATCTGATGCCGAAGGTCCAACGAGCTAGTGGGCTCGTCGAATATGTAGAAGTTCGGATTCTGGCACAGCGTCCTCGCGATAAAAACCCTCTGAAGCTGCCCTCCGGATATCTCGTTAATGTATCTGGACGCGAGGTCCAGCACGTTCATTCTGGACATCGACCTTTCGGCCATGTTCAGGTCCTCTTCCGTGTAATCCCAGTTAATATACGGTCTTCTTCCCATCAATACGGTATCCAGCACCGTCGTGAACTGGGCGTAGTTGTAGTATTGGGGCACGTAGCCCAAGATCTTGGAAAGGTCCGTCCTGCTGTATTCCTTGATGTCGCGACCATCTATTTTCACCCGGCCGGCCATGGGGTCGTGGAGGTTGCAGAGCGTTTTTATCAGTGTGGACTTACCGGACCCGTTGGGCCCAAGCACAGACATGACGTCCCCCGTATGGGTTTGGAAATCGATGTCTTCGATCACGGTGTTGCCGTCGTATCCCTGGACAAGGGATTCCACGGACATCTTCATGCCAGATACCTCCCGTTCTTCCTGGAGACAAGCCAGATGAAGAACACTCCTCCGATGATGTACAGGAGTATCCCCACGGGGATCTCCTGGGGGCTCATCAGTATCCTGGCTACCGTATCGGACAGCAGAAGGATGATCGCTCCCATCAAAGCGGATGCCGGTATGAGATATCTGTTGTCGTTGCCGATCAGTATCCTGCAGATGTGGGGGGCCATCAGGCCGATGAAACCGATCACTCCCGTGAACGCGAGACAAGCGGACGTAATAAGGGTGCAGACGATCAGAAGGTCCCTGCGGATCTTATGGACCTCTATCCCGAGGCTTTTCGCCACATCGTCCCCGCCGGACATGGTGTTCATGTCCACCGCCCGGCTTTCCAGCAGGAAGAATCCGACCATCACTATCGGAACGATGAACAAGACGCTACTCCATGTGGCGCCCCACATCCCTCCCATCAGCCAATTCACTATTTCGCGGAGGGCGGTATCGTCCGAAACGTACTTTGCAAACGACACTCCGGCCTGGAACAGATATCCTACGACGACCCCGGACAGAACCAGCACGGATTGGGACGCGATGTTGTTCTTCGAAATGATCAGCACCAGGGCCATGCTTAGCGTTCCGAACATGAAGGCGAAAAGTATCGTGATCAGTGTTTTCGCCGAGAACGTGATGCCCATCACATCCAGCACCCCGTAGTATGCGGAACCGAATATGGCGGCGCCGAAAGCTATCGCCATCGCAGCGCCGAAAGCCGCGGCCGACGAAACGCCCAACGTGAACGGGCTCACCAGCGGGTTTCTGAGAAGGCTCTGCATCACCGTCCCGGACGCGCCGAGCGCGATGCCGGTGAAGATGCAGAGCAGTATGCGCGGCTCTCTGCCGTTGATTATTATGTTCGAGTAGTACGGTTTCGAAAGGGCGAATGTATCGGGGGCGATCTGATTGAACAGACATGCCAGCACGTCGAATGCGGGGATCCTCACCGATCCGAGGCTGAGGGACAATATCACCATGGCCAGCAGTACGGCCGCCATCACGGCAATGAATGTCTTCTTTTTCCGTATCGACGCGTCGTAGACTGCTTTTACATAAGTCCCTCTGCCTTTGAGACCGGCTCGATCCTTCTCTTCAGTCTTTTCCGCTTCTCCAGAGGCCGTCATGTATATTCTGCCCTTGATTTTCATACCTATCGAGTCAGCCGGCGTACCGGTAGAACAATTTTTCAGACGTCCAGTTCGTTCCGAATGTGGAATTGTAGTCCGATATGGCATTTTCAACGGTCAGTCCGTCGATATCCAGTTCGGGGTAGATCAACGTGATAAAAAATATCATCGCCACGAAACAGCGGGGCCCCGAAAGCACCTTTGAGTCTACGGTCTTTATGACGATCATGCTGTCGAACATATTGCTGCTGTCGATCACGGGATGCGATGACAGGAATGCTTCGATCTCGGACTGCGATGACAGGAATGCTTCGATCTCGGACTGCCCCTGGTCGTATGCGGTGGTATTGCGCAGAATGAACAGGTCGATCCCGTTATCGTCATAATATTCAACTATGGACTCCTGAGATATGGATGCCGAAGAAGAGGTGGCGGAACTGTCTATCTCTGAGATCGAATTTTTGAGTCCGCATATTTCCCCGAGCATCCCGGAAAGCTCTGCGGTCCCGGTATAATACTTAGAGCTGGCACTTGTGCCCATGATGGCGACGAAGGTCTTCTTCTCGATTTCGGTCAGCGTAGAGCTTGCGGCACTCAGCGTTTCAACGATACCGTTGAAGAAATCCTCGTACAGATCGGCGATCTCAGTGGCGTCATCGTCCTCGAATAGGCTGGCCAATTGCTTCACGTCGCCGACCTGGGTCTCGAAGCCGTAGCAGTCCAGAAGGATGACGGTGATCCCCATGGCGGTCAGCGCATCGCCGTTCGTTATGGTCATCGAGGTGCATTGCCCGATTACGACCGTGGAGCCCGTATCGAGTATTTTTTCCGGGTTCGGAGTGTTATGCGACCCTATGTCTTCACGCTCTTCCCACCAATCCTCTGTCGGCTTCGTCTTCATCGTGGAGCTTACGCCCACCACTTTGTCGCTCAGTCCGAGGATAGAAAGGAATTCGGCCGCGTTCGTGTTCACGACGCACACGCTGGAAACAGGTGTGGGAACGACCACCTCTTTGCCGTCGTTTTGAGTGATGGTCACGGTACTGCTGTCGTCGCCGGACGATCTGCTGCCGACGACCGCATATGCGGAAATGCCTGCGATCGCAAGGATTACTACGGCGAAGATCGCCATGAATTTTTTGTCCATATTCTCACCATTCAGTAAATAATCAGTAAAGGGCGGCTTTTTACGGTTTAAAAAACCGCAGATCCTGATTATTGGATTATATGTCCAGCATTATTTATTCCATATTTAATGTCTATGTTCTGCATCGTCGATACAAAAAATGACTGGCTGCAAGGAAACACGATCATCAATTGAATAATTGGATAATATTTCCAAGTATGAAAATCCCGATACGATGATCGGCAAATTATCATGATTTTTAGTGAGAATCGTCAATTGCTATCGCAAGTATCATTTCGACGACCTCAGGCCTCCGATCGGGAAGTGAAGGGAGATCGATCCCGATATCGATATTCTGCACCGGAGCACCAATTCCTCATTCCGTATGGGTCAGACTTCAAATTCACAATAAAAAAATCTTTTCAATAATCATATTCCAGTCTATGTCCGGGTATACAGAGTGAGCATATCTGAAACTTTTTATCAGTATTTTGTTCATAATAAAACATAATATACTTAGAAAATCATGTCCGGACCATGTCCAAGGGATTGTCGAAAGAGAGTTTGGCGGAGAAGACCAGGGTATATATCGACACGCATCCGAGCATCAAGGACTGCGTGGCGAAAGGCCTGATCAACTATTCGTCCCTGGCACGTATGATAATGAAGGACATAGGAGTCGATAATGAGGAGGCGGTGATGATCGCCTGTCGCAGGTACGCCTCCAAGCTGAGCCTCACAACGAACCATGAGATGGACATACTCGGCGTCCTCAAGGACAGCAGGCTGGAGATGAGGACCAAGACGTGCATCGTCACAGCGAAGAACGACTGGTCGGTGCTCCATAAGATGGACAACCTGTTCAAGGACCTCTGGAACGAGAACTCCATAATGCAGGTGGTCCAGTCCGCCTCGGCCGTCACGATAATCGCGGACAAGATGCTCAAGGACAGGATCATGGACACCGTCGGAAGGTTCAACATCATAAAGGTCAGGGAGAACCTCGTCGAGATCGTGGTGAAATCCCCTGAGAAGATAGTCGAGACCACCGGAGTGATAGCGTATCTGATCACAAACCTCTCCGATGCGGGGATCAACATCGAAGAGACCGTCAGCTGCTATACGGACACGATATTCATCGTCGGCGAGAGCGACATGATCAACGCCTACTCCGTGCTGACCAAATGTATTCAGTCCGCCGAGGAGACCGTAAGCGACTGATAATATCAGGTAACCACGTTTATTCCCGCTTTCCCGAGCTCTTCGAGGAACTCCTTCTTCCTGGCGGGAGATATTATGACCGACGAGGCGCTCCCGAACTTTATGCGCACGGTGTCGCCCGACATCCCGTAGAACGCGGAGCGGTCGTCCTTCTCGGTATCCACGGATGTGATCTTCGAGAAGGCAATGTCTATCCGGCCGTCGGTGGAATCGATGGTAACCGAGGTCGCGGTCACGGTGTAATATGTCCTGCGGTACACGAAAGTGGTCGCCACGAACACGAAGACCATCACTGCGACGGCGACGGCGCACACGGCAGTCCAGACCCAACCGTCCAAGGCCAGGAACCAGGTCACGGCCACGGCGACGGCCAATGTGGGGGCGATATAGTACCAGAGCCCGCGTTTCGTCCTATAAACAGATTCAGCCACGGGAGGCCCAATGGGTTGGTGGAATATAATTTTTATACTTTTTCCATCGTGAGATCATAGAAGGGAGGGGGCCGTTCTTTTTTCCCTCTGGTTTTTTATTCCGTCAACTCCTGCGGTCTTCGTGGACGTAATATCACTGGTAGTGATGCTGTTCGTGCTGTTCTTCCTGTCAAACGTGGGGTCCTTCATCTTCGAGAAGATGCGACTGCCCGGAATGATGGGGGAGATCGTCTTCGGGATCCTCGCCGCGAACATAGTCATAGCCGGCCTCGGAGGATGGAACCTCCTGGAGCAGATAGGGATAACCGTACAGACGCCCACGTTGCCGGGTAGCGAGGGTTACAACGTCCTGATGCTGTTCTCCGAGCTGGGAGTGATATTCCTCCTGTTCACGGTGGGACTGGAGACCAAGGTCTCGGACCTTTTCAAGGTGGGCAGGCCGGCGATATTCGCGGCAATTCTGGGTATCGCCGTGCCTTTCTCATTGGGTTTTATCTTCATGGGCCTGACCGGAGGGGACACGATGTCTTCGCTCTTCATAGCCACTGCACTGATCACGACCAGCGCAGGGGTCGCCGCCCACGTGCTGAAAAGCCTGAAGATGTCGAACACGACAGAGGGCAAGATCATATTGGGGGCCGCCATTATATCGGAGATCATAACCCTGGTCATATTGGCGGTCATGTCAGGAATAGCCGGAGGAGACACGTCGCCCTCCGGTGTCGTAACCATAGTTTTCAAATCGTTGCTCTTCGTGGTGCTGGCACTCGTCGTATGCATCTACATTATGCCCAAGATACACGACTCCATCAACAGACACCGGGGACGCGAGCACCCTGACTGGACGATGCTTTTCGTAGGGATCGGAGTATGCTTTGCCTTGGCGATAGCGGCAGACCAGATCGGTCTTTCGGTGATAATAGGGGCGTACTTCGCCGGTATGATGTTCGCTGATAATGCGGAAGAATGGCATCTCATCAAAGAGATCGAGCCCCTGAAGGAGTTTTTCATGACCTTCTTCTTCATAAGCGTGGGCATACGCGTAGTTCTGAGCGACCTTGCGTCGACGGAAGTAATCGCGTTCGCGGTCGGTATATCGGCAATAGCCATACTCGCGAAGTATCTGGCATGTTCGATAGGCGCGAAGGCCGGAGACCGTTCCCTGGACCGCAGGTCCATGAATATAATCGGTTGGGGCATGGTGCCGAAGGCGGAAGTGGTCATGGTCATCGCCACCATCGGAGTTATGTCCGGCGCATTGGAGTCCGTGACGTTCTCCTGCGTGGTCATAATGGCCATCGCCGCCACCACGGTGTCGCATTTCATGGTGGAAAGGGGTTTCCGTAAAAAGTACGGGGACGCGGGTGCCGACGCTTCGGCATAGGCGTGATGTCGATTGCGCACGTCGAACGATGCATCGATGCCCAGCGACCGGACAACGAACTGCCGAGGTAAGAGTTCCGGGAGCGGGCCCGTCGCGCAAGGTCCAGGTCTATACCGGAGGCGCGTTCACGGCTTAGGCCCGTCCCTTTGATATCGGGACATATTTCCGCAATCGTCGGGCGGGGTCAGGCCTCTGACGTTTTTGCTTTCGGTTTCAGCATGTACGCCGACACGGCGCCCGCGAGACAGAACAGCATTCCCGCGGCCCACGTCCATACGTATCCTTCGAAGCCGTAGTATTTCAGCCCGAACGCCTCGAAGACCACGAAACCGGAAAGTATCGCGGTTCCGAGGACGGGGCCGATGGAACCGCCGATCAGACGGAACATCGTGTTCATTCCCGATGCGATGCCGAAGTCCTCTGCGGGACTCGTTTCCACCACTACGTTGATCATGGAGACCATGGCCAATGCGTTTCCGATGCCTGCGACGGACATCGAAAAAACCACGGTCCAAAGTTCTGTCGGGAACGCCTTCAGCAGGATAATCAGCATCAGGTCCCCGATGCCGAACAGCAACATACCCGCGGACAGGACCTTCAAGGAATTGCCGGGTTTTCTGCACCATTTTCCCGCCAACGGGCCGAATATCAGGCCCATGACGGCCATAGGCATCATTATCAGGCCGATGTCGAAGGTATCCTCGATACGGAATCCGCCGTAGACCTCAGGGCCGGCCAAGAAATACGGCAGCGTTTGGAACAGCATGAACATGGATATTCCGAAAAGGAATGCGGTCACATGGGCTCCCGCTCCTTTTCCGGTCAAAAGACCCAGTTTCATGAGCGGCTCCGCCGTCCTGCGCTCCCAGTACACGAACTATATCAGAGATACAAGGAAGAATGCCAGGCATGAGAGTACCACAAGGCTCGAGGGCCCCTGCTCCTCGAAGACGGTCAGGGCTATCAGCAGGGACAGTATGCACACGGAGAGCATGCCCGCTCCGAAGTAGTCGACCTTCCGTCCCTTGACGAATATGCCTGCGTCGTTCACCTTGAGGTAGAATATCGGGATCAGTATGAGGAACAGCGGTGCCGTGATGTAATAGCAGTACTGCCAATCGAACCGCGACACGATCCATCCGCCTCCGAGCAGTCCGATGGAGACGCCGATGGAGAACATTGCGCTGACGATGCCGATCGACATCGGCACCATCTCCTTGGGGAAAGTGTCCCTTATTATGCCGTAGAATATAGGGAACATGGTCAGTCCGATGCCCTGCATGGCGCGGAAGGCGATGAGGCAGACGAAATTACCGTATGTCAGGGCGCATCCGGCCAAGCCTACCGTGTAGATGACCAGGGTGACGAGTAGTACCTTCTTCTTTCCGTAAAGGTCGGCAAGTTTTCCGACGATGGGGTTTAGCACCGCACCAACCAGAAGGTATATCGACAGGATCCAGGAGATCCATTCCGAGTTGTCCGGGAAGCTCATGGAAATATGCTGGAGCGCCGGGACCAGCATGATGTCGATGAACATCACCATCATGGCCACGAACGCCATCAGGACCAGCGTGGCCCTGCAGCCCTTCATATCCTCGCCTTTGAAATCCATAAACTGCCCTTTTTTCAGCCAGTTACCTGCTGTTTATTAATATTTGCACCCCGGGCGCGACCTCGCGTCGACGTGGGGCCTTGCCGTCGGCCCCCGTCGCAGTTATAGACTATGACCATAATCTCCGCCGCATGTCCTTCAAGTACGGCGGGTTGAGAGATTCCATCGTGGACGCGATAAGGAGGGGCACCGAAGGCAGGAACGTAGGCGTCGCCTTCTCGGGCGGACTGGACTCGGGGCTCGCGGCCGCGGTATCAAAGGATTACGCCGATTCGGTCGTGCTTTACACATGCGGGACCGATACCTCACACGACGTCGTCATGGCCCGGGACCTGTCGGAAAGGATAGGCCTCCCCTGGGTCCACGTGAAGATTTCCCGGGACAACGTGGAATCCCTAATACGGGAGATGATGGCCGCTACTGACGTCCGGGACCCCTTCACCATTTCGTACGAGCTGCAGCTTTTCAGCGTCTGCAGGGCGTCCGGAGAGGACGTGATACTGACCGGTCAGGGCGCGGACGAATATTTCATGGGATGTGCGAAGTTCGTCGGTTGCCCGTATGCGGATTATGAGATATTCAGGAAAGACAGCGTAAAAAGGCTCTTGGAGGTGTCCGTCCCCTGCGAGAGGGCGATCGCGGCGCATTTCGGAAAAGATATCGTCTATCCGTACATGGACCAATCGGTTGTAACTGAGGTGGGAAAGATAGGCCCGGAGGTGCTGAGGCCCAAGGACATGGACTCCAGGAAGGCCGTGCTCAGAGAAGTGGCGTTAGACCTGGGACATCCCGTCATAGCCGAAAGGAAGAAGAAATCCTCGCAGTACGGCTCGGGGACCACCGATATAATCCGCGCGCTGGCGAAGGAGAAGGGCATGATGTACAATCAGTATATCGCGTCCATCTATGACGTAGTAAAAGGAAACGGCATCAGAATCGAAGATTCGGACATCTATTGAAAATAGCCGGTCCGCAGTCTGTAGGTTGCTCTTAGCGATCATCTCATCTTCTGCAACGGTGCCAAGGATGCCGAATGCGGATCTCTTCAGACAGAAACAAAAAGGTCACCTCGCTATGGCCTATGACGGAATGGACGCCGACGTTGTGAGAGGACACAATCCGATGTCAGCTGCCGTGGACGGGGCCCGGATATTTTCTTCGCCAAGGTTATGAAATCCGCTCTTCCATGCACGGCCTGTCCCGGACAAGATGGCAAAGTGCCGTCGGATCATGTCCGATAAGCATATGGACGATACAGGGATAAGTTCATATTGATTATTATCTATATTATGTCGTATGAACGCAGATGTTTTCAAGGCTTTTTCTGACCCCAACAGACTAAAGATTTTAGAAATGCTCGCGGGCGGCGAACTCTGTGCATGCAAGATCCAGGAAAATTTGCATATTACCCAGCCAACACTGTCTCATCACATGTCAACTCTGCAGAAGAGCGGATTGGTGATTGTCAGAAAGAACGGACAATGGTCTCATTATTCTATCAATGTCGATGCCTTCAACGATGTCATCGTTTACGTTTCGTCTCTCGTTCCCAAAGAAGAACGTTCGGACGTAAAAAGCGATTGCGAAGCAGTCGCACATTAATTCATTTAGATATGTCTATATAGATACTAATCTATCTTTAATTCATGGCAACAGTCGTCGTTGACATGAGGACTTGCGACAAGACGCATAGGATCACCGTCACCGCAAGGGAGGACGGGGATTTCGATGTCGGTATCGAGTCCGACTGTCCGAAGATTGAGGCATACGGTTCACGCCTGGGGAAGATATCGCTGACGGACCTGCTGGACCTCGAAGGTAGCCGCATAATGTCTTCCGATATGAGGCAGGACATATCGGCAAACTGCCTGTCTGCCATGGGCGTGATCAATGCCGGCTGGATAGAAGCGGGCATGCTCTCCAGAACACTGGTTGCCAAATCGGCGCAGAATTCGGTAAGATTCACGGACGGGGACGGAGGCTTATTGAAATGAGCTCTGTCTGGGATTTCTTCCAGGTCCAGGTTCTCGGGATGCGTTGGCTTAACGATCTGGTGGGTTCGCTGCTCACGGTCCTGGGGGTGGACATCGGAACACAATTAGGCGGTAGCATGCAGTTCTTCATCTACGATCTCATTAAGATCGTAATGCTTTTGGTAACCCTCATCTTCGTGATATCTTACGTACAAACATTTTACCCGCCCGAGCGGACCAAGCTCATATTGAGCAAGTTCAAAGGCGTCAAGGGAAATACCATAGGTGCTTTGCTGGGAACGGTCACGCCGTTCTGCAGCTGTTCGTCCATACCCATATTCATAGGTTTCACGAAGGCTGGGCTGCCGCTCGGCGTGACCTTCTCATTCCTCATATCGTCGCCCCTGGTGGATTTTGCCGCATTGACGATATTGATGAGTATTTTCGGCATCGAAGTCGCATTGCTGTACGTCGTAGTGGGGATCGTCATAGCGGTCGCGGGAGGGATGATCATCGAGCGCATGCGTCTGGAAGATCAGATACAGGAGTTCGCGCGTCCGACGGTCGCAGAGGGCCCCTGCGCCTGCTCCTGTTCAGGCAACGGCTCGAAACAATGGTACGAGCTCACCAGGAGAGAACGTTCGGCGGAATCCTGGACGCAGGTCAAGAACACATTGAGGAAGGTGTTTCCATATGCCGTAATAGGTGTTCTGATAGGCGCGCTCATCCACAATTGGATACCGACAGAAATAATACAGGACGTACTGGGAGAGAACAATCCATTCTCTGTGATCATAGCCACTTTGATAGGCATACCCGTCTATGCCGACATATTCGGCACGATCCCCATAGCCGAAGCTCTGTATGCAAAAGGGATCGAGGTCGGTACGATATTGGCCTTCATGATGGGGGTGACCATAATGTCGATCCCCTCGATCGTGTTGCTGAAGACGGTCGTCAAGAACAAGTTGCTGGCAATATTCATCGGAATATGCCTTTTGGGAGTTATATTGACCGGATACCTGTTCAATCTGATATTCTGAGGTGAAAAATGTTTGGAAAAAAGAAAACGAAGGAAAATGCAGACGACGCATTCGTGAAGATTCTCGGAACCGGGTGCAGGAACTGCAAGGTGCTGGAGGAGAACACAAGAGCGGCGATGGCAGACCTGGGAATGGAACAGGAAATAGGACATGTGACCGAAATCGCGGAGATTGTAAAATACGGGGTCATGCTCACGCCTGCCCTGGTATTCGGAAAGGAAGTGGTCTCGGTCGGCAAGGTTCTGAAGACTAGCGAGATCGTAGAACTGATAACAAAGAAAAAGGAGATGTTTGAATGAGGATGTTGGAAGAATTCGACCCGTATTTTACGGAAAAATTAGACGAAATAGATGCGAATTACAAAGAAAAGATGCCATTCGACGAGAAAACGTACCAGCTGATATGTTTCGCTCTGGCGATCAAGTCCCGTAGCGCGCCGTGCGTCAAGAAGCACTTCCGCGGGGCGATGACGGCAGGAGCGACGGTCAAAGAGATATCTTACATCTTGGCCCTGGTGATGCGCGAATCCGCAGGCGGGGACGATTGCTGGACGCACGATGTCCTGGGAGATTGGACAGAGTTGCTGAAAAGCGATTTCACCTGTCCCTGTACGAAGTGACGGCAAAGGGGGGCCGTACGAAGCATCGTAAACAGTCGGTGTCGCCGATCCCGCCGGTTGGAAAAATTCATTGAAAAATCGAATGGTTTTCGACTGAAAACAGGAAACCGGGATCGACAGCCGTACTGTCCGCATTACCGCCCATCGCGAAGCATGCAGACGGGCGCAGATAAGGTGGAACATGTTCGACATCCTCATGGACGATGTGCAAAATGTGCCCGAACCCCGTGAAATCGCCTGCATTGCGATCTAAGGTGCATATGTGAACCTGGAATCCGTCCCGTGAGGCATTGTGTCGGCCGTAAAGATTCCCGCCACCAGCAAAAGAGAGTGTTCCGGTCAAAGAAAATCCACGAGATGAAAACGACATATCCCTAATGAAATAACAGATTTGAAGTATGGCCCACACAATACAGTACGGAGCTGATGTTTCGTGGGGCTCTTCAAATCATACTTCGAAAAAAGAAAACAAAAGTATGACGAAAAGGTGAAGATCTGTTCCGAACTTATTTCGGAAGTTGAAAGGATACAGAGTTCCGTCGCCTGCCTGTTCTCTGACGCGGAGACGTATGTGGAACCGGGAGCAGATCTTGAACTGAGAGGAATGTTCGAAGCCCTCCGCATACCTTCCGATCTCAAGAAGGTGTCCGATTACAAGTCGCTCGTATCGAAGAGGGAATCCCTCAGGTCCGTCTTCCATGAACTAGACGGCAGGATCGTGGCACATAACGATGACCTTACTCGGAAAAGGATAGCCGAGGCTATGAAAATCATCGGCACAATCGAAGGAAGGTCTCCGGACGAGCAGCAATGGTCCTGCATCGTAAGAGAATTCCACAATCAGCTTGTGGTCGCCGGTGCCGGGACCGGGAAGACCTCCGTCGTTGTGGGGAAGGTCAAATATCTTCTTAAAACGGGAGGATGTGGTCCGGAGGACATTCTGGTACTGTCGTTCACCAATGCATCCGCGTCGGAGATGCGCGAAAGGATCCGTTCGGAGACCGGCTGCGACATCCGCGCGATAACATTCCACAAGCTGGGCAAGGACATAATCGCGGAAGCGGAGGGCAGGTCCCCGTCTGTAACCAACATCGATCTGAACGAATTCGCGGCCGAACAGATAGAGGTGTTTCTGAAATCCGACATATTCGCCAGGAATCTGATGAAGTACCTTCTTTTCGCACACGGTCAAAAGGAAAGGGAGAAGAAATTCGAGACCGAAGAAGAGTATCGGAAATACATCGTCTCTGACCCGTACGTGACCCTGAAGGGAGAGAAGATAAAGAGCCAGGGCGAACTGGACATCGCAAATTTCCTTTCTATCAACGGCATCGGATATGAGTACGAGCGCCCGTACGAAAAAGACACCGTCGACGGCAAGCACTCACAATACTGCCCTGATTTCTTTCTGACGGAACATGGCATCTATATCGAGCATTTCGGAATAGACCGCAACGGGAACGTTCCTGATTATTTTTCCTCCGAGGACGGAAAAACGCCCTCGGAGACTTACCGCGATTCAATGGAATGGAAGAGAAGGCTTCACAAAGAAAACGGAACGATGATGATCGAATGCTACGCCTACGAGGGGCCGGAGGGGACCCTCCTTGACAACCTCGAGAGGAAGTTGACGGAACACGGCGTGATTATGCGACCGATGTCGCCGCAGCAGATCCTGGATTCAATGGACGGGGAGATAAAAGGTGGGCTGCCCGAGCTCACAGCAAAGATAATCACCCTCATCAAATGCAGGGGCGGTACGGTAGAAGGCGCCCTATCGGGTGCCAAGCTGACATGGGGCGACAGGATGCTGCTGTCCATAGTGAAGCCGGTCTTCCAAGCCTACGAGCAGGCCTTGGCCGAAAGAGGGGAGATCGATTTTAACGACATGATCAACAAAGCGGCCTTGGAAGTACGGAACGGAAGGTACGCCAATCCCTACAGGTACGTGATAGTGGACGAATATCAGGACATTTCCACATCCAGGTTCAACCTTCTACGCAGTCTGAGGGAGGACCGGGATTACAGATTGTTCTGCGTCGGCGACGATTGGCAGAGCATATACGGGTTCAACGGGAGCGATATCGGCTTCACGTTCGATTTTATGAAATATTGGGGGCCGACCGACATCTGCAGGATCGAGAGGACATACCGCTTCCCCAGGGGGACCGCCGAGATAAGCGGCGAGTTCATCATGCGAAATCCGAAACAGATGAGGAAAGACATCCTTTCGGACATCGAGGGCGACGAGGTCCCGATGGAAGTCGTCATTGAAAAAACCGAAAGGGACGCCATGGGCACGATGTACCACATGCTCGATTCCTTTCCGGACGGGTCCACCGTGTTCATGATAGGACGTTACACTTTCGACATCGACAGATTGCGGAACACAGAGCGTTTCACGTCCTTTTACGATAAAACGACAGGGACGGTCCGTATGGTCTACAAGGGCAGGGAGGACCTCAAGATCAATTTCATAACGGCCCATAAGTCCAAGGGGTTGCAGGCCGACTACGTGTTCATAATCAACAATCTTGACGACCACAAGGGGTTCCCCTGCAAGATAGCGGACGAAGGCATCGTCGGATCTCTGACAGGCGGAGGAGAATCTTTCCCGTTCGCCGAGGAGCGGAGGCTTTACTACGTGGCCATGACGCGCGCCAAACGTAAAACCGTCATACTGGCTGAAGAATCAAGGACGTCAGAGTTCGTCAACGAGCTGGAACATCGTTACGGCGACAGGCTGTCAGATAAAACGAAGATATGTCCGATGTGCGGAGGACGGCTCGTGAAAAGGAGCGGACAGTACGGCGAGTTCTACGGATGTTCCAATTTTCCGTCCAAGGGATGCAGATTCAAGAAGAAGATCTGATGGCTTTTCAAAATTTAGCAATCTGGCTAATTCTTCGTTCAGCGGTCGTCGTCGCCTTCGGGATGCGGGTCGGATGCGACTGCGACGTCTTCGCCGGCCCCCCGTCCGTCAAGTACCTTTTTATGTTCCGTGATCCGCCGGACATCCGGCCCCAGCAGGCCGGTCGCGGCCTTGAAGGTGAGTATCGCTCCGATGGCCAGCAGAGGCATCCCCACGGAATAGTAAACCAAGGAATCAGGCAGGAACGGGTAGATGGAGAACGCCAGGAAGACAAGGAAGGCTACGGCGGACATGGTCATGTTCTTCTCCTTGTACGCGGAGACGGCGGCGAACAGCATCACGATCCCGAGCAGGACGTCAAGCACCTCCACTCCTCCGAGGTCCAACGCCAGCGCGGATACGGAGAACGTCAGTGTGGACGATCCGAACATCATCGACATCATGCCCGAGGTTATCTTGCCGGCGGTGAGTCCCAGCGCGGCATAGTATAGGATTATCAACGACATGATCGCCTTGGCGATGTCGTACGGGGTGTTGGACATGACTACGAAGTTCAGGGCCGCGTTCAGGTAGAACGCCCCGACCATGAAGGACAGCAGCCCCATGACGACGAAACCTCCCGTTCCCACCGCCGAATTGGCGGCGGAGGCCCTCTCGTCCTCCTGCCACGGGTAAGTTTTCTTGTCAGATACGACAGTATACCACGCGGACCACCCGTAAAGGAGCGATGCCACTGCCGATATCAGGCATGCTACGCCGATCCATCCGAAGGAAAGCCCCCCGATCAGCGAATATGTCATCGCCCCTACGGCCATCACGCCGGTGCCGATGGCCAGCAGGCCGTCCCCCCGGAGGGCGAAAGATGCCGCGGGAAGCATGAGGAATGCACCGACCATCAAGTCCAGCGATGATATGTCGCCGCCGCCCAGCAGGGCGGACGCGGAGAACACGACCGTGCTGGTCCCTGATAGGATCAGCGCCAGCCCCTCGGGTATCGCACGTTTTGAAAGGACGTATAGACCTATGATGAGGACGAAGGACATCATTATGAGCTTGGCTATGTCGTACGTCATCGGTTCTGACAGATGGACGCCCGTCTGGAAACCTATGTAATAGACTCCCACGACGAAGTTCACGAGGCCGTAAAGTACCATGCCCGCGACTATCGCTCCGATATTGTCCCGTGCATGATACGGCCGCGGAACGAATTTCCAGTTCATCTCAAGATCCTCTCCGCTGCGTCTGAAAAAGAGACGGCCGTTCGGTATCGCCAGTGTCGTAATTAATTGTTGCGAAGTCGTGTGTTTTTCTGAAGTGTTGTCAAAATGATCATGGTCTAGCGCATTTCTTTGATCTGTATGGTAAAGAACAGGGTGGGAGCAACGGGCGAGCTTCATGAGATGTTACACGAAATAATCGTGTATGTCCGTTTTAAGGACGAACATCTTTTCCAGACATTCCAGGTGATGAAGCCTTTTCACAGCATCCCGGCTTCCGATGCTGGACCGGTATGAATACAGGTTGTCCGAGAATATGTGGTCGTAATCGCGTAACAGAAATCCGAGCAGTTTCAAAGAGGTCTTTTCGTATCGGTCGAAGGTGTATACAACGCGCTTTTTCGAAGAGCCTATCTTCGATATCTCGATACGGTATGGGATAGGGAACTTATGATCGCCGGCGGATTGCCATCTTACATACTCAGGTGCTCTCATCCCCGATGCAGAATGGGGTGTCGGGAGTCCCGTACAGGCTCTTGGGCGACATCACCCGAAATTCCCGAATTTTGATACTACGTAATGTAGTTCCATATTCTGAGTTCTGAACCGTATATAAACAGTATATAAATGGTATATAAAGAACAAGTCTTACGTATGTGTAGTACCACTTTGTACTACAATGAAAGTATGCTATGAGCTCCGCGGAGACAGGAAATACGCCTACAAGGTCACGTCCAAGCGCGAGCCGGGCAAGAAATATCCGACCACGGTCAAGGAGTACCTGGGCGTTGTCGACCCCGATACCGGAAATCTTATTCCTAAGAAAACCAGGTCCGATGACGTGAAATCCACTCTTGTCGACGGAAAGTTCAGAACAAAGGATTACGGAAATGTCATCCTTATCGACAAGGTTGCGAAGGACCTCGGCATCCTCGAGGACCTCTCGCGTTCGTTCGGTTCCGCAGACAAGGCGATGACGGTCCTGGCCATGGCACAGGCGTTATCGCCCGCTCCGTTCATGGATACCGAAACGGTCGTCGGGAGCATGTACATTCGCGAGACCGTGGGCCTCGGCGGGATGGACCCGGGCTCGCAGCGCCTGTCCGAGACGACGAAGATCGTCGGCGAGGCCGGCGGCCGCATGGAAGACCTGTTTACGCTCAGGGCGGAGAGGTCGGGAGGGACGTTCCTGTATGGCCTGACGCCGCAATCGACGTATTCGGAACCGGAAGGCATGGCGGAATGGGGCAGGAACCGCGACGGCGGATCTATGGGGCGGATCAATGTCGGAATGGCCACAGACCGCGAAGGGGTGCCTGTGGCATTCGATATCTTCCCGGGTCCGATCGCGGACACATCCACGCTGAAGAGGTTCGTCGATGGCATGCAGAGACGCTGTCCCGGTTCCATGCTCATCATGGGCCGCGGTTTCGAAAGCGCTTCGAACGTCGGATCGCTGATGGCGAACGGCATCGACTTCGTCATGCCGTGCACCATCCCGTCCAAGGTGCTGAAGAAGCTTATCGCAGATTTCTCGAAGGATGCGACCAGGCCGGAATACGACAGGATGCACGACGGGCATGTGTACAGCGTCTGCGAACGCGGTCTCGGAATAATCGAGACGGAGGACGGATCCGAATACGTGGCCGATGACGATGCGGAATACGAAAAATGCCCCCGTAAGGTGCACGCGTACGTATGCTTCGATCCGAAGAAACGCAACGACGACGAACAGGAATTGAAATCGGCGCTGATGGGCAAGATCGACGAGCTAGAAGGAAGGAAGTTCGAGGACCCTGTGAGATCGTTCGCCGAGAAGACGAAGTGGACGTCGAAATATCTGGAATACACGATCGACGACGAAGGGAAGATGAAAGTAGGCTGCAAGAACAACGCCATGGCGTTCTTCAGGAACCGCGCGGGAATGTTCGTTCTGATGACGCCGTCCGCAGATTGGGAGACGGCCACGTGCTCCTATGACGCAAGAAACAACGTGAAGACGGCCTTCGACATCCACAAGAACGATCCCGACGGGCACGGAGGACGTACCGGCGGTCCAGAACGGGCCAGAGGAAGGTTCTTCATCAGATTCCTGGCGCTGATGGTCCGCGTCAGGATGCAGACGACAGTCTCGAAGAGCAAGATGAAGGATCTGACGGTGGACAACGCCATCCTTGCGACCGGGACGTACAGGATCATCGACGGCGACGGCCTGAGGATACGCACGGAGAGGACAGAGCGCGTCAGGGAGGTCATGGAGCTTTTCGGGGTCGAAGACCCGGGGCGGCTCCCGTTGTCCGGTCAGACATGATGTAGTGCCATTCCGGGAATTTCGACAGATAGTCGATAGTTTTCTTTATATCGAAAAAATCATTAAAAAATCGAGTAGTTTTCGATTGACTTATTAGAGACTAGAATGGGCTACCGTCATATTATCTGCTCATTATTATGCGGCAGATAGATGGGCGCCGAGATGGAGGGAGCCCGTTAGATATCTTTATCGATATTGCTGGCATTGCGATATTCAGCTCTATACGGGGAATCTGGAACCCGTCCCGTGAAGGCATGTTGTCTAGCTGTACCGATGCATTCTATGGCATATTCTTGAGATACGATAAGGAAAGGAGCCAAGGAATGTCCGTTCTGTGCGAGAGGACATTATTATATATTGTTTTGAAACAGGTGATCTAAACGACAATGATCTCAATTAAGTGATATTAAAGTCGGCAATGGTTACAAATCATTCAAAACGTCGTCTGGTATTCCACATCTGGCGCATCTAACTACGGCGCGTCTTTATTATATTGCAACGTCGTCTTTAATGTAACTATTTGCTGAGAACAGCCATTTTAGATTGTAAAAGGGGGCCCAATGACAATCGAAGAGTCTCGAGACGGCAAGGCATACACGGAATTCCAAACGCGTAGGGATTTGATCGATAAAGCGTTAGAGAGGTTGAATTGGGTAAGGAATGTAGACTGGGTAGATGAATTCGAACTCCGGGGGATGCCGAATCATTCCGAGGTCGGCTATGCGGATTATGTTCTGTTCAGTGACGACGGACGCCCCTTGGCTGTCATCGAGGCAAAAAGAACCACCAGCGACATTGCAGTCGGGCGTCAGCAAGCGAAGCTTTATGCGGATATCCTCGAAAATAGATACAAAAGAAGACCAATAATTTTCCTCACTAATGGGTACGATATCCACATCTGGGACGATGTCAATTATCCCGAACGTAGGGTATCTGATTTCTATTCCAAACGCGATCTGGAAAAGCTCTTCAATCTGGCTGCAGAGCGCTCCTCTCGCATAAGTGACTCGAAAATAAACGAGAACATCTCAGGGCGCCCATATCAAATCAGTGCTGTCAAGGCGATTTGTTCAGAGTTCGAGAACAAGAAAAGAAAAGCTCTGCTAGTAATGGCGACAGGTAGCGGGAAGACCCGTACCGTCATCTCGCTCGTCGATGTGTTGATACGGAAGGGATGGGTCAAGAATGTCCTATTCCTTGCTGACCGTACAAGTCTGGTTATCCAGGCCAAACGTGCGTTCAACAACCTCATGCCCAGCCTCACCATGACCAACATGAGCGATACGGATGCGGATTTAAACGCAAGGTGCGTGTTTTCCACGTATCAGACGATGATCAACTGCATCGATTCCGCCAGGGACAGTCAGGGAAGGCTTGCTTTCACCTGCGGACATTTTGACTTAATAATTACCGACGAAGCACACCGCAGCATATACAATAAGTACCGCGAGATCTTCGAATATTTCGATTCGCTGTTAGTCGGCCTGACGGCAACTCCCAAGGACGACATCGACAAGAACACCTATGACATCTTCAATCTTCCAAGCGGAGATCCGACATACAGTTACGAGCTCGCTCAGGCTGTTTCTGAAGGTTATCTCGTTGATTATAAGTCGTTCGAGACGAAGCTAAAATTTATCGAGGAAGGCATATCCTATATAGATCTGCCTGTCGAAGAAAGGGAAGAGTACGAAACGCTGTTCATCGAAGAAGACGGCACTATCCCGGAGAGGATTGACAGCAAGAAGCTCAACGAGTGGATATTCAACCGCGACACTATCGTGAAGGTTCTGGACTCGGTCATGAGGAACGGGTACAAAGTAGATTACGGCAGCAAGATAGGGAAGACCATAATATTCGCCAAGAACCATAATCACGCCGAAGCAATATACCAGGTCTTCGGTGAAGAATATCCGAGCTACAACAAAGGTTTCTGCAGAGTCATCGACAACTACACGAACTACGCGCAATCCCTCATCGATGATTTCTCTCTGAAGGACTCCAACCCGCAACTAGTTATCTCCGTCGATATGCTGGACACGGGGATAGATGTTCCAGAGATCCTGAACCTGGTCTTTTTCAAAAAGGTGTACAGTAAGGCCAAGTTCTGGCAGATGATCGGGAGGGGAACCAGGCTGTGTCCCAATCTTATCGATGGGAAGGACAAGACGGGGTTCCTGATCTTCGATTTCTGCAGTAACTTTGAATTCTTCCGTATAACGCCCCGCGGGTTCGAGGGCAAAGAGGTTTTGACCCTGCAAGGGAGGATATTCAACCTAAAGGTGGGGATAGCCTTCGAACTCCAGAAGTCGGAGCATCAAACAAAGGAGCTCATGGCTTTCCGTTGTTCTCTTGTCGAGGATCTAGTTTCCAAGGTCAGGGAGCTCAATAGGGAGAATTTTACTGTCAGGCAGCACCTGCGTTTTGTCGAACTATATTCCAATCCAGATCCGTTCAATCAGCTGATATTCAACGATGTAAAGCTCATAGCTGCCGAAGTCTCACCTCTAATATTGCCATACGAGGACGACATAGGGGCCGTGAGGTTCGATGCTCTGATGAACGCGATCGAACTGGCACATCTGGTTAACAAGCCGAACAAACGTTTCTTCAAAGAACTTCAGATGAAGGCTACATACCTCTCGCAGCAGACGACCATCCCTGATGTCGCGATGAGAATGGACACGATTCGCATGGTCATGAAAGACGGGTATGTGGAAAGTGCAGACATACCCGCGTTGGAGCGTATCAGAGTGGAGCTCCGCGAGATCCTGAAATATCTCCGTGCAGAGCAGAAGCTGTGGTGCGATACCCACTTCAGCGACCAGGTGCTGGAGATATGCATCAATGATTCGGAGCTGGCGGACGAAGGGCTTGCAAAGTACCGTGAAAGGGCCGAACATTATATCAGAAAGAATCAGGATGAAGAAGTCATAAAGAAACTCAGGACAAATCGGCCCCTGGACCAGAATGACCTGGCGGAACTCGAGAAGATTCTTTGGAGTGAGGTCGGAACGAAAGAGGAGTACGATTCGGAGATCGGGACAAAACCATTGGGAGTGTTCGTAAGGGAGATATCCGGACTCGACATGAAGGCCGCTCAAGAGGCGTTCTCGAAATATCTCAACAGTTCAGACATTAACACGAGTCAGCGCTACTTCGTTAACCAGATAGTAGAATACGTCGTGCGCAACGGAGTGATGTCGGACATAAGCGTTCTTACGGAATCGCCGTTCACAGACCGCGGCAGCATCGCCGAGATATTCTCAGATATGACTATGTGGTCCGGTATCAGAAAGGTCATAGATCAGATCAACAAGAATACAGAGGTCCGTACCGACTGACGTCTGCATTCGTGAAAAACACTTTAAGACAATCGGACGGGAACACATAATGATAACAGGAGAGCTAAAAAACAAGATCGACGGACTTTGGAACATCTTTTGGACAGGAGGCCTGACGAATCCTCTCGATATCACCGAGCAGGTGACGTATCTGATGTTCATCAAGGATCTCGACGATCTTGACAAACTCCGCAGGAAAGAGGCCGAGATGTTGGGAATTCCCTTCAAGAGCGCCTTCGACGGAAAATTCCAATGCGGTTTGGAGGAGGTCGACGGGACTCAGTTCAAATGGTCTGTATTTAGAGACCTTCCCGCAGAAAGGATGTTCAATATAGTTATGAACGGCGTGTTCCCGTTCATCAAGAATATACACTCCAACAAGGACGGAGCTTATTCCAAATACATGAACGACGCGATCTTTAAGATACCGACCGCACAGAAGTTCGCGCAGATAGTCGATTCCCTTGACGACATCTATGATTTCATGGGCCCTGCCAATGAGAAGGACGTAAGGGGAGATTTCTATGAATATCTTCTTTCTAAGCTTTCCACCTCGGGGACGAACGGGCAGTTCAGGACGCCTAGACATATAATCAGGATGATGGTGGAGCTGATGGACCCGAAGGCGGACGAACTCATATGCGATCCCGCCTGCGGTACCGCGGGGTTCCTTGTTTCCGCAGGAGATTACCTTCGTAACAATAGAAAAGAAGAGATATTCTACGACAAGGCGAAGAAGGCCCACTATAATAACGACATGTTCACCGGTTACGATATGGACAGGACCATGCTCCGTATAGGGGCGATGAACATGATGGCCCACGGGGTGGGAAATCCCAACATCAGGTACATGGACAGTCTTTCCGATCAGAATACGGAATCGGAAAAGTTCTCGCTCGTATTGGCGAATCCGCCCTTCAAGGGAAGCCTCGATTCGGACATAGTTTCCGCCGATCTTCTGAAGGTTTCGAACACGAAAAAGACCGAGCTCCTATTCATCACATTGTTCCTGAGAATACTCCGTGTAGGCGGACGCTGTGCGTCGATCGTCCCGGACGGCGTACTCTTCGGGTCGTCTAAAGCCCACAAGTCCATCAGGAAGGTCCTCGTTGATGATAATAGACTGGAAGCGGTGATATCCCATGCCATCAGGGGTCTTCAAGCCGTACGCTGGCGTTTCCACGGCCATTCTGATCTTCACCAAGACAGGGCACGGCGGAACGGAAAATGTTTGGTACTATGATATGAAGGCCGACGGATTCAGTCTCGACGATAAACGTACTCCGACGGATGTTAACGACATTCCGGACATCATCCAGCGCTTTCACAACCTCGCAGGCGAAACTGAGAGACAGCGTACAGACAGGTCATTCCTGGTTCCGAAGAAGGAGATACAGGACAACGATTACGACCTCTCCATCAACAAATACAAGAAAGTTGAGCATGTGCAGGAGCAGTACCCGCCTACGAAGCAGATCATAGCCGAGATACGAGAGCTCGAGAAAGAACTTTCCAAGAATTTGGATGTGCTCGAGGGGATGCTTTGACAGGGGTCCAGTACAGTAATCCTTACAGGAAGATTATTGACGATCTTAACACTCTGGTCAAATCCAGATTTATCGAGATGTTTGGTGACCCAATTATAAACCCATTAAATTGGCCAACTAATGAAATGTCAAAGGCTGCCCCCACGACACAAGGAAACGTCGAAGTGGAAAAGGATAGAAATTGGCTCTTAAATCTAGATGCAATCGAAGCAGATACAGGCATCGTGCTACACAAAAATTATGTCTCATCTGAAGAGTTGAACGGATCGATAATAAGCTTTTCTCCAGAACATATTTTATATTCTAAGCTAAGGCCATACCTCAATAAAGTAGTTGTACCAGACGAATCCGGATTTGGAACCAGTGAATTACTGCCTCTATTACCGGATTCAAGGATTTTAAATCGTATATATTTCGCTAATGTACTTAGGTCTGATTCGTTTGTTCATATGTTTTCTGCTGCAGTTGCAGGTACAAAGATGCCACGTGTATCAATGGATACATTTAGAAAATTTCAATTACCGCTACCTTCAATCGATCTTCAAAATCAATTTGCAGACTTCGTTAAACAAGTCGATAAATCGAAATTAATCGCAGAGCAGTGTGCCGAAAAATACGACATGCTCGTGAAATCCAGATTTATCGAGATGTTTGGTTCAAGGGACACATATTCTGTCAAATGGCAAACCTGTGCATTTACAGATTGTTGTAATGTGTTGTATGGTTTTCCATTCAATTCAAAATTGTTTAATGAGAATGGGGAGGGGATGCCCTTAATCCGCATTCGTGATATCAATTCTGGATTATCGGGAACATATACTACAGAAAAGGTCAGCACAGAATACGAAATGAAAAATGGAGATCTCTTAGTTAGCATGGATGGCGATTTCTGTGCAAAAATTTGGAACTCTGGCACTGCATTACTCAATCAACGTACTTGCAAAATGAAAGGCAATAAAAATATTATTGATAATATTTTTTTGTTGAATTATCTTATTCCAGAATTAGAGCATATCCAAGGGCGCACATCAGCTACAACAGTAAAACATCTCTCTGCGAAAGAAATTAACAAAATGAAAATTCCAATTCCTTCAATTGAACTTCAGAATAAATTCGCAGAATTTGTGAAACAGGTTGATAAATCGAAATATATAACCAATCGCGATTGACATATCACCTCATCGATGCGATTACAAAGAGCATTCATGACATTTATCCGATGTATTTACGGTGTGAAATTTTAACATTGTTCTGATTGACCATAGCATACTCGAGCGTTGTGTCGATTTTCTGATGCCCGAGCAGGTGCTGGACTTGTTCTATAGGCATTCCCTTGTCAATTGCTTTCGTGGCCAGCGTCCGACGGAATTTATGAGGGTGGACTTTGTGGATATTCAATTTCTGACCGAGCTCCCTTAATCTGATCTCCACTCCGCTGATCATCAGACGTTCGAACGGATGATGTAATGTCACAAACAGCGCTGATTGGTCATCTTTTCGTTCATTGAGATATAATTGGAGATGTACCTTAGTTCGTGCATCGAAGTACACTTTGCGTTCTTTATCGCCTTTTCCTAAGACGATACACTCCCGATTTTCAAAATCCATGTCTGATATATCAAGATTAACAAGCTCACCAACGCGCATACCGGTCGAGGAGAGTATATCGATCATAGCAAGATCACGAATGTTTTCGCAATCGTCGCGCATTATTTCCATTTCTTCATCGGAATATACTTCTTTCACAACCTTTGATACTCTGACTTTCTTTATGCGCCTCACGGGACTTTTTATTATATGGTCCTCATCTTCCAGCCATGAATAGAATGAGGACATTATGCGGCGGACGTTGTCGATAGTAACTTTGCTAACATTACATTCGCTTTGATATCTGGCCAGATATATGCGGAGGTCGTCTGTAGTAACGAAACGCACAGGTTTACCGACATTCTTCAATACCGTTTTCACAGTGTTAGTGTAATAATTTAATGTTCTTTCAGAACAGCCCTCCACGCTCTTTGCTGAAATAAACGCCTCAATCAGCTCCTCATCGGTCAAACGAGCAGATTCAGGCATGAGTCTGGTGCCTTCGAAGCTTGAAATCAGTACATTGTGCAATGTCGCCATCTGAGTGTTGTTCAAATGGCAGGACATTCGCAATTCAATTTCTTTGATCAAATCTGTTTGCATGGGGAGGAGAAAGGAAACATATTATTGCAGTTTGTCGTGTTTCAGTATAAATTTCGATTTATCGACCTGTTTTACAAAGTCTGAAAATTGTTTTTGTAATTCAATTGGCGGAACCGGAATCCTTATCGACTCCACAATTCCCCTCGAAATTTCTTTGAATGTTGCGCCACGCCCTAATGAATTGAGATACTCGGAGTTGTTTTTAAGAATGAAGTACAGGAATATATTGTTCAACTGAGGGCTGCATTCGATATTCTTGAATCCTTGATTGCAGTACATATCTGTGCCAGCTATAGCAACCTTACCTATCGGCGCCCTGGATGACAGGAGCACAGTACCTTGTTTTATCAAATCTAAAGAACAGCTTGCTTTACCTTCAACGGTGATTTTACGTTCTGTATCTGTTACATAGAACGCATCAGACGATATCTCTGCAGGTGCAATCCATTTGATATCTCCATTCCAATATGTACCAATATTGGTCTTCGGTGTTGATCCGGTAAGCACTTTTCCTATTGATTTTATCTCTTTCCATTCTATTAATTGTGGAGAAAGATCCAACAAACCGAACATCTCGATAAATCTGGATTTGTTAAACCATGAGGTGCCCGAAACCTCAACAATAATCTGACAGACTGAATCATTTTTTATTTATACCAGTGGGCACCAGTCAAAAAATGAAGCACGTCGGATGGAGTCCTTTGCGTTTGTTGAAATTGGTAGCTTTCCAATAAGGAGATGATAATTTATTTTCAATCACGGGAAATGTGTGGGGGAGAGGCCGTCTTTTCAGGGAGAGCTAGATAAAAATTAAAAAAATCAGTGAGGCGTTGTGCCTAGTGTGAATAGAAAAGGGCAATCGGGAATGAGTATTCAAAAATTCGAGGTTTTTCCACCTAAGAATGACGGTTTAATACAAATCGACACAATCGTGGAGCAATATAAGGAAACGATATTTTTCCTCCTGATTGCAGTGTCCACCAGTATCTTAAGTCATTTAAGGTTATATGTCAAATATTATGATATTCGTGCAATAAAATGTGTATTTTCTGCATTTCGTAAATATAAATCAATATTTCGACCTATCCTAGGCCCCAAAAGTCGATTTCGACTTATATCATTATAAATACACACTTAAGGAATCGGATAGAATCCCATCAGATTCGAGCACTTAGTCACTGGTTATTTTTGTGTCTATTAGTTCATTCAATTACGCGAAATGCCGTCATTATTAGTAATTGATAAATCAAACGATTGTGATAATGTTGTGTGAATTGTAGGATCAAACAGATTGATAAGGACGAGAGGTTCGAGACTCGCGTTATGGAAATGTCTGTATCAGGTAAGAAGATAATCACGCCTTCGAAGACGATAGATAAGGTGGGTATCGCTGGTGAGGTAAACGAGATTTCGCTGAAAGTTGGCAAAAAAGATGTGATTTTAGCGTGCAGTGATACCGAGAGTAAATTAAACAAACTCTTTTCTATGAGAAATAACGAAGCAATCAATGTAATAATCCCCGAGTACCAGGATTTTGGTTTTAGTGTTGATGGCCGCGACGTTCTCTCGAAGATGGAATCCCGCATCCACATGAATACGGACATTGTAGTGGTTCCGAGATGGAAAGGCGTATTCGATTTGAAGAACGAGGGACTGCTTCAGGACAACCTCATATTGCATTCTAAATTGTTTATAGAAGAATCAAGGAAATTGAATGGAAAACTCATTATGGGAAATATACCTATCAACATTCCTGAATTGATAATCGATAATGTGGTCAGATTCTATCTCGATGAGGGGATTACTTCCTTCGTTTTGGACTATGGCACATGCCTCCCACGTGGCAAAGAACATGTAGTGAGAAGCATTCAGAAGACCCTCATTGATTCTGGAGATTACGAAAGTTCATTATTGTACTCTACAAACGTTCGCCGTACACACAAGACTGGTTCAATTTATCCTGCTGATGATCTCCTGACCTTCTGCCATGGTTTGGACATCATTGGTAATCTGCACATCGGCGGCGGAGGCACTAAATCCAAGGATGGTACAAAGACTGAGCCTATGATAAAGGAGTTCGTACCGTCCCAGTACACTTACATTGAGAGAGATGGCTTGACATCAGGGGAGAAGAGTACATTGAAGGTTTGTAATTGTAGGCTTCAGAACGAAGAGACCAAAAAGATTTCAGATGAAATCATTGAAAATCGGTCATCATACAACTACATAAAGAACAAAAATGGTGCGAAAGAATACATCGAGACTACTAAACAGACAAAGTTGGATTTCGGATTCAGTGTTTGAGGAATTCCAATTCAGGGCCCACGACATAGTGGAGTTCGTTGTAAATGCAGTTTGCTGTATCTCTATCAATGAGCCCCCCCTCCCACATCCTCTACAAAATGTCGACAGTTCTGGACCATATTATCTTATCAAGGTTGGGAAACATCTGTCCAATCGAGGGATTTCTACATAATTCGTTGTGGAATATGTGATTTGCTTCTTTGTCGTTACTCAGAACAATAATCTTATCGGAATTTTCACAGCTGTGTTCGTTGCTTAGGAAAAGTGCATGTACCATTGCCGAGCGTTCACCTCTCCCAAGTTTGGACATGTAATCGGTCGTATCATTGAACAGTTCAATCTCTTTGTCAGAGAGGGAATAAATTTCGAAAGGAGCTCCCTTAAATGAGTTACCTCTACGAAGCTCATTGAGAACATCCTCTGTTATTATTGTATCGTATGAGGAGAGAAATGGGATACAATTAAATGATTTCATTCTCTCTAGCAGATTAATTGCGCAATCAGAATCGAGGATCTTAATTGACATACACTGCACCGAATCTTTTAGTAAGTTCATTCTGAAATTCACGGATATCGGTGCCGGCAAGCTCTGCAGCCCTTCCAATGGAGATTTTCCCAGATCTATACATTCCAATTGCAATAGGTACGCGATTATTCATGATTTCATTTTTTATCTGTGAGTTTTCCAGGTATCTTCCATCATTTATATCTAGGTCGTCACAATATATCATCAGAAGCAGCTCATCATGCTTAAGTTCGGAAAGATATTTTGCCACAGTTTTTATCTTAAATCCAATCTCTTCTGTTGGTGGTTTGATTTCTGTGACTTTTTCTTTGACCAAGTCTGAAATCACTATCTTTCCGTTCTTTTCTGTTATATATCCCAGCGATTCAAGGGAATCTTTGCTTTCTTTAATCATATCGCTGTACGGTCCAAAATAATGGGCCCTATATCCAACATTATCTGGGTTGGTTTTCAAGACCTTCATTGTCTGAAACATAATTTTCTGAAGATGTGTTTCATTTAGGGCTTTGCCATTGGTTGCATTAATAGCGAATAAAATAAGAAGAGACAGTTGATCCAATTTGTCAATAGATACCGATGCCATGATTGCCTCTCCCCGTACTGTTATCTATCTGTAGGAAATATTTATTCTTGTTCGTATTGCAATTAATATTTAGAAACAAATCCAAGCGGTTCAAACTGCTAAGGATAGATGTGACACCGTCAAAAAATATGAAAACCTATTATGCCAATCGATAACTTCAACAAACCAAAGGAACTAGTTGGTATCAACTGATATTTCGGGTGAATTTGGCTTTAGTGATTGACAATATCATCCACGGAAGCGTTTTTTCTCGGACTCCGTCTCTTTATCTTTTACATATCTCCATACATGCTGCGTCGCATTGACGGCGTTGTTCGCTCCGATCGGCGTAATCAGGGATTCCTCGATCGAACGGTACACTCAAGGGCGGGATACGACGTCTTGTCCTGAAGCAGTTTTCTCATTGTATGATATTTATCGGGCGCCCTCTCCATAACGGAGTACTTGTAGCGCGCCCACTCGGTCTCAAGTGCCTTGATGCCCCTGTCGGAGACGCAGTTAATGCATTTCAGCGCCGACATGTTCTTGTCCTTTACTTCGAGCATGATGTCCGTGCCGGTATCGGACACCTCACGATAGTAATCGAGGAACTCGTCGATCCTTACGGATCCGGAATGCGCGCCCCGCCTCTTGTCGGGACTCTGCTGAGAATAATGGACCTTCTGCGGGCCGTCTTCCTTTGTCCAAGTCTCCCGGCACTTCTCGATCCATCCCACGTCCTTGCATGATGCGTCTGCAGGATTAACGGCATTGTGCAGGTTGTGTAGTACGCCGCCGGCATCCCTGTCGCAGATGCGGTCTCGGTCACGTCCTCGATATTGAACAGCTCGTCGTCGTTCTCCAGCACCAGCCGTTTCTTGACTTCGGCATATAGAAGTTTGTATCTGAACATGAAATGTTCTTTGGCACGCTCCTTGTCGCCGTAGACGCCTCCGAGATGCAGTATCATCTTGTGCTCGGGCCCTAGTCCCAGGCCGTCAAGGACCTTCGCATGGTAGTCCAGGTCCCGCGAGGCCCGGTCGGCTACCGATTCGTCCGTCGAATCGAGAACGGTATACTGCCCGGGGTGCATCGACGCCCGCATGCCCGATCTGCGTATCTCTCCGCCGATGGATTCCAGCTTTTTAGAATAATGATTTTGCCACGGCAGCTCTTCCGCCAGGCTCAAGCCGAAAGGTATCAGGTCCGAGGATATGCGGAACATCCTGATGCCGTTCCTTGCGTTGTATGTAATAAGTCTTTCAAGGGCATCGAGGTTGCTGCCGATGAGAGAGAAGCAGCTCTTCGTTTGCATTTTTCATGATGCAGTTCTTCATGCCGCTTCCCGGCACGCCCAGGGCGAGGCATGCGCATCCGATGCTCATATGCCGTCCCTTCCGCGCATCAAGTACATAGTGGAGTACAGTCCCATCCAGAATAATATGTTTCCTTGTTGGTTCGGTGACTTACGATGATTTCGGGACGACCGGGAATCTGATGATGGTTTTGAGTTTATCTTCTTCGACCCTGTTAGGGTCGGAGAGGTATATCTCGTGATAGGGGCCGTTCACGGCGTACTCTTTTTCCTCGATGTACTCCATTATCTTGCCGACAGATTCGCCGACGGAGCCGTAGCTTCCCGTGTGCAGCATCTGCACCGACGGCCCCTCCTCGGATTCAAAAAGATACGCCGCATCCAGGTCCGGCCCGGGCTTCTTTTTCTTCATGGACTCCCTTACGGTTTCGAAGAGCTCCTCGTCCACGAACTCGGGCTGGCGGATCGTCATCTTCCATACTCAGGTGCTCTTGTCTTCGATATAGAACGGAGTATCGAGCGTCCCGTACAGGCCCTCGGGCGGCATCATTCGTAGTATCCTTCGGGTCGGATTCCGTGCATCTTGATCCCGTATGCCAGATTGAAAAGGGCCCCCATCATCTTCTGGATGTTCTCTCCGCTCAGCGGTCCGTTGCCGTCCACGGCTATGAAATTCATCGACGGGACGGATACTTCGAAGATGCCCGCTTTCGGAGAGTACAGATCCTTGCGCTCCTTCTTGAAATCTCTTTTCATATCTCCGACCTCTCAATTTTCATCGTCTTATGTGTTATATATGCCGCTACTTCGCAAAATGGCGATTACGGAGCCTTCTAGAGTCGGATATTTTGTTATTCTCAGATTTTTAGAACTCTAACAACAGGTATGCAACGACGGGTATGTCAATTCCAAGGTTTACACAATATCCTGAATTTTACTAAAAGCCTCTAGTTGCCAGAATATGTTATCCAGGCGTCAAACATTATTTTTCATGGGACGGTTTGTGCAAGGTCCCTTCCAGATGGAATTTCGCACACGAGTGCCAAACATCGGACACAATGATTATTGAATAGTATGGGTATTCATTACCATGGCGAAAGTACCAAATCCAGAACACGTCCCCGAAGGATTCAGACTGGGAGCATGCGGACGTGTTGCATTGAAATACAGCCCGAAGACCAGGGTATTGGAGGCTGCTTTTTTGAGAAGCGATACACCCTGCATCTATGCCTTCTATAAATATTCCGACGTGGACCCTGAATTCGTGGACTATGCATTGAAAGCAGACTCCACAAAACCGATGAACGAGCTGTCCAGCGGTCATAACGCGGAAAAAAAGGAGTGGTACGAGTTCAACAACGGCTCATGGGACATCCACATCAAGAATCGAAACTGATTCCAGGGCGACGGTCCGTATTCGCTGTTTGAGATAAGAGGTGCTGTTTAACGGATGGGAAGGATATATGGTGAGAAAGGAGAGGTTTGGCAGATATGTTGGAAAGATGAAGGAAGAAGACATCCCGCTGTTCCTGGGGGATGTGGGCAAGGTGGTCAGCGCCGCGGGGACGGACTACAGGCCCTGGTTCGATTCATACAGGGACGCGTTCCTGGAAATCGTCGGAAAGTAATGTAGAGAACTGAAAAATTCGATCGACCTTGAACTCAATGATGTTTATCGGGGTTCGGAAGCCCCGGCTTCCTGCCCCCAGATGACACGAGCTATGCCGATAGAAAGACGGTCAGCTCAGCACGTCCGACATTTCGTACACGACGCCCTTCTTCTGCGAGACGACCCACATCGCGGCCATGACCGCCCCGCCCACGAAGATCTCCCTCGAATGGGCCTGGTGCCGTACTTCGATGCGTTCGGAGTTGCCTATGAACATCACGGTGTGGTCGCCGACGATGTCTCCGCCTCTGATCGCATGTATGCCGATCTCCTTGCCGCGGGGGCAGACGCCCTCGCGTCCGAAGACGAATTCTTTTCCGCCCATCTCCTTGCCGATTATCTCGGCCGCGGTCATCGCGGTGCCGCTGGGAGCGTCCTTCTTCTGGTTGTGGTGGGCCTCGACGATCTCCACGTCGTATCCGTCTCCCAGGTACCTTGCGGCCTCCCTGATGAGTTTGAAGAAGACTCCGACCCCGATCGAGTAGTTCGATGATATAACGGCTGCGACGTTGTTCTTAACGACGGCCTGGGTGATATTCGTCTTCTGCTCCGCCGTAAGTCCCGTCGTTCCGATGATGAGGTTCACTCCGGCCGCAGCGGCGACCGGTGCGTTTGCGGCGGTCGCAGGCGCGATGGTGAAATCGATGAGCACGTCCGTCCTGCTCTCCTTGAGGACGGACGCCAGGTCCTTGGAGTCCGATACGGGGACGTCCAGCTTCCCCACCCCGACGACCTCTCCTATGTCCTTGCCTATGTTGACCAGGTCAAAGGCCGCCGATATCTTTACGCCGTCGGTCGCCAGGAGGCGGTGGATGATCAGGCTGCCCATCCTGCCGCAGGCGCCCACCAATGCGACTCTTGTGTCGCTCATTGGAGCACCTCTTTTCCGGACACTTCGTCCGAGTGGTTCCCGAAGAGAATTGAAGAAGCGATGATGCTGGGTCCGGTGATGCGCTCTATGTACATGATATATCACAACGCAATCTGAACAGGGATATTTAAGAATGCGTGGAATGTGTGAAAACCTCCCCCCCCGTGCCGTCCCGAAGAGGGGCGCTGAAGCATAACCGCATACCCGGCACCTCGTCGACCGTTAAGTGCACAAAAATTTATTGATGTATGTCGGGCAAAGCCCGACTATAACTACTAAAATTCATGACAAGCGGAGAGCGTACCCTGTATAGATGGGCCGTCCACAGGATGATAGGATGACGCTCGACACAGGCTGCAACAGAGGGTAAGAAGGCAACAATGCAGACGATTAAGATGGCGATGTTCGAGCAGTGCGGTCTGACAGAGACGATCGATTCGCGTTTCGCTATCGATTCCCCCAAGAAGACGACTCCCGGGGTGCGGTGAGCCCCGTCGGTGCCATGGACTTACGACCGTGGGAGGCGGCCGTACGATGTGACATAATGCGACCGGAAACGATCTGGAAGGTATTTTCCAGCAGCGAATACGATAGCGTTTTATTGAAACTCGGCAATATAAGCGGCACATATGGATGCTAAAGAAATCAAGAGGATATGCATCGAAGCCTGCGATGACACTTACGAATACTATGAAGATATGCAATACACAGACGATCCTAAGGGTCTGTCGAAGTTGAGGATCGTAGACTATTACGTGCACGGAAGCTTTGTGAATTTTCTCATGGGGAGCAAAGTTGTGGATACAACCAATATCGTTCTTTCCATCAACGGTGTGGATTATCGGGACGAGCAGCTGAACATCGAAAGATTCGACGAGATGTCCATGATATTGACGATGTTCCCATGTGAAGAAGTGATGCAGAAGCTCAGGGATACCAAGAACAAACCGAAAGGATCTGACAAGGATTCCGTCGAATTGGTGACCAACATGAAGTACCTGATCGAGCGGACCAGGAAATTCTATGACGACTTCGGCGATATGATATCGCTGCCGGCAGATCCGGCTGTGAAATTCGCCGTCGACGACTACGATCTCAAGATGGATGCCAAACCATCCGAACAGCAGATCGATGCGGTGGATACCGTACTCAACAACAGACTGTCTTACGTCTGGGGCGCACCGGGTACCGGAAAGACGCAATATGTTCTCGCCATCGCGATCATCTCGGAGATTAAGAAAAACCGCAGGGTGGGGATATTCGCACCCACGAACAACGCGGTCGAACAAGTTCTCCGCGGTCTTCTGAAGATGATAAAGGCTATCGATCCGAACGGAGAGATAATCGACATCGACAAAGACGTTCTTCGTCTCGGCGCCGCCACGGAGGAATTCTTCGAGGAATATCCGAATGTTTGCGAGGTCCGCAACAAGGACAACGCGTTAAGGGAGAGGGAGAAGAAGCTGGAGACAATGGACGAGGTCATCTTTGAAAAGGAGGCCGAACGTCTGCTGCCTGATTTCGACGAGATCGCTTCGCTCTACTCCGAAATGGACAGGACATCGAATCCGATGAACAAAATGAAGATCAAGAAGCAGATCAGAGTGTACTTCGACGAGATCTCCAGAGTCATGTCAGGGATGCCTAAGTTCGCGCACATTCTCGATGACGCCAATGATTACAACTATCGTCTGAAAGCAGAGCAGGTTTCAAAGCTCCTGTACAGCAGGGAGAAGCCGACCGTCAGCATCGAATATTACAGTTCGATGAGCCTCGATGAAGCTTACAATATCCGCAAGGAGATCGCCGGACAGATCCAGAAGTTCAAAGAAGGCGACGGATCCGCAACCGTCGGGGATTCGAAGATCGTCGCGATGACCCCGTATGTTTTCATGGCCAGATTCTGTCCTAACGGAGTCATGGCAGAAGGCCGCATCCCGCTCGACGTCGATCACATATTCATCGATGAGGCCGGGTACTGCAACCTCATAATCACCATGCCATTCTTCACCAACGGCGTTCCGATAACGTTGCTGGGCGACCATATGCAATTGCCTCCGGTCTGTGAGATCGACCGTGAATTGTTGACCGAGGCCATAAAGGATGACGGAAGACTGCGTTACTCGTTCCTTTTCGATATGAGTTCCAGATATGCCGAGATGTTCTTCACCAACGACATATCGTACCTGGCCTCAGCATACCGCGATTGTCTGGACCCGCTGTTCACCGATACGAAGCAGGAGGATCTCACATATTCTCATCGTTTCGGTAAGAACCTTGCGGAGGTCCTGGATCAGATGGTTTATATGAACGGTATAACCGGTGTCGCGGATAGTCCGCTGTCAGTCAAAGTGATCGATGTCCGGTATTTTGACAAAGCGGACAGGAGCAACCCGGGGGAAGCCATCGCCATAAAGAAATATCTCGAGGGTCGCGAGGGAGGGATATTGGATTTCATCATCCTCACCCCTTATTCAAAGCAGCTGTTCACCATTGAGAAAACTCTGCCGCTTGAGTTTAAAGGCAGCATATTGACGATTCACAAATCCCAGGGCAGGGAATGGGATACGGTCATTATCTCCGTGTCCGACAACAGGCTCCCTGTGCGCAACGTTCCGTATCGTTTCACATCCACGTCCACCCTCGAAGGATTGCAGGTGATAAACACGGCCGTATCTCGCGCGAAGAAGGAGCTGATAATCATATGCGATTACGAATTCTGGGCCGATAAAAACGAGGAGCTCATAGGCAGGTTGGTGAACACCGTGCCGAGATCCGAAGTCGTCAGAACGATGTGATCGGATGCGCTTCGGAAAGAAGACCTGCAACAGGAACGAAATACTGTCGATAAAATGGAGCTATGGCGCAGGGAATTATTCCATCGACGGCATCGATCTCAGGAAGAGCCCGTATTACGGATTGTATCCTTCCGTTAATTCATTGGATTTTCTTCCGTATTATTCCATGGTGGATGACCCCGTCATCAAGGAAATGGCAGAACAGCTGGAGGATCAGTTCGACGAGTACACCGACGAAAGACGCCGTTCCTCGATAATACTGGCGATGATACAGGAGAACATCGCGTATGCTTCGGACGAGGAGCGTTTCGGGAGAGACCTCTGGGAACCGCCCGTGCTGACCTTGCTGAAAGGCGAAGCAGATTGCGACGGGATGGCATTGCTGTACACCTCTGTCGCGTACAATCTGGGGCTGGACGTGATCACCGTCGTCGTCGAAGGGCACATGTGCGCCGCGGTCAATGTATTCGCGAACGGGACTTTCTACGAATTCGAAGGGAAGAAGTACTACCACGTAGAATCGACAGCGGACCTGCCGGCGGTCGGCAGGTATTGGGATTCTGCGCGGCTGATATGCATGGCCAGGCCGGCGACGCCCACGTCGGAATTCAGGAGAACGTTGCTGCACACCGTGTGAGCACCGGAATCGAACGTTCTATGCGTCATGAGAGTCATCGACCGATCCATCAGGTACCTTCGAGATGAGACCGGATATTTCCCAGGTAGCTTTTTCGCTGTGATCGGTTTCCTCCGTCATACTCTGTTACCGAAACCAAAGGAGAGATCTGTGATAACAGGAAGTGTGAAGATGGCAGGATTAAGTGGGGAGAGAAGCACTTCTAATCCTAAATCTTCGGAATATGTACCTGCTTTGTGATGTAGCCATACAGAAGTGACGCTTTTCTTTATATATCGTATTTAAATACTATTTAAATAAACAGCCTTGTACATGTAAGGTTACATAATGAGCGTGTTAGCATATGAGTCGTATATAAACAGTATATAAATGAAAATCAAAAATTTGTACGGTTACAGCACGGTAGCACAACATTCTGTAGATTCAGGTCGCCGAGGGGAAGAGCGCAAACTGCCCGGCCCCATGATAGCAGGTCTTTCAGTTTTCATTGCCGGATTTTCAATATACGCGGAAACACCTCTGAGTCCGAATCCAGGACTTGGAGGTCCACAATCATATCGTTTCGTTCCGGCGGCATTTCCGGACGGAAGTATGTGGGACCGTATTCAGATTCGCGACGGCCTCCGCCAAAAAGAGGATTCGCAGTCGGTAGGTATTCACCGTTCTTCCGATAGGAAATCTATGATGTTCAGATATCGTATCCCGTCCCTGCTTTCCGGAAGGTCCCTGTCCAACGTGAGGACGGTCTTGATTCCGGCATCGCCCAGAAGCCTAAGGGGGCGCTCCTTCCGTTCGATCGTCGAATCACCGGCAAGGGTCTTGGCGACCTGATAGTATTCCGTCTTTCCGAAAGACCTAGCCGTGAAGTCGACTTCGTAATCGCGGTAGCTTCCGACGACCACATCGTATCCGCGCCTGACGAGTTCCAGAAACACTATATTTTCAAGAAGCCCGGAGGCGTTATCGTCCGTGTGCCCAAGGGCGGTGTTCCTCAATCCGGTGTCCGATGCGTAGTACTTCGCCTTCACTTTCATCATTTTTTTACCGATCAGGTCGAATGTGTTGACCTTGTAGGATACGAAGGAATCGGTCAGCGCATCCAGGTAGCGGTCCACCGTCCTGTTGTCGCCGATGCCTGAACCGGAGGCTAAAGATTCCAGCGTGGTTATGTTTCCGACGTTGGAGTACATGAAATCCGTCATCCTGCGCACCGTGTAAGGGTCCATTCTGCTTCTGGACACTACATCGCGGTTGACGATGGAGTCATAGACGCCCTCCATTATTGTGCGGTTCTTGCGCGGGGAATCGTCCAGGTCTATGATGGGCATCCCGCCCTGAACGAGATACTGGTCGAACCTCTGCTCTACCCTGGTGTCGCTCTTCGGCGGATATCTCTCAAGAAACTCCGAGAACGAGAAAGGGAGCACGTGGATCTCGGCGTATCTTCCGGCGATGATGGTGCTGAACTCGGACGAGAGCACCTTGGCGTTGGACCCGGTGACGTATACGTTTGCACCGTTGCTGCGAAGCGTGTTCACCGCATCCTCCCAGCCGGCGATATACTGCACTTCGTCCAGTAGGATGTAGTCTTTCGGTGTGGTCATCAGTTCGGTAACATACGAGTTCAATTCGCGTTTTGTAGTTACAGAGAAGCGTTTCTCTTCCAGATCGATCGAGACTACGTTCTCGCCCTTGTTTTCCAGCCTCTGCCTGAACTGTGCGAGCAGGGTGGACTTACCGGACCTCCTGACGCCCGTGACGATCTTCACCAGGTCAGGGCGGTCCTTGAATTCTTCCAACCTTTCGATGTAAGATTTCCTGATGATTTCTTTCGCCATGGATGTTCATCGGCTTTCATTTATATATGGTGTGTGAAAAAGTTGTAATTCAATGTTGAAGTTTTACACATTCCGATGTATTGAATTTGAACATATTGATGGTAAGTTCTGTAAATCATTCATATTTTCATCTCATTTCGAGCATGCACTGAGTTTGAGCAACACGCTTTATGGCGTTCGAGGAAAGAATTCGATGTGTTCAGGGCATTCGGGCCCGAACGTCAAGAATAATCTCCCTCACGCACTTTGTCTTCTTAGAGAGGACGTTTACGCCACGGTCCTCGACAAATTCGTCCGTCTCCGTTGACAGCAACGCGTTCCCAAGGTCAGATTCTAAATTGTCCCTTCAGGCCGATATCTGAATCCTGCGCCGATCGTCAATGCCGGGCGTCCTCCTATACACGGCTCTCGCCTCCCGGTTCATTCGACCTCGATGTACGATCCGCGATGTGCGTTGCTGTTGTTGCGGACGATGATCTTCCTGTCGATCTGCTGCTTCAGGGCCTCGACGTGCGAGATTATTCCGATCAGCACATCGGATTCGCTGAGCTCCATCAGCATCGCGATCGATGCTTTGAGGGTGTCCTGGTCCAGCGAACCGAACCCCTCGTCGACGAACAACGTATCGACGCGTATGCCACCGTTTACCCTCTGGATAATATCGGACAGCCCCAATGTGCATCATCTCGTTGTGAACAGACGCTTGGCTATTGCCACATCCTTCCCTTGTCTCATCGCATGTAAGTAGAGATCATATGCGAACGATTCATCAAAGGCTTTGATCCGCGCTATGCGGTTGACGAGAATCGGATCCTGTTGTTTGCATATGTAATCCATGATGCGTTCGCGTGCATCTCTGACGTATGCACTGGTTGATATTCCTCTCGGGAGCTGTTCTTCACAGCATATTTTTGTTTCTATTATCGAATCCAGACGTTCGATGAACGGCCTGTCATCCAAATATCCCGAGAAATAATTCTTCTGGAAGCCGATAATCCTGTTGTCGATGTAGATTTTCAGAAAAAACTCTCCGGTCGGATCTATTTTCAGGTCCGGAATATTCAAAACACAGCATTGTATCCAAGCCCCTGCTCTTTCCTCTTCGATCACAATCTTGTTGAATCCAGATGTATTTATTTCAACAATGGCCTTTTCAATAGGTTGATACGCAGTTTTCATTAGATTATTGCTTTCGAGGTGGAATCTCGCTTTAAAATTCGTAATTGACATAAGGTTGCCCGTTCCAATCAATTCGTACGATCCTGAACATCTAATCGATGTTTTGGCCAATGATTCATTCGTTGAAACTTCCTTGATAATGAGTTGTATTTCTGGTTTATCTGTCAGAATCAGCAGTTTGTTGACCCTGAGCATATCGAGTTTTACAAAGTTCCCTTCATTCGGCGACATAACTTCGCTCGTGAAATCCAGTTCGGGCATCACCAACACGATGGGCGAGAACACGTGCGAGATTTCGAACGAATTTCTGTTGGTGAAGAAAGAGGAGTCGTACGAATCCATTATTTCCGTTTCAATACCATCGAGTAAAAATCTTATCTTTTTGTCGCCATTAAAGCGGAAGTTCAGCTCAGACTCGAAATCCACAATCACCCGATCTTGTTCAGGGTATTTTTCGATGAGTGCAGTGCAGACTTTGTCATCGCCGTATTCTGAAAGGATGCTGTATGCTATTTTTGGGAGGCGATATTCGCGACGGAGGATGTTAGCTTCTTTGCATGCTGCTTTGACATTGCCCAATTTTCTAGAGAAATCGTACAAACGCAATTGAACCAACGGTTCTTCTTCGTTCATTGCTTCATGGAACAGGAATGCTGCCTTTTTTTGCGTACATGTTTCTATATCTATCGAAGTAGGTTCTTCTTTGATGCGGTCCACAAGCCGGATGAATCTCTTGATATCTTCTCTTTCTGGATCGAATTCAAGAATCAGACTCTTGGCATATTCAAAGGAAATATCAGGATCAGCATCGACATATTTCCCCCTCTCATAGTAAGCGGAAAGATATCTTATGCAATGGCAATGGCGACAGCTTTTCAGCAATGCTATGCCTGCATCCACATCCACTTTGGTTCCGCGACCAGTAAGCATGGCTTCTGCAACATAATTCATAATAGGGAACGTGTTGCGACATGGATACATGAGTTCGAATGCGAGTTTATCATTCTTTTCGGGGTAACCGTCCTTGTAGATAATTGCCCCTTTGAGCGCATTCATCATCGGATATCTGCGATCTAGGTCCTTGTCAGCATCCGCCAGGTACATCTCGATGTATTTGATTGCGAGGGCATTGTCTTTCACTGTGTGCTTGTTTCCATTGTAGTAGCGTTTGCCAAGTTCAATTATCGCATTCATTCTGTACGTTGGTGGAAGGCTATCAAATCTGGCCTCGATCACTTCAGTTTTGTCATTCGAATTAAAGATATATCTTTCGGATGTGTCGTTTTGCAACCTCGATTTTAGAATTTCGATGGAGGATTCGTCTCCACGTTTTTGCGCGATTTCCAATAGTTTTACTGTTGATTTATTGAATCCCCTGTACGAAGCCGATTCGAGAAGTTTTCTGCCGAGTTCTTTGAGTTCCGAATTTGTTTCCGAGACGAGTATGCAACCGACATGATGTACGCCTTCGTGTCTACTATGTTTGTGGATGATGTATGCGAGGGATTTGTTGCATTCGCCTTGCGTGTCATATATACAAGTAAACAAATTGGTTGCAGATTCGCCAATGCGTGACCAATCGTAATTTTTAGAATACTCGTAGTCCTTCTAGAAGTACCTAATCGCCTCGTCACTATTGGCAATCGACAGATAGTAGCGGGCCACAGTATCGTAAGCTGGCACATCGTGCTTGATGGCATACGATATCAATTCTTTGTAATGTTCGTCCATGTTGTTGATGTATGCCTCATGCAGTTCCTTTCTCAGGCAAGCAGGGTCATTTTTGAATTCGTCTAGTATGCCGATATAGCTAGAATAAGGACGTTTGAGCTCGATGCTGACAGTTGCAAGAGCATCGGCTGAAGCAGGACACCTGTCTACTGCATACCATTTTCTGGCATACTCCAGAGCTTCCGAAGGCTTATTGGATTTCAGGAGATATGTTATAACGGAATTGTATGCGTGTATGCCCGCATCTATAGCCTTCAGATAGCAATCATGACCACTATCGTTGGCGTGCATGAGCCCGTGGAGATCTCCCATGAAGCAGTAGTATTCAGGGGCTTCTGATGTCATCGTTTCGAATTGTGACAATAATTCCTTCTTGACACCATCACTGCAATATTTCGCTTGAGATTTGAAATAATCGCGATTTTTTAGCTTAGGTTGGAAACGGCACGCTTCAAGATAATTGGGTTTTGTTCCTAGACCTTGTAAAAACATGCGTGAAAGAAGCTCGTTCATGCGCTCATTATTTTGAAATCTGGTGCATGCGATAGACAATTTGGAAAATGCGATCGGATAGTACTCCGTTTCTTTGCGTTTGAATACACGTATCTCGCATTCGATCGATACAGCAAGATAATGATTGTTGTTCTCACAGTAGCTGAGCGCCCTTTCGTAATCCTTTTTGATTTTTAGAAATCCTTTGAAGTATATCATTGCAAGTCGCGCGCGTGAGCGGCTGTCATTGCATTCTTCGAATAACTTGATGCACATGGGATCTTTTCTTTTGTAGAGGTCCATCCCCTTGAAAAATAATGCATCATCGTTCGAAAACGCCATGATTGGAGGAACGGGGCTGGATTTATAAAAATGCAATTAGGTATATCATATTGGAGAGAGATTCGAGACCGGTGCGTATTTGAAATTCGATCCGTTAAAGTCGTCAAAAAAATTAGCAGAAGACTATCAGCGTTACATTCTGACGACGTTCAAGACCGATGATGAGAAGATAAACAAACTACTAGTGGAAAATGTGACAATCGACGTCGTATCGAACGGCCCGTATTTGAGTTTGGCAGACAATCACGAGCGTACGTGCTACATGTCCGAATTGATTCCTGACCCTTTGTCCGAAGGTTTCTATAATCTTCCTAAGAGCGCACTGGATCCAGCAAAATTTAGACTATACAAGCACCAGGCGGATGCAATCAATACGGTGGTGACGAAAGACCATAACATGGTCCTTTCGACAGGAACTGGTTCTGGAAAAACAAAATCGTTCCTGATGCCGATAATTAACCATCTCCTGCGCGAGCAGTCCGATAATAAGCTCTGCCCCGGCGTAAGAGCTATGCTGATCTACCCGATGAATGCTCTTGCCAACGATCAGATGGATATCCTCAGAAGTATGCTGAGGGGGACCAAGATAACATTCGGATCATTTATTGGAGAGACCCCTAATAGCATTACCAGGGAATTGGAAACTAAATATTTCGATACATACGGTTTCAAACCGGAAAATGAACTCATTAGCAGAGATCAGATAAAAGCAACTCCGCCGAACATACTGATTACCAACTACGCTATGCTGGAGCATCTTCTGATTAAGCCGGAAAACAAGCAGTTGTTCGGAAGGCCTGGAGATAATCACTGGAAATATATCGTACTCGACGAGGCGCACATGTATTCCGGAGCCAGAGGTTCTGAGGTTTCGATACTCATCCGCCGTTTGAAAGAGGTTCTGAAACGTGATGAGATACGTTTTATTATCACCAGCGCGACCTTAGGTGAAAAAGACGACAACGAGAAGGTGGTGGAATTCGCCAATGAGCTTTGCGGTTGTGCTGGTTCTGTATGCCCTTTCGAGATAGATGATGTGGTCCGCGCTAATTATCACAAGACTGACGATTCGAACGGCACAGAGATCATCAATGATTCATTCTACTTGGGATTGACTCAGGTTATAGACGAATGCGATGACGAGAATTTTTTTGAAGAAGATATAACCAGCTATCTCGATTCAAAATATCCTGGTACCAAAGGGAATTTCAGGGAGAGGATATATGATATTGCTTCACGTGATTCGAGGGTATACAAACTACGTTCGATACTCAAGGATGATGCTTTGAACGTCTACGATGTGGCAGATCTAGTTGGAATGGACTATGATATGCTGGTGTCTTTCATTCATGTCATCTCCCTTGCCGAGAAAGACATGTACAAACTGTTCGACTCCAAATACCATATGTTCATGCGTTCCATCGATGGCGTATACACGACGCTGACCTACGATCCATATCTTTCTATCCACCCTATGACAGAATATAATAATCCTGTCACGAAGAACAAAGAGAAGATGTTCCAGATATGCACGTGCTATAATTGCAACCACATCCATCTCATCGGAAAAGTTATGAAGGGTAAGTTCTCACAGGTTTCGACAAGCGAAGATGTGATCAGAGATTCCGTTTATATGTTGATGGATGAGGACAAGTTCGTAGAAGATGATTATACTGAAAAAGAGCTCCAAGAAAGTGTATTCAAGATATGCACTGTCTGCGGTTCGATTTCAGAATACGGTTTCGATCTCGTTTGTGATCACGGGAACGAATACATGAGGTTGCTGTTCCGGGTTAAAGAAGGCACTGACAAAATATACAAGTGCGAGAATTGCGGCCAGAAATCAGGAAGGCGCGGACTATTAAGGCAGTTCTATCTCGGACACGACTCATCCACCGCAGTCATAGCTTCATCACTGTATGGTGAGATGAACGACAACAGCGATCGCAGATTCCTTTCATTTTCGGATAACAGGCAGAACGCCGCATACTTTGCCCCATATCTCGAAGATACTCATGAGAATATGGTTCTGCACGGTGCGATGTGGAAAACAATCGAGGGTTGCAAAGAAGAGCTCGAAGGGCCCGGGATTGCCATCGGTGATTTCAAAAATAAGCTTGAAGGTCTGATAAATGAAAAATCCATCTATTCATCGAGACTAGAAATGGAATTCGATAGATATGGAAACAAGATAGAGAAGAAGGCTAGTGCTTCGCAAGACGCATGGATTATACTGATGATCGACTGCGCCAAATTCAACGGGAACAAATCGTTCGAGTACATGGGTCAAGTGTACTATGCAATGGATCATCGCGTTAAAGATTTTGGATTCTGCGATCTTCCCGAGGATCAGGCCCGGGATCTAGTGAATCAGATTGTCAAGATTGTGCGCGACAATCTGCATGTGCTTATCCCAAGTGAAATCAATAATGAAGGCACGCTAGACAGATATTATTCGATAATTCGTCCGTCTACGATACCCCTAGACAAAAATAACAGAAAAGGCAACGAGGGTGTTTTCCTGACAAAGAGGGTCAGGAAGTATCTTTCCTTAGTCGTGGGCGAGAAGAACATTGTCAATGTATGCAAGGCGATTTTTCGCAATTGTTGTGAATCGGAAGACGGTAGATATTCTGTCAAATTGGAGGATCTGCGCATCAAACGGAAGAATCATGTGTACCGTTGCACAGAATGCAATAAAGTCAGCCCCTTCAACGTCAAAGACATCTGCGTGTGGTGCTGCAAACCTACGCTGAGGGCAGAGGATACGTCTGTGATGAAGGATGACAACACATATTCCCACAACTATTCATGCGCACCGCTTAGAAGTCTGCGTATCAAAGAGCACACCGCACAGCTGGATCATGACCGTGCGCGTTTGTATCAGAGGATGTTTAAAGAAAAGGATCTCGATGCACTAAGCTGTTCGACGACCTTCGAAGTCGGTGTCGACATCGGAGATCTGAACGTCGTGTTTATGAGGAATGTGCCTCCGACACCTGCCAACTACATACAGAGAGCGGGAAGAGCAGGTCGTAGCCCGGATTCGTCTGCGTACGCATTGACATTCTGCAAGAATTCCTCGCACGATACAAATTATTTCAAGAATCCTGCGGACATGATTCGCGGAAAGGTTCCGGTGCCGAACATAAAACCTGATAATCCCAGGATTGTAATCAGGCACATATTTGCAAGCGCATTATCGTTCTATTGGAGAGATCAGGTGGGTCATTATCAGGAAGGGATACAGGAATTCATGGATTCATACGATGATTTCGAGGCATTCTTATCATCGCACCCTCCAGACATCAAAAGATATCTCCTCGGTACAGTTCCGAACGATATCGTAGATTACAAGCCGGATCCCGGCGACGAAGACGGAGTAATCATCGATATCGAGAATTTCGGATGGGTCGATGAGTTGTTCTCAGAGAAGAAAGGGCGCCTCAAGCAATGTCATGATGAATATCTGTTTGAAATTCAATCTCTGGAAAAATATCAGGACAAATACAACAGAGATCTTGAGTCGACACGCAAAAGAATCGAGGGGGAAAAGACGTTGGAATATCTTTCCCGCCACAATATTATCCCGAAATACGGTTTCCCTGTTGATTTAGTTGGATTGGATAACAAGAACCCCTTCAGCAAAACGGCGCTGAAGCTTCAGAGGGATCTTTCAAGAGCTATCTCAGAGTATGCCCCGGGGTCAGAAGTCGTTGCAGATGGCATGGTGCTGAAAAGTAATTATATCCGGAAAATACCGAGCAAGAATTGGCCCAAGTACTATTACAAGACATGTGCATCTTGCCAGACTACGAAAGTAGTCGAGAACCTTGGGCAGAGTACTGATGACTTGAAAGAACTGTTCGCCGAGTGTCCTGCATGCAAGAAACCATTCTCTGGGGTAAAAATTCCGCAGTTTGTTATACCCCGCTATGGTTTCCTGTACGACGATGCGAAACTGAAAGATCTTACTACAAACAAACCAACTCACACATACAATGGCGAGGTTTTCTACAGAGGTAAAGTATCAACAAATCTGAAATCGAAAACCATCGCAGGGCACAGAATACACTGTGCATATGGAATAAACGATGAACTTGTAGTAATAAATAAATCCCCATTCAACATCTGTCCATTGTGCGGATACGGGTCTTTGACCGAATTCGATGAAAAGGGGCACCAGAATCCATACAGCAGAATGTGCAAAGGCAAGGCTGCATCTGTCAACCTGGGCCACATATTTCACACAGATGTGTTCATCCTGACTTTGGATGAATGCCCCATAGAAGATCACAATACTGCATTATCTATCCTGTCAGCATTGATCACCGCGTTCTGTAGGGCGTTTAGTATCGACGAAAACGAAATCTCAGGATGTCTGGCCAATTCAGACAGGGGATTCATGTTCGTTCTGTACGACAATACTCCTGGTGGGGCAGGATATGTGAAACACATTCTCAGTGACAGCGAGGACAATATCTATCTTCTTATTATGAAGGCCATCGAGGTTGCTAAGAACTGCGATTGCGGCGATAGGGACAATATTGAATGCGCATGCTATTCGTGTCTTCTAAACTATCGCAATCAGAAGAATCATGAGAAGATCAAACGTAGTCTCGTCATTAACGCGCTGAAGGCATTCGAGGAATAAACATGGATCAGGAGAAAGCAGATCGGTATGTGAGGATATCCAAGGAAATCCAGTCTCAGCTTTCTGCAGGCGTATGTCCGATCTTGATATCGGCGACCGTAGAGGATTCGGATCTGTTCTTCATAAGAGATAATTCCATCGAGATATACTACCGGGCTCGCCATGGAAACAAAGATTTCGGAGTATTGCTGGCTTATCTTATCGTGGATGCACTCTACGAAAGATATGGCGAGGACGATTACGGAAAGGGCGACATCTGGAAGATCATCTCTGAATTAGCCGGACGTCCCTTATCTACAGCAGACGATCAGCGCGAAGTGCGCGACATTACTAAAAACGCATTGAGCGCACATGATTTGAAGATCTTGGAGGAAGGAAAGAAGAACTTCATGAACACGATTCTTCTTAACTCAACGTCAAAATATTATGCGGGTGGCTTTTTTGATCTTGTATATGGATTATATCGTGACTTAGGTAATGATCTCGAATATGATTATGGGCCGGCAATAAAGAAGATATCCGACGAATACGCAGTAGACAAAGTAAAAAGAAGCAGTCTAGGAAGTTCGTTCAGGGATCTGGTTGCAGACTACGATCTCTGCAAAGATCTGTTTGAGAAAGTATTGAGGAAGATAGATGCGAACAAGAATGACGATCCCGGCGAGGATCTCGGACGTTGGGAAGTGGCTTTTCTCGACTGGTTCAACGATGAAAATACAAATGTCCACCGCAAATCTATCAAAGTCAGGTTGCTGGAAACAAATGATGATTTTCGTCTGAAACTCGATGTTCCGAGGTACGATGTGAAATCGGATTTATTCTCTCTGAAAATACTTGTTGGCAATGAGATCCATGTGAATGATTCCATTCCAGTCGGTACCATTCGCGGAAAAAAATATACGAGTAAGAGGGACTATAATCTGCCACGGGGCGATATCGGATTGGCAGATCTCTTTACTGGGATCGTCGTCCAGGATTCATATGATAACGAATTGCTGAAGATTCCCAAGTGTGAGGCTCTGTTCTTCAAGATGAATGGGGAGTATGCAAGGAATCTGTCGGAGTCGGAGTACAAAGTGCTCACTGCATCGAACGATTACGACATACCTGTGTTGAACGAGCTGGAATCAGTAGGGAATATGAGGCTAATACATACTCGCCTCACATACGGGTCCGAATATCACATTGGAAATGATAGAGTCATCGTAAACAAGCGTGCTATGGCTAAGGTGGAGTTCAACATCCCCGAGATAGCGGGCACGGATGTGAAATGTGATTCGGAGGAGAATATATGTTCGAGACATCCGACAATCAATCTTATCGATAATGTAAGCGAATTTCAGATAATCATAAAAGACTACGCGAACAAAGTATATTTTAGCAATACCTTCACGGCTGAACAAAGATTCGTAGATCCGAATATAATAATCGACACTATCGAGACCGGAAAGTACACGATGAAGGTATATGTTCACGGAACATCGCAATTTACTAAGAAATATGTCCTTATCCGCGGGCTGGAATACTCTCCTGATACATTGATTGGTGTGAGGAATTTCGGATCAATACAGACCAACAGCGAAGGCGAGGATTGCACACTTGAATACGGTCCAGACGATATGTTCATTCTTGATTCCAGATATGTCAATGGAAAGGAATTCATACTGAGTGTGAGGACTCCGAACATCTTCTTCAACCTTCAACCTGCTAATTCAGATGAATGGATAAATGCATCCACTGAGAGCCTGCAGGCATCGGATTTCAACAACAGGTTCCTGATATCGCCGGGATGTATTGCCGACGGAGGGGATATTGTGTTGAGGTTTAGGACAGACGATATGTTTGTCAGAGAATACAGTGGCACCGTCGAATCAGGGTTGTGCGAATCCTATATTTCAGATTTTCTCGAACATGTAGTAGCGAACAAATGCAGATTATACCTGGATCTCTACTATGGCGAAGATAAGTACGAAGTAATAAAAACTGATTCACTTGGCAAATATGATATCGATTCCAAGAACGATATACTTATAATCACGCCTTATTGTATGCCTCCAAATTGTAAAACGCGCTATGTGTACAGATCCAAATGTACAAAGGCAAGCGGTCATTTCAAATTGGGCGTTCCTGCTATTTTCGATATGAGCGGTTTAGTGGATCTTCAGATCGTCGAGAAGAATACTGCTACTCAGGAAGAATTTGTAATCGTAAATGTATCTAATTATACTAGATCATCTAATGGTTCCGAGAAGCAATCTGAAAACATCGAACGCGACCCTTTCAAGAGAGCACAACGTTTCGAGACAGGCGATGGATGCGAGCAGAATGTCGTGGAAGCTCTGAAAATCTACAATAAATTGGCAGACGAAGGCAATCTCAGAGCATTGATGCAGCTGTCCCGCATGTACATTGGCGGAACGGTGATCAATGTGGATTATCACAAGGGGGCCGAGTACCTTCAAAGATTTCTTGATTTGACCGAAGAGCAGGCATATGATCAGAAATTATCGTGAATCGTTGTGGGCATTCATCCGTCCGTGGACGGGATTGGAAGATACGAGCGGAGGTTACATCATCGTCAAACAGGACGGCGAAGTACTCCGCTACTATCTGTAAAACCGCAATGATTTCGAAGATTATCTCATCGGCACACAAAGCTTGAGACTGCTTCCACAACACGTCATGATTTCTCCAAGATTTACAGAGGGGTCAATGTGAAGTATCTCATGAAACTCAATCTTCAGGTCAGATTTGTTTGATGTGACAGATCCATTTGTTCTAAGTGACTCAGTCAGACACTACAGCACCGGGCCCCCATCGTGGTTGTAAATTAATTAACCAACTAACGTACACGTACCATTCGGTCGTAAAGAGTATACAATCTGTCGTAAAGGGTTCCTTTACGTCCATGTTCACTCAGCCCTCCTCTCCGACGCTAAATAAGTATAATCGCATACCCTTTCCGATGATGCTCCTTTACGACATCTGGCTACCGTTGCGGGACGGGCTTAGAGCATCTTGACGAAAATTTCGAGAAAACATCCTCAGAACCGCCTCTCTATCTCCATCTGTGTACACGCGTGCGCGACCCCCGCTCGAATCGTTTTCGTTTTTTCTGCTGGCTGTTGTTCGGAAAAACGAAGCGTCGTTTTCGGCCCGATCCCGGGGAGCTCGGTCAATCGGCCCCGTCGTTCTCATCGTCCTGCGTATCGTCCGCGAGTCCGATGTGCTCAAGAGGTTCGGGCAACTTGAGAACATAGAGGACATCAGGAAGAGGTACAGCATCGATAGGAGGTTATGGGTGAGATGGTCGCGGACGGCAGGACCGTCACTGATGCAGCTGAGCGTTTAGGCCGCTCGCCGAAGACCGTCCGCGAGATTGTGGAACGCGTAGGTATGGCGGACGGGTTCAGGAGGAATTCTGACAGGCGCTTGCAGCAGAAGAAGTGCGGGCGAAGGAGAGGATCGCAGTACCTCGACATGGCGATGGAAGGGACCGGTGACAAAGGTTGACCACGGAATACGACGGTATCAATAGTTTCGATTGCACAAGGAAACACGTTGTAATATTATGCGATTGTTTCCTTATCAAATCGAAACTATGATAGAATTAAATACTCTCATATCTTGTTTATTTCATGGATCGGAGCAGCGGGTTGGCGTAGCGCACCAGATACACCGATAAGATAAGGCCGTTCGTCGGCAACGGCAATGCCAAGATCGTCACGGGAATACGCCGTTGCGGCAAATCGTCCGTGATGAGGATATTCTCCGAATCGCTCAGAGACGACAATATAATCTATATCAACATGGAGCTCGCCGAGAACTACGATCTGAAGGATTGGAGAGCATTGCTCGGAAGCGTCGATTCCAACATCGTCGAAGGGAAGAGGAACGCGCTCTTCATCGACGAGGTCCAGAATATATCGGGGTGGGAGCTCGCGATACGTGATCTGATCGCAAGGAACGTCTGCGACGTATACATAACCGGATCGAATTCCGATCTCCTTTCTTCGGAGTATTCCACACACCTCGGCGGCAGATTCAATGAGATCGGAATGTTGCCGTTGTCGTATTCGGAATGCGTAGAGTTCAGGAACATGTACGGCGGGGACGGCGAAGTGTTCGACCGGTTCGTCCGCATCGGGGGATTTCCGATCCTCTGGCGTAATCCGGCCGATGTCCAATCTTCGATGCAGACCGTGCGCGACATAGTCGATGTGTCGATATCGAATGATATCGAGCTCAGATATGGTATCAAGAACAAACTGCTGCTGAGGGATCTTCTCAGATGCACGGCGTCGATGATAGGGAAATACGTGTCGGCGAACAACATCTACAAGACGCTGAGGTCGTCCGGGATCAGGACATCCACGGACACGGTGTATGAATACCTCGGGTTCCTGGAATCGGCCAATATACTGATACGCGCCAATGTCTTCGACATCAAGGGGAGGAAAGTCCTCTCTTCGAAGTACAAGTACTACGTCACGGATCTGGGGATAAAGCATGCTCTGATCGGATATCGCCCGGAGGATACTCCGGGGCATATGGAAAACATGATCTTCACCGAACTTCTGGGAAGGGGATATGAGGTGTACGTCGGGGATTCCGAGGGGAAGGAGATAGACTTCGTCGCGGAGAGGAACGGTGACAGAATATACATCCAGGCATGCCAGGCCATCCAATCCGAGGAGACGATGAGGCGCGAGTTCGGCAATCTGGAATCCATCAGGGACAGCTTCCCCAAATATGTGGTCATGATGGAACCCGGAGTCTACGAAGGCGTGACAGATAAAGGGATCGTGTGCTGCGGGCTGAAGGAATTTCTGTCCGATGATATCTGACAGATATATTGATACGAGAGAACTCCGAGACGTAGTCGAAGCGTTGCATGTCTCCAATGTTTCTGTGTCCTTGAGTTCGGCTCCGGCAGCAACTCGTATGTGTCATTGCTGTAGATCCTGACCATTGTGGCAAGCCCATCCGATTTATAGGAATTCATTCCTGCCGCGGTCTTCCACGCCTGTTGCACGAACGACCTTTACACGGAATCCAAGATCCTTGGATACAGTGTTTCGAAGTCCTCTTCGGGAACCGATTCCATGGCATCGCGCCAATTGGATACGCCTTCCTCGAAGTCGCTGTCGATGATCGCTTCACCATACGTTACGCAGTTCCCAATCAGCTTCTTCGGTTCCTCGACCCATGATAGGGCGATGTGTTTCGATACTATGGGTATCGTGCAGTATCGTTTATTCTCGGTAAGAATGACATCGAACGGGACCTGCTGATTTAAGGACCAATAATCAGGTTTTGATGTGTTTTCGTGCTGTTTTGAGCCTGATGATCATGAATCGTTTCGATCTTAAAGTGTACTCGGGGGCACAGAAATTTCTTAAACCCTCAAACAACCGAAAAATCAGCGATTCCTTATAAGTGAAGTGGAGCCACCTGAGGAATTCGAATCCCCGACCTGCTGATTACAAGTCAGCCGCACTACCGGGCTATGCAAAGGTGGCTGTAAGCCAGCGAATGTAGGGCTTACTTTTATTACTTTCCATGTTTTGATGGCGCTTCCACGTCCGTCGTGCATGACCGATATATTTAATAGAGGTTACGTAATCGCGAAGGCGTTGCATTCCAACGTTACCGTTTGGTGATATAAAATGGCAGAAAATGACGCTAAACCCAAGGCAGAGAAGAAGACCGCTGACAAGAAGGACGCGAAGAAGATCGTCCAGCTGAGATACTGCGCGTATTTCGCCGAAGACATGAAGCTCTTCGACACCACCGAAGAGGACAAGGCCAAGGAAGCGGGCGCATTCGACGAGAAGTTCACCTACAAGCCCATGGTCTACATCACAGGCTCCAACATGCTCTTCCCCGCCCTCGAGAAGGCCATCGGGGACGCTGAGCCCGGAAAAGTGACCGAGATCACGATCCCCTGCGAAGAGGCCGCCGGCCCCAGGGACCCAAAGCTCATCGAGATGTACCGCGACAAGGAGTTCTACAAGCAGGAGATCAACCCGTTCCCCGGCCTCAGGGTCACCCTCGGCGACCGCACCGGGACCGTCATGACGGCCGCCGCCGGACGCGTCAAGGTGGACTTCAACAGCCCCCTCGCGGGACACGACCTGGTATACAGGTTCTCCGTCTCCGACCCCATCGAAGACTCCACCGAGAAGGCCAAGGCAATCCTGGAGACCGAGTTCGGGACCTCCGACGGGTTCGCATTCGACATCTCCAAGGACAAAGTGTCCATCACGGTCTCCGACATGGCAAAGTTCAACCAGAACTGGGTCATGGCCAGGTTCAAGATCGTCAGCGACATGAGGTCCGTCTTCGGGGTCGACAGGGTCGAGTTCGTCGAAGTATGGGCTTCCGCCAAGAAAGAGGACAAGGAAGAGAAGGACTCTCCCGCAGAGGAGTGAGCTTCTTTCCAAACCTCTTCTTAAATCACTTACTTTCTTTCGATCTTCGTTTCTCATCCTCATGCGCTCTCGGAACTGCGTTTTTCACGCTGGCTCCTTTTTCCCGCATCACAAAACTTATTAACCGCATCCATATATCGAGCCCTTACGGACGGGTGGCCTAGTCAGGATATGGCAGCAGCCTCCTAAGCTGCAGGCCGAGGGTTCGAATCCCTCCCCGTTCGCCACTTGTTATTGCCAGCGTTCTGAAATCGAAAATCAATTTTTCAGACCCAGGCATTTTTGGATCGGACCCGAGAGTTCGTCGAAATAAAGGGAGGATACCCTCCTTATGGTTCCGACATTATTTGGGGATGTCGTGTTCGGATGGGAGATAGAAGATCAAATTGAAATTAAGAGGTTTGGATCTTGCGAAAAATAATCATCCGCGCGATTATTTCGCAACCACCAGGTCGGTGTGCTCCCAGTAGATCTTCGCCACGCCGCCCGAAATGCCGCCGATCATAACCAATACATCGTTCGAGACGTAGTATGTGATCTCGATACCGGGACTGTCTTCGCATGTATATGCAAGGCACTTGACCCTTCCCAAGGAGGTGTCCACGTTCTCTATTCTGACATCGACCGCGCTGTCTCTGATACTTTCAGGTAAGAAAAGGACCGTCGCTTGGATCATCTCGTCGCGGGTCAGAGGCTCCTCCAATGAAGACCCGAATACCCGCACATCGTAGGTTACGGTACCGTCTCCCTCCGGGAGGTTGACCCCCTCGATCGCGAAAGTGTACATGTACATGATCTTGAACGAACAGGAGTCGCCCTCCTCTATATCTTCGGCATTCTTCAGACCGATCGCCGTGTTCGATTCGATCAGCAGATCCGACTTCTGCAAAGTATAGGTTGCTAATACCATACCGTTGACTAGCTGTTCGTCTCTGTATACTACGTTGTTATTTTTTCCGACGTAATAAACGTCCTCCAGGCCCTCCCCCATATCTTCGGTGTAAACTATGCAGTCCCTTTCGCCGAAGGGCGTGGATATACGTTCTTCGTCACCCGCCGTGGCATCGCTCTCCGTTTCATCGAAGACGATCCCGCCGATGATGTAATCGGTCAGGTCTTCGTATGTCTGGTCCGATGAATCGAGGCTCCCGTCCTCATAGACGTCGAATATCAGGTTTCCGCCGACCGTTCTGATGTTGGATATCTCCAACACGATGTCTAATTCCATCACTCTCGTATGCTCGTCTCCGACCTCGAAAAGGTCTTTGATCTCGATCTCCACCGTATCGTTTTCGTTCGGGGTGAAATAAATCCCTGCGCCGGCACCTACCAATGCTACGACCACTGCGAAGGCCAGAATAATGCCTGATTTCGACATATATATTGAAACCGTTTTTTATTATATATACACGTATTTTTCACTCGGCCGACCGGGCGGTACCTCAAGATGGGAGACGGCCCAACGGCCTGCGCAGGGCACCGGTCGTCGTGATACCAGGAGGCGTTCAATGGACGGTCCTCATCCCCTGTAGCATACTGACGCGGGATGGCCCCTTCATCGAGGCTAAGGCTTCAGCCTATGACGCGCTGTCCGTCCGCCTCCCATGGAAAATACATAAGATCTTCGATCTTCAATATCATATGCGCGACAGGAAAAGCACCCTGGCCTGCGTTTCATGATTTCGGTCTGAGTATTTGCAGCGTGCTTACGTCATGGGCCCCACCATGGTCATGCGTGATACGAACGTCAGGCCGGGATAGGAGACGGAATAATAAATGGGGGTTAAGAGGTTTCGATTTCGCGAATGATCGCGGCCCGCAAGATTATTTCACGATCACCAGGTCTGTGTGCTCCCAGTACATTTTCAGTGTGATGCCCAAAATGATGCCGGCGTTCTGTACCAACACATCTTTGGAAACATAGTACGTCATTTCTAAAACCGGAAAGACCGCGTTTTTGTAAACATCGCACTTTACTTTTCCCAAAGGCGTATCAATAATTTCTATTCCGGCGTCAATTAAGTCGTTTTCGAGGTCTCCGGAGAAGATAAGGCCTGCTTCTTCGATCACCTCGTCGCGGGTCAGAGGCTCCCCGTATGCTAATCCCGATATCCGCACATCGTATGTTACGGTACCGTCTCCCTCCGGGAGGTTGACCCCTTCGATAACGAGAGTGGACATATACGCGATCTTAAACGATACGGAATCGCCCTCTGCTATATCCTCGGCATTCTTCAGACCGATCGCCGTGTTCGATTCGACCATCAGACTCGACTTCTGCAGGATAATGGCCATGGTGACAACATCGTTCACCAGATGTTCCTGTCTGTAGACAACATCGTTATTTTTCCCGACGTAATAAACGTCCTCTGAGCCCTCTCCCAGATCTTCGGTGTAAACTATGCAGTCCCTTTCGCCGAAGGGCGTGGATATACGTTCTTCGTCACCCGCCGTGGCATCGCTCTCCGTTTCATCGAAGGCGATCTCGCCGAGGAGGACATCACTCAACTCTTCATATGTCACATCCGATATAACGGGGCCCCCGTTCGCAACGATGTCGAATCTCAGATCGCCGCCGACTGCCTTTACATCGGATATCCAGTATTCCGTGGTGCCTAGTTCCACCACCATCGTATGTTTATCTCCGGCCTCGAAAAGGTCTTTGATCTCAATCTCCACCGTATCGTTCTCGTTCGGAGTAAAATAAACCCCGGCACCGGCGCCGATCAAAGCAATGGCCACGGCGGCCGCCATGAATATGCCTGTTTTTGACATGTTCAGCAATACCGGTTCTGGCTATATACATAGGCATTTTCGTTCTTCCTTTCAACTGATCGCGCGGTCGGTCCTTCTGTAGATCATCTCCTTCCGAATCGGCGCACATTCGGTGACGCTTACGGTTCTCCCAGGTCATCCGAGCCCGGCTGATGTTACAAGGGGCCGGGCGAGGACCGGACCGTCCGGTAGCGAGTCGGGAGGTCCCTGACGAACGGGCTCGGTTGCTGAAGAAAGCAACTTTGGATCAGGATGTCCGTCACGTGGTCTGAAAACAACACTCGGCCACCTGCCGGCAACGTTGCGGCAGATGGACCGGTGTTCCAACGTCACCCGGACCGCGGTCCGAGGAAGCGGTATCGTATATCACGGGCGATCGTCAGACGCGGGGGTTAATAACCATCGTATCAATACCGGAATGTGAAAAACATATGGCATGACATCAGCCCGGACAGGATCTCCCCCGATGATTTCATCGTAGTGGTGGAGATACCCAAGGGCAGCAAGAACAAATACGAACTGGACAAGGAGACGGGCCTGATGATGCTCGACAGAGTTCTCTACACCTCCACCCACTACCCCGCCAACTACGGCTTCATCCCGAGGACGTTCGCCGACGACGGGGACCCCCTGGACGCGCTGGTGCTGTGTTCGGAGCCCATCGCCCCCATGACGCTGGTCAGATGCTACCCCATAGGAGCTATAAAGATGATCGACAGCGGCGAGAACGACGAAAAGGTGATAGCGATACCTTTCGGGGACCCTATGTACAATTCTTTCAGGGACATATCCGAACTTCCGGAGCACATATTCAACGAGATGGCCCACTTCTTCACGGTCTACAAGACTCTGGAGAACAAAGAGACCGCCGTGGACGAGGTCATCGGGTCGGAAGACGTCAGGGCGATAATCGAGCACACCCTGGAGAGATACGATAAGCGTTTCTGCTGACCCCCCCGTCCCGGGCCGGCATGTCATAGTATAAAAGGAAGCAGGGTGTGCAAATACAGCTGGCCTCGCAGTAAGGATGTACGTTCCCGGGGTGGAGCGCATTCGGTATTTAATCATTATTAACGGTTCTTAAATCCGGTCATGGAAGAGCGTCATTTCCGGTCCGGAAACGCGCATATTTTTATTAAAATCTGCCATAAAAATACTGGCGAAATATCATTAATAACGGGCAAAAAAATCTTCGCAAAGATAACATGTCCCCGCTCCCAGCCATATCCGATAACAAAGGAAAATTCGCCGCCGCGGCCGCTCTGGCGTTCGCAGTTATATTGGTCTCGTCCTTCGCGGTTCTTTACGGGACCGATGAAGCATACGCGACATCTTACGACAACGTCACTGTAGGCGACCTTGTCTACTATCTTGACGACATGGGCGATTCCGACCCCGACAACAACACCGCCGCCGTGACCGGCGTGAGCGGCGCCGGTCTGCTGCTGTCCGAGATCTCGATCCCCGCCACGGTCACATACGAAAGCGTATCGTACAGCGTCACGGAGATAGGCTCCGATGCATTCTACGGATGCGCGTCCCTTACATCGATAACGATGCCCGGAAGCTTGACCGGCATAGGCGACTATGCGTTCGAAGGGTGCTCGTCCCTCACGTCCGTCACGATACCCGGCGGCGTGACGGCCATGGGGTACCGCGTGTTCGCGGGATGCACCTCGCTGTCCGAGATCGTCGTCGAAGATTCCAATACCGTTTTCAGTAGCGACGAGGGCATCCTTTACTCGGAGGACGGCGAATGGCTGCTGATCTGCCCGTCAGGGAAGACGGGGGCCGTCACGGTGCCCGAAGGGGTCGAGAATATATCCGGGGAGGCGTTCGACGCCTGCATGTCAGTCACGTCGGTCACGATGCCCGACAGCCTGACGTCGATCGGATACGGGGCCTTCTACGGCTGCGTATCTCTGGCGTCCGTCACAATTCCCGAAAACGTTACGTCCATCGACGGCTACGCCTTTTTCGAATGCTTTTCCCTCAGGACCGTCACAATACCCGCCGGTGTCGCATCGATACAGCCGGACTCGTTCCGCGAATGCGTGAGCCTGATAAGCATAACCGTCGACGAAGACAATTCCAATTACAAGTCTGTCGACGGGGTCGTCTATTCGAAGGACGGCACGCAGCTGGTCTGCTGTCCCGCCGGCAAGACCGGAGCTTTCTCCGTACCCGACGGCGTGACAGGCATAGGGGACGAAGCGTTCTACTTCTGCATGTTCGTCACGTCCGTGACGATACCCGACAGCGTTACGTCGATAGGAGACGATGCGTTCGAGCTCTGCGTGTCCCTCACGTCCGTGACGATACCCGACAGCGTGACAGGCATAGGGGAAGATGCGTTCAAAGGATGCAGGTCCCTGAAGTCGGTGACGATACCCGACAGCGTCACGACAATAGGGGAATACGCGTTTGAAGACTGCACGTCCCTCACGTCCGTGACGATACCGGGCAGCGTGACCACGATCGAAGAAGGCCTGTTCTACTATTGCGTCTCCCTCGGATCTGTGACAATTTCCGAAGGCGTGACGGTCATAGGCGACGAGGCCTTCCGTCACTGCGCATCTCTAACGTCCGTCACTATTCCGGAAAGCGTGACACTGATAGGCGATTATGCTTTCCAAGACTGCTCTTCGCTCACGTCTTTCACCATACCCTCGGGCGTGGTCCTGATCGAGTACGGGACGTTCAAGGGTTGCACGTCCCTCGCGTCCGTGGCCATTCCCGACGGCGTCACGGTCATAATGGACTATGCGTTCGACGGATGCTCTTCGCTCACGTCGGTGACGATACCCGACGGCGTCACGACCATCGAGTACGGCACGTTCCGCGGATGCACCTCCCTCGCGGCATTCGACGTAGACGATTCGAACTCCGATTACAAGAGCATGGACGGGATACTGTACACCAAGGACGGAACGGAACTGATAAGGTGCCCCCAGGCCAAGACCGGAGCGGTGGAAGTGCCGAGCGGAGTGTATTTCTTATCTCCCGAATCCTTTTCGGGATGCAGGAACATCACGTCGGTGAGCATCGGCGAAGGTCTGCAGGACATGAACAACTACGTGTTCTACGGCTGCACCTCCCTGGTCTCCGTCGACGTGCCAGCAAGCGTAGTTTTCATCGGATACGACGTGTTCTCGGGATGCACCTCTCTGACGGACATAAACGTCGACGAAGCGAACACGATATACATGAGCTCCGACGGCGTGCTCTACAATGATAGCGGAACCATACTGATGCAGTGCCCCGCCGGCAAGACCGGCGAGTTATCGGTGCCTGACGGGGTCACCAGGATATACTACCACTCGTTCAACGGATGCTCCTCCCTCACGTCGGTGACGATGCCCGACAGCGTCACGACGATCGAATACGAGGCGTTCGTCGGTTGCTCCTCCCTCACGTCGGTGACGATGCCCGACGGGGTATCCAGCATATCCGACGGCGCATTCCGCGACTGCACGTCCCTCGGGTCGGTGACGATACCGGAAAGCGTGACCGAGATAAACAATGATGTGTTCTTAGGATGCACATCCCTGACGTACGTCACTATCCATGACGATGTAACGGACATAAGGGAATATGCCTTTGGCGGATGCACATCCCTATCATCTATCAATATACCCGAGAGCGTCACGTACATCAATAACTGCGCCTTCGAGGAATGTACTTCCCTGTCCGCCATAAACGTGGACGAGGGGAACAACACATTCAGGAGCATAGACGGACTGCTTTATTCCAAGGACGGCAGAAACCTCATCCTCTGCCCGGCGGGCAAGACGGGCGAGGTGACGATATCCGATGTCGTCACACAGATCGACGATGACGCCTTCGAAGAGTGCCAGTACGTTACGGCCATAAACGTGGACGAGGAGAACAACACGTTCAGGAGCATAGACGGACTGCTGTATCTGAAGAACGGTAAGGAACTTCTGATATGCCCCTGCGGCAAGACGGGCGAGGTGAACATACCCCAGGGCGTCAACCACATACGCAACGGATTCAACGGCTGTGCGTCGATCACTTCCGTGACGATACCCGACAGCGTGTTCGACATCAACAGGTCTTTCAACGAATGCACATCTCTGACCTCCGTGACGATACCCGACAGCACATTCATGGTGCTATTCTCGTTCAACGGCTGCGATTCGCTGATGTCGGTCACGATGTCCGGAGAGCTCATGATCGTCGGAGAGTCCTTCGGCAGCTGCGGTTCACTGGAATCCCTGGCCATATCGGACAGGACCGGATTCGCCTACGACTGCTTCACGGACGGAACATCGCTCGACTTGGTTACCGTGCAGGGCCGGTCCGATCCGGCGATCACCGATTATGAGGCGTTGCTGATGAGCATGCCGGGCATAACCGCGTTCACCGTCGACAGCGGGTCGGCCGTGGAACTCGAAAAGATCGCAGGCTCCGGGACGGTGACCAAGATGATCTTCACCTCCGTGTCTGTCAACGCGGACATGGAAGGGCTGACATTCAAGGACTCCTCCGGCATGGTGATATCCGATTCCTCTTCTCTTGCCGGGAAGACCTTCGTCGTGGACCCGGATGACCGCACGGTATGGAACCAGGTATCGTCTCCCGCTCAGGGCAACGACGACCTCGTTTTATACGGAGGAATGATAGCGGCTGTTATCGCCATAGTCGGAGTCGCAGCTATATTCCTGGTCAGGAGGCATTGAGACCGAAAAAAACGTTGAATGAAACAACAGCCCCTGCCGCCGAGGCGTGGCAGGGGCAGAAATATGCCATACCTTAAAATGTCGATCCGGCCCGAGTGCCAGATGTCCTATGGACCGGTACGGGGAGCGTTATTTCTTCAAGGCGCAGTCCTACCCGTTCTTCAGCGAAGAAACGATGTCGGCCACCCCCCTCAAGAGAAAACAGTATCTCCCGCTTCGGTCTGGGAAACGATTATCTATACACAAGCGTGTGACAGCCCGGTGAATGAATGGAACTGAGGGATATTATTTCGTCGCGCAGGTCCTATTACGGCCTGGGACGCGACGTGGAGGTAACCGATGAGGATATCATAGCGGCCGTCGAGGACGCCGTCAGATTCACGCCCTCCGCCTACAATTCACAGAGCCAGCGCGCGGCGGTCATGTTGGGTTCCCAGCACGAGGCACTCTGGAATATAACAGAAGCGGCCCTCAGGAAGAAGATAGGCGACCAGCGGTATGCCGGAGCGACCGAGAAGAAGATCGAAGGCTTCAGGTCCGCATACGGAACGGTGCTTTTCTTCGACGACATGACCAAGACCTGCGAGACGGGCAACCGTTTCCCCTCCAACGTGGGGAACTTCCCGGTCTGGGCCCAACAGTCCTCCGGGATGCTCCAGTTCGCGACATGGATGATCTTGGAGGACATGGGGCTCGGAGCGTCCCTGCAGCACTACAACCCTCTGATCGATGCACAGGTCCGGGACAGATGGGGACTGCCGTTGGACTGGAAGCTGATCGCCCAGATGCCCTTCGGAAGCATAGCTTCCCCTGCGGGAGAGAAGTCGTTCGAGCCTATCGGCGGCAGGATGAGGGTGTTCGGAGGCAAAGAATAAGCCGGTCCGGACCGGCATAGGGGACGTGCATCGAATTCCATGCTCTTAAATTTTCTTCTTTTAGCGGAAGCTTGTCAGTCCAAAACTTGTCCGGAATATCATTTTTCGGTCTGATGCGCCGAATTACAAACATATGCCGGAGCCAGCATCCGCAAGAACTTCTAATCCGTCGAGTAAAGGGAAAGAGCCAGATCTTCAGATTTTGATTTTCGGGTAATTCGAGTCATCCGGGGACAATCAATTCGCTTTAAGTACGGTCAATACGATTTTTTTGTAGAACACAGTATGTGTTTGGGAGGAAGAAATTGAAATTGAAATTACTGATAGCGGTACTGATAGCGGTCTCCATGGTGGTACCATGCGCCGCGGCGATCGAATCTGCGTCCGCATCCCCGGACGACGAGACGGCGGGCATGGCTTTAGGCGATGCCTGGGGGATCAAATTCACGGCCGACAAAGATCAGCTTATGGAGATGATCTTCGACGAAGAAGACGAAGACAACCAAGATATGTATGATACGTTGGACGAGGCTATAAAGAAGGCCAATGTCAACGCTGCGCTTATCGTCGAGGTGATCCGCGCAAACGACAGCGGATACACCATCTCCGTTGACGGCGGAATACTGATCGAAGTGTCGGTCGAGTATGATGACGACATAGAATTGGATGGCGACGAATATCCGCTTAGAGCAGAAGCATCTCTGAAGGCCGTCGTCGTCGTACAGGGGCTGGTGAACCTTGATGCGGACTTCAACATTACCAGCGTCGACGTCGCGATCGATGCGTTCATCGATGCGGAGTTATCGACCAACTTCAGCATAATGAACTACATCGATTTGATGAACGACGAGACGGGAGAAATGGACATCTCTGACGTATTCACCGATACAGACAACGATTCTGAGATCATGGCGGGAGCTTCGCTCAGATATAGCATGTCCTCCACAGGCGGGTCGGGAGTCACAACAGTCGAGGATCTCAACGACGTGATCTACACGCTCACCTTGGACGGCAAGCAATCCATGTTCGCATCGGTGTTCGCAAACATCGACGGTGAGATCGCCGAGGCGCTGATGTACATGATTCCCGAGGATTCCGACTATGAAGACTTCATAGTCGACGAGGATACGATCCAGGTCAGCATGACATTCGGCGCATATGCGGTAACGGATATGGAGTTCTCGCTGTTGGCCGAACAGAACGGCGACAACGGGGACGGGACGTTCGATTACGAATTCTATATCGAGGACCTTTACCTTACGACCGAGGAACTGAGCCCTGACGACCTTCCCTTCTTCGATTCGCTCGCCGATATAGAAGTTGACCCGGATTTCGAGTACTACCTCGACAGCACCGAGAAGAGCCAGGTACGCAGTGTGTTCAACAAGGTACTGTCCGCCTATAACGGGTCGGGGTCCGGTCTGAACTTCACCGTCACGTACGTCGTCGAAGAGGAAGAAACCACCCAGACGGTGGCATTCAATAAGTTCGTGAACCCTCCGGCGGTCCCTGATAAGACCGTCGGCGACGAAACCATGAAGTGCGTCGGATGGATGACCGAGGAAGGCCTCGAGTGGAATGCAGGCTGGGGAGTGAAGGGGGACGTCACCCTTTACCCGATCTACGCCGAGGAGTTCACCGACGTGAGCGAACTGATGACATACATGGGGGCGGGCACGTCCGGCGACCCGGTATACGGGCACATCAGGATCGACGGTGCGGACGGACTTGCGGACTTCCTCAGTTCTGATTCTTTCCAGTTCTATGGAACTCTGTATGTGGATGTTTACGACGATGAAGGAAACTACCTCTTCTCGTGGACGATCTTCAATGACGGCTCGGCCCTCGACCCCGATACGGTGATGGACCTGAACATTGTCAGCGAAGAGCTTACCGACGAAGAGCTGGAGGCTCTGTCCGGCCATTTCCTCTCGGGAGAGACCAGCTTCCTGTACATCGACTTCGCGGCATCCGGACTGATGCCCGGCAAGACCACTGTCACGTACAACGTCGGCGACAAGTTTGCTGACGGCACAGTGCTGCAGATCTACTTCGTAGTTGTCGACGGGGACGGCAACGTGATAGGTCTCGAGCCGGTAAGGAACGCCACTGTTGTGGACGGAAAGGTCACGTTCGACCTCGACCACTGCTCCGGCTACGTCCTTTCTGCGATATCGGTCCCGGACACGGCCGATGACGACACGATGCTGTACATTGCGATAGCTGTCGCTGCGGTCATCATCGTGGCTGTTGTCGCCTTCGTGCTGCACCGCAGGGCCGGGAGAGCTTAAACCCTAAAAACCGGGGCTCAGGCCCCGGTACCATCTTTATTTTCGATCTTGGAGATCTTCCTGGTCAGCCCAAGGTAAAGTTCGTATTCCCTGTTCGCGTCACGGTGAAGGGAGTTTGCGCGGGACTTCAGCTCGTAGGCCCTCTTCTTGCATTCTTCGGCCTCCTTCTCCAGTTTGATCCTTTCGGATTCCGCCCGCCTCTCTCTAACCCTCATTCCTTTCGCAGCCTGCGAATGCATGTGCATCTGGTTCCTCTCGTTGCTCAGGTCCAGCGCATCCCTGCCCTTCCTGTCGTCGTGGCGGGACCTCCAGGCGTCCGCCTTCCCTTCGGAGTTGGCGGCCTCCCTTGCGCATTCGTCCCTCATCCTGGCAGAGTTGGCGGCCTTGGAGGCCAGGTTCCTGGCCTTTTTGACCAGTGCCGCATGTTCGTTCATCAGGCGCTCCGCTTCTTCCGAGATGTCTCCGGCGGACCTCCTGTGGGTCTCCGCTTCTTTCTTCAGGTCCGCAAGCCCGTCCATGCAGAGAGAACGGCGTCGGGGATTTAATCATCACCCGGCAAATGGTTTATCAGGAACCGTGCATACGGTACGCATGTCCGACGAAAACTACAAGAAATGCAAATCCTGCAGATTCTGCATACATTCCGAAAGCTCATGGACATGTCACTTCACAGGCGGCGACAGCGGTCCGGAAGGAACGTGTGCCAGATACCGGCCGGGGATATGCGAGAGCTGCGTTTATTATTCCGCAGACGGCGGAAAGGAGATGTGCGGAGCCCTTTCGAGGGAGACGATGGGCCTGGACGTGTGCTCTCTGTACGAGCCGCATTACAGGTCAGGATGAACGGTTGCGTTCTTTGTGGCCTTCCATAAGGTCCTTCACCCCTGTCCTTGCGGCACCTCTTCCGGTGATGACGTTCTTTGCCGACTCCGGTATCCCGTGCATTACGATGTTGTCGGTCACTCCCACCGAGGACCTCATCCTCTTCCTGACGAAAGAGTAGGATGTCTGAAGTCCCGAAATCACGGAGTTCATCATGTCCGTGATCTCATACAGATTATGATTTATGAACGTGTTGCGGTTTGTGTAGACCCCGGAGCAACCGCAGTCTTTCTTAACACAGGTCTCGGGACGTCCCTCCATGAAATCAGAATAACGTGCCAGGAACGGATTGTACGTACCGTCCATGTAGTCCTTGTCCAGGTCGTCCACCGCGTCCATGAGATAAACGATCGAAGTGAGATATACGAACAGTTCACTGAGGCGTTCGTCTGCGCGATCTCCCGCGATATCTTCCAGGGGCTTTGAAAGTGCCAGACCGAATTCTGAACCTATCTTTATCGGGTCTGTGCACCCGTCCAGCTCCATGCTTCTAAGGCGGGTGTATCCTTCTCCTACCATGACGTCGTATTCGGGGTAGAGCCTTTCCGCCTTTCTTATGGCCCTGTTAAGTGCCAGTGATATGAATTTGTTCCTTTTTGAGGGCTTGTCGTACTCATCGTCAACAAGCTCCCACTTGGTAAGCAGGACCGTATATCCCGCCATCTTCCTCATAACGTCGGAATCGGCGTAAGGACCGCGGAAAACGCACGATACACCGTTCTCCGTATGACTGAAGTCCAGGATGTCCCCCGATATGGAGTTCAGCAGGATGGTGTTGAAGGTCATGTCGTAGTTGACCGCCGCCGTTGAAAAAAGCCCGAAACCGCTCCTCAGCTCATGGCACGTTTCGCAGTAGTACCTGCGGTAATCCGCCAGGTCGGGGGCCGACATTCTGCTGTAAAGGGGTGTGGTGTATCCCAACATATTCCATTGGTCCTAAAGAGTCAAACCTTTAATATATTCGTACGGGGTTCGAGAGCAACATTCCCGATACGTCGTATCGGTTGGTGAAAATCATGTCAGATGCCTCTAAATCCGAGAAGAGCGCCGCAAGCGAGGCGGCAAAGGCAGAGAACGAAGCTGTCGAATCCAAGCCTGAGAGCAATGCCTGTTCCGCCGGAGAAAAGTCCAAGGGCGCCAGGGCCATGATGGCCAACAAGCTCTACATGCGCCAGCTCCCCGACGTTCTTCCCGAGAACTACAACGAAGCGATGACCGAGAAGGCGCACCACGGAAACAAACCCTGTTACGACTGCTGCACCGAGAAGGGATGCTGCAGCCCCGCATGCGCCGTATGCCTGGTGGCCGCCGGAGCATGCTGCTGCCTGCTGTGCTGCTATGCGACCGACGGATTCAACGGCGTCTGGACCTATTGGCCCAACTGATCTCCGCCGGACGGTTTGAAACGGTGATCCCGTGAAACCGTATATCGCGATCCTCATCAAGCCCACCCTCGAGTGCCCGCGTTCGTGCCGCCACTGCTACCATCTCCCGGAGGAGAAGGGGCCCGGGACGATCTCTTTCGGCACGCTCGAGAAGGTCTTCAGGCTCGCCTCGGAAGAGTATCAGTCCGTCTGGTTCATCTGGCACGGGGGGGAGCCTCTGCAGATGCCTTTCGCCTTCTACCGCAGGGTTTTCGATCTTCAGGACAAATATTTCGGAAAAGACTCCCACAGGGTCGGGAACACCATACAGACCAACGGTATCAACGTCGACCGCAGGTTCCTCAGGCTGTGCGAGGAGCGCAGCATCAACGTCGGGATATCTTACGAAGGTCCGTTCAACGGCGACCTCAGGAACATGACCGCCGAGACCGAGAAGTCCATCGAACTCATGCAGAGGCAAGGTTCGAAGTTCTCGGTAAGCTGCACGCTTTCGGCAGGCAACGCCGACAAACAAAGGGAGATGTACCGTTACTTCAGGGACAGGAAGATCGCACCGTCATTCTCGCCTGTGGTCCCTAAGGGATGCGCGGCATCCGATCCGTCTCTTGTGCCGGACGCCGACGTCTACATCAAAGGATGTATCGAAGCATTCGACGACTGGCTTTACGACAAGGATGCCGAAGTGCCCCTCCTCCCATACTACCTTTACATCCTGAACGCTCTGGGCAAGCCGGCGTTCCCGGACTGCCCGCACACGTCCTGCATGGGGAACTGGCTGTGCGTATATCCCGACGGGAGCATGTACCCCTGCGCCAAGGGATGCCCCCGGAGATACAGCATGGGGAACATCGCCGATATCGAAAGCATCTCCGACGCGTTCTGTTCCGACGGGTTCGCGGACATCCTCGAGGGGACCGTCGCACGCAGGGAAAAGTGCTCGTCATGCGAGATCTACCGTTACTGCGCCGGAGGCTGCAGCATAGATGCGGAATGCGAGAACGGCATAGAGGACAACGGCGGCCCCTCCTGCATCATCTACAAGGCGGTGTTCCTCCACATAAAGAAAGAGGTGGACAGGATACTCTCCGAAAGGCCCGACATGTCTCAATATAACATGTTCGTCCGGGACGCCGTCCTGGGGAAGCTCATTAACCCCGGTATCGTCAGCTTTTGAGGCTCATTTCTTCTCAGAGCCGAACTGAGATATGTCGTAGGGGGTGACCTGGTATACGTAGTAGTTCAGCCAGTTGGTCATGAAGAGAGTGGCGTGCCCTCTCCACCTCATCACCGGGTCGTTGCGCGGGTCGTCGTCGGCGAAGTAATTCTCCGGCACGTTCGGCGATATGCCCTTCTTAAGGTCCCTTTCATATTCGTAGGCCAGCGTCTCGCGGTCGTACTCCATGTGCCCTGTGACGAACACCTGTCCCGCCTCCGATATAACGACCGACACCCCCGCTTCGGGAGAAGATGCGATTATGTGCAGATGCGGGTTTTTGGCTATGTCCTCGGCGCGGACCTCCGTGTAGCGGGAGTGCGGCATATTGTAGACATCGTCGAAACCGCTGAAAAGACGCTCGCCCTGGGTCATCACCTTTACAGGGAATATTCCGGACAGTTTTGATTTCAAGGGATGTTTCGGGATGTCGTAGAGGTAGTACAGGCCCGCCTGGGCCCCCCAGCATATGAACAGGGTGGAGACCACATGGTCCTTCGTCCACTCCATGATCTCGCACAGCTCCTCCCAGTAGTCGACGTCTTCGAACGAGAGGTTCTCCACCGGGGCCCCGGTGATGATCATTCCGTCGAACTTCCTATCTTTAACGTCATCGAACCGGGTATAGAAGCGGTCGAGATACTCCTGCGAGATGTTCTTGGACTCGTGGGTCGCCGCCTGCAGAAGACTGATGTTGACCTGAAGGGGACTGTTGCTCAGAAGGCGCAGTATCTGCGTCTCGGTCTCGACCTTGGTGGGCATCAGGTTCATGATCAGGATATCCAACGGCCTTATGTCCTGGGACACCGCACGCTTCTCGGTCATTACAAAAACGTTCTCCGACTCCAGAGTGGAGGCGGCAGGCAGGTCGTCTGGGATCTTTATCGGCAAATCAATACCTTCCGTATATGCCCGTACTGAGGTATTTCTCCCCACCGTCGGGTAAGATTGCAAGTAGCGTCTTACCTTTATTAGCTTTGTTGAATTCGACCATGGCCGCTACCGCCGCACCGGAGGATATGCCCGCGAAGATGCCCTCTTCCCTGGCCAGCCTCACGGCCATCCTCTCGGCCTCCGAGGTGGGGACCCTGACGACCTTCGATATGATGCTCCCGTCGAGGCAGCCCGGGACGAAATTGGCGCCTATGCCCTGGATCCCGTGGGCTCCCGTCTTCCCCTCTGTGAGAAGCGGGCTCTCCGCCGGCTCGACGCCTATCACCCTGGCGTCAGAGCCCGCGTCTGCAAAAGCCCGGGCTATGCCCGTGGCGGTCGCCCCCGTCCCTATCCCCGAAAATACATAATCCACTCCCGGAAGGTCCCTGAGGATCTCCCTTCCGGTGCCCACCCTGTGGGCCGCGGTGTTGGCGAGATTGTCGAACTGCCCGGGAAGGAACGCGCCCGTCTCATCGGCGATCTCCTTCGCCTTGTCCACCGCTCCTTTCATGCCTTCGGCACCCGGGGTCAGGACGATCTCCGCGCCGTACGCCCTCATGTAAGCCATCCTCTCCTCGGACATGGTGTCCGGGATCACTATGACCGTACGGTAGCCTTTGGCGGCGGCGGCCATGCATAGAGCTATGCCCGTATTCCCCGAAGTAGGTTCCACGATCACGCCTCCCTCGCCCAGCAGCCCTCTGGCCTCGGCATCTGCGATCATGGATGCGGCCGCCCTGTCCTTCACGGACCCTCCGGGATTGCCGCGTTCGATCTTCACATAAAGCTTCGATTCCGGAGGGACGACCTTCCTGAGCCTGACTATGGGAGTCTCGCCTATGCATTCGAGGATGCTGTCATACACTGCCATGATGTCTTACCGCACCCACTACCGGTCACTTAATGTTTTTCAGAACTCGACGCCCCGGCGGGCGGGAACGCCTCTGTCGAAAGGATGCTTCACAAGGACCATTTCCGTCACCAGGTCCGCATAACGGATGATCTCCTTGGGCACGCCCCTGCCCGTAAGGACGACTTCCGTGCACGGGGCCCTTTTCTCCAGCACTGCTATGACCTCTTCCGGCGTCAGCAGTTCCCATGACATAGCCACGTTTATCTCGTCGGCGATCACCAGGTCGTGTTTTCCCGAGGTCAATATTTCAGAAAAGCGCACCAGCGCCTCATGTGCCAGGCGTATGTCCTCCGAGCGGGTCACATCTGAACACATGTGGTCCAGGCCCATGGATATTATCTCGAACCCGTCTAATTTCCTGGCGGCCAGCTGCTCGCCGTATTCCTCGGACGGTTTCAGAAACTGGACCATCACGGCCTTCAGGCCGCAACCTACGGCTCTGAATGCAAGTCCCAGCGCGGCCGTGGTCTTGCCCTTGCCGTTGCCGGTATAAACGTGTACAAGACCCAGCTCTTCCTTTGTCCCGTTATTTTTTATATCCATGCCTTCGGTATCGCGGTCACGGATTTTATAATAACGCAACGGCAATGGTTCAAATAAACGCTGAGCAATCGACCGTATCCATGGAGGAGATGTCGAAGTCACAGAAGAGGACGCTGCTCGTCGCATCGTGCACAGCTTCGGCGATCACTCCCCTGACCGGGACCATGATGAACCTCAGCCTGGTGAGCATAGGTTCCGAGTTCGCGCTGGGCACGCACGCCCTCGCGTACGTGAACACGATCTTCCTCCTGTCGTCGGCAGTGTTCATGGTGCCTATCGCAAAGATGGCCGACATCTACGGAAGGAAGGCGCTCTTCATATTCGGCCTGGCACTTTATACGGTGGCATCTCTGGTATCCTACTTCTCGGTGTCTTTCGAGATGCTGCTCGCTCTGAGGGCGGTGATGGGCCTTGCGGCCGCGGCCATGGCCGCAACGGCGATATCGATGCTGACGGACGCCTTCGGGCCGTCCGAGAGAGGCGCAGCCATAGGCCTGAACACTGCCAGCGTCTATCTCGGCGCGGCGATGGGCCCGGTCGTCGGAGGACTGATAAACGATGTCATGGGATGGAGGGCAGTCTTTCTGGTGACGATACCTTTGACGGTGGTCGCACTCCTCGCCATATGGACGGTGAGGCCCAACAACGACGTCCGCTACGGGAAGACCTTCGACCTCACGGGCACGTTGCTTTACGCCATTGCCGTGACGCTGACCATGGCAGGACTGATAAACATGCCGGACATCGTGGCGGCAGCCTCGATGACCGCAGGACTGCTGGCATTATGGTTCTTCGTCAGATATGAGAAGCGCGCGAAAGAGCCCGTCCTGGACGTGCGCATATTCTCGAACCGGCTGTTCTCCCGTTCGTGCCTGGCCTCTTTCATGATCAACTCTGCGAACTACGCGGTCGCATTCTTCGTGGCCATCTACCTTCAGACCATAGGCGCGCTGACGTCGGCGGAGGCGGGCTTGGTGATGTTCTCGCAGCCCCTCGTGCAGACGTCCCTTACTGCGTTCTTCGGAAAGCTGTACGACAGGATGGAGGACAAAAGGCTGCTGCCCACTTTGGGAGTGGCCATCAGCGGAGCGGGCATCCTGCTCATAATAGCGCTGCCTATGGAGCTGGACCTCCCGTTGGTGATAGCGGCGCTCGTATTCTTCGGGCTGGGGAACGCGGTGTTCAACGCTCCGAACACCACGGCGATAATGTCGTCCGTATCGCCCAGCGACCGCGGGGCGGCCTCCGCCATGGTCGCTGTCGTCAGGCAGACCGGGATGATGGCCTCGATGGGCATAGCCATGTTCGTGATCGCCGTGATAATGGGGAGCCTCGACACGCTCAACCCCGGAACCTACGGGAATTTCATAACGGTCATCCGCATATCTTTCACCGTATCTGCCGTCATGTGCCTCTTGGCGATGCTGGTCTCATGGTTCAGGGGAGATTCCGCAAGGGGGAGAGCCAGCCTACCCAAAAAAGTTAATTGAGCCTAACTTGAAATATCTTGGGAAATACCTATATATAGCGTTTTCGCTCAATGATTCATGGCCGACAACATCTCCGAGTCCAGGGAGAACTTTCGCTTCCAGGCCGTGGTGGTCACTGTCGGCGCCGTCCTGATGATCATTAAGTTCGTCGCATATTTCATGACGAACTCGGTGGCCATATTCACCGATGCGATGGAGAGCATCGTCAACGTCATCGCGGGGATGGTGGGGCTTTACGCCCTCTTCCTTTCCCCGAAGCCCCCGGACAAGGACCATCCTTTCGGGCACGGTCGCGTGGAGGTGATATCGGCGGCCTTCGAAGGCATGATGATACTGGGGGCGGGGTTGATCATCATATTCTCGGCGGTCGAATCCCTTTACAACCCCAAACCGCTGGAGCAGCTGGACTACGGCCTCGTCATCATATTCGCCGCCGCAGTGGTCAACCTGATAATGGGCAGGACGGCCATCAGAATAGGTAAGAGGAACCGCTCCCAGGCCCTGGAGGCCAGCGGCAGGCACCTATGCACCGATACCTTGGACTCCATGGGCATCATCGTGGGCCTGGTGGTCGTTGTCGTCGGAATGCGGTTCGGTTTCAACGTCGCCTGGCTCGACCCGGTCATGGCCATACTGTTCGGCGCTTTCATAATGACCACCGGAGCAAGGGTCCTGAAAGGTTGCATGGACACGGTGATGGAGCGTGCCGAGGAGGAGACCGTCAACAAGATCGTGGAATGCCTCCGGGAGCACAGGCATGACGATTGGATAGACATCCACGCCCTCAGGGTGATGAAGTTCGGCACCAGATACGTGGTGGAGCTGCACGCCACCTTCCCGAAGGACATGACCGTCGGACAGATAGAGGACGAGACCCAAGAGCTCGAAGACTGCATAATGGGAAGGTTCGGCGACTGCATAGAGCTGACCGTTAAGGCGGAACCGTGCAGGGACTTCTCGTGCAGGCTGTGCAGCAGGGAATGCGACATGCGCGTGTTGAAATTCGTTTCCAAGGTCGAATGGGACGAGGACAATATGGTGCGCAAAAAGCAACATTCCCTGCATGATGAATGATTTATACGGGCCGTCCGATTACGCCCCCATGATTTTCAGGAAGGACGTCCCAAAGGAGATATCTGCGGTCAAACTGTCCAAGTGGTACGATTCCCTCGAGGAGAGGGACAAGAACCGCCTGTCCAGGTATGTGGAGGGAGCCGATACCTCGTCCAAGGCGGCCATGATCGCGGATATGATGTCCAGGGCCAACGCGGAGGCGAACAGTCCGGTATCCATAATCCTCGGAGAGTTCGCCGAGACCCAGAACTTCGCTCCGGCCGAGCGTTTCCGTATAATCGAAGAGTATATACTGGCACTTTTTGAAAAAGACGATGTTTGCAAAGCAAAGGAGATGTGCCTGAGGAACTTGGACATTGTTCCGGGAATACTCCCCCAAATATTGGGTAAGGATGGCAAGATACCGGAATTCATGCCCTGCAGGAACAGGCTCATAGACATCATGGTGGGGGTCGAAAAAGATTACGAAGGCGCCATGGACATGCTCGACCGCTTCAACAGCATAGGCATCCTGTCCGACGAAGACCTTGCCTTCAGGAAGCAGAGCCTTAGGGTCCACAGATTGCAGAGGACGTTCGATTCGATCTATTCCTATCAGTTCACCGAATGACGCTTTTCCATGCGTACATCGGGAAAACATCTATCGCCGGCTCCTCGTAAGGATGAACGTCTGCTATAGTTCGGATCACCCGCTCCAGGTCTTCCTCCTGGACGGCGAACTCTACCCTGATCTCTTCGGCGGTCTTCGTCACCCCGATCTCTCCGTCGTAGGGATCTGAGCCCGGGAGAGGCCTCCACATCCCCCTGACCATCGCCATGGAAAAGACCATGTCGTATCCCGGATAGATCTGGGTCATTGAAGAGTTAATCTTCTCTGTAAGCATTTCCACAAATTCTTCGGGTATGCAGACGGCGATCTTGAATATCTTTTCCACAGATGCATACGGCATAAGGCGGATAAAAGAATTTCATGTGATGACCTTGATGATGTCGGAAGGCTGCTGGGACAGTATCCAGTCGATGTTGTTCAGCCTCTTGTCCATCCCTTTCATCATCTTTTTTGCATTGATGTTCAGGTAGTAGGTGCTGAGCCAGGTTGCGATGAAACATGCGGGTGGGACGACATATGCAAAACCGCAGATTATCCCGGTGGCCTTTTTCAGCCTGGTTAGGCTGTTTATCTTCTTGACCAGGGGTTTTTCGTCGTCATCGGGAAGACGGTGGATCATGGAGCGGTACATCATCTTCTGTCCTCCCCATACCACCTCGGCGCTCCACTGGAGCTCCCCGAATACGGGCGTTGGCCTCCCTGCAGGAACTGTTCTCTTCTGAAGTACAGCCTTCCTGAAGTCCTCGGCGGTGTTGCCCTCGAACTCGGTCCAGTTGTATCCGACCGTGTGCACCGAATGTCCGTCGCTTCCCGAGATGGGGGCCCATCTGCCGGGATATTTGTCCATCACCGCACCGGCGAAAGCGTTGGAATAGGAGTCCACATGCCCGCCGTTGAGCACCTCGAAGCCGTCCAGGTCCAGGGAAAATATCCTTTCCTGAAGTCCTGCCACATGGAAGCTGAAGGGGTGGGGTGCGATCGTGAGTCCACCCTGAGACCTTATGATGTCGACGGTCTCTTCGACCGACAGATTGTCAGGTATCTTCTCGTTGAGGAAAAGCCCGATTATCTCGCCGTCGGCAGTAGTGACCTCCTCGCCGACCACCACCTCTATGTCATCGTACTTCCTCGCGTACTCCCGCGCCTTGAAAGCTCCCACCGTCTCGTCGTGGTCGGTGATGCAGAGGACGTCCATACCGTTCCGTCTGGCACGTTCGACCTGGTCTGCAGGGGTCGAAACGGATTCGGGAAATTTCATAATCCCTAATCTGGCCACTCCTGAATATTCCGTGTGCACATGGGTGTCTGCTTTCCCCATCTCGGGCATAATGCAACCCCAACATCCCATATGTATAAGAGTTAATCGGAACGGGCGAAAGCAGTATCGACTCGGGACGGGAATAGGCAGGCTTATAGACGGAATCGCTTTCGGAAAGACATGGCGGAATGGGCGCTGCTGGGGATTCCTGTCGGAATAGTGCTGCTTTACATCGGTTCGGAGGCGATGGTCGACGGGGCGAAGAAACTCGCGATCCGTCTGGGCGTGACCCCTTTCGTCGTCGGACTGACAATCGTAGCCATAGGCTCCTCCGCGCCCGAGGCGATAACGTCCCTCGTCAGCGGCGGCAATCCGGAGATAATAATTGGAAACATCGTAGGAAGCAACTCGGCCAACGCCGGGCTCGCGATAGGTCTGGCCGCGGTGATAAGTCCGATCGCTTGCAAGTTCGCCGAGATCAGGTTCGAGATGTCAGCCATGATGGTCGCCGTGTTGGCGATTTTGGCGCTTTCCCTTAACGGGATGATCGGCTTCATAGACGGAATTGTATTGCTGGCACTTCTTTTGGTTTTCATTTTTTCGGTATACAAGGTCAAGGTAAAAGAGGCCCGTACGGCCGAAGATGAGGAAGGAACGGAAGATTCCAACATCTCCGCCGCCTTATGTCTGCTTCTGATCGTCGTGGGGATGGCCGCCCTTTATTTCGGTGCGGACTGGTTCGTCAGTGGCGCCGTACGACTTGCGGAGATTTCGGGCGCATCGGACCTTATGATAGGCCTGATACTTGTGGCCCTCGGCTCGGCACTTCCGGAGATATGCATCTGCCTGATGGCCGCATACCGCCGCGAGGACGAGCTGGTGGTAAGCAACATAGTCGGAAGCATAGTTTTCAACACTTTCTTCGCATTGGGAATCGGAGCCCTCTTCTCAGACATACCCATAAGGAACGAGACAATGATGTTCCATATTCCGGTAATGGTGATCCTGGCACTGTTGGTATTCATATTCGTGAGACATCGCGACAGGATAGACAGGAAAGAGGGTGCGGTGCTGTTCTCGGTATATGCGGCATATATCATGTCGATGGTAGTGTTCCCGCAGCTCACCGGAGGAATGTTCTGATCAGGAGTAGTAGTACTCTCCGTTGGACTTCTGCTCCCTGTCGAGCCTGGAGTCCGGCTTGTTGATCCTGGGCCTGTGGCTTTCGGCATCTCTCCTGAAGGTGATGTCCACCGCCGTCAGGAACTTGTTCATTCCCTCCCTCATGTCATAGGGGCCTTCTCCGATACCGTGATGGCCCGGGTCGCCGCCGAATACCATCATGGAATCGGAGACCATGTCCAGGAAGTAGATGTCGTGGTCGACTATCATCCCGCTGCGCCCCGATTTCTCCATCATTCTGCGGATGGTCTTCGCCGCGTTCATCCTCTGGTTGGAATCCAGATAGGCGGAAGGCTCGTCGAAGAGGTATATGTCCGCATCGGAAAGCAGGCACATGGCGATCGCCACTCTCTGTAGCTCTCCGCCGGAAAGGTTGGAGGCCTGCTTGTCCATGAGATACTTCACGCTGAGGGGTTCGATGACCTCTCCCTCGAAGAAGCTGGATGTGACCCTCTCGTAGTCCTTGCGGTAGAGCATGTCCCTCACTGTTCCGTCGAAGTCCCCGGTGATGTACTGGGGCTTGTAGGCGACTTTAACTTTCGCATCGATCTTGCCACCGTCGGGAGAGATCTCTCCGGCCAGCATCTTCACGAAGGTGGTCTTCCCCGTGGCGTTCGGACCGACGACCCCGACGGATTCGCCCATCTTGATGGAACCTCCGACCACGTCCAAGGTGAACTCTCCGAAGTCCTTGCTGAGCCCCTCGAAGGAAAGCAGGTCGGAAGTGACCCAGTCGCTCCTGGGAGGCGACGCGAAGAATTCTATCGGTCTGTCTCTGAAACGGATGTTCTCTTCCGGGAGGTAGCCGTCCAGATATACGTTTATGGCGGTCCTCACCTGTCTGGCGAGAGTGAACACTCCGTAGGCCCCCTCTGTACCGTATACCACGCTGACGATGTCCGCAAGGAAATCAAGTATGGCCAGGTCGTGCTCGATCACGACCACCTGCTTGTCTGCGCTGAGCTCTTTGATTATGCGGGCCATCCTGATCCTCTGGTAGATGTCCAGGTACGAGGTGGGCTCGTCGAAGAAATAGACGTCCGCGTCCTTCATGACCGTGGCCGCCATGGCGACCCTCTGAAGCTCTCCGCCGGAAAGCTTTTTGATGTCCCTGTCCAGAAGCTCGGTCAGCTCGAAAATGACCGCCGCCTCTTCGAGGGTCAGGCGTCCCTTAATCCCGGAAAGAAGGTCTTTCACCGGCCCGGAGGCGGCCTTGGGTATGAGGTCGACGTACTGGGGTTTGATGGCTGTCCTGACCTTGCCGGCGTAGACGTCGGTGAGATATGATTTGACCTCCGTACCGTCGTAGTGCTGAAGCACCTCCTCTTTCGAGGGAGGGTTCTCATAGTTGCCCAGGTTGGGGACCAGATCTCCGGACAGTATCTTTATCGCTGTGGATTTTCCGATCCCGTTCGGTCCCAGGATACCTGTGACCATGCCTTTCTTCGGCACCGGGAGCCTGTAGAGGCGGAAGGTGTTCTCTCCGTATTGGTGGACCATCTCCGTCTTCAGCTCGTCGGCAAGCCCGATGATCTTTATCGCGTCGAACTGGCACTTGTTGACGCATATGCCGCATCCCTGGCACAATGCCTCGGAGATGATGGGCTTACCTCTCTCGCCGAACACGATGCATTCCACACCCGTTCTCACCAGCGGGCAGAATTTATAGCATTCCTTGTTGCATTTTCTGTTCTGGCATCTGTCCTGCAGGACGGCCGCAATACGCATGCCTCCGCCTAGACCGATTTAAGATATAACCTTTAAGGATGGTATCACAGATAAGATGATAAGGAAGATGAAGACGGATGGGCATGGCAGAAGCCGATGGGACCACTGAAGACATCAGAATAATGACGGGCGACCATAGGAGGGCGATTTGGCACCTGTCGATACCGATAGCAGTCGCTCTGGCGATACAGCATATCAACATCCTCGTGGACACGTTCTGGGTCGCGGGCCTCGGGGCCGATCCGATGGCGTCCATAAGCATAGTGTACCCTGTCTTCGCCACCGTGATGGGCATCGGAAGCGGGCTGGGGATCGGTGCTTCCGCCGCGATAGCCCGGAGCATCGGGCGCAACAGGAGGAAAGAGGCGGGCACTAAGGCAGGCCAGTCGCTTCTGCTCTCGGTCATCGTCTCGGTCATAATGGCCCCGCTGCTTCTGGTCACCATGGAGCCGTCCATACTCATGTTCGGAGGCGGCGATATACTGGACCTCTGCGTAGAATATGCCACGCCGCTGTACCTGGCAACCTTCGTCATTATACTCAACGGGATAGTTACCGGGATGATCCGCGGGGAAGGGGCAGCGAAACGCTCGATGTACATCCAGCTCCTTTCCGCGATAGTCAACATTATCATGGACCCGATCCTGATCTACGGGCTTGGAATGGGCGTGGCCGGAGCGGCCTGGGCAACTGTGATAGCGTTCGGCTCCTCTATCGTGCTGGCATTCTACTGGTACTTCGTCAAGAGGGACATGTACCTCAAGATCGGAAGGTCGGACCTGAAGTACAGCCCAGCGGAGATGAAGAGCGTCCTGAAAGTGGGCCTGCCCGAGGCGACCGAACTTTCGGTCATGAACATCTTCAACGTGTTCCTCAACTTCTTCGTGATAGCCGTCGCAGGCACCGTGGGCGTCGCGATGTACTCTACCGGATGGAGGGTGGTGTATCTGCTCATGATCCCCGCGCAGGCCGTAGGGGGGGCGATAGTCTCCGTATGTTCCGCCCAGTACGGAGCGGAGCAGTATGCCAAGATCCGTAAGACGTACTATTACGGGATAAGGAAGACCGTGGAGATGCTGTCGGTGCTTGCTGTGGTCCTCTTTATCGCCGCGGGACTGGCAGCCTCCGCGTTCACCTATGAACAGGGATTCGCTCCCATAAGGGGTGAAATGACCCACATGATCCGCGTGTTCTGCATAATGGTGCCCGTTATGTCGCTCATATTCACGGGTTCCTCCCTGTTGCAGTCGCTGGAGAATGCCAATATAGCGCTGGCGTCGTCTTTTATGAGGAACGTCATGCTGGTGGTCCTTTTCGCTTTGGCCGCCCATCTTATAGGGACCCCCGATTCCTTATGGTGGTCCCTTACCGGGGGAGAGATCGTCGGAGGGCTGATCATGCTTTCGCTGGCACTGTGGAAGCTAGGTTCGTTCGAACGTTCAAAGGGCATATACCGAAAATTATAATCTGCCGGAGCCATTGAGGTCACGTGTACGAAGGGAGGCCCTGCATCTGACGGATTCATCCGATAATATTCTGGGCAACCCCCGCAAAGCCGTCTTGAGGATGGCGTTCCCGATTGCTCTGGCACTCCTCGTCCAGTACTTCAACAGCGTGGCGGACATGTTCTGGGTCTCCGGTCTCGGGGCCGACGCCCTGGCGGCCGTCAGCATCGTCACTCCGGTATATATGGCAATAATCAGCATCGGCAACGGTATAGGGGCCGGGGCATCCTATGCCATCTCAAAGAGGATAGGCGCAGGGAAATCCGATTCTGCGTCCAAGGCGGCCTCCCAGTCGCTGATGATGACGATCGCTGCCGGCGTTGCATCACTCATTTTGCTGGTCGTCACGGTAGTGCCGCTCATTGACTATATGGGCGCCGGAGATATACTGGCACTTTGCACCGATTATGCTTATCCCGTCATATTATCCGCTCCTCTTCTGATGATGGGAGGGGTGCTGTCAGGATGTCTGAGGGGCGAAGGCGCGGCGAAAAGATCTACGGCCATACTTGTGACGGCGGCAATCTTCAACATGGTCCTCGACCCCGTCTTCATCTACTGGCTTGACATGGGGATCGCCGGAGCCGCATATGCGACCGTGGTTTCCTCGGCGATATCGATGATACCTGCCGTGTACTGGTATGCCGTAAGGAAAGATGTTCTCGTGCCGATCTCTTTTACCGGCTTCAGGTTCACCCGCCCCGAAGTCAGGTCGATATCCGAAGTGGGCGTCCCGCAGACCGCGGAGCTTGTCATAATCTCCCTTATGTCCGTGTTCTACGTACGTTCCATATCTTTCGCCGGGGGCACGGACCTGGTCGCCGTCTTCGAGATAACCTGGAGGGTGGCGACGATAATGATGGTCCCCGCGCAGGCCATAGGTTTCGCCCTGGTCCCCATACTCTCGGCATCTTTCGGCATGAGGGACCCTGCCAGGGTCCGTGGCGCCTTCTTCTACGGGCTAAAGCTGTCAATAGCCGTTATGGCGGCCATAGCGGCCCTGACCGTCGTTCTGGCACCTTACCTCACCGACCTCATGATCCTGTCCGACGACTCTGCGAGGCTGAGGCCGTACATGACGGACATGCTGGTCGTCTGCACCCTCTTCTTCCCGGCGTTCTCTCTCATAAACGCGACGTCGGCGCTGTTGCAGTCGATGGGGCGCGGTACAGTGTCGCTGACGCTGACGATCGTAAGAAACTCTGCGATAGCCGCCGTCTACGCCTCTCTTTCCGTATTCGGTGTCGCATCCTACATGTGGTGGGGGATGACGGTCACCGAGATCGTCTTCGGCTTCGTCACGCTGGCTGTCGGACTGCTCCTTTTCAGACGTGTTTCCGTTGTTCGAAAACCGATTTCGCAACTCTAATATACGTCATCGAATTAGCCCGTTTCATGGGCGAAGGGATGACCAAAGATGTGGAAAAATTGCTCGGCGACCCCAAAAGGGCGATAGTCCTGATGATGGTCCCAGTAATCATAGCAATGACTTTCCAGAGCCTTAACAGCATCATCAACTCGGTCTGGGTAGCCGGGCTGGGCCCAAGCGCGCTGGCCGCCGTGGGCCTAGTTTTCCCCGTATTCTTCATAATCATCGCCGTGGGCAACGGTATAGGGGTAGGCGCCTCCCAGACCGTCGCCCTCCACATAGGGATGGGCGATAAGCGGGGAGCAGACAAGTCCGCCGCCCAGGCCATAATGCTTACGATAATAGCGTCAGCGATCATCGCAGTTGTGCTAGGGATATTCCTCCGCCCCCTCCTGATGCTGATGGGAGGAGGGAACATCATCGACGAATGCTACGAGTATGCTCTGCCTATCGTGGTTTTTTCGCCGATAGTCATGCTAAGCAGCCTGTTCTCGAACCTGCTCAGGTCGGAAGGCGCCGCCAAAAGGTCGATGTTCATCCAGGTACTGACTGCATGCATAAATCTCGTGATAGACCCGTTCTTCATCTACCAGCCTTTCGGTTTCGGGCTGGGGTGGGGCATCGCGGGAGCGGCCGCCGGTACCGTGGTCTCGATGTTCATAGGGCTCAGTGTGGCACTTTACTGGTTCAAGGTTAAGAACGACACATATCTCAAGATATCGCTGAAAGGATTCAGGTTCGACAGGAAGATCGACAGGATGATCTTCAGGGTGGGGATCCCCGCAAGCCTGGAACTGATGATCATCTCCCTCGTCTCCATAGTGATGAACATAATACTCATCGGAGCCGGCGGAGACGATGCGGTCGCGATCTATACCAGCAGCTGGCGCATCATAAGCATATTGATGATCCCGCTTATGGCCACCGGAGGGGCCATGGTGCCCGTATGCGCGGCGGCGTTCGGAGCCAGACGCTTCGACAGGGTGAGGGAGGCGTACCGCTACACTCTGAAGCTGGTAGTGATTATAATGCTCGCGATAAGCATCGTCACCGCTTTGACGGCTCAATACATGGCGACGATATTCACGTACACCGAAGCCACGTTCCATCTCCGCGCCGAAATGGTCGCCCTCCTGCACTTCGGATGCATATTCCTTCCCTTCGCCAGCTGGGGGGCCACAGCATCGGCGCTATTCCAGTCTCTGGGAATGGGGACCAAATCCCTCATCTCCACGCTGGTCAGGAACCTGGTCCAGATCCCGCTCTGCATATTCCTATTCAGTGTCGGCGGGAACCTTGGATTTATCTGGCTGGGGGTCGCGCTGGGAGAGATAGTAGGCTCTCTGCTCGCAGGTCTCTGGGGAGAGAGCATCCTGGGCAACTTCATGAAGCATGCCGAAAAATACCATCCGAAGGAAGAAAAGACGGTCTGAGGGCCGCGCTGTCCTATCGACTTATTTATAGGTAGCAAAGCATTGCGAGGCAGTAACATGTCAAAAGTATGCATCAACATCGCCTGGCCGTACGCCAACGGAAAGATACACCTGGGACACGTGGCCGGCTCCCTTCTCCCGCCGGACATTTTCAGCAGATACAACCGACTTGCGGGAAACGAGGTACTGATGGTGGGCGGTTCCGACCAGCACGGTACCCCGATAACCGTAACGGCCGAAAAAGAGCACACTACCCCGGAGGCGGTGGCCGAAAGGTACCACGAGATCAACAAGAAGGCGATCGAGGACCTGGGCATCGAGTATTCGCTGTTCAACAAGACCTATTGCAAGACCCATTACGAAGTGGTCCAGAAGCTATTCCTCGACCTTCTCGGCAGCGGATATCTTTACACGAAGCAGACCGACCAGTACTACTGCGCCGACTGCGGAAGGTTCCTTCCCGACAGGTACGTAGAGGGCGTGTGCCCCACATGCGGCGCGGTCGACGTGAGGAGCGACCAATGCGACTCCTGCGGCACGACCTTCGAGCCGGGAGACCTCAAAGAACCTCACTGCATACAGTGCGGAAATGTGCCCGAGGTCAGGCAGACGGAGCATTTCTTCCTCAAGCTGAGCGCCTTCAGGGAGAGGCTCCTGGACTACATCTCGGATAAGGACTACTGGAGGTCGAACGTCAAGACCTTCACGCAGAATTGGCTGAACGAGGGCCTCAGCGACAGGGCCATCACCAGGGACATGAGCTGGGGAGTGCCGGTGCCGGTGGACGGCTGGGACGGGAAGGTGATCTATGTATGGTTCGACGCTGTCATCGGATATCTCAGCGCCTCCATCGAGTACTCGAACATCATAGGCAGGCCAGATTATTGGAAGCAATTCTGGCAGGACCAGGAGGTCAAACATTACTATTTCATCGGAAAGGACAACATCCCCTTCCATTCGATAATCTGGCCGGCCATCCTCATGGGCGAGGGCGGGCTCAACCTGCCTTATGACATACCCGCTAACGAGTATCTCATGTTCGGCGGCGGAAAGCTCTCAAAGAGCCGCGGCGGATCGATCGACGTGCCCAGCGTCCTGAAGAAGTACGACGCGGACCTCGTGAGATATTACCTGTCGATCAACATGCCGGACACCCACGACTCCGATTTCTCGTGGGAGGACTTCAAGGTGAAGGTCAACAACGAGCTGGTCTCTGACCTCGGGAACTATTACCACAGGTGCCTGAGCTTCACACATAAGAACTTCGGCTCGGTCCCCGACGCCGCTCCGTCCGAGGAATCCGCGGAGGTCATGGAAAAGATCGGGTCCGCTTTCAAAGAGTACAGCGAGCTTCTTTCGAAATGTGATTTCAAAAAGGCTCTCAAGTCGGTGATGGACCTGGCCCATTTCGCGAACAAGTATTTCGATTCGTCCAAACCATGGGCGCTGGTGAAGAGCGACAAGGATGCCTGCGGAAGGGTGATGAACACCAATCTCCGCATCGTCAAGGCGCTGGCGGTCATGTCGTGGCCGTTCATGCCCCGTTCGTCCGAGAAGATATGGGAATATCTCGGCATAGGGGGGACCATCGAGGAATGCGGATACGAAGGCCTTGCCGCACCGCTTCCAGCAGGAACGCAGATGAAGGAACCCGTCCCCGTCTACAAGAAGGTGGAGTTCGAGGACGAGAAGGAGAAGGATAAGGCGAAGGAGAAAGGTCAGACGCCTGCCGCCGGTGCGGAGATTACCGGGCCGTTCGCCGACTTCAGGAAGCTGGACCTCAGGTCCGGCACGGTGGTCAGCGTCCAGGACCATCCCGATGCCGACAAGCTCTACCTGCTGAACGTGGACATCGGAGAGGAGTCCCCCAGACAGATCGTGGCGGGCCTCAAAGCATATTATCCGAGGGAGAAGATGCTCGGCCGCAAGGTCCTCGTGGTGTCCAACCTCAAACCCGCGAAGCTCCGCGGGGTCATGTCGTCGGGTATGCTGCTGGCGGCGGACGATGAGGACATGGGCGGAAGCGCGGTCCTCCTGCTGACCCCTTCTAAGGAAGTTCCTAACGGAACGAAATTCTCGTCTGGCATGGACTCGTCCTCCTCGCGCATCGAGTACAAGGACTTCCAGAAAACCGTACTGAAGGTTTCGACCGTCAAGGACGGCGTCTTCGTCGCAGGCTCCAGGAAGCTGGAGTCCGCGGAAGGATGCCCGCTCAGGGCGGCGGCGGTCTTCGACGGCGACGACACGGTGCTCCTCACCGACGGCAACGGAAGCGTGGCAACCGTCGACAGCGAGATCAAGGACGGTGCCGGCGTAAGATGAAGGCGGACCTGCACATCCACTCGTCATTTTCGAACGACGGACGCACGGACCCCGTGACGATAGTGGATGTCGCGGTCAAGAGAGGCATCGGATGCATCGCGATCACAGACCACAACAGCTTCGAGGCTTACGACCTGGTTAAGAACGACGGTCGCCTCATAGTCGTGCCCGGAGAAGAGGTGTCTTCCAAAGAGGGGCACATCCTCGCTTACGGCATAGACAGGCAGATACCGCGGGGGCTCTCGGTCAGGGACACCATAGATGCGATACATGACGCGGGAGGGTTCGCCTTCGCGGCCCACCCTTACAGATGGTGGTCGGGGCTCGGGGAAAAGACCGTATTGGAAAACCCGTTCGACGGCATAGAGGCGGCGAACTCCAGGTCATATCGCAAGGACAACGCCGGCTCGGCGGCCCTTGCCGCAAGGGTCGGATGCCCCGTATCGGCGGGTAGCGATGCCCACACCACGCGCCACATCGGATACGGATACATCGTCCTGTCCGACGGCCCTACCTCTTGGACAGACGTGATAAAGGAGATGATGTCAGGCCCTCTGCCGGCCACCAGCTCCAGCAGGCATATGAAGAGCACGGTGCGCTACGGCTTCAAATCGATAGGACTCTGGATGTCCAGAGGCTTCAGGAAAATGTGATCCGGCGGGACCTCCCGCCGGCATTAGTGTTTATTTCATCAGTCCGACGGACCTGAGCTCGGCGGCGATCTTGTCGACCGCGCGGGTGACGTCCGGGGGGACCTTCGCTCCGGTGCAGACCATCTTTCCGCTGCTGAACAGAAGCACGACGACCTTGGGGTCGTCCAGCCTGTAGACGAGGCCGGGGAACTGCTCCGGCTCGTATTCGACCCTCTCGAGCCCCAGGGTTATGGCCACGGTGTTCAGGTTGATCTCCTGCTCCAGGTCGGAGGAGGCGACTATGTTCTGAACTTCGATCTTCGGTTCGATGCTTATGGTGATGCCGGCCTTCTCCAGGTCCTTGGCGACGGTGGTGACGGCCCTGACCACGTCTTCATAGCACTTGGCTCCCGTGCAGACGACCTTTCCGCTCCTGAAGAGGAGGGTGGCGGTCTTGGGGTCCTTGAGCCTGTAAACGAGTCCCGGGAACTGCTGGGGGTTGTACTCCGCACCGTCGAGGGCGCCCTCGATGGCGTTCAGGTCAAGTTCCTGTCCCAGGTAGCTCGAGGCGACAACATTCTCGATTTTCATTTTTGCCATTTTATACCTTATATAGGCTATTTAAACCCTATTTATATAGGTTACGTAGAAACAGGTGATTACGGAAAAATAGGAATGGGGTCGGGAGGGAGAATTGAACTCCCGTATGCGGATCTGCAGTCCGCCACATAGCCACTGTGTTACCCCGACAGCCAGTCTCTTCATCGATTGAACATATTAAATCATTTCGTCGCCGAGATGATAACGGTTATAGGGCTGGTCGTGCGATACTCGGGCATGCACTGCAAGGACATTTCCGTATTGGAGGCCGATTTTCCGCTTACCGAGGAAGGTATACGCGAAGGGTTGGTGGGCCACAGGGCCTACGTCAGGGCGCAGTATGTGGTGATGTCCCGGGACGGCGGCCATGCGGTTGCCGAACTCCATAAGTCCGAGGGCACGGGCCTGTTCAGGACCGTCGAGTCCGTAGATATAATATCTCTGCCGGGAGACACGGTGTTCGTGGACATGCCCGGGGCGGACGTTCTCAACCTTCCGGAAAGGGCCCAGATCCAGAAGGAGCATCCCGGTAAGACCGTGGTGGTCCGCGGGATGTTCTCGCACATAAGCTTCGTGTCCGGGGTGGAGCAGATGACCCTGAGGGTCGTGGACAGCGTCCCCCCGTATCCTTCGAAGACGGAGATACTGGTGAACAGGGCGCTGGAGTCCGGTTTCATAGATCTTCCGATAGTCACCGAGAATCTGACCATAGATATCCAGGACATGGTCTCCAAAGTGAGGACGGGGGGCGTCATGTTCCCATGCAAAGTGTCCGGACTGGAATCCGAGAAACCGTTCTACTTCCTGGACGAAAACCCGGAACTCGGCCACGAGGTCACATTGCTGGGATGCGACACGTCACGGAGGATATTCAGGGAGCTGTATGGCAGGGACACGGCCACGATCGACATCTGTCCCAGGGACTTCTGTCCCAAGGACGGTGTGAAGACCATAGTAAGATGTTGCAAGGTCAGAGAGGGCCACGTCATAGACGGCGACACGGCGATCGTGCCCTGGGGAGCGACCGTCCCGGAAGTGACGGCGGCGATCAAGGCGCTCTTCAGCTGATCAGAACCGCTTCCTTCCCTCGGCGAAGGCTTTGTACCCCTCTTCTGTACGCCCTTCGCGGCAGAGCAGCTCGCCCAGAAGGTACCAGGAGTCCGGGTCGTCGGGGTTGCGCTCAAGGCTCTTCGTCAGATGGTCTATCGCCTCCCTCATACGGCCTCCGTCCGCCAGCACCCTGCTGGCGGAGCGTCCGGAAGTCTCCTCGTCGAGGACCTGCCTCATTTCTTTGGAGGCGCGCTCCATCAGCACGTTGACCGAGTTGGCGGTCAGCCAGGGATATCTGGCCATGATCATCTCCCTGAAAGGCGCCGCACGTTCCGGAACGATCTCCGCCGTCCCCGTCTTGAAAATCTTCCTGGGGACGTTCACGGTAAGCGTTCCGTGGTGAACCTCTATATGGCCTTCGGGGACCGACAAATCCTCACCTTAATTCGACGATGCGGCCGCATTCGTCTCTTCTCCTGGTCCCGAAGTCGGAAAGGCCGTCCAGCTCTTCGGAGCTGAAGACGGGCCCGTCCCTGCAGACCCTCCGGTCGTCCATCATGCAGCAGCCGCATACGCCCGCACCGCATTTCATGAATCTCTCCAGGGAGAGCTGGCAGTCGACACCCTTTTCTTTGCACGCTTTGTGGAGATAATACAGCATGACCTCGGGTCCGCAGCCGATGACCAGGTCGTAGTCCTTCTGGGACATCTTCTCCTTCGCAAGCTGCACCGCGTTCCCGTGGAAGCCGCGGCTGCCGTCGTCAGTAGATATCCAGACGTTCTTGCTGTATTTTCTCGCCACATCGTCCAGGATTATCTCGCCCCCGGACCTGGCGCCTATGATCGTGTCGCATCCCGTCTCTTTTATGGCAGGTATCAGCGCCGCGGCGCCGACACCCCCGGCCACGGCCAGGACCTTCTTTCCTTTCTTGATCGTAAAACCGTTCCCGTAAGGCCCTCTGAGCCTGACGTAACCGCCCACCTGCATGCCGTGTATGGCGTTGGATGCCTCTCCGATGCCCTTTACGGTTATCGCCTTGATCTTTCCCACGCGGGAAAGCGACATCGGGACCTCGTCCACGCCCGGGGCCCAGACCATGACGAACTGCCCAGGCACGGCCGGGACGTCCCATTTGAATTCGAGGGTGTACGTATCCCTGCTTTCTTTCATCTTACCGATGATCCTGACGGTCTCACTCACGCGCAACACCAACCATTTCAGCGATCGACCCGTAGCCGTGGTCCGACATGAACAGCTCCAGGCCTCTGTTGATCTCTCCGAACACCTTCGGCCCTCTCGTGCCTACCGCGCTTCCGACCTGGAACGCGCTGGCTCCCGCGAGGAGGTATTCTGCTGCATCCCTCCAGCCGGAGATGCCCCCTACGCCCACCACGGGTATGCTGAGCGCGCCTCTGAGGTCGTAGACGGCCCTTATGCCCACAGGCTTCACAGCAGGTCCGGAAAGGCCTCCGAACCTGTTGCTCAGTACCGGTTTCCTGAGCTCTGCCGAGATGACCATGGCCTTGAGCGTGTTTATGGCCACCACGGCCTCGGCGCCGCCGTCCTCGGCGGCCCTTCCCAGGTCAGCTATCGACGACGTGTTCGGTGTCAGCTTGGCCCAGACGGGCACGTCCACCGACGAGCTTACGGCCGAAACGATCGAACGCACGTTCCTGGGGTCTGAACCTATCTCCGCCCCGTAACCCTCTGCATGAGGGCACGAGAGGTTCAGCTCGACCGCCGACGCCCCGTAGTCCTCCATCTTGACCGCAAGTTCGGCGAACTCCTTGGCATTGGATCCGAACACGGACCCGACGACCGGCCCTGCCCGGAGAGCCACGGCCATCTCCTCGGCGAAAAGATCTATGCCGGGATTAGGGAGCCCCATCGCGTTGACGTAGCCTCCGTCGACCTCGGTGAACGTGGGGTTCTTATGTCCCGGCCTAGGCGCGAGACCTATCGATTTGGTCACTACAGCGCCTGCGCCGGATTTCATCATCCGGACCATCGAGTCCCCTGTCTCGTCCATTATACCGGAAGCGACCATGCCGGGCCGTTCCAGCCTCAGCCGTCCGAAGGCGATCTCCAGTCTACCCATCGCTACCGCATGCAGGTCCCTTAATAAAAACCCCTTCCGAATACGCAAGCGTAATGAATATGGAAACCATGGCCGTGCCATGGACATTTCGTCTCTACGGAACGATTTTCCCACGATGAGGAACAACCGCGGCGTTTATCTGGACAGCGCATGTCAGTCCCTGCGTCCCGACAGCGTCATAGAGGCGATACTCGGCTATTACAACGAATATCCTTCCTGCGGGGGCCGCAGCGTGCACGCGATGGGCTCGAGGGTCTCCATGGCGGTGGACGCCGCACGTGAGGCGCTGGCCGGATTCTTCGGCACCGATGACCCGGACTGCTATGTTTTCTGCAAGAACGCCACCGAGGCCCTCAACACGGTCGCCTTTGGCCTCTCCCTCAAGAAAGGCGACACAGTCGTCACGACGGATTCGGAACACAACTCCAACCACGTCCCCTGGCTGGTCCTTTCCGAGGAGAAAGGCACCCGGAGGCGCTATGCCAAGACCACGGACGAGGGGGAGCTCGACATGGAATCGTTCAAGGAATCCGTGGAAGGAGGAACGAAGGTCGTTTCAATAATCCACGCCAGCAACGTGACGGGATGCGTCATGCCCGTGGCCGAGATATCGGAGATCGCACACGACGCCGGAGCGAAGGTGATCATAGACGGGGCGCAGGCCGCCCCCCATATGAAGGTGGACCTTGACAAGATCGACCCGGACTTCTACTGCCTGTCGATGCACAAGATGCTCGGCCCATCGGGCATGGGGGTCCTTTATGGGAAATCCGAGGAGCTCGCAACGCTGAGGCCGCTTTCGTACGGAGGCGGGACGGTCGGCCTTGCGACGTACGACTCGGTAAAACTTACGCCGGCGCCGGAAAAGTTCGAGGCAGGGCTCCAGGACTATGCGGGCATAGCGGGCACAAAGGCGGCCCTGGACTATCTTTCCGAGGCGGGAATGGAGAACGTCGAGGCTCAGGACAGGAAGCTCATGAGGCAGATGGTCCGGGAGACCGAGGACGTGAAAGGTCTGAAACTCGTCGGCCCCTCGGACCCCGACAGACGCAGCAGCGTCTTCTCTTTCAACGTCGACGGGCTGTCGCCCCACGACACGGCGCTGATGCTGGACAACATCGACGGAATCATGATACGCTCGGGGCTGCATTGCGCCCACCCCTTCTTCGAAGGGAAGAAGATCGGAGGAAGCGCCAGAGCATCCGTCTATCTATACAACGACGCGGAGGACGTGAGCCGTTTCTCCTCGGCGCTCAGGAAGGCCGCCGAGGCCTTCGGAAGATGATCATGCGGGGGCGATACCCGTCCCCGATCTCTTGAGCGTGACCGTGCCGTCGTACCGGAGCGAAAAACACTCGGACGCGCAGGAGATCGGGGAAATGTATTCCTTTTCGCCGTCGCAGAGTATGACCAGGCGCCCCTCGACGCTGAAGTAGCAGCCTGCGTCGGGGAGCATGTCCCATCCCCTGAGCGTCATGGTGTCCGCCTCGGAGCGGTAGAAGCCGTCTATCGTTCCGGCGATCGAATCTGCCGTCTCGGTCATCCACACATCCTCTTCAGACGAGCAGATTCCGGAAAAGGGGACGGCCGCCGCTCCGAGGAGGACCACTCCGCATATGCAGAGCACGACCCTCGACATTGTGAATTCAAGCAATCACGCTCACCTCCACCGCGCATCCGGCGCCGTCGTCCACGCATTCGAACAGAAGCGTCATCTCCCCGGACACGGCAATCCCGCCGCCGGCGATCCTCACGGCAGGACGGTCCATCACCAGCCGGCCGACGTCCTCGTTCCCGCAGAACATCCTTATCGTGTAGGCGTCGGCGCCCTGGCCGCCGATTACGAGCCTGTTGCCGTGGCCGACGGATATCTCCGCAGTGAAGGCGCCGCCCTCTCCGGCATAAAAGGTTTTCTCGGCGGTGTCGGAGACGGCCTCCGCCTGGACCATCAGGCCCGAGGCCTCGGTGACGGCCCGATAATCTTCCACCGAATCCATCAGGACAGGCACCGCGAGGGCCAGGACCAGGAAGGTCACGGCCAGCCTCACAGGCATGCCGATCACGCCTTTCCTGTCCATCTTCATGCGATCACTGCCACCCTTGCCGTGTTGTTCTCGCCGAATCCCGATGCGGAGACGTTTACTGTGATGAACCCTACCGAGCCGCCCCCCATCTGGATCTTCAGACCGGTGAATACTGCCCGTCCGTTGGAATCCGTGCTGACGTACGCCGTCTTTCCGTTCCTGTCGGTGATGCCGAGGCCCGAAAGCACCACGGCGGCACCCTCGATGGGCTCTCCGTCCTGGTCGGTCACACGGACCTCGACTATGCCGTTGGAGGTTCCGCCGTTGACGAGCACTATATCGTTTGACATCACGTCGACGGACCCTATGGACCTGGGACCCTCTATGTTGCCCATCCAACCGAGTATTATGGCGGTGCCCAGCGTAGCCACTAGAATGATGATCATCAGTTGCAGCGGGAGGCCCTCGATACCTCCCCTGCGGTCGTTCGAAATCCTTTTCCTTCCGTTCTTCATGAGATGCTTGATATTTCTCATGATAACAGATTCGTAACGTCAGGGTATAAGGGCTCGAAGCTACAGTTAACCTTAGAGGCCGACTCAGAGGGCGATCTCGGAAACGGGCGTGTGGACGGCCCCCGACGGGGTGAGCTCGCTGCCGAAGACGGTTATCCTTCTGCAGGTGAACGTGAGGAAATCCGTCCCACTGTACCTCTCGATGACCGACGATGCGGACGGCGCTCCCCTCTCGTCCCTGGCCCTGGCCAAGGTTATGTGGGGGACGAATTTCTTCATGTCGTGCCCGATGCCGCCCTCGTCCAGCTCGGCCGCCGTCCTTTCGGCCAGCATTTCGAGCTTCCCCCCCGACCGGGCGCCGGCCCACACTATCCTGGGACCGCTCTTCCCGGGGAAAGACCCCATACTCCCCACTGTGATGTCGAACGGGCCGATGCCGCGGGCGGCCCTTTCCACCGTGTCCGAGACGTCGCGCAGCCGCTCCTGTCCTATCTCTCCGATGAAGCTCAGCGTTATATGGAGGTCCCCGGTGCCGTAGACCCTCAGCCCGCCCGCGGCAGAGAGGCCCTCGAGGGGCCGGTACAGCGACGGCCCGTCCGGGATCTTCACAGCGACGAACGCCCTCATGTCATCACTTCACGTTCACAAGCACATAGTCGGCAGAGCCGAAGCCCATCTTCTTCGCATGTTCGAAGGTGCTCTGCCATCTTGTGGTCGGGTGTATGCAGGCGAACATGTCCTCCGGGACCTTCCCGCCGCATTTCTCGTACAGCATGCCGCCCCTGATCGGCGGCTGTTCCATGGCGAGGTCGATGCACGCCTTGTCCAAGGCCACAGGATCGAACGACGCCAGCATTCCGACGTCCGGTATCACCGGTGTGTCGTTCTCCGCGTGGCAGTCGCAGTTGGGTGAAATATCGGTCATCACCGTGATGTGGAAGTTCTGCTTGCCCTTGACCGCGGCCATGGCATACTCGACGATCTTGGCGTTGAGCACGCAGGCGTCCTGGTCGTTCTCGGCGGAGATGGCGTCGTAGAGACATGGCCCGATGCACCTCCCGCACCCAACGCATCTATCCCCGTCTATGGCGGCCTTCCTCCCGGACATCGATATGGCCGACTGCGCGCACTGCCTGACGCAGGTGCCGCATCCGATGCATTTATCGCGGTCGACCGACGGTTTTCCCGCTGCATGCATCTCCATCTTCCCGCGGCGGGAGGCGCAGCCCATCGCCAGGTTCTTGAGCGCCCCGCCGTAGCCGGTGAGCTCGTGGCATTTGAAATGCGTCAACGTCACGATCGCGTCGGCATCGCATATCGCGCGTCCTATCTTGGCGGTCTCCACGTACTCGCCGCGGATCGGGACTTCGACGTCGTCGGTCCCTTTCAGGCCGTCGGCGATTATGATCTGGCATCCCGCGGACATCCGGTCGAAGCCGTTGTAGTTCGCCGTGTCCATGTGCTCGGGCGCGTTCTTCCTGTGCCCCACGTAGAGGGTGTTGGTGTCCGTCAGGAAAGGTGTCCCGCCCATCTCCCTCGCCTTTTCGGCGATGGTCCTCGGAATGCCGGGCCGTAGGTAGGCCAGGTTTCCCAGCTCGCCGAAGTGCATCTTGACCGCGACGAATTTCCTGTCAAGGTCCATGCCGCCGATGCCCGCTTTCTCGATGAGCCTGCCGAGCTTGTCGGGCAAGGTATCTCCGATCCCGGTCCGCATGTCCGTAAAGAAAACCTCCGATGCCATGGATACGCCATGTTGTTACCTGTATAAATCGGATTTTTCCGCGGGTCCGCGGCGGGCGGGAGGGACGTTCCGGAAAATCGAAAAATAGTCATAGGCAGCCTCATTTTGTCTCTGAAAACTTTGAGTGTCCCCCACTCGACAATACGGATTGCTGGGTGTAATTATTCCGAAGCCCCGATTATTTAAGCCCGGGCATTGTTTGAAATATAGAAACATTTTACCCCGTTTAACGGGAAACCAATCCCCGTTGTGAGGAATTAAAATGTACACAATGAGTCCCTATTCCGGTAAGCTCCTCAGCGACGAGGAGGCAATCAAGAAATACAACGGCGAGAAGCTCTGGGGGCTACTCGTCTCTATAGACCTGGGAGAATGCGACCACTCCAAGATTGCAAGCAAAGAGCACATCGCCCAGTTCGCTATCGATCTCGCAAAGCACATCAACATGAAAAGATACGGCGAACCCCAGGTGGTGTTCTTCGGAGACGAGCCCAAAGTACAGGGGTACTCCCTTGTGCAGCTCATAGAGACCTCTATGATATCCGGTCACTTCGCAGAGGACACCGACCGCGCGTTCATAGACATATTCTCCTGCAGGGAGTTCGGACCCGAAGATTCCGCCAATTTCACACAGGAATACTTCGGCGCCAAGAAGATGCAGTATTCCGTGTCTTTCAGAGACATCTAAACCTTTTCCTCTCCTTACAGAGAGACATCTTTTTCCTTTTTGTACTATTTTCTACTTCAGATTACAAAAGACCCTCCCAAAGAGGCCAGCGCATTTTTTCATCGAAGGAACATGTCTTATTTTATTAACCTGATTGTAAAAAAGAATCCAAAATGTGATAAAATTCAAAACATTTATATCCAAAAATCGGCTAGCAATATCCGTGAGCCTGAATTGGAACTACAAGACATGGGGCGCCGTAGGGGTGCTCATAATACTCCTCTCGGCGTCCGGTCTGGTGCTGTCTATGGAAGATCCCGAGAAAGAATCCGTCTCCATACTCGCGAGGGTCAACAACGACGGGTCCGGGATCTTCATAAGGGCGGACACCGAGGACCTGGACGACATGACCGAGACGGCGGGCGGCGTCCTAACTGCCGTGAACCCGCAATACTGGGTGGGAAAGGTGTTCATGACTCCCGGCCCCTCGTCTATACAGCATATGATATTGATGGACATAGTGAAGGAGGACCTCGGCCTCAATTTCGTCCAATACGGTACGGTGGCGGATAATGCGGTCTACTGGACTCAGGTCGCCCCCGGGCAGATGATAAACAAAATCACTACGGACGACAGCATTGACGGAGGAATAGCATGGGAGCCCCACTACTCCGTGGCGGTGAACGATGGCCTGTGCGTCGAGCTGATGACCACAAGCGACTACTGGCAGGGGCATCCCTGCTGTGTCGTCGCGGCGAACAACTCCTTCCTTTCAGGCAACGAGAACGCCACCGAAAGGTTCCTGGCGGCATACATGCAGTCGGTGCTGTGGGTCACGGACGCATTGGACCCAGCATCGGTGAACCATGAGGCACTTATCAAGATAACAAAAGCCATCGGGACCCCAAACCCTCCCACGATGTCCGACGAAGTGGCCGAGGCTGCGCTGGCCAATATCACTTACGCCTATGAGCTGGGAGACCTGGCGGAACAGCTGGCCGAAGTAGTGGACACCTATAAGTCCCTGAACATAGTGCAACAGAGCACGCTGACCGAAGCAGGATACGATTCATCGCTGGCCTTCACCGAGCATCTAGTGAACGAGCAGTACCTCGCCGGGGCGCTGAACGAAGAGGGCGGTGTCAAGGAGCCGGGAGATCTTGGGTACTACGGCGGAGCCCTGACGCACATAGGCGTCGCGTACCTGGCCGCAGACATACACCAGATAACCCTCCACGTCGGGATAGAGCAGGGCTCCTTCGAGGATTATGGGATAGAGATCGAACTGTTGGGACCGTTCCCGGCCGGAGGGGACGTCATGAACGCGCTGCTGTCGGGCCATGCGAGCATAGGGTTCGTCGGCTCCCCGCCCGTGGTTTCCTCGTCCATAAACGCGCTGAGGAGCTGATAAAATGGATTGGCAATCGATCATTATCATTTTATGCGCAGTCTGCGTCATAACCGGCGTCATCATCCTGGACGCAATGAATTCGCCGTCGAAATATTTCGCTTATGATAAGGACAACAGACGCCACCGCATGCTCAGGAAAGGTATAATCGCCTTCGTATCGCTGGTGGTGTTCGTCCTGATATGGTGGAACCTGTCGCTGCTTCTCGACAATCCGGCGATACCCACGCCCCAGACGACCTGGGAGGCGCTGGTGTTCCTGTTCCAGAACGGCGATTCGATCTCCGGGATGAGCATGTGGGGACACATGAGCATAAGCCTCGAGAGGTTCTTCGCCGGGCTGCTGATCGCGTTGGCGATAGCGGTTCCGTTCGGCCTGCTCCTCGGTTACTCCGACACCTTGAAAGAGTTCTCGTCCCCGACCCTGGAGGCCCTCAGGCCCATCGCCCCCATAGCATGGGCTCCGATATTCCTCTTCACGGTAGGTTACACGTGGGGGCCGATCCTCGTGGTGTTCGTGGGTATTTTCTTCCCGGTGCTGACCAATACGATGTTCGGCGTGAAGAAGATCGACCCTAACTGGGTCGATGCGGCCAAAACTCTCGGGGCGACAAAGGTCCAGACATTTGTAAAGGTGATGCTCCCCGCTGCGGTTCCATACATAATGAACGGCCTCCGCATAGGCATGGGGGTCGGGTGGATGTGCATAGTCGCCTCCGAGCTGTACGCATCGTTCGGAGGAGGCGTCGGATACTTCATCAGCATACAGGCGCAGATGGGGTACTGGCCCAACGTCTACGCGGGCATAGTCATAATCGCAATTCTCGGAATACTGACGACCAGCCTCGCCGACTATCTGCACAAGGTCATAACAAGAAGGATGGGGATAGAATGAGCGAGAAGATCGTTATCAATCATCTGAGGAAGGTCTACAAGACCGATGAACAGGAGACCGTGGCCCTGGAGGATTTCTCTCTGGAGATCCAGAAGGGCGAGCTGATATCCATAGTCGGTCCCTCGGGATGCGGAAAGACGACCCTGCTCAGGCTTATAGCCGGGCTCATGGAGCCGTCCTCCGGAGAAGTGTCGATAGGCGGGAAGAAGTGCACCGGGCCGGGCCCCGACAGAGGTATGGTGTTCCAGGAGTTCGCACTGTTCCCTTGGCGTTCGGTAAGGAAGAACGTCGAGTTCGGCCTGGAGATCGCCGGCGTCCCGGCGGAGCAGCGCAGGAAGACCGCCGAACGCTACATCAGGGCGGTCGGCCTCGAAGGTTTCGAGGACCATCGTGTCCACGAGCTCAGCGGAGGTATGAAGCAGCGCGTGGGCATCGCAAGGGCCCTTGTTACCAAGCCCGACGTGCTGCTCATGGACGAGCCGTTCGGCGCGTTGGACGCCCAGACACGCAACATCATGCAGGGCGAGCTGCTGAGGATAGTCGAGAAGACTGATACCACGATCCTGTTCGTGACACACTCGGTCGACGAGGCGGTCTACTTATCGGACAGGATAGTCGTCCTCACCAAGCGTCCTGCCAGCATCAAGGACATCGTGGACATAGGCGTTCCGCGGCCCAGGGACCGCGCTTCGCCCGAGTTCATCAGGCTGCGCAAGCAGATACTGACGGAGCTGGAGGACGAGAATGTCAGGCCGGCCGTACACGCCGAGGCCCTGAACGGCGGTAAATGAAAAAAGGGCGGGGTCGGCCCCGCCCGAAACCGTTTATCACGACAGCCTTAGGGAGTCGAACTGCATGACCTTCTCGGGACAGACGTACTGGCATCTGTAACAGGCCGTGCCGAGGCAGTTCTTGGTCTTCACGGTGATCGTCTTGTCCTTGCTTACGGTCAACGCGTTCTCGGGGCATTCGTGCTCGCACTTCTTGCACCCGGTGCAACCCTCCATCTTTCCCACGAGGTTCGTACCGAGGTCGTGAAGGATGTAAAGCCCCCTCTCTCCCAGGTCGGCGATGTCGCGCATCGACACGCGCGTGACCTTCGGGTGACCGATCGGTTTGGGAAGCGCCTGCAGACCTGCGGCGACGTTGTTGTCGTTGTATTTGGACATGCTCATCCCCTCCTCGCAGTACGCAAGCTCCTGGACGTATATCTGCTCGAATATCTTGTCCCCGGCGAACATGATGTGGTTTGCGCGGATGCTGTTGGCCGTCTCCTGCAGCTCATCGAGAAGCTCGGGGTTCATCAGGAGGTCGGTGGAAAGCGCCAGTGAAGTGTTCCCGTATTGGAAGATGTTGTCGCACGTGGGCGGCAGCAGACCGACGTCCCTGCCCTTTACGGCATCGACGTACGTACCGGACGCTCCGCACATATACATCGTCTTGAGGTCCCCGAACTTTATGCCGGCATGCTCCAGAAGCGTGAAGTGGCCCGCCCTCATGGCTCCTATGGCCTTCATCGCCTCTGAGATGTCGTTGCTGGTGATGAATACGCCGTCCTGCAGGTGCATCTTGCCGTCCTCGGTCGTCAGCTTGCCTTTTTTCCAAAGGTCGCTTTCCTTAGCCACAGCCACTGCCGCTATGACGCCGGTGCCGGTTATGCCCACGGCCTTGCCGTGCATCGGCCCCTCTTCGGACATGACGCCGAGGCTGAAGTCGAACCTGTCGCCGTTCCGAGGGATGAGGTCATCGTCGAGGACTTTGCATATCCATTGGAAATCATATTCCAGGTCGCTTATGGCCCCCGGGGCGGCCAGCATGCCGCACTCTATGGACTGTCCCTCCATGGCCGGCCCGGCCGCGGCAGACCCGGTGTATATGTCGTCCCCCACCTTCAGCGCCATCTCGGCGTTGGTGCCGTAGTCCGTGACGAGGCAGTTCTCCTTCTGGTCCAGGAAGCCGCTCTTGTACATCATGGCCAGAGCATCTGCCCCTATCTCGTGCCTTATGGCCGGTGGTACGTAGAGTTCGGTCTTGTCAGGGACGTCGAACCCGCAGGCGACGGCGCTGAACACGCCGGCGTCCCTCTTCTGTTCCTTGATTCCCCTGACCCTTTTGGCGTTCTCGCCCGCGAAGGCGAGATCTTCTACCGGAATGTTCTGCGCCAGCGAGAGCTGGATGGGGTTGCCGCAGATACTCATCCGGACAACGTCCTTGAGATCTATACCGAGTGTCTTGATGAGCTTGTTCACCGTATCTACTACGATATTGTGCGCCACATCCTGCCCTACCCTTATGCTGAAGGTCAGGTGGTCCATTATGTTGGCGCCGGGCAACGGATGACATTCCGTAATCGACGTCGACAGGATCTTTTTCGTATTCAGGTCAACAGCGTGCGCCCTGAAGCCACTCGTTCCTAAATCCAGAGATATTCCGTATTCCATTGTTTTTCCTCCGTCTTCTTAATTGGTTTTCAATGACTATGATTTCTGTGGTTGCAGCACCCTCCGCGGTGCTCGCAGCTCTCGTCATCGTCATCGTGATGGTGGTGACCCTCATGGCCGTGGCCGTGATGATGCTCATGACCGTTGCCGTGTTCATGGAGGCCCTCATGCTCGTGTTCATGGCCGTGGCAGTGGCAGTCGTGATGCTCCAGTTCGATATCCAAATTGGTGTCTTCGAGCACATGGTGCATCGTATGGTCCAGCTCGGCAGGGTCAACATCGAGGACGGCGCACATGAGCGTGAAGGCAACCTTCTCCGAAGGTTCCAGGGTGCCGTGTATCTCGACGCCGTTGTCCATGTCGATGAGGTTCAGAGTCACGCCGGAGCCGTCCTCGCGGTATATCGCGCACTTGATGTGCCCCAGGAGTACGCCGGACTCGCCGCCCACCCATCTACCTATTTTCAAGAGCGCATCCGCCATCCTCGCCTGGGCGTCCGCGTTGAATCCCGTTATGCTTCCGGTGAAGCCCACTGCTGCACCGCCCGCCTCTTCGATCGAGTTCTCATGCTCCTCGCTCTTGTGCCCATCGTTTTCCTGCTGTTTCATTTCATCATCTCGTATACTTTGTCCAGGTTCTCGCCCGTCTTGACAGAGATGGACAGAAGGGGCTTTTCGGGGAACTCGGAGGACATCCAGCTCTTTATTTCGTCCAGCCTCTGGGGGTTGGCAAGGTCGCTCTTGTTGACAAGTATGAAGTCGCTGCCGTGCATCTGTCTTTTGAAGAACTCCCCCTTCTTCTTTATCAGGTCGTCGAATCTCTGCACGTCCACTATTCCTATTATGAAGCACCCGTCGGGATCTATCATGGAAATACGCACAAGCTCCTTCACTTTGTGCGGCAGGGCGAGTCCCGTCGGTTCGATGATAATTATGTCGGGATCAATGTCGCTTTTGATGTTCCGAAGCGCGTTCTGAAGGGTTCCTGAGAGGGAGCAGCAGATGCATCCGTTGGGCAGTTCGATCGCATCGTACCCTTCGGCCTTGAGCGTCGCGCCGTCCACGCCGACCTCTCCCGATTCGTTCACAAGAAGCGCCACGCGTAATTTCCTTTCGATATACATGGACGCTAGCCTCATCAACAGGCTGGTTTTCCCGCTTCCGAGGAATCCGCCCAGAATATAAACATACATATTAGGTGAACTGGGCGGATGTTATTTATGCGTTTACCAAGGACCATCGTCGGACATGGGTACAACAGCCGAAACAATGGGCGAGTAACACAGATTTAGAATTTCATGTTAAAATAATCATTAAATATATCTGTACAAGGAAGACTGAATCATGATATGGTGCGAACCAAGGTTGAAGTCCGGTTACGCCCGATACAAGATATCATCACTTAATGTACGCGTGCGCATGTGTACAATATATATCTAACATGCTGGCTATGTTTTTTTCAAGGAAATATTTATAAGGAAATTCATTAACACCGATGTTAAATATATATGAGTCAATAGATATCTAGCGATGTATGAATAAGGATTAATCATCCATCCACGAAACTACATTTATACCCTCAGTAGAATACTAAAATCACAGGCGAAAGCCTGGGAGGAAAAACAGTATGCTTAGCAGCAAAGGAGTAGACTTCAGCAAAATACTGAGGCGCTATGATGTCGACCAGCAGGTCGCGGCCACCCCGCAAGAGATGGCTAAAGAGATGCTCCCGCATGACCCCGTTTTTAAAAAGGTCGCGGAAGAGGTACTCTACATGAGGTTTAAGACCGTAGGGCCCGTCGTCAACGACGCCCTGAAGGAGAAGAAACCGCTCGATGTTATCAACGAGGGGCTTGTTGCAGGAATGGAGATCGTCGCGAAGCTTTACGCAGAGCACGTGTACTACCTGCCCGAGATCATGATGGCCGCAAAGACCATGGAGATCGGAATAGCCCTTGCGGAGAAGAAGCTCGAGGGCGGAAAGATGAAGGCCAAGGCCACCGTGATAATGCACGCTGCCGAGGGAGACCCCCACGACATCGGAAAGAACATCGCGGCCATCATGACCAAGGCGGCCGGTTACGACGTTATCGACATGGGAAGAGATGTCCCTGTCACTGAGGTCATAGCCAAGACCGTCGAGGTCAAGCCCCTGTTCGTCTCCGGAACCGCGCTCATGACCACGACGATGTCCGCTTTCCCGAGGATCGCGGCAGGATTCATGGCAAAAGGCCTGAGCATCCCCTTCATGGGATGCGGCGGTGCGGTCAACAGGGAGTACGCCAACTCGTACGACCTCGGAATTTATTCCGACAAGGCTGCCCAGACACCCCCGATCGCCGACAAGATCCTTGCCGGATACGACTGGAAGAAGGTAAGGGAAGAGTGGGACAATATCATTAGAGGTGAGTAAGATGGCAGTTAGCAGATACACAAAGATGGCATACAAAGATGCTGACGAACTGATCTTCGGACGCGCGCAGCACCCCGTTTCGTACGGATTCGGAATAAAGGTCGGAGCCGGCCGCGTCATTCCCGAAATAAACTACGCGCCCCGCCCGGGAACGGAGAGGGACGTAGAGAAGTTCAG